>DATNMX010000070.1:0-2205 GCA_035602135.1 Candidatus Dormiibacterota bacterium
CTGCTTCAAAACAACCAGCCGGAAGAAGCTGAACACTCCATGGAACGGGCCGTGGAAATGGACGGACAAAACGTCAGTGCACTCGTCCTGCTTGCAAGATTAGACTCATCACTTGGAAAGTTTGATCAGTCGATTGCGAACTATCAACGAGCCATTGCAGTTGCGCCAAATGATGTCCGGCTCTATGTCGCGTTGGGCGGCGTTTTTGAGGGCCAGGGCAATTGGCAGCAAGCCCAGATCCTCTACCAGAAGGCGTTGGCGATCCAACCCGAAGACGCGCTCGCAGCGAACAACCTGGCTTACCTCATGATCGAGCATAGGGAAAGTGTGAATGTAGCGCTTACGCTTGCTCAGACCGCTCGGCGCGGACTGCCGAACCTGCCGAATTCCGCAGATACGCTTGGCTGGGCGTATTACCACAACGGAGCGTACTCGGTTGCCGCGCCCTTCTTCGAAGATGCCGTCAAGAAAGTTCCAGGTAACCTGACGTATCACTACCACCTCGGTTTGACGTATCAAAAACTCAATGATTTGGCCAGGGCTCGCACGGAGTTCGAGAAAACTATTAGCCTCGACCCGAAATCGCCGCTTGCCAGCGAGGCGCGCCGGGCGCTGAGCCAAACCTCGGGTACGTAGGCGTATTTCTCAGTGCGTGCCGGGAGAATTTCTGATTTAATCGATAAGAGGCATGAAAATGATTGCAGAAATGTCCGCAAAGCAGATAAGCGATGAAGGAATTGTCTCCCTCGGGACACGTAACGGAATGGAATTGGCAATTCTCAAACGAACCGAGAAATCGCTTGGCAAAATAATTGCCAAGCCGGACTCGACTGATCTCATTGACGGTATCCGAATCGAGCCGCTCCAGATCTATCCCGATGACCGCGGTTTTTTCACCGAAATTGCGCGGCTTGGCCGAGGGCTCGCCGCCGATATGGTGCCGGACGGCGCGCGAAAGATTCAGATTTCTCTCACTCTCACATATCCCAACACAATTAAGGCGATCCACTACCATGCGGAGCAAACCGATCTGTGGGCCCCCGTGACCGGGATGGTTCAGGTTTTTCTCTACGACCTGCGGCGTCATTCGAGAACGTTTGGCCAGACCAACACGATCTATACCGGAGGACTCCGCCCCTGGGAGATTCTCATTCCGCCCGGCATCGGCCATGGATACAAAGCCTTAGGAGTCGATCCGATTCAGCTTCTTTATATGACAGACCGCCACTATAACCCAGCCGATGAACTCCGACTGCCTTACAACGACCCCAACATTGCCTACGACTGGGAAACGCAGCACAAATAGCCCCATGCGCATACTAGTTCTGGGCGCCGGCGGCATGCTGGGCACCGATCTGCTTCAGGAATGGAAATCCGACGAACTTCTCCCGGCGCGTTCAGCAGACGCCGACATCCGTGATCTCGCGCAAGTGAGAGCGCTGATCGCCCGCACACGGCCCGATTGGATCGTACTCGCCGCTGCCTACACGGACGTCGACGGCAGCGAGCATGACCCCGAACGGGCGTACTCCGTCAATACCCGAGGTACGGAGAACGTCGCTCGCGCGGCGCACGAACACGGCTCTCGACTGTTCTATATCAGCACTGACTATCTCTTTGACGGCAAATCTTCCCGGCCCTACGAACCGGACGATTCCATCTCACCCTTAAACGTGTACGGAAAGTCCAAGGCGGATGGCGAAAACGCGGTCCGCCAGTTCCACAAGGACTGGTGCATCGCCCGTACGTCATGGTTGTTTGGCGCCTCGGGGCCATCCTTTCCCGAAAAAATCCTGCGCGCTGCGGAAACACGTCCCGAACTTACTGTTGTCAACGATCAAGTGGGTTCGCCAACATTCAGTCGCGACCTTGCGGCTGCGATTCGCGTGCTGGTCCGGATGGATTCCCGCGGAGTCGTGCATGTCACAAACGAAGGTTCCTGTTCCTGGTTCGAGTTTGCCCGCGAAGTTCTGCGCCAGGCCGGCCGTGATTCCGTGACTGTTCTTCCCATCACCTCTGCTGAAGCGGGTCGCCCCGCGAATCGCCCCGCTTACTCTGTGCTCTCACCAGCCAGCCTTCACGCGAAAGGCGTCCATTTGCGAAGCTGGCGCGAAGCCCTCGGAGCATATCTGCGTGAATTGAGGCAAATGGGGAGAATTGACTGATGCAATTGCCTTAGGAATGGTCTGGTGGTACGCGACTCAC
>DATNMX010000071.1:0-6240 GCA_035602135.1 Candidatus Dormiibacterota bacterium
CACGCGACGGTTCTCGATCCACGGACGGCCACCCTTGCGGTGCTTGCGCGGTTTGGGAAGCAAGGGAGCGATTTTCTTCCACTGCACTTCCGTCAGCAACGGACCCGACCGGGCCATCGGCCCTCCTTCGGCGCTGCTGACCTTGCTTATCTCTCATCTGAGAAAACTCAACTACCTTCTTTTCAGGAGCCTGTACTAGGTTATGCAACAGCTTCTAGTCTAAGAGGCCATAAGGGCGCGACTCAGAGTTTGCAATTAATACCTTTGCGGGACGCGACGCCATTCTATTTGTCCGACGTATTGAGGCGGCGATTAAGCTCCATCAAATCGATGCCTAGTCGGTAAAAACCTAAGTGCCATTCCGCATCGTCCTCGTCTTTATCGATCCACAGCACGGCGTAGTCTTTATCTGCCTGACCGCCAAGCGCAGTGGGGAATTGATAGCCCACATAAGTCACTGATAATTGAGAGACAATGAGACATCTGCACTCTTAAAGGGATAGTACGGCACGTAGCGTCTGCTGATATCTGGAATGCGGCTGACAAAAGTATAGGTTTGCCATGGGTTTTTAATTTTGACGTCACCTGTACCTCCTGGAATTCTCTTGCTGGCACCCACGAGTCACCAGGAGGCAAGAAACCTCAGAGTTGGTTGGGATTGCAACCGGAAGCGTTTCTCGACCCTTTTTTCGTTAATCGGAGCGGGATAGGGAGCGGATGAAAAGGTCACCGAAGCTAATTGCTTGTTGAGATCATGGAGGCGACTGGATTGTGTAGTCGGAGCTTAGGCATAATCATCATCAGGTAAGAAACGGATGAAAGGCAGTAATCGGAATGATTGTTCAGGAACAGGGTGAGCAGTTAATTCTGATCCGGCAGACGGACCATGCCGTGTTGTCGGGATTTTTCGCTCGCGAATGGGGTAACGACCAGTTCATCCAACCGGCGCCGGTCGAATCGTTTCGTCTAGCCGCCACGGAGCACGATAATGGGTGGAGCGAGTGGGAAATCTTACCCCAAATCGATCCCGCGACCTTCTTGCCGTACACATTTATGTCTATTCCCACCGAGGAGCACATCGCAATCTATCAACGCGGCCTGGAGCGCATCGTAAAGATAGACCAGTACGCTGCGCTGCTGGCCAGCATGCATAGTGCCGGGCTTTACGACCGCACGCGCGCGACGATGCCGGGTTTTTCCGCGAAGTACGTGAAGGCAAATGAAATGCAAGTCGTGAACGAATTCGTGCAGCGCCTGCGGCTGCAACAGTTGCGACTGAAAGTCGATCTTCGCGGAAACCCCATTACCAAGACTTATGCGGATGAAAAATCCTTGCAAGCCAATGTGCAGCGTTTGGAAACGCTGGACCGGCTGTCCTTGTACTTCTGCACAACTTCTTCGGGAGACGCGACGATCGAAGACGTTCCTGTCGACAATCAGGGTACTGAAGCGGACTTGGACCTGCGGCGGGAAGGCCGCGACGCAGTAACCCTTTCGCCGTATCCGTTCCGTCGGGATCCGCTGAATGTCAGCATCCTGGCGCGCCGCGTCCCTAAACGGCATTATGCAGACGATGTAGATTTTCAGAAAACCCTGGCTCATGCACCGTATGCGCCCATGAAATTTACGTTACGCGGCGGCGGGACGCGCCTGCAAACTCTTGATGTGGCACTTAATCTCAGCTAAGTTGCCGTCCACGCGTTTCCGGCAGCGCTAGAGCAAGAACCGCGGCCGCCAAGAAAGCCACCGATAGCAGAAAAAAGGCCGGACCGATGCCGTAGCGGAGGGCGAGAGCGCCTACAGCGAAAGGCGCGACCGAGGAGATACCACGGCCAATGTTGTAGCTCAGGCCCATCGCAGCAGCTCGCATTTCACCCGGAAAAATTTCGCTGACGATAGCTGCATAGCCGGAAAAGAATCCCGTGCCAAAGAACGCTACGAACGGACCGAGCACGACAAGCCAAGATTGGCTGTGAGCTGCACCATAAAGCGGGACGAGCACGGCAGCCATCAGCAAGTATAGGAAATATGGTTTTCGCCGGCCGAAGGCGTCCGCAAAAAATCCAAACAATGCATAACCCAGCCATTTTCCCAAGCACAAGACGAGAAAAAACGTTGTGGTCTTTGCCAGGCTGAGGCCGCGTCCTCCTTGCGCGGCCGGTAGCGACAAGTAGGCGGGAATCCAGGTAAACAGACCCCAATAACCGAACATCGCGCAGGCGTTCATGGTCGTTGCCAAGATACCGTTGCGAAGAACGTCTTTCTGCAGCAACAGCCCTAACGAGCGGTTTCGTGGCCTGCTTTGACGCTCTGTCCAGAGCGCAGGTTCTGGGACACTGTGCCTGATCCACAATACGAGCAGGGCGGGAAGTACTCCGACAAAAAACACGGCACGCCAGCCAAAATGCGGAAGCACAACGGCAACCACGAGCGCGGCGATCGCTTCGCCGATGGCATAGGCCGATTGCATCATTCCCAAAGCTTTACCGCGATGCTGGGCGCGCCAGGTCTCGGCAATCAGCGCGGCTGCTGTCGTCCATTCACCTCCCATACCCAAACCAAGTAAAAAGCGAAACGTGGCGAGCTGCGGGATCGAGTGCGAAAAGCCGCAAGCAGCGCTCGCCACGGAGTACATAAGGATAGAGGCCATCAGCGCCCGCGTTCGCCCGATGCGGTCAGCGAGCCACCCAAACATGAGTCCGCCGATGGCGGAGGCCACGAGCGTAAGGGAATTGAGGAAGCCCGCCGTGCGCGTATCCATGGAAAATTCGCGGATCAAATAAGCGAGGACAAGCGAGTACAACATCACATCCATCGCGTCTAGCATCCAGCCTAGCCCGCCGGCGAGAAGCGACTTGCGTTCAGCCGGAGTCATGTCGCGGGGCCAATCGAAAAGTTCAGGTCGCATGGGAGCGCCCCGGGGGGCAGGGTTCGAAACAGGAAGTGGGTGATTCATCAACGAAGGAGTCTACCGGAACAAGGGAGCATTTAGAGCTGAGGTTGACAATTAAGAGGGCCGGAGTGCCGAATGAATCGCGAAGGATAAAAGTTGCGCCAGGAGGGGTCTTTTGTTACGCTCCGCGCATCCAAACGTCCCGGAGGTAAGTCGATGGCATTTTGTAAAGCGTGTGGCTCAGAACTCGGCGGTGCAGCGTTTTGTCCGAAGTGCGGTGCCAGTCAAACCGCAGCAGCAGTTCCGGCAGCAAGCGCTTCCAGCGAAGGGCTGGCAGAGAATGTGGCGGGATTGCTGTGTTACGTTCTCGGTTGGGTCACCGGCATCATTTTTCTTCTGATCGATAAGAGGCCTTTTGTAAGATTCCACGCGGCGCAATCTATTGTGGTATTCGGTGCGCTTACCGTTTTTAGGATCGGTTTGGGAATAATTACGAGCTTTGGTGGCTTGTTTGGGTTTGGCGTTTGGGCCATGATTTCGTTGCTGCTAGGCTTAGTAGGTCTCGTCCTCTGGGTCTTGTTAATGATCAAGGCCTATCAGCACGAGTTGTATAAAGTACCGATCGCCGCGGGCATTGCCGAAGGAATCGCGGGGAAGTAGCGCGTTTGACGAATTGTGTTTGATCGATTGGTGCTGAGCGAAGGGTGAATTTTCGGCGGCTTTTCTTTCGCAGAGGGAGAAGACGCCCTTCGCAAGTTTCTATTCCGCTTGACTTTCCGGAAGTCTCCCACCATTGTAAAAGGCTTTATTCCACCACGTTTGTTGAGTTTTGAAAGAAGGAAAGGCGCTCTCGCTTTCTCATGACCGGGGTTCGGCTCTGCTTTCATGATCGCTGCTTTGACGGCACGGCGTCCGCCGCGCTCTTTTACCGTTTCTATCGTGAACGATTCGATTCCAACGCTGAATTTCGCTTCACTGGGATGACGCACCGCGCGGCACATCCTTGGAGCGAGGGGCTCTTTGACGGCGACGAAAACGTTATCGTGGACTTCAAATATTCGAACTCGCCGAAAGTGACCTGGTGGTTCGACCATCATCAGAGTGCGTTTCTGACACCCGCCGACGCCGAAAAGTTCCGCAAACAGCCCGGGCCGCACATGTTCTATGCACCGGACTGCAAATCGTGCACCAAGCTGATCGCCACGGTGTCCAAGGAAAAATTTGGATTTAATACACAGCCGCTCGAAGAGTTAATCCACTGGGGCGATATCATCGATGGAGCGCAATATCCGACGGCGCAGGCTGCCGTGGAACTAGCCGAGCCCGCGACTCAGCTCGCGCTAGTGATCGAAGCAGCTCCCGAGAATGGCCTGCCGGCGTTGATCATTCCGGAACTGGCATATCGCCCCCTAAGCGAGATGGTCAAGCTGCCGATTGTGGCGAAACATCTTGGGCCGTTGCTCGAACGCCATCGGAAATCAATCGGCATCCTCCGCGAACGCAGCGAAGCGCGCGACGGCGTGATTTTTTTCGATGTCAGCGATCTCGATCTCGAAGGTTACAACAAATTTATTCCCTATTTGCTGCACCCAAAATGTGTGTATTCCGTCAGCGTCAGCGCGTCGGCGCAACGCGCCAAGGTTTCTTTGGGTACGAATCCTTGGAATCAGGCTACCGCAAACGCAAATCTGGCGACGCTGGCGGAAAAGCATGGCGGCGGTGGGCACCAGCGTGTTTCGGCGATATCATTCGATCCGGAAGATCTTCCGCGTGCTCGAGAAGTGGCGCGCAAATTGGCCGCGACCTTGCGCAAGAAGTAAGCGGAGTGCGCGATTCTGCAATTTCCATCGCTTCAGGTTGTTCGACAAAAGCATGTGGCATGTGTAAAATTTTATGTCTGTGGACCGGTAGCTCAATGGTAGAGCAGCTGACTCTTAATCAGCGGGTTGCAGGTTCGAGTCCTGCCCGGTTCACCAGTTATTTCAATCACTTCCAAGGAATCGCTTAAATCTCCTGACACCGCAGGTTGCGCGGGGGTTGCGGATGGTTGCGGAGTTGCTGCCCCCGAGACTGCCCCAGGCTCATCCAGCTTTAGTGGAGGCTGTGTCAAAAGCTTTTCCCTGCAAAGCGAAAGCAGCCAGCTAATCACTGGTTATCGAATTGGGTGGGTAGCGGTTTATCCTACGGGGAAAGAAAAAGTAGGATTGGGTTTGCCGGTTGACCTGCCTCTGGGCATTCGCCCCGGAGCCACAATAGACGTGCCAGCACAGGGCGTCTCAATGGATTGCGCCAAGGAAGGTGCAATTGCAGTTGTATTTTTCGTGACGGACGTTCGCACACCTGGGCAGACTGGCACGGCAGAAAGTAGCGTTTGGAGACCTGCAATAGAAATATTTGAAGCACAAGCTCTGTCTCTGACAAAGTCCGAAATACAATCCTCTCGTTAAAGTGAAATCTAGGCAAACACAGTCAGTGCCTGATTAGCACGGCGGTCTCAATGGGTCGACGCAACACTAGCTCGGAGTTTACTCGCAGGAGTCTTAACAGCTAAAGTCGTTCGTGAGCGTTGATTCAAACGGAACACCATCCTGGCTAGGCTCTTATTAAGTACAGCCGGACAGATCAGTACTCTAGGCGGAAGTATTGTTTGAATGAATAAGTCTGGGAGGAGCGCTTGGTGTAGAAATACTGAACTCAGCGACCCCGCTGATTCAGACACAACCAAGGAGGCTCCCCATGGAAAGTATGTATTACATCGGCTTAGACGTTCACAAGAAAACGATCAGTTACTGCGAAAAGGATGCCAGCGGTCGAATTCACGCCGAAGGCAAGATTTCGGCGACGCGGTTCGACCTGGACCAGTGGATGAAAACCCTCCCCCAGCCGTGGACGGTAGCGATGGAAGCCACCATCTTCACCGGCTGGATCTACGATCACCTGCGGCCCCATGCAGCGGCAGTGAAAGTAGCGCATCCGCTGATGCTACGGGCCATTGCAGCGGCCAAGAAAAAGAACGACCGCATTGATGCCAAGAAGATCGCCGACGGTCTGCGCTGCAATTTTCTGCCCGAGTGTTACATGGCCCCGACGGCGATTCGCGAGCGGCGACGCACGCTCCGCTATCGCAATCTGCTGGTTCGTCAGACCGTGCAGCTAAAAAACAGAATCTCCGGCCTGCTGATGGAGGCCGGCGTGAATTACAACAAAGAGAAGCTGCACAAGGTTGGTTACTTCCGTGAACTGCTGAAGAGCAACCCGGACATCGATGAGAGCCTGCGGCCCTTGCTGCAGCTCTGCCGGGAAACGCTGGTGCGCCTGCAAAAGACGGAAAGTGCTTTGATCCGCTC
>DATNMX010000072.1:0-2845 GCA_035602135.1 Candidatus Dormiibacterota bacterium
TTACATCTACATGGAGCGTGATGAGGATCGACGGCTGGACTCGCTGGGGCAGGTGACATCGGAAAATGTCGAAGTCACCAGAATGATTCTTGTCAACGGCGCTCGCTTCGAGCAGCTCATGGAGCACAACGGGCAGCCTCCATCGGCCGCGGAACAGAGGAAAAGCGATGCGGATCTGGAAAAGCTGAGGCACGAAACGCCGGAGGAGCAGACGGCGCGGCTCCGGAAGGATCAGGAAAACAGGTCTTTCCTGCGCGACGTGCTCGAGGCCTTCGACTTCCAGCTCATCGGCGAAGAGGTAGTCGGCGGCAGGCGGGCCTACGTACTTCATGCCACGCCGCATCCGGGCTATCACGCACACGGCAAGTTCGGCAAGATGTTCTCCAAGGTGGAAGGCAAGCTTTGGGTGGACATGCAGGACTTCGGCTGGATCAAGGTCGATGGCGAGGTAACGCAGCCGTTTTCGATGGGATTGTTCGTGGCCCGCGTTCAGCGTGGCTCGCACATCATTCTGGAGCAGACTTGTGTCGGTGACGCAGTCTGGGTGCCGAAACGCCTCGAAGTACGGGCAAGCGCCAGAATACTTTTCCTGAAGAGTCTCAACATAGACAGAATTCTCACTTACTCCGACTATCGCCCGGGGGCGGACGGCCCGTACTCCGTGAGCAGATAAGGGTGGCTCTTCTCGATCGACGCTATTTAATTGCTGCGAAGCGGAGGCAGATCTACATTCTCATAGCCCTCCTCGTCGCGCCAAAAATAACTGTATTCTGGAGGTCGCTATGACCATCCGCCGAAGAACGGGCCTAATCGCGGTTGGAATCGCAGCGATACTCTTGCTCGCACTTATTTTTGTTGTACCCGCGCTCATCAACGTGGACCGTTACCGGCCCGAGGCGATCGCCTATCTCCAGGAGAAAACTGGAAAGCAGGTCGAAATCGGGCGGATGGCGCTCACGTTTTTTCCAGTATCGATTCGCATTGACAATTTCGGCGTAAAAAATCCTCCGCTCTTTCCGTCCGGTTATATCGTCAAGGTGGCGCGGATGGATGCTGAACTTAGCGTTGGCGCGCTCCTGCATCGGCAGGTGGTTATCAGGTCGCTGGTGCTCGAGGATCCAGTCTTGAATCTAACTTCGGACCCCGACGGTCCGTGGAATTTCGAGAATCCTCAAGCGAAAGTTTCGGCAAACACCTTGCCTCTCGGAGTGATTTCGAGGGTACAAATTAGGCGGGGGCAGCTGATAGCATCGAACCTTTTGCCATCCGACGCGGCGGGTCCTATCTTCTTCGAAGCCCACGACATCTCCGGCGAATTGGAGCAGGTGAACTTGGTCGGAATTAGTAATCCTTCTTCTTCCACGATGGATGGCCGGGGCAACCTGAAGGCTGGTCTTCTGCGCTTCGGCTCGGTTGTGGTAAAAAATCTAAATTCCACGTTGCGCTTGGAGTCGAGGCACGCTTTTTTCACGGAGGTCAAAGCGGAAGTCTATGGCGGAAGCGCCTCGGGTGATCTCTCCTTTGACTTGTCGGGGAAGAACGCAAGCTTTAAGACCGATGTGCGATTGAGCGGGATTAACGTGGCCCATCTTATGGCGGCCTTTCCAAACAGCGGCGGAAAGATGACCGGGAAAATGGAAGGGAACGTAAAGTTAGCAGGAGAAATCGAGCACACGCTCCGCCCGTTAGCGGGAATCCATGGCGCCGGCCACGTGACGGTGCGCAACGGCAAGGTGCCGAGTCTGAAGCTCAACGCGAATTTGATGAAGCTAGCGCACTTCAACGATCTTGGCCCGGCCAAGAATGATCCTTCCTCGTTCAACTTGATAACCACGGATCTGGAGCTGGCCAATCAGCGGATTTCCAGCCGCGTGATCGACATTGACGGTTACGGAGTCGATGTGGATGGCTCGGGCAGTGTCAGCGTCTCG
This sequence comes from Candidatus Dormiibacterota bacterium, assembly GCA_035602135.1. Classification (GTDB taxonomy): domain Bacteria; phylum Acidobacteriota; class Terriglobia; order Acidiferrales; family UBA7541; genus Acidiferrum. The sequence goes on from DATNMX010000072.1 coordinate 1,932, forward strand.
GGCTCTGACGCCCTAGACTATCGTGGCTTGGCGGAGATTACCACCAAGGAGGGCTTCTTCACCAACACCATCGCCCGCTTCTCAGGAGCCACATTGAAAGACGGTAAGCTGCAATTTCCCTTTCGAATTGGCGGCACGATCGATAGCCCGGTATTTTCCAAAGGCACTGGCTATAAGGACGTAGACGCCGTACAAAAACATCGGTGAGGGAAGATGATGCAGGACATCCGGAAAGAGCGGATCTATATTAGGGCGTCGTTGCCGGCCGGGATGCATTGGGACTTGCGGAGATTGACCAACGGAAAAATCGGTAATCGCAACTTTCGCAGCGAAATGGCTTCACGAGAATCATGGCCAGAATGACTTCTTCAATGTTCCCTTTGCGTCTTGAGCGATGAATTCGTTTACTGTGGCACAACGGGCAACTCAGCATTGCAGTTCTCCTGGTGCGGGAGCACAATCCTGTGGCATGCAAGGACCACTGTCTGTCTAGTTTTGAACACCAGGATTTACACTAAACGCTGGCCCACTTTCCCTGGTCCCACGACCCTCATCGAGTTGTAGGTACTAGTAATTCAACTGTACAAAATTGGACAGACGCCAATTTCTTGCCGGCATATGGTGGGCTGGAAGGGGTCTACCTCCTAGCCGCTCATTCAGATATCCATGGACGGCTCGAAGGCGTGCGCGTAGGCACCCATGTCAAACCTGGCTCAGAACGAATTCCAAACTGCCCGGAGGAGTCTGCGTCCGGAAGGCGCTGGTTCTCACAGACGCCGTTCCCTTAGCGTGCTTTTCATACACCGGGATGCGGATGCGATTGACAGTTGCCTGCAAGAGCTCGAGAAGGGACAGTTCAAGGTCCGATCCGATTTCGTTTTGAACCTCGCACAGTGCACCGAACAACTCCGAAC
>DATNMX010000073.1:0-5074 GCA_035602135.1 Candidatus Dormiibacterota bacterium
AAAAGGTGGTGCCGTTGCCATACAAAACCAATGGAGCGATTGCGATAATCCGCAAGTTCGCTTTCCCGAAAAGATTCTATCGCTTTCTGTTCGAAGTATACTGTACCGCTCGTCGGCATGTCTAGCGCGGCCAGCAGGTGGAGCAAGGTACTTTTTCCGGCTCCCGAAGGTCCAACTACGGCAATTAATTCTCCTGCTTCGACGCGTACGTTTACCCCGGATAAGACGGTGATTTCAGCTGCGCCTGCGCGGTAGCTTTTGCGCAGATCGCGCGCCTCGATCAGGACGCCCGAGCGTGCTTTCGCACCCTCACGGTTGCTGGTCGCCGTTGCTGTCGCCTGTACTGGCATATATTCCAATTCGTTCTCAGTCCGGGTGCGAACTCTGCTGTGTCAGTATCGCAATTCTGTCTCAACAAACTTCTCAACAAACTTTAGATGCCGTTTTTCCCGGCGCGTTTGTGTTGAACGTGTGCAAATCTGAGACGCAAGCCCATCGGGATAACCAATTTCACTTTATGGCCCTTTGAGTACCTATGGGGAAATCGGGTCATTTTTGCTTCCGTCGCCCCGGTTCCCAAGTCATTGATACGGCGGCGATTGTAGCATGAGCCGGATGATCCCCTGCGGTCTCTACACGCAGTCTTGCAGTTGCCAACGATTACGCAAGCTATAGGAGCAACCCGCACGCCAAATTCACACAACTAGCATACAAAAATTGACTACTGTGTATTTCATATATTTCGATACGACTTTTGGTTCTTCTGAAAATGACGAGCCGGAACTACTCCTGACCAGGAATGTCAAGGGCAGTCCCATACTAGCAGCGACCACGAATTCTCAAGGGTGTGTCGATTACCGGGTTCCCCGAACGACTATCTGTTGAAGCACGATCTTCGATCGACTTTCACTGGAGGACACCATGAAATACCTATGTCTTATCTATGATGGCGAGAGTAAGAGGGGAACGATGCCGAAACAGCAGTTGGATGCGATGATTGGGGGAGTACGGCGCTTTTACCGAGGGAATCAGGAAGAGCGGCCAGTACATCGGCGGTGAGCCGCTACAGCCCACGCAGACCGCCACGACGGTGCGAGTCCGGCAGGGGAAAATCTCCACGACCGACGGTCCATTCGCCGAGACCAAGGAACAGCTTGGTGGCTTCTACCTGATCAACGCGACAGACCTGAACCAAGCTATCCAGGTTTCCTCTCGTATTCCCTCGGCACGGACCGCATCGATTGGGGTTCGGCCGATCATGGTGTTCGACGCACGTTAGGCGTGCCGGAAGGCAGACTCATCCTGACAAAGAAAAGATAAGGATAGACACGACAAAAAGGCTTGTTTCCTTAGGGGCTTTATCCCTTCCGATTTACTTGGCAGCCAGTAAACGGTCGGGGTCAACCCGCACGACAATATAGGTAATCGAACCCTCGATCTCGCTAAACCAATGCGGCACACCGGCGGGAATGACGACCACGTCGCCCGCTTTTACCTTGCGGGTAACACCGCCCTGGATAGCGGTGCCGCTTGCGCCGGGGCCATCTTCGAACTTGACGGATATGCTGTCAGCCGGTCTCGTCTTGGCATTAACCATGGTACCCCCGGTCACCAGTGTCCCCGCACCATCCATCACGTGATAAATTTCCGTCACCTTGAAGTGCACGGCGACGACACCGGGCGGCGTCTCTGGCCGATGGATTACGCCAACGGCAACGTTATAGCCGCCGACGTCAACCACACGAATGTTCGGCTGAGGATTGGTCGCCGCATTGGGCGCTGCGTTCAAATTCGCTTGGATATCCGCCACGCTGACATACGTGGCGGGAAGAGAGCTCGTGGCCGAAGCCGCCTGTTGGGTGGAGGCCACGTCGGGAGGCGCCGCAGGAAATGCGAACAGAAATACAAGAAGGCCCAGCATTATTTTCATCGCTGACTCCTTTTTTGCGATTACATTCTCAATCTGGAATTCTCGTTTGGCCTGCCAACTGATCGACAACTTATACCTAACCGCCTCAGTGTGCAACGCTCCAGCTATATGACGCTCCAGTCATTTGAGGTTGACGCGAGACGGCGGCCGGCGTATGGTCTTGCGCAGAGCGGCAGTTGCGATCGCAAAATCCTATCTAATCCAATCTGAAGCTGGAGGCGTCCTATGAGAACTAAGTTGGGTCTCTTGGTTGCCGGTCTCGGTTTGCTTGTCGCGGCGCTCCCGGCGCTCGCGCATCATTCGTTCGGCGCCGAGTACGACGCAAAAAGACCGGTGACACTGCACGGCGTAGTGACCAGAGTTGAGTGGTTCAATCCTCACGCCCGCTTCTCTATCGACGTAAAGGACGAGAGCGGAAACGTGACCAGTTGGAACCTAGAACTAGCAAGCCCCAACGCTCTTCGGCGGCTGGGGTGGACCAAAGATTTTCTACAAGTGGGCGGTGAGGTTACCGTGGTAGGCGTACTCGCCAAAGACGGTTCGAAACTGGCCACCGCCAGATCGGTGACGCTGGCCGATGGCCGGAAAATGGTGGCCGGAGCGTCGGCATCCGAGTAATGAGGGAGACGAATCATGAAAAATGATCTTGCGCGCTCGATCGTGACTGCCCTTTCTCTGGCGGCCGTTTTGACTCTTTCCTCGACTCCGGCGGCCGGACAAGTTCAACCGACAGGTGGAGGCGTGGCAATGAGCAGCCTGGAGCACCTCAAGTCGAAGTCGTCCGGACCGGCGCCGCGCACCGCCGATGGCAAGCCGGACCTGTCCGGACTCTGGGGGCCCGATCCCCACTTTATGGGCGACGTTTCGGCCGCCCTCAAACCAGGCGAGGTACTCCCGTTACATCCTTGGGCTCTTAAGCTCACCCAGGAGCGGCTACCGAAGGATGATCCGAACGCGAGTTGTCTACCGGCCGGCGTGCCACGCATGGCTCCGTATCCATGGAAGATTGTCCAGACCCCAAAGCTGATCGTCTTCCTGATTGAGGGCAACGTGCATACCTATCGGCAGATCTTCATGGACGGGAGCGCCCACCCCAAGGACATGGATCCCACCTGGTACGGCGACTCCAGGGGTAAGTGGGAAGGAAACACGCTGGTGGTGGACACGGTGGGATTCAACGACAAGTTTTGGTTTGATGGGGCCGGCCACCCGCACACCGAGAAGCTGCATTTGATCGAGCGCTACCGGCGTCCCGATTCCGGGCACCTGGAATTCGAGGTCACCATCGACGACCCCGGCGCTTATACCCGGCCTTTCACGCTATTCGGCCACTCGCCCTTGATGGTGAACACCGAAATCATGGAATACTTCTGCATTGAGAACAACCAAGACGTGAGCCACATAGTTGGGAATGAGAAAGCTGGAAGAGGGGAGTGAGACCAAAGTAACCGGACGTGCCCTATTCCCGGGACCGCCGGGTGCCCCAAAATCGCAAAGGGCGCGGCACTCCCAAGATCACTCCGCGTGAGGGCGGGGCCAACCGCCAATATAAAAGAAATAGTTATCAAATCAGTGCTGTCCCAAGAAAGTTTGAATAGTACGCGATAACTGCTTGATTTAGCGTAGGTAAAGGGGTGTGATGAATTTTTTCGATTTCAACTTATTTTCTCCCTTTTGCCGCCATTCTACTGCTTTCCAGCTTGTTCTGGAGGCAGCCGATGAATCTTGGCCGAACCGTTTTCTCTCAGCTGGTGGATTTGCTCCCGACCTACCAGTTTCAACTTTGCGTCGATCGCTACCAGGGCAATCGCTACGTCAAGGATTTCTCATGCTGGGATCAGTTCTTGTGTCTGGCCTTCGCTCAACTCACCTACCGCGAAAGTCTTCGCGATATCGAAGCCTGTCTGCGCGCCCAGCAACCCAAGCTGTACCACATGGGTTTCCGGGGCCAAGTCTGTCGCAATACGTTGGCGCACGCCAACGAGCATCGCGACTGGCGAATCTACGCCGATTTCGCTCGCATCCTGATTGCCACCGCCCGCGACTTGTACCACGACGAACCGTTCGGCGTGGAGTTGTCCGAGACCGTCTACGCCCTGGACTCGACCACCATCGATTTATGTCTGGCGCTGTTTCCCTGGGGAAAATTCCGCCGCCACAAAAGCGCCGTGAAACTGCACACGCTGCTGGATCTGCGAGGCCGCATTCCGACCAATGTTTATGTGACCGGGGGCCAAGTTCACGACGTCAACATTCTGGATCAGCTGCTTCCCGAAACCGGCGCGTTTTACTTGCTCGATCGCGGTTATGTGGACTTCGCTCGCCTGCATCTGTTTACCCAAGCTTGCGCCTTCTTCATCACGCGCGCCCGGAAAGGGATGCAGTTCTACCGACGCGACTGGCGCCCCGTGCAACGGTCCGCCGGGCTGCGCTGCGACCAAACCATTCTGCTCACCGGAGTGCGCACGGCCCTGCGCTACCCCGATCCCTTACGGCGCATCCACTACTTCGATGCCGAGAAAGACTTGCGACTGACGTTCCTGACCAACAATTTTCTTCTTCCCGCTTTGACCATCGCCCAACTGTATCGCGCGCGCTGGCAAGTGGAATTATTCTTTCGCTGGATCAAACAGCACCTGCGCATCAAGGCTTTCTACGGCACCTCCGAAAACGCCGTGAAGACACAGGCTTGGGTGGCCGTGTCGGTGTATGTGCTGGTCGCCATTGTCAAGAAACAACTGGCGCTGGACCTGAGCCTCTACAAAATATTGCAGATTCTCAGTGTCACCGTTTTCGAGAAAACCCCCATTCTAGAAGGGTTTTCCAACTTCAGCGACGAGTTCTCGGACGCCGAATCCCGTATGCAGTTGAACCTATTCGACTTTTAATGGGACAGCACTGATTCGTGAAAACTACGCAAAAGGATGAAACTGTGACGAGCACACCCGCGGGAGACTCAGCAAACGCACTGACGGTATCGCAAGCGCTGGCAAAAATGGTGCGAGCCTACGGCGCTGAATACGTTTTCACGTTGACCGGTGCACCGCAAGATCCCTTAATTGACATGCAGAACCGTGAAGGCGTGCGTGTAGTGCTGGGACGCAGTGAACGCTCGGCCTTCGCCATGGCCGACGCTTACGCGCG
>DATNMX010000074.1:0-34482 GCA_035602135.1 Candidatus Dormiibacterota bacterium
GCAGGTTCATCACATGAAGCGTAGGAGCCAACTGGGTGGGGACGTGACGCACAATTTGATTACGCTCTGCGCCAGCTGTCACGGTAAACGTCACGGACGTTCTCGGTAGAGGAAATCTTTACGCGCCTACCACAGACGGACACCGCCACATTAACGTTCCTCTAACAGGGTACAGTCGGTATACGGAATTATGCATTTCTATGATTAGAAACTGACCCGCATCGCCAGCTGAAAAGTCCGCGGGCCGCCCGCGCCAAACACCTGAGTGAACCGGGAGGTAGGCTGCCCGAAGGCGGGGCTGGTGAGATTGCCGCTGTATCCAGAGAGGTTCGCGGCATTATACAGATTGAACACTTCGCCAATCAACGACAAGCGCCACCGTTCTCCAAACAAGAACGAACGGCTCAGCCGCAGGTCGAGCGACTGAAAACTGCGTCCAAATGAAAAGCTTGACGGGACGGTCAACCGCGGAATGTAGTTTCCTTGGGCATCCTTTGTCCCAGCGTAGGTTTGGTTAAACTGCACGACAAGCCGTTCTGTCAAACGCGGAGTCAGGGAGAGTGGCTGTAGGTCATGCTATTTCGGTTCTACAATCTCTCAGCAACGTTAAGACGGCTGCTCTGGCAACGTATCAGAGTCATGTCGAGAAATCTCTTTACTCCATTTTATTTAACTCTCGGCGATATATAAGTGAGATGTCGTGATGATTTTAATCGAGTCAATGGGAACTTTTCATTGGCTTAAGCCGTGACTTGTCCCTACAGTACACCGCATAGGGATCGACCTAATGCCTATGATGATCGCCGTCCACCCCCGCTGATGGTGATCCGATGGACCGCAGAAAAACCGTGCGCTATCGGCTAGAAGCTTTCGTGACCTTCTCGTGGGACGACGAGGAGGGGCACTGTTTGCAGCGCGAAGTACAAAGTCGTGATGTCAGCGCGAACGGAACTTTCATTCTGTCCTCTAGCGCGCCGCCGGTAGGAACCAGCGTTAAGCTTGATGTCTGTCTTCCTCGCATCGGTGTCGCAGCCCCGGTGAGGCTCGAAGGTGAAGGTCACGTACTGCGCGTCGAGTATAGCCCGAGCGGAGACGGGCAGACAGGTTTCGCGGTTGTAGGCCCAGGATTTATTCTCAGCGGCCATTCGAGCGACGAATGACTGCATCGGCTTTACGTCTGGCGGATGGCTGGCGAAGGAGGGGACGGAGAAACGTGGGAGTCAGTGGGAGTGGGAGAACGGCTACTATGAAAGCCTCAGCTGCTATTGGTGAACGATGTAAAGAGAAACAGCGGATTGACCGAACTGCCTCATGGGCAAAGTCAAGCTGCCGCCCGTCACAGCCGCAGAAAAGCTTTCAACTTTCTGAAGTTGAGTGGATAGCACGGAGGGGGGAGTCTTTCCTACCGAAATCCAATAATTGAGATTGCTGGTCTGTGCGTCGATGTGGTACCGATCCACCGTTACGGGACCATTGAACGGGAGGTTCTTAAACGCTACGGTCACGTTTTCCACTGTCGTCTGGTCCGAGAAATTCTTGTGCGTCCAATCAAATAGATAACTATGGTTTGCCACGATAACACTTGCAGAGCTTGAGCTAGAAGAAGCCAGGGCATAGAGATCGGGCTTTGTCGGATTGACGGCCACCGATTTTCTCGTGCCTATCATTCGATCAACCATGCTGAAAGCGTTTGCTATGGCCTTCGGATATTCCACACTCTTTTCAACATGATTCCATGAGGCGGCATAAATGTTGGAATTAACTCCCGCCGTGTCAGAGCCTCTATTGTCCCGCACCTCCAAAAAGGATCCTCCTGTGACGGTTCCTTTTAGAGCTTGGAGTAGAAAATAGATCGCCCAAGCTGCCCCCTGGTGAGATGCGTTAATGCCTCCAAAATATCTGTCTCCGGAACTGCTGGCTCCCCATTCGGTTACCCAAATCTCTGCCTGCAGATTTCCGCTGGCAATCAAAGTGTCACGAATACTTTGGGCGTACTTTGCCAAATCGTTGGCTTCACCTCCATAAACGTGTAGCGATGCGACATCAAGCCTTATACCCTGGGTGGCATTTTTTTTGATGATTTGATTGTGCCAAAGTTGGCCTGATCCGTAATAAATGGTCCAAAATCCCGTAGAGGGACCGGCAATTCGGATTTTTTTGTTGGGATTTTGATGGGCTACTAAATTAACCGCGTTCGCCCAGTGACTGTAGACTGTATCAAATTGGGTAAAGCGACTGGGGTCACCCTGAGGGACGCCTGATATCGTAGTAAGCCACAAATCCTGGGCATTTGTGGTGGTATCCATTTCGTTTTCTACTTCGAATAAAACTTCACTAAATCCGGTGCCTCCATACTGATTGGCGACATAGTTCACAATGGCGTAAGAAAGAGCATCATATTTGGCCCACTGCGTAGCACCCCACTGCAAAGGATTCCCCCCGATAAACAATGGAGCCCACTGCCCTACCACTACATGCGGAGTAAGATTTCTGACTTTGATATGGGCAAGGTCATTGTTCAGACGGCTGCACCCCGTAAGATTTCCATTGGCGTCCAGAGCACAATCACCAAGGCCGTTGATATTCCTCATTCTTTTCATCGCAAATTCTGACGAGATAAGGTCCCAATCGGAGAGACCGCCATTGGACTCCGGTGCAGAGGCGCTGGAGTAAATATTCTTCACCGCTGCTAGATCATCCACACCCGTTTCACTCACAGCCTGACTTGCATCAACTACCACATCTGCGCTCAATGCTGGCGGGGTGGGGCTCGGAGCGGGCGGAGCGACAAAGGTGAAGGCATTCGAGGCAGAAGCACTTTGACCGTCAAAGTTTTGTACCTTGACGCTAACGGTTCCACTTGGCCCTGTCGGCGTCAGGGCCCGAATCTGGGTTGAATTGACAACTTGAACGGACGGTGAGGGAAGACTGCCGAATTGAACCAGCACTCCCGGTCGGAAATTGTTGCCAGAAATCGTTACAGAGGTCCCCCCCGTTGTTGACCCGCTATTCGGCGAAATGGCGGAAACTGTGAGAGCAGGTGCAGCCGAAACATTTACGGAAAAACTGCTGGAAGCAGACGAAGCCCTGGCATCTTGAACTTTGGCCGTAAAGGCAAACGTGCCACTCGAAGTGGCTGTTCCCTCGATGGTGCCCGTGGCGGGATTCAGTGTAATGCCAGGTGGAAGATTTCCGCTTGTGGTGCTCCAAGAATAGGGAGCGACGCCACCAGTGGCGTCCAGAGTCGCACCGTAAGCCGATCCCACTTGCCCGTTTGGAAGAGATGTCGTGGTGATCACGAGTGCCGCGGGCGAGACCGTAAGCGCAAGGTTCGCCGTTTGGCTTAGAGGAGGGTTGCTCGAATCAGTCAGCTTAAATGTGAGTAGAGCGCTGGTCACTGTTCGTTTCGGTGTGCCGCTGATGGTTCCTGTCAAGTTATCTAGCGTCAAACCCGCGGGAAGAGCGCCGCTTGTCAAAGACCAAGCATACGGCGTTGTGCCGCCAGCGGCGGTTAGCGTGGCAGCATAGCTACTTTGCACCGTTCCGACCGGAAGGGCAGCGGTAGTAATCTGCAACGTTTTGCTGCGTGGGTTGACAGCGGAATTGCCTGGAGAAACAGTGTTTGAGCAACCCATCAGAGTGGCCATGGCAAAAGTCAGGATTGCTTTCCCAAGCCCGCGGCAAAGGTTCAAAGGGAGCCTTACCTTTAGTTTGACACCCAAGGTGAAAGGAATTGCGGTGTCATGAAAATTTGAATTCAGAGTCATATGCTAGCTTTGATCCGTGTCGACCTGCTCTTTGACCTTCTCACGGCTAATTAATGCAAACCTCGAAGATGTCAACTGCGAACAGATCCGCAATGGAATACGGGGAGGTCCCAAGACTCAACCCATAGTCTCTCTGCCGGATGGAGAGCACCTGGTAGCGATACGCAAGAGAACCGCAGACTAGAATCAGGTAAGACCGACCAGGATCGGGGAATTCGTTAGGCGCAGGACTAAGTGTATTTCAAGGAAGGAAATTGCGAGTCATCTCGTAAAGTAGATGGCTATCTCATAAAGTTAATGAGCTTCGCGCGGAAGAATCGGAAAGCGTCGTACTGTTGCACCGAACATATGTTCATCTCGACTTATAGAAGAAGGAGCCGCACCACTGAGTCAGTTGCTCTTTAATGCCAAGTCCACAGCTTGTTGTAACTTATGTGCAAGGACCGCCTGGCCAGATCGATTAAGATGTATCGGGTCGCCTGCGAAAAAAGGCGCTTCTCCCGACTTGAACTTGGCGCGAAGTTCATCTGCGTCGTCTACGTAAGGAACATTCTCTTCTTTGGCGACCGCTTGGTTGGCGTAGTAGCCGGCTTGATACCCCCCCTCTAACTCGGGCTGCGAGAGATGTTGAACTAGAACCGCCTTCGCCCGATGTTCGCGAGCGAAAGTAAAAAACTCTTTTTCCGCCGCCCGACATTTCGCAACATCCCGCTCGGATGGAGCCGGAATAAAACTCCTATCGACACCTACTGGGGTCTTTCCTAAGTGTAAGTAACGAGGTAGCAGATATGTTTTGAACAGATCTGTCAAAGCTAACAAAGGCTTCTTGTCGGGAAAATCGGCAGAAATGCCCACTACCGGAATAAATGCCGGGGCATCCGCATAATCATGGGAGGATAGCTCCAGAATTACTATGTCTGCGTCTAACGTACCATGTCGCTTCAAATACGCGAGTTCATTGGGTGGCCCCCAACCTTTGGCGGATCCGTTTCCGACAAATACCGGACGTCCGAAGCGTTTCTGTAGATCCATTTTTAGTATCTCCGTGGCAATCCCACTCTGATCAATCCTCACGCCTCCATACACAACGCTGTCTCCAACAACTAAGACTCGCAGCTCAGTTGGATTGGCTTTCTGCGGCGGAAAATCGTCAGCTCGCATGCTATATCGATTCACGGAGAATCGATTATGGAAACGATAGTATGTCTTCGAAGGCTGGAGAACATACTCCGTCGATGCGTCAGTCTGATAGAGCGGCGGGTCTCCGAGCCCGACCACGTACCTACAGAACAGTTCCGATAGCCCGAAGACCACTACTAGTATTATGAGGAGAAGTTTGCCTTTGGATGAGCTCGATCGTGCCGGAGAGGGCGATGTCGGAGAAGCAATGAGTCCGGAGGAACTGAGCATTGAGTATCCAAAGACGAGCGGCTAGAGGTCCCCTTTCTCATAGACTAGCGGTTATCTTGGACTTTAGACCACTTGTTTCTCGAATATGTGCTCGATCTTCACCTCCCCGTTGACGCTGTCCGCACTCGATGTGAGCCGCAGCTTCGCGGCCTGACCGTCAAGGCAGATTAGTCTAAGCTGACACAGGAGCAACACGACGCGCGATCGCATTCACTGTGATGACGTTCAATCTTGCGATACTACACTCGCCGTATTGCAAAGCTCTAAGAAATCGCCAAAGGAAAGCTCCAAGCCCTCGCGTAGCCTTGTTTTCGGTGCCCATCCCAAGGAGGACAGCCGAGAAGTGTCGAGGAGCTTGCGTGGAGTACCGTCTGGCTTGCTGCTGTCGAACTTCAATGACCCATCGAAACCCACCACTTCGGCGATTAGTTCGGCGATTTCTCGAATGGTTTGGTCTCGACCGCTGCCTACGTTGATTAGCGGAGCGTCTGTCTCGCTTGATGCCAACAAATCAAATTCTTGATTGTTGAGGTTCATTAGAAAAAGGCATGCATCCGCGAGATCTTCGCTATATAGGAATTCCCGTCGAGGTGTTCCGGTTCCCCAAAGCGCTACTTCTCTTTTGGCGCTCATTTTGGCTTCATGCATTTTGCGGATGAGGGCCGGAATGACATGCGAGGTCTCTAAGTCGTAGTTGTCGCCCGGCCCATAGAGATTGGTGGGCATTGCTGCTAGATATCGAGTCCCATACTGGCGGTTGTATGCCCAGCACATCTCGATTCCTGCAATCTTTGCGACGGCGTAGGGCCGATTCGTAGGTTCGAGAGCACCGGACAGCAGAGAATCTTCCGGCATGGGCTGAGGCGCAAATTTTGGATAGATGCAGCTCGAGCCAAGAAAAAGCAACCGATCGACGCCTGCCTTGCGCGCACTCTCGATTACGTTTGCCTGCATGAGGAGATTCTGAAAGATAAATTCTGCCGGATACCTGCTATTCGCCAGAATGCCGCCAACTTTTGCGGCGGCGAGAAAAACATACATTGGTCGCTCGCTGGAGAAAAAACGCTCGACCTGTACCTGATTCGTCAGCTCCAACTCGGCATGCGTCCGCAGCACAAGGTTGTTGTAGCCCGCTTCGCGCAAAGCCCGAACAATGGCTGAACCTACCAGCCCGCGGTGACCTGCAACATAAATTCTTGCGTCGAGGTTCATCGTAGAAAAGTTCACCTTAAGATTCTGTTATGCGCCGAGTGCGGCTCCGGCGGCGGCTGCCAATGATTTGGATACCGACCCCGACCACTGATGCCAGTCTCCGAATTTCTCTTCCAGGATACGGCGGCCCGCGCCTTTAGGCGTTATGCCGATCGCTTCGAGATCGGCATCCACCATGATCCGAACCAACTCCTTGAAATTGATCCGAGGCTCCCATCCCAGCTCCGTACGGGCCCTACTTGCATCACCAAGTAGGTAATCGACTTCGGCAGGGCGAAGGTACCTAGAATTGAGCTCGACGTAGTCGCGATAGTCTAGATCGAGATACCCGAACGCTTCCTCCAAAAACTCACGAACCGTGTGTGCTTCTCCGGTGCCCAGCACGTAATCCGAAGGCAACTCTTGCTGCAGGATACGCCACATTCCCTCAACGTACTGAGGCGCGTATCCCCAATCGCGACGCGCATCCAGATTTCCCATGTATAGTTTCTCTTGTTTTCCGGCATGAATGCGAGCGACGGCGCGCGTGACTTTACGGGTGACGAAGGTTTCTCCTCGACGTGGGCTTTCATGATTGAAAAGGATTCCGTTCGCCGAAAACATTCCGTACGCTTCCCGGTAGTTCACTGTCATCCAGTGGGCATAGACCTTAGCAGCGCCGTACGGGCTCCGCGGATAAAATGCCGTATTTTCGTTTTGAGGAGGCGGCGTCGACCCAAACATCTCAGAAGATCCTGCCTGATAGAAGCGACAGGTGATACCGCTCATGCGCACCGCCTCGAGGATTCGTGTAGTGCCCAATCCGGTGATGTCGCCCGTGAATTCGGGTACGTCGAAACTTACCCGCACGTGGCTCTGCGCGCCCAGGTGATAGATCTCGTCGGGACGCATGTTGTAGATGAGGCTGGTGAGTTGTTCCCCCGTCGAAAGATCACCATGATGAAGGTACAGACGTCGGTCGCTACCATGGGGATCTTGATAGATATGGTCGATGCGGTCGGTATTGAACGTGCTAGCACGCCGGATAATGCCGTGAACTTCGTAGCCTTTGCCAAGTAGCAGTTCTGTTAGATACGAACCGTCCTGGCCGGTGATGCCGGTAATCAATGCGCGCTTAGACAAGAGTGCCTCCGTTAGAGTCTGAGCTCTTATGTTTTCATTCGCTTCTGGTTGGAGCCGAAAACTCGCTAGTTTTTCTTGGTCGCTGGAGACTCCAGCGATCGTGCCACCCGACTGAACTCGTAGATTTTTGTTGATGAGGTTTGTGTTGTTTCGCCTTGGCCCGGTCCCGGCTCAAGGAAAAGGTCGTTTTGGGGAACGAGCTCGGGAAAGAAGATATCTTGGTCAGTCCGGACTGCTTACCGCGGAACCGCGTTGAAAATCCATCGGCCTGAGGTCGCGGAGAGAGCGGTGGGACGACAGTTTTTGAAAGTCGAGATCCTGTTGAACCGCCGTGTGGATGATCAACGGACATACCACCAACAAAGGCTGACTGCCGATCGAGCTTGCCAGAATGTCCATCGGTTATCGGAGTAATTTCAGAATCGGTCGCGCGATCCGGCCGAACGGTGGATGTGGGCTTTTGCATTCCGGGGTGAAAAGGCGGGTTAAGAGTCACCGAGATCTTGTCATCAGCAGGTGCTGTTGCCTGAGTTGGCCAGAACCAGGTGGCTGGAGGTTGGTTTGCGGACTGAAACGCCCAGCGACTGTACGTCCCCGGCGATTTGCTGGGTTTCAGTTGAGGCTTCTGAGCCGCTCGTTCGCTGACGTCACTGTGGACGGAAGCATCCACCGAACCCGTATCCTGCTTGGCATCCTGAACGAGATTCGTATCCTGAGCCCGCGCATTGGCGCTGGAAAGGGTGATAAACACCCAGCAAATCACTGTGCATATGTTACTTTTCATCGCTCTAAATCGAGACAGGGCTTTCGGCAACCGCGACGTGAGCAGGTTCGCCGCCGGTTTTCAGTAGGGCCGCTTCAAATCTTGATAACACGCGAGTCTCATCCCAGTGTTGGAGAGCATATTGACGGCCGCACTCGCCCATCGCAGAGCGTTTTGATGGTTCGTGGAAAAGTTCTTGGATCGCCGCGGTAAGTGCTTCTGCGTTTTCGGGCTCGGTAACTATTCCTCCGCACGAATGGTGGATTACTCGTCCAATCTCGCTGTTAGCGCTAACCGCGGCGCCTACCGGCCGAGCCGCCGAAAGTAGAGTTACCGTCTTCGACGGAAACACGATATCGGAAACCGTCGACAGCTGGACAATCAGGCCCACGTCCGTCGCGGCCAGCATTTGCAGAAACTCCGCCTGCTCCTGCAGCGGGAGAAAGCGGACATTAGCGAGTTTTAGTACCCCCGCTCGCTCTTCCAGACGTGATTTCATAGCCCCATCGCCGGCCAGCAGGAAAACGAAGTCCCGCTGCTCTCGCAATCGCAACGCAACGTCGAGCACGACATCCAAACCTTGTTTCACGCCCATGTTGCCGGAGTGCCCGACGATAAACTTGCCGCCCAGGCCATGTTTGCTGCGAAACTCGCGACCCGCCACAACGTTTCCTACCCCGAACAGGCTGTTATCCGCGGGAGGCGGCACAACAACGACCTTGTCAAGAGGAACCCCTTTGGCGACGATTTTCTGTCGCATGCCCTCGGTGACGGTCGAGATCAGTGCGGCATTTTGATAAGCCATTGCTTCCAGCCGATAAAGTATGGGAAGCACCGGTCGGGGGAGCATTCCCAGATCGGCGGCAGCGTCCGGCTGCAGATCTTGTACGTCGAACGCGTAGGGAATCTTCCACCACCGGCTAAGCAATACCGCGGAAAGTCCCAGACCCAGTGGCGGCGACACCACCAACAGTAACTCTGGCTTGCGGTTTTGGATCGCTCGCAGCAGCGAACTCGCCAGGAAGGATGCCTCGAACACGACTCGTTTGGCCGAAGTCACCTTCTTGGGCACCCAAATCCACGAGCGCAGAAGCGTTACGTCGTTGCGCCGTTCCCGGAGAAATGGCTTGCGGGCATATTCAGGATGAACCCGCCACTCCGGGTAGAACGGCATGCCGGTGCAGACTGTAACCTCATGCCCGACGGAGGCCAAATACTCGCAGCGGCGAGTCAGCACCGCGCCGATGCCGGTCTGCTCAGGCCAGTAGTTAATTGTTAATACGAGGATTCGCATGGAGATTTTCGAGATTGGCAGCGCTGGTGCTAAGTGCGGCCCGCGTAAACGAGGCGGGCGCTGCAACGTCTCCGGCCAACTCCCTGGTTTTGAGCACGATCATGTATTCGTAGAACGACTGGAGCATAGCGTAGTGGAAACCGGCCCTGCCATCGAGAAAGCCGCGCTTACCCAGATAGAGCAGCAAAAATTTGAGGAAGGGCCGAGTGGGCATCCGATAAAAAAGCTCTTTCTGGTGAAAGCGGCGTTGGTTGCGGTCCTTGCCGAAGATGGCTTGGCTTAGGAGGAACGGCTGGTTCGCCGCACGATTCATCGCGATTTGGTGCGCTTCCAACGAGCTGTACGAGTTATGCCGGTTCAGCCAGTGGGTCATGCCCTTGCTGAATGGATAGTGGTCCAGGTAGCCGGTAACTTCTCCCACCGGGCCGTCCGGAATAGAAACTGGATTCACGAGACGTTCGTAGCGCATCTTCGCCGGACGAAACAAGCGCATGTAGTAAGAGGAAGCCTGGACATGCTTGAGCCAGCGAGTTCCCCAAAAGTCGCGGCGCCGCATTCGAAACGCAACCTTGTCTGCAGGATTCTGCACGGCTTGGTGGATGCTTGCGGCAAGCTCCTGAGACACGCGCTCGTCCGCGTCCACGTAGAGAACCCACTGATGTCGGAATGAAATGTTGGCGAGTCCCCAGTTCTGATGCGAGGACCAATCGTCGAAGTCGCGCTGCGTAACGTGAGCTCCTGCCGCTCGCGCAATCTCCAACGTTCCATCCTTGCTGCAGGAATCATAAACGTGAATGTCGTCTGACCAGCGTACCGACTTCAGGCAGCCCGGCAGATCCTGCTCTTCGTTCCTGGTAAGAATAAGAACCGAGATCATAAGAGTATGTTGAGCACGACACATTCCTCAACTCCGTTTTTCTTGATGGTCTCCTGTGTCAGTTCGTGGATGAAAGGAACGGGCTCGAACGAATGCACCCTGGCTTGTCCTTTAACTAGGCTGGCCAGCAGCACAGAGTAGTAACCAAAGTTTGCTCCGATATCCAGACAGAGAAAATTAGGTTTGACGATGTTCTTGATGCAAGTGGTGAGACTCTGCTCATACTCGCCATAGAGATAGATATCTCTGTACATCTTGTCCTGACGCGTCCGGACGACAACGCCCGATTTGGTTCGAACCAATTGAGAAGGAATCTCCCCGGGCTGCAAAATATAGTGAGCGAGTCTTCCTTTTCCGAACTGAAAGGGAAGGAACCGAAGAAATGGACGTATGGAGTGCGTATAAAACATAGGCCTGATCCGAATGACTTTGACTGGAGTTCACGAAAGACGTTTTAGGATTTAGCGAATCTCATGCGGTGGAGTAATTTGACGAAAGCGAATGCGATCGTAAAGACCACGCATATTGGTGCGCACAAGGCTGGACGCCAGATAAGACGCATAGTTGCCAGTGCGGCGTATGGGCCCGAGTCGCAAAACTTCTTTCTGCACCGCAAGGTTCTCCCGCCGACCAATTTCAGCGTGGTTCTCGGAAAGACCAGCTCGTTTGAAGATGCAAATTGGAAACCCCACGCGCAAACTGCGAGCGCCACGAGCCAGGAGGCGACACGTAAAATGGTAGTCCGCAGCTACACGAAATCGGCAGTCGTAACGCATATCGCCTATGGCCCTACGGGAGTACACCATTGCTTGATGATGCGTGAACATCCCGCGTTTTATGGCGCCAACCGAGCGGGCCGACTTGAGTAAGAGCTCGCCGCTGGCGGTTTCCTCGTAAGCGTCGCCAAATATCAAATCCGGCTGCTGTTCATTCTGCGCAACCAGCGCGGCCGCGCGGGCTAGAACGTTGCTGCCCGCGAACCTATCAGCGGAGTTCATGAATACAACGTACTGGCCTGCGGCCAAATCTAGACCTTTATTCATCGCGTAATAGAGACCTTCATCCGGCTCTGATATCCATCTACAGTTGGGTCGATCGAGCCGCCGTAAGTGTTCAAGCGTGCCGTCGATCGAACCACCATCCACAACGATCCATTCGAAGTCCGAAAAGCCTTGCGCGTCGACGCTGGTCTTTGTTTCCCTAAGACCGACGAGATCGTTTAGGACGATGGTAATTATGGAGAAACGTACTTGTTTCATGATATGACCAGCCCGGATGCAATCTTTTCTTGTGACAGGGATTCGATTTCTTGCGACCGGGCACGTAGGTCCAAGTGAGGCTTGCCGGGATCATCCAGGCTTCGTGGTTTGATTACACCGCAAGGATTCCCGGCACAAACCGTCCACGGTGGGACGTCTTTTGTTACCACCGAGCATGCACCCACAACCGCGCCCTCCCCAACGGTGATTCCCGGAGCGACGAAGGCGGCGGCCGCAATCCAAGCGCTTGTGCCGATTGTGATTGGCAGTGAATAGATCGGAAAATTGGATTTCGTATAGTCGTGAGTAGCCGTACAGAGATAGCTCCGCTGCGACACGACGCTGTTGGCACCAATTCGAATCGGAGCCAGATTGTAGATTTCAACCGTGTCTCCGATGACCGAAAACTCGCCCATCTGAAGGTTCCACGGTATCCAAATACGCGCGCTACCAACAAGGCATCGGCGCCCGATTTGCGCCCCAAACAACCGAAGGAGTGCGATGCGAACGGGGCTCAGGATGCGCGGCACCCTCAGCCAGAACGGAAGCTGCACGCATGACCAAAGCAGCCGCTTCAACAGACAACTCCACGGCCTGCGGTCCTTGTAAGTGCTCAGTCTAACGCTTGGTGCAGACATTGTCTCAACGCCATATCGCTTGTGATATGCGTGCAGGTAGTTCCGGCAGAGGATTGTGAGATTTCCGCCGAGAAAGCAGGACTTGACTCCAGGTCTCAGCCGCCCAATTCAACCGCAACCCCGAGCGAGTTCTGCGTCCCCCGGCCCGGACCATTTGCGTGGTTCCGAAGAACATGTTCAACCACAAGCCACGCAGCGTCGGAGAGTAAACGTGTACGGTGCCTTCTTCGGACATCTGACAGCCGAGGCGGCGGTTGTGTTCCTGGCCGCCTTCGCCCAAGTCCACGCCGTGGACGCCGGCGGCGGCCAGATCCTCGAACGCGCGAGCCGTCAGCAACGAACCGACGGAGAAGCGCGTGAAGTTCGGATGGTAGCCGGCGTATTGGCAATAGAACGTATTGTTGTAGAGCTGGCCGACCAGGAAGGCACATGGGGCTTCCTTGATGTAGAGAACGTAGATGCGAAGCCAACCCTGCTTGGCGAAGAACCGAAAAGTCTTGCGAGTCTCTGCGGTATCCGATAATCCGCTGTCGAGGCAATATTGCCAGGTGGTAGTAGCAACTCTCATGGCGTCGTACATGCCTGCATCCAATTCACTTGCGTGAGAAAAGCACTTCAGACGTACTTGGCCCGGAAATGTGCGATCCAAGTTGCGTATTTTCCTTCGGGCTTCTCGTCTTGCCTTGCCGGGAAAGACCCCAGAATGTTTCCCTTCCGAAGCGGTCAACGACAGCACGGAGTAATAAAAGATATTTGGAACGCGCTGCTTGACCAGGAAGCCTGGCAATTGCTGAATCTGGCGGAAAAGTTCGGAGTGCAAGGGCAAACGCTCAAAACACAGCGAGTCCACGTCGCCGCTTTTCGCAGCCTTAAGGAGCTCCAACGCCAGTAGCCTGTCAATTACAGGCGATGGCTGACCCATTCTTCCACCTTTTTTTATCTCGAGCACTCTCACTTGGGGACCGAGAATATTGACGAAAAAGACGACGGAGGAAGCTCTTCGCTTTCTCACCTGCCCCAAAAGCATCGCCTGGGGAATCCCGTCCTTGTAAGCCGTGATGGCATAGGGACGCAGGATCTCCGGATCGTTTTTCAGGTTATGCAGGAAATAGTCAACATCCGTATCCAGGGAATGCGCCCACTTCCTCCACCACGGTCGAAGTTCCTCGATGTCCGGTATGGTGGTCGCAACTTGAACAGATAGTCTGCCCACTATCTCTGGCTCCAAGTGACCGGACGATTTACCATCAGGATATGTTAGGGGTAGGCTAGAAACAGCTTCCGGTGGGTTCATGTCAGGTATCGACTAATTCATTCCTGTTGCACTGGCTAAGGCTGCGTGCAACGTCCTGGCTGCTTTCTTGATTTCGAACCTCTGTTCAAAACACTCGCTGGCGGCCTGCCGCATGGCCAACCTTTTCTCGGCGGACATCTCTACATAGGATTGCAGCAGCTTGCAAATACCCAGTAAGGTGTCATCGGAAACCAGTCCCGCTCCGTCGCACTCGATCTCCCGCCAGATGTTCACCTTGTTGGAGATGAGCGTAGGCACCCCAGCGGCTAGCGCCTCGGCCACGGCGATGCCAAAGTTTTCCTGGTGCGATGGAAGAACAAAAATCTCCGCCGCTCGCAGCGCGCCCCACTTCATTGCTCCATTTATCATTCCTGTCCAGGTAATTCGCGAAGTCAGGCTGAGCTGCCCGGCCTTATGGTTCAATTCCTTCTGCCATCCCACCTGGTCCGGGCCGGCGATCACTAGATGCCATTCGGAATCTTGTCCAAGGACTTTGGCGAAGGCCTCGATCAACAGTTCGCATCCCTTCTTGGGGTGGATGCGCCCCATGAACAGCGCCAGCTTTTTGCCCCGCAATTCGGGATAGTGAGCGAAGAACTCCCGCAGCTCCAGTTTCGGGTCGCCTTTCGGCTTAGCGGTGCCATAGCTGACCACCACTTCGTTGCAACGATACAGACAGAACGATGAGCGGGCCTGCAAACGCTCCTCCTCGCAGGTAAACAAGACAGCCTGTGCATCACGTAACACGCGATATTCTGCCCAAGGCCAATACATCCATTTCTTCAGATGTTTCAGCGGATACTGTTTCTTAAACCAGGGATCCAGCATTCCGTGCGTAAACAGGATGTACGGTGTGCTGGAATTACGTAGCGCCCGCCAAGTACCAAAACTGTGATATTGCCAGAGCCCGTTCACGATCACGGCATCGTAACGACACGCGTTGGCGCGTAGCCAGGGAACCAACCGCGGGCTAAAACCATACTTGAGCTTTTTGGGACCGAGCGCATGCACGGGCAGCGGAAACTGTGCCAAATAGTGAGCATCCGGCGGATCGAGCGAGGCGACTTCCACTTGATGTCCCTCGGACATCAGAGTGATACCTAGCTGCCTAACGCCCTCGATAGGGCCACCGCCCAGAGGGGTCACGGAGCTAATGATGTGGAGAATCTTCACGAGAATGATGAAGTGTTCGACAACCTAGGAGCGCCGATGGATTTGTCGATGGCTCGATACAGTGGCACCAGCGGATTTCGAAGCCATTTTTCGATTCGGGCCAGACCGAACAGAAACCTGTTCGTTCGATCATATTCCCTTCCCGTGATGGCTCGAAACATCCGGGCATGCTCGGTATGGTATTGCCGGTTGTACTTTACCGAAGCGGTGATCGAGCCGGGATAAATGGCGAATAGCGACCAGTAGTCATCTATCAATGCGAAGCGGCTGCCGTTCAGGGCCAGATCAACGAGAAGCTCGCCATCCCAGGACGCGCAGTTGTTTTCGTTGAAGCCACCGACCTCCTCAAACGCTTGGCGGCGAAAGAAGGTCGATTGCTGCATGACAACTACTCCGCCGTACGCGTAGCCTCGTAGACTAAAAGGGACTGAACGCGACCGCCGAACGACCTTACCATCCCGATCGACAATGTAACTGTGACCATAGATAACGTCGGTTTGAGATCTCCAGCGGAAAGCCGAAACTGCCTTTGCGATGGCTCCCGGCAGATACGCGTCATCTGAATTGATATAGCCGTAAATCTCGCCGGTCGCCGCGGCGAATCCCTTGTTAAGGCCGTTGGCAGGGCCAGTATCCGGTTCGAAAATGATTTTCGATATTCGCGGACGATAGCGCTCGATGATGTCACGGCTGCCATCGGTCGAGCCAGGATCGACCACGATATATTCGATGTCTGGATAGTCTTGCTCTACTACGGAACGGATGGCGCGTTCCAGGAAGGGTGCTTGATTGAAGGAAATCGTGACGATGGATACGCGCGCCATTATATTTCCCATCCGACATCAGGCGGCGCCGTGCGAAACACCCGCATGACAACCATGGCGACCATGAAGTAAGGAGCTACAAAACGCGTGGGCGTTCCAAGCGGCGAAAACAAAATGTCCCACGTCAACATGAGCCCAGCAAACGCAAAGACCGGCAACAGTGGCTCGGTACCGGAAGGATTCATAATCGTGTGCACTGTGAAGGCCAGGATGAACAGCCAGAACATCCCACCCGCAATGCCTGCGTCCACCCAGGACCCGAAAATGTAGGAGTGAGTCGGAATCAAATCGTCTTTCTTGCCGCCCTGAAAACGCTTGTAACCTAATTCGGCACGTCTGTCGGCCAGAATGGCGGAGTAAGATGGATCGCGCGCCCACGATCCATGGCCGAGAAGCGGCGAATCCAGAATGGCTTGCCAGGATGCAAGAACTTCACCGCGGCCACCTAGGAGCAGCCCACCCTCGCCGCTTTGGGCCTCCAGCTTCCGCTGTGCATATTCTCCAAAAACACCTTGGTCGGCGAGGTGCGAATACACTAGGGTGAAAGCCACGACTCCGCCAGCGATCATCAGCGCAAGCATCGCTAAGCGAAAGCGTCCAGGCTGTTCTCGCTTTGCCGACGTCAAGAAAAGAGAGTAAATTGCACTAATGAAGCAAATCACCGCAAGGATCCGAAAATCTTGGAAAGCATGTACGATCGCCAATGCGGTGAGAGGCAAGAGAATTCCAAGATATCGATGCTTGCTGGAATGAGCCGCCAGCATCGCCACCAACATTGTGATTGGAATGCCAATACCGAACTTCCACGGCGAATTGAGCGCGTCATGGGACGGATGAATAGAGACATCAAGCATAGTGCCCAACGCGAGTCCAACCCCATATAGAATGAATCTGCGTTGGCTTCTGCAAACCACGAGCCACACGACCGTAAAATTCACCAGCACAAAGCAAATCTTGGTCCAGCCTCGCAGGTAGTCTTCCGGTGAGGTGTTCCGCACCAAATCTGTCACGATCTGTGAGACGAGCCAGAAAACGCCAAGCGTCAGTATTGTGGGGACAGGCCTTTGCCTGAGCCGTTCTAGGCGTCGGGCGAGGGCTATTGGAAAGGCTACCAGGAGCGCTAAATCTGAAAGAAGCAAGACACCCGCCATTTGAATCTCCATGACTTGGAGAAGCGGCACCACGAAACAAAAAACGTCACCCAGACTGAGTAGGTCCTTCCCAATGGCCGCGGGCGGTTGAGTACTAAATTCGCGTAAAACGACGTGATTGCTCGTCATAGTAAAGATCGAAATCCACAGGAAATTGGGTCAACAGCTGAGGTATTCGTCGTCTGAACAAGGAAAGTATCGATAAGCGCCAGCAGAAAGATTACAACCGAGCTCACGCGATCTCTCCTTCACCGGTCGGCATACTCAAGGGGTCCAGCTTTTGAGCACGTAACAACAAGTACATGCTGCCGCTGACAAAGGTCTCCGCGATGACAACGGCCCAGGCCATTCCAAGGTCCGTGTGGAGGGGAGCAAGAATTAGAGCGAGAGATAAGTTGATGAGTCCGGCGAACAAAATAATCCGGTTGAATGCACGATCCAACCCCAGAGGTAGCATCCATTGGATTCCGAAGACGTTCCCGAATGCGACCAAGGGCACTAACAAAGAGAGAACACGCAAGACAGCCACAGAGGGCTCAAAGCCGTTGCCCAAAATCAAGCGTACGAGCAGAGGTGCTAGCCAAAAAACGAAGAGACCAATGACCGCGCCTCCAACGCCCATGACGGTAATACTGATCCGCGCCAGGTGTGCGGCGCGATTTTGAGCATGGTAGGCCAGATGGCTTAAACGTGGATATAGAGTTTGACTAATGGGATTGAGAAGCCCCAGAAAAGCTCGGCTGATCTTTTCCGCGCCCGCGTAGTAACCAACAAACTGAGGCGAAACAAAAAGTCCCAGGATGAACGCATTTCCGGTGGTATACAGGCTCACTGACCCCCGAAACAGAAACATGCTCCAACCCATGCGCAGCGCTTCCCGGACGGACGCCAAGGTTGGGATGCGAAACGGCAGTTGACGATAAACTAGCACTAAAGAGATTGCTGAAGACATCCAGAATCCGCAACCTTGTATCGCTAGGACTCGCCATGCATCACCGGGTCTCCGCACCAGAAGAAAAATTGCCGTCGTAGCCAAGGCCTTGGCTGAAATATCAAGCGAGGCCAAGAGCCGCATGCGCTCAATGCCCTGGAAGTACCACATCATACTGAAGACCTGAGCGAGCGCCCAGGACATGCCGGCCCATAGGAGGGCGGGGTGCTCGCGAAATATGGGAACCCACCACCGAGCGGCAATAGCGAAGATAATGGAAACTGTGGCTAACAATAGTTTGGCACCGAGCACGCCCGCGAGGATGTGGGTTAGTTTGTCGCGGTTGTCGCGGTGTCGCGCCACTTCGCGCGTTGCCGACAGCGAGAATCCATACTCTCCTACGAGAGCCACCCAAGCGCCGAAGGCCTGTGCGAAAGCCACAAGCCCCCAACCAGTGGCGCCTAAAACCCTAGCCAGATAAGGGATCGTGACAAGTGGAACAAGGTAGCTGGCAATCTGGACGCCATAGAGAGACAGCGCATTTTGGACCAAAGCGTGCCGAAAAAAAACAGAGAGTTGCATTCTTGAAAACAGCTTCAATGTCATG
This sequence comes from Candidatus Dormiibacterota bacterium, assembly GCA_035602135.1. Taxonomy (GTDB): domain Bacteria; phylum Acidobacteriota; class Terriglobia; order Acidiferrales; family UBA7541; genus Acidiferrum. The sequence goes on from DATNMX010000074.1 coordinate 18,323, forward strand.
ATCCTAGATAGCGGAAATTGTGCGCCAAAGAAGCAGGCGCGCGGTGGAAACTATGGAAGGCTTTGGGAGCCAACCGTAAGACGAAGGAGCAAATTCCAACAGCAGTTCGCTCTGCTTCCGAGATTCGCAAACAACACCCGAGCCAGACTGACACTTTTCGATGAAGCTATCCTGGGGCGTGCGTTCCGCGGCGTAGGAATTTTAGAGAAACTCGCTTATTCACTTACTTTAATGGAACGCGGTAAATAGCGGCGCTAGCGACGGACGGCAAGACGGTTTCCATAGCGCGCAGTGCATTTTTCGCAGCACTGCCTGGAATGAAGAGAATATCTCCATCGGCGAGCATCTGGTCAGTAGCGTTGTTTGCCAGAATCTTCTTTAGAGGCACCGGTATCTCTTCTCGCCCCGTGTCCGTTTTTCGAATGAGCTTGGCATGATTCAGAGAGGCGGTGCGGTTCGTTCCCTGCGCGAGGGCGATGGCTTGCAACACCGTCAGCCGATCATTGTTTTCAATCAGAAATCCGCCAGGCTTAGCCACGTCTCCGACGACATACACAATGCCGGCGTGCGAAACCATAATGGTGTCGCCAGGTCGCACATCAATGTTGAATGCGGCCGTGCTAGCCGGCTTGGTTTCTATTTTGACGACGACAGGCTTATCGGATTCTCCACGATGCGTAATTGCAACAGCTTTGCCAGCGGTTGGAGTCAGGCCACCGGCGGCGGAAATTAGGTCGAGAACCCCATGCGCTCCGAGAAGCGGATAGACACCTGGATTTTTTACTTCTCCCAAGACCGTCACTCCTTGCGTTGCGTACTCGATCACAGTGACCATTACGTGCGGGTCTTTAAGAATTTCGGTCGCGAGCAATTTCGTCTCTATTGCATGTCCGGCTTGCTCGGCGGTCATGCCCGACACCTGAAGGTCACCAGCTAGAGGCAACGTAATCGAGTCGCGTTCGTCCACGCGAAGCTTGGCGGAAAGCTCGGGGGTATCAAACACGTTTACATCAAGAAGGTCTCCGGCCGCTATTTGTAGCGGATGCGTTGCTGCATTTGGTAACCGAGTCTGTGCATCAGGACTCGAGCTTACCAAGGCCATGGTCTGCGCGACGGGTGCCGTAGCCATCACGTTTGCGAAAACGAGGGACAGAAGCCAGTATCGCGCGATGTTTATTTTCATTTATAGATTACCTCCTATTGCCTCGGAATTTCCTGATAGTCTCTCTCAGACAGTTGTCGGTAACCCTCTGGCTGAGCGTAGTAATACTCCGGCTTCCTAACAGCGTTTAACACGACTCCCAGGATGTGAACACCTGAACGTAGGAGTACGACTCGCGCCCGCAGTAGAGCCTTTGAGCGAGAAATCCCGGATCGGGCCACAAGAATAACGCCGTCCGCCCGCGCTGCGAGAACGAGTGCGTCGGCAAACGGCAAAATGGGCGGAGTATCAATAATGATGTGGTCATAGTCTTTGCGCCAGGCGGTCATTAATTCTTGCATTGGGACAGAGTCCAACACACCCGTGGGATCTGTCGGCCGAATCCCTGCGGGAACTACATGCAAGTTCGGCAGAGCGTCAATCGGTTGGAAGCGCCGATGATCCGCTTCTCCAGCCGCGCACATAGTGCTCAGGCCAGATTTCACCCCAAGTTGCGAATGGATAGAGGAACATCTTAGGTCGGCATCAACCAGGAGGACATTCCTTCCGCGTTGGGCCAAGGTCATTGCCAGGTTGCAACTGACCGTGGACTTGCCTTCTCCGGGAGTCGCACTTGTGACAACCAGCATCTGTGGGCAATTTCCTGGCGACGAAAGCAAAATAGCGCTGCAAAGAGCTCGATACGCTTCACCTCCGGGAGAATTTGGTTCCCGGAGCGCTATGGGATTAAACGCTGAACGAAGCGAAAGGAGGGGGCGAGGACGTTTCGCCTCCTTCTTATCTTTATTGGCAAGAGCAGCGACGAAAGGAACCGAAGCCAACTCTGGAACTGCAGTAACGGCTTCGAGTTCCTCCGATGTTCGGACCGTATCATCGGATGCATCACGTATCAATCCTAAGAGAAGGCCGCCAAATAGCCCGCCTCCCAATCCCAGAGCTAGATAAAGGGCTTTCTTCGGTTCGACGGGTTTGTCGGAAACCTGAGCACGGTCAATCACATTGACATATGAAGAAGTGAGACCCGAAGCAATCCCTGCTGACTTCAGTTTCAATTGAAGCGTGTCGTAAAGTCGCTGGCCGGATTCAACCTCATGCTTCAAGATGGCATACTGGGCTACATGTTCGTTGAGTTTGTAGGCTTTCTGCTTTTGTTTCTCGAAATCGCCGCGGATCATGTTTTCGGCTCTTGCGGCTGAGTTAAACTCGTTTCCCAATCGAGTTTCGATATTTCTGCCTTCAGTCTTAATTCCTGCGTTCAATTGCGACAATTGTGACTGTATTTCCCGAAGCTTGGGATAGCGGTTACCGTATTTAGAACTCAGTTGCGAATATTGAGCTTCGAGATCAGCATGTTGCGTTCGGAGTGTTTGCAGCGTGGTATTCGAGAGCGTCGAATCGATCAGCTCCGGATTACCCGAAACTGCCAGCCGGTAGCGTCCTTCCTTCACAATTCGGTCTGCTTCGACTTGGGTCAGCTCTTCGTTTAGTTGTTTCAATCGATCCGTGACGATGTTGTCGCTTTCGTCTGCCCCCAGGAGATTGTTATCCCTCTGGAAGACGGCCAATTTTTGCTGCGCCTCAGTGGTGCTGGTCCTTATTTCTTCCAGTTGTCTCGAAAGCCACTGCGATACCTGAGCACTGCCAGCAACGCGAGCTAGAAAGTTGCGTTTCACGTATTCGTCGATTATTGCGTTAGCGGTGTCCGTAGCTAGGACGGGGTCGGAGCTTCGGAACCGGATTTCGATAACTTCACTACTGGGCACTACTTTAACTATCAAGTGATCCTCGAACCTGGCCAGCAACCGCTGCCGCCTCGATGGTGTCATTTGAGATATGTCATTGATGTCCGCGCTTACTACATCCGCTCCGGCGAAGTGTGAATTCGCATAGAGTTTTAGTGAATTGATCACCTGCCTCGCCACCGTATTGCTGTGAATGATCTCCATCTCCGTTTTCACACGGCTATCAACTTCCATTGGTGCAGACTTATCGCTGTCATCCAATCCAAGACTGGAAGAACGAGTGGGATCAATCTGTAACCGCGCAAGCCCCTCGTACACTGGGGTCTTCAGGAATGTGTACGCAGTCACCAGGCCAAACACAATCGCTGCAAATATGAGAATCGACGTCTTGCGCCTGGCGACCATGCGCCAGAGGTCAGCTAGAGATAGTTGCTGTGGTGGGGAGAACGCCCTGCGTTCCATCGCTGGCGGTACGTCCACCGAAAGTTCATGATGTACGTGTTTAATAATACTCCGAGAATTGTCGATCATATGGATTGACCCTCGCAGTTATCACAAACAAATGGCACCGCTGCGCTAACGGAAAAGTATTTGCTTCTAGACAAGTTATGCGGCTCCAGTGCCCCGCAGTACAGCGGGTACAGTCTGGGCAAGAATCTTTAGATCGAGCCACAACGACCACTTGTCGATGTATTGAAGATCGAGCTCCATCCACTTCTCGAAAGGAATGGAGCTGCGTCCATGAACTTGCCAAAGACACGTAATGCCAGGTTTGACACTGAAACGCCGCCGGTGCCAGTCCTGGTCGAACAGTTTATAATCGCGCAAGGACATCGCACGGGGTCCTACCAGACTCATTTCACCTTTTAAGACATTGAACAGCTGAGGCAGCTCATCGATGCTAGTCTTCCGCAATATTCGACCGAGTGCTGTCACCCTTGGATCATCCTTAATCTTGAATACCGGACCAGTCATATCGTTCATAGAAAGAAGCTGGTCTTGCACCTTTTCGGCATCAGTGACCATGCTTCTGAACTTGTAGATGCTGAACATCCTTTTATTCAAACCTACTCTCGTTTGTCGGAACAATACGGGGCCCTCTGAAGTGAATTTGACAAGGAGGCTTACTACGAGAAACAGAGGAGCCAGAAGTATCAGGGCTATCACAGAGACGAAGCAGTCGATGAATCGCTTGATTAGGGCGGGCCACGCTTTGGTGGACCTTATAACGGCCACGACCTGCGAATTTTCATCCAGCTCCAAGGCTGAGGAGTTTTGCTTCCTCAATTTGAAAATTTGAGAATCGGCTCGAATAACAATACCGTGCTGTTCGCAGAGCGAGACGAGTTGAGCAGCGTGCTCGTAGTAGGAACGCAACGGCAGATAAATGGCTGCTTCGTCCACTACGTTATGCCTAAGAAAATCAGCGAGACCTGAAAAAGAACAGCAGCGCGTGTGACCGGTTGCGTCGAACTTCTGGAGCCCGACCCAATCATCATCCACAAAGCCCACAATGTGGTAACCAAGCTCAAGGCGCATGCGTATCCATTCCGCAAACTCGATCGCCCGTTCGTTGGTGCCGACAATGAGAAGAAACCGGCGGTTATGGCCGCGACGGCGTAAGGTCAGAAGAAGCGAGCGGGCTGCCAGTCGTCCGGAAACCATGGCCCAGGTGCAAACGATCCACAGGATCAAGACAAAAGGGATCGAGATCATCTGCATATGCAGCGCCTTCGCCGTGAGAAAAAGGAATGCCGAAGCCAGTAAAGTTGCTTTGTATATCCCATAGATTTCGGCGGAGCGACTGGTGAGCCTTTTCGAAACATAGAGGCCGCAGAGAACGAACAGATTGTGCAAGGCAACGAGAAATAAAGCGGACAGTAGGCAGTTCCCGAGCTTGATCCGGACGGCCATGAATTCGGAGAGGGACATGCCGGTTGGGGAGGATCTGAGGACGAAGGTCGCAAACACAAAAGCTACTATGAAAGCGCACATATCGTACAGCTTTGCTGAGTGCTTCATAATTCGCCATTTGTTGGAAATCATAGCTATGGGCCTTGCGAATCGCAGTTCGGTGGCGATACAGCCAGGGACGGTCAAGAGCGACTTCGGTCGGTTAGGTTCCTAACAAAATCCTGGGTCGACGACTGACGAACTAACTCTCGATGCTTGCGAAATTGACATGTGACTGTATGCTGAAGCGGAAGGACCAACCGCTTCTAAATCTAGCGCGTCGACGTCCACCGAAACGCTCTTCATTATCAGATCCAGGCTGAGGACCAGTCGGAGCCCATTCTTCTTGCGAACGATGATTCCGGTCATGCCTTTCAGCGGGCCACCTGTGACTCTTGCCTTCTCCCCGACGTTCAGATAGGAACAAGGCTCCGCGTTCAACAAGTCAATACCTTGGCGAAGAGTTTCGATTTCCAAAGTCGCGAGTGGAATTGGCTCTCGTCCTGTTCCGACGATGGAATGCACGCCAGGCAATTCCAAGACCCGCAAGCGGTCTGAGCGCAGAATTTTGACAAAGAGATAGCCAGGGAACAAAGGCTGCTCACAGATCATTGTGCAGCCATTTTTCCACCGGCGCTGGTTCCGACTCAAGGGTAGGAAGTATTCGATTTCACGAGTGACGAGGTGCAAGGCGACTCGCTTCTCCTGACAGGAGCAAGTATAAACAGCAAACCATTGGCGATGAACTGCCGAGGCTGTCTCGCTTTTAACTTCTGTTGAGAGTGCGTTCAAGGCTTCGCCTTTGCCACTTAGATGTGGCCAGTATGACTGTCGCGGGGACCGGGGGCTTTCTCGCGGGCTGATTTAAGCAGATCACATCGGGGTGATAAGCGACTAAATACTCGTCGCATTGCTCCTATTTAGGCAAGTGCAAAATTTAGATCGGCGACATCGCAATATTTATTGGGCGTAATATTCTTATCAATTCAATTACTTACATCTGAAAAGATCCTTAATCTAAACCTGTTGGGAACTACTAGTACGCCCCGCAAATTCTCAAACCGCAGGCTACCGCAGATATGTTGGAGTGATGTGTCGTCGAGCTTTGGCAGAGAGAAGGTCGCTGGGATGTTATCCATTCCGCCCATTTTAATGATATTGGCGCAGTCTATCTTTTGTTTCTCCGTGTCTTGTTGAGTGCGAGCAACTGCATGAACTCCGATTCCAAACTTCGCGGGTCGCGAGACTTGCCCCGGGCGACGAAGCCGGATCTTACAGCAACCGTTTTAGGCACAGCTCTCCGTACAGGCTTCGCATCAGCAACAACTGGAACGATCATGCCGAGTACTAGCAGCGCGTACAAAGCGCGCGCTGCTGTTGAGTCGGAGCCATCGGTCGTGCGCCTGATGTCAGTAACGGGCATGGGACGGCAGATTATGGCCAACACGCACCGCTCCGCTTCATTTAGTTCAAGCGCTTCAGAGCGGAATGCTGGGTCAGACGCCGCGTTAACCCATAGACCGGGATCTTTGGCTAGACGGTCTAATGGCAAATTATCTGCGCTGCGTACAGCAGCAAGCAGCAGTGGTTCGAGTGGGACCTCGACGGCAATCTCTGAAACGCTATCGCGATCAAAGGGACTGAAAAAATAATATTCGCCAGCGGTATAAGCATGGAGACAATAATCTTCGTCACTTGCTTGCGCCGCCATTCCTCGAGTTCGGCTAACCCGCAGATACCCATGGTGACCAGGCTGTCGCCAAATCGTTGGCCAGCTCGAACACGTTCGGAGGCGGCCCTCAATTGAGATTCGGACAATGCCCCCGCCAGCAACATCATTTGTCCCAGGCTATCTCCATCAGCATTGCTGCGGGCAAAGATCACTTGCCCGGAATGGAAACGCAGTTCCTTCTCGACACGACCAAGCGCGATCCGCAGAGTGCCGGTCCTCCGACCCACACAGATCCTATTCAATAGAGAGAATAAGGAATGAGCACCATTAATTTCGCGAGAGCCGGGCGTGTGCAGTTTCGATACGAACCAGCTGAGCGAGGGTGAGATTCGGTTGTTCGCGCCATTTTCTACAGGTGGCACCTGTAATTTTAGAAGATCCGCAACCCGCGAACGGTCTTCGTGTCGCATATTAATGACCTGCACGCCCCTGCCTGTGCCAGGTGTTGCGTGGCAGACCGTAGCCCGGGCGCGAATCTCTGTCCGCCCGGTCTCGACATGAAAAAGTAGGTCGATCATCGAACCAGTCAAGGGCGGGTTCGGAGTGAACAGAAACAATTCGCCGGGACCGACAGGTTCCGCGCGCGCAACATTTTCCGCTTCCCCGAACCGCCAAGCCTGACTGATCCCCTCGGATTGCCAGAAATCGGAAGGATTGCGGCGCTCGTGCATTTTCGTTTCGATTCGATCGGCGATGTCCTTGGACCCAGCTTAGCTCCCGGCGTCTCGTCTGCTTCGAATACGAATGTGGCGCGAGGTTGGTATCGCGATGGGCCGAGTGGGAATCGTACATTTTCTGTCGAAAAAACGCCCGGAATTTGTCATACGTCGGGGGCAAGCAGAATAGCCACGATCAACGTTACTTTATCTTCTGCAGTTTGCGGCAGCAGGCCGACCGCATCGCGGGCTGTGTCTATCTCTAGCGGCAAGCGTTGTGTGTTGCGTTGACTTGCGTGCTGCTGCACCCTAAGATGACCAAGGCTGACTCCATCCCATGATCGGGCGGATCGTTTCCCATTATCGGATTCTGGAAATCTTGGGAGGCGGCGGCATGGGAGTGGTCTACAAGGCTGAAGACATTAGACTTGGCCGCCACGTCGCCCTAAAGTTTCTCCCAGAACAAATTTCCCAGGATCACCAGGCGGTCGAGCGCTTTCAACGCGAGGCGCGAGCTGCCTCCTCTTTGAACCATCCTCATATCTGCACAATTTACGACGTAGATGAATACGAAGGGCAGAACTTTATTGTCATGGAATTCATGGAGGGGCAAACCCTTAAGCATCGTATTTCCGCCAAGCCAATGGATCTCGAACAAGTGCCCGACTATGGCTACCAGATAGCAGACGCGCTCGATGCCGCCCACGCAAAGGCAATCATTCACCGAGACATCAAGCCGGCGAACATTTTTGTTACCGATCGCGGTCAAGTAAAGCTGCTAGATTTCGGACTTGCGAAGCTGCTGCCGGCACGGCGAAGCACGACCTCGCCAGAGCATCGGTCATCAACGGCTATCACAACAACCGACGGCGAACATCTCACGAGTACCGGTGTAGCCCTGGGTACCGTCTCCTATATGTCTCCCGAGCAAGTGCGCGGAGAAGAACTCGACGGGCGCACTGACTTGTTTTCCCTAGGGATTGTGCTGTACGAGATGGTTACTGGACAGCAAGCATTTGCCGGAAACACGTCTGGGGTAGTCTTTGAAGCCATACTTAATCGCACTCCGACGCCGCCGGTGCGGCTGAACCCCGCGGTGCCCCCACAACTGGAGCAAATTATCAACAAAGCGCTGGAGAAGGATCAGGACCTGCGTTACCAGACCGCTTCGGATCTGCGGGCAGACTTGCAGCGTCTGAAGCGCGATACAGATTCAGCCCGCACGTTTACGATTACCCAAGGAATTGCATCCCGGCCGACTCTCCGGCGGAATTGGCCACACTTTGTGTGGGCTGGAGCTCTCACCGCACTTTTGCTTGTGTTCGGACTTAACCTGGGCAATCTGCGCGGGCGGCTGCTCGGCACAGCGGGCACTAACCGCATCGATTCGATTGCGGTATTGCCGTTCACCAATGTGAGCAAGGATGTAAAGACGGAATATCTCAGCGATGGAATCACCGAAAGCCTGATCAACAGCTTCTCCCAGTTGCCGAACCTCACGGTGATGTCGCGGAACACCGTTTTCCGCTATAAAGACCAAGCCACGGACCCGCAACGGGTGGGCCGGGAACTGGGTGTCCGCGCAATTCTCACTGGCAGACTCATCCAGTCTGGTGACCAGCTGTTGATCAGTGTCGATCTCGAGGACGTGCAAGGCAACAGGCAGATTTGGGGTGCGCAGTACAACCGCAGGATTTCCGATCTGGTTTCCGTGCAGGAAGAGATTGCAACAGATATCTATGGCCAATTGCGTCCGAGACTTGCGGATGAAGGGGGAAAATGGCACTCGAAACAACCCACCGAGAACGCCGAGGCCTATCAGCTCTATCTGCAAGGCCTGTTTTATTGGAACAAGTGGACAGAGGCGGATTTCAAAAGAGCAGCGGACTACTTCACCGAGGCCGTCCAAAAAGATCCGCGCTACGCATTGTCGTACGCCGGCCTAGCAGACACCTACAGCCTCTTAGGGGACACTAGCTACCTTCCACCATCGGAAGCCTGGCCCAAGGCCAAAGCTGCTGCAATGCAGGCCCTGGAAATTGACGACACGCTTGCCGAAGCGCACACATCCTTAGGGCTCGTCAAAGAGCACTACGAGTGGGACTGGGCGGGTGCCGAAAAAGAATTCAAGCGCGCCATCGACCTCAACCCCAACTCAGCAACGGCACATCTCTGGTACGGGAATTATTTGGCGAACATGACCCGCTTGCAGGAAGGTTTGCGCGAAACGAAAAGGGCCCAAACGTTGGATCCGCTCTCGCTCATCATCAATAGCGAATTGGGATGGCAGTTCTATCTTGGCGGTCAGAACGATCAGGCAGCCGAGCAGTTGCGAAAGGTGCTCGAAATCGAGCCAAAGTTTGCACCGGCGCGGCGAACACTCGAGGAGGTCTACGCCCGTATGGGTAAGTACAAAGAGGCGGTGGCCGAGAGAGAAAAATTCCTGTCCCTGTCCGGAAGTCCGGAACTGGCCGCTTCCATTGGAGAGGATTTTTCCAAGTCAGGCTACAAGGGAGTGCAGCAGAGTTGGCTGGCTGGATTGACCGAACTCGCCAAGCACGGTTATGTCTCCTCATACAACATCGCCGCGATAAATGCGCGTATAGGCGAGCGGGACAAGGCGTTCAACTGGCTGGAAAAGGCTTACGAGGAACACGACAGCAGAATTGTCTCCGTGGCAGTCGACCCGGTCTTTGAAGGCCTTCACTCGGAACGGCGATTCCGCGATTTGCTCAGCCGCTTGAAACTCCCTTAAGAACATGTAAAAGGCTACCGCCTATCGCAGCGGGTAATCTCGCTCGCCGGGCAGGTGACCATCGACGCGGAGCACTTTCAATCCGGCACCCACATTTCGTGCATCCACAAAAGCGATGGCGCCTGGCAAGGCAGCGACTAGCTCATGTTGCATATCGTTCGAGTAAACAATCTTCGGCGGTGAAGCTGCCTCTGCGCGAAAAATTTTGGCCACCCAGTATTGTTTGAACTGAGCTTCTGTCATCTGATAAATCACACGCAAAACAACATCACGCTCCCTGGCTAAAGGAGCACGAATAAGCAATACCACCGGGAGTTTCGAGTTCCAATACTGCCGCTCACCGAGAAGGACTTTGCGCACTTCGGAGAGGCTGAGATCACTAATGGGAGTATCTGGATGAACCACGACAGCGATATCGGCTCCGTGAGATGTCTGGGCCGCTGAAGGGTGCTGGAGGGCCTGAGACAGCAAGATCAGTACGCAGAGGATTGTCACAGCGCGTTTGTTCGTAGAACTCATCGCGTGGCTCACTCAGAAAGTAAATGCAGTTTGGAGAAATAAACCATTCACCACAGGTTGCGCCGGTTGACCCAGATTTCCCGGCTGGGCCCTCGTATTCCGATATTCACCCTTAAAAGCTGCGTAGCTCGAAATGTCATACCTTAGACCCAAGATCGACTCCACCTGGTCTTGATGTTTGAAGACCTCTTCGCTGAAAGGCATGTGAGTATATTCGAAGCGGTAGTATGGTTTCAGGGTTCTTTCGAACCAAGGGAGCCGATATGCAAACTGGACGTAAAACGCATCGCTGTTGGCAACTTTGCCCGTAAGAATGTTGCGATGGTTGACGTTTTCAAATTCCGTAAGGAATTCCGGGCTTCCCTTTGTCCAGATCAGATAGGCTGCCGTTATCCATTCGCGATAGTCTTGGCCACCTGCCAGAGTGATCTTATCTCGGTACACCGAAGCGCCGAGCTCCAAGCCGTAAAGTTTGGCGGGCCGCGAGTAAATGTTTGCCACCCAAGCCCGATTGTTGTTGTTGTCGCTTGCATCGCCGGGCCGGCTAATGATTTCTCCTCGGCCATTGCCGACGCCGAAGTTATAGCTTAACCCGGCTCCTCCGGAAGGAATGTTCCCTTCCGCGAGAAATCCAACGAAGTGGATTGGAGTGAAAGACCCGCCCACCTTTACCATCTGTGGCCGGTCGATGGTGGTCTCCAGCCACACTCCGTGATGGAAGGCAGTATTCCAATACCCGATGGGCGTGTGATATCGACCAAAGGATAGCTTGAAATAATCATTGTAGTCATATCTGATGATGGACCGTTCTACTTCAACTGTGTATCCAGTCGGGCGCGCGTTGAAAGTTATCTCGCCGAAGTAGCTGACCTTATGAGACAGCGCCGAAGCAAGGTGCAGGTCGAGCTGCCCAAGACTGAAACCACTCCTGGTTCCTTTCTCGTCCGTCGCGGAAAAGTCCACGTCGCCAAAGCCGCGGATCTGAAGAGACGGGTAGTGAGTTTCCATCTGCTGGACGGCCGCCTGTTCGTCCCGCGCTTCATGTTGATGGACTTGCGCGGAAGGGGCAGCAGCTTCACGCGATTCTGGATTTTGCGAAGCGGATATGTTCGCAGCGGAGAGCGAAGAAATTGGTGGAGCTCCCTGCTTGCTCTCCAGCTCAGAAACACGTTTCTCTAGTTCCTGGACCCGTTCGAGCAGTAACTTCACCTGCTCTGTTTGATCGGGCGGGGGCGAGGTTTGTCCCCATGTCGCGCGCGTGGCAAGAACCAGCACTACCATAACGAACAGTGGTCGGCGCATATACTCTCCTCCGTGTCTTAATTTCGGCCGGATGATCCTCATTGACAATTACGCTCACGTTCTCAACCCTCTTATACCGCCCTGGGGATACTACCGGTTCGCAAAACTACAAATTCTAGGTTCTTAGGTGCAGTCCCAAAATATCAGTAGAGTCTCGTGCAGCTTTTTGAGTTCTCTTTGGCGCTCATGTTCTTCCTTCGTGCGGTCATTTAGGGCCTCTTTCAGTAGCAGAGGATATTGTCACAGCCGGGCCCAATTTCGAAGTTCTTCGTCGGGCGTTATGGATTGAGCTCTCGTCCGGACCGCTCTGAGGTGTTCAGCTCGGCTGAAACACTTGCTCCGTGCCACGCCTGACTTCGGGCGAGCGACTGAACCACCGCCAGACACGGCCGGAGCGCAGGTTTTCGGCACTCAAGAAGGTGATGCCCAAGTCAATGCCGACGACGTTTGGATCGACCCAGAGCGTTTGCGGGTTGAGGTCCGGGGCTAGATACGCGCCGAGATCGGTTGTAGAGAAAGTACGCGAGACGCCTTCTTCGATGTTCGTCAGTTTTACTTGTGCGGACACGACGGCGCCTCCGCTGGTGTCTCTGACCGTTCCAAGGATCGTACTTTGGGTGGATTGAGGGCGCACACTCACCGCGGCGAAGGCGAGAAAGCAGATACAAAGAAGCGTTCGTAGTCTAAGGTTGTACGTCGTCATATTACGTTACCTCTCTTGGTGTACTTCGTGGTCTCTCACGTGAGAAGGAGCTAGGTTGGGATACCAGCTCGTGGACACGTCAACGGAAAACTGCTTCCTGAGATCGCGGGCGAGAATTTATTCAGCAAAACTCTTCGCTAAAGCCTAACTCGTGAGGGAGTAGACCAACTCAAAGTAACATCCGCATGAACGAACCATGAGCTAACTGTAAATTAAAAGTACGCCCAAGGCTGCTCGATCTGTCCACACAAGTGGATGCCAGCAAAAAGATACGCAGGCGTTCACTGCGGCAGGACGTCTGCGATGGGATATCCGGGGAAAAAATCAACGTTATGTTGCCGCGAATTTTCCGGCATAGACTGCGTCTGCTCACCAAGAGTTTGCAAATATTTGCCTCGCGCGTCTAGTTGGGACATCGCCAGACGCGTGAGAAACACCGGCAAGGGGCATGGTGTCCTCCAACCCGGGTAGTATCAAGAGCGTCATACTTGCCACACATGATCGGCCACGATTACCAAATTTTGACTATAACTTAACTTGGCATCCCTCTTTTGGATTTCTAGCTTTTTCAGATAGTTCAAAAGAAACTGTGAACTCTTCGCAAGCGTTGCCGTGACCTTCCCTTGCGTAGCTCTCGTTTCGTATACGGCCGCTTGGCGAAGTATGAGGATGTGAGCGCTTGGTGGAAATCACCTGATCTGGCCGTCACAGCCGGAGCAAGCACGCAAAGGATTAATTAACCGATGAAATTGCGCACAAGAACGCTACTCAGCGTCGCGCTATCCCTGGCGAGCCTGGTCGCAATCCTCTATTCGGTGGCGCGGGTTTCTATGATGCGCAGTTTTGCAGCCCTCGAAGCGGATGACACGCGCCAGAACCTCGCACGCGCCACTGCTGTTTGGGCCGACGACCTTTCCACACTCGACCACACCGCCAGTGATTACGCCGCCTGGGACGATACCTGCGCATTCCTTGAAGGCAAGAATCCCAACCTTCCGACCAGCGAATTCCCCGATGAGTGGTTTCCGCGTTTGCGCATTGACTTCGTCATGATCTTCGATCCCCATGGCCGACAGGTGTTTGCCAAGGCCTATGACCCTGTAGCCAAAAAAGAGAGGGAAATGCCGCAAGGTCTCCAGGCGCATCTTGCACCCGGCTCGCTGCTCATGCGCCACGCCCATCCCGGGAGCAAAGTGCTGGGAATCGTGCTGCTTACCTCCGGCGCGGTGTTGATTGATTCGCAGCCCATTCTCGATAGCAAAAGCCGGGGCCCGATTCGCGGCACGTTCGTGATGGGACGCAGTCTGGATGCCACGGAAATCGCGCGCCTCGCCGGCATCTCCCACCTCTCGTTGACCGTGCACCGCCTCGATGCCACCGGGTTGCCGAGCGACGTTGAATCCGCGCGCGCCGCGCTCACCACGTCCTCGCCTACCTTGCTGCGCCCGCTCAATTCCAAGGATGTCGCCGGATATGCATTGATTGAAGATATCTATGGAAAAAACGATCTGATTCTGCGGGTCGTGATGCCCAGAAAAATAATGCAGCAGGGAAAAGCGAACCTGTTTCATTTCCTGGTGTCGTTGCTGATAGCGGGATTCGTGTTCGGTCTCGTGACCATGCTACTGATGGAAACTTTGGTGCAGTCGCGGGTCATCCGGCTGAGCGCCAGCGTGGCCGCCATTGGCGCCAGCGGCGACCTCTCCAAGCGAGTTCCCCAGGAAGGGCGCGACGAAATTGCCGGCCTCGGCGCGGCGATGAACGGCATGTTGGAGGCACTCGAACAGTCTCGCCGCGAGCTTCACAAAGCCAAGGAAACCGCGGAAGCGGCCAACACCGCAAAAGGTGAGTTCCTGGCCGTGATGAGCCACGAGATCCGCACACCGATGAACGGCGTAATCGGCATGACCGGACTTCTTCTCGATACCGCTCTCAACACCGAACAACGCGAATACGCCGAGACCGTGCGTTATTCCGCCGATGCGTTGCTCTCGATCATCAACGACATCCTCGACTTCTCGAAGATCGAAGCGGGTAAAATGACCGTGGAGCCCATCCCCTTCGACCTCCGGCTGGCCGTCGAAGAGGTGGCCGAACTCATGGCCCCGAAAGCGAGCGAGAAGGGGCTCGACCTCATTGTGCGCTTTTCACCCGAGACGCCTTCTCGCGTCGTCGGTGACCCGGGCCGCATCCGGCAGATTCTCATCAATCTCTCCGGCAACGCCTTCAAGTTCACGACCAAGGGACACGTTTACCTCAGCGTGGAATGCGAAGAACGGACCGGCGAGCAGGCCCGCCTTCTTTTTTCGGTAGCGGACACCGGCATCGGCATTCCTGCTGGCAAGCTGGGCAACGTCTTCGAACACTTTACACAGGTCGACTCTTCCACGACGCGTAAGTACGGCGGTACGGGCTTGGGACTGTCGATTTCAAAGCAGTTGGTGGAGCTCATGGGCGGCAGAATGGGTGTCGAGAGCGAAGTCGGGGAGGGCTCCCGATTCTGGTTCACTCTGCTCCTTCCCGTGGATCTCACCCCGACGGACACCGCGCCGATCGATATGGATATGACCGGCGTCCGCGTGCTGAGCGTGGACGATAACCCGACGAATCTTTTTGTTCTCCGCGAACAACTCAATAGCTGGGGTCTGCGCAACGATTCGAGCAGCTCCGCCGCAGATGCTCTGAAACGATTGCGTGCTGCGCAGTCCGCCGGCGACCCTTACCACATCGCGATTCTTGACCAGCAAATGCCCACCATGGATGGAGAGGAGCTCGCCCGCACGATCAAGGCCGACGCGAAGCTGAAGAACACAGTGTTGGTGCTGCTTACCTCCAACGGAGTCAGAGGCGACGCCGTCCGCATGAAGGAGGCCGGTTTTTCAGCCTACCTCACCAAACCATCGTGTGAATCCCAGCTCCGCAACGTTCTTGTCACGATGTGGGGCAACCAGAAGCGCGCCCCATCGGCGCAGTTCGTCACTCGTCATTCCGTGGCAGAGGGCCAAGCGACGATTTTCCCGGGCGAGCCCGCCCAGCCGATTTCCCGCGCGCGTGTTCTGATCGTCGAAGACAACGCCGTCAATCAGTTGGTTGCGGCTCGGATGCTGGAAAAGCTGGGCTGCCGCGTGGATGTCGCCGCCAATGGCCGGGAGGCGGTCGAGATGGTCGATCTCCTCCCCTACGACGCGATCTTCATGGATTGTCAGATGCCGGAAATGGATGGCTTTGAGGCCACGCGGGAGATTCGCAGGCGCGAGCGCTCAAGCGTTCACCGTCCAATTATCGCCATGACTGCGAACGCCACGCAAGGCGACCGAGAACGATGCCTCGATGCGGGAATGGATGACTACATATCTAAGCCCATGCGAAAAGCAGATTTGACCGAAGCACTGGAGCGTCATCTCCCTAAGAACGTAAAGCCCATCGAGGCGAGGGCGGAACTAGAGAAACTTCTCAAGCGGATTTAACAGCTTGTGCAGACTCAACGCCCTTGTGCAGGCCTTGGCGGATCGCATAGTAGATAAGGTCAGCCAGGGAATGGAGGCCCAGCTTTAGCATGATGGTGGCGCGGTGTGTCTCCACGGTCCTGACGGTGATTCCTAGCTGTGCTGCGATCTCCTTATTCGACTTCCCCTC
>DATNMX010000075.1:0-2945 GCA_035602135.1 Candidatus Dormiibacterota bacterium
ATGGCCATACCGGTGCTCTCCCCCGAAACTTACATTCGTTACTCCCAGCGCTTGCATTTCGCTCCCCCGCCCATTGAGACAAACGAACTCGGGCCGCTACCGCAGTTCTATGCCGACATGTTCGGATGGGAAGAGATGACCATTGAAGTCGCCCGCATCTACAATTCCCTTCCAGCGGATGTCCGCCCAAAAACGGCGATCTTCGGCGCTAACTACGGCCACGCGGCGGCGATTGATCTATTCGGGCCTAAATATGGCCTTCCCAAAGCCATCAGCCCTCACCAAAGTTACTTTCTCTGGGGACCCGGAGGCTACACCGGCGAGAACCTCATCGCGGTGGGTGTCCGCCGGCAGGATCTTGAAAAATACTTTGACTCCATCGAACCTGCGGGCCGGGTCGGTCACCCCTACGCCATGCCCAACGAGCACTTCACCATCTACTACTGCCGCCAGCCGAAGATTTCCTTGCAGCAATTGTGGCCAAGAATCAAGAACTACAGTTGAGCGCTTACGTTGAGACCATCCGATTCTGGATGGCGTATTGCACGAGTTCGGCGAGTGAATGAAAGCCCAGCTTGAGCATGATTTTAGCCCGATGCGTCTCCACAGTCCGAACCGTAATTCTCAGTGCCGCGGCAATCTCTTTATTTGCTTTCCCTTGTGCTAGAAACCGGATGATTTCAGCCTCGCGGGGTGTTGGCTGGGCTTGCGAACGCTCCGTCTTTTCAGATTCGCCTCCGGACTTGAGAAAGCCTTGCAACACAATCTCAGATACCTTCGGAGTGAGGACAACTTCGCCCTGAGCTACGCCTTTAACCGCTTTCACCAAATGCGATGGCAGATCGGATTTCAATACATAGCCGCGCGCCCGTCAGAACCGCGCCAGGTCCCGTTCCGTTTGGCAACGTCATGGCCTAACGCCCTGCTGGCGATAGCCGCGTCGCCCGTTAAGTCCTAGCTCAATTGGCGGTCTGCGGCTTCTTAGGTCTTTGCGAGTCACTCGTCGTTTCTCGTTTGCTCCACGATTTATCATAGGAGTGTCTGCCGCCAAAAAAGAACTCGCTTCTGATAGCGGCGTACCAGCTTTTACGTACGTACACACCTACGTGGACATCCCTACGTAAACTTGGGAATTGCTGCCGGGCAATCCTGCGTGCCTTATGGATGGCGTCAATGCGAAATTGACGTTCGAGGGATTCATTCATGGCACACAACAAGAACGCAGGTGCGAAGGTGGCTGCTACCCGGCTTCGGCGAAGGCCTAACCTTTCGCTGGCTGATATCGAGGAACTCATCGCGCACCCACAAATCCGTATGGCGGATAAGCGGCTGCGCCAAGCGTTCGAGTCTGTGACAGGTTGGAAAATGAATTCGCCAAACGGTTTTCCGGAGCATAAGCTCGCTCTCGTCGTCAAATACGAGGACGCCCTGGGCCAATTGAAGGAAGCCTACATTGCCGCAACTCGCGACTGGCTTCTCAACAGATTCTGTCCCTTATGCGGTACGCGCCCGGAACGCGGCAGATCAGGAGCACAGCGAAAGACTCCTGGTATATTCCGTTAGCTTCTTTAACTGCCGGAACTCAGGAAATAGGCAACATCAGCTCCGAGCGCTTTCGCAATCGCCCGGAGAGTTTCGAGGCGTGGGCTGAACACAGGATCATTTTCGAGGCGCCAGATCGTGTGCGTGGTGACGCCCACCCGCTGGGCGAGTCTTTCTTGCGTGAATTGCAGCTTGAGGCGCAGCCGCCGAAGCTTTGACCCCTCAGGGGAACACTTGCTTTTCGATTTTGTCATGCCTCGCTCGTCGGACGCCCACTATCTTCATGGCCTGTAGTTCCGAACACGATGCACGATGTCTTTCGGTTTGTAAATGAGGACAAGGATAGCAAGAGAAATGATGTAACGTAAATCATGTATAATGCCGGCCTTCGCCTCGCCCCCGCCGCAGGCGGTGGCCCGAGCTACAGCCGCTTGGCCAAGCGGCTGAATCAACCGTTGCGGCGGTGAGAATGGAATCCAAACACATCAGTGCGAACGAAGCCGACCAAGTTCTTCAAGAGTGGGCCACGCAATCCCGGCGTGTCTGCTTTGCCGTTTGCGTTGGCGGAATTGCCTGGCATTCCCATTGGCTGGGAACCTTGCGCGGTGCGAGCATGGGCCGCTGGGTACTCACCGCTGGTCACACGACCAACATGCTGTGCACCAACGAATATCAGGAAATCATCCAGACCGAGGACGATGACCTTCTCGGGCTTCGTTTCGCCCAGCCAAACGGTTTCGCGGTTCCAGGTTTCGAAGTTGATTTGTTCATCGAAAAGCGCGACGGTGATGAAGAGCAGTACGCGCCGTTGATAAATAAAATAGTTCAATAGCCGCTTCAAT
Source organism: Candidatus Dormiibacterota bacterium (assembly GCA_035602135.1). GTDB lineage: Bacteria > Acidobacteriota > Terriglobia > Acidiferrales > UBA7541 > Acidiferrum. Next base: position 2,385 of record DATNMX010000075.1, read on the forward strand.
ATTCTCCGCAATCGAATGCAGCTTTGTTTCGCTCGCAATCCGAGACATAGCAGACATCGCTGAAGGCATTCGCAACGACGGATTGGCGGTAGCGTGATGTGGTGCTGGCCCGCCTTCGTGTTGGGAATTTCGATCACGTTGGGATTCAGGATGCTGTGGACCGCGTTCAAACGGGTGCAACCGTGAGAGCGCGGCTCCCAAAGACGAGCAGACACATCAAGCCGTCTGATTTACGGGCGCAGGCGGAGAAGTTGATTGCTGCCGGACCTAGATAAGCTTCTTGATGTAGTCGCGCAGATTCGAACTAAGTATCAGCCGAAGATTCTTGAAGCTCGCCGACAGGCGAGAATCCACGTGGTGCGGAAGACGGTGTGAACGTAAAGCAGAAACGTCAACCCGCGCACCCTTGCAAACCAAGGGATTGATTGGATAAGAGCGAAGGCTCCGATCGGTGGCCGAGTATGCTTCTGATTGGAGGACCGAAGCAATTCGGTCGAAAGGAGCCTTCGATGATCCTTATTGGATGTGATTACCACCCCAGTTGGCAACAGATTTGTTGGC
>DATNMX010000076.1:0-10700 GCA_035602135.1 Candidatus Dormiibacterota bacterium
CGCGCGGCAGTTCTCCGCGATAAAGCACGGCTTCGAGAATGCTGCCCGATTTCGGTGGCAGCGTGCCCAACCTGACTTCCTCTTCTGCCCACAGTACGATGCGCGCGCGCAGTCGCTCCGGCTGGACGAGGCTCTCCATGATGGTCGCCGTCAAGAATATCGCGCGGCGATTAGGCGATGACATCTCGGAAGCCAAACCGATCCTCGACTCCCGGCTGCCCGATGGCAGCCGCGTGGCCGCCGTCATTCCTCCCTGCAGTTTGAGCGGTGTGACACTCACCATCCGAAAATTCAATGCGCGTCATTTCGAGATTCAGGACCTTATCGAAGGTGGAACGCTCGACCGCAATCTCGCTAACCGGCTCGAAGACTATGTCCTCGGATGCCGCAACGTCCTAATCAGTGGTGGCACCGGTAGTGGAAAAACGAGCCTGCTGAACGCGCTTGGGAGGTTCATTCCTCCCGACGAACGTGTCCTGCTGATCGAGGACACTGCCGAGATTCAATTGGTGCAAGCGAACCTTGTGCGCTTTGAGGCTCGGCAAGCACAAAACGGTGTACCTGCCGTGTCGATCCGCGATCTCCTGAAGGCTTCGCTTCGGCATCGGCCCGACCGGATCATTCTTGGTGAAATACGCGGCGGCGAAGCCTTCGATCTGCTGCAACTTCTAAACACTGGACACTCGGGGAGCCTTTCCACCGTACACGCCAGTTCGGCAAAGCAAGCTCTGGCCCGATTCACGGGCTGTGTCTTGCAGAGCGGCGTTGACCTGCCCTACCGCGCTATTAAGACGAACGTTGGAGATTCCGTAAACGTTGTTGTACACCTCGACCGCCGCCCGGGCCTACGTTTCGTTTCCGAAGTGATGGAAATCCTTGGCTACGATCCTGACCGGGATGAATACAACTACGGATTTATTTTCGACCGTCACAAGGAACTTGTATGAGTCCAGCAGAAGAACTGTCCTCTATTGTTGCGGGCCCGTCGGAATATATTCTCGACAATTTCGAGCCCACGGATCGCATTGCCATGCTGGTGCTGAACCGCAACTTGGGCGAGACCATTCAGCGCATCACCCTCGCGCAGAAAGCCGCGAGTCCGGAGTTCCAGGCTTGGCTTCGCTACAAAAACGCGAACGGGTCAGATATCTATATCGGCATGAACCCGCTCCGTCAGGATGCTGTGACACGCACAAAGGAAGACATCGCGTCCATCCGGCACGTCTATTTGGATTTGGATCGAGGCGGGAGGGAAGCCCTTGAAACCATCCACAACTCCAGCTATGTCCCCAAACCGAACTACGTGTTGCAAAGTTCCCCGAACAGATTCCAAGTGGTCTGGAAAGTCGAAGGCATGAAGCTCGAAGAGGCGGAGGCTCTCCTTCATGCGATGGTAGGGGAGTTTGCCGGCGATCCCGCCGCCACCGACGCGACTCGCGTTTTGCGTCTCCCGGGCTTCGCTAACAAAAAGCACCAGACAGACTTCTACGTCCAGGGTCAAAGAGAATCCGCGGAAACCTACCACCTTCGCGATTTCAAACTGCCAATCGCCGCCCAGGACAACTCCCCTCGCCACTACTACGTTAACCGCGCCAGGCGGAGTTCACCTCCTGGGGCCCCACTCAGCCAGTCGGAACATGACTGGGCCTTTGCCAAACGCGCGCTCGCACGAGGAGTCGATCCGGAAGAGGTCATACGGAAGATTTCGGAGTATCGCGCCTACGACAAAGCGCACCCGGAATCCTACGCTCGCCGCACGGTCAACAAAGCTCAAGCCGAACTTCAGCATACGGAAAATTCCGCGGACACGAGTGTCGAAACGGATGAACAAATCGAGGATCGCAGTGACCGGACTTAGGGCTTTGGGAAAAAATCTTTCCGCTGCAAGCTGGAGGAACTATGAATTCCGCAACAAGAACCCTTTTGCACGAACTTGAAACTGACATCCCCGATTGGAGGCACCCGAAACAGGAAAGTGATCATAGCGGCGGGCCGCGTCTTGTGGCATGTGTGTTGTTGCTGCCAGAAAACGCCGAAATTCTTTCAGACCTTTTTCGTAACTTAGCAGCGAATGCACACCTTCCCGAAGATCTTGAGGTCCTTACTCGACCTGATCGAATTCCAGATGCTCATCCTCCGGATTCCTGGCTGACTCATCCCGAGGCGGCGGAATACCTTGGCATCTCGAAGAGCACGTTGTACCGCTACGCGTGCCAAGAGAGGATTGAGTGCCGGAAGATTGCTGGGCGACTCGAATACCGGCGCTCTATACTCGACAAGCTCCAACAGGAACAAATACGTCCCGCTCGGTTTCCGTTCCGTTCCCGCGGTATAATCCGGCCGGCGCTCAACTCCGGCAAGTGAGAGGAGCGTTGTGGGACTGTATCGAAGAGATGACTCGCGTTTCTGGTGGATGAATTACACCTGGAAGGGCGAGCAGCATTTCGAGTCGACCAAGACAACCAGCAAGGCCCTCGCCAAGAAAATTTTGGATCGGCGCGAGGGTGAGATTGCCATGCAGATGTTCCATGTAGGCTGGCAAGGAGACCGCATGTCCTTCCAGGAACTGTGTGACGAATTTGATGCCGCACACGTGCCGACCCTTGCAAAACATACGCAGTTGAACCTCCGGGTTTTTCTTAGGAACATACGGAAATTCTTCGGCGATCGGTCCCTGGCGGATATTGATTCCAAGCTAGTGACCGATTACCGGAACTACCGCAAGCAGCAGCCTTCTAAGAAGAATCCCACCCGCACGATCAAAGGAGCCACCGTCAATCGCGAACTTGAGTGCTTGCAATGCATGCTGGAGTTCGCCGTCAGCCGGAAGTACCTCCCCGAGAATCCGGCCTCGGGAGTCAAACACTTCGACGAGCGCCGCGAGCGGCCAGCCAAGCGCATGCTTACTCTCGACGAAGAACAACGCATTCTAGACAAGGCCCCGCCGTATCTGAGAGTAGCCATCATATTGCTCGCCCAGACCGGCGGACGGACCTACACCGAAGGTTTTTCTCTTCGCTGGGATCAGATCGACTTGGAAAACAGAGTGATCTATTTCGGCGGGCAAACCAAGACGGAAAGCTCTTCTGAACCAGTTCCCTTGACTAAATTAGCGCACGATGTGCTCGTGCAATGGAAGAAGGAGCAGGGGGGCAACAGCGAATTCCTTTTTCCCAGTCCAGTTAAACCGGGCCGGCCGATAGGCACGGTGAAAAGTGCTTGGAAGACTACGCTCAGGAACGCGGAAGTAGCTCACTTCCCGATATACAACCTGCGGCACGTCTTCTGCACGCGGCTGAGTTGGGTCGCACCGGATACGGTGGTGCAGCGAGCGATGCGTCATTCGAGTCCGGAAACCAAGCGTCATTACCAGCTGGGGATGGTGGACCAGGTACGGCAAAATCTGGAAAAAGCGAACAAGCGAGTCTACGGCAAAGGCAAATTATTACGTTTTTATGACGTTTTGTCTTCGCCCGAAGATCAGCAGGAAACGATCGTCCGTAAGTAATTGAGAAAGAAGGAATAAGTGGTGCGCCCGGGGGGACTCGAACTCCCGACCTTCTGGTTCGTAGCCAGACGCTCTATCCAACTGAGCTACGGGCGCGTGTTTCAAATATTATCACAGCGCTGCGCCCCTCATCTACCCGGGCACCGGGCAACAAAGGAAAAATTGGGAAAGTGTTCGCCACAGCGTTGCGCGAAAAAAGCTTCCAACAATTTCATCAACTACAACTAGCAAGAGGCGCCTCCTGTTGGTGAATGCTATTCACGCGAAACCGGTGCGCGCGCCGCTTGGCCCGGAAACACTCTGTCCACAAGTTTCCCGTCCTTTACGACGGGAACGCCGTTCACCAGCACGAACTGAATGCCTTCGGAATATTGCAGCGGATTTTCGTAAGTGGCCTTATCGAGGACGCGGTTCGGATCAAATACGGTAACATCTGCGTCCGCACCTACCCGAATTCGTCCTTTGTCTTTAAACATCGGCGCCCGCTTCTCCAAACGCCGCGCCGGCAACAGCGTCATCTTCCGTAGTGCTGTCATCAAGTCGAGCGCTTGCTCTTCTCGCACGTAATGCCCAAGAACCCGTGAAAATGTGCCCTGCCCCCGCGGATGAATTTTCGCCCCCGTGATCGGCATGCCGTCGCTCGCAACCATTACCATGGGATTGGAGATCGCGGCTCGTGCAGCTTCCGCAGGAATTTCGTGGATCACTACAATGCCGCCCTGCTTGCGATACTTCCCAAAGGTCTCGGCACTCAGCCGCTCGCCCGTATCTGACCATTGCAGGTCTTTGTACGTGATGCCATATCGCGCTTGCCAGCCCTCGTCGAAGACCGCAGATTCCAAGCTCGTGCTGCTCGCCGTATATGGATAACACTCAGTAGTAACGTCTAGCCCTTGCTTTTGTGCTCCCGCCACCATCGCGATCAGCTGCGGCGTGTTTTTCAGGCCCATGCTCGTGATGTGTACCACGTGCACCGGCGCGCCGGTGGCTGCCCCAGCCGCAATGACTTCTTCAATTCCATGTACGCCTGTCTCCGGCTCTTTCAACCCTGCATACCGCAAGTGGACATGCACCGGCGCGTTGTATTTCGCTGCTACCCGAAATATTTCCACGATTTCCCAATGCGACGCGCCCGGTGTGTACTGAAGGCCCATTCCTTCCGCTAGGGCACCGCGGCGAAATCCCTTATCCACTTCCTCAGCTAGCTGCACAATTTCGTCCGACGTCGCCTCGCGATGATTAGCGGCATCAACTTCTGGATGGTTCTGCGCGTTGAGCGATAAATCTTCGTTTAGGCCTGTCAGCACCCGCAAGCGAGTAGGCAGATGCCCGATGCTCACGCCAAAGTTTATGAGCGAGTTCCCTTCCCTCTTTGCATACCACTTGTCCACATCATTTGTTCCCAACTCAAGTTCCAGAGACGTGGTCACCCCATCGTGCGCCTGAAACTCATAATTCCGGGCTTCCTGGCCATGCTCGTGCAAATCGATGAATCCAGGCGCCACCACAAGCCCTTTGGCGTCTATGGACAGTTTCCCCGTTATTTGCTCTGGCGTGACCGCGCGTATCTTTCCACCTCGAATACCCAGGTGACGCACCGCGTCCAATCCGGATTCCGGATCCATCACTCGGCCGTTCAGAATGACAACGTCATAGGTTTCACTGCCGACCGCAATCTTAAAATTTAATATTGCCCCAACCACACCAAGGACCACCGCAATCACCACAAGCCCGCAATAATTTCCACCACAATCTCGGAAGAGCATTCTGTTGGCCTCGCTTCAATTCGCGGTAAGTCTCGCGGCAAAGTTTGGCCATGTCAACTTCCTTCAAAAAGAAAAACCCCGGATCGCTGGGGAGAGCGACCCGAGGTGTGACAGCTGAGGGAGGGCCAGAGGAAACTCGATATGCCGTGCTAATTCACTTGCTGCATTGTAAGTAGGCAAATTTGGCGTAGTTCTTCATACGTGAAGAAGGTCTCTTCTTCCGGGCCAGCTGTTTCAGTGTGGCCTAAGCCCGATTCTCCTGAAATGCGGCTCAATTCATTTTCTGAAATCCCCAGAAGTACGGCTGCGCGCCGGCGCGTCACGTATTTCAGTTCTGGTCCCTGCATTTCGGCCTCCTTACGCCCCTAGCAACAGCGTGACATCTTGTTCAACCGCCATGATCATCGACTTGTAGATATCCACGTCCCAGCCATCGCCGATTCTCATGCGCACTGTGTCGGCGCCATCTTTCAGTAACTTGCCACGCAAGGGCACCTTGATATCCCCTAGCGCGACCTGCAGAACCACCGTCCGTCCCACCCAGGTGTTATAACCGCTCTGCATGCGCTCTCCTCAGTGCTTGCACTGTTATGTAAGAGAGAATCGCTCTTGGTACCGCGCGTCGCAATAGTACAGACAGGGCACCCGACTAGTAAGAACGTACTGTCGTCCACTCGTGCCTAATTTCCCGTTCCTGCGCTCTTGAAGTACGTTCGTACTGTTTTTCGGGACGCATGTCCCATTGATGTTTGGAGCCGTCAGTCCCAAATTGGGTCCATGAGCAAGCTCAACCGGTTCGCGCCAAGCGTCCTGCACTCAGGGCCAGCTAACTTGGCCCAGCAGCCAGGCCCAAATCTGGCTTGTGATGGACGCCGCCTCCGGCACGCGGGGGTAGCATCATGATGATTCGTTTCCAGACCTGGGTATTGGGCATTAGTGCGATCGTGGTTCTGTGGAACATCGAATGCGCGGAGAATCCGTTCGTTTTCTGTTACCGTATTGCAGTGGGTGTTTTCACCATGGCGCGGTTCAGCGCTCTCGTGCCGGTGCCAATCTCACATACAACCACGAGGAATTACGCCGAGTGCTCGAATCGATCCGTCATCTTCTCCACTCGATCTACGATGTCGAAGGATTAATCCGCTGGGGCGGACCACTTCTTGTTTGCATCATCGTTTTTATCGAAACCGGACTTTTCGTGGGTTTTTTTCTTCCCGGTGATTCTCTGCTGGTAACCGCCGGAGTCTTTGCCGCCGCCGGAACTATTCCTCTACGTTGGCTTCTCCTGCCTGTAATGCTTTGCGCCATCGTAGGTGACCAGCTCGGCTATTGGATTGGACGAAGCGCGGGAGCGTCGTTATACCGGCACAAGGACTCTTTTTTCTTCCGGCGCAGTCATTTGCAGCGAGCTCATGACTTCTATGAAAAGTATGGTGGGAAAACGGTAATTCTCGCTCGCTTCGTCCCCATCATTCGAACGTTTTGCCCTCCCGTAGCCGGCGCCGCGGGGATGCCGTACTCGCGGTACCTCGTCTATGACATTTTCGGTGGAATTTTGTGGGTGGGCAGCATGATTCTAGGTGGCTATTCCCTGGGACGATCGATTCCCAATATCGGCCAGCGCATCCATTACGTCATTGCCGCGGTCGTTCTGCTTTCCGTGCTACCCGTGATCATCGGTATTATGAAGGAGCGCCGTAAATCAAAGAGCACTCCCGCAACCGCGCCCCCCGCGGCCATCTCCGGTGAACCTGGGGAATAAATCGTGCCTGCTATCGACATCCGCGCCATCATTTTTGATATTGGACGTGTTCTCGTTCGCATTGATGTTTCGCGCGCCATGGACGGTCTCGGCTCGGCAGCTTCCCTCTCACCCGAAGAAGTTTGGACGGCCATTGAAAAAGATCCTCGCTGGCCGGATTGGCAGGAAGGCCGCATTTCTCCCCATGACTGGCATCTTCATATATCCAAGCGCTTCGGCGGCGGGGTCACTTTCGAAAAGTTCAGCGAACTCTGGAATCGTGTCCTCGACCCCAAACCCATACAAGACAACGTATTCTTAGAAAAACTGTCCGAGTGCTATCGCTTGGCCCTACTTTCGAATACCGACCCGATCCACGTTGCTTGGCTTGAAGCTAATTTCGACTTCTTCCGCCTTTTCCCTAATCGCATCTATTCTTGTGTCGTGGGAGCCAGTAAACCATCGCCGCTCATTTATCGTGAAGCCCTGCGCACCTGCAAGGTGACTGCGACACAAGCCCTTTATATTGATGATATACCTGCGTATGTTGAAGCTGCCCAGCGTTTGGGAATGCACGGCATTGTGTTCCGGTCATCAGAACAACTTTTGACGGATTTGCGAAGGCTTCGAATTGTGGAGGATTAAGAGAGGCACAAGCAAAAAATCCGCTGTTCGCTCTCTCTTCGCGTAAACTTTCCTAGGCCTAGTACTAGCCTCTTGGCAAATAGAGTGTAAGCATCCCATTTGTTATCAACGTTTTCCTTCCGCGCTGACCAAAATGTGATTTGGTTCGCGTCATGCACTATCCCTATTTCGGGCCGCTTGCAAATCTAATTCAAATTAAAGTTCATCCAATTTGGGTGAGGAGAAACATAATATATGTCAGAAGAACGAATCGTGGAAACCAGGACGGAACCTGCTTGGCATTTGCCTGCGATGATTGTTCTTGCTTTGATCGCGCTAGCCGGCTTGGGTTTTGGCTGGTATGCCACTTCTAAGCTGGATAGCACACAACAAACCGTTGCTGCTCAGCTGAAGACCGAGCAGCAGGCAGTACAGCAGGATTTAACATCAGTAAAAGACCGCCTTGTACAAGATGAGAAGGCTAATACCGATCTTCAGGGCGATCTGAAAGTTGTTACCGACAAGCTGAAGATTACGCAAGGTCAACTGAAGAAGGCGCGCTTGGAGTCAGCCAAGCTCAACGACGAGACGACACAGAAACTTACCGCTCTGGATACCTCCGTCAAGGGCGAACTTGCCACCAAAGCCAGCACGGACGAAGTAAAGACGGTGGATACCAAAGTGGTGGGAGTCAAGACTGACCTCGACGCTACCCGCGAAGACCTTAAGATGGCTCGCAGTGAACTGGGCACTCTTATCGCCCGCAACCATGATGAAATTGACCAACTTCGCCGCCTTGGCGAGCGCGATTATGTCGAATTCACCATCGTCGGGAAGAATCAACCCCAGAAGGTCGGCAACGTCACGGTTGAGCTGAAGGGCGTTAATGAAAAGCGCAACCAATACAGCGTAGCCATGACCGTCGAAGACAAGCGCTTCGAAAAGAAGAATCGGTCCCTTAACGAGCCGATTTTCTTCTACATCTCTGGTACGCACCTACCTGAAGAAATCGTCATCAACAAAGTGTCCAAGAACCAGATCAGCGGGTACGTCAGCATTCCCAAGGCGAATTCGAAGGTCTCAACTAGTTCAACAAGTTCCGGAATGTAATAACGAAGAGCGACGCCGGGCTTACAAGGCCCTCTAAACTACAACAGGACGGGCGAATGCCCGTCCTGTTTTTTTATTAATCTATCATTTGTGGGCAACCCACTTCGAAACTTCCGTCTACATTGGCCAAATACCTGAGCTTTTTCCTACTAATTGGAACTGACTTACGGCGATCTGTCCATGTCGCGCTGCCTCTGGTGCGTTTATTGCATGAAATTCCGCTAGAATGAACCGCCTTATCCGGAGCCTTATTTGCGGCAGACCCCCAATGTTCTCTATATCGCAGTCGATGGCTTGATCCCAGTCCACGGCAAGAGTTTCCCCGGCCTCGACGAATTCACGGCCGCCCTTGATCACGCGGGGGTCCCTGCTGTTTGGCTTACCAGCCGCTCACGTCTGCAATTTGACGACGCACGGCGAAAGAACGCACATACTCATCCGTTTATCGCGGAAAGCGGCTGTTGTGTGTATATGCCAGAGGATTATTTCCACCTTCGGCCAGAGAAAACTGTGCGTCTCGGCCGTTTCACCTGTATACCTATCGCTGAGAAAGTCCCAGCGGCCGCGCAAGCGTTAGAAGCTCTGTCTGAAGATACTCGGGTGCCCGTGGTTCCGTTGCGTTCTCTTTCGCCTCGAGAACTCGCTCAAAACACGGGGCTTCCACAGCGCGAAGCGGAGTTGGCACGCCAACGTGATTTTGACGAACTTTTCTTTTTCGCTGGCGCATCTGACGCGGATGTTCAGCGGTTCATACTCAAGGCACGCGAACAAAAGCTGCAGCTCCGCCAGCACAATGTCATCTGGTCCTTGGCTATTGGCGCGAATGTGGGCCGTGGTATACGCGAATTAGCAAAACTCTATGACCGCGCTCTCCGTTACCACCCGACAACCCTAGGCGTAGCCACAGCTAATGAAGCTGAGTATCTATTCCCGTACTGCGACCGCAGCATTCTCCTCAGCGATCGGAGGGCCAAGGCCGGTGAAACACAGGGCCAGGTCGCTCCTAGGCCAGAGTTTCCTCTGCACTCACCAGAAATGTGGGAGCTCCTTTTGGAATCTATCATTTCCAAGATTTAGTCTGACAGGAAGAATAGTCTCCATTTTTATCAGGAATTTGCACACCGAGGTCTTGGCGTTGCTGTTTGTGCCGCGAAGAGGACTGCAACCTACTTCTTTTCAGAATGATACAGCCTGCTTCTTGTGAGATTCATGGCACCGCGATTGCCTGTTTCCCATTCGGTGCGAAGACTGCAGGCATCGATTTAATGTCATGTGATTGCTCGTACTAGGAGAACTGTATCTATGTCTTGGTTGGTTCGCGTCCTGCAGGCACCCACTAAAGAATTTAATCTATCCTTGGTTCTCGGCCTCTGTGTGATCACCATGGGACTTTTGTCGATGGCCCTACTCTGGCAGGCTCAAATCATTGCTAATCAACGCGACGTTATTCAGTGGCTAGAAACGCTGAAGTTCGGCGCTTAACTCTTTTACTTACAGGTTTGTCCTGCCCACCAATTCCCGAAATAGCACTTACTCTGTAAGGTTCTCGAATGTTTCTGCATTATCCACAAATCATCTTCTTCTTTTCTTCCGCCGCTATGGTTCAATGAACGCTAGTCGTTTTCGACCCGGGGATCAAATTGAAACGTACTTTGATCATTCTCGTTCTGGCATGGGTCCCGGCGCTCTGCGCTGCGACTTCGCTTCGCCAAGAACCCACCACGCAACCCAAGGATCGCCATGGACACAGACACCGAGTTATCAAGCGACACCGCCGCCGCAATCGAACTCCTCAGCATCCTTCAGATCACTAGAAGCTGTTGCATAACCTAGTACAGGCTCCTGAAAAGAAGGTAGTTGAGTTTTCTCAGATGAGAGATAAGCAAAGTCAGCAGCGCCGAAGGAGGGCCGATGGCCCGGTCGGGTCCGTTGCTGACGGAAGTGCAGTGGA
>DATNMX010000077.1:0-40726 GCA_035602135.1 Candidatus Dormiibacterota bacterium
GAGCCGGAAAATGTCTATGGCGAAGAGTTCGGCATTCGCCGTTTGCAGCAAGCCGCCGTCCACGTGCAAGGCGCGGCCCCGCAAGTTGTCGCCGAGTCTCTAATGACCGCCGCCGAAGAATGGGCCGGCACACCAGAGCAAGCCGACGACATGACCGTAATCGTCGCCCGCCTTCGCTGATTTGGGCCGATCAACACTACTTTGAGTCGCTGGGCAAACTCGCCCCAGCCCGACATTTTACCCACCTGCGCTATACTGGCATGCTTTCCCGTTGCGTCATTTGAGGAGAGGGATGTCCCTTCGCAATCGTGTTGCACTAATTACCGGTGGCAGCCGGGGAATCGGCCGCGGCATCGCCGTGCGCCTGGCGAAGGACGGGGCGCGCGTGGCCATTGCTTACCGCTCCAACAAAGCCGCCGCGCAGCAGACGCTCCTGCAATTGCAGGCTAGTGGCGCTGATTGCGTCGCTGTCGAGACCGACATCACCGACGCCCCACGCGCCGAGCAACTTCTGCGCACCGTGGTCGACCGTTTCGGTCGCGTCGACATCGTGGTGAACAATGTCGGCGATTTCCGTTGGGGCACACTTGCCGAATCCTCCATCGAAGACTGGCAAAACATTTTTTCCTCGAACCTTATGACCGTGCTATACATGAGCCGCGCCGCCCTTCCATACATGCGCCGCGGCCGCTGGGGCCGCATCATCAACCTCGGCGCGGTGGGAGCCGAGCGCGCTTTCGGCCAAGCAAAGATTTCCGCCTACGCCGCCGCCAAAGCCGCCGTCGTCGCGCTCTCTCGCTCCCTGGCACTTGAAGAAGCCAAGAACAGCATCACCGTCAACGTCGTCAACCCTTCCAGCATTGACGAGAAGGAATTGACGCGAGAAGAGGCGCGCCGCATCCGCGACGCGCGTTTCCCCATCGGCCGCCCCCCCACCGTGGAAGACGTCGCCGCCGCCGTCGCTTTTTTCGCTTCTGAAGAGGCAGAGTACGTCACCGGCCAAGTAGTTAACGTCAGCGGCGGCTGGATGCTGTAGCCGCCCGGCAAATCTGTCATGAAAGTTCTCACCGCTGCCGAGATGCGCGAAGTCGACCGCTTGACCAGCGAGCGCTACGGCATCCCCAGCCTTCAGCTCATGGAGGCTGCTGGCACTCGCGTGGCGGATGCTTGCCACAAATCGATTGACGGCATCACAACCAAGCCAAGAACGATCGCGGTGCTCTGCGGCAAAGGCAACAATGGCGGCGACGGCTTCGTTGCCGCGCGGCATTTGCAGTCGTTAGGCACGAAGGTGACCGTCTACCTCTTCTCGGAACCGCGCGACTTGCACGGTGATGCCGCCACAAATTTCCAGCGCTGGACCGCGACCGGCAATCGCGTAATTTCGATTATCGAAGATACCGCTTGGCAAACCGCATGGCCGGAAATCTCCAAGGCTAATGTCATCGTCGACGCTATTTTCGGCACCGGCTTTCGCGGAGCCGTGACCGGCGTCATTGCGAGTGCAATCTCGGCCATCAATCACGATTCAAAAAATGCCACCGCCGCGTGGCCGTCTCTAATTTTGGCTGTCGATACACCTTCCGGTCTGCCATCCGACGGCCAGCCTGCGGAAGGCCCCATTCTATACGCGCACAAGACCGTAACCTTCACCGCGCCGAAGCCCGGCCAGCTCATCTCGAGCGACTCGGTAACCGTAGGGATGCTCGAAGTTGCAAACATCGGCTCCCCTCCTTCGCTCGTCGAGGAAATCGGCCGCGGCCCGCTGCGCTGGGTCGAGCCGCAAGAGTTCGCCCAACTGCCACTCGTCCGCACCTTTGATTCACACAAAGGTTTGTACGGCCACGCACTGGTAGTTGCCGGTTCGCTCGGGAAATCCGGCGCCGCCATCATGGCAGGTTACGCCGCGTTGCGTGCCGGAGCAGGCCTGGTTACTGTTGCAACGCCGGAAGTCGTGCTCCCCATCGTTGCATCCGCCCATCCCGAGATCATGACCGAGCCGCTTACAGCAACATCAGATGGCACCGCCGCAATGCAAAATCTCGAGCAGCAGCGCCTTGTTCGCATCGAGGAAAACAAAAACGTTCTCGCCTTAGGCCCAGGCCTGGGGCTTGATCCCGAAACACAGGACTTCATCCGCAAGGTCGTCCTGCAAACCGAGATTCCCCTCATCTTGGACGCCGATGGCTTAAACGCCTTCGCAGAAAACGCAGGTGTCCTGCTGGATCGCAAAACCAAATTCCTCGCCATCACGCCACACCCAGGCGAAATGGCGCGATTGCTAAACTCGTCGACAAAGAGTGTGCAGGAAGACCGCGTCAAGACCGCACAAGACGCCGCACACCGCTGGAACGCTCACGTCATCCTCAAGGGCTCGCACACCATCATCGCCGCGCCTGACGGTCAAATCTTCGTCAACACCGCCGGCAATCCCGGCCTCGCAAAAGGCGGCTCCGGCGACGTCTTGACGGGAGTGCTCGCCGCTCTCACCGCGCAATTCAAAACCGCCGACTGGGCCCGCATCCTCGCCCTCGGCGTGTACTTGCACGGCAAAGCCGCCGAACTCGCAACAAAAAATACCGACCAGTCCGGCCTGCTGGCCACCGAAGTCGCCGCCGCCGTGCCCAACGCGCGCCACCAACTCCTTCAGGAGCTGCAAACGCGTGAGTGAAGAAGGCATCACGCACTCGGCGGAAGAAACCACGCAGTGGGGCAGGGAATTCGCGAAGCGCCTCCAGCCCCCCGTACTCGTGCTGCTTACTGGGGATCTCGGCAGCGGGAAAACCACGCTCACCAAAGGCATCGTCGCCGGACTCGGTGCCGCCGGCGAAGACGAAGTCACTAGCCCCACTTTTACGCTTGTTCATGTCTACGGCGCCGCCGGCGCGCCCAAGGTTTATCATGCCGACCTCTACCGCATTGAAAATTTCCACGATTTCGAGACTCTTGGCCTCGAAGACGCCTTCGCCAAGCCCGCCGTGGTCATCCTTGAATGGTCCGAGCGCTTTCCCCTGCAATCCCCCTGGCCCCAACTCCGTCTCAAGCTGGAGCATCTAGGCGGCGATGCCCGCCGCATCCAAATCACGCCGTAGCTTCGGCAGGCCCGCACAGCTCGCTCCCCTTACTCTCACGCCACCACCGCCCCGCCAATCCTTGCCCCTTCCCCCTCCGGCTGCTAGCTTTGAAAAAGCCCCTCTGGCGAGATCATGGTCAACAGCATTCTCACGCCCAGCGCGACAGAAGCGGCCCGGATCGAACTCAAGAGCTACAACACCACGATCCCTATGGGGTCGCTGGCCATCGGCGTGGACAATATCCACCACGATGTGTTCCTGAGTCCCAGGTTCGTCCAGGCGTCGCGCGAATATTTATTTGACCTCATCCGCCAGCACACCAAAGGCGCTTACGTCGCCGGCACCGAGCTCCGCGCAGTCAAGGGCCCCGATCACACCACTTTTCGCAAATTGCTCACCGATTTCATGCAGAGCGCGGTGACCCAGGCAAAATTTCACAAGAAGGTAGAGATCGACCTGCTCTTTCGTCTCGCTCTTCTGAAATTTCTCACTCTCGAAATCGGCAATCAATTTGCCAATCTAATCCTCGAAGGCAAGGAATGGGTTCGCCAGCGTGGCGAGAATTTCGAGCGCAGCCAGCAGGCTCACGTCATTAAAGCAAAGCTTTCGGAATTACAATCTTCGCGGCGCCGCGTCATTCGCGCTGTCGGACAGCAAGTCGCGCAGATGGTCGCTGACGCGGAAGAAAACGTCGTTTGCAAGGCCCGCCGCGCGCTCTTTGGCGAAGATTTCGCGCCGTTTTACGAGCTACTGAAAAATCGGCTGATTTTTCTGGATGGCGGCAAGGATGACAGGTTTTTTCTCGAGAACTACGTGCTGCTCGGCAATTACGTGCGCGACCCCGACCGCTTCGAGGTCATGGACACCCTCTTTCACGAATTCCTGCGGGAAGCCGGCCTCAGCATCAGCGAAGATCCAGCCTACGCCGAAGCCAACCAGACCCACGCCACGCTGCTCGACCAAGCGCAAGTCATGCGCAACGAAATTGCCAATCTCGAAGACCAGCGCGAGAATCTCCGCAAGCGTCTCGACCGCGGCGCTTTTCTCAACAGAATTCTCAGCTCTTCCGGCAATTCCGACCTGAAAGCTTCTCTAAACGATGTCGAGCTGCGCCTCAAGCATCAGGAGTACAAGCTCGAGGAACTCGGCCCACAAATCGACGCCGCCAAGCAAAAAATCGATTTCCTCGCCAAGGGTCACAAAGGCCGCATAGACGATTACCTGAACGAGCCGGAAAACGCGCAGCGCCTCTTCGATCCCTTATTTTCTTCGGAAGCCAACCGCCCTTTGCGCGCGCAGATGCTGGCGCAATTACTCGAGCGCCTTGAGCAGCAGGAAATCCTCTATCACGTTCTAGCCAGTTACGAGATTCGCCCCATCGCTCAGGACTACAGCCCGCCGGTCCACCTGCAGCAGCTTCGCAAAGCGCTTGTCTTCAAAGAAGAAATGAAGCGCGTCGAGCACGTACTGAAGCAAGTCCCCGCGCGCAAACTCTCCCTCAAACCCATCGAGGAACTGTCCCGGAAAATTCACCGCTATTCTCGGGAGGAGATGCAAGCCTTCGTTTTGCGTTTCGCTGTGGATTTTCTTCGCCTTCGCCGCGAGCTGCGCGATGCCGATCACCTGACCACCTGCATGGAGCGCATCAATCTCGTCACTACTGAACAAGCTCGCGAGCTTTCCCGCTTAAACAATCGCCTCTACGAATGCGTTCTCCAGGACGAAGCCAAGCCGCAGCAGGATCAAGTCGTCTCGCACGTCATAATCAAAGCCGACGTGCGCGGCTCCACTAAAATGACTCAGGATCTCCTCTCCCGCGGTCTGAGTCCCGCGTCTCATTTCAGCCTCAACCTGCACGAGCCGGTCAAAAAGCTACTCGACCGCTTCAACGCCAAAAAAGTCTTCATTGAAGGCGACGCCGTCATCCTCGCCATTTTCGAGACCGAATCGAATCTTGCCTACGCTCGCGCCGTTGCTAAAGCTTGCATCCTCTCGCGTCAGATTCTCGTCGTCTGTAATTCCTACAACGATCGCGCCGCGACCAGCGACCTTCCGGCGCTAGAACTCGGCATCGGCGTCGCCTTTCAAGGGTCGGCCCCCACTTACTGGGCCGATGCCGATTCCCGCATCATGATTTCCAAGGCCCTCAATCTCTCCGACCGGCTCTCCGGCTGCGCCAAACTCGCCAAGCGTCTGCTCGGCGGACAGAAAACTCACTTCTCCATCTTTCAATTCCTCAACGCCATGGAAGGCGCTTCCGCCGAAGAGCTAGACGAATTCCTCGTTCGCTTCAACATGAACGGGATTGAGCTAAATGAAGAGGGCTTTCAGAAACTATCCGAGGAAATCTCACTCGACTCCATCGAGACCAAGCTCGACATGCCCTGGGGAAAAGAAAACGTTACGTTGTATTTCGGCGAAGTTCCCCTCGGCGATTCCGTCGAGCTCCTCGTGCTGCGCAAGGGCCTCGCCCGCCAGCTCCTTCCGGACGGAAAAATCGGCATGCCCTCTTCACATCCTTACTACGAGGTCTGCACCAGCCCCGCTCTGTACGATCTAGTCGCCGCCCTGATTCGCACGCAGCGCGCCGCAGTAGAAGTCGCCCCAGCCTGATCTGCCAGCAGCACAGGCTTCACGCTGTGCATCCGCCCCCGGCGGCGCAGTCGACGAATCATTGCAAACCGCTCGATTTCCTCCAGCGAATTCGGTTTTCCTCTCCTGCTATACTTCCCCCGGAGGCGAAAGGGGTCCGGTGATCTCCCCGGCCTTCAAAGCCGGCGATTCGGTCCTTAGCGGGTTGAATGGTGGGTTCGACTCCCACACGCTTCCGCCAAAGTCTCGTTGATTCAATTGCCCATACGGAGCGCGTAAGCCATCAAACGGGGAAAATTTGGTGGGTTTTGTTCCCAAGTTGTTCCCGAAGAAAATAGGGTCGGAGTCTTCAGCCTCCGGCTCTTTTTCTAATTTGCTCATCCTTTTTTTTTTTGCGGAACCCGCAAGATAGCATCGAACAACTGGAAGGCGCGTAGGGTTCTGCGGCGTCTAACGCGGACAAAGCCGAGCGGGATGTTCGCCCGTAGGACGGGCGTAATGCAGGATGGTCGGAAACTGGACTCTACGGGAGACAGGGACTTGTCTTTCGACATCGTTGCTCAGCGTCCGTTGTCTCCGCAGACACAGGGCTTTTAGAAAGAATCGCAACCGTTCGGATTCTCACCGAGCAACGGCGCATTGTCTTCGGCCGGCAGGAACGGATATCTCTCCTTTAAATTTAACACGTAGTAATCCATTCCCATTCTCGATACGAGGAGAGTTCCTCTTGTGTTTGCTTCGCCGCGTTCCCCGCCGGTTCGTCCAGCGTTCACGCGTTCTCGAGCTCCGCATACATTCGCGGACGGTGTTCGTTCCAGCGCGTCTTAGCATGTTCCGCCCATGGGCTCATTTTGCTGAGAGCAACTTGGATTTGATGGGAAGAGATCCAATTGTGGACCGAGGACGCCAGTGTCAGTACCTGCCTTACGGATTTGACCTAATCCCGAGCTGGCCACATGTCCTTTGCCAGTTCGATTCCCGGCCGGATTCGCACCTTTCGCCCGTATCGCTTCGGCCTCCCCATTGGCCGCGCGGCGACGACGAGACTGACCACGCGTCGGGCACCGTGGTCTTAAAGTTTAGAGAATCGATCGTGACGACGGTTTCACCAGGTGTGAGGGTCTCCGAGTTGGGTAGGGTATTTCCTTCGACGTCTGTCAGGTGTTTTCTGTAGCCCAAAATGGCTATTTGACTGGCTTGCGTTCCGCCGTCAACAGACTAACGTGTGGCCAGGGAAGCGGATGGCTTCCAAGGACAGAATTCATTCCGGAGGCCGAAAATCAATTTTTCGTGAGAAGAAGCCATCCAAGCAGAAGACAGTGGAAGCTTCAGTGTCATGTTTCCGAAAGAGGGCCGCATTGAGAAACGATTCCGCTTGAGTCTCCCGCTAGAGCTTTCGAAGCTGCAGCAGCCTAATGATACGGAGCTTACAGTCACAGAAAACATCTGCTCGATCGGTGCCCGCGTTTTAAGCTGGCGGGCGGTGGAGCCTAACGAGCGGTTAATGGTTAGGTTCTTGGAACTTAACCTCCGAACAGAGGCCCGCGTCGTTTACTGTCAGCGGGTGCGCCACGGGCGGTTTGGTCTGGGATTGCAGTTCCAAGGAATGTCAATGTCCAAGTGGACAAAGGAGTCTTTCCGCGGGGGGTACGAATCTTCGTGATCCCCGAGAAGCCGGATATGATTCAGCAGACGTTTGCCGCTCGTGGTCCATTGGGACCCAATGATCAGGCCGCAAAGAATTGTACCGGGGGTGCTGCGATGATGACTGGCCATACGTCACTGGCGGTTACAGTTCGCCCGGAGTTCAGTGAGTGCGCGCTCCCACACAGTTCGGAGGAAGCAGCCATGAGGGTTGATCTCCTGCCAGGAAGCCTGAAGAACAGAGTTCCGTCCCATGAAGCCAACGAATCGCCGAGTAGCAAGAAGGTGCCTCCATCTAGGCCCACCGCCGGATTCCTGCTGATGGATTCTTCACTGAATCCCATCTCGTTCAATGCCGAGGCGATCCAGATCCTTGGTTATCCCGACAAGCTGGAGAAAGTAAGTCGCACGAGGGTCTTCCTCGGTGAAAAGATTCGCTCCACCCTGCTAAGCGGGCGGCCCTTGGGTGACGCACCTTTTGTAACGGAATTCCAGTCAGGCAGGAGACATTATTTTTGCCGGACCTTCCTGGTGGATGCGGACAGCAAAGACCCTTCTCACCCCAAGGTGGCCGTCCTGCTCGAACGAGGCCCCTCCGGACTGATCCCCTTGTCGCAAGTCTCCCGGCAATTTAACCTCACGCAACGCGAGGGAGAAGCGTTAGCGTATTTGCTGCAAGGCCTTAACAGCAAGGCGATCGCGAATCGGATGAACATCAGCCCGAACACGGTAAAGGCCTTCATGCGAATGATTATGATCAAAACAGGGGTCTCGTCGCGCTCGGCAGTTGTCGGAAAAATTATCATGACGCAGGCGCAGTAGTAACTCGAGTTTCCTTTCCTCTCCTTTTCGTCGCCTGTACTGGGCTAGATTGAAAACATCAGTCGGGGTGGCGTCTGCCTCCTGAGCGGCGGCCGATTTCAGCATCAAATCTCGTGCGCTGTGAAATTTAAATTTCGCAGACTCGCGCGGCCCATTCCCACATTGATGCAGGTCCAGTGGGCCCAAGAGAACTTCCACGAATGGACGATACAGAATCGGGCTGCAAGTCCTGCTGTGAGCTGTCAGCTCACTTTTTCCCCGATTTTCCATCCGTATGGGCTAGAGCACTGGTCGATGACATAGTCCTTTGGCCTAATCCAAAAGGCTAATCGATACGACTAAACCTTGGGTACGCGAGACTTGCCCTTGAATCAATTGGAGTAACCACCGGATTGCCCGCCGTCCCGATATTGACTAGCGTAACCGCACGTTACGGGAAACTACAGCATTTGTACTAGGGCTTGCGCTCACGGGACTTAAAGGGCGGTAGCCTGGCAGGTAGGGACTTCTTAGAACTTGGGGGCATGCAGATATGGATGTTGAAAACGTCAGGTATGCATGGTACGCGCTGCGGGTCAGAAGCCGACACGAAAACACAGTTGCATCACATCTGCAGGCCAGGGGCTATGAATCGTTCCTTCCCCTGTATAAATCCCAGCGGCGGTGGTCAGATCGGTTCAAAGAAATCGAGCAGCCGCTTTTCCCCGGATACGTGTTTTGCCAGTTTAACCTGCTAGACCGGCTCCCAATTCTTACCGTCCCCGGGATTGTTCACGTAGTCGGAGTTGGCAGAACCCCTCTCGCTATTGACGAAGCCGAAATTGCCTCCATTCAGGCCGCTGTCAAATCAGGGCTGCCCAGACAACCTTGGCCGTTTCTAGAGATTGGACATAGGGTGAGAATTGATCATGGCCCACTTTGTGGCGTAGAGGGAATCTTGTTGGGTTTCCGGGGGCGTCAGCGCATTGTGCTGTCTGTAACACTCTTGCAGCGGTCGGTCGCCGTTCAAGTTGATGAGGCGTGGGTCCAGCCCCTGCCACAGCACCGGGCTAGCAGTGACCCTGCGACCTCTCAAGCTCGTTCGTGGCAGCCCACCGCCTAGCCATACTTGGCATTCCTCGGTCGCTGCCAACACCACCGAAGTCCGGCACAAGCAGGAATGAATAATGAATAAAACCTGCAAAGCTCAAGTCCCTGGAACTGTGTTCTGCTCGTGAAATTTTGCATCGTTTCTGAAATGGGCAACTCTTGGAGAATCCTCAGCTCATTTACGAGTTCGGGAGAAATAGCTGGAAGTTCGTCGAAGCAAATCCGCAATGGTCGAAACTGATAAGCAAATGGCTGGTTCAACTGTCCCGCCAGCAAGGACCAGAACAATCCACCGTGCAACCGACAAAAGTCGAATTGAGCACTTAGCCTCGTCTCGCTCGGAGTCCGCCATGTCCATTGCTGCGACATCTTTCCTGCCATTCCACCGCGCTTCCATCGAAGAAGACGAGATCAGCGCGGTCGTTGAGGTACTTCAGTGCGGCTGGCTGACGACGGGTCCACGCGTGAGGGAATTCGAAGAGAAGTTTGGCCGCTACGTCGGTGCCCGTCACTCACTCGCTGTGAATTCATGTACAGCGGCTCTTCACCTCGCGTTAGCCGCAATTGGGATTTCCGAGGGCGACGAAGTGATTGTCCCGACAATGACCTTCGCGGCCTCGGGCGAAGTGGTGCTCTACTTGAAGGCGCGGCCTGTCCTGGTGGATTGCGAAGAGGGGTCGTACCATGCCGGTCCCGAACAGATCGAGCGCGCCATCTCCAGCCGCACGCGCGCGATCCTTCCCGTGCACTACTCCGGCTATCCCTGCGACATGGACCCAATTCTTGATATCGCGCGGAAATATGACCTGAAGGTGATTGAGGACGCCGCGCACGCGCTGCCGTCGCGCTACAAAGGCAGAATCGTGGGTACGCTCGGAGACATCACTTGCTTTTCATTCTATGCGACCAAGACCCTCACCACCGGTGAAGGCGGAATGGCGACCACGGAGAATCCAGAGTATGACGAGCGGATGCGCATCCTGAGTCTCCACGGCATCAGTAGAGATGCGTGGAAGCGATACAGTGCGGAAGGCTCATGGCGTTATGGAATTTTGGAAGCCGGCTACAAATATAATTTAACAGACCTGCAAGCCGCACTCGGTATCGCTCAGCTCGTCAAATGCGACGCCCTGTGCGCGCGTCGCGCGTCGATCGCGGATCGCTACAACCGCGCGTTTGCTGGTTCTGATGCGTTTGAAATTCCTTCCGTACCTGAAAATGTCGAACACGCCTGGCACCTTTATGTTCTCCGGGTCCAGCCCTCAGCGCTCCGGATCGATCGCGATCGTGTGATTGAGGAGTTGAGGCAGCGCGGTATCGGGACCTCTGTCCACTTCATCCCCCTCC
Organism: Candidatus Dormiibacterota bacterium; assembly: GCA_035602135.1. Lineage (GTDB taxonomy): Bacteria > Acidobacteriota > Terriglobia > Acidiferrales > UBA7541 > Acidiferrum. The sequence continues at coordinate 10,569 of DATNMX010000077.1, forward strand.
ATCTGCACCCTCTCTATCAGAACGAACTCGGATATCGCGCCGGGCAATTCCCTAATGCGGAAGAGCGCTTCAATGGAGCGATTTCTCTCCCGATCTATCCGTCCATGACTCCCGATGATGTAGATAGGGTAGTAGAGGCATTGCACGACGTCGCCAGCCAGTACCGCAGATGAATCCCGGTTAATTTTGTCAAACGTGAGCCATGGCTCTGGAAAATCCTGAGATGCGGTCCCTGCAAGCGAAAGCTCGGAGGCCGACTGTTCTCTGGGGCTTGCAACTCCACCCATGACTCAATCCTTTTACTCGCGCACAGGAAAAATATGGTTCGATGCAGCTTGCGCTCTGTTCGGGCTTGTTGTTCTCTCTCCGCTTCTATTTCTCGTCGCTTTCTTTGTTAAGCTCACGAGCCCCGGGCCTGCGTTCTTTCGGCAGGTGCGAGTCGGTCAATTTGGTCGGCCTTTCCAAATCTTCAAGTTTCGAACCATGAACGAGAGCACATCCGGCTCCGGCCCACTCTTGACAGCGGAGGGAGACGCCAGGATCACGCCATTCGGGAAATGGCTGCGCAAATCAAAGGTCGACGAACTCCCCCAACTCATCAACGTTTTGTTGGGAGACATGAGCCTCGTCGGCCCCCGTCCGGAGGTGCCTCGATACGCGGGAGAATACACGGATAGGCAAAAGAAGATTCTTCTTGTGAAACCGGGCATCACTGGTCCCAGCGCGAATCTTTACGAAGAGCAACTTCTTAGTGGCCATCTAGACAAAGAAACCTTCTACCTCACCACCATTCTCCCCGCCAAGCTGGAAATCGATATTGCTTATTGTGAAAGTGTCAGCTTGACGGAAGACGTGAGACTAATACTTCAGACGTTCTGGAAGATCTTCATGAGAATGAGGGAGCTCCAAAAGCCCTTGCAACGCACCTCGCAGACGCAGATCTAGAGGGTACGGTCTCCAGCGACATTGAGGTGAACGATATGGCGAAAGCTGAACTTTTCGGTATCATCCTGCTGACAGCATGCTTCTTGGCGACGGGCCAACAGGTTCCAGCTTCACCGGCGCCGGCCCAGCGCGAACACCAGGCGCACTACGTGCTTGGGCCTGACGACCAAGTCAAGGTCTGGGTACTCGGCGTGGAAGAAATCTCGGACAAGCCACTGCGGATCGATCCCGGCGGTGACATTGATCTGCCGCTGATCGGCGAGATCCATGCCGGAGGCCTGACGTTGGAACAGCTTAGAGCTGAATTGACGCAGCGGTTCTCGAAGGAGGTTCTGAAGCCTCAGGTTTCGGTAGAAATCGTCGATTTCGGCAGTCAGCCTGTTTCCGTGATGGGCGCGGTAAACCATCCAGGGGTTCATCAATTACGAGGGCGGAAGACACTGATGGAAGTCATCTCCATGGCGGACGGCCTGAGACAGGATGCCGGCCATCGAATTACAATCAGCCGCGAGATCCAATACGGCCCAGTTCCCTTGCGCACGGCAAAGACCGACCCAACCGGGCAATTCAGCGTGGCGGAAGTCGCAGTAAAAGATCTGCTGGCTGGCTCGAACCCGACGGAAAACATCCTGGTCTCTCCGCATGACGTGGTCACCGTTCCTGTAGCGGAAATGGTCTACGTCATCGGCGAAGTCCGAAAGCCCGGTGAGGTCGCCCTCAAGGGCAATGCCACTATTTCCGTCCTCCAGGCCCTGTCGAGCGCCGAGGGATTCGGACTGACTCCGGCACCACAAGCCGCAAAGATCGTCCGTTCTGTTCCCGGCACGACGGAACGCAAAGAGATTCCCGTGGACCTGAAAAAGGTGATAGCCGGAAAGGCCGAGGACATTGCCATGCGGCCGAATGACATCCTAGTGGTCCCGCCCAGTGGTCCTAAGAAGGCTGCGGCGAGGGCGGTGGAAGCGGCCATTCAGACTGCCACCGGGATCGTCATATGGCGCCATCCTTAGATCATCGGAGGAGTGACTAATGGCCTGTCTGTCTCGTCGTACCGTCGCCGTCATCGGCGCGGGACCCTATGGAGTTTCGATTGCCGCGCACCTGCAATCCGCGGGCATGGATTTCCGTATTTTCGGAAGGCCAATGTATCGCTGGCTGTCTCAGATGCCAAAGGGGATGTTCCTGAAATCCGAAGGATGCGCTTCAAGTCTGTCCGATCCGACGGCGCGCCACACTCTAGCGCGTCACTGCGCCGAGAGGGGGCTGCCTTACGGGGAAAGGGGTGCGCCGGTCTCTCTGGAAGTGTTTACTCAATACGCGTTGTCCTTTCAGCGCGCTCTCGCTCCCAACGTCGAAGAAGTGATGGTCGATGGAGTTGAGGCATCAGGCGATGGGTTCGAGTTGCGACTGGCAAATGGCGCGACCGTAAGTGCCAGCAAAGTCATCGTGGCAACCGGGTTGGAACATGCGGCTCATATCCCTCCGGTATTCGCCGGCTTGCCGTCGGAATTGTTGTCGCACAGCGCCGATCACCCCGACTTGAAGCGATTAAAGGGGAGGGATGTCACAGTGATCGGCGGCGGTCAGTCGGCGCTCGAGGCGGCGGCGCTGCTCTCCGAGGAAGGAGCTACTGTCCGCCTCGTCGTGCGCAACCCGTTGCTTGCCTGGAACCCAATGCCGAGGTTTGTCCGCCGGTCGCTCTACGAGCGGCTGCGCCGTCCTGTGTCCAATCTGGGGCAGGGGCTGGAACTATGGGCCTGTTGTGCGGCCCCGACGCTGTTCCACCATTTGCCGCAACGGATTCGTTTCGAAAGAGTGAAGACCGTGCTGGGTCCCGCCGGGGCGTGGTGGCTGAAAGACCGCGTGGTCGGGCGGGTGCAGACCTTCCTCGGTCATTTCGTGCGGAGGGCCGAGGCTAGGGGCGACCGCGCCGTGCTGCAGGTTGCGGGGCAGGATGGACAGGTCCTGGATCTCACGACCGATCATGTCATCGCCGCTACGGGATACCGGTTCGACCTCCAGCGTCTGCCGTTCCTCAGTCAGAGCCTGAAATCGCGATTGCACGCCGAGCAGCGGCAACCCCTACTCTCTTCGCACTTCGAATCCTCCGTCCCCGGCCTCTATTTTACGGGTCTGGCCAGCGCGAGTTGTTTTGGACCCGCGATGCGGTTTCTCCATGGGGCCGACTACACGGCCCGGCGCGTGTCTCAGCACATCTTCGCTGGACAGCGCCAATACGGGTTGCCGCCCGCATTCCAGTGTGCTCGCACTCCGAGATGCAAGGAATTCTGAAGAAGGCGACTCGACAAGCACGTCACGTTCTCATGCCCATACCACTCGACTTGGATGCGACGGTCCCGGTGCTGGTGTTCAAGACCTCCCGGAACGTCATGCAGCATAGCACCCTGGGCATCATACGAAGCCTTGGCAGGCTTGGCGTGCCGGTCTATGCGTGCGTCGAAGACCGTTTCGCCCCAGCCGCCATGTCGCGTTATTTGACCCGCGCCTTTGTCTGGGACACCGGCGACCTGAATACCGAGCGGCTTCTGACTGGCATGGCGGCTATCGGCGAGCGGCTGGGTCGTCCCACGGTTCTCGTTCCCATCGATGATTCAGCCGCAGCCTTCGTCGCCGAGCACTCGGACGTCCTCGCGAAGTGGTTTCTGTTCCCGCGGTTGCCCCGAGAGCTCCCTCGCCGGCTAGCCAACAAGAGAGATTTGTATTTCCTATGCCGGAGTATAGGGGTGCCATGCCCGGAAACTGCATTCCCTGGTTCTGTCGACGACGTCCACGCGTTCATAGAACGTGTCAAATTTCCAGTCGTGGTCAAGGCGGCGGAACCCCAGCGGCTGCCGAAGGGCACCCGCAGTGTATCCATCGCGCAGACTCCCCAGGAACTCTTGGCAATCTACCGGCAAGCGCAAAGCCCGGAGAGCCCAAATCTGATTTTCCAGGAATACATTCCCGAATCTCTTGCCGAAGACTGGATTTTCCACGGATATTGCAATCCACAAACAGATTGCCTCGTAACCTTCACTGGCAAAAAGCTGCGATCCTATCCGGTCTTTGCAGGCCCTACGACGCTGGGCGTCTCTGTTCTGAACGAACCGCTCAGCCGGCAGACTGAGACGCTACTGAAAGCCGTCGCCTACGCAGGCATAGTGGACATCGATTATCGCCTCGACAAGCGGGATGGCCAATACAAACTCCTCGACTTCAACCCGCGCATCGGCGCGAATTTTAGGATGTTCGAGGATCGCGCCGGAGTGGACGTCGTGCGAGCGCTCCATCTTGACCTTACAAGAAGAACCGTTCGCCGATTGCCGATGGTTGAAGGCCGTACGTTCATCGTAGAGCCTTATGATCTGTTTACCAGTCTCAGCTATATGCGCCGTGGCGGATTGACGGTCAGGGGATGGTGGCGGTCGCTTAAGGGAAAAAGGGAAATCGCATGGTTCAGCAGGAACGATCCGGTCCCGTTCTTGACAATGTGCGTGCGTCTGCTGATTCGAGCCGTTGGACGCTCCGTCCAGGGAAGCTGGGCGCACATCTACGCGAGCCGGTCAAGATCAACTAACAGACGAAACCCCATGGCTGTGGCATCCAAACCGCGCACAGTCGCACAGACTCCGCCGACGCTAGGCATCGCCAGTGAGCCGCTTTTATCGGAGAGGAATGACTATATGTTGCAAGACGACATAGGGAACAGTATGCAGATGGAGCGTTCCGGACAAGGGTCGTACGTCCCGGCGGTAGTAGCCAGCTACACGATTCCGCAGAGCGTCCCGCCTTCCACGGATTCGTTGGGGCTCAATGAGCTGACGGCTTCACTGTGGCGAAGAAAGGCGCAAATTGCGGGAGCCGCGATCGTAGGTCTGCTGATCGGGCTGGTCATCAGCCACCTCACGACGCCCATCTATCGGGCGCGGGCGTCTTTGCAAATCGAGGGCTTCAGTAACGACCAATTCATGCGCGAAGTCTCTCCGGTTTCTTTTCTCCCCAACTCGACTCCTGAAAACTACGTCCAGAACGAGGTTAAACTCCTAGAGAGCGACACGCTCGCCAAGCGCGTTGCAGACAAACTTGGGGACTCGGCCGAAGACCAGCTGCGGGGAGTGGCGAAAGCGCTGGCTTACCTCAGGGCTCACGTCAGTTTCTTACGGCCTCCGCGAACGACGCCCGAGCAGCGGCGCGTCAAGAACGTCCAAAAAGCTCTTTCGGTGCGAACTTCGCTCCAATCACAAGTGATCGAGTTGTTCTACGACGCGCCGGACCCTCAGCTGGCCACCCGCGGCGCTAATTCTGCGGTGTCCGAACTCATCAGCCTGAACCGGGAAGCCGGATGGCAATTGGCGCAAGACACGACTGACTGGTTGAACCAGCAAGTGGCGGATCTGAAGGCTACTCTCGAGAATTCCAACCGGCAGTTGGAGGATTTCGCGCGGTCCAGCGGATTGGTTTTTGCGGGCAAGCAGGGCACTCTGGCAGAGGATCGCATGAGGCAGGTGCAGGACGCGCTCGCGAAGGCCGAGGCTGAGCGTGCCGCGAAACAGTCCCGCTACGAGGCTGCCCTGGCAAGCTCCGGCAACGTCATGTCCGACGCAGTCGCGACGGGTCCGTTGCGCCAGTATGAGACCGATTTGCAGAGCCTGCGCCGGGAGCTGGCTCAGTTGCAGACGCTATACACGCCGACGAACTACAGAGTGGAGAAGGTAAAGGCGCAGATTGCGGAAACCGAAAGATCCATCGAAAATGAGCGCAAAGAGATTGTCAGCAGACTGGGCACGGAGTACAAGGCCGCTGCCGGACTCGAGCGCCTTCTGTCAGCCGCTCACGCACGCCAGTTGAAGACGGTGGAGCAGCAGATGGACCAGGAGAGGCGCTACGACGTCAAGAAGGGCGAGATCGATGCGACCCAGCGATTGTACGAGTCCATGCTCCAGAAGGTTAAGGAGGCGGGCGCCGCGTCCGCTTTGCGGACCACGAACGTCAGGCTCATTGACTCGGCGAGCGTTCCCTCTGTCCCTTACAGCCCGAATTCACCGCTCAACATGGCAATCGGCTTCGCGATGGGGGCTCTGGGAGGAATCGGGTTCGTCCTGGTCAGCGAAGGTTCCGGCAAAGTGAGACGGCCTGGCGAGTCGAGTTTGCCGGATGCCCCCGAACTTGGCGTCATTCCGTCTGCTAGAGACGCTTGGGCGATCGAAGATCCGGGGCGCAAACTGATCGGGTTAAAACACGGGCTCGGCGAACTCGCTGTCGTGACTCGGAATCGTGACACTTCGCTGCTGGCCGAGTCATTTCGAGCGGCCCTGACTTCAATCCTGTTCGGTGCAGCCTTCAACCGCGGTCCCGGCGCGAAACAATCGGGTGGCCGCGTTGTGGTAGTTACAAGCATTGACGTGCTGGAGGGAAAGACGACCACACTGACCAATCTCGGAATCGCGGCAGCAGAGAGTAAGCAGCGCGTTCTGCTGATCGATGCCGACCTTCGCCGGCCGAGGGTGCACGCGCTTGTCAACCTTCCCAACCGGTGGGGACTTGCAGACATGCTGCAACGCGGCGACTTCGCCCACAGTGTCCACGAGACGCCTTTAAAGGATCTGACGCGGCGCACGGGTATTCCGAATCTTTGGGTGCTGCCCACCGGCCCAATCGACGCGGCCACGGTTAGTTTTCTTTATTCATCGGATCTGCGCATTCTGCTGCAGCGCTTCCGAGAAGAGTTTGACCTGATCCTGATCGATACCCCACCCATGATGTTGTACGCGGACGCGCGGTTGCTTGGGCGAATCTCGGACGGCGTGGTCCTGGTTGTCCGCGCCAACACCAAGAGTCGAGAAGAACTGAAAGCGGCGCACCTGAGACTGGTACAGGACCAGATTCCGGTCCTGGGGACGATTCTCAACGATTGGAAAATGGACCCGAGCCAGACCCGCGCGTACGGCCGATACTACAATCATTACCGTCCGCAGTCGGCATAGCACCAGGAATGGCCCAACCAGTCCCCATGACAGGATTTCGCTCTAATAAACGCCTGCGAACCGACTTCACCTGGGTCCTTTCCGGGAACCTGCTGTACTCCGCGTGCCAATGGGGCATTGTCGTGGCGCTGGCAAAACTTGGCAACCCGGAGCAAGTTGGCGAATATGCCCTTGGGATGGCCGTATCCGCTCCAATTGTTCTGTTTGCGAATCTGGGGCTTAGGGCGCTGCTAGTATCTGAGTTGAAAGACCGATTCAGCTTTGGCCAGTATCTGACGTTCCGACTGGTCTCGCTCAGTGCGGCCTTGCTCCTGATCGTGGGCGCGGTTGCCTGTATGCAGTCGAACTGGCGTCTGGGAGGAATCGTGGTGCTGGTGGGATTCGCTCAGGCCCTAGAGTTCATTAGCGAGACGTACTACGGGTTCATGCAAAAACACGAACGCATGGACCGCATCGCCGCGTCCTTGCTGCTGAAAGGTCCCCTGTCGCTGGCCGCCCTATGCGGGGCCATGTACGTAACGCGCAGCATCGTCTGGGCCGTCATTGGCCTAGTGTTCGGCCGTCTGTTGGTTCTGCTGGCCTGGGATTCCCGCCTCGATTTTGCAAAAACAGAGAGAAGCGCGTTCGGGGTCCACCTCGAATGGAATTCGAGCGAAATGCTGACCCTGCTGCGAATGGCCCTTCCTTTAGGGATCATCTCTATGCTCATCTCGTTGAACTTGAGCATCCCACGGTACTTTGTCGAGGCGCACTCCGGGAGCGCCGAGCTGGGGATTTTTTCGGCCATCGCTTCTCTACTCACGGCGGGCAATCTCGTAGTATCCGCGTTCGGGCAGGCCATCTTCCTTCCTGTGGCCCGCGCCTGTGCAGCAGTTGATCGCGCGAAATATCGCGGCTATGTAGCGATGGCCGCGGCGTTGGGAGGCGCCTTCGGAGGCCTAGCCATACTGGGGGCAATATTGTTTGGACGAAGTATCCTCACCCATCTCTTTCGCCCGGAATACGGCGAACGGCCTGACATTCTGTTCCGCTTGATGATCGCCGGAACGATCATGTTCATTGCATCCGGCCTGGGATACGTGATTACAGCAGCGGGATGCCTGCGGCCGCAGATTCCTGTGCTGCTAGCCGCAGCCATAGCGGCGGCGGCAACCTCAGCGTGGTCGATCCCGAAGTATGGGCTGAGCGGTGCGGCCGATGCGGCCCTGGCCGCCGCATTGGTCCAGTTGATGGGCAGCGGTGCGATTCTGTGGAAAATTGACCGGGGCCTGCAACGCAAAATCGTATCGCCTCTGGCGTCAGACGGCCCTGTCCGCGGGTATGTGAACGGGGCTGAGGTGAGCTTTTCATCCTCGGAGGTCGCAAACTTGTATGCGACCACAAAATAGAGCCGCAATTCAGTCCGCGCGGCAAAAAAGCCGCCATTCGGAAGTATCGTTGCTGTAAAAGGAGAATGTTTGGGCCTTACTTTTCACGACGCCAGGAGGTTGTTCGAAGCTCGCTGCGCCGGAACTTCCTTTGAGAATACTCTCACGCTTGGCCGGCTCAAGCTATTCCTGCACCCAGCGGAACTGAAGGCGCTACGTACTCTTTACGCAAAGCAGTTTCCCGGCAAAGCGAAGCCTCTTGAAGGTTACAATTTCGGCGAATACTCAGACAAGTTCTGGGCAGAGTTTCTGAATGCGAAGCACGTCGAGACGATGGATTACTCGAACTACGAGGAAGTAAGTTTCACGCATGACATGAATCTGCCCGTCCCCGAGCATCTGCATAACAAGTTCGATGCGGTCGTCGACGCCGGTTCGCTCGAGCACATCTTCAATTTCCCCACGGCGGTAAGCAATCTGATGCTGATGGCAAAACCGGGTGGCAAGGTCTTCATCACGACAGTTGCTAACAACCTTTGCGGCCACGGTTTCTACCAGTTCAGCCCCGAACTGATGTATCGCATTTTCAGTGCGGAAAATGGCTTCGAGACGCCGAGTGTGGTTCTGATCGAGGCCGTCTACCCGTCCGTCGAGCTCCGGCCCATGAGAGACGCGTATCATGTGATCGATCCTGCGCAAGCGGAGGACCGGATCTTGCTGCAAAACCGAAAGCCAGTCATGATCATGGTCGACGCGAAAAAGATCCGTCACCTAATGCCATTTAAATGCCCACCGCAGCAAAGCGACTACGTTGTCATTTGGAATTCGCTAGCTGGCGCCAAACGGAGCGGACTGAGGAAGGTTTTCGACAGCCTTCCAGCATGGTTTCAACAGGAGATCCGCGGATTCCGGCTGAAGTGGGTAGCGTCGTTTCGAAACTCTCAACATTATCACCCGCTCGCGTAGAGCGCAATCTGCCGCCCAACGGCGGCTTGCGCGTGGATCGCGGGCCAGCGGACGGGACAAAATAGAGGAGTTCGCCGCATGCGATCATGTCCTCCTTCGAGTCCCCCTCAAAATCGTATTCCCCGTCAATACGGCTCCAGACACGATTGCACTAACGACATGACAGCGCATGTGCCCATGACAGCGCAGCAGCTAAACCTAGTCTCATCCTCTTCCGCGGGGATCGGGAGCGCGTTGGACCGGTTCGCATACGTCGTTCTCTGCGCCTTCGTGTTCGATCTCCCGTGGGGCGAGTACGTGCCGCAGTTGGGTGGGTTGGTACTTGGTACTTGGATCGGCTTGCTGGCCGTCGGAGTCATTGCGCTGCGGACGGCCGTAACCTGGCGACGCCGAATCTTATCGCCATTGCACTACTGGATGTTGAGTTTGGTCGCGTGGTCCGCGCTCAGCATTTTCTGGACTTTGGATTGGGATAGCACAGTGACCCGCGTGGGCACCTACTTACAGGTGCTCACGATGGTTTGGCTGATCTGGGAGTTGGCGGTTACTGAAGCGCGAGTTGTGGGACTGCTTCAGTCCTATGTCTTTGGCGCATTGGTTGCTTCTACCGGCACCATCTACAACTTCATGGCTGGACGCACAGCGGCCCAGTTTGCGGCGACGATCCCGGGAAAGGTTGTGTGGGAAACGTACCGCTACTCCTTCGCATTTCTTAATGAGGACGACCTTGGATTGGTGCTCGCGTTAAGCATACCGGTGGTTTTCTATCTGCTGGTTTCGCGGAAGGGATCTCTCTTGAAACTGCTGTGCTGGCTGCAACTCGTGGCCGGTGTCACAGCCATTCTGTTAACCGCGTCGCGCAGCGCCCTGGTAGCGGTGATCGCCGGCCTTGCGATGTTCCCACTGACTGTGTTCCGGCTGCCGCGGTGGCAGAGGGTCGCCTCGCTGGTCGGGTGCTTTGGTCTGATCGCCTGTGGGTCATATTTAGTACCGCAATCCTCGTGGAGCCGGATCTTCACGTTTGGATCGGACCTGTTCCAGGGCACGCTGACGCATCGGACCGTGATCTGGGCAGCCGGCTTGGGAGCGTTTCGCGACCATGCGTTCCTGGGCGTCGGGGCGGGGGCGTACGGGCCCACCATTCTGAGGGTGGTGGACGTGCCGTATGTCGCGCACAACACCTTCCTTTCGGTATTGGTCGAACTAGGCGTTATCGGCGCCTTGCTGCTGTTCGCATTACTGGCGAGCATTCTCTACAGTGCCCTACGGATGCAATATCTCCAGCGGTGTCTCTGGTTCACGCTCCTGCTGACCTGGACGGTTGGGGTGTCGGCGTTGACGTGGGAATATCGCAAGCCCACGTGGTTTCTATTCGGCTTGTTGACGGCTCACGTCTACTCGCGTCGACAGGAAAACCGCGCTGTCGCAGCCTCCGCGCCGTCTAACTAGTTCAGAGTAAATAAAATTCTCTCGATAAGAATGGGAACTTGATGCGAATCCTCGTTACGGGCGGCGCAGGATATATTGGCAGCCACGCTGCACGACATCTTGCGCGGCAGGGTCATTACGTACGCATCTATGACAATTTGTCGACGGGTCACCGCCTTCTGGCGCAAGAGTTCGACATTGTTGTTGCGGATATCTCTGACCGAACGAGGTTACTCGCAGCTATGGATGGCATCGATGCGATCATGCATTTCGCTGCGTACGCTTATGTAGGCGAATCCGTACAGAATCCACGCAAATATTTCGATAATAACGTAACCGCTGCGCTGGCGCTGTTGAACACCGTTGCAGACGCTCAAGTTCCCTACTTCATCTTTTCGTCGAGTTGCGCGATCTACGGCGATCAATCGGAAATCCCGATCACCGAAAACACACTCAGGAATCCAATCAATCCGTACGGCGCTTCCAAATTGGCCTTCGAACATGCGCTGGAAGCCTACAGCCGCGCCTATGGTTTGCGTTTTGTGAGTTTGCGGTATTTCAACGCCGCCGGAGCCGATGAAAGCGGCGAAATTGGCGAATTGCACGATCCGGAAACTCACTTGATCCCCTGCGTTCTAGAAACAGCCGCCGGACTCAGGGATTCCGTCGACATTTACGGGAATGATTACCCAACACCGGATGGCACTTGCATTCGCGACTACATTCACGTCAACGACTTGGCGGACGCACACCTACGAGCGTTGGAGTACCTGGGACGGTCGGGCGAATCGATCGCGCTCAATTTAGGTACAGGTAAAGGCCACTCCATTCTAGAAGTGATTTCAATGGTAGAGCAAGTTACCGGGCTCCCGGTGAAGAGACGATTTTGTTCGCGTCGTCCTGGCGACCCGCCGATGCTCGTCGCGGATCCAGCTCAGGCGGAAAAGACTTTGCAGTGGCGTTCCACTCGATCTCTTCGCGGCATCATAGGCACCGCGTGGAATTGGATGCGAAACGATGAGAGCAGGCGTTCAGTGGATCTCGTGCAGCGCGTGCAGTTTTCGGACGTCACAAGCCAGGCTCGCTTGACGCAATAGCTCTCTTGACCGGATGAGTCAATGCACGTGTTCACGTCGACCTTGGACTTCGGAGCTGAAGCGGGCGGTCACCGGCGAGATGTTGCGGGTTCTCAGGCCGGGCGGCACAATCTTATGACTTCCGTTTCAACAACCACGCACTACGGCGGCCTAATTCGCGGGTGATGACCAGCATGGCCGATATGCCGCCCATATAAAACCATGTCTCTTTCTAAACGGTTTCGAGTCTTGCACATAGTTCCTTCGTTCAGCGTCGGCGGCGCCGAGCAATTTGTCGGCCACCTGATGGTCGGTTTATCGCAGACGCATGACGTTAGCGGAGTAGGCCTGTATCCCGGCAGAAACAGCCCTATCGAAGCAAGGTTACTACGAGCCAATATTCCGCTATGGCATCTGGGCAAACGGCCTGGTTTCGACCCGAGAATGTTTTCGTGTCTGGATCGAGTGTTGAGAGAGGCAAGGCCGCACGTGGTCCACACTCATATGTCGGTCCTGCGGTATGCGCTTCCCGGCCTACTACGGCGTCGAATCCCAGTGGTTTTGCACACGTTGAACAACATGGCGGAGCACGAGACGGATGCTTTCGGCCGTGCCCTTCAATGGTTCGCGTTTCGCGGGGCGGTCCTTCCGGTGGCGGTCTCGTGGGCGGTGGCCGCCAGCGTCAAGCGTGTGTATGGCGTGGAATGCAAGACGATGGTTCCGAATTGCATACCGGTCGACAGGTACCGTGCAAGCCTGGCCGACCGTGCCCGCTGGCGAGAAAAAGAGCGGTTCGATCGCGACGCAATTCTCTTTACCTGCGTGGGGCGTCTGGAACCACAGAAAAACCCGTTGCTACTAGTGCAAGCTTTCGCTGCGCTGAACAACCCGCGAACCCACCTCATCATGTTGGGAGAAGGCAGTCTCCGGGAACAACTGGCTGCTTACATACGGGAGCATGGTCTCGAGCGCCGCGTCCATTTGCTCGGCAAGCGAAACGAAGTTCCAGAGTGCCTTGCGGCGTCGGATGTATTTGTACTGTCCTCGAACTGGGAAGGGAATCCGCTGGCGGTGATGGAAGCGATGGCGGCGGGTTTGCCGGTCGTTGCTACGGCCGTTGGAGGAGTTCCCGAACTCGTTGAATCTGGGCGGCAAGGGATTCTTGTGCCTCCCGGCGACTGCGCGGCGTTTACGGACGCGATGCGAACTTTGCTGAATGATCCCGAGAAACGGACGGCGATGGCGAACGCCGCCCAGGCCCACGCTACGGCGGCATTCAACGTGGAGCGAATGGCTCAGGGCTACGAAGGCATATACAGGGCTGCATTGGCCGCCTCCGGCCTCGCAAACGCCGCCGCCGCAGCCTGAGACGAAGCACAAGAATAACGGATGAACGCGTGAAAATCATCTATGTCACGGCCAACCTCCCGCATGGCTCCGATGAGGCCTTCCTCATCCCCGAGATAAATCAACTGATGCGCTCAGGGCACGAGGTGCTCGTCGTTCCGCGCTCCCCGCGGGGTAGCATCGTTCACGGTCGCGAACTCGTTAAATGGACGCGGAGGGAGGCTCTCTATTCACTTCGTGTGCTGAAAGCAGCCGGGGCGGAAACTCTGGCGGCGCCCGGTCAGATAGCAGGGGCAGTGGGACTCCTGCTGGGTGGCAGGTCGCCGGCGGTTGCAATCAAGAATCTCGCAATCGTTCCGAAGGCGCTCTGGCTCGCCCGTGTTGCTGTACGGTGGGGAGCCGACCACATCCACTGCCACTGGGCGGGCACCACTGCCACCATGGCCATGCTGGCAAGCTGGCGATCGGGCGTCCCCTGGAGCTTTACGGCGCACCGCTGGGACATCGTTGAGAACAACCTGCTGGCGGCGAAAGCGGCGAGCGCCAGCTTTGTGCGCCTTATTTCTGGGGACGGTTTAAGGATCGCCAAGGCATTGGGCCTCGGGCTCGCGAACAACACCCGTGTCATTCACATGGGCGTCCCCATTCCCAACAGGGTCCGGAGGCGATACGGGCCCAGGCCCGTCGTGCTGTGCCCAGCCCGCCTTGTGGAGGTCAAGGGTCATCGCTTCCTGCTCGAGGCGTGGCGGATCCTTCAACGCAGGGGCCTGAATGCGGAGCTGTGGCTAGCCGGACAGGGTGAACTAAGGCCGCGGCTGGAAACGCTTAGTAGAGCTCTGGGCCTCGCCGGTTCGGTAAAGTTCCTGGGCGCTGTACCGCACGACGAGCTCCTGAAGGTCTACGCAGAAGTCCCCGTTTCCGCCGTTGTGCTAGCCAGTATTGACCTCGGCTCCGGGGTCCATGAAGGTATTCCCGTGGCGCTGATCGAGGCCATGAGCTATGGCATACCGGTTGTGGCGACGGCGACGGGAGGAACGCCTGAGCTGCTGGTTCCGGGAACCGGATTGCTGGTGCCGCCTGCGGACCCGCCTGCTCTGGCAGACGCCCTTCAGAGCCTGCTCCGGGACGGCAAGCTCAGTGAGCAACTCGGAGATTCCGGTCGGCAGCGTGTGCGTGAGGCCTACGACATCTTCCAAGTCGCCGCCGAGCTGGTAACGGAATTTGAAGCAGCCACGCGGACTGCTCCGGCGGTGCTGCAGTACGCCTGAAGTTTTTCGGAAGAGATTCTAAAAACAACGCTAGTTGTCGGACAAAGGAACATGTTGATGATTCTACTCCTGTTGGCGGTAGCGCTATCCTACACGGGAGCTTTTTGGCTCCGCTTCGAGTTTGCTCTTCCGAGTTCAGTGGAAGTGGTGTTTTTCCTCGGGCTGAGCATCTTCATCCCGGTAAAGGGCATCGTCTATTGGACGTTCCGGTTGCAGGCGAGCAGATGGCGGCTCGTGGGCCTCTTCGATCTCTATCGCCTGGTCATTGCAAATATCACCGCCTCCGCGCTGGCGTGCGTGGTCACGGCAGCGATGGCCGGACTTTCTTTCCCGCGTTCCATCTACATCCTCGACGCGGCGCTGTGTTTCCTGGCTACGGCTGGTATCCGATTCAGCGTGCGCCTATACCGGGAAGTATTCCTGTTGAAGGCCGCGGAAAACCACTGCACCAAGACGATTCTCATCTATGGTGCCGGAGAGGCGGGCTTGATGCTCGGGAGAGAAATCCGCTCGAACGCGAAGCTCGATACCCGGATCGCCGGATTCCTGGACGACGACGAAAGCAAGCAGGCTAGCTCCCTGATCGGCATACCGATCCTCGGAGCGGGCCGAGATGCTGCATGCCTGGTTGCGCGATTCGCCCAGGAGCGGAAGCCGGTTTCCGAGATCGTCATTGCCATGCCGTCGGCGACGGCTCGGCAAATGCGGGCGGCGATCGCTCACTGCCGGGCGGCGGGTGTGCCCTTCAAGACTCTTCCCAGCGTGTCCGAATTGCTCAACGGCAAGATCTGCCGACAGATTCGCGAGGTCTCCGCCAATGATGTGCTCGGGCGGGAACCCGTTCGCATCGACGAAAGCAGGATCGCCCAGGCCCTGGCTGGTGAATCCGTCCTCGTGACTGGGGGTTGTGGCTCCATCGGTTCAGAGCTCTGCCGCCAGCTAGCCCGATTTACCCCTCGGAAGCTGGTGATCTTTGACCAAGCGGAGAGCGAGATGTTTATGCTCGCGATGGATCTGCGCGCAAGGTATCCGAATCTTGACCTGGTCACCGAAATCGGCGACATTTTTCGTGCCCCCCGCGTGAGAGATACCATTTCACGTCACGCCATCAGCGTGGTCTTCCATGCCGCTGCCTACAAGCACGTGCCGCTGATGGAAGAGCACGTCACGGAAGCCATTGAAAATAACGTGATTGGGACATACAACGTGGCCCGGGCTGCTCGTCAGAATGGAGTGAAGAAGTTTGTCCTCATCTCTTCCGACAAGGCCGTAAACCCGACCAGCATCATGGGTGTGACCAAGCGTGTCGCCGAGCTGATCGTCTCGGCAATGCCGCTAGACGGCAGCCCCAAAACGGGCGCATTCGTCTCAGTCCGGTTCGGCAATGTACTTGGCAGCGCTGGAAGTGTGATCCCGATCTTCCAGCGGCAGATCGCCTCCGGCGGTCCCGTCACGGTGACGCACCCGGAAATGCGCCGCTACTTTATGAGCATTTCCGAGGCGGTCCAGTTAGTGCTCCAGGCTTCGACGATGGGCGAAGGATCGGAAGTATTCGTGCTCGATATGGGCGAGCCGATTCGCATCATGGAGCTGGCCTGTAACATGGTCCGCCTTGCCGGACTCGTGCCCGGCGAGGACATCGATATCCGCGTTACGGGCCTGCGTCCCGGTGAAAAACTCTACGAAGAACTCCAGCTCGACGGCGAAAACATTCTGCCGACTCCTCATGAAAAGATCACACGATTTCGCACCCAACCACCGAATCCGCGGTACCTGGCCTGGTGGCTGGAACACTTGCGAATCCTGTTGATGGAAGGTAAAAGCGAAGCCTTGAAGGCGCATCTGCTGCTGCTGGTGCCCGAGTACCAGGGTTCCCATTCCGCGAGCGTCGAGCAAGACACCGATCGCCTGAAGCCGGTGGTGCCCGAGTACCAGGGTTTCTATTCCGCGGGCGTCGAGCAAGACACCGCTCGCCTGAAGCCGGCAGCGGCGCAACCGTCGTAGACAAAATCAGCGCTCTCCGATGCGCCCTTCCCTGTCAGACATGAGCCTTTTTCAGCGGTTTATAACCGGGTTCTCCGGCGGATTCGTGCTTGCGTTTCACGAAATCCCGCCGGAGCGGTTGGCCGAGTTCGTGGATTGCTTGCGACCCGCCCAGGCGGTTCACTTATCGGAGCTGGTGCAGCGCAGCAAGGCGCGCCGGTCCACCTCGGGCATGTTCGCGATCACGGTGGATGATGGCGTGGGAGAGACCGTCAGGACTCTGGCGCGGCTCTTTCTCGCCAGGGCGTGGCCCGCCACCTTTTTCCTCCCTACTCGGTATCTCGATACGGCGGAGGGACTGGTGTTTCAGCGGTGGAGGAGGTTGAAACCCCTCCTACCGCGGAAGAAGCTGGAGGTGAAATCCGGCGTCATCGACCTCTCTCCTTCGAACGCAGTGGCTGAACTGTCCCGGAAGATGGAACTGCTCTGGCATTCGCAGCGCCTGGAATCCTATCTTCCGCTCACGATGGAATTGGCCGAGATCGTCATACGCGAGAGTGGGTTGACGACGGCGGCCATCCAGCCGCCGCGTCCGATCACTTGGCGGGAGGTCGCCGACATTAGCAAGAATGATTTGATTCGATTCGAGAGCCACGGTGTGTCGCACGCCGCCATGTCCTCGCTTACCGAGGAAGAACTTGTGTTCGAGATGAAGCACAGCCGGGACTTGGTGACGGAGCACACGGGGCGCCCATGCCGGCATCTGGCTTATCCTTTCGGGAACTGGCAAAGCATCGGGGCTCGGACCGCCGCCACGGCCGAACGCTTTTACGATTCGGCGGTCACGATGAAACTGGGCCACGTGGACTTCGCCAACCCCTGGCTGCTCCCGAGAATCCCTCTTTATCCCAAGAATTCAATACTGTTCGCGCGGTTGAAGATCCTTCTCAAATGCGGTGCTGTCAGTTCCGTGAAATCGGACCGCGCCGCCGCATGAACCGGACACTGAACGGAAGGACTGCCGCCCAATCCCGGAGAGGCTGGATGGTGCCGGCTGCAGTGAGTCGGGGTAACGCTTCGAATAGAGCGCCGATGTCGTTGCTACCTATTATCTCAGTCTGCACTCTGAAACTCTCTCCGGTAAAGCGCGGACAATTCCGTGCGGTGCTAGCTCCTTTGTTTCTGGCCGGGGTGATCCGCTGGTTGGAATTGCAATGACTTTGAGTCTCTGGACGCCGAATCGTGGAGCCTTTTGGAGTTGAAGGATATGTGTGTTTTACCGAAAAAGCCCCGGCGGGCATCCGAGAAATTTCAAAAGCGAGGTAGGGAACCGTGAAATTCAGATTAACGAATAAGCCAGTTCGCTCCTGGCGTCTGCTTGTTCTAACAGGTGTTTTGACATTGTTTGGTCAGTGTGCGAGCGCCGCGACGTATTATGTCGCGACCACTGGCAGTGATTCCAATCCTGGAACTCTGGCTTCCCCCTTCCGTCACCTAACCACAGCCGCGGCGACCGCCACCCAGCCCGGCGACACAGTGATCGTCATGGACGGCACCTATGATAACGAGGGCATAGTGGCTCCCAACGTTGTCGTAATCCTCTATTATTCCGGCACTGCGGGCAATCCGATCACGTTCCGGGCGCAAAATCGCGGCAAGGCAATTCTTGATTCGATGAACTCGTCGACGACGACCAGCTGCGATGGTGCCTCCGCCTATTTCGGCCTGAAGAACGCTTCCTTTATTGTCATCCAGGGATTTGTCATACAGCGCGGCTGCGACTCAGGCATCCAAACCAACGGCGCGGCTCACGACATCACCATTCGATGGAACGAAATCAGAAACATCGCCAATCATACCGTGACTGATCAGATCGGCCGCAACGGAATCTATCTGCACGCCTCGGAATACAACTTCACTTTTTACGGGAATTCTTTTCATGACATTGGTCGGACGGACGGCCAGACCCTTTTGCACTTTGACCATGGGATTTATTCTCAGGGCCAAAACATGACCATAGTCAACAACATCTTCTACAACATGAACCGAGGTTTCTCGATTCAAACAGCGGATGGAGCCAGCAACTGGCTGGTGGCAAACAACATGTTCGCGTTCGGAAACGCGAACGGGCAGGCTGGCCAGATCATGTTTTGGAACAACAACTCCAACATCACGATTCGTAACAACATCTTCTATAACCCCAATGGTTCGGCCATCACTCGATACGCCGCCACAATCTCGGGCTCCGCCTTTGACCACAACCTCATCTATGGCGTCAGCGCTGTGATATCGGACCCGACCGGCCTCACGATCGGCACAAACCAGATCGGCGTGAACCCGCTGTTCGTCAATGCTTCGACGGCGCCCTACGATTTTCATTTGCAGCCCGGCAGCCCTGGAATTGACGCCGGGGTTACCGACGTGGGCGCGTATGAGTACCCGGGATTCTCGCTGGACTTCCCGTGATGGCCCTCGAAGTAGTCAGAGTAGGCATTGTCTGCGCCGCTGCCATGATCCCGTTTGGAGCATGCCTTGTACTCGTCTAGACGCTGGTTCCGGGCCGCAGCGCGGAAATACGCGACGTGATAGCGAACATCTCTGGCGTTCTGACCGGCCTGCTAGTGGCTCTGGTAGTAAGAACGGCAATGAGGAGAAGGGGTCTGTGAAGATATCGGTCATCATTCCGTGCCGCAACGAGAAACGGCATATTTGCGAATTCCTCGACTCCGTGCTTGCACAGGATCTCGAGCCCGGTTGGGAGGTCGAGATACTCGTCACCGATGGCCTGAGCGACGACGGGACCCGTGAGTTGCTCCGCCAATACGGCCAGAAGGCGCCTCACGTCCGCATGATTGACAACCCCGGGCGAATCGTATCCACCGGGCTCAACGCAGGGATCGGCGCGGCCACTGGGGAGATCATCATCCGTATGGACGCTCACACGACATACGCGAGAGACTATATCCGCCAGTGCGTGAGGGTTCTTGAGGAAACCGGAGCCGACAACGTGGGTGGCCCGTGGGTTGCAGAGGGCCGAGGGCTCATCGGAAAGGCCATCGCCGCGGCCTTTCGATCTCCGTTCTGCTCGGGCGGCGGAAAGGCGCACGAACCGAACTACGAGGGCGAGGTTGACACGGTGTACCTGGGGTGCTGGACTCGAACTGTTTTCGACAGAGTCGGTCTGTTTGACCCCGATCTGGTGCGGAATCAGGACGATGAGTTCAACTTCCGCCTGCGGCGATTCGGCGGACGGATCTGGCAGTCGCCACGAATCAAGTCATCGTATACGCCGCGGACGTCCGTTGGGGCGCTGTTCCGCCAATACCTGCAGTACGGCTTCTGGAAGGTGGCCGTGATTCGGAAGCATCGAGCCCTGGCGTGCTGGCGGCACGCTGTACCCGTCGTGTTCGTGAGTTGGATCCTGAGCTCGCTGGTGGGGATCGCGTTGGCGGCATTGCTTGGGATGAACACGGTTGCTTCCGGAATCGCCGCCGCATTGGCGACTGGACTGTTCGTCTATCTGTTGGCGTGTGCCGCCTCAACACTGCCGTTCACCCGCTCGCTGGAGCCGCGGGCTCTGCTGATCCTGCCCGGCGTAATCGCCGTGTACCACGTGGCGTATGGGCTGGGATTTCTCATTGGAGTCTTCAAATTCACGGGGCGCGGGTCCGGTGGGATCGCTCCAGCCCGGCTCTTCACGGCCCTAACGCGATGAACCACAACCTACGTTCGCTCAGTGCCTGACCCAACCTTGGATTCCGTGCTTTGGAAAGCCGCCACAAGACAAACCGGCGGCGTCTGCAAGTTCTCTCGGCCGTGAACTTTTTATGAACTGGGTGAGCGATGTTGAGTGCGGTACTGGGCCGGGGGCGATGGCTCACCTTCCTCTTGGCCAATGCTGCCCGAACAGAGACTAAGCTTTGTGTCTTTGTTTCGCGGCAAAGGGCCCGGCATGATTCTGCGGAAGACCGTGTAACAGATACAGATTTGGTGGACGCGGGTGTTCCTTGAACCTTCGCACCGGCGAGCGGTGCCCTTGCGGCTTTCACTTTTGTGGCCGTCGATAATGCTCCGCCCTTGCGTGGCTGCGTTTCGCGAATTACTACAAATAAGCTCGGATTCCCAAACGGAAATTCCAGTTTGATTGATCACAATGCTTTTTGACTCTCCTGCGTATTTCGTCTTCTTGATCCCTGTTGTGCTGGTGTACTGGCGCCTCAGTCACCGCGCGCAAAACGTCTTCCTGCTTCTCGCAAGCTACTTGTTTTACGGCTGGTGGGATTGGCGCTTCCTTGTACTCATGATCGGCAGTACAACGATGGATTTTCTGATTGCGCAAAGGATCGAGCCCAGTAATGCCAACCCCAACCGCAAGAAGTGGCTTATTTTCTCACTTGCGTTGAATTTTTCGATTCTCGGGGTCTTCAAATACTTTAATTTCTTTGTAGATTCCTTTTCGGGCGCCCTAGCGACATTGGGCATTCACCATATTCCTCTGCCGTTGATCCGCATCATCCTTCCGCCGGGAATTTCGTTCTATACCTTTCAGGAAGTTGCCTACATCGTGGACGTCTATAAGGGTAGACTGCAGGCCGCCAAATCTTTCGTCGACTACGGTCTATTTGTCAGTCTGTTCCCACACTTGATTGCGGGCCCGATTCAAAGACCGGCACACCTACTGCCTCAGGTTCAGACAAATCGTTCCCTCGATGCTGATCGGTTTTTCGATGGGATGATGCTGATCTTTTCTGGCCTTTTGCGCAAGTGCGTGGTTGCAGACAATTGTGCGCTTCTGGCGAACGCGGCTTTCGGTGGCCAACTGGGGCCTCCAAATTTCTGGGTTGTTCTCATCGGGGTCTATGCATTTGCCTGGCAAGTCTATGGAGACTTCAGTGGTTACAGCGATATCGCGCGGGGCAGCGCTCAATTGCTGGGATTCCATTTTATGGTCAATTTCCGGCAGCCTTTTCTGGCACAGCGGCTTCAGGATTTCTGGCGGCGCTGGCACATCAGTTTGAGCACATGGCTTCGCGATTACTTGTACATTCCTCTGGGGGGCAGTGCTAATGGCGAATTGAAGACTTCCCGTAATCTTCTCACCACCATGACCGTGGCAGGTCTCTGGCATGGTGCAAACTGGACCTTCGTAGTGTTTGGAGCCATCCACGGCGTCGTTTTGGGCGTTGAGCGCTTCCTTTTCCCGGTCAAATCGAAGCCAGGAGATGCAGCTCAGCCTCCGCGCTCTGAGAGTTTCTCCTCCGTTTGGGTACAACGGATTCTGACCTTCAATCTCTTCTGCTTGACCTTGATATTCTTTCGGGCCACCTCACTCAGTTCGGCCGTGCGGTTCCTGGCTGGACTGTCTAACTTCACTTGGCGGAGCGAGTATGCCTCGGCGTTCTTTATGCTGTGTATTTTCTCCGTGCCTCTTTTCTTTGTGGACCTGATGCTGGAAGCTGGCAATCAGGAATATCTATTCGCAAACAGGGCCTACGCAGTTCGGACAGCGGTGGCGCTTGCCGCTCTCGTTGTACTTACCTTTTTTTCGGGGAATGGTCTCAATGCGTTCGTCTATTTCCAGTTCTAAATCTGCGGCGTTATTCTATGCGAAGGTGCTTGTCGTGACCTGCGCCATTTTCCTCGTGGGCTTGGAGGTTTTTTCCGTTTATCTGGTCAAACATCATTCGTTCACCTATGCGCGCGTTTCGCGGCAATATGGCGAAGCCATCAAGGTGCGCCCCTCAAGACCTGGCGAACCAGCGTCAGTTCTACTGGTAGGTAATTCCTTACTCTTGTGTGGAGTCGACGTAGACCGATTGCACGAGTTGACCTCCGACAGGATGCGGATCTATCCCATCTTCCTGGAAGCCACTGGTTACTATGACTGGCTCTATGGGTTGCGCCGCCTATTTCGTCGGGGCGCAAGCCCGCAGGTGGTGGTTGTCGGTCTCCCAGTGGATCTTTTCCTTGGAACCGGGATACGCCAGGACTATTCCCCCCTGATGCTTTTTGATGCCCGAGACGTCCTCGGTGTGGCTTCAGATTTGAGGCTGGATAACACTGCAACGAGTAACCTTTTGCTGGAGCATTCGAGCACATTTTGGGACAGGCGCGGCGCCCTTCGAGCAGAGGTTCTCCGTCGGATTGTGCCCCATTTCGAAGACCTTTTCTCGCTCGTAAAGACAACGCCGACGATTCCGCAGGGGCCTGAATTTGAGGCGGTTGCAATCTCTCGCTTGCGGGCCCTGCGTGAATTATGTGAGGCGAATGGTGCCAAACTGATTATTTTGGTCCCGCCGACTCCATCTTCGGAGAGTGCGGTGCACCAAATGGCCATCGCTTCACAAAAGGTCGGAGTGCAGACATTTGTGCCGATTGATCCGGGTGCGCTCTCATCAAAATTTTACAAGCCAGATGCACTCCATCTTAATTCCGAGGGCGCGGCGCTTTTCACATCAGCATTGGCAACTGATTTGGCTAGGCATCTCGTGGTTCGGTAACAAGTGACCTTGCGAGATTAAAAGCTAGGCTAGATCACGCTGAGCGGCAGCTCCTCTGGACTGGTGACCGGCCCAGCGTGGGCAGCGGCAATCTGAATATGGCCTGGGCGATTGTACCGCCGGCAGTGTCACTGATCTATTCCCATTGGTCCGCTCAATAGTGCACTGCCTTAGGTATTTCCCGGTCGCATTTTTGGGTATCCACCCGCTTGTCTTCCTGTCGCGACTAAATCATTAAGTAGTGCGACAGCGAGCCATCCCCAGAGGTGGCCGGGAGCAGGAAAGACTGGATGACGTTATCCAGAGTGTGGAGAAGAAATCTCACTCGTGAGTTAGGTGCCGGGATGAACCTGCCTCTTCGAACGGAGTCCGCAGGCGGTCCTGTTCGGTGGTCCGTAACGAAAACAATTCCAAGTGGAGGAATAAAAATGAGGAAACTGATCGCGCTGCTAATCGGATGTTTTGCGTTGGTTCTTGCATCGACGGTCCGAGCCCAGAACGGTGTGAACAACGCCGAACTGAACGGCGACTATGCATTTACCTTCAACGGGATCACTGGGGGCAGTGGCCCCTCGACTGTTTTTGCCGCCGTGGGAAGATTCACGGCGGACGGGGCCGGGAATTTGACGAACGGCGAACTGGATAATAACGGTGTAGGTTCCGGAGGCTCGGTCGCTCAAGCGTTCACCGGGACGTACGCCATCGGTGCGGACCACAGGGGCGTAATGACCTTGACCATTGGCGGGGGTGTTGTAAAGCTCGCATTCGCCATGATGGCCAATGGCAATGCAGAGTTTATCAAGTTCGATGCCGGGGGAGGATCCGGCACGATCGGCTCGGGGACCATGGAAAAGGTGGACACGACTGCGTACAACACCGCCAAAATAACGGGTGCTTATGCATTTGGTGCTGCCGGCCTAGACAACTTGAACAATCGAGCGGCCATTGCGGGCAGATTTACTTCAAATGGGGCGGGTACTCTCACCAACGCGGCTGGGGACATCAACGCCTATGGCACCGATTATTCCATGTCCTTTACCGCAGCGACTTACACCGTATCCGATATGACCACGGGGCGCGGCACAATGAACCTCTCCTTCTCGTTTGGCGGAGCACCAGCGAACTTGAATTTCGTCTTTTACGTCGTGAACGCGGGGAAGCTGTTTGCGATGGAGAGGGACACGGTCACGACGTCGACCCCCCTCCTAAATGGCGTTGTGCTGCGCCAGCAAGGTCCCGCGGGAGGGTTCTCCAACGCCTCGCTCGATGGCAACACGGTAATTTACCTCACCGGACTATCCACGGGCTGTGGTGGCGTGGGTGGCGTGCCCAAAGCCGTCGCAGGTTTGCTCACTGCCGACGGCAATGGCGCCTTCACCCTGACCTTCGACGAGAACTTCTGCAGCGCACCCAGGTCCGTCACCGCTATGGCCGGGACGTACAGTGTGACAAGCAACGGGCGGACATCGATCGCGGTCGGAGGGTACAGCTTGGTTGCCTATTTGGTGAGCTTGAATCAGATGTTCCTCTTCGTCGCGGATTCTAATGTGTTGTTCGGGTTCGGTGAACCCCAGGCACCAGGGTCGTTCACCAATGGCGCGGTGAACGGTAGGTATGCCGGCTTCACGACCGACCCGGTGGAGTTTGGTGTGGTTGTCCTCTCCGGCGAGTTCACGGCGGACGGTGCCAGCCCGACGGGCAATATCACCGGTACCGAGGATATCGGCGCATCGAGCGGACCGGTCCCGGGCGTGGCGTTCAATGCCACATACTCCATATCCTCATCGCCAACAAATGGAAGAGGGACCATGTCAGTCACTTCCGGCTCTGGGAGTAGCGCTGCTATTTACGTGATCTCCTCATCAAAATTCGTGGCGGTCCCGTTGAGTGATCCGAAACCCGCAATCCTGATCTTCGAGCAGTCTTCACCGCCTTCAACCGCACCCAGCTACACCCTCTCAGCATCGCCCACCAGCTTGACGATTACACAGGGAGGCAACGCCACCAGCGCGATCAGCGTCACTCCGCAGAACGGCTTTAGCGGCAGCGTCAGCTTGTCTGCTTCGGGTCTGCCGAGCGGCGTGACCGCGTCGTTCGGCCCCAACCCCACCACCACGACGAGCACGTTGACGCTCACGGCCGGGAGCGCAGCCACCACCGGCACGGTCACAGTGACCATCACGGGTACATCTGGCACTTTGACGAATACGACCACGATTACCCTCACCGTCACGCCCCCACCCCCGCCCCTTCCAACCGTCTCTTCGCTGGACCTGAACCCGACGAGTGTCATCGGCGGCAGGCAATCCTCCACGGGCACGGTGACGCTGAGCGGGCCAGCACCCGCAGGTGGTGCGCAAGTCCTGCTTTCCAGCAGCAACCGGGCGGCTAGCGTGCCTTCCAGTGTGACCGTTCCGGCCGGAGCGACCAGGGCGACCTTTACGGTGAACACGTCCATGGTTCTTGTCACAACCTCGGCCAACATCTCCGCTTCTTATAACGGTACGACACGAATGGCGACCCTTACGATATGGTTTTAGCGGCCTGGAGTTGAACAGTCGCTGATTGGCAGGTTTGAGTGGGTACGCCCCGTCGATGTGCCAGTCATGCCAGACGGCGCTCTGCTGGTCTCCGACGATTTCGCCGGCGCGATATATCGAATCGCATATCAACGGTATTGCCCGAATTCCGCGAGTTTTGACGCATGCCAGATTTGGCCCAACACGACAGAATTAGCTGTGGGGCCGGCTGAAGCCCGACAAACGGACGGACGGTCTCGGGATTCGTAGAGGGATCTCATCTGATTGTGTTTCAGACCGCATCGCACTTGTTACATCGGGTAACGGACAGACGCTGCCCTTCCTGCGGCTGCGTTGAAGTCCGCCGCTCGGCCAGAAAGAACTCCTTCGAGGCCGCGTTGTTGCCCTTCTTGTTGACTCGCCCCTTCCGATGCGAAAACTGCGGTAATCGCTTTTATGGCCTCGCGTTCCGAAGAAGAGCTCCGGCCCGCGACGATGCGAAGCCAATGTCGGACCTGCCACAGGATTATCCCGTTCTGGCCTACGGACGCGGGGAGGACGAAGAGCCTTTTCAGGAGGAGACAAACGTCCGTGTCTTGAATCTCCGCGGCGGACTTATCACCCTAGCCACAAGAGTGGAGCCTGGCCAACACCTCGTTCTTATAAACCTGGCCACCGAGGAAGATCAGCCGTGCCGCGTGGCGTTCGTGGGCGAGCAACATCTCGGTCGAAACGTAATTGGAATTCAATTTTGCCGGGTTGCCCGGGAATTCTGGTACATTGACCGTCCCACACACCGGAAATCGAGCGCTTCCACTGCAGAACCCTTCTGGGAGCAATAACTGTTCCCAGTTGTTCCCCCGTAGTTTCAGCCTCCGCCATTCCCCCACCAGTGGTTGAGATTCTCTGCAAGCGTCCCGCTTCCAAAGTTCGTGTGAACTGAACCCTTGAACTCAGACACCGGGAATGGACACGCCTTGCGGTGTGCCCTCTCATCAGAGGGGATGCAGTCGAGAAATGGAGTGAACCCTTGAACTGACACATTAAGATTGGGCACAGTTTCCGAGAAAGGAACCACAGTGAAGAGACGTACGAAAAGATAAAGGAGGCTCACTTGACCTGATTGACGGGCCCGCCGGAGAGTTGAATCGCGCAAAGAGTTCCGGCAGGGCCATCGTGGGACCCCGAAAACCAGCGGGGGTCAATCGTTGCATCTCCTGCATATGCAGAAAACCTAGTTCGAATTTGGCCGCAAGCACTGGGCGTGGTTTCCTAATGAGCCGCGGAAGTCTGCAGTCGCCTTTTCCTACACCCGCGGTTTACTGGCACGGAGTACTGTCGAGCAGGGTGCCAGAGCCGGTGATAATGGCTTGGTTCCCGGACACGATCAGAAAGAATGGCGCAATCAGGTCCGCGCCTATCTTCGTCTTCATTGACTGCCTCCCAATAGCCCTTGTCCCATTCGCCGCCTGGAAGTGAATTGCGCGGATACGGATTGTCGTGGAGGTCGTTCCCTCGCCAGTAAGCTCTCTGCCCTTCATCTTTTTCGTCCATAGCCCTTGCGCTCCCTTCCCACTAGGTGGCGAACTGGTTGCCGTGCGCAAGCCTGCGCAGCTCAGTGCTGGCAGCCCGAGTACAGATCGCCAGGACTATCAGGTCCGACAGCGTAAACTGCCACTGCATTTATAGCGACCCGCGCCAGCCAAGTTGCAAAATTGTGATTTGCCCTCGAAACTGTTGATGTTGCGGAAAGTCTGAAGCGGGACGTTTTGCAGGTTGTCTTCAGCGTCTTTGCGCTTTTGCAGCATACGCAGAGAACACTTGTAGATTTGGCTGGAGTGCTTCCTAGCCCATTCGGCGAATGCATCCTCACTCCCGGATTGCGCTCTCGCGACCGAGATGTTTTCTGGAGTTTCCATCCCTATCGCCCTTCGTTCTTGCGGCGAACGCCTTTACCGCGACTCGGCGTCGTCGGGAGGGCCTGCTGTCAGCTCTAAAGGGGATCACCCGAAAGGAAGGAAAGAAGGCCCTCCTCTCCTTCAAAATTGAGAATACAGAACCCCGAAAGACTCGCAATCCGGTAAACCCTGGCATTTTACAGCCGAAAATCACTCTAAACCGTGACGATTGAAGCTGTGGGGCTGGATGGTGCCGGCTGCAGTGACTCGGGTTAGCGCTTCGAATATAGCGCCGCTACGGCGCTTAGTTGACGGTTATCGAGACAATCGTCGGGGGCATTACTCCAAGTACGACCGGGTACTCATATGCGCCCACGTCGGTACTGAGGCCTTGCGGGCGGGCAACCCCGTCAAAATCGAAAAGGACGGCGGAAAGGTTAACCCCGGCGTCAATTCCAGCGCCTCCCAGTTGCGCATGAAAATCGTAGGGCGCCGTCGAAACATTGACGAACAGCGGGCTCGCGCCGATCTGGTTTATGCCGATCGTGAAGCCGGTCACGTCCGATATTACGGTGCTGACGCCATAAATAAGGTTGTGGTCAAAAGCGGAGCCCGTGATTGTGGCGGAATATCGAGTGAGGGCCGAACCATTGGGGTTATAGAAGATGTTGTTGCGAACCGTGATGTTGGAGTTGTTGTTCCAAAACATAATTTGGCCGCTCTCGCCAGTGACGACATTCGACAACGCGAACGTGTTGTTGGCGATCAACATCGAGTTGGCGCCGTCCGCCAATTGAATGCAAAAGCCTTTGTTCATGTTGTAAAAAACATTGTTCATGATCGTCACATTCGACGCGTGCGTATAGATCCCGTGATCGAAATGATTCAACGTCTGGCCGTCCGTGCGGCCTATGTCGTGGAAAAGATTGCCGTCGAATATAAAGTTATATTCCGCATTGTTAAGGTAGATTCCATCCTGGCCGATTTGGTCGGTCTGAGTATGGTTGGCGATGTTCTTGATTTCGTTCCAGCGGATCGTGATATCGTGGGCGCTGTCGTTGCTGTGGATGCCCTCGTGGCAGCCCCGCTGAATGACAAAACCCTGGATCACGATGAACGCGGCATTGCGCAGATTAAAATAGGAATACGCGCCGTTACAAGTTGTACCGGTCGCCGTGTTCATGCTGTCTAGAACCGCCTTGCCACGGTTTTGGGCCTTGAACGTGATGGGGTTGCCTGCCGCGCCGGAGGAATTCAACGTCACGACATAATTGGGATCGATTTGGCCTTCATTGTCGTAGGTGCCATCCATCACGATAACGGTGTCTCCCGGATTGGTGGCCGCCGCCGCACCTTTGGAAAGGTGGCGGAAAGGGGCACTTGCAGTTCCAGGATTGGAATCACTGCCAGTGGTCGCGACATAATACGTCGCGGCGCTCGCACACTGACCAAACAACGTCAAAACACCTGTTAGAACAAGCACACGCCAGGAGCGAACTGGCTTATTCGTTAATCTGAATTTCACGGTCAATACCTCGCGCGTCGGCCCGAAGCCTGCTTTGCGGATTTGTGTGTGGGCCGCGGTCTCAACCGGTAGACTGATCATAGACGAACTCTCTCCAAACCATCGCCTCACGGTATCACCGCCTGCATTTCGTTGGAATAAGTGCTCTCCTTACCGCCAGAATCCACTCCAGTTGCCACGTAAAAATAGGTTGTGCCGTTCTGCACACTCGAATCTGTATAAGTCAGGCCGCTTACGAGTGAAGAATTCAACTTAATGTACCCGGTGCCGCTCACCGTGCTGCGATAGACGTTATACCCGGACACAGCCGAGGTACCCGCCTTCAAGGTCAGCGCCACCGAATGTTGTACCGGTGCAACGCCCGTTCCCGATAAAGACACCGATGCGGGCGACCCGTTCGCGTTGCTTACGATCGAGATGCTGCCGTTTACGCTCCCGGCCGCGGTCGGGCTGAACAAAGCAGTAAGGGTGAGGGTCTGTAACGGAGAAAGCGTGACGGGCGCGCCTCCACCGGTAATCGAGTAGCCCGCTCCGATCACACTCATCTGCGAGATCGTCACGTTGGAATTGCCAGTGTTGGTAAGGGTGATGGTTTGCGGGGCGGAAGACGTGGCTGTCGTGATGCTGCCAAAGTTCAGGCTCGTCGGGCTCACGTTGAGACTCAGCGTGGCGGCGATTCCTGTACCACTGAGGCTCACCGAAGTGGGCGACGTGGGTGCGTTACTGACAATTGAAATGTTGCCGGACGCGGCGCCAACTGAGGTTGGCAGGAAAGCCACAATGATTGTGGTTTGCTGTCCAGCATTCACACTCAAGGGCAGCGAAAATCCACTGACAGTGAAGAAGGCCGAGCCAGTTTCCGTCACTTGGGTAATGCTCAGTGTGGCCGTGCCGGTGTTGGTGATGATCAAGGCTTGGGACAAGGTACTCCCGACCACGGTGTTTCCAAAGTTGAGAGAGGCAGAACTCACCTGAATGCCTGGCGTCGGAGTTCCACTCACCGTCAGGGTCGCCGCTGCGCTCGTCACCGTCCCCGCCGTGTTGCTCACCACCACATCGAATGTTGATCCGCTACCTGAAGTCGTCGCCGCCGGCGTCGTGTAGCTCGCCGAGCTTGCCCCCGCAATGTTTGCCCCGTTCTTCTGCCACTGGTAGCTCAGTGGCGCTGTCCCCGCCGCCACAACCGTGAAAGTTGCCGTCTGCCCCACCGCCACTGTCTGGTTCGCTGGCTGCGTCGTGATCGATGGCGCCACTGGAACTGTGCTCACCGTGAGCGTGGCCGGATTGCTGGTCATACTTCCGGATGTGTTGCTGACCACCGCCGTGAACTGCGCCCCGTTATCGGAGCTGGT
>DATNMX010000078.1:0-12367 GCA_035602135.1 Candidatus Dormiibacterota bacterium
GGGCCGAATCGGACATGTGCCAAGGCCAGCAATTTCACTAGTACGGTTTGCGGGCTTACCAGGCAAGTGGATTATTTCCGAGCAGGGACAGCGGGGCGTGGAACGACTCAACTCGGAGTTAATGCACTTACGCGCGGTAAATTATTTTGTGGCTGGGCCACAGTGCCCCAATGATTGCGCCACCAATGACGCCAAGAGCCGCGCCGACCCCGGCTCCTTTGGCCCTACTCACAGAAGTAAGGATATTGCCCAGGGCGGCCCGTTACCGCCGCGCCGATCCCCGCTCCTGTGCCGGCCCCCGCTGAGAGTGTTGCGCAAACGGTGTGCGTGTTCCATGAGTTTCACGCTGCGAACATCCTGTCTCTGGATCGTTTGCTCGCCCCTTTTCTCTTGTAACGAGATGGCCGTGCCGGAAACATTCAAGAACGTTCCGGAGTGTGCCTTCGAGTTTATTTCCACAACTTGAATCTGCTGCCCGGGTTGCAGCGTGCGCAGGTTCTCCCAGGGTGCTTGATTGCCGCGGCCTGAAACGATGGAGGGTATTCCCAAAATGCACAATAAAAACCCGAGTTTCTGCGTCATGTGCTAACTCCTCTGCCAAAATGGTAGATTGCCGGACAATGAACGGGATCGCGCTCCCTCTCGTTGTGTTTTAAGAGTTAACAGAAAGATATAAACCGTCTGATATTAGACAGACGTTAATAACGTACCGCTATAAATTTCACGAACGAGCCCTGTAGAAGGAAGATAGCAATGAGATTCGGATACCCACCTCTTTTCGTGGAGCCCGGGCGAAAGTCTCTTTTGATTGGGATCGTGCTTTGCCTTATTGCGACCGTAGCTATTTTGCTTTGCTGGTCGGGCCCATCAGAGCGTAAAGTGTTCGGCAACGACATCGCTATGGAACGTGAGCAATATGGAACAGCACTGCTTCAGACCTGAGAACTAGGCTCAGTTATATGCAACTCGAACGCCGCCGAACGGCCAGGTATCCGTTTGCCGCAACCGCCGAAATAATAGATGAGAAGGCGAATGCCCGTACTTCCGCGTCGCGAGTGACCGATCTTAGTGAGAACGGATGTTACGTAGAGATGATGAATCCCTTTCCCCAAGGGACGGGCGTACTGATCGAGATACATTTCGAGACGGAGTTTCTGGAAGTCCACGCGACGGTCGCATATCTAGAGCCAAAGCTTGGCATGGGCCTAACATTCAACGACATGCAGCCGTATTCCACAAGCGTCCTGATCAAGTGGCTGGTGAAGGCCCATTACTCCATGTTCGTTTAATGCGCGTTTATGACGAAAGCCGCTGACAAGAAACAATCGGACGCAGAACTACTTTCCAGTGTCAAGGAAGAAATGGCAAAGCCCCGTGAAACCCTTTCCGTCCGGGTTGAAGAATCAGCGCAAGCCTTAGCAAAAAACAAACGCAACCCCGTAAGCACTGACGGCCACGGCTCTTTGGTTGCGGCCAAGACAACCATCCTACTTGTCGATGACCACAAAATAGCAAGGCGGCACCTTCGCCGCCTACTTGAAGACCACGCTGGATGGTTGGTTTGTTGCGAAGCCGAAAACGGGAAGGAGGCGGTTGAGAAATTCAATGAGTTGTTGCCAGACCTTACGGTGATGGATTTTCAGATGCCAGAAATGAACGGGCTTGAAGCCGCCCGGCTGATAATCCAACATCACTCAGATGCTGCGATTCTGATGCTTTCAGTTCATACCGGGGCACAAATGATAGCTGCGGCGAAAAAGGCAGGTATCAAAGGTTTTTGTCCCAAGTCTGAGATGCACTGCATCTTGGATGCAGTGACGGTACTCTTAGCTGGGGAAACATTCTTCAAGATCCTCAAGACACCCTCCGAAAAGGTAGCCCTAAACCCGGTTTAAGCAGGGGTTAGTCGACCCACTGGCGTGGCGGCGTACACCGGGCTGGACAGCATACTTTTTTGTCAGGCAGGCGTTTTTTGATTTAGGAACGACCCCCTGGGGCGGCCCGCACTCCGGCCCTGCCGGGGGTCGAATATTACTAAAGTATTTCCTGAGAGTCACCAGATGGCGCCACCATAATGCTTTACTAAATGCAACAATAACCTGCTTATAATCAATTAGTTAGCATCTAGAAATGAAACGCATGCGTATCGAACCAGCACTCTAGACACCAACGTGCTGTCGGCCAAGCGCGATAGAGATGCGCGTGATGGCAGATCATATCGACCTGCTGTGCCCGTGCGGCTGGCCCCGAGGTTTTGTGAGCCGCTAAGCAGCCGAAGCAGAACAGCAACCCCTTTCTTGGTCAATTTTGTCAGTGTGTCACTACAAGCCGAGTTTGCATTCAACCCGGCAATAGCAATAGAGAAACTGCTGTATCGTGCCGAACGGAGTCTGATGCAATTCCTTCGAACTATCCACGAGTCGGAAGCGAACGCCGAATTGTTCGTGCAGCGATTCGGCGTCGTAGCGCGCCACATCGAGTCCGCTGCACTTTGTAGGACCCTTTGGTCCGAAGGTACTGACAATTACATGGCCTCCAGGCTTCACAGCATGACCAACTTGTAGAACATATGCTTGGCGCTCCTCCATCTTCGTCAAAAAATGGAATACCGCCCGGTCGTGCCACACATCGTAAGCGCCGGACTCTAGGTGTGCTTTCGTGATATCGGCGACGAGCCAACGTACCTGCTCTGCGGCCAATCCCAATCGCTGCTTGGTGACGTCGATCGCGGTTTTTGAAATATCAAGGACGGTGATGTTCTCGTATCCACGCGCAAGGAGATCGTCGACAAGAGTAGATTCACCACCACCAACGTCAATGATAGATGCTGAGGGTTCGCCAGCCGCGCGCCCAATCAAAGCAAGCGAGGTTTCAAGGTGCTCGCGGTACCAGCTGACTGCGCCTGGTGCCTTCGTCGCGTAAACTTTCTGCCAATGACTCTTTGCGTCCATACCAGTCCTGAGTGCAATCAATTTTTCAATACTGCCAAGTCTTCTCTGAAAGTCAGAAGTTTTCGACCACCCAAGCGTTGCTGTTGTAGGTGGAAATCGTAAAGGCGAGATTTTTGCCGTCCGGCGAAGCTACCGGCACCCCCAGAATTGAGCTTGTTGTCCATAGATCGGAGACTTGGCCATTCGAGCTCACACGAAAGATTGTTGCCCCACGCACCGAAGAGCTTGTAACGAACCATCCTTTTCCGTCCGCGAACCAAGTTATTCCCGAAAGGCGCTCTGAACGGCGCACGGCTATTAAGCGCGAAGATCCATTCTTCATCTCTACAACGCGAATGCTATCTTTGTGTTCGTCAAGATCGACGATGGCTATAGTCGAACCATCGGGTGATAGATCCCAAGCAGGTGATCCAGTCGGATCGGCCTCAAGCCTCAACACCTCGCTTTTTTTGTTTTGAGCGAGATCTATCGTACTGAATATCAGCTTATTACTTAATTTTTCAAACTCACTCAGCACACATGCCGAGTGTCCGAGCGCACATCGCAGTGCCGCTCCACTACTTGCTTCAATCACGGGCTCAGGGGCGCCGCCCGAAATCGGTACGCGCACTAGGTGCATAGGACCCGAGGGTTGACCTCTTTTCTCGATATGATCCCAGAATAAAACCCACGAAGCATCTGGACTAACCCGAGGTTCGGTCTGCTCTCCAGATCCTACAATGAAGTCTCCGGCATTTCGCTCCTGCAAACTCTGTCGGAAGATGTTCCATCTTCCGTTGCGGTCGGAGTAGAAGAAGATCGTTTGCCCATCCGGTGTCCAAGTCGAAGGTATGTTGTTTCTTCCCTCGAGCGTCAATCGCCGCGGAGGTCCCAGGCCTCCTCGGCCATCAACCGCTGCCACATATAGGTCACTCCGATTCCCAGCGTTCACTAAAACAAGGTGTCTGCCGTCTGCGCTCAGGCTCAGATCCGACAGCGACAACCCCGCCCAGTTTGTGATCCGGCGAGGACTCCCAATCGCTTTCGCAGCTGACGAGTCCACTCGGAGTTCCCACAAGTTCGTGTCCCTATCGT
Source organism: Candidatus Dormiibacterota bacterium (assembly GCA_035602135.1). Classification (GTDB taxonomy): domain Bacteria; phylum Acidobacteriota; class Terriglobia; order Acidiferrales; family UBA7541; genus Acidiferrum. Next base: position 4,026 of record DATNMX010000078.1, read on the forward strand.
TCGGCGGCGGCTCTTCCATTGAATAGATGATTCGCCCGTCGGAGGACCAACAGAAACTGCGCACGCCCGGCATGGAAAGAATCGTAGTTTCAATCCCTCCTGTTCGAGGCACCGTTTCGATGGTTGCTTTTGGGTTATCGCCTTCTGGTCGCGACTTCAGGGTCGCGATCCGGTCCCCGGCGGGTGACCACTGCACTTGTAAAAAACGATCTCCGTGCGCGCCCTCTCGCAATTTCCTGGGATTCTCGCCATTACCGTCCATTAGCCAAATCTCAGATTCCGCCCTGCCCTTGATGTAAGCGATTTGTAAGCCATCTGGCGATACGGCTGCCCGTCCTGCATTCTCGCGTAGTTTGCGCGGGGCACTTCCAAGAATCGAGATGGCCCAAATGCCCGTGGTTTCACTCGACTCACCAGGTCCCACCGCAGCTAATTTGGTTCCGTCCCGGAACCACGAGAGGCTCGCTCACCGAAAGCAAAAACTTTGCGGTAAGGGGAGAGGATGTGTTTCTCCCGTCTCGAGCAGACGAAAAAAAACGCCGGTGAAATCCGCATAAGCCAAGTATCTGCCATCCGGAGAAATGGCTGTCGCGTACACCGGATTTTCGGGTGGATTCGTGGTGATGCTGCGTTGAATCAGCACGGGCGCGCCGGAACGCTTTGGTAAGGAGAAACGCCACCACACAACTCCAGCCGCCGCAATCGCAAGCATGGCAGTTGCAGTTATGGCAGCCAGTCGCTTACTGCGTACCCTCGGCATGACGGCTGGTCTGCTGGCGGACGTGTCTGCAAGCCGCAGCTCGGTCAACTCCACATCTCGGTTGAGCCGCTGCAAGTCTGCCCGCATCTCGCTCGCATTCTGGTACCGCAGATTGCGGTCTTTCTCTAGGGCTTTGCCGATAATTTCATCAAATTTTGGTGGGAGTTCAGGGTTCAGTCGTGATACCGGAGGCGGGACACGGTTCAGAATCGCTTCGTGAATCACTGCAGCAGTGTTGCCGGGAAACGCCATCCGGGCTGTAGCCATCTCGTAGAGCACGGCGCCGAACGAGAATAAATCTGTGCGGGCATCAAGCTCTTCTCCACGTGCCTGCTCGGGAGACATGTAAGCGATGGTGCCTAACGTTGAGCCCGGGCTAGTCAGCATTTCTTCCGCCGTGACCGTCGGGGTTGTGGAAGCGCCGACACCTTCGGCGACCGGGGTCAGCTTGGCCAGACCAAAATCAAGAACTTTGGCGTGGCCGCGCTTGGTTACAAAAATGTTCGCTGGTTTGATGTCACGATGGATGATGCCTTCAGCATGTGCCGCATCGAGGCCATCGGCAATCTCGGTTCCCAAGTGCAAGAGTTTCTCGAGGGGAAGAGGTTTGCTTCCGATCTGATGTTTCAACGTCATGCCATCCAGGAACTCCATAACTATGAACGCAAGTCCATTTTCTTCACCAACATCGTAAATCGTGCAGATATTCGCATGATTGAGTGCGGAGGCGGCTTTTGCTTCACGGCGGAAGCGTTCGAGTGCGTCGCGATTGTGGGCCAGATCGTCAGGTAGGAATTTCAGTGCAACCGGGCGGCCCAGCGTGATGTGTTCGGCCTTGTATACGACGCCCATGCCGCCGCCACCCAGCTTCTCAATAATCCGGTAATGGGAAACGGTTGAGCCAATCACGCAGCGGCCCTCGGAATGGACTTAATGGAGGATATTAGGTCGTCGATATCGTTTAAGTCAACGCATGCCGGACGAGGTTCCTCGGTCGCCCAGATCAAATTACGGTACAATCCGGCATTATGCTGGGAACTGTGCGAACTGGGATTAGCGAATTTTTGATCCTCGCAATTCTTGCTGTCACACTACAGGTCCTGCCTAGGCCTCAAACCACTTCCGCCGAGAGCCAGCCGGCGCCAAATTTTTCGCTCAAGAACCAGCATGGTAAAACCGTCGGTCTTTCGTCAATGCGCGGCAAACGCGTGCTTCTGATCTTCTATCGGGGGTACTGGTGACCTTACTGCACGGGCCAACTGCGCGAGTTCGCGCAGCACACGAAAGAATTCGACTCCCTCGACACACGGATTGTTGCTATCAGCGTTGATGACCGCGAACACGCGCTCGTTGTCTGGAACAGCGTCGTGAACCATCAGTTCGATATCTTGAGCGACCCTGGTGCGCAGGTAATCAGGTCTTATGGCCTAGTGCATCGCGGTGCCGGTACGGAGGGACAGGACATCGCGCTGGACACGACTTTGCTGGTGGATGTTGATGGCCGCGAGCGATGGCGGCATGTCAGCCAAACACTCCTCGATGTGCCAACCACAGAAGAAATTTTGAAGCGTATCCGCAAGACAGCGGTTCGCGCCCCAAAATCGAAGTAGTAATTGCCCCAACTACATCGAGGGCCATGACGATAGCGGGATGTTGGGCTTCCTCTTGACTCTGAAACCTGAGTTCCCTTCCGATGGAACCGAGATCGAGTGTCCGAATTGCGGATTCAAGGCAACTTATCAGCGTTACAATCTTACATACCGACCTTAATTGGTTGTTTACGAAGCGTCCCCTCTACGGATAATGTAGTAGGATCACGCCCTGTCGGAATGAAAAGGAACGAACTTACGCTCAAACAGTTTATCCGCCGTCCCCTGTCCCACATGTGGTGTGCCTGCCGGGAAGCGTTTTATGCTGCATTCAGGTGCTTCGCGTTCAAGGCCGCACGTGGACCGGCGTTATGCGGCTATGGCGGCCATCGAGAGGAAGGCTGGCTAAGAGTCAGCCCTGACGGCAATAGCCAAGCGATCAGTCCGCTAGGAATACGTGTCATGATCCGCCTTATCGGCGGTTCACTTGGAAAGCATGGCTGTGACTGCACTGGTGAAATCAAGCGAATGAACCACTGGGCCATTCAAGAAGACCGCACGCGGAAGTTGTCCATCCCAGTGTGCGTCTGGAGGGTAGACGGCAACTACGTCCCACTGAATACCTTTACGGGTGCAGCAATTCGGCTTTGGTTGACCTGCGTCAGCCTCAATCTTGCGTCCTAGTTGCTCTGCGAACAGATGGTTCTTATCCCAGTACTGCGCAACTCTTGCGTCAGACAGCCGCGCCAACACACCCGTGCCCGGACTGGAATAGTCCGTTGGCAGAATTGATTCCCACACCGCAAAGACACGGATATGCGGATTCTGATTCTGCTCTAGAACATCTTCGACTGCGGAAGACCCCCGCAGACATGTTGATCACGTTGGAGAAAGCAGCAGAACAATGCGCACTTCTCCAGATGTCGCATTGAATGCTGTACGCAGTTGGTTAAAGTTGCTTGACGTGAGCGATACCAACGACGGCTGTCCTGGCGGAACTTTTCCACCGCCGTAGAAGTGCCAACCCAGAGCCAACAGCCCTACGAACGCTAAAGCCGCAAGGACGCTTAGCCAGCGCATCTTCATCATTGTCTGCCCGAAATATCCGCAAGCACGCTGGCTATGACTTGAGGAAAGAGAAGAAGAAGAACCACAACGATTGTCGCCAGACCCAGGAAGGCGATTGCAGTTTTACTTTGACGCGCCCGACAGCGCATGCCCCGGTACACTTGGAAAAAACCTATGCCAAGAAGGATGACTGAAATACCTAACATCCAAGGTCGTGCGCCAGCCAAGAAGACGGAAGCCCCAGCTATGCCTGCCGCGCCTAAGAATGGCAGTGGCAGACAACAACCCAACGTGAGTAGCGAAGTCAGCATCGCACCCAGTGAAGCGCCGGTTGTCTTCCAATTGGCCATTAAACCACCAAGCCACGCGCCTTTTCGATTGCAGCACGTAGGTTGTGTTGAGATGGAGCACCGCTGCCATCCGAATACAAGCGACACATGAGCCCAAACGCACCAGCTTTTTCTCTCTGCGGCTCAACGTCCTGTCCATTCACCCGAATCGTAGGCGAACCGGGAAACTTTAGTGATTGCGCCATCGCCACATCTCTCACCAGCACTTCGCTGACGTGGGTCTGAAAACTTTCCGCCGACAGAATTTCACGTAGCCGCTCAACTGCCACAGCGTGATTCGGGCAGTTGGGCACATATAAGACTTCAATTTTCATGCCACGCGCCCTTGTGCTTGGATTTTCCAAAGACCGTTAGGACTGGGCAGCGACTGTTCTTCTTCCCCGGTGTGCGCTTGAGTTGAGAGTTGCACTTTGTCAGTGCGGCCTTCAATTCATCTTCCAACTTGACTAATGCAACTCGCTTCGCGTGAATGGCTCTTAGTTTGTGGTCAAGCATCTTCCGAACTTCTGAGCACGCACGTAGGTCATTGGTTCTCAGAGACACAAATTCACGAATTTCATTCAGTGAGAATCCCAGCGTCTGCAAGTTGCGGATGAATTGCAAAGCGGAAAGGTCATCGGAAGAGTACAGACGAAACCCACCTTTGCTGCGCGGGGGCGCTTTGAGCAGCCTGTTACGCTCATAAAAGCGTATGGCGTCTATGCTTACGCCAGTCTGTTTGGAAATTTGGCCGATTTGCATTAACCCTTCTTGCCTGCGAAACATCGGGACTCTCCAAAGCTACACCCTAGAGTCTAGGCTAGAGTCAAGTGCAATCAATACATAAGATGGAGCGTCGTTAACTCAGTTCCTGCTCTCCCGCAGAAGCTTCATCATTGCTAGCTCTCTATGCGAGCCTTGTCTAACTTCGCGGCTTGACGGTCCACCAGCCACCGGAGTATCTTGGCCCCCAATCCCGAGGACACGTCCAAAGCAAAGGAGACTGAAATGCGTCGAGCATTGTTGCTAGCGGCTGTATTCTTTGTTGCCGCCTTCACGGCGAAGGCTCAGGATCCCGTCAAGATAGACCCGGCCCACAACAAAGTGGAGTTTGAGAACGCTCAGGTCCGCGTGCTGCGGTTCACATATGGTCCGCACGAGAAAAGCGCGATGCACCAGCATCCAGCAAACGTTGTTGTCTTTCTAACTGACGCTCACGTGAAGTTCACTTTACCGGATGGGAAGACAGTGGAAAAAGAGGCGAAGGCTGGAGAGACCGTCTGGAACGCACCCGCGAAACACGAGAGTGAAAATGCGAGCGATAAGCCCCTAGAGGGACTTCAAATAGAGCTGAAGGCCACGCCCGCAGCGGCCAAGACACCAACAGCGAAAGAGAAGAGTTAGCAGGCTGGGCTCGCTGTCCTTGTCCTAAACCGTGGTTTAGATTGCGGTTCATTTCCGTTCATTCGACTCGCCGTTGCCACTCGGCCTTCGCCTCTTCATATTGGATCACAAAACATTCTCGGGGCGGCTTGCCGAGGTTCGCACCAGATCCCACAACATTTGAGAATAATTCCCGTTCTACGGCCAAGATCGGATCTTCGAGTTTTGTCTTTTTCTGGACAGTATGATGTTCGGCTTTTGTGCGACCGTAACCACAATGAGCGATAGATCTCAGAAGCGTGTCATGGCGACGCTGAAAAGCGTCTTAAAAGAAATGGCCAAGCCTCGTTTGACCGCATCCGTTCGGAAGTATTGGAGAGAGAACTCTATGAGCATCCAAGCCAGGTTCCGTCTCGGAGCATTGCTCCACAACCGCAATACCAAGGAAGACGGTGTCGTCACGAGAGTCTATCAACTTTTTGAAGGCGGGGAGACTATGTATCAGGTGTTAGTACCTGCTAAACACGATTCTTGGGTAAGAAGTTGGGTTTCGGACTGGGCTGAAATCAATTTAGAGCTTTCCGACAATGCGGCCCTGAACTCTGCGCGTAAGCCTAAAACCGCAATAACAGTCCTACCGTCATTCAAGTACTAGGCTCGGTGAATTAGCAGCCACTTTAGCTCACCCTCCCAGTTGCAAAATCATCGAGAGTTCCTTGATTCTGCCCACTAGAACAATCTCAACGCATCTAATCTGGTATCCTACTCCGTCATAATCTTACATACCGAGCTTAATCTTCTCGTTTAGTGCTTTGCTGCCCCCGCCAGCGATAGTATCCTCTTCAAGTTATCGTTTCGTACTGCCAACCTGTTCAAAATAATATTTAATTCCATGGGATCACATGTCAATTAGAGTGATCTTTGCTGACGATACTGAAATTATACGGCGAGCAATTCGAAATCTCCTTGACGGAGAGCCGAACATTAAGATCGTTGGCAAAGCCGCAAATTTCGCTCAAACCATCCAGATGATTGAAGATTTGAGACCAGAGGTCGTCATCATGGACTTATATATGCCCGACGGTGAGAAGTGGTGACCCAGCAGCAAGTGAAATCTTGCTTAACCTCGGTTTCACGGTTGTTGGCCATTTCTATTTGGAATGATGCTGAGACGAAAGCTCTGGCCGCTAGTTTCGGCGCGGTTCAACTATTGGACAAAACGAAACTTGGTACTGAATTAATTCCCGCTATAGTAGCATTTACTCCGGCTGCGAAAACCCAATCGGCAGCCTGATGAGCCAAGCGAGCAGGCCGCTAGGATCTGGCAGCCTTCAAGAGATGAGAACCCGACTCGCACAATTCCCACTCACCCAGGTACTACAACCTTGGTACCTTCCGAAATAGCTCTTATTGGCCATTGCGGTACTCGATGCGAACATGCACAACGAAGACTGGGATTCGGTTGCCCAAATCGCCGGGTAGGTCGAAGAACACAGCCATGAGTATCGTCAACCAGGCGCATCGAGAGCTGATTGTGCATCGGTTGCAGGCCAGTGAAAGCCAGCAGGCAGTTTTCTCTTCTGCAAGGTTCGAGAGTGCGGTGGTTCGGCTCTTAAATCTGATGTTGGGGCCAACAGCACTAATAGAGGCCTTGCCTAAAGCGCAGGTCAATCCAGCCTTGGCACGCGTGAGGACCGACCCAGGCCAAAACAAAATACAGATTACCCTTCAGGGATTGCTACGCAAAGTCGTGAATCCGGCTTTCGGTCTCGCGGGTTTGGAACTCACATCCAGGAAGAGGACGAGAACAATCGAGGAGTATCTTCCACTGCAAGAGACCCTTGCGGGTGCAAAGGCGGCGGGGCTCTCGGTCGGGGACTATATCGATAGAAAACATAACCCAGGAGCAACCCAGCAGACGATCGAGCAGATAGTGAAGCTCGGCGTGTTCGAAAAACGAATTGAGAGGACGTGTGAAATCGGCCCGGGTTCAGGAAGGTACCTAGAAAAGATTGTTCCGTTCTGTCGGCCCGGCTACTACGAAATCTACGAGACGGCCGAAGACTGGGGAGACTGGCTAGCCGAAACCTATCAGGTCGTGTCCCAGCCTTGCGACCGCATTTCACTAGCCCACACGCCGTCGAAGTCAATCGACTTGGCCCATTCGCACAAGTTGTTTGTGGGCCTACCGTTCCTTGTGACCTGCCACTACCTGGCGGAGATGGCCCGCGTAGTTTGGGACGGCGGTTGGGTAATCTTTGACGTATTGACTGAGGATTGTTTGGACGAAAAAAATCTGCCAGCATGGTTTTCCGCTCGAGCGTGGGTATGGGAGTGGACTCCAGCTGTGATGCCAAAGCAATACTTGTGCGACTATCTTAGCGGACAGGGGCTTTCTTTGGTCAGCAGTTTCTTCATTTCACACTGGCCTGGCAGGACGGAAGTATTCGTTTTCCGGAAGGAACCACGAAGCCTACCGAACAACGTCACCGTACCAGCCAGCCCAGTGTCGTGGGATCACCTCTCCATATTATCCAGTTAGGACAAAGAAAATGGCTCCAGCTAGGCCACTGGGCAATGTCTTAGTCCATCGCGGAAGTGACTCGGGCACACTACGGAATTTATCGTATTTCTTCATCTACCCGGGACTAGGGTAAGGAGGTGGAAGCCAACGGGTCGGCGACTAAAAATCTGCCTCAAGATATCCTAAATGCACTGGGGAAACATGAGGGCGTGTTGCTGGCTTCGTATCTGGAGATCCGATCGGGTATAAGGCTGCTGTTGCAGCAAGGCATTCCGAAGGAAGTAATTTCCGAGGTGGTAATGCAAGCAGTCGAAGCTTTATCGAAAGACTTCAATTCTCTTCCATACCAAAACGTCTTATCTAGAACTGAAACTCAGCCAAACCCGCCAAACGGAAAGATCGTAGATAGCTTGATAAATTCTGCAACTGTCGAGAAGTCGATTGTTCAAACACATCCCAAAACTGATAACCGTCCTGGATTGTCGAACGCTGTTGCAACTACCCAGAAGTCTCGATTGCTCGCCCTACTGATGATTGTCCCTCGTATAATAGATCAACATCAACTAGGGCGAAAGCGATCTTGCCGAGCGCCTGGTAATCGAAAGTTGTTGCGTCGGCCCTATGTACGCTCACGTTGGAGTAGCCAAAGCGCTTTACAGATGCTTTGAGCCATTTCGGATCGTTGATCA
>DATNMX010000079.1:0-2014 GCA_035602135.1 Candidatus Dormiibacterota bacterium
GCAGACTGCTCCTGTTGAGATCGACATCGCAAGAGCGATCACCGTTCGGCACTGTTCCATCTACGACGTACCTCGCGCGGGAATCAACATAGGAGACGGTTGCTGGGGAGGGCACCATATCGACCACTGCGACGTCTTCGATACCGTGAAGGAGACCGGCGACCATGGCTCCTTCAACTCTTGGGGTCGCGATCGCTGGTGGGGCGTCAAGGGTCTGGACCTGGACACCGTGCTACAAGGCCCTCATGCAAAACTTCCCGTGCTGGATGCCGCAGAGACCAATATTCTGTCGAACTCGCGCTGGCGCTGCGATCACGGGTGGGATATCGATCTGGATGACGGCTCCACCAACTATCACATCTACAGTAATCTCTGCCTTAACGGTGGGCTGAAGCTGCGGGAAGGCTTCTACCGCACCTGCGAGAACAACGTTCTGGTAAACAACTCACTTCATCCGCATGTCTGGTACAACGACAGCCATGATATTTTCCGCGGCAATATCGTCTTTGCGCCCTACAAACCGATTCAAATGAGGCAGTGGACGCAGGATATTGATTTCAACCTGCTCCATCAGCCGGCAATGCCACAAACCAACCCCGCCACCGCGCTGCAAAAACTAAGCTCACAGGATGCCCACTCCCTGCAAGGAGATGCTCTCTTTGTGGATGAGGCCATAGATGACTACAGAGTCAAAACGAATTCTCCCGCGTTGTCTCTCGGATTCGTGAACTTCAACATGGACGATTTTGGCGTCCAAAGCCCGAAGCTCAAAGCCATTGCCCGGCAACCGATGATGCCCTTGAGGTCAAGCGATACCACGCCAACTCTCAGTGAAACCCGAAGTCGAGAGGTCGCGGTTTGGGCAGGCGCGAAGGTGCGCAACATTGTTGGCCTCGGTGAGGTCTCAGCCGCAGGGAGTCCAGGTGAAACGGGCGTGATCCTGCTCGAAGTACCCGACACAAGTGATGCAGCCAAAGCCGGCTTTTTTGTCGGTGATGTCCTGCTGGCATTCAATGGAAAGCCCATCAAGGAATTGAAGGACCTCTTGCAGGATACGCAACAAAATGTTGCCGGGAAGGCCGCGAGCGTCACGATACTCCGCTTTCAGCAGGAGTCTACCATCATGATCATGCTTAAACCCTGATCTCGCTATGGGAAAACCGTTGGATATGCCATCTACTGGGAGTACCAAAGTTGCCGCGGCGTTAGGCACTTTCGCTCTTTTCCTCCCCCTTTCTTTCGGACTCGCCCAGACTGCTGCCAGCCTCGGTTCCATTCCTGCGCGCATGCACGACGTGATCGTCGCCAACGAAGTTCCAGGCGCGGTCACGGTGGTCGCGACGCGTGACTCTGTGCTTCGGATGGACGCTCAGGGTTGGGCCGACCCAGAACGCAAATCTTTCATGCGCGTGGATTCGATCTTCTGGATCGCGTCGATGTCAAAGCCGATTACTGCTACAGCGGTGCTGATGCTGATGGAGGAAGGCAAACTCTCCCTCGACGATCCTATCGCCAAATACATTCCAGAACTTGCTGGACTCAAAACTGCGGATGGCAAGACGCCGCGAATCTCGTTGCGGCACTTGCTCACTCACACCTCCGGAATGGGAGAAGCAACCGACGAAGAGGCGAAAGCCGCGCGCACGCTGTCCGACCTAGTGCCGGCCTTTGCCTCAAAGCCGCTTGCGTTCGAGCCGGGGAGCAAATGGAAATACTGTCAGTCCGGCATTCTCACTCTTGGCCGGATCGTAGAAATCGTTTCCGGTGTGCCGTTTGAAGTCTTCCTGCGGAAGCGTATCTTCGACCCGCTAGGCATGAAGGACACGACGTTCTACCTGACTGAAGCCCAGATGCCGCGCTGGGTGATACCCGCCAAACGCGAAGGCGAAAAACTGGTGCCGGCGGAAATCGGGCTTCTGTACGGCCATCCTCCCACCTGGGGCGACCACTACCCGGCAAGCAACGGTGGCTTGTTCTCAACCGCTCCCGATTACACGCGCTTGGCCCAAATGCT
>DATNMX010000080.1:0-53343 GCA_035602135.1 Candidatus Dormiibacterota bacterium
CGGCGGTACCCGATGGAAAACTTCACGCGCCATACTTCATGGAGTGGAGTCTCGGCCTGGAACACCAGTTGGGTACAACAGGAAGCATCCGTGTCCAGTACGTTGGCACTCGTGCAGTGAATCAGCCTTATCTGTCACAAGTGAACGGCTATCAGAAAGTCTGCCCGGGGTGCTTTGCGCCGTTTCCTTATGCGCAATCCACCGATCCCCGTTTTGGGGAGGTAACGCAATTTTCCACGGGTGCGAACAGTCACTACAACGGGTTGCAAATAACAGCGATGAAGCGTTTTGCAAGCGGCTTCATGGGTCAACTGAACTACACCTGGAGCCGTTGCATGGACACCGTCTCCAACGGAGGATTCTTGCAGTTCTCGGCCGGAGGAATTCTGTCGCCCCTCCCAGGAGACTTAGCGCGGGACTACGGTCCCTGTGACTACGACATCCGGCACAATCTCAACGCTCAATACGTTTATCAATTGCCAGTCAGGGTTCGAAACCGGCCTCTGGGATACGCGCTGAACGACTGGCAAGTGTCGGGAACCATGTTTTGGCATAGTGGGATTCCGTTCTCCGTCTTGAGCACGCCGTATTCAGCAAATGGAAATGGCATTGTGAACGGTAGTGGGCCGCAATTCGCTAGCGTTGTTCCGGGCGAGCCACTCTATGAACACAATCCCATTTCAGGCGTCACGCAATCGGGCACGGTTCAGTGGCTCAATCCCAATGCTTTTTTCTCGACGGTTGACCCGAGCACTGGGGCGTGCTTTGGAGGCGACAGCCCCAAAAATTGTCAATTCGGGAACCTCAGTCGTAACGCGCTACGCGGTCCCAATTTCACGTGGAGTGACTTCTACTTATCGAAATGGTTTCCCCTGACCGAGCAGTTGAAGCTCCGGTTTGACGTCCAGTTCTTCAATGTATTTAACCATCCGAATTTTGGACTTCCGAGCATGGTGCTGGCTGGCATTCCTGGGAAGCCCTCTACTCAGACTGGGTTCGGCGCTCTTACTTACACCACGTCCCCGCCAACGGGCTTACTTGGCGTCGGTTTGGGCGGTGACAGCACGCCCCGCATGATCGCGTTTCAATTGCGCTTGGAGTTCTAGACTCGCTCTCGACGTTTTCCGCGTAGAGCTTTTTCAGTTCCTTATGGACGAAGTTGGTGGGGTGCTTACAGGATCAGGTGCCCGCTAGCGAGCGACTCAAGGAAACTCGAAACCCGGAAGCCGCAGCGCCTTCTCGTCGAATGTCCAGGTGCAGGAACAACCCGCTCTCGTGCCGAGCGCTGCGATGAAAGCATCGGCGAACGAGCCCTGTCCTTCTTTGAGTGCAATCATGGCGCTGAAAACCTCCTGCTCGTTTTCCACAACGAGCACATCGGTCTGAAGCATGCGCTCGACAGCCGCAGCGATTTCATTGGCGGCTAGCCGGTAGGCACGCTCGAGCACCCAGACGGTCTCGACCATCGCCACGATGCTGACAAAGCCGGGGTTTTGCTCAGTTAGTCGGCGTTCGATTATCTCCGTCGCCCTTGGCGATTGAATCGGGTCGTCTTGGGTAAGGTAACGGACGAGAATGTTGGTATCGAGCCCGATCATCGCCGGCGCGCGCGCGGCGCGGCGCCGGCGGCACCTTCAGCAGAGGCCTCAGTCATCTCCACGATGGCCACCGGCCGCCGGCGCCGTGATTTGATGATGCCACGTAAGGCCGATGCACGGAGTTTCGGCAAGAGGACCACACTCCCATCAGGATGCACAAAGAACTTGACTCGATCTCCCGGCTTCAACCGCAGATGTTCGCGAATAGCCTTCGGGATCGTCGCCTGACCCTTGACGGTGATTGCAGATTCCATGGTGCCTCCATTACAATTTACTTAAAGTAATACCACGATGCACACCTTACGTCAAGGTGCCGCAAATGAGGGTGACGGCGCGTCCTCTCCGCAACTCGGAAATTCGATTAAGAACACTCGTGGGCTGTAACAACACGGCGATACGATTTTTTTCGTTCTTGCTGACCATCGTTTATTTTCTTCTCCATCGCGACGCTCACGGCGAGAAGCACGCTTTGGTGATCCCCGGCAACGCAGCCGACCTAGGCAAGAAGGAACTGCCGAACATCGGACTCCCACTCTTGGACTGCGCACGTATCGCTTCGTCCTGAATGACATTCGCCATAAGGAATTCGCCAGCCTTCCCGGCCAGCCCCAATCCTTGATGCAGGGCAAATTGGGTGGCCTCCATAATTGGTTCCTGCCTTCTATGACGAGGCTGAAAATTCGAATTTCCCCTTCTCAGTTGAAATACGCGGCGAGAGTTCAAGCCGAGTTCAGTAAGAATTGATCTAGGCATTGGGCGTCCGGCCAAGCGCCGGGAGATCACATGGTAAGGACTACCCGGAATTCGGCTTTTCCGCTCATCATGCGGGCGTAGCCTTCGGCAGCTTTTGCGAGCGGGTACTTTTCGATCATGGGGCGCACACCCGTCATTTCCGCGAAAAGCAGTGTGTCCTGGGAGTCGGTGGGGATGCCGCCCGCCCAGCCCTTGATGCCCTTTTTGCCGAAAAGCAACTGATTGGGCGCCACTTCGATTGGATCCATCGACGCTCCCACCACCACCATTGTGCCGTTCACACCGAGGCCGCCGACCAGCGCCGACATCGCTTTCCCGCTCGGCGCAGTAGCAAGAATCACGCTCGCGCCGCCAAGTTTCTGCAGCTCGGCTGCAGGGTCAGTTGCGGCGCTGTCGATATAAACATCCGCTCCAAGCTTTTTCGCGAGCGCGGCGTTGTCTGAACCGCGCCCAACCGCCGCGACTCGATAGCCGAACTTCTTTGCGAACTGGACTCCCAAGTGGCCAAGACCGCCGATTCCCTGGATGGCTACGAGGTCGCTCGGCAGCGCGCCGCTGTGGCGCAGGGAGTTGAACGTGGTGACCCCGGCACACATCAGCGGCGCGGCCTCGGCCGCGTCGAGCGACTCCGGCATCTGCGCCAACGCCTCCACCGGCGCGACCATGTATTCCTGATAGCCGCCGTCGTAGCTGATGCCGCAAATCTTCCCGTTCGTGCAGTTCACGAAATCCCCGCGTCGGCACGCAAGACAGGTGCCGTCCTGCCCGCCGTGCCAGCCGACTCCAACGCGCTTTCCTTTCCGCCATTCCTTCACTCCCGCACCCAGCTCGTCGATCACGCCGGCCACTTCGTGTCCTGGGACGCGCGGGTACGTAATGCCCGGAAAAAGGCCTTCCTTGGTAATCACATCGCTGTGACAGATTCCACAGGCCTGGACGCGGATTCTCACGTGCCCCGCGCCCGGCTGCGGAATTTCGCGCTCCACGATTTCAAAGTCCCCTCCCGCCTTAGGCACTTGCACCGCTTTCATTTTCGCCATTTGTCGCCTCCCCTTCAAACATGTCTTCCACCTTCGCACGGGCCGTAAGATCGGTTTTGTGATGAGATCCCGAGGTACTCACGGCTTCTCCATAGGGGACTTAGTGAAGTCCGCCACAACCACCGAGGAAGGTTTGTTGCCCGTTGCGAGCGCTACTTGGTTGTACATGTAATTCTGTGCAGCGCCTGTCAATGACAAACACCGTGGGAGTGCCTGCGGGCGTCATTCATGGGCCTCGACTTTGGCGGGTAGAGTAAGGTAAAAACTTGCGCCGCGCGGAAAGTTGTCGGCAGCCCATAAGCGCCCGCCATGCGATTCGATGATGGAGCGGCTGATGCGAAGTCCCATGCCGGTGCCGTGCGGCTTGGTGGTAAAGAACGCATTGAAGATCTGGTCCGTCTGGTGCGGGGGAAGCCCTACACCGGTATCGCTGACGGACACCAGAACTTGCTCGTTTTCCGCTCGCTGCGACTTGATGGCGAGCTCTCGGATCCCATTCACATCCTTCATCGCCTCGATGCCATTCATCATGAGGTTCATCAAGACCTGCTGTAATTGCACGCGATCTCCCATAACCTGGGGAAGATCTTCCGCCAGCTCCGTCCGGAGTGATATGGAGTATCGCATTGCCTCGCTGCGGAGAATGACGACCATCTCTCGAATAACAGGGTTTACATCAACCAACTCCCGTTCCGGAATACCCTTCTTGAAGAACAGGTCAATCCGGCTGATGATTTCCCCCGCACGCCTTGCGTCTTTGACGATTCTCATTGCAGCCGCGCGCGCTTCTTCGATGTTTGGGGTGTCGCCCGCCAGCCAGCGCAAGCAGGTGCTGGCGTTGGTGACGGCAGCGGCAATCGGTTGTTTCACTTCGTGCGCCAGGGAGGCCGTCAGCTCTCCCATGGTGGTCACCCTGCTGACGTGTGCGAGATCCGCCAGCGCCTCTTCGGCCCGCTTGCTGGCGCTGATGTCCATCGAGGTACCCACGAATTGCACCACATCCCCGGATGAGTTCAAAACAGGATGGCCGACGCTGTGGATGTATTTGACAGTGCCGCCTGGAAGAAGGATTCGGAATTCCACTTCGTAATTCGACTTTTCAGTTATTGCTCGACCGAGTGTCTCTTGCCACTTGGCTCGATCCTCCGGATGAATGCGCTGCAGCCGTTCTTCCCAAGCCGACATACCCTTTTCCGGATTGAAGCCATATATGCGATACCATTCCTCGGAGAGATGCACGGCGTCTCCTCCCGCCACCCGCCAGGCCCAACTCCCCGTATGCGTGAGCCTCTGTGCTTCCGCCAGATAACTCTCGCTCCGCCGCAGCTCTTCGTTGACGGTTGTCAGTTGGCTGGTTCGCTCAGCGACTCGTTGCTCGAGCGCCGCTGCGACACGCTTCTGCTCGCCTGAGCGTCGAGCCTCTTGCAATCCAATTGCGGCCTGGTTGGCCGCGACACGCAGGAGGAGCAGTTCTATGTCGGTCGGGAAATCAGCTCGCCGAGAGCCCGCCACCAACACTCCAACTTCGTCCTGAAGGCCCAAGGAGAACGACGCAATCGCGACCTCACCCTCTCCGGCCGGATTTGGAATCACGAAACGCAAAGCGGTTTGGTCACCGCTCAACCAGCGGCCCAGCGCTCGGCCGACTTCCTGCGGCTGAGCAGAGGGATGCTGACGTTGAGCCAAGCGGACCACCTCGATTGGCGAACCGTCAATCGAGTGGTTCAGGCGGGCGCACGCGAAATCGAGGCGCAGGATGGCGAGGAGCGAATCGAGCAACGTGCCGAGCATTTGGCGTGACTCGCTGCCACTCCAAATGGCGGCAAGGGCCAGAACGCTGATCAGATCGTTGATACAGCTCTGAAGGCGCTTGACCTCATCGGCTGTCTTGTCCATTTCCACTTCCACATCAGACCACTGATGGGGGCGGCGTGTCGCGCGTGGTGTGTCGTTCGCGCAGCTTCCGCAAGAATTCATCCGGCGGAACGAAGAACGGGTTCTCCTGGAGGATGCCGCCGATGATGATCATTGGGTGTGTCCGCATGATGTCGACGACAATCTCCCCGCCAAACTTGGCGAGATCATACAGTCATATGACCGGGTCCTTATAGCGAGGCAACACATAATTCAGCCTCGTCTCGTACTCCACCAGGTCGTCGACTCCCGGTCGATCTTCAAGCGCCCATTCCATCTGGGCGACCAGCCGGGTGAGCGCGAACCCCTGCTGGATGCCGCTGTCAAGGACCTCCTGGATGAGCGCGAGCATCCGGTCCTGATCGAAGTGACCATCGCGAAGATAGGCGTCAGCCCAGTTGCGTAGCTCGAACTGACCGCTCTTTTCCGCCGCCTCCACATCGATGGCGGCCGACGCGAGTCGCAGGACGTGCTCCGCACGAAGCTTGGGATCGACGATGTGGAACGCCTTCTCGCCCCGCTCGAAACCCTCTTTGATGAACGGAAGCAGCACCTTGTATCCTTCGTCGGGGCTGTGGAAGAACGCGCAGACATGACGTTTCGCGCCAAGCACCGAGCCCGCCAGCCGAATTGGTTGGCTGCTTTCACTCGAAGTTCCCCCGCGGGCCTTCGCACGGTCATTGGTGGGATCCATCGGAGCTCTCCTTCGGACAGGCGGTCGCCACGTCCAACCGTTCACGGACACAGAGGGAAACGCCGGCAACTGTGGCCTGCACCGGCGCGCCACGACTCCTCAAACGGACATCGTAACCTAATATCCGGCTGTGCCTCGAAGCCGCGTACTTCTATAACGGAAAAGTCCGCGTGTGAGCCGTGACATACGGCGCGTATGACCGTCTGAGAACGGGATTTTGAAACCATTCGGGGCCATGTTCGGAAGCCCATGCACGCAGTACGTGCAGAAATTGTGATGCTTTCCTCTGTTCGCCGTCCGTAACAAGTGGAGACCATGTGACTTCAAACCGCTCAATGGTATCTCGAATCGGATTAAGTTTCCTTCAGTTGTTGGCACAAAATGTACGCATCCGACGGAGCGCCGCATATCTTAGGAACTGGTTGTCGCCACGGCAAGCTGGGCGATCTACGGCGCGGTGAAACAATGGGTGGACACCCGGACCACGTTTCTGCCGAGCAGTTTGTTCCCGTAGCAGTGGACCTCGTGAAGCCGATACTGATGGGTGGAGTCGACCCGGTTCCGAGTGTCTGACGCTGGATATGGGAGAGACACTCGGACGCGAGCCAGGATTGGTTTGCCCACCTCTGACAGCCCTACAATCCACCCCCAGTAACTGACCATCACGGCTTTAGCTAGCACACGGTCGCGCCAGGTAAACAGCGACCTGTCACGCCCATTGCTATCCGCTCCAGCCGCTAACACCAGACCCCCGGTTCTCTGTCCTTTCAGTGAGTGCGCTGCGATTTGGTTCCCCTGTCTGTGTGAGGGAACCAACTCTCAACTCACCGAAAGGACAAAGAAAATGAATTCAGAAAACATCAAAAAGGTTACAAATCAAGCCATCGAGAAACTCGTTACGGCGCTCAACCAGGGCCGGAGCGAAACACTGACGCAATACCTTGCGGCGATTGGCCGATTCCACCGATACAGTCTCCGAAACGTGATGCTCATCGCATCACAAAAGCCGACTGCATCACATGTCGCAGGCTTTCACACTTGGCACAAACTCGGGCGCTTCGTGAAGAAAGGCGAGAAGGGCATCTTGATTCTCGCTCCGATTGCCCGGCGAAAGAACGAAAGTACCGAACAAAACGAAACCGATGAATCATCATCCGCTGTCGGCTTCCGTGCAGCCTATGTCTTCGACATCAGCCAGACGGATGGCCAAGAATTGCCTAAAATCGGCATCGTGAATGGCGATCCCTCCGAATACCTTGAGCGGCTCAGCAAGTATATTGCCGAGCGGAACATCGCCCTTGAATACTCTAAGGACATCGCTCCGGCGCGTGGCAGTTCCGCAGGAGGCAAAATCACGTTGCTACCGGGCCAATCTCTGGCTGAAGATTTCGCGACGCTGGCGCATGAGCTCGCACACGAAATGATGCACCGCGACGAGCGAAGGAGCCGTACTTCAAAACGAATTCGCGAGACGGAAGCCGAGGCCGTTGCATTCGTGGTTTGCCATGCAATCGGCCTTGAGACTGGCTCGGCAGCGCAGGACTACATTCAACTTTACCAGGGTGACAGCAAGGTTCTGGCGGAGAGCTTGGAGCATATCCAGCGAACTGCATCACGAATTCTCGACGCTATCGGCGCGGAGGTACCTTCGCGCCGGTCTTCTAGGGCCGTGCTCGTTGCTCCCTTCCACGCCTCTACGATGTCCGACAACTCACCGACTGCTGATACGGCATTCTCAAAACTGGCATCGGCCCGCCTACCTTAGTAGACACGCTCGGGAGTGTGTTTCAGATCCATCTCATGCAAGCCGCAACCTAGGCAATTGTTTGCGGGACCCTCCTGAGTCAAATCCATTACATCTGACCTCTGGATCGGAACGCTGACCAAAGTTTTGGGACACGTAGAAATTACGAATCCCGATCCGGAGAACAAGGCTTGATGGAAACGAGAGAAAACAGGTATACGAACACACCAAGGAACAGCAATGCGCCGCCAACGCCGATAAAGGTCAGAAACGAAAGCGGGCGGGCCCAGAACAGACACACCGCCTCGATCAGCAACCCAAGAATCAGCAGGATCCCCGAGGCGCGCAGACGCCGTTCGACAAGACGTGCGCTTCCGGTCATGGTTGCCCAGTCCACATCTTAACCTTGCCGAGTGTACCCACGTCGTGGACGACGTCATGGCAGCCGCTGGAGATACACGATACTTTGTTGGTCTTTACGGCAGGCAAGAGGTCCGGATCGGCATTGTGCACCGCGCCCTGCTCGAACGATCGCGCGCCTAGATGACAATGCAGGCATTCGCGATTGTTGTACGGCTCGTGAAGTTTAATGTCCTTAGGAGCAGGAGGCGCGGTGAGGTAGTACACGTAAAGGTGCCGGAGTCCTGCCATCTTGGCCTTGAAGGAACCAAACATCGCATAGTTGGTGTGGCAGGTGTAGCAGGCTTCATCGACGGGCACGCGGTGATTCTGGAAATGTGCGGCAGCCAAATAGGTGGGATCATCCACATGAAGGCTCTGGCCGTATGGCTCCATGATGTGGCAGGACAAGCAGAACTTGGTGGTTTTGGAGCGTTCAAGCTCACTGGAAACGCCCATGACCCCGCAGAGGATGGGAAGGAAAAATAATACAAGAAAAGCCACGATCTTGCCGCCGCGGGTGGCCGTGATCTCCGGGCGTGCCACGAGCACACCAATTAGCACCATGCTGAAGAGCACGAGCGCGATGATTAGAGAAGTTTCTAAGGGCATGGTGGCGCTGAGGTCTGCGGACTCACTTCTTACCGAGTGACCGTATGTAGGCCACGATATCTTTTACTTGTTCCGGCTTCAGGCTCTTGCCATAGGCGGGCATCTTTCCCTTACCTTTGCTGATCGCTTCACTCAAATCCTCATCGCTCATCTTCTTCACTTCTTCAGAAGCAAAGTCTTTCACCTTCATCGCCTTGCCCGTGGGCGTCTCACCTTTGCCGTCCACGCCATGG
Organism: Candidatus Dormiibacterota bacterium; assembly: GCA_035602135.1. Lineage (GTDB taxonomy): Bacteria > Acidobacteriota > Terriglobia > Acidiferrales > UBA7541 > Acidiferrum. The sequence continues at coordinate 8,988 of DATNMX010000080.1, forward strand.
CACGCTGCGCATTTCTGCTTGTATAATGCTGCGCTTTTCTCGTCAGCCTTCGCTGGTGCGCAAAACATTGTCGCTACTACGAGCAAGCCAATTCCCGGAATGACTTTGGTGGTCCAATTTCTTCGCATGAAGTATCTATCCTCCTTAGCGGAATCGAAACACGCACCGTGGTTACGGCACGCGACTAGAAAGCGTAACGCATGGAAAGTGTCACGAGATTACCCCGAAAATTCCGCAGCGCAAAAATATCCTGCACTGCGCCCACAGTCGGGTCTTCGTGGTAGCCGTAATAATCCCAATATGCTCTGCCAGTCCAATGCTCGGCAAACTGATAATCCACTCCACCGAACGGATGAAGCCACAGAGAGTTCAGCGGGCCAGTTACCTGATTAGGGATAAGGGCTTGGGGATCTAGTCGCAGTTGCGACCCGGTGGTTCCGGTGAGATTCGCGCCAAGGCGAGCGCTGATGCGACGCAGGGGAGTAAAGGTGAAGTCAAAATATCCATAGCTGGACTTGTTGGTGTAGGTCGATAACTGCTGCACGAGTCCGGGCACGTTGGGGCAAGGTTGAATTCCTGGTCCAGGTTGACCGTTGGCCACACTGACGTAGCAGATCAGTACCTGCGAAAAGACATCGTTGTAGTCATAGCCAATTTCCATTCCAAACTTTTCGGTCGGCTGGATAAACGCGGCAATACCATAAGCGCGGTTGTGCTGCAGGTCGTTGGTCTGCGCAGCGTTGTTGCGTCCTTCCCAAATCACGACGGAGCCCTGCAAGTTCAGCCAGCTCGCTGCCTTGTATTTCGTCCGGAGCCTGTATTCCTGCCATTGCCGTGGGCTGATGCGCGTGAAAGCGTTGTCCGCGGTTGCGAGTTCGAGATCGAAGCGAACGTCCCAATTGCCGGTGGGCCGGACCCAGAGTCCAAATACGCCGGCGTACTCATGAATTGGAGTCGCTGAAGCGTCGCCTCGTTCCGGCATGGTCAAGAAGCATGGTCCATTTGCGCCCACATTGTTAGTCGCCGGACAGGTTTGGGGGCTGCCATCTGCATCGAGGTTGTACGGAGCTGGCGGTGTGCGCGCGTTCTGGAGATTGGGGAAAAACACGAACGTTCCCGTAGTCAACTTCGCGTCTGCGATAGTCCGGCTGCGGTAGCGAAATCCGACCCTGGCTCCTAGCCGTGGAGAAAACTGATACTCGAGTTCGCTTAAGTTAGTTTTTTCATCCTGCTTGAGGAAGCGATTCAAGTTGAGAATGCTGATATCGGGTCCTGACGAGGCAGTATGAACTGGCGTGGCTCCAGGTGCCGTGTTGGCGTCCGCCGGCGGAATGCATACGAGCGGCAGTGGCACGGCGGTAGAGAAAACGTTCGCTGGCGTCAAGAGGTTTTGGCTGAAGAACGCGCATTCCGAAGAAAGGAACTGAACAGGATTGTGCCAGTTGAGAAAGTGGAAAGAATCAGTGAAGTTCAATTTATCCGTGATGTGCCAGGTGGCACCGAAATCGGCTGCGGCCGCCACTCGCCGGCCCTGTACGGGTCCCGTGAACGCATCGTTTCGAACATTAGTTCGCGAAACTCTTCCAAAGAAGCTCTCATTGAAATTAAACACATTTGTATCGCCGCCGGAATAACTAAAGTGCGCGGACAAATCCCAGCTCTTCCAGTAGTTCGATTGCATGGAGAGTTGTTCGGTGGGAGTGCTGGTCCGCGTCCTTCTGGAATTGAAATAACTGAAAGCCGCATTGCATCCCGGATTGAGAAAACCTGTGGGAAGAAACGTACCACCGCACGGCTGGTTTGCTCCAGCATTGAACGATACGCCAGGGTCTACTGTGGTTCCATTGGCCAAACGGAATAGTGGGTTGAGGAAAGGATCGGCTGCACCCGGATCCCCCTTGAAATAGCTCCAAATCTGATCGTAACTGATGTTTGTGCGCGGCAGGACCTTGAGGTCCACGCCAATCCGGTAAGTGTTCACGGTGGTCTTGTAGTTTTCAAAGAGCGCCTGTTCCGTTCCCTCGTGAATCGTAGAAAGCCCTGGGCCTTCTACGATGTTTCTCGAATATCCGACCCGAAACCTAATCTTCGATTCCGGTAACAGTAGCAAACTGTAGTCCCCGAGTTTCCGCCGCGTGCTGAAGAGGTGCGGGGAGTAGCCGAGGATGCAGGATGTGCAAGCTGGCGGCCCATAGCCGGCAGGACCATTTGTGAACGGGGTGGTCGGGTTCAAAGGGTTGGCCAGCAGCGAGTAATTCCAGAAGTTCTGGTCCTTGCGGAACAGGGCGTCAAAGGCATACCACGTGTTCTTGCTGATGCGCAGGCGTGAAACCTCGTTAGGGTCCCCTCCATAGCCGAAGTTGCTAAAGTGCATCCGGTCGAAAAGCGTTGCGTGGTGGTCCAGTGACCGCATCTCCGTTGTAAAACCCAGGAGTCGAGCACCTTGCTGCAAATTTACGAACGTGTCGTAAGCCTGTCGGTCCCCAGAGATGCTAGTGAGCCGGCCTCCGAATTCGATGGACTGCTTGATGTTGTAATTTCCTTGATCGATGCCCTTTTGCTCTTCCTGTTGTTGCGCTCTTGCGCCGGGTAGGACCAACAACAGGACCGCCGTTGCGATAAGGAGATACTGCGGTCTTCTCGGGTCGCTCAATTGGAGACTTCGCGCGTTATTTCCTTCTCGCATCGCCGCCTCCTTATGGCTTGAAGAAGAACTGGTCCGTATTCGAACCGTGAATCGAAGCATGGCACATGGTGCAGGCCTGATACTTCTGGGCCTGATTATGGAAGGTCGGAATCGCGGGTGTTCCCACATCCGCGGAAAATGCGTGGCACTCAAGGCACAGCAAGTTCACCTGTGCGCGTTTGAGAAGCCGCGGATTGGAACTGCCGTGCGGCGTATGGCAGGAAACGCACCCTTCGGTCTTCACCGGCGCATGCTCGTATACGAACGGCCCCGCTTTGTCGCTGTGGCACTTAAAGCAGGTGGTGTCCTGAGATGCCGTGACACGGAGTTGCCGGCTCTGAAATCCGCCGTGCGGATTGTGGCAATCATTGCATTGCACGAGCCCTTCGTTCACGCGATGGTGGAAGGTGCGCGTGAACTGCTGCTTGACCTCCAAATGGCAGCCGTAACAAAGCTGGGGGGATTTCTCCTTCATCAAGAATTGACTTTCCTTGGCGTGGTGTGGGCTGTGGCAGTCCGTGCATCCGACGTTGTTTTTTAAATGAGCCGACCGGCCGAAATTGCTGTGTTCCTGGCCGGACTGATGGCAGTCCAGGCAGCGCGCACTGGCATCGGCTGCCGAAGCTCCCTTAAAACTAAATATTTTGGTTTTGTCGCCGCCGCCCTCGACGTGCGCTTTGCCCGGGCCATGGCACGCTTCGCATCCATGCCACTCAGGTCCCTTCTTCGTGTCCAGTGTGGTGGCAAAGTGCGGTGTGGCCTCAAAATCGTTGTAGAAGCCTTTGGTGGGCATGTCTTCGTGGCAGGTCTTGCAGGTATCCGAGCCGACGTAGAGGGATGGATCGGTTGGCCGCACATACTTCTCTGCATGCTCCTGCTTCGGCTTCGATTTACTTGACTTGTTCGTGGATTTGCTGGGTCTATCGTCCGCAGCTGCCCAAACTGCCGCAGATAATAAGGCAATGATCCAGAGCGCCGGGAGGAATTGGGACACACGTGTCCTTGCGAAACCCACGGGTCTCTCCTTTCGATCAGCGTTCACTTTGGTCCAACCAAGCTATGACCCATCTTCGCGTGTTTCCGCCTACGTTTGTGACGTGGGTTACATATCGCCGTGATGCACGTCACGTTAGCTACTACACGATCAACGAAGTTATACGACAGGAAATACAAGCTACGAAGACCTGCTCCAGCCGTTGCGAACATTCAGAGCCGGACGCGAGCAAGACCCTCACTAACTTGGCTCCCCGGGGAAGGGGTAGAGCGGGTAGGCGCAAGATGACACGGATGATGACACTGTGACAAGCAAATAGTTATTTCATTGTATAAACTCGGATAACTGGATCTGATGAGCGGGTTGCCAGGCACCTGATTCCGGTACGGGCCAACTCCTACCTCTTAACGACCGCTTCACCGCGATCGTGAGTTTTTGGGCGAGCCGCTTCCCAACCCGCCACCGACATCATTCGCGATGGGTAGCAGGCGGCACCGCTACTATTTTGATTCGTATCTCCATTAGAGTTCGACCTTTCGACTGACTCCTGAGCATCGGAAGCAAATTGAGGGCTAGTTGTCACTTCTCCCGGTTTTGTCGGTAAATCGGCTAACCCGCGATGCTTGCGGCAACCTGCAGGATTTGCTTCTCGATGGCTGCGCGTATCTTCTTCGGCAGCAGCTCCGCCTGTTCGAGCGTTTTCCAGGCGGCGACCGTGCGTTCCGCCGTCTCAATCGCGAGGGCCCAGAGCGGGCTTGTGGGGATTCGTGCCGTGTCCGCAAACTGCCGCATTTGGTCAGTTGTGATCTCGCCGATACCCCAGCTTCCACCGAAATTCAGGGCGAGGGTATCCCCCGGAATGTAGGGGAGCGTAGCCACGAAATCATACGCCGGTGAGAGAACCGGCGTGCGCGTGTCAGGATACAGCAGCGACCAGTTCTTCAGATGCATGTCGGCGTTCCCGATCAGCACGGAAAATACGAGCCGCCGCACGAACTCGTAGGTGCTTTCCTGCCCCGATTCCGCCCACAGCACCGAAGCAACGTTGGCGTAGCTGCGGTGGCCGTACTTGTCGTCGGGAAAAAGCCCGAACACCTGCGCGAAATCCTCCATGTGAACGCGTTGTCCGCCCGGACCGCGGTCGAACCGTTCGACGGCCAGCGCATTGCCTGCAACGCTCTGCGTATCTTTTGGAAGTCCCTGGATCTTTGCGATATCGACGAGGCGGACCGCGGGCACCGTGATGCCTACTCTACGCGCCAGCTCCATCATGGCGTGCTCGTTTTCGGGAACGGACGGAAACCGAGCCGAAGGGAGTTTCACGATCCACGATCCGCCCATGCCGTCGGCGGCGATGGTCAATCCGCCCGAGGCTTCCATCACCGCGGAGAATTTCAGCTGCACGCCGGCCAACGAAAATCGCAGCGCAGTATCGGCCATCCGATTCTCTTTATGCTTGTGACCCTCGTCAAGCTCGCCTGCCTGCTCCTCTTTCTCCAGCGGCGTGACCGTCAGCGCGCCGGGAAGATCCTTGCCAAGGACCGCGAGAAGAAAAAATTCGCGTTCGGGTTTCACGCCTGCGTGTTTCGCTAGGTACGTCCGCAGATGTCCTTCGGGCAAGAGGTTTGAAAAAAAAGGCGGCACACGACGGCTGACCGGGTGCACCGCGGTGACGAGTCGACCCGTACGCCCCTTGAACGAGAGACTCAGCGTGGGGCGTTGCGGATCGTCGATATAGTCCTGCTCAAAGGCGAAGAGATGCCGGTCTCCTGCCAAGCGGGTGAGGACGCCAACCGGACGGCCGTGCAGGCGCACGGCGAGCGCGTTGATTTTTTGCGCATCAAAACTCATTGCGGCTGCGCTCGAGTCCTTCGGATTCCTCGTCTTCCGCTGCATAGAGGGGGCGTTCGTCGTCGTCGCGGCGCTCGTAGGGACGGCGGTGGTCGCGGATGAGAGCCTGTACCGCGGGGACCAGCGCGCGCGGAACCATCACAAGATCATGATCGAGAGCGCGCACGACATCGAGCAGCGTGTCGTAGCGCGGCACGATCTTGCCCGACTCGATGCCGGAGACGTGCATCTGGGGAATGCCGAGTTGCTCGCCGAGTTCGGCCTGGGTCAAACCGCGAGCCAGCCGAACTTCTTTCAATTGCCGGCGCATGTCCGTGGGAAGGCCGTCAAGCCGTAAAGGTCGAATCGGCTTCTTTATATGTTTCACCATGATTTATATAATATCACAGATTCATTGGAGGTCTATCCATATGCATTATTATATCTACAATTAATATACATATATTATCGCATATATCCTGAATTTCCTGAGAGCCTCAAACCCGCCTAGTCCGATGCAACCGATTGTTTTGCAAGTAAAATGAAACTCCGTTTTAAAGAACAAATCGCAGTTATCCAATAATGGATATATAATCCTCCATATATGGAGAGCAGTTCGAGGAGGCCTGTGTGGCAACCGTCAATCAACTAACCGCAGGCATTGTCTGGGAAAAGCCAATCGATCTTTCCAACAAGGATGTGCGGAAGCGATTGAGCCCGTCGGCGGTGAAGGCGTTCTTGAAAATCCGCGCGCTTTGGGAATTGCATGATGAAGATGCCAGACAATTGCTGGGGGGCATTTCCAATGGCACATTTTACGAGTTGAAGAAAAAAGCGCGTGGCACGCTTGACCAAGACGGGCTGACGAGGATTTCCATTCTGACCGGGATCTTCAAAGCGCTAAACATACTCTATAGCAAGAAGCTTGCTGACCGTTGGGTTCAGTTGCCGAATGAGAACCCAATGTTTGAAGGGAAAACTCCCCTTACCTACATGACCAAAGGTGGGCTGCCCGCGATGCTGCGCGTCCGGCAACTTCTGGATTCTCGCCGCGGCGGGCGATAGGTGATACCCCAAGTTTCTGATGTTCGTCGTGATAACACCCATCGTTTAATCCCCTCACGCTATAGCGACCGGAATGAAAGTGTTCTCGCCCGGCTGACCCATGATACGGAGGACTTGAACGCGCTATTCGAACTTGAGGGAGCTACAAACGACCGCCTCCTCGGAGAAGCTGGCCTGCTTCCGGGTATTACGGTACGCGAATTGGTCTTTGGCCTTTCTTACTCGCATATCGTCAACGCTGCATTCACGCATACCAGACCCTTCGGAAACCGTTTCAACGGGCCAGAACGAGGTGCGTGGTATGCGGCATTCTCCCGCGAAACCTCAGAGTTCGAAGTGGCATACCACAAGAGAAAGGAACTTCAGGAGATCAAATGGCAAGAGAAGGAGACCTTTACCTACATCGATTTCCTCGCCGATTTTCGAGGCAAGTTTCACGATATTCGCAACGATCCTTCTTTTGGGAATTGTTTGGACGGGAGCAGCTATGACGCATCTCAACGCCTAGCCAGATCGCTTCTTGAGGGAGGATCAGCCGGCGTCGTTTATCCGAGCGTTCGGCACAAAGCCGGAACATGCATCGTGTGTTTCAGACCAGCGCTCGTGAGCAATGTTCGAAAAGGCTCCTCGATATCCATCGCTTTTGAGAATTCATTCGCCACTCCAGAAATTCGCAAAATCAAATAGCCTCGATCGCTGGGCGTGGCACGATCGGTTTGTCGTGGAGAATCAATGAAGGGGCCTACGGAAAACATCAGCTGGTGGATCCGAGGCGGTTCTTCATGGGTATTCGGAGGGATTGTGGTCCGTTGCAGTCATCGGTTCCCCGGCAAAGATCTCGTTATGCTTGACGTAACGCGTAATTCCTGGCAGCCTTAGTCGGTGATAGTGAGCTATCGGGACCAGAGGACCAGAGACTTCGCCGCCGGAAAACGGGTCAAGGCATTCTCTGGATTTGAACGCTCCGCGCGCCTGAAGCTTGACCGTTTAGAGGCGGCCACGTCCCTTAAGGACCTTGTCGCTTTGCCCGGCAATCGTTTTGAAGCGCTGATCGGCGATCGTAAAGGCCAGTACAGCATCCGCATTAACGATCAGTGGCGGGCTTGCTTCGAGTGGCCCGTCCGATCGCCGGGACCATCAAACGTGGAGATTGTTGATTATCACTAGGAGAATCACTATGACACGCGCTGCTATCCATCCGGGTGAACACCTTGCCGAAGAACTGGAAGTACTTGATATGAGTGCGGCTGAGTTGGCACGAAAAATCGACGTGCCGACTAATCGCGTCACGCAAATCTTGAACGGAACGCGCGCCATCACGGGTGACACCGCCCTGCGACTCGCTCATTTCTTTGGCACGAGCGCGCAGTTTTGGCTCAATCTACAGAGCCTCTATGACCTGAGGCTCGCTCAAGAGAAAGCCGGGAAATCCATAAAGGCACTTCCCACGTTGAAGGGGCGCGAGCCCGTCCACGCATGAAGAGTTTCACGTGACTAATCGAGCGCGTCCTTGCGATGGAGCCACTATATTGGCCGTTCCGCAACATACATCCGCGCCGCAAATCGAGTCTACTGAATCTGGTACGTGATCCTTTTTGCTGCCGCTCATTTTCTTGGGCACGGCTTCGGGCTAATTCCTGCGTCCGGCAGCTTCGCACCTTCTGCTTTCCCGGTTCCTCCCTGAATGCGTTGGTTCCCTCCCATAAAGCAGCCGCTCGCTTTGGAAGCAGCAGCCCTTGCTTCTCGGGTGCCTCAAGAAAATGGGGCAGAAATGCCACCGCAATGTTACATTCGCTTGGTAGTTATTGACATCTACCTAGAGTTTGGTACACTGCCGTTGGGTGTCGTATGCCAAGTCCTAAGACCAACAAGCTCCTTCAGCTTGCGAAGAAGCGGCAGATTGTGCGCACCAAAGATGCCAGCGCCCTGGGCATCCCGCGAAACTATCTGACACGGCTGGTCCGCAAAGGCGTCCTGGAGAAAGTCGGCCACGGTCTTTACACCTCCCCGAAATTCTCCGGTACCGAGCATGTCACCCTCATCGAGGCTGCCTATCAGGTGCCCAAGGGAATCATCTGTCTGCTTTCCGCGCTCCGCTTCCACAAATTCACCACCCAATCTCCGCACGAGGTTTGGATGGCCATCGGCCAAAAGGCCTGGGCGCCAAAAATTTCCTCTCCACCAATACGCCTGGTGCGCATGTCCGGACCAGCGCTTCATTTCGGCGTAAAGGAATATAATTTTTCCGGCGCTACGCTGCGGGTGTTCAGCCCGGCAAAAACCGTTGCCGATTGCTTTAAGTTCCGGAATAAGATCGGCCTCGATGTCGCCATCGAAGCCCTCAAGGAATGCAGGCGCATGAAGAAGGCCACGATGGATGAACTCTGGGCCGCCGCCAAAATTTGCCGCGTCGCGAATGTGATGCACCCGTATCTGGAGTCGCTCTAGTTGACCAACCCAGCCCCGAGAAACCTTCCTGCCTCCGTCCGCCAGAAACTGCAGAATCTCGCTCGTAGGGACAACGCGGAATTCGGCCTGATCCTCGTCAAGTACGGCCTCGAACGAATCCTCTATCGCCTCAGCCGTTCTCCTTACCGTGACGTTTTCATCTTGAAAGGTGCGCTTCTGTTCGAGCTTTGGACCGAACAGAGATACCGCCCCACCCGTGATGCCGACTTCCTGGCACGAGGAGACAACTCCCCAGAGCGCTTCGTTCGAATCTTTCGAGAACTCTGCACCATGGAAGTGGAACCCGATGGTCTCGCCTTCGACCCCGACACCGTCACCGCCGAGCGCATCACCGAAGATGCCGACTACGAAGGTGTGCGCGTGACATCGGTTTTGGAGATGCCGTCACTCCGCCGCCTGTGGAGAGCGCCTATCCCACGCTGCTCGAATTTCCCGGTCCTCGCTTGCTTACCTATCCTCGGGAGACGGTCGCCGCCGAAAAACTCGAAGCGATAGTGAAACTGGGGATCGCCAACAGTCGCATGAAGGACTTCTACGATCTCGAAGTCTTGTCCCGCACGTTTGCGTTCGATGGAAAGAATCTGGCCGAGGCGATACAGAATACGTTTCGGCACCGCGGCACGGAATTGCCGCCGGCAGGGATACCTCTCGCGTTCACGCCCGATTTTTATGACGATCGAAACAAGGTCCGCCAATGGACGGCCTTCTGTGCGAAGAATAAGACCTATATCGCGGCGGTCGACTTCAAGACGGTAATTGCGGACATTGCTGAGTTTCTGGTTCCGGTAACCCGTTCTGTGAGCGACGGAGTTTCCTTCCCCAAGACCTGGGAGGCCGGCGGCCCTTGGCGGTGAATGCTGATTTTCCTCCGATAGACCTCACCGCCCTTCCTGGCCAAACCCTGCGCCTGATCGGTCCGCTTCTTCTGTCAAGGCTCTGCGCTTCGCTCGGATGAACGCCTACCCCGCGGCCTTGACAGCGCGGACGGACAGGCGCCTTCCCCCGCCATGAAGAGCATTTGTTTCTTCTGCACCGCTCTGGTGCCTCGGACGAAACAAAGCCAAGTCCGAAAAGGAGTGATTCCTCAACGCAAACTTCGATTCTTCGAGTAGGTTGGTTCTTCCGGCCGGAGCAGGTCTTTATACCTCCAACGAAAACTCCTCTGTTTCCGTTTGGACAAATCGTTGCCACACCCGGCGCTCTCGCGGCGCATGACAAGCAGGCCAGCAGCCGGGCGAGTTCTTCGTTCGCCACGACAGCGGGGAATGGCAGTTACGTGGAATAGCTTTTGGCAAGAGACCCCGGAGGCGGAGCGTTTAGGCCGGAGGGAGGGGAGGGGCCGGTGAGGACAAGGTTCTCTGGGATGTCTGGTTGCCCAAACTATCGGCTTTCCTACGATAAGATGGAGCCGGACTGCTTCGGCTCCATGAGTTGCGTGAACTAAAATGCGGAGAGACTATGTCAATTAAAAGCCCTGAAGAACTGGCGGGGATGCAAACTGCTGGCGCGGTGGTTCGCCGGATGCTCGAAGTCATGAAAAAGGCAGTTGCGCCAGGTGTTACGACGGCCGAATTGGATGAGGTGGGGGCTCGAGTCATGCGCCGACTTGGTGCTCGATCAGCACCGGCGCTAGTCTATAAATTTCCGGGAGAGAACTGCATCAGCGTAAATGAGGAAGCAGTGCACGGCATACCTAGCCGGAGGAAATTGAAGGAAGGTGACCTCGTGAAACTCGACGTGACAATAGAGAAGGACGGATTTATGGCGGATGCTGCTGTCACGATGCCTGTTGGAATGGTCTCGGAAGAGAGGCGACGATTGATGTTGTGTGCTGAGCAGGCCTTCCAGTTGGCGATACGCGTTGCTCGCGCTGGTAACCGCGTATCTGAGATAGGGCGCGTCGTTGAGCGCGAAGTTCACCGGTGGGGCTTTTCGGTGATCCGTGAGCTTGGAGGTCACGGCATTGGGCGCACGATCCACGAACGACCGAGCGTTCCAAATTATCCGGACCCGGCAGCCCAGCAGATCTTAACCGAGGGTCTGGTAATTACAATTGAACCGATTATTGCTGCAGGGTCTGGCAGGGCAGTTGTGGCAAGAGATGGTTGGACCGTTCGGACGGCTGACAGAACGGCCTCCGCGCACTACGAGCACACATTGGTGATTACCAAGGACGAACCAATCTTGTTGACTGCGGCATGAAGCCAGGCACCGAATTTTAATTTTAGACCTTGCCCACGTGCAGTTGCACGAGTTCCTCGCCCATGAGTTGCCGGGGAGTCGGCGAGCGATGTGTCCATCCTTATCCTTATTAAATTAACCCAATTGGGTTTCGACTTCTGCAATCCGCATGGCTACACCGGTAACGCGGCCTACGATTTCCGCTTCTCGGGGGTAGGGGAATCGACGTATCTCGACGGCTGAGTTCGGATATGGGATCGCAATCAAATGCGCATCCTTGATTTCGCACCAGCTGCAGACGTATTCGTCCCTCAGTTCGACGAAATAGATGGGGCGCTCGAATTCGGTCCGCCAAGTTCCGTGTTTGATCTTGCGTTGATTTCCGTCGATCTGCACGAACGAACCTGGGCGGATCAGGGGATACATCGTATAGTCGTTTAGGCCGATATACCCATACATCGACTTCCGCAGGTCCAGGTGGTGTATCAGTCGGATCGGAATTTCTCCCCAAATCTGTACCAGCCTGCTGAGTAAGGTCGTCTTGTCGAGTTGAAGTTCCTCGCGCGAGCCCAGCGGAAGGACGATCTTTTCCACATCGCTCTCGTCGGAGCCCGTAACGAGATGAGTTTTCCCTAGCCCGAAGAGCGCCTGATCTCGGCCGATATCGCTCGGACGGAGCCCAAAAAAAGAGACAATGTTCGTCCAGCTGTCCCGGTAGATGACGCTGAGGCTATAAAGTTTGTAGATGCTGGGCGTAAACGAGCCGTTCTCCACGTTGTTCAGCCACCCTCTGGAAATGAAGAAATCTTGATTCTTCTTATCTTCGGCCAGCTTCAAGCTGCGGGCTTCCACCTCGCGCAAAGTGAGGCCCAGATGGACGCGCAGCTCCTTTAGTTTCGCACCCGCCGATCGGGCAAGATCCCTTGGTTCCATTGTCGTGTATGTTACGAAGTTTCAGAGTTAACGTACAGATACTATCTATATCCAATCATAACGGTTCCGGATTCCGCAGTTCTTAGGAACCCTCTACTGTCCTGAATCCCGGACTAGCATGCTGTCTCTAAAGCCAGTCACGCATCGCCTTTTTTCCATTCGCCGCGGTTTTAGCTCTACCAATGACGCGTTTCGGGATCGAACTCGCCGCGTGCTCCCTCACCCAGCTCGTGTAGTGAGGCGAAGAGGATTTCGCAGTCGCGCACGCGTTTCTTGGAGGATCGTTGAGCTTTTCAGTTCTAGACAAGGCGGAACGAATACGACGGATTCTGGCGGCGCGCGGGCTTTCGCTCGCGCAAGTTGCGCACGCGTCGCGTACGCGATTTCCGGGCGACCGACGTCATCACATCCCGCACAACCTGTATCACAATATGCGGCACGCTGCTTTTAGCCCTAGCATCCACCAACTCTTCACGCTCAGCGTCCTTTCCAACTATCGGTTGGTAGATTGGCTGACGGTGTTCGGCTTTCACCTCGACGACATCCCACGCTTGGAAGCCGTTCTTCCCACGGAAAGAACTATCCCGCTCGACTCGCACGTTTACGACACGCGCGCTTGGGTAACGTGGTTCCGCGAGACGGGAAGCGAAATCTCACATGGAGCGATCGAGCCTCTGTCCCAGTTGCTGACTGCGGGTTCACCCCGGCGCGCGGGAAATCTGAGTCCTTCAGACCCATCGCGCTTCGTGTATGTGAAGATCGGCACCCACGACGCGCTCGCTTTCCCTGATTTTCTGCCCGGCAGCATCGTTCGTATCGTTCCCCAAGGTATCGATCCGGCGTCGTCCAGTCCGTGGGGAGAGCAATCTGAAAAACTGTGTCTCGTCGAGCACGGTAAAGGACTCGTGTGTTGTCGGCTTCAGTCGGTCGGCAAGAACCGAGTCATGCTGCGCTCCCAGCACCTTCCCTACGCGCAGGTGGAGCTGGAGATCGGAAAGGAGGCGCGAATCATAGGAATTGCAGATTGGGAATTTCGTCCAATCGCAAATGCTCTACAACCCAAGGTGCCCTCCGATCTCGGACGGTTCTGGAATCCTTCATCGCTCTCATCGGCGGTTCACATTTCGCGACCAGGCGATCTGATGCGGCGCGCCAGACATCGCTCCGGGCTCACTTTTCGTGACGCATCGAGCAGGACCCGCGACGTTGCACGACTCTTGCAGGATCGTAGATATTTCTGCTCCGCAGGCGCACTCTCTGACTTCGAAACGATGACGGACCCGCCTCGGCGCGTCCACAAGCTCGTTTCCCTCTGCGTCGCGTACTCCATCGATGTCTGGGAATTTCTGAGCGCTGCTGGATTGCGACGACAAGAGGCCGGCGTGGAAGCGATTTCCGACGAGCTCAGGGGCCGATGGTTGCCGGAAGCTGACCGAACTTCCGAAACCGTCTCGACCGGATTCCTCAAACGGCTGAGCGATGAATTCGAAGAGATTCCGCTGTTCCTCCGCGCGGCAGGGCCTTCCCTTTGCGGTCTTTCGGCCCTGTCCCTTCGGGACGTATTATGGGTCGCCGACCAGAAGAAATCGTTCCATCCTTATCTGACCGGTGCCGCCTTCGTCGTCGTGGATCGTAAGAAGAAAAAACCGTTATCGTCCTTCTCGCACGCCTTATGGGACCAACCTTTGTACGTGCTGCTGGCGCGCGACGGCACCTACCTTTGCGCTGCGTGCACGCAGCAGGATGACACGCTGATCGTCCGGCCCTTTTCCGGTGGATTCGACCGCCCGGTCCGATTTCGGAACCGAGTCGACGTCGAAGTTATGGGCAGGATCCTGGCGATCGTTCGCAGACTTTCACCGGGGTTATGAACGATTCGCGAACGTTCGGTCGTATCGCGCGTTTTGCAGTCTTTTACGTGGGATACGTGTCTCTTACAGAGCGGTCGATTGGCGAACGTTTCTTGGATTCGCTGGAATGTAATGTTGCATTCCTCTTATCCTGCATTCCGCCGAAGCATGGGTCCTTTTTCAAAAGAAACTCAAAGTGCGCACCGGAACGTTCCTCCAACGGAATTCCGTTGGCTTTGCACCAGAATAAGACCATTCGTTTTTCTGCAGGCTGCCAGTTGCGTCTGCCTTGTCGGCGGTAGCGCGCTCGCCCTTCTCTATCCTCTGATTCTGAAGGGGCTCATCGATCGCGTCTTTCCCTTTCACCAAGTCTCCCTGCTACCGCACGCCGTGGCTCTGACGTTCTTAAGTTTTGAAGGGAAAGCTCTCTTCATCGGTCTCGGTGCCTACCTCACGCTCCAAGTCGGTCAAAAAATGGCGCTTGACCTCCGAATGGAGTTGCTGAGGAATCTCGACTTGCTTTCTGCGGAGTACCAGGAAACGACGCCGGTCGGAGTAAAGCTTTACGCGTTGCGAGAGCCTGTGGACGAAATCGCTTACTTCGGTTCGGACCTCCTTCCATCGCTTCTGCGAATTGTCGTATCGGCATCATTCACGCTATGCGCGATGGCGGCGTTAAGTGCGCGATTGATGTCCATCGTTTTGCTGTTCGTTCCGATCTTTCTGATCGCGCGATGTCATTTTCGTCCGCGTTTGGAACGTGACGCCGAGGCAATGCAGAAGTCCCAAGCCGCCGTCGCTGGTTTCCTGGAGGAACACCTGTCTTCAGTGGTGCAGGTCCAAATGCTCGCACGGGAAAAGTTGCGTGAGAGTATCGCCTACCGTTTCTTTACGCGAGCGGTCGACGCTCAACGTCGCCTTGCGAGAACGGGTGTCTGCTTTGCAGTTTCGACTGCCCTAGCCGTTGCTCTCGCCGCCTCGGCAGTTACCGGTTACGGTGGCTGGAGAGTTCTGACAGGTGCTATTTCGATTGGAAGTTTGGTGGCATTTTCGAGCTACCTTGCGCAGCTGTTCGAAGCACTGGGCACGGGTGCGGAAATATACGCGAGGGCACAGCGAGTCGTCTCCAGCATACGTCAAGTTCGTACCACGCTGGCCCTGCGGCCTTCCGTTACGGAAGCGCCGAGTGCCCTCACTCTTCCTCCGGAAATCTCGGCCGTGCTCGTGCTTCGGGACGTCCGCTTCGCGTATTCGCACCGCGAGGACGTTCTCGAGGTCCATTCATTAACCATTCCCGCCGGTGAAAGAGTCGCGATCGTCGGGAAGAATGGCGCAGGTAAGAGCACGTTCGCGAAACTCATTGGCCGCCTCTACGACCCGATGGAGGGTGAGATTACACTTGGGGCGATAAACCTCCGAATCGTTAGCATGGATTGCTTGCGATCGAACGTCGTCTACGTTCCGCAACGTGCTGTCCTCTTTGATGACACAGTGGCCGGGAATCTGCGCTTGGCCAAACCGAACGCTCCTTCGTGGGAACTCGAAGAAGTGCTTGCAGCAGTGGGCCTCACGGCTCTCCTTGGGCGCCTTCCGCTGGGCCAGGAAGAACCACTGGGCCCCGATGCATGCACCTTCTCAGGTGGAGAGCGCCAAAGGTTGACCCTCGCTCGAGCCCTTCTCCAACGTCCTCGCGTCTTGATTCTGGACGAAGCCACCTCGTGTCTGGACCTGATCGCCGAGGAAGCGATCCTCCGAAGCATCGACTGCATCCTGCCTGCGTCGACACTCCTCTTCGTTTCGCATCGCCTAGCGAACCTCGGTCGGTTCGAACGCGTTTTGGTCCTGGAGAGGGGGCGAATCGTCGAAGATGGACCCTCTTCCATTTTGAAGGCGAATGGCGGTACGTACGCCACCCTATTCGGTGCCGCCACTTGGCCCGCACGCCGTGGGGTGTAAGCTTGGCTCATAACCCGAAGGTCGTCAGTTCAAATCTGACCCCCGCAACCATCCGAATGCGCCAGTCAGACAGCTGGCGCGTTCGGGCCAAATCAGATCAGTCCCAAGCAAATCCCAATTGCCTTCAGCGATATAGAAGCGGTGCCTCATGTCGCTGTGCGGCGTCATCCTAATTTCGCTTGTGTGCTTCATAAGCTCAGCTCGCGCGAGGGCGGTATCTTTGCTCAAAAGGTCGCGCAAATTGTCAAAACCTCGGCCACAAACTTTCTGATCTCTTCAATGCTCATGGTGCTGTTCGGGACGAAGGACTAACCGGATGCGACGCCAGGATCATGCAATGGTTGACAGAAGAACTGTCGTATAATGTGGTGGTTTCAGAATTCCCGAATGGATTTAAGTGTGAAAAAACCCCTCCTCGGAGGTCCTAGAATTCTGTATTTCATAGTCGCACTGTCTCTCGTCCCCGTTGCCCTTACAATGCTGAGCCGTGGTTCCAGCCAGTCTCGGCCCAAGCTTCGTAACTTTCCGGATCCCGATGTCGGCGTCGATACTCTTGTCGCTCGGAAACAGGCGCAGTTGGCGAAGGTCAGTCAGTTCAAAGTTTTCCACCAGTTTCGTTTCACCGATAGGGTCACTGAAAGCGGCATTACCTTCGTCGAACACAACGTGGAAGACACCGGAAGGCACTACAAAGGCGTCCACTACGATCACGGCACCGGCATCGCGGTTGCCGACGTCGACGGCGACGGACTCTATGATATTTATTTTGTGAACCAGGTCGGCGGTAACGAGCTATGGAAGAACCTGGGCGGTGGCAAGTTCAAAAACATCACCGACGAAGCAGGCGTGGGCATGCCCGACCGGATCAACGTTACCGCCGCCTTCGCTGACATCGACAATGACGGTGCACAGGATCTCTACGTCACGTCCGTTCTAGGCGGCAACGTGCTTTTCAAGAATGACGGCCACGGGCGTTTCAAGGACATTACCGAGCAAGCGGGCCTTGGTCTTCGGGCTCACTCCTCCGGGGCTGTCTTCTTCGACTACGACAACGACGGCCTGCTCGATCTTCTGGTCTGCAACGTCGGCAAGTACACCAGCGACGAACAAGGTCCCGACGGTGAATACCTCGGGCTGCCCGACGCTTTCCAAGGCCATCTCCATCCTGATCGTTTCGAGTACCCGGTCCTCTACAAGAACATGGGTCACGACAGGTTCAAAGACGTTACTGCAGAGGTAGGTTTGCGGCCCATGGGCTGGTGCGGTGACGCCAGCTTCGCTGATCTGAACGGAAACGGATATCCGGACCTCTACCTTCTCAACATGCAGGGGCAGAACCACTACTACCAGAACAAAGGCGGCCGGAAATTCGTGGACAAGACGGACGAGTACTTTCCGAAAACGCCCTGGGGCGCCATGGGCATCAAGTTTTTCGATTACGATAACGACGGCCAAATGGACCTCCTTGTCACGGATATGCATTCGGACATGTTTAAGGAAGTCGGACCCGACCGGGAGAAGCTGAAAAGCGCCGAACATGCGCCCGATAGAGCGCTCGGGGCCGCCTCCAGTAAATTCATGTTTGGCAATGCGCTGTACCACAATCTGGGCGGCGGCAAATTCGAGGAAGTTTCGGATCAAATGGGTGTTGAGAACTACTGGCCCTGGGGCGTGAGCGTTGCGGACATCAATGCCGACGGCTGGGACGACATCTTCATTAGCTCTGGGATGGGATTCCCGTTCCGCTACGGAATTAACTCCATGCTCCTGAACAATCGCGGGGAGAAGTTCCTGGACGCCGAGTTTCTGCTCGGCATCGAGCCGCGCAGGAATGGCCACACTCGCACTCCATGGTTTGTGATCGATTGTTCTCAGGAAAGTTTGGAACCCCTCAAACAAATGGTTTGTCAGGGGCAATCCGGACAAATCCAGGTGATGGGTACGCTCTCGAGTCGTTCGTCTGTAATCTTCGATCTAGATAACGACGGCGACCTCGATATTGTGACAAATAACTTCTATGCCGCGCCCCAGGTGCTAATCAGCAATCTCTCACAAGTGAAAGAGATTCACTGGCTGAAAGTCGTGCTCGTCGGAACGATTTCCAACCGTAACGGGCTGGGTGCGACCGTCCGTGTACGTTCCGCCGGGCACGTCTATACGAAGTACAACGATGGGAAATCTGGCTACCTCTCCCAGAGCGCTCTGCCGCTTTACTTCGGCTTGGGCGATTCAAAGAAGATCGATCGCGTCGAAGTCGATTGGCCCTCCGGTCGCAAACAGATCGTGACGGACGGCCTCGCTATAAACAAGGCCATCCAGATTACGGAACCAAAGTAACGCGTGAACAAGTTGTGCATTCGCCGCCGCGAATCCCCTACTCAGGTGACGCCAGGACTGCAGCTGGCACCCCCGCGTCCGCCCCGGAAGGTGACGCGCGAGTTTCGCGGCGGGTTCAATATTGCCCAGGCAGCATAGTTCTCACGCATTTGCTGAATAATGCAAGGATAGTTCCTCACGTTGCCCGATGCAGCGCTCTCACTCGGACTTCAGCTCCTCGAGCGAGGCAAAACCTGATGTATGTGCCACCGGCTAAGTCTCCGCTGATTCGGCGGCAGTTATGGAGGCCAGTTTAATAAACAGGATTTTGCCCCGCTCGACGGGTAGTCCTCGGGAGTTCGGCCAGCCCAGTTGCTGACAGTTCGAGCCGACGGGCAGCCGTAGAAGGTAGAGTCCACTTCGACCGTGTGAAAGTGTTCCGCGTAGAAGGCGAGATAGTCGGCGGACTTCATTCCCTTCGGATAGAACGATCCGTTCCAACCTGTGGCCGTGAAAGATGCGGTGCCAAAAAGGATCGGCGGATGGCTCACGTGGAGAGTATACCCCCTCGCCGGTCCGTCGCTTTGGCTGAAACCACTCGTCCTTTCGAATATGTCTCCGAAACTTGTAACTGCCGCGCTTCGCTCAAATACATTCGCTCTTCTAAGAGAGCCGAGGAACTAACGATAGAATACACAATCGATGCGGAGGAGCCGAACGAACAATTTGCGGTCCATTGCCGCGGCGTGACGAAAACATGCAGAACAGGCGACGCAGGAGTGATGGCGCTGCGTGGCGTTGACCTTGACGTGCGCCGCGACGAACTACTCATGCTGGTCGGCCCGTCAGGGTGCGGGAAGACCAGTTTGATCTCCGTGATTGCCGCAATCCTGGACCCAGATCCCGGCAATTGCGAGGTGCTCGGTCAAAACTTGAAGGCCATGGACCCGAAGGAGCGCACACGCTTTCGCGGCGTGTCGATTGGCTTCGTGTTTCAGTTTTTCAACCTGCTCCGGGCGCTCAACGTGGTTGTTTTAGGGATGATTTCTGCTTAATATTCTGCTTACTCAGGTCACCGCTAAACGTAGTGTTTCACACGACGCTGACTCCGTGAGCAAGATTCTTGCGTAAAATTACATGATTTGCATCCGAACCGAGGGAGTGAGGAGTCTACTCGAAGATTTGTCCAGAAAGACCGTTGTGTTGGGATGCATCCGCAGAATTGATGCCGGAGCCATCGGCGTTATGTCGCCTTCAAAGCAGGCCTTCACGGCCGCGGCCTTGCGCGCATCCGGTACAATGCAGAGAATCTCTTTCGCCTTAAGAATCTGACGCACCGTCATGGAAATGGCCCGTCGAGGGACATCTTCCAGCGTACCGAACCATCCTTCATTCAACTGCTGGAGACGGCAAGCCTCATCAAGCGTAACCACCAGGTAGGCATCAGTTGATTCGAAATCCGCTGGCGGATCGTTGAACGCCAAATGGCCGTTTTCACCCACGCCAACAAACGCCACATCGATCGGCGCTCGCTGCAATTCCACAGTGATCTCTTGGATAACCCGCGCAGAATCTTGCATACCATTCAGTAAGTGATATTTCCCTATATGGACCCTGTCTATCAGACGGTTCTTCAGGTACCTACAGAAGCTCGCTGGATGACGATCGTCGATTCCCATGTACTCATCGAGGTGAAACATTTCGACTAGCGACCAGTCGATTCCAGGTGAGCTCACCAAAGCGTCCAAAAATTCGAACTGCGACGCACCCGTGGCAGCGATAATTCTCGCTCGATGCTGTTCTGCTATGGCACGCCGGATGATTATGGCCGCACGCTCCGCTGCGCCATTCCCTAGAGCTTGTTTATCTCCGAATACCTTAACAATCATTTGTCCTGTTCCTTTGCCGATTCCACGTCTAGGCACGAACTACTACGCCTGCTGAACATTCCGACGTCGTTCGAGATTGCTTCGCGTGGCCCACAAACCCGCCGAGGGCGTACTTATGAAGAAAACATTTTCTCCGCCTGGCATCGTATTCCAGCCATCCCTCATTCGGTCCGGTGGGTATCGCTGAAGCGCTTCATTTATTGCTAAGTATTCGTAACCTACACCTTCGATCTCTTCCTTGGACAGTTGGCCGGGTGCATAAGTAACTCTGAATCGATTTTCGGTTGACCCATGTATCAAATGTGCGGCAGCATGCGCCAATTCCCGCAGATCGGAATCTTGGTGGTACGCTTTCAGGGTGTTTGCTGTACCACGGTATCCGTACTTGCGAATGAGCGTATCCACGGATATTTGCTCTCCGAATCGTTCGAGGCCAGGCGCAATGATCATTAGTTCACCTTGATCAGCGATGGCCATACGGGTTCTGTAGACAGCTTTGTTGGCGACCCAGGTGCTGCGATATTCATCCGCCTGCATGACGGCAACTATCTTGGGTATCCCTTGATCGAGCGTCGTAATATTCTCACGCCCGCTCGCTCTGGCCGCCATCAGGTAGGTCTCCGGGTCATCTCCGACGTACACGCCACATGTAACGAGGCGATTTTCGGTATCACGCTTCATCACGACCTGAAAATAAACATCCGGAAGATGACCTAAAAATTGCTCTTCTGCCCAGTTGTAGCAGCTTCTTAATGGAGTGATCAGCTTTCCCAGATTGTTCTCAATACCATAGATAGCCGCCGCCATGTGCGACCTACAAATTGTTTCTTTACCACCTAGTCCGATGAAATAATTCTTGTTGTGATTGGCGAATCCCAAGACTTCGTGGGGAACGACGTGCCCAATATTAATAATTAGGTCCCATGGTTCGCTCACCAGAGTAGTGTTTAGATCGATTGGTATCTCCCAATCGACGAGACCCATGGTGCTTCTGTTCACGCGATCTGCTGGGATAACACCGACTCGGCTAACGCCACCTATCCAGTCATGAGTATGGATGCGTTCGTTGGGAATCGTGCCAAACATCCAGCGATTTTCTTCGGCGGTGTGCGGGAGATGCTGACCGAGCGTGGGAATGACATGGACTTCCGAGCGATTCGACAGCGCTTTGTACAGAGTTTCGGCTATTTTCCCGGCGCCACTGTGCGCGCGCGTCAGATCAGGCGGCAGCAGCAATACTCTGCGAAACTCGCGTTTAACCCGTATCCGACCCTCATCCAGCAGACGGAGAGCCAGCTCGTCTACTTCCCTGCGTGTTATATTCTCGGCTTCATGCCAGAACCAGGGCACGCTTACCTCTCCCGAAGAATTTAATCTCGAGTACTACTAGAGCCGAATGTCGTATGACCCTGCCGCGGATTCGGGGTACATCACCTAAATGCCGACCAGTAGGAGAGCTAGTAGGCCGAGGCCCACTCCAGCGTAGCCGTACCGGGTCAAGCGTTCACGAAAAATCAGCAGTCCCGCAGCCATTACCACCAGTGTGGATCCGATGCCTACCACGGGGAATGCAATGTAACCCGCAATCTTCTGGGCAAGAGCAAGAGAGAGGAAAAGGTTGCTCAAGAGGCTGCTTACTCCTAGAAACGCACCCACGGCAATCTCCTTTCTCCGAAGACCTATTCGTTTGACAACGAGAATCACCGCTGCGACTAGAAATCCTGCCAAGTATCGGTAGAAGAGATACTCATCCCTATATTGGTCCGATAGACCCGCCTCCTGTAAAACTTTTAATGGAAACGCACCCATTGCAGCGCAAAAGAAAACGAGGATCATCAATCTTAGCCATTTCCGGGTCGCTCTACGATTCTCCATTGAGTTATCTGTCTGGCGTTGCGTCTCTTGCCCGGCTCCTTTATCGAGATACAGGAGAGTAAGGGAGGCACCGATTAGAAAAAGAGAAATAGCCTTTTGCTTTTGTGGTGACTCTTTATAGATTAGAATCGATGCAACCGCCGGAACAATGGATGACAACGAAACCACAAGCCAACTCGTTGCTATTTTCCCGTACTCGATAGCAAACAGGAAGGCCACCAGTGCGATCCCAGCCATAAATCCGAAAGGGATGGCCAGAACCAGAACGAGAGGCGGTACTCGGGGCAGTTTAGATTCGGTGAACAAAAGACGACAAAACATCAGAGCGGCTGCCCAAAGAAAAAGCATTCCGCTACTTGCCATTGGATTGCACTTCTTAGCCTCAGAAATTTTGCTGACTATACCCGATAAACCCGTGAATACAATTGAAACAAACAGAAACAAATATCCGATCATATGTCCTCTGAAAACTCGCGCCTACTCGATACCGCAAAAACAACTTCAGTCAAGAGGGGTTCTGGATGGATGGTCCATTACGATGGCTTCAGTAGATCCAGCGGATTTATTTCAAGAATCTGTTCCTTAAGAGAGTCCTTGATCTTCGAGCGAAGAAACAAGCCAAGGCGGTAATTTATGGAATCGGCAAAACTGAATCCATAATCCGATCCCCATAGGAGTCGACCGGGATCAACTCGCTCTGAAAGGAGTTCCATCGCTCGCATGCTGGGGCCACACAGACACAGTCTGACGTTCGCGAATCTGGCAGCCTCGATCGCGCTTCTCCAGCCCCATAGCAGTCCTGCGTGAGCAAGGACAAATGTGGTAGAAGGAAACCTTCTGGCCAAGCCCGCTATTTGCTCGGAAAGGCTGTAGCACGGTGTCCCGTCGTGAAAAAATATAGGTATGTGGTAATCACCCGCTAAACTACAGATCTCTCCGAAATAACGGTCGGCCGTACTGAAGCCTTGCAGCCAAGGATGAAACTTCAGGTGGCGAATTCCAAGCGTTTCGATACACCGTCGCACTTCTTTCACGCCTTCTTTCTCCATCTGGGGCCATGAGGTTGCCACGGGAATTAGCCTGTCAGGACTCTTCGAACTCACTTGTACCAAAAGATCGTTGTCGTTCTTGCAGAAGTCTACGCGGTACAGGTTCGCATGTCCGTACAGGAAGGCTTTTCTAACCCCGTGACGGTCCAACCCAGCTAGCCATTCGGAAGGATCGCCGTGACATTTATCTTCCCAGCACATTCCCCAATGGGTGTGGCAATCCACGATCACAACGCACCTCTCTTTACGAGTAAGCGATTCAAGTTCTCGCCATAAACACCGCACCACTCTTCGGGTGGCAGAAGCTGTCGCATCTGTGTCCACTCGAAGTTCAGGTCATTAAGGGGAACAAATGAGCCCATGATTCCTTTCGACTTACCCAGGTTTTGGAGGTACGTTGCAAAATTAAATGGCCTTGCCAAGGACGACTCAAGGTAAACGTTGGTGGCTGCCTTTCCAGCACTGATCACATCGTTCCAGAAGTCCGTCGCGCCACAGTGCCCCATGATGAAGTCCACATCCCGATATCGGTCAGCTAAGTCAACCACCTGCCATGGAGTCGAGTTTCCAGGTTGACCGGTGTGAATATAAACTGGGATCCGCGCAAGAGCGGCGACATCAATCACTGGCCACACCAGTTCATCATTAGTTTGATAGCCTTGGATAAAGGGATGAAGAACGAGCATTCGAGCGCCCTCTCCAATGGCCCGTTCGAGTTCTTGGACCGCCTGGGTTCCGAACCAAGGGTTGGCTGAGCAAGATGGAATTAGGCGAGAACGGTGGTTAGAGGCGGCCTCCAGGATAAAATCGTTTCCCGCGCGATTATCTACGGCTAGAAAACGATCGATCGGAGCTATAACCGCTTGTGCGACTTCGGTCAGATCCATCGCCCGAATCAATTCCTTTACGGTCAGATCGTATTCCCGGTCATGGCCTAACACACAATATCCGTCGATAGTCATATTCCCTACTACAGGACCTCCTTAAGTGATCTCAAACTCTACTCGGACGCTGACCGTTGAAGCTCTCGGTGTGCATCACAGGCCCAAAACGAACCTGGACTATGCTCGTCTCGCAACATGAGTGTTTGGATCCAGCTGGTCGTCCTCAGCCAGAAAGCTCTTCTCGCCCAGTGAAGGCCCCGATTGTGACGTATTCGCGCGAAACGGAATTCTTTTCGTTTCGAAAGATCGAAAGCCGTAGAGGGCTTTGCGTTGCGCCTGACAGGACACAATGCAGTTTCATGCCATCGACCCAGCTCTTTTCCAGCGTGACGCCGGACTTCCCCTTGAGGTAATGGCCGATCCGATCGTGGCCAGCAAATATCTTTTCGTAGGACTTTGTATTGTTAGCGGCTACCTTCAGTATCCGGTCCCACTCCTCCATCTGCAGTTCGCCGAGTTTTTGTTCATGGGTCAAAACTTCTGCATAAAAGCATCCACGCAAACCGTGAGCGATCTGCGTTGCAGCATTTTGCGCTGCTTTCTCGACGTTGGTATGATCACTTTCGCGCAAATTGGTAGTGCATCCAGTCAAGAAGTCTTCTTGGTGACGCCGTAACAAGGACGCAAACCCGAAGAAGTCAGGGTCGTCAGGAAGGTAGTCGTAATAACAAGTCTGCAGGTTAAAGGGCCAAAATCCGTCGATTAGACTCATGTCCGCTTTGTGCAAGCCCATTTGTAGGGCGGGACAGAAAAAAACGCGGCCGAGTTTCTTGCAGAACGGCAGTGAATTGACACCCCACTCGCCCCAATGAAAACGCATCGTCACTCCTGGCGAGGTGCCGACCTTTTTCCACCAAGCTTCGTCGAACGCAAATCTCTCTTCGAGCTCTTCGCGAGTGCATTCTCCCCTTCCGAAGTTGAAGGCCAAAAGCGTGTAATAGTCCAAGGCGTGCGTCGAGAACTGGGCCGTACCACTTTGTTGTCCCGCTTTGATCTTGGGAAAGAGTTGCTCGGGAACCTGCTTGAGAAACAATGCCGCCAACGGAATATAGCTGTGCTCAGCTGCGATATCGAGATACCTAAATTCATGTCGGCCGCTACAGTCGTCAACTGATAATGTAATGAACGGAGGAATCATGTTGGCGGCAAACGGCTTGCGTACCGTCCAGAGAATGGAACGCCAAAACAGATCATCGATCCCGCTGGCGTGTCCAAAGAAAGCGTTACGCCAAACTCTTGGATCCAGTGTGAACTGCACTGCCCTACCCTTTCCCCAATTTGCCGCAAATACTACGGGATAATTTCGAGGCTCAAAGGCACTCCCCGGCGCTAAGTGACGAATGTAGACCAGCTGCTCTTTTCCTAAAATCCCTTCGGCAAGTGGCACCACGCCTTTTCGCCATTCTTCTACGATCGTCCCCGTCACCATGCGATTAAATTCATGAAATTCACCCGCCAACTGAAGCTCAGTGATGTAATGGTCATTGGTGGGAACGCGGATTAGGTTTGTTGCGAACGGGTAGGGGTTGATTCGGCGAAAGCCAAAGATTTCAAGCAAGGGTGATGGATACAGTTGGAGATCGTTATCCAGATTCAGGAGACCTACGCCGTTACTCACGGCCGCTGCGATTAGTGCGGCATCCGTCTTCGTTAAGCACTTGCCGAGGTGATTCTGCGCCAGGATAATACCGGCGCAGTTTCCCAGCGTCGTCTCTGTTAACTGCTCGGAAGCCAAATCCAGAAGGCGATACGGCATTCCGTAGTGTTCCAGAGCTAGAAGAAGCGTTTCTTCGACGATGGACCGGTCCCAATAACCACCCTTGCCGTTAACTACTACCAGTAACGCGGCATTTCCACTTGAACATTGGCGAGGCTTATTTAAAAGGCTATGATCGTGTTTCACCAGTTTCCTCCGATTGGTAAACCACTTCCGAAATCTTTGTTAGGGCCTTGAAGAAGTCATCAAACACGTCGGCGATTGCTAGAGCTATTGCAGTTTCTTGGCCCTGCGGCCAATGGCCAGGGGTTAAATTTGCGAATTCCTTAGTCGCGGCAAATTCGCTATCGGTCAAGAGATCCTTGCGAAGGTGATCCAATATCATTGTCGAGTCACCTAGCGCCTCTCCAGTTCGAATCTTCCAATAAACGGCGAACGGCACCTGAAAGAAGGCCTGACCAATTCGCTTCAGTTCGTTACCAATCAACCAGGAAGTCTCAAAGTGCCGAGGCGCTTTGGCATAAAACTGAAGACGCCCTTTCATGAGACGAGAAAAACGGGCGCTTTCCAGAACAATAAGTTTAGGATCTGTCGAAATATTCTTAAGGGTGTGCTTCCAAGCATTTATATCCAGTCCAACTTCGATTGGAATGAGAGTGATGGCGTCGCGTAGTCTTTCCGAGAGGGTATGTAACGCAATTTCTAAGTAATCCTCCAACTCCGAGAGAAAGGGTTCCTGGTACCACTTAGGAATCTCGTAGTTACTACGAAGAATTTCATTTATGGGCCCCCAGCACTTCAATCTTGGGAGGTAGCTTTGGGCGGTTTCCAAGGCATCAAACTTGCCTGTAAAATGCCGCCTCTCGATTAAGCTGACTGCAGCCTGCACGGCTGGAGTGAAGTAGTGCATGAGACGACTATGAAGTCCGTACTTGTTCTCATGGAGCCCGAGATTTATTGGTGGATCGATTGAGCGGTTGTATCTGCCATAGTACACACAGAATTTGCTGAGCTGAAAGTATTCATCTTTATGGTTCCAGGGACGTCTGGATAACCATTCAAGCGATTGCCTGACCTTGCTGCTCAACTCGGAATGATAAAAAGACCATTGCTGATATTCAGGGTAGTAGTGTTGCTCGGAGGTTAACTCCGACCATGTGAGGTTGATCCCTGGCAGGTGTTCTAGATTACGTGCCCAGCACGGATATTTTTCACAGAGGGCGAGATGTGCTTTTCCGATGGATGTTGACATGCGACACCAGTCGTCTGCCGTCATGGCGTCGTTTACAATGAAACGCGTATCGAAGTCGCTCATTCCTGGAATAAGGTCGCGAAACATCCATTTGCCAGCGATCGCTTCGATATTTTTGGAGAATTCCAAACACTTTTGATAATAGGTATAGATGTAGTGCGAAAAGTCGTTCTCCGGCTTCCTAGCGAAGACTAACCTCCGCGGTTGCCTTGTTCTGGTTATTCTTCCACTCCTGACCCGGCCACTTAACGTTGCCATGGTACCAGCCACTCTCTATCAGCGTCGTTACCTGCAACCCAGGTATTGTCTTTTTCCGGAATAAGCGAGGCACAGTTGAACGAGGAATCTTCCAATCCCACCGTCGAAATATGCAGGCCATCCGCACGAGCCTCTACGAAACGGAACTCGAAAGGATATTCACGCAAAGAGCAAGTCTGGCAAAATACCACGCCATCTTCGAGGTGGATGTCATTAATATGCCAGTGTCCAGCAAAAACCACTTTGACGTTCTTATACTCCGAGATTAATGCGCGCATTTCATCGTGATTTATTAAGCCCTCCGGCATATCTCTGACCGGATATCGCGGTTTGAAACCAATAGGCGCATGCCCTACCAATATGACCTTTTGATTCCCATGGCGCGCCAACACGTTGCGTAACCACGCGATTTCATCTTGAGGAACAACGAGTCCTTCAATCATTCCGCAGTCATAGCTTTGCTTGTCCAGGTAAGGAGATACCGAACCATCTCGCGCTTGCCAATAGCAGGTATCCAGGAAGACGAAGCAAGTGTCATCGAGAGAAAAGTAGTAATAACACTGTCCGCGAGGCAGTCCGTAAAAATCTGATAAACGGTCACGAACACCTGGGTACCAAGTGTCATGATTGCCAGGTACCACGAACCATGGGCAACAGAGTCGGTCCATGATCTGCCGCCCCATCTCGAAGTTCTCCATGTCGCAAAGACCGGTAAAATCACCACAGTGAATCACAAATTCTGGACGTAATTTCGCGATGCTCTCGAACATCGCCACACCAATCTCAGCAGACCGCGAGTGCAGGGTTTTGTTCCAATAAACTCCGTCTTTTCCTCGCCCTTCGGCGAAAAAATGGGTGTCTGTGATGACAACAAAACGCATCAGCCGAGAAGCCTCTTTGGAGTCCAAGAAAAGCAAAGCACGTCAGAACGGTCGCGCCGAGTTGCTCTCAACTGATTTGCACCTCAGCGCCACTCCGTGCCGAGCTATAAATCGCATCGAGAAGGATATTCACCTTGATCGCTTCGCTCACAGCTGTGAGCGGAGAGCGAGTTGTCAAGACGCTGTCAACAAAATCCTCGATCAATGGCAAATGCACGTTTTGCGGGGCCGGCAAATCGAGGTATTCTTTTTCACCGGCAACAGTTTTAACGACCGGTCCACTGTCGTAGGGCGACCATTCGATTTTGGCCTCTGTTCCAACTATTTCAAAGTCATGCCGCCATGTTTTTGAGTTCCAATTAAAACGAGATTCAGCTAACGCACCACCTTTTAATGTCATCACTACGACAGCAGAATCCTCGACATCCCATTTGTGAGCCACATTGGCACATTTCGCGTAGACACTCTCAGGAAGACCCAAGAGCCCAATCATCACATCAAACATATGAGATCCCATGTCATACAGAGGGCCACCTCCTGCCTTAGCGCTCGATACACGCCAGGCCTTCGGATCGTTTGGCCCAGGATTAAACTGAGAGCAATACGTCATGTGGACCGATACGATCTTTCCTAGTTCACCTTTCTGAAGGGCGGTTTGCGTGTAGGCATATCGTGGATAGCAGCGCCGGTAATATGCGCAGGCTGCGAGCTTTTGATTTGCTTGTGCCGCGGCAACAACCCTCGAACATTCGCTAGCATTCAGTCCAAGAGGTTTCTCCACGAGTACGTGCTTTCCGGCCTCCAACGCTTGCACCGCTTGCGGAACATGTAACCAAACAGGCGTCGCCAGATAGACAGCGTCTGCAGAGGTTCTAGACAGAGCCTCGGTGAAATCGGGAAAAACTTCGGTGACTTCATACTGCTCTGCCAGCAACCGAGCGTGCTGTTGGGTCTTGCTGCAGATTGCCGTGAGTTGCGAGGCTTTCGCCTGCAGGAGAGCCGCCGCTACCCTTCTTTTGGATATCTCTCCAGCGCCGACCAAGAGCCATTGCACTCGATTCATAAGACCTTTGGCCCACCGTAGTGTTTGCCAAGTTCGTAAAAATCAGGGCAAAAATCGTTGGTATCAAGACTGGGTTTAACGGAACTGGATTCCCCTTGACAGCCTGCCATGCTTGAGATATTCATCCGTAGCGTAGACATTATATCCATCAGCATTATGTATCGGTCTACGGAAATGTCAAGGTCTGGATAATTTTAGCCGCGCTGTTTCGCTTTTTCTGTTGATGACCCGATGAATCATGGCGCCCCTGGCTACCGGTCTCTCCGCCGTCGTGATCTCTTGCTGGGCACTCATTGGCTCGACAGTTTACGGAGTGACTGCGCGTTTGAACAAAACGAGAAAGTCCAGATTTCGGAACGATTGGTGCACAACTGTCAGCGGAGAATCATGTGAGCATCTTCATTGACGCCATCGAAATCTATCGTGTCGTAATGCCTTTAGTTTATCCCTTTCGAACTGCTTTCGGCGATGATGCAGCTATTGAAAGCGTGCTTGTGAAGATCACGAGTGGAAGGCATTTCGGCTGGGGTGAGGCTAGTCCCTGGGCGGCGCCGGCATACAGCGGCGAATGGGCTCATGGATGCTTTCAAGTCGTTCGAGACTGGCTGGGCCCGCAGTTGGTAGGCAAACGAATCGACAGTGGTAAGGAACTGGGAGAAGCACTGGGACGATTCAAGGGAAATTATTTCGCGAAAGCGTCGCTGGATTTGGCGTGGTGGGACTTGTACGCACGACAGCGGGCGCAGCCGCTATGGAGGGTCTTGGGTGGTTGCAAAAGCCAAGTAGATGTCGGAGCTGACTTCGGGGTTATGGATCATGTCGAGGACCTCCTCCTGGTCATGGACGATGCAGTGGCTCAGGGGTTTCGCCGCATAAAACTAAAGTTTCGACCTGGTTGGGAGCTAGAGGTAATGAAGACAGTCCGGCGACGCTTTCCAAACACGACGATTCACATCGATTGTAATAGCGCGTATTCCTTGGATGATCTTGACCTCTTTCAGGCTGCGGACGACCTGCAGTTTGCAATGATCGAGCAACCCCTGGCACACGATGATCTTGTGGATCACGCCAAGCTGCAGGCCAAGCTAAGGACACCGCTGTGCCTCGACGAGAGCATCACGTCGGTTGCAAAAGCTCGCAAGGCGATCGAGCTTGGGTCGTGTCAGTGGATTAATATCAAACCGGGTCGTGTAGGAGGGTTGACCAGCGCATTGGAAATTCATTCCGTGTGCCAGCAGGCAGGCATTCCGTGTTGGGTCGGAGGAATGCTGGAATCGGCTGTTGGAGCTTCCCACTGCATAGCCCTCGCGACACTCCCGAATATTCTCTATCCCTCCGACATTTTTCCAAGTCATCGCTTCTACCAAAAGGATTTAGCCTACCCCGCGATTGAATTATCGGGGCCTGCCCAGGTATGCGCGAGTGAGCGCATTGGAATCGGATGTGAACCTGACGAGGAAAGACTACGGAAATGTCAACTGGATTTTGCCAGGCTTGGAGTTTAGAAAATACCGAATAGCGAGGGCTGTCGAGTGATTAGGCAACTATGAGATTGAATACTCTAGCGAATCGCGAATAGCCGACATACAGGAGAACCTGGCCGGACCCGAAACAAATAATCACCAGGAACGTGTCGCGGCTATTTGGATTGATTGAGATTTGAGGAGGAAGAGTGGAACGCTCAGAAAAGAGCAAAACACGCGAATTTAAGGAAGCCGGGCAGGCAGTGGAGGAGCATGGAGCTTTATTAAAGAAAGAACTAGGACTCCGCGACCTTGTACTCACACAGATTCTATTCATGGTCGGACTCGGCTGGGTGGGCGTGGCAGCGCAAGTGGGGACCGCGCACGTAGTTTTTTGGGTCCTGGCGATCATTCTGTTCTACATCCCATTAGCTGCGGTTGTTATTTACTTGAACCGTTTGATGCCTCTGGAAGGTGGGCTGTATCAGTGGGCGAAACTGGGTTTTAACAGTTTTGTTGCCTTCATGGTCGCATGGAATCTATGGCTTTATGCCATGACGAATACGTCGATTCTGGGCCTTTTAACATCAACGAATCTTGCATATGCATTGGGCGCTCGAGCAAGTTGGATGGCCTCGAACAACTGGTTAATTATTTTTTCGAATGTGGTATGCATCGGTTTCCTGGTGGTGCTATCCATACTCGGACTTAGCATCGGAAAATGGGTGAACAACGCGGGCGGAGTGGTGCTGCTTATTGTATTCGCCTCATTGCTTGCTCTTCCCTTTATCAGCCTCTGGCGTGGATACATCCCAGCCTATCATCCCTTCGCCACGTCAGTTCCACCAGTCTCTCTCTTTAGCCTCAATATTCTGGGCAAG
The DNA here is from genome assembly GCA_035602135.1 of Candidatus Dormiibacterota bacterium. Taxonomy (GTDB): domain Bacteria; phylum Acidobacteriota; class Terriglobia; order Acidiferrales; family UBA7541; genus Acidiferrum. The sequence goes on from DATNMX010000080.1 coordinate 40,540, forward strand.
ATGGGATTCGGTGCGTTAGGCGGATTTGAATTGGTAGCAATTATGGCCGGCGAGTCAAAGGATCCCGGACGCAATATTGGCCGTTCCGTCATGATCGCCGCACCTTTAATTGCACTAATGTTGATTCTGGGTACTAGCTCCGTACTAGCCTTCGTAAAGCCCGGTAACGTCGACCTCATTAGTCCTATTGCCCAGGTTCTAAGCTTAGGCTTCCGTCCATTGGGATTCATGTCCACTTTCGTCTCGGCGACCATCCTGGTGACCCATGCCCTGCTCATCGCGCAGGCAAGCTTCATATTCACCACCACGACCAGATTACCGATGGTGACCGGATGGGATAATTTGCTCCCTGAGTGGTTTTCAAGGATTCACGAAAAGTTTAGAACCCCGGTCAATGCGATCCTTTTCGTTGGCGCACTTTCGCTTATTATCAGCATTGGCGGAATGGTTGGGGTTAGGAACCAGGAAGCTTTTCAGCTTTTTATTAACACATCAGGGATCCTGTACGCGGCCTCCTATTTAGTTATGTTCGCCATTCCGATAATCGGTCTTAAGGGCGCGCCCAGCCGGCCCCGTGTCTGGCTCAAAGTAGCCGCATGTTCTGGTTTTCTCATGACAGTGCTCTACGTCGTGCTTTCTATCTTTCCGATCATCGACGTAAAAAGTTGGTTTGGGTTTACAAGCAAAGTAATCGTCATCATTCTAGTTCATAATCTCATCGGCGTAACGATTTACGTCAACTCAAAACGAAGGCAACAGAAGGCAGTCTTAAGCTGAATCGTAGATACACTGGAACGTTTATAATGGAAGACCCACTTTACTTCGACGCTCTTAGCGGCAAGAGGATCGACAGGGTCCCTCGGCAGGCGTGGCTTGTGGACGATGGATCGGCGAGTTCTTACTTGACCGGACCCGCTTTCTTTGATCCGCAGGTAAATGGCTTTGCAGGTGTCGACTTCCAAAATCAGAACCTGAGATTCGACGAACTGGAGTTCGCCGTCACAGAGATACGCAAGTCAGGATGCGCCCACATCCTCTTGACGCTGATCACTGCAAGCGCTGCCGCGTTCGAGGACCAGTTGAGACGGATAGCGAACGGTATAAAGAATAGCCCGATTATTCGTGATTGCGTTTTAGGTTTCCATCTAGAGGGCCCGTTCATATCCGCTAAATCCGGGTTTTCCGGTGCTCACCAGTCCCGGCACCTTCGCGAACCCGACTGGAGCCTATTTGTGCGTTGGCAAAAGGCTAGTGGCGATCGTATCAGAATGATCACACTTGCTCCCGAACTGAGAGGCAGCATTAGTTTCATTCGCCGCGCTGCCGCCTCGAACGTCTTTGTCTGTGTGGGACACACCGATGCAACACTTGAAACATTAATTGAATCGTTTCATGCGGGAGCTCGGATGGTAACCCATCTGGGCAATGGATGTCCGATCGAGTTGGATCGCCACGATAACATCGTAAATCGCCTCCTTGGTATTCCTGATCTAATGGCGTCAATTATCCCTGATGGGATTCATATACCTCCGCCAGCGCTTTCGAATTTAGTACGGTGTCTAGGTCCGGCGCGATTAATTTGTTCTACGGATTGCATGAGTGCCGCGGGTGCTCCCACCGGCAAGTATCGACTCGGCAACCTGCACGTCACGGTGGGAGAAGACCGCGTCGTGAGGCATCCTACAGCCGAGGGATTTGCGGGATCCAGTCTGACTATGCTCGAGGGGTTTTATAATTGTGTTCGCTTCGGCGGAATTAGCGCTGACGCGTCATGGAGGGCGTGGACAAGATTGAGGAATATACTTTTTCCCAGAGTGCAAGCGCCATTGTTGGCGATCCCTTTCCCCGTAGCTAGTTCAGCTGTGAAACAGCAGGTTGGCCGTGCTCAGAACATCCGAGAGTGGCGCGTACTCCGAAGCCCCGCTCGGTAAAGATGCCTCTATTCCCGACCGCGCGGCCGACGCGGTCGTACACAAGCCACAACCGGCGAGACAGATCGACGCCGCCCTGAAGCATCAGATCTTGGGCCAATCTGCCTAGCGCACTGCCTTAATTTCAAGGCACGGTTCTTTCGAGAAATGTCTGCTGGTTTCTCAGTCGCGTGACGCAGTCAAGCGCCCAGGGGTTTCTTACTCACTGATTGACACCACTGGCCAGGAAGCCTCCGTCCACCGCAAGGATTTGTCCAGAAACAAACGAGGAGGCGTCCGACGCCAGAAAGATAGCCGCTCCCACCAATTCGCTGACGTTTCCAAAACGTCCCATGGGCGTGCGCATGAGAAACTCCCGGCCACGGTCGCTTCCGTCAAGCAGATTGGCGTTCATAGCGGTGCGAAAAATGCCGGGAAGTATGGCGTTCACGAGAACGCCGTGGCGCGACCATTCCACTGCCAACGACTTTGTGAGGGCACCCACGGCGGCCTTACTGGCGGCGTAGGCAGCGACCTCGAACAGTCCTAAGTAAGTGCCCAGCGATGCAATATTGATGATCTTTCCGTGGCCGCGGCTGAGCATGTGTTCGCCGAAGATCTGGCAGCCGCGTAACGTGCCGGTAAGATTTGTGTCCAGGATTTCGTTCCAGGCCTCTTCAGGGAATCCCACCGTGGGAGCCCTTTTAGTGATGCCCGCGCAGTTCACTAGTATGTCGATTTTCCCATGCGCGACGATTACCGCATCGCGGAGCTGGGTGAGTGAATCGCGATGTCGAACGTCGGAAATCAGGCGCAGAGTCTTGCGTCCCTTTGCTTCGATCTCGGTGGCGGTTTGTTGGACCTGATTGGAGCGCCTGGAGGAAGCGATCACGTCCGCGCCCGCATCCGCTAGCCCGAGAGTCAGCGCTAGTCCGATACCACTGGTCCCACCGATGACAACCGCAGTCTTGCCCGCCAAATCAAAAAGCGAGATGCTCATGCAGGATTTTGCACCTTTTCCGGCATTTTTTCGCGCAGCCGTGATTTAACGCCCAGTAAGAGGCGGTGCGGCAAAGTAATCCGGGGATGCAAAGTACGGGAACATCCCAAAACCAGATGCCAAGTCCTCTTTCGCCCAGACAAACTCCGTTTCACAATAAGCAGTTGATCCATGCGCAGAAGGCGCATGCTCGGGGTGTGACAGAAAGTCCGTTCGAAGCCAGACACCGCTGTGCTTAAAGCACCGCCCCTTGGAGTAATTGCGCTCGATAAAGGCGGTTAAGGCGGCGTTTCGGCTTTGGAAATCGAGACCAGGACCCCATCTAATAAAGTTCCTCAGATCCGCGTCCAGTTTCTGAATTTGCGCTACGGACAGGGGAGCTCCATCTTTCCACATCATAGCGTCAAGATTCGGATCTACCATCACCCACTTTTCATATTCGGGAAGCCACACTTCGGCCACAAAGTGGCCGTCATCTCCGTTCACAGTCCCTGCCAACGCTACTGCGCGGGATTGGATCCCGACCGCGTGGCAGAGAGTTACGAATGCTACCCCGTAGTGAACGCACATGACGATCGGGCGCTGGCCGTGGTGGCCCACGCCAGATTTCCCCCACGACAAGATTGTCTCAGCATCCCACGGTGTGTACTGCACCGCCTTGACTGCATCCGTATGCTCCCAACTTGTGCTCAACCAGGAGGACAGCGCTCGCACACGATCAAGCAGAGGCCGTGAGTTCCTGGCCTCGACGGGCACAATCCTCCTCAAATCTTCAAGACGAGGATTTGATAGTTCTTCGCAAACGACGCTCGGAGGCAGGGGATCTTCGTCTTCATTCAGACGGACTCGCACAACGTATTCACCACGGAGCACATTCAGATAGCCCATCTTGTTGTTACGCCATTGCACTCCCCCGTTATCACTGATAAAACTTTCAGGATTCGCGTGGCCCGGCTCAATGGCCAAAGACCAGGCGTTCATCGCGGTAGCGTCCGTCCAAAACTCAAAGGTATTAGCACCAGCTTTTAAGTGAGGGGGAATAACCTGAACCTCATACCAACAATATCCACCCTGTGAAGCAGGTTGGATCGATCGAAGTTCTACGCCATTGACGCTCAGCCGCAGGGGCCTTTCGACGCCTTCGTGTCGCCGAGCAAGAATGAACAGACTCGCAGGAGTTCGCGTTGCGGGTAGGTGTAAGATCTTGCGCGCGCGACGATACGTAGTCACCTCATCGCACAAGGTCGGAACGATATTGCCATTTTCGCTCAAATACAGCTTGCTCATGTTTAAATCCAGAGTCGCAGTCCAAGATTCCGTAAAGCCAGCGTAAACCGTGAACGGTTTCACATATTGGTCAAAACCTCTCAAGCCCCGTTCCCAATTTACAGATCCTCAGTCCATCAGTCGGGTGGCATCAGCCACCTTAATCCCCTTCCAACCATCGGCACACTGCACCATAGGCCGCACGAAATCCATTCCACAATTCGTCGACCTCCAAGCGTTCGTCTGGGTTATGAAACGCTCCGCGTTGGTTGAATCGCCGAGTGCAACCAAAACTGATCGTGGGAATGTCTGAATGATTTGTGAGAACAAAACTGTCCTGTTTGGATATGGTGGTGATATTCGGAGGTTCGCCAAAAATCTCAGTGAGACTGGCGGTCAAGTATTTCACCAGAGGCATTTGCGGGGAAACGAACGCGGCCTCGAACCATGGCTGGCGATAATTTCTTCGATAGTCCAATATGTGAGCGCCCAATGCATCCTCAACAACACTCTCCAATTGCCCACAAAATTCTGTTGCTCGTTCGTCAGGCAATGTATAGAAACTTACGACTAGGCGTACCCCGGCGTCATCCCTCCGCTGAATTACCTGAACAGAGCAGTCTTCCACAGCGTTTCGCTCATAGTACGGCCTATTGAACAATGGGATTCTTTGTCTACTGAATGTCTTGCATGCATCTGTTAATGAAGTGAAGTCACGGAGAATTCTCTCTGGCGAGAGCGTTTTGATTGGATCCAGATAAAGATTCGATCCACCAAGGCAACCCACGTTTATTTCCATATTTGCTCCGTCAAGGTAGAGGGCAGCTTCGGCCCTCACACCGCTTAAATGCAAGAGCAGAGTTCCATTTCCTACTCCGTTTTCCTCGTCAATAGTCGACGCAAAGATGAGCTTCTTTCGGGGAGCGAGCCCTGAATCTTGCACGGCCTGCATCATGGTCAGCATGGCCGCCAGCCCCCATTTGTCGTCGGAGGCGCCCAGGCCATAAATTGATCCATCTCGCAACTCGCCAGAGAATGGATCTAAAGTCCATAAATCTGGCTGATACACCTGGACAGTGTCACTGTGTGCCAGCACCAATAACGCCGGTCCATGTGTCGGCCCCAACTCGCCGATGACGGTCGGCCGGCCGCTGTAGTTCCTATTTGGCCCATGACACAAGGAGTGGGTTCTGAAGCCAGCTACATCTGACTCCTTAAGCACTGCAACCCGGGCGCCTAGCCGAGACATCTCGCTTGCAATCAGATGTTGCAAAACGCCTTCTTCTCCTCCTGCGGAAGAACTGCGACTCGGAATCCGGATGAACTGACGAAGACGATCGATCAACTGCTCCTTGTAACACGCCATCAGAGTCTCCACCGCAGCAGCCTGCTTAATACTCCGCTTTTCACGAATTTCTAAAAAATGCCGTCACCGTTGCCAGCGAAACCCTTCCTTTGCCTTGGTCAAATTGGGTCTTTTCCTTCTAGATGTCGCCTTGCCATGCGACAAGGGCGACACTGATCTCGCTTGCAGAATAATAGGTCCGGCGTTTCACGGAGCAGTTCCACGGTCGTACGAATAACATCCATTCCTTTCATCAAGAAGCACAGCGCTGGCCCCAAGGTAAGGTCCAAGATGAGCCCTTTGCGACGCAACGGATATTCCACCGCATTGAAGGCCATCGAGCAACTCGTCGAGCAATCTAATTGGTGCTCAACTACTTTTCCATCAGACATGAGGATCTTTGCAGTTGGCAATGGTCCATCTTCCCAATAGAATTTGGTGACTCCTGCATAAGCCTCCCCAATATGAATAGACGAGTTTGCGAGTTGGGTCACACCCACGAGCAACACGTACCCGCCAGCCTGTGCCAAGCGATCAATTGGGGAACCGATCCCAAATGCCAGACTCTTGCGGTGATCCGAGAGGAAATCTGCCGCACGCTCTCCCCGTGCCGCAACGGAATGGGTAGGGTGAACGCTCCGGACAGTTTGAAACTGCTGCCTGAAAATCTCTGTCAAAGCGCCTGTCCTACTGGGAGTTTTCAAAACGTCAAAATAAGGGGATGGCAAAGGCCGGGTGTAGTTGAAAGCGGGCATGGCCACCGTCCCTGCAAGACCGACTGTTTCCAACAATCCTTCGATGAACGCGTGGGGACCGCCATCCATAGGCCCGATGCTTCTAAGACTGCTGTGTACCAAGAGATGATCGCCGGGCCTCACGCCGTTCTGTTCAAGCGTTTTCTGTATGTGCAGTTTGGTCAGCATTAAAGTTCGCTCTGCAGTCGGCCCCCGATACAGCCCACAGCAGGGAAAAGGTTATTGATGGCTATTGCTTCTGCCAGAGCACTGCTATCTCACCCTGGACTGCAGCTCGAGCCCTCGTCCACATCGCGTTCACCCGGCCACAACCCCGTAAGGTCGGACTCAAAAACCAGATTAACAAAAAAGAATGGAAGGGAGCTCGACTACTCTCGATATACGCCATGCACAAGCAAGCATTGCGAATTCATAACCATGATCTGAGAACTCGCCTGGCCTCGCGGGTCGCCCGCTTTGTCCACCTAGCAAACATTTTGTCCATCTAGAAACGAATATTGTCTACGACGCCAATAAAAGTCAAGACCAAAATTCTATGTGGAATTTTGTCGCAGCCGTCGGGAAGGATCTGCACTCAAGACCCGCCTGGAGCATTGGATCCTGACGGGGGTCGTTGCGGAACATATCGTCGACGCCTTGGCTGTACTCCTTTTCTATCGGCCGCCAAGACGCTTCTGATGCTTCATCCTGCGGCGGCGCGTTCGCAGCGTCGCAGGGCGTCTTGCTCTTTTTTGTGGACATCTGCTTGATGGATATGATATCCATTTAATGATATCGCTTGCGCGGAGTGCTGCGGTCCCGAACGCAAGGGTGACTGCATTATCGCGTACCTACCTACGGGAGACGAGTCGATGAATCGTCACATGCGCAACATCCGTTCTCTCAAACTCCGTCAAGAGTCATTCGGCAGTCAATGGGCTGACGCCGTTTTAGACCATTGGCACTACGACGACTTTAGTCAGAACCCTCGATGGCGCCAAGGCTGGATCAGTTTCGATTGTGCTCTTTACCGACCGGAAGAAGATCGAATTTACCTAGGCATTACTTCCTTTGATGCCGATATTTTTAAGGCTTATGACCGCAAGCGCGGCGAGTTCCTCGACCTGGGTTACCATCAGATCGCAAACCGCTTCGACGGAAAATTTCACCGTTCCTTGGTTCAGGCAAATGACGGCTGTATCTACGCGGCGGTGGCTCTTCTGCATGACGTCGACAAATATTTAGAGGCTCCAGGAAGTCCAATCGTTAAGTATGATCCTCGCACCGGCACTTTGACGAAGCTCGGAATTCCCTTCCCGCATGTTTATATTCAATCTTTAATTCTCGATAACCAAGCGGACATGCTGTATGGCATCTGCTTCCCACCTGAAATGTTAGTGTCGTTCGATTTAAACACAGGTGAGTCCCGGAATCTGGGGTTAGTTGGATCGGGCATCGGGGGCATGACGCAGGGCGAGAATATTGTCCTGGATGACGAGGGCCGCGTGTGGTGCAACTGGAGCTTGACCCGTGCATGGCAAGATTCTCCTGGAGTGGATGCCATGCGATTCTGCAAATATGACCCGCGGGAGCAACGCATGATTTTTCTTGACCGGGGTCTGCCATTTCCGGATGGCCGTTATGGCACCGTAAAGACCGAAGCCTATTTCAATTTCCACGACGGTTATCTTTACGCCAGCGGCTTCAATGGGTCCTTGTATCGCATCGAACCCAAAACTGGAAACGCGACTTTTCTGTTCACCCCCACTCCCGATCGACCAAGTCGGCTGTCCTCCTTGGTGAAATGGGATGATGGTGTGGCTTACGGTGTTACGGGTCGCAAAGGAAAGTGCGAGCTGTTGCAGGTCAACTATCGTGAAGGGACTTTTGAAAAACTCGGAGAAATTCGTGATGACGAGGGAAATTCACTGTGGCAATGCCATGATATTCTCCGGACCGCGGACAACCGAATATATGTCTGTGAGAATGACAATCCGCACCGCAGCTCTTTCGTATGGGAGATCACGCTCGGATAAATTCAGTCACCAACGGACACTGCCCTTCATTGGTCTTCCCGAATCGTCGATGAAGTCAAGTAGACAGGGATGCGAGGTAACCAGCCCGAAAGCTGGTCCGACCGCCAGCTTGTCCCAGAACACGTGAGTCGCTCGTAATCCTCCTCGAAAGGAAGGTTGAGATGTCGGCTTTTCCGATCCGAAAGATACCTTTTCTTCCGCTGGGCGGGTGGTATGAACAAGATGACGTTGATGCGGCGACGCGAGTCATTCGTGCTGCAGCTGACCCTGGAGGAGGGTTTTTTCCGCTGCCCGAGGAAAATGACTTTCAAACTGCGTTCGCTGCACACGAAGGCGCGACCAAGGCAATCGCAGTAAATAGCTGTGGCTCTGCACTCGACCTCTGCATGATGAGCCTCGGAATAGGGCAAGACGATGAGGTGATCACAACTCCTCTGACTTTTATTGCAACTGCGACTTGCGCAATCGCGCGAGGGGCCAAGGTAGTCTTCGCGGACATCGACGATGCCACACTTTGCCTGAATCCCGTAGATGTGCGGCGGCGTATCACGCCAAGAACAAAAGCGATTATTCCTGTTCATTTTGCCGGGATGGCGGCAGATATCGATGCTTTCGATTCAATCAGTCAGGAGACTGGTATTCCCATCATTTACGACGCAGCGCATGCGGTGTCGGCAAAGTATAAAGGCGCGTCGGTTGGCGGCCGCGGCAAAGGTAATTGCTACAGCTTCCAGTCCAACAAGAATATGACAACGTTGGGCGAAGGTGGCGCAATAACTACCAATGACGAGGGCTTTGCGGAAGTTCTCCGGCAAAAAAAGACTTTCGGCTATGTCTATGGGCCTCGATTGCGAATCGTGAGCCTCGGCTTCAACTATCGAATGACGAAACCGCAATGCGCGGTCGGCTTGACACAATTGGCGAAAGTAGATCGTGTCATTTCGGAACGACTCAGGGCCTTCCAATCCTTACACGCGCTGCTGGATGGTGTTGAGGAGATAATTCGTCCGCCCGGCATCGGACCAGGTCACGCTTGTCACCTATATGTGGCTCGGCTTAACACAGATGTCGTCAAATTCAGTCTGGCTATGTTTTTGCAAATACTCAAAGACGACTATGGCGTCGCTTGTGCTTCTCACTATCCCGCACTTTGGACCTGGGACCTCCTAACCGATCTTGGCTACAACGAGCAAGAAGCCGCGTGTCCAACGGCCAGCAAGGTTTGTGCGCAGGTGTTCAGTCTCCCCGTATTTCCTTCCACAACGGATGAGGATACCGAATATATCGCATGGGCTTTAAAACAGTCTTTAGTGCAGGCAAGTCATTCAATCTGAACATCGTCCATTTGCTGCTTGAAGTACTAATAGGAGACCCGTTGAACTTGTCGTCCGAGCCGTATTTCAAGGTCAAGAACAGGTCTTGGTGCCCCCAAACGGGGACCGGACTGTGGATGAATTTTATCGTGCTTCTGCAGCGATTTTACTTGGTGGGTCTTAAGCCTAGACCGCTTCAACTGGCCATCTGCGAACGCAGAATACTTAGTTTCTGGAATAGTGAAGTAGCCCTCTGTCGGACCATTGCGCACCCAATGAGACGAGCCGTCGATACTCGCGGAGATACTTAGCAATGAAAATTACCAAGGTTAATACTTTTGTGCTTCACGTCCCGGTTACTCGAGCCCGAATCCACGATAGCATGCATCAGGTAACTCATTGGGGGGCTCCGGGGGTACTGATCGAGACGGATTCCGGCTTGCAAGGATGTGGCTACACTGGAACTCACGCCCATCTTCCCACCGATCGCTTAATCACGAGTTGCATCGCTGAGACCTATGCACCACTTCTGGTGGGCGAAGAACTTCCTCAGCGCGATGAGCTTTGGAGAAAGTTGTACCACTTTCCCCCCGCACAATGGGTTGGGCGGAGTGGAATCACACATTTGGCCCTTAGCGCGGTGGACATTGCCCTTTGGGACCTCCGGGCCAAGGCGGCTGGGTTGCCCCTTTGGAAATTGATGGGAGGTGACAGTAATAAGAGGATCGAGGGGTACAACACGGATGGGGGATGGCTTAATTGGTCGCTCGAGGAACTGAAGGATTATAACCGTCGCATTGTCGAGACTGACGGATTCCGCGGCGTCAAAATCAAGGTAGGAGGTCCGGATCCCTGTCGTGACATCGAGCGGGTGGAAGCCGTTCGAAGAGTTATTGGACCAACTACAAAGCTTATGGTCGACGCCAACGGGCGGTGGGACTTGGAAACGGCCGTGAGTTTTGGTAGCAAACTCAAGGATTACGATGTTTATTGGTTTGAGGAACCACTTTGGTTCGACGACATCCCTGGGCATGCTGCCCTAACTCAACGGATCTCCATTCCAATCGCTCTGGGCGAACAGCTATATTCGCTGGCCGAGTTCAGAAACTTCATAAATGCACAAGCTCTTCATTTCGTCCAGGCGGACGCTGTCCGTTTGGCTGGAATCACCGAATGGTGGCAAGTTGCTAACCTAGCCTTGGCAAATCATTTACCGGTGGTGCCCCATATCGGCGACATGATGCAGGTACATCTCCATTTGGCACTTGCCCATCGGTCAACCACGGTGCTCGAGTACATACCGTGGTTGCGGGAGTGTTTTGCAGAACCGGCGACTGTAAAAGATGGGTGTTTCACCGTTCCGGAGTTGGCAGGAGCAGGGACTACTCTTTCTCCAAAAGCCCTGAAGAAATATGCCGTATAGAAACATGAGAAGAAGAAATTATGAGCAAGTGGTTAGAATTAGTTGTCATGGTAGCTATGTTCATTACAACGAAGTCAAAACATCCTTGAACAATTAATTACTCCTGCTGTCCGCTCGCTTTGGATTCGGAAGAAGCAACGAAAGGATTGGAAAATCTGTGCCGATGTCCCGAGACGAGAGTATTTACTGAGTATTTCCAGATGCCCGGGCATATGGATATACCCTAAATTCTTAGACTCAGAGGTATAGATGGAGACTCCACTGCATACCTTCCAACTCGATAAAGCTCAGATTCGAGTCTTTTCCACAAAAGCGAATATGGGCGAAGCGGCGGCAACACACGCTGCCTCCATATTGCGAGACGCCATCGCAAATCGGGGTTGCGCTCGCATCATCGTCGCTACTGGGCCCTCCCAGGACAACTTCATTCATGCTCTCGTTCAAGCTCCGAAGGTCGCATGGAACAACATCGAAGTTTTCCATATGGACGAATATGTAGGAGTGGGAGTAGAGCATCCGGCAAGTTTTCGCCGATGGCTCAAGGAGCATCTGGTAAATCACGTACATCCAGGCCGAGTTAATTACCTAAATGCGGACGTGACTGATCTTGCCGCGGAGTCTCGTCGATATGAACATCTCTTGCAATCAGCTCCACTCGATGCATGCTTCCTCGGATTTGGCGAGAATGGGCATATTGCCTTCAATGAACCGCATCTCGCCGATTTCAACGATCCTCTTGCGATCAAACGGATCAGCCTCGACGACAAAACTCGAATCCAGCAAGTAGGAGAAGGCCATTTCGCAACTTTCGAAGCAGTCCCCAGCGAGGCGCTGACGATTACAGTGCCTGCGTTATTAGCTTCGGAAAATCTAGTCTGTTGTGTTCCGGAGCTCCGGAAGGCCGAGGCAACTCGCAACGCCCTCGAGGGCCCGGTGTCACCGGCATGTCCAGCCTCGATTGTGCGCAGTCATCAGCGAGCCTTTATCTTCCTCGATCTTGAGTCGGCTTCGCTGCTCTCATCGTCCGTACTTCATTCGTAGTGTGGTCCCAGGAGAGGCGGAGTGCTGATTCGTTGGTGCATTTCAAAGTGATCATTGTAGGCAACGGTCCGCTCAAAAAGGGTCACAGCACTTAGGACCGTGTACTTCTCCCGTAATTTTTCCTGCCTAGCTGGTCTCCGGGTCAGTCTCGCAGGTTGAGGATGTTCGCTCCCTGTTGGCTGACTTCAAAAATGCGCCTCGCGCCGTTCAACGTCAGCTCAAATCCCCCGGCAGTTGGCCTAAATTGGCTCCCAGCTTGCTCATCCGCAAACAGCAGAAGCAGATAATCCCCCTTCGTGCTAGCGCGCAAACGGGTGGAGGGATCCTCCGCACCCTTTTGAAAGTGCCTAATGCTCGCCGCTGGCAATCCAGGACTGGCATAGGGAACCACTTCCTCTCTAACCTCGGCCTCACCCCCAGACTCCAACGCCGTCAGCCTTATCCTCTTCGGCCCTGCCCCCAGCACTGCGCCATGCTTCCCCCGCTCCCGCAACTCCACCGGGTTCAGCTTCCATTCCAGCAATCCACCCCCGCTCTCCTCCCCTAGCCCTTGCTCAAATTCCACCAAGAACCGCTCCCGCTCCGGACACACCAGCTCGATTCGACCAAGGTCACACCCTAACCCCGTCCCGGGTATCTGCATCGCCGCTCCAAATGCTAACTCCGTCTGCGGCCGGATATAAAAAGGCAGCGGCGTCTTCCGCGACTTCAGTCCCTGCGTGTCCACTCCCATTTC
>DATNMX010000081.1:0-138472 GCA_035602135.1 Candidatus Dormiibacterota bacterium
TCCACTGCACTTCCGTCAGCAACGGACCCGACCGGGCCATCGGCCCTCCTTCGGCGCTGCTGACTTTGCTTATCTCTCATCTGAGAAAACTCAACTACCTTCTTTTCAGGAGCCTGTACTAGGTTATGCAACAGCTTCTAGGGAATGATGCCTCCTAGCCGCCAAAGCATGTGTTTTTATTATCCCGACGCTTGCCTTCGTCCCAGAAAACTTCACACGTAAATGCCTCAATACGGGATGCCGGATCTCGCCAGGAATTGCCGGGTAGCCCGGCTTTTCGGCAAGTTTCAGCAAGAAATTGTTCGCAATTCAGATGGTGTTCGGTGGCTACTTGCGGCAAAAGCAGCCCGCGTTTATCACGCTGTGAAATGATCAGTCCGTGCTTGCCGATTTCGATCTCATCCGGGCGGACAGGGGAAAGCACTGAGAGCAGAGATATTTCAACTCCTAAATCACCGAGATCCCCTTGGTTGATGGGGGTAAACCTCAGATCTTGCAACGCGGCGCTGACGGCGCATCGCACAACAGCTTCGCCCAGCGGCTCCTTCCCTTCAATGACGCCGATACATCCGCGCAGTTCATTGCGCACAAACAAGGTTATGAAGACTCCGCAGCGCTCGGCGAAGACCCCGCTGTTTGGTATCTGGTCTGGAAGTTCACAGAGAGAAACGGCCTGGACCACTGCTCGGCGGGCTAGCTGCAACAGCGAATGGCGATCGGATTCAGAGGGGTACAGCATCCTGAGACTTCTTGCGGCTTTCCAGTATACGCAGTTTTCGCCGTTGCTTTATCCGATCGTCGACGTGACCCCAGAAGCGCAAGAAATATTGCGCCGCAGAAGTGAGGGCGCTGAACACGACAAGCCATAGAAGCAGCAAAGCGATTGGCTTTAACGAAGCATGTCGCGCGCCAGCAATGAGCACGGCCACCGCGCCAACCTGCAAGACCATTTTCGTCTTGCCTAGAGTCGACGCTTCGATTGTGAAGCCCTCCGCCGAAGCGATATTTCGTAATCCCAAGACCGTAAATTCGCGCCCGATGATGATCACCACCATCCAAGCTTTTACGAGATGCATATCCACAAGAGAAATAAACGCCGCAGAGATGAGCAGCTTATCGGCAATTGGATCGAGAAGAATGCCCAAGGTCGTCACTTGCAGCCGACGCCGCGCCACATAGCCATCGGCCCAATCCGTGGCTGCAGCCAGGAGCAAAATCAGAACACCCCAGAACTCGAAGTGCATTGCGAACCCCCACAGCTCCACGTTGGGACTACGGGTCAGCAAGATCACGATGAGGACCGGGACGAAAAAGATCCGCAATAGCGTCAGTGAGTTAGGAAGGTTCATAGGTACATAAAAACCACCGTTTGGGGCCGTACCGGTAGCCTAAAGCCAAGGCTGTGCTCCACTATAGACTTCGTGTTCGCAGGCGTCAATGTAGAGAGAGAATGCCGAGGTCTGTGGTGTGCCGTTACGGCATGGCTGTACTTTCTCGTTAATCTGCAAGGTCTACGCTGTGCAAATGTTTGCTTGCGGCGACAACCAACAACCCACCAATGATGGCAAATGGGCCGGCAGGAGCGCGTTGTAGGTCTATATTTTGCTATAGGTTACAGACGGTGAATTGGACGGGCTGCGATTTGAGCAGGTTTCTAAATCGTTAAACGAACAAGTTCGGCAGGCGGTTTCCACAAGCTTTCCACAGGGGATGTAGTAAGCCTGTCTGGTCCGGGAAAGCAGATTAGGAAGCTGTCTTCCCAAGAATTGGCGGGATTTCGGCCGTTTACTGAAAGCTTACTCTCTGGCTAAACTGCCCGCCGTCCGCGCACCAGGAGAAGAGGAAGCAGTAAAAGAGCACTGAGAAAAGCAAATGTTCCGTGCAAGGCGATCCCCAACAGACGAAACGGCAAAGTTACCAGCCATACGAGCGGGTATAACACTAGAGCAATCAGCGCGACAGGCCAGCACAAAATAAACAGAATGCACCAGAGAAAAAACGCTGCCATTGAACACCTCCCAACTGCATTTACGTTACGGTGAGGCTGGATGTTCCCTTGCGGGCATAATCCTCTAATCGAAGACGCCGCGCAACGGAGAGCGGTACGTCAGCATCGAGGAGCATATGCGAGTCCCTAACTTCCGATCGCAGCACTCGCCCAAGCGCATGAATCAGGGCAAGCGTACGTCCCTCTTTCAAAGGCAAGCGCAAAGACAACGTTACCACTTGATCGGTGGGCAGAGCTATATCGATCCGGCGCAGCAACTCCTCCATACCCTCTCCATTTAGGCCTGAGACTAGCACCGGATGCTGTTCGGGATTCGAGCTATTGGCCGCGCCACGACTCAAAACTTCACGTTCCTCGCTGCTTAGCCGATCGATTTTATTCAGCACGTGGAGTATGGGACGATCTGCCACTCCCAGTTGGTCTAAAATCTTTTGAACTTCGTCGTCCAATTCGTGGTGGTGAGGATTGGACGCGTCGGTGACGTGGAGAATCAATGCCGCTTCCTGCACTTCCTCGAGAGTGGCGCGAAATGCGGTCAGTAGGCCTTTGGGCAAATCACGGATAAATCCGACGGTATCCGAGACCAGGACCCGCCGGCTGGATGGCAGGCGCAGTGCGCGGATGGTGGGATCCAAGGTGGCGAACATGCGCGAGGAAACGAGCACCTCGGAGCGGCTCAGCGCATTGAATAATGTTGACTTGCCGGCGTTCGTATAACCCACCAGCGCAATTGTTCCAAGTGGCACGGCGTTGCGTGCTTCGCGCCTAAGAGCACGCTGTTTTCTGACGTCATCGATCGCGGATTGGATTTTGCCGACGCGGTCGCGAATGCGCCGCCGGTCAGTTTCGAGTTTCTTCTCGCCGGGTCCGCGCACGCCGATGCGACCTGCTCCGCCACCCGCTCCACCGGCACCGCCGCCCCCGCTTTTGCCACCGAGGCGCGACATGGTCGTACCTTTTCCGGTTAGGCGCGGCAGCCTATAGTTAAGCTGCGCGAGCTCCACTTGCAATTGGCCTTCGCGGCTGCGGGCATGGCGGGCGAAAATATCCAAGATGAGCTGGGTGCGATCAATCACGCGGCAATTGGTCACTTCCTCAATATTCCTTTGCTGCACCGGTGAAAGGTTACTGTCAAAAATGATCAATGGAGCTTTATGAGCGGTGGCGTCCGCGCGGATTTCCTCCAATTTTCCGCGTCCCACTAGTGTTGCCGGATCGGCGGTTTCGCGGACCTGAAATACCGTGCCGGCAATTTCCGCACCCGCGCTGCTTGCCAATTCGACGAGCTCTTCCAGCGACGCGCGTCCCTGATCGCCCATGGGCATGCCTGGAAAACGAGGCGCGCGTTTCCAACCTACACCGACAAGCAAAGCGCGTTCTGCGGTCGAAATCCTATGTTGAGTCTTCGTCAAGAGTTAGACCTGAAATCATCGTACGGCTGGAAGCATTGGGGGGAGCTTACACATCCATTTTGATTATACGCCGGACTTCCTAACCTCGCGAGAAGCGCGCATGATCTCTGACTGAAGCCATTTGAGAATTTCATCTTGCAATGGCGGCGCATCGCCAACTCCGGAAAACCAGCGGATGGCGGTATCTTTGCGAAACCAGGTAAGTTGACGTTTTGCATAGCGCCGAGTGGCCTGCTGAATAGCTACACGCGCTTCCTCCAGGGCACGCTCTCCGTACAGCACGGAGTGCAATTCGCGATACCCCAGGAAATCAAACGGCTTAGCATCTGCGTTGAAGCCACTTCCCAGTAAGCGCTGCACTTCCGCCAACCACCCTCGCTCGAGCATGGAATCTGTTCTCGAGTTGATACGCTTATAGAGCAATTCGCGAGGTGGATTCAGTCCGATCTTGTATGGCCGCCATCCTGTTAGCGGCCTGCGGCCAGCCCGATGAACTTCCGAGATAGGCCTTCGCGCGAGAATGCAGACTTCAATGGCGCGTATGATCTTTTGCTCATCGGTCGGAGCAATTTTTCCGGACGCTTCGGGATCGAGCCGATGCAGAATGCGGTGCAAATATTTATCGCCGTGTTGCTGCTTACGGGCACGCAACCTCTGGCGTAAATCTTCCGAATGTAAGGGGAGGTCAGCCAATCCCTCGAGCAGGGCGCGCAGATACAAACCGGTGCCCACGGTGAGGATAGGAATTCGCGCGCGGTGGCGCAGCTCGGCAAGAGCCGCGACCGCCATTTGCCGGTAACCGCCGGCGGTGGCTTTTTCAGTGGGGTCTAGAACATCGATCAGGTGGTGCGCAATGCCGCGCCGCTCTGATCGTCCCGGCTTGGCCGTGCCAATATCGAAGCCGCGATAAAGCTGCGTAGAATCGCAGGCAACGATTTCGCCGCCCAGACGTTCCGCCAGCCAGACGCCGAGAGTCGATTTCCCGGAGGCCGTCGGGCCCACGATCACGATCAATGGCAGATGCGAATGTTGATCAGTCATCGGAAAAGATATGCCGGGCTCGAAAAAACAAAATGGCGAGTAAGCCAAGGACCTGTGACGCGGAAGCCTCACTGATATGCAGCTTCGAGAGGCAAATTGTACAGGAAATAGAAGCGCAGCTCTATATAAGGCCCGCTGAATGCCTGGGGAAGCGGCTCAAATGGATTAGAGGAGCGGATAGCGGATACAGCCGCTCGATCAAGAGGTTCCTTCCCGGAACCGATCAATCGCGTCGGCTCACCCGTGGGTACGCTGCCGTCTCGCATGATTCGGAATTGCAGGGCGACGCGGCCGCGATCACCGAGCATCGCGGATTCCGGCATGACGGCATACCAATTACGCCGCACACTGGCTACCACGCGGGCCATGTAATCGCTGAAATCAACGCCCTCGGTGGGCGTCAGGATTTGATATCCGTTGCCAAAGGTACCGCCACCCTGGCCACCGCCAGTATCGGATGTCGCGGAGTCACCTGAGCGGGGTATAGGACCGCTAACCCCTCCGGAGCGTCCACCGAAGGGGGGATTTTTTCGGGCTTCGCGGAGTGAATCCTGAATTGACTGGTTAGGTGAATTTTTTGGCAGAAGCAAATCGTGGCGAGGCTGTGGCGCTTCCGGTGTCTCGAGCTTCGGCGTGGGTTTGGGAACGTCGATCTTGGCCAGCGGCGCACTCGGCTGAGGCTCCGGCGTAACGGTATTTGGTTGCGGCACCGGAGCGCTGGGTAGTTCCCTGGCTGGACGCTCGGGCTGAGGGACCGGGACTGGTGGGGTAATAGGTGGAGCGACCTTTCGTAAGACGCGCGGATCAACGCGCATCGGTTGCGGACGCGGCTGAGGACGAGGAGAAGGCTTGGGGGATTCAAAAGCTCCCGGAGGAAGGAGCAGAGTAAGTTGTTTCCGGGCAATATCCACTTCCTCCGCCGTTGGTTCATGTGGAGGAAAAAGTTTCGGCTGGAGCAAGATGGCGGCAACCAAAAGAATGTGGAACGCGACAGAAGAAACACGCGTAAGGAGTTCCCATCGAGCCTTTGCTGGGGCTGGCCGTGCGGGAATTAGATGCACCTCGCCCGTCATGAAAACATCCGGATCGACGAGATCGGTTGGCAGACTCTGCAGTGCTGTAGTCATGTCCGGCGGCGCAGCACCTTGCGGCACGGCGATCCGTTCGTCCAGCTCCGTCGGTTGCAGCGGAGCCGAAGTGTCTTCCGCAACGGCGTAGGCTTCCCGATTTATGTCTCTGGGTATGACAACCCGCGCAGCGATAGAGTCAAGGGGCAGGTTGGAAGGAATAGTAGAACGACCATCAAGCGGGACGATCGGCAGCATGGCTGAGATAAGAGTACGCTCGTCCAAGGTCGTAGGACGCCGGCGAGACGTCTGGGAAGCGTCCGCTGCGGGCGGACGAGCATCAAGCGGAACAAGCATCCTAGGGATCATTTGTAGGTTTTGTCTGGTGTGGCAAATCCTGCCAGTTTGACGCGCTCACCATGCTCCTGGATGCTTGCCATTACCCGGCCCCCCAGCTCCAAGGCAGCTCGGCCAGCAACGCCGTTAGTGGGTGGCTCGCGCCGCGTCCGCACGGCATCTACAAAAGCCTGCAACTCGGCGCGCAAAGGTTCGACTGCGGGAGCTGGCAACTTCTCAAATCCAAATTCGGGCTGAGGACCGGGTTTCTTGACGCCGACACGCAGCGCGTCGCGCCGCGCGTAATCGAGCGAAATGTACTCATGCTGTTGAAAAAAACGCATCTTTCGCACGCGCTCTGTAGAAACTCGGCTAGCCGTTACGTTGGCGACCGCACCGCCGGCAAATTCAAGCCGTGCATGGGCAATGTCCACTTTATCGGTCAGCACCGGAATACCGACGGCCTTTACTTCCGTAACAGGCTCTTTCACCAGAGCGAGCAGGATGTCAAGATCGTGAATCATCACGTCGAAGATGACGTCTACGTCCAAACTGCGCGGGGTGAATACGCCCAATCGGTGCACCTCAAAAAACAGGGGTCGATTCACGATTGGTTCTACCGCAATAACCGCCGGATTGAATCGCTCGACGTGGCCTACCTGCAAAATACGCTGCTTTCTTCTTGCCGTTTCCAGCAACGCATCGGCCTCCGGGAGATTCACCGCCATGGGCTTCTCGATCAGTACATCAAAATCCATTTCAAGCAGTCGACAGCCCAACTCGGCATGAGCAACTGTGGGGACGGCTACGCTGACGGCATCTACCCGCCCGGACAATTCTTCAATTCCCGTCAAGAACTTAGTTTGAAACTCCGCGGCGACTGCCGCAGCGGTATCGAATTGGCGGTCGTACACACCGACGAGCTCTACGCCCTCTAGTTCGCGATACACACGCGCGTGATTACGGCCGAATTCGCCGGCACCGACAACGGCGACGCGGACGCGATTCGATGGCCCAGTGGATATGCTCATTCTTTACTGTTTCCCCGGGGCACGTGCGCACTTGAATTCGTGGCGACTTCCAGTGGGAAGGCCTGGATGGAAATCCCCAGTCCGTCCGCCATTTCAATCAGTGCGGCACGATCAAACAACAAGGTACGTCCAGCATCCACGGCCAGAGCAGTAGCGTGTGCATGGTTCATCTGTTGGATGGTGGCCAATCCAATGACGGGTACGTCGAAGCGCATGTCCTGCTGAGGTTTGCTAATTTTGACGACCACCAGTGGTTTGCCACCCGTTATGCGCGCGGCTCGCTCAATAGCCTCATCTGTACCTTCCATCGCTTCGACGGCAACACAAGCACGATCTGAAATCACCACAGTCTGGCCGATATCCATACCGGCGATGCACCTCGCTACGCCAAGACCGTATGCGATATCCGCGGCTTCACGTTTATCCGGTGCGCGCCGTGTGAGCACGCCAGCCCCAGGTACCAAAGGCTTAAGAAAGACGGTCGAATCCACCAGACGGATTCCTTGTTCTTCCAACAATCGCGCAACTGCGCCAATCAGAGCATCGGTATTTTTTCGGGGCAGCGAAAACAATAGTTTCGCCAACTTCCAATCTGGCTTTATTGCACTAAAAATGTTGCTGTGCTTGACCTGGCCCGCCATGACAGCGTGCGTGACGCCCTCCCGATGCATCAGGTCAATGGCTTTGCTCAACTCTCCCAGACTCACCCAATGCAAGCGGCGCGCAGACTTTTCCAACTCTGGGGAGGCTTCTTCTTTTAGGGCAATGACCGCCATGTCGATGCCCTGGCTACGCGCGCCGTCCAACACCAGAAAGGGAAACCGCCCATTTCCGGCGATGAGTCCCCATCCCTTTGTCGCGTTTGGGTCGGGCATAGTATGGTCGGTCAAGGTAGGTCCGGTCCTACTTCACGATGCCCCGTTCAGCGTGTTCGATAAAGTGGATGAGTTCCTGGATGTCCTCGGAGTCTCCGAGAGCGTCCCTCATTTGGGCGAGAGCCTGTGACGTGTTCATCTTGGAGCGCAGCAATAACCGAAACGCCCGCTGAACGGCCTGGACACGCTCGCGGGAAAAACCTTTTCTTTCAAGGCCAATGGCATTCGCTCCGAAGTTCTTCGTTTCACGTTCGGTCACAACGCGGGAAAACGGCGGCACGTCCTCAGTAATCACGGTCGCCGCACCGATATATGCATAACGCCCGATCCGGCAAAACTGATGAACAGGCGAAAAGGCTCCAATAGTCGCGAAGTCCTGCACGGTCACATGGCCCGCTAGAGTAGCGCCGTTGGCAAAAATTGTCTGATTGCCAACGTGGCAATCGTGCGCAACGTGGGCATAGGCCATGAACAGGTTGCCGCCGCCGATGGTGGTCTGGCCACCGCCGCCAAGCGTGCCCCGGCTTACGGTGACATACTCACGGAACGTGTTTGCGTCACCAATGGAGAGTTGCGTCTCTTCTCCGTGAAATTTTAGATCCTGCGGATTGCCACCTATCGAACAAAAAGGATAAAAAATATTCTTGCGACCAATTTTCGATGGACCCTGAATGATGGCATGGGGATGTAAAAAGCAACCTTCGCCAAGTTCGACGTTATCGGCGACAACTGCATAAGCCCCAATGCTCACGCCGCATGCAATTTTTGCGCTGGGAGCAACAACTGCCTGTGGATGAATGTCGTACAGCGTCATTTCGCGATTTTTTCTAACTTCGCACGCGGCTCGCGTTCCACCATCTTGCACATTAACGTCGCTTCTGCGGCCAATTGTCCGTTCACCGTAGCCTTACCGTCCAATTTGCAGAAGTCTCCGCGCCAGGAAAGCACGGTGACGTCTATTTTCAACTGGTCGCCGGGGGATACTGGTCGGCGAAAACGCGCACCGTCGATAGCCACAAAATACATTAGTTTGTTGTCGCGGTCCGGAATTTGGAGCAACAACAATAATCCCCCGGTTTGCGCCATGGCTTCCAGGATCAACACTCCGGGCATGATCGGCTTACCAGGAAAATGCCCTTGAAAGTATGATTCATTGATCGTTACGTTCTTCACTCCAATAATGCGTTTCTGCGGCTCCATTTCCTCGATGGCATCGACCATCAGGAATGGATAGCGGTGCGGCAAAATCCTCTGAATTTCCGTGACATCCATGATCATTCGCACCCCCGTCCCACCACGCGACGAATCTGTGACTTCTTCCACTCGCCCGGCAAACTGATAATTATATGCGAACCGCGACGTCCGCGATATGCGAGCTTCTATGAGGTTGGCGTCTGCTGTGCTCCGCCGGCTACCGTTGCCCCAACCGCGATGCGTTGTTAGCATGTCCGGGCAATGCCAGAACTCAATGTCGCAAAGAAATTCCATCAACTATTAAAACCTAGCTTACCCGCAATGCTTTCTGCCCTCGGCCAGATTGTTTTGGCAGAGTCACCCAGCACCAATAAGCGAGCGCTTGATCGCTGCTGCCATGTTATCGCCAAGCAGTGGCGCATCCCGGGTGCGCAGGTCCAACGCATCGTTCAAATAGATCGAGGCGATCATATCCGCATCAATTGGTGGCCCCATGAATCGCGTCCTAGCGGCCAACTCCTGATCCTCGGGCATTACGACACCGTCTACGCCTCGGGCACGCTACGAGAGATGCCTTTCCGTCTTTCGGCGGGCAAAGCCTATGGGCCGGGAGTGTTCGACATGAAGGCGGGCATCATTCAAGCGCGGTTCGCTCTTGAAGCGTTACGCCAGGATAAGAATTCGCTACGCAAGCGCTTGGTCTTCCTTTGGACTTCGGACGAAGAGATTGGCAGCGAATCATCTCGCAAGCTAATTGAAAAGGAAGCGCTTCGTAGCGACGCCGTTTTTGTGCTGGAGCCAGCCTTCGGACCGCGTGGAGCACTGAAGACAGCGCGCAAAGGAGTTGGAGAAATGGAAATCGTCGTCCATGGCCGTGCTTCCCACGCCGGGCTGGCACCACAGGAAGGGGTTAACGCCATTCACGAGCTGGCGCGACAAATCGGGCATATTGCGAAATGGAACAACGTGCGCCGCGGAATCACCATCAATGCCAACATCATCGAGGGCGGCACACGCACCAACGTCATCGCCGAGCGCGCCCGAGCTGCTTTTGACCTGCGAGCCTTGCGTCTTACAGATATGCGCCAACTCGAGCAGCGACTCCGGTCGTTGCGTGCTATCCGGCCAGGCTCGCGCCTGGAAATTCTTGGTGGTTTCGATCGCCCTCCCCTGGAACACAAGAGAAGCGTCGCCCTCTTCGCACGGGCGAAGACACTGGCAGCAGGGATTGGCATGTCGCTGGACGAATGTACAGCGGGCGGCGGCTCAGACGGCAATATCACGGCGGCGCTCGGCGTCCCCACTCTCGACGGCCTTGGCGCTGTCGGCGACGGTGCCCACTCAGCGCGCGAACACATTTTCATCCGCTCTTTGCCCGAACGTGCGGCGCTGCTTGCCGCGTTGCTATCAACGGCCTGAGCGTGTCGCTAGTATTCGCGCGAGGCCCAAAATCCAGTGCTCTGCTGATCGTTATTGGCATCCTTAGGTGATTATCTGGCGTAAGTACTTCGCAGATATTCGGCGGTGGCCTGCATGACGTCACTGTAACCGCTATGCAACACTTGGCGTAGAGCGTCCTCTGTAGCGCTTCCTAAAGCAATGCGATCGAGAATGCGCTGGAGGTCGGACATGCCATTCGCGTGCACAATGTATTCGATCGCAGCTAGTGACCATGCATAGGCGGAGGCCGCAGCGTCGTTGGACAGGCGCATCCAAGAAGTTTCCAGTTTGTCGAGAGCTTCAGCCTGGCCTGCACGATAAGTCCGAATCAGCATCGCCGCATTATTCCCGCTGCGTTGCCCTTCCATCCACTGCGCCAATCCTTCCTGAATCCAAGTGGGAGCGAGTCCGTGAGTCTTCTGTTTGATAAAACTGTGCATCAATTCATGCTTCAATACGCGAGACAGATCGCTCGACACGCTAGTCAAGCCCTGCACGGGCACGCGGATTCGGCCATCATTTACAGCGCTGACCCACGCTGGCGCGCGGGTGATATCAGCAAACGCCTGACGCGTGTACAGGATTACCCCGATTGAGTCCGGTGGCGTAAAGCTCAGTTCGGACTCGATCACCAAATAATGCATCTCAAGTGTGCGTAAGATATCGCGTGCCAACGCTGGTTCCGCCGTTCCGCTGTAGCGGAGGATGAAATGAGCGCTTTCATTTTCCTTGTAGTTTTCTTCTTCTCGCTTGTCGCGCTGGGCTTTATCCAGCGCAGCTCGTACTTCTGGGTCTGGCCGCAGTGACATTGCGCGGGTCCACTCAGCGACCGCGAGATCGATCTTGTTCATCCCGTAGTAGGCCCAACCCGCAAGTTTCGCCAGGTCTGCGTTTTCGGCTGCATAGTGCCGTGCACGATCAAGGTAATCGAGCGATTGCTTGTATTCGCTGCGACGCAAATGCAGGTAGGCAGCGTCCAAGAGCAGCCCTGGCTCGTCAGGCGCATAGATAAGTGCTGCGCGCACGTCCGCCAACGCGTGATTTATATCGCCGCGCGCTAGTTCGAACACAGAAACTGCGTGGTAACCAATGGCCGCGCTTATGTTGGCTTCTCGACTGCCGGAATGCGCAGCTTCCGCTAGTTTTGCAATATATTGGCGATCGATCACGCCGTCATGCACAGCGGCATGCTCGATATCATCTGCTCCGCCGGCTAGTGTCAGCTCGAGCGAGGGGTGAGTGATTGCAAGACTTGCCGCGGAGTCATGCGGGGAATCCATCGGCGCCGCTGTGTTTTTCTCAATGTGATCGACGACGGATTTGGGCAAGCTTAATTCGCCAGCGGACGTCTCGAACGTTACCTTATCGCCCCGATCTACGGCCTGGAAAGCGCTGATTCGGCGTCCGTTCTTAAGCACAATCGTATCGGCTGCCACAATAGCGCTGCTGAGAAGCAGCGCAGAATGCAGCAAGAATATCCGCATAGCGAACCCGACCAATGATTTGTGCATACCTCCATCCTAGTTCCTCGCGCGGCCTCTCTCGCAGTAGCCTTGTTCTGAGATGACGAAAGTGACTACACTTCTGGAATGAAGTTCGGTAGGGCATTTTTCATAGCGTGGTGTATGACGGGGACTAGCTATGCTGTCGCCGCAGAGCGGTCTGCACACGAGATGTACGAGGCACTAAATGCTTTGCGCCTCGATTCTGCTGCAATTTATCATGTTGCCGCCGACAATCGTGTTGAGTTACGGCGTGGCGATGCAAAGCTTTCCTTTGAAGAAGGACAGCTCGTTTTTCTGTCGCCACTCGACGGCCGCATCACGGGTGCAGTTTTTTCAGGTCGCGGACACATACTAGCGCTGCCCCGTGACTCTGATGAGAAACAGCAGATGGGACGCTTTCTGGGATCTCCTGTTCTCGACCAAGATTTCATCAGCGCCTACCTACGCTTTACTGATGACAGTGCGCAGGAACTTTTTAGCCAAATCCGCGCCGCCGGCCTGGTTCCACGAGCTGAAGGCGCGGCTCTTACTCTGTGGGAGCCCCTGCTCGCGCAGCTTAATTCGTCGCATTCCCTGCGCATTGTCGCTGATGCACTGTCCCCGAACCCCAGATCGTACTTTTACGCGCGCATCAACGGAGTCAAAACAGGTCCATTCGATGTGATACTTGACTTTCGACGACCAGAGCAGTTTCTTCTGGGCCAAACACGCAACACATCGGGCGGAGAATTTTACGATGTTTGGACTTCGTACCAAATGCCTCATGCCGTCCCGCCGAAACCGGCGTTTCGCGCCGTGCATTACGCGATTGACACGTCCATTCTCGCGAATAATTCTCTCGACGCTACGGCCTCGGTGTCATTGCGCGCGGAAAGCGGGACCGAAAGAGTTGTGGCTTTCCAGCTTTCTCGAGCTTTGGCCATAGAGAAGGTTACTGATGAGAAGGGCCACGCACTGGAGATTTTTCAGAACGAAGCCATAGCTTTGCAAGAACGCAGTGTTCACGGCAACGACTACGTTAACGTCGTCCTGCCAAGAACCACGCAGCCTGGAACAGAAATCACGTTGAATTTTCATTATCGCGGCAACGTTATTGAAGATGCGGGCAACGGTGTCCTCTTTGTCGGAGCGCGGGAGAGTTGGTATCCACATTTCGGTGACTCCAGTGAATTCGCCATTTATGAGCTGACAATGCACTGGCCGCGCAAGCTTCAGCTCGTTGTGACAGGTACAAAACTCGACGAAAGTGAACAAGGCAATTTTCGCGTGGGACACTGGCGGACGGAAAAACCGGTTACCGTAGTAGGCTTCAATCTCGGAGAATACGCTTCCGCATCGGTCGTCTCACATGCCTACACGATCGAACTTTACGCCAACCGGCAGCTAGAACAGGCCTTGAGCCGTCGTCTTTCACCCGAACTTATGCCGGATGTCGCAGTCCCATTCAGCATGCCTGGTGCCGGAGAGCGATTGAAGATTCCCGCCATACTACCAAGCCCAGCGGACGCTCTTAAACCATTGGGAAAACAGATCGAAGCAGCCATTCGGTTTTATGAAACATACAGCGGACCATTTCCCTTTCAAAAATTGAGCGTGTCTCAAATTCCGGGATTCTTTGGGCAAGGCTGGCCCAGCCTCCTCTATGTTTCGACCTACTCTTTTCTTCCTGTTGAGGCGCAATCTCGCGCGGGCCTTTCCACCAGCGGACAGGAGCATTTCACCGGCGTGGTTCCGTTCCACGAAGTAGCCCATCAGTGGTGGGGCAATGTTGTTGGATGGTCCAGTTATCGCGATCAGTGGATTAACGAAGCGATTGCGAGTTATCTTGCGCTGCTCTTTGCAGACACTCAGAAAAATCCCGATCACACGCTGCACATCTGGCTGCAGCGCTACCGGCAACGGCTGCTAGAAAAGACTGTAGAAGCGGATCAGCCTGCCGCGGAGATTGGTGCGTTGACCCACGGCGCGAGGCTAAGTTCGTCGAAATCTCCCGATGCCTACCAAGACGTGATTTACGGAAAGGGCGCTTGGGTCATTCACATGCTCCGAGTGATGCTGCGTGATCCGTCCAATAAAGTTCAAGATGCGCGGTTCATCGCTTTGCTTCGCACCATAGCAACCAAGTACGCTTATCGCGCGCTCACCACGCAAGATTTGCAACGTGAGGTAGAAGCAATCATGACTCCGGCCATGGATTTGGACGGCGGGCGTTCAATGGAATGGTTTTTTGACGAATGGGTACGCGGGACCGGTATTCCTCACTATCGCGTTGAATTTTCCACGCGGAAGACTGACCAAGGCTATCTGGTTCGCGGTAAGCTTTTTCAGACCGGCGTGCCGCAGTCGTTCATCGCCAGCGTTCCCCTGTATTCCAACATTCCCGCAGGGCGAAATAGTTTAGCGGCTAGAGTGATCGCAATAGGCCCGGAGACTTCTTTTCAATTTTTTGCGAATGCCGCGCCGCGGAAGTTAGCTATCGACCCGCAGATGACTCTGCTTTGTACGTCGGAATGATAGGAATTCGAACGTGATTTCGAGTCGTTTAAAATCTGCTAGACTCTTCCTAACTTATGCGAAACATCACGCGCCGTTCACTACTCAAATCTTCTCTCACCGGAGTCGCCGCTATAGCACTCCCGCCATTCTATTCGAGTTCGGACATCCCGGCCATCAAACGCAAAGGCCGCATTCATCAGTCTGCCAGCCGGTGGTGCTACGCCCGTACTCCTCTCGATGAACTCTCTGCCTACGCCGCGAAGATCGGACTCCAGGGGATTGATCTGCTGCAACCTGAGGAATTTGATGTCCCGCGCCACCACGGACTTATTTGCACTATGGGATATGCCGGCGGCGGAGAAATCCCCAACGCCCTTAACCGCACTGAAAATCATGCTGCAATCGAGCAAGCCTTCCGAACAAATATTCCCAGAGCCGCCAAGTCCGGCGTGCCCAATGTCATCACTTTTTCCGGCAACCGTCGCGGTATGTCAGATGAGGAAGGCGCCAGCAACGCCATTGCCGGTCTAAATCGCGTCAAGAAGATCGCCGAAGACAATGGCGTTACCATTTGCATGGAGCTTCTTAACAGCAAGCTCGACCATCCCGATTACATGTGCGATCACACTGCCTGGGGCGTCCGCGTCATTAAGGAAGTAAACTCCCCCAACGTCAAACTACTTTATGACATCTACCATATGCAGATTATGGAAGGCGATCTTATCGCTACCATCAAGCGCAACATTCAATGGATCGGCCACTTCCACACGGGCGGAGTTCCAGGTCGCCATGAATTGAATAATACCCAGGAGGTCCAATGGGACGCCGTCATGCGCGCCATCGCTGACGCAGGTTTTCGCGGTTACGTCGCCCATGAATTTATGCCGACCGGCGATCCGCTGGTTTCCCTTCGCCAAGCCGTTGACCTCTGCGATGTTTAAGTACTCGGGCCACCTACACGCTCGTAGAGAGACCCCATTTTCGGCGCAGCCTACCCTCAATCGCTCGGAAAATGAAGCTATCAACCAAAAACCCGATCGCCACAATCACCACCATTACCGCGACCACTCCATTGATGTCGTTCAAATCGCGGCCCAGCATCAGTAGCTGACCCAGTCCCAACGTCACGAAAATCAATTCTCCCGCCAGCAGCGAGCGCCACGCAAACGCCCACCCTTGCTTGAATCCAGAAACCAGGTTGGGCAGGCTGGCCGGCAATAGCACAAATAGAAACAGCCGCGTACCGCTCGCACCCAGGTTGCGACCCGCCATACCGTAAATTCGCGGTACATTCCGCAGCCCTGCTTCGGTGTTGATGCTGATGGAAAGCATCGAACCCATCACCACCACGAATAAGATGGCTTTTTCGCTCAGCCCAAACCACAAAATCGCCAGTGGCAGCCAGCACACGCTGGGCATGCTTTGTACGCTGACCACTAGGCGGCCTAGCGTTTCTTCAAAGAAAGTGTTGTAAGCAAGCAATAACCCCAGCCCTACCCCTGAAATCATGGAAAGCGAATACCCCAGCAACATGCGTTTCATGGTGACGCCGACGCCGATCGAGAACGTGTGATCAGCGAAACCTAAACGCAAAGATTCAAAAACCCCCGCCGGAGTTGGGAATACGTAAGGAGGCCACAGTTTCAGCATCACGAGCGTCTGCCACAGCCCCAGCAAAACGCAATAGAAAATCAGTTGCTTAATTATTTTATTCATCGTGATACGCAGCGCGAACCGATTTGTCGATCTCTTCGCGTAATTGCGCCAGAATATTTTTTGCAGTCAGTGCAACCTCTACATCTTCTATATGGCGCGGCCGCGTAAGTGGGATGGAGAACTCGTTCATGATTCTCCCAGGTCCATAACTCAGAAGCAGAACGCGATCCCCCAGACGCACCGCTTCCCGCACGTTGTGTGTGACGAATAGAATCGTTTGCTCGGTCGTGCTCCAGATGCGTTCCAGCTCGTCATGTAGCAGGTCGCGCGTCTGCGCGTCCAATGCGGCAAATGGCTCATCCATCAGCAGAACATCCGGCTGTATGGCCAGCGCGCGCGCCAACGCCACGCGCTGCTTCATCCCGCCAGATAACTGATGGAGGTAGCTGTCTTCGAAATGAGAAAGATGAACCACTCGAAGATAATGTCGCGCACGCTCCTGACGCTCCCGTCGGGAAAGTTTTTTCATGCGCATGCCGAACTCGACGTTTTGCCGCACCGTCAGCCAGGGAAATAATCCCAGTTCCTGGAAAATTAAGATGCGGTCCGAGCCAGGCCCCTCGATCCGGCGTCCCTCCAGCCAGATTTCACCCTCGGAAGGCTGATCGAGACCGGCGATCAAATGAAGCAGCGTGGACTTACCGCATCCCGAAGGCCCGACAATGCAGACAAACTCGCCTGCCCGTACTTCCAGCTCAATATTTTGCAAAGCCCGGGTCTTGCCGCTTCCATTAGGGAATTCCCGGGAAACCCGGTTAAGCCATATCTTTCTCTCTCTCGCCGCCGCGGCTAACGGTAATTCGATCGTCGCTGCCATCTCAGCCTCCAAAATCACTGCACGCCTTTCGCCTTTTTCTCCCGCAGTACTTCGTTCAAGAGCGACAAATCGTAGAGTCCTGCAAGGTCGGGACGCTCACGTCCCAAAAATCCGGCGTCGAAGGACCATTGGGCTGACGTGAGCAGGGAACTGCGAATTGGATCGTAGGTGACTTGCAATCGTGAGAAAGCGTCATCCAGGACCGTCTTAGGCAGCCCCTTGCCGGTGTCCTTCTGAATCTGTTGGTTCAGGATTTTTTTGGCTTCCGCCGCGTTCGCGTTTATCCAGTCTGTCAGCTCGACATGCGTCCGTAGCCATTGTTTCACCACGTTCGGATGCTCTCGTAAGAAACGCGTGCTCGCGATCAAATGAGCGGTAACGAATTGGCGATTCGGCCACAGGTCACGCTCGTCGAAGAAACGCTGCGCGTGGGCCTGCTCGACGAGCAGCGAGGCCCACGGTTCCGGCGCCCAGGCGGCGTCAATCTCTCCCCTGAGGAAGAGCGTGAGCTGATCCGGATTGGCGATAGGGATAACTTGCACATCACCGCCTTTTTCTCGCGTTTGCAAATTGTGTCCGAGCAACCACGCCCGTAGCGCTACGTCCTGCGTATTTCCTAGCTGTGGCGTCGCGATCTTCTTCCCGTGAAAATCTTCGGGCTTTTGGATTCCTGCCGCTGGACGCACCACTAAGGTCGCTCCGCCGCTGGTGGCCCCTGCGATTACGCGAAGTGCCTCGCCCCGCGAGCGTGTGTACCCCGCGACCGTGGGATTCGGGCCGACGTACGCCAAATCGAGAGCTCCAGCAAAAAGCGCTTCAATCACCGATGGTCCCGCGTTAAATGCCTTCCAATCCACGTGCACGCCGGAACCCAAAGCTTGTTCAAACCGTCCCGTGGCTCGTCCGATCACCCCTTGCGAATGCGTGACGTTCGGGAAATAACCCACACGGAGTACAACGGGCGCGTTTTGCGCATTCGTCCCGATCCCTGTCAACAACAACCACACAGTTGCTATTACGGTTCGCAATTTCATGATTTCGCTTGTCCTCAAAATTTGTACGCCACATCAAACTGCAAACGCGCCAATATTCTTTCCGGCGGCGCAGAGCTGCCGAAATTGAGCGGTCGCCCAAACAGTCCGGTGAAAGCCAATTGAATGTTCTTGTGCGCCTGGTAGAAAGCCTCGACGCGGTGCTGGGTCACGTTGCTACCCTGCCGGATTTCGCTGTAGTTGAACGCGCTCAGCACGGCTTCCCGCTCAATGAAGATGCGGGTGTATGAAAATTGCCAGTCGCCCTTTTCCTGCGCCCGCCCGAAGCGTGCTTCCCCCCAATACCCTCGCCGCTGTCGGGGGTCGCAAGGCGCGCTCGTGGATTGCGAATATGTCACCTCGGTGGTGTCGGCTGGTGCGCGCTGGATGTTTCCCGCGTTGGCGCAAGCCCTGGTGTTCTGCACATAGTCGCCGATCAATGTCACAGGCCATCGCTGCCAGGGAGTTTTGATATCGAACCGCGCAATCGTGTCCAGCAATCCAAACTTCGATGCCAATTGCGCCGCCACGACCTTGTTGACCCCTGTTCGTTGCGGCGTGCCGTTCACGGCCACAATATTCGTGGCTGTCGTAACGGTTATTGCGTTCTGGAAAGTGGTCGACTTCAGCGGGAGCAGCCCGTTCGCCGGGCTGGCGGCGTTCGCAGTGGATACCGCCAACGCCAGCGGATCGGCGTTATGCCAGTTGTAGAATCCCACGTAAGCGCTGAAGTTCAGCCAGCTTGCCAGTCGCCAGGTAGTTTGCAATTGGCCGCCGTAGACCGCGCTCTGCACAATGCTCTTGTTCCCCAGCGACACCCCCGCCGTTTCAGCAAACGGTAACTGGAATCCTACGAACGCGATGCGCTTCAGCACCGGCGTCGATTCCAGATCGAAAGCCAACGTCTGCGCGACTCCTTCTGGATTCAAGTCCCTGTCCCAAGTCAGCTCCGTGTTGTACCAGGGATAAGCAAACTTTCCTCCGGTCACTGTGAGCGGCTTGAAATAGCTTGGGCGGTAGTTAATGAACGCCCGGTCAAGAGCAAATGGTTTCCGCGTATAAAATTGGTTCGTAGTCTGGTTCGTGGAAATGGGATCGTTCAGGTCGCCCGAAGCCAGTGAAAATCCCCCGCTGACGTCTTCATTCAATTTTGCATTGATGTTGAAGCGCGCCTTGAAGCGCTCTCTGTTTCGTACCTGCGACTCGTTGGGTGGCCCGCCAAAAAACGGTTCGTCCCGCAGACGGAAATCCCCGCTGAAAGTGAAAGGCCCTAGACTCTTCAGTTTGTTTTCGAAATGCTGCAGTTTCTTCCCTGCGTTTTCCTGCTCCTGAGTTTTTGTCTCTTCCGTCTTGTCTCCAGCGGGATTACCAGCGGCCTCGGCAGGACTGTTTCTACGAACAATTCGCAGCTGTTCTTTCAGTGTCTCTATCTCCTCCTGCTGGGCGTGCAGCAACCGCTTCACTTCCTTTAGTTCGAGGCCAATCTCGGAATTTGCCGCCGCCGTTCCTTGACTAGCATCTCCGCCTTTAGCCGTGTCCAATTGCGACTCTGTTTGAGCTCCTGCTTGCGGATTATTTCCGTCGCCGATCTTGGCTCTGGTCGCGGGAATAAGCAGCCACCCGGCAAGCAAAATAGTGCCGGCTATCATTCCAATGATTTTTCTCACCAGAATTTCTCCTTCAGTCCTTCCTTCATCTGCCATTGCTCTGTTCGTTTGCCTTATCATCATCTCGGTTGTTCCTACTTGCTTGTTTTTTGCTCCAAAAACAAAAATCCCACCGGCCAATCACTTTCTGGCGGTGGGATCGAGGACTGCTGATTAAAATTCGATCGCTAGCTCTTCAACTTCTCCGCGCCAGAAGACACACACGCCGTGCTCAGACAACAGAGACAAGCATTTACGGTCTTCTGGATATAAGATTTCACGAAAGTGAGTATAGAAGGGAAGGGGCATATCTGCAATACCAATTTGCCCACATGCAAAAAAGTTGACAGACGGTCGCGTGCAATTTCCCGGCGCCACCGTCTCAAACTAAGGAGTAGCTACCTTAACAGCAGCAGAGCTTCTCACTGATTGGGTTTCTGTTCTGCCCCGGCCCCTATCACGTCGCCCGATACCACGATTTCGACGCGGCGATTCAGTTGGCGTCCCGCAGCAGTATCGTTAGTGGCCACCGGCCGCGTCTTTCCGAATCCGCGAGCCGTGATCGAATCGGGCGACACGCCTTGCGCCACGAGGTAACTTCGTACCGCCTCCGCTCGTTGCTCGGAAAGTCTTTGATTCACTTCGTCGCTTCCCACGATATCGGCGTGACCTTCGACTTGTAGCTTTAGTCCAGGATGACTGACAATAATCCCCGAAATCTTTGCCAGCTTCTCTTTCGCGCCCGGCTTGAGTGTGTACTTGCCAAAATCGAACAGCACGTCCGACATGTTGACAATCAGTCCGCGTGCCGTTTCCCGCGTCTCCAGAATCGTATTCAGCTGCTGTCGAAGTTGTTCGCGCAACTGCGCCTTTTCTTGTTCAGCTTGTGCCGCACTCTGGCGAGACTTTTCCGCTTCTGACTCCGCCGCCTGCTGCTGAGCTAACGCGGCCGCTCGTGCGGCTTCCGCCTCTCCCTTCTCCTTCTGAGCGCGCTCCGCAGCGGCGTTGGCCTCGCCTCTCGCGCGTTCCGCCTCGCCTCTGGCATTCTCTGCCTCCAGCTTTGCGCGTTCTGCAGCTTCTCGCTCGGACTCCGCCTGAGAAGCTTGCGCTTTGGCCGTCGCTTCTCGGTGCGCAGCGGCTGCGCGTTCATTGGCTAGCCGTTCCTCTTCGATCCGCCGGATCGTGATCAACCGCGCGTCCTCGGCCTTCTGAGCGGCATCGCGAGCGTTCTGCGCTACGGTCTTCTTTCCAATTTTGCCGTGCAGCTCGTCTTCGGCATTTTGCAAGCTGATCTCGGCGCTGTGTAGAGTTTCCGGGTCGTACTTATCGGCCCCCGTCCACCTCGCGATTCGCACGGCATTCCGCGCTTCATAAAGTTCCAATGGAGTTTTTGGGTCGAGCGGATAAGGTCGACGGTCCGTCTCGCGCACGTTCAAAACATATTGTCCGCGTTGCAACAACTCATAGCGCGCTTCGATGGGTTCGATGGTCCCGCTCGTCTCCTTGTTGATAACATTTTCCATTACCACCACATCGCTCGGCTGCGTCACCGCGAAATAAGGCTCAGCCGTTACGATCAGGCCAAACGTTTGCAGGTCCGTGGTCACTTCTATTTTGCTGTTACTGCCATTGAGCAAAATTTCTCCGAGATTTTTCGGCCGCCCCTCCGGAGTCACCGCCCACAACACGTACGTCAGATACTCGGGACCGAATTGCGTAGCGGGAGTTAACTTTTCCATCCGCGCTTTAATCTCAATGCGTCCCTGTTTGCTATTTACGGTCGCCTGTCCCTTGGCCTGCGGCATCAATTCGGTGCCACGAAAATCTATTTCTGTCGGTCCGCTGCGGTGCCGGTAATTGATGGCCTTGGTCGTCCGCGCAACGACCGTCACGCGATAGATAGGAACTGGCCCCGAGGTGTCCAGCCTCACTCCAGGTTGCGCCTGCTCCGGCGCCTGAGCGCCTGCGGCGCAAGCAAAAACCAGCACTAATATTGTTCCCAGCGTTGCCATTATTCTCATTTTTTTATCCTCGCAGAGCATGATTTTAATGCTGCGGACACTCACCTTCAGAAAGACGGAAACCCATAGCACTGGGCTGATATTTAGATGCGGGGCACACAGAAAGGTTCATGGCAAAAAGTTACCCGGATGGCAGATATCGCAAGGAAGATCGAGTTGGAAATAAACCTTTTTTCAAACGAGCTTAATCACGCCGTTGCACATTCGCCTCGCTCTTTGCGCTTGCGGCTTTCGCTGGCGACCATCCTTCAGAGCTGCGCGTAAACTCTTCAGCCTTCGCCAGCGTGTAACACAAACTTTTCACGTCCCACTCGAATCTCTGCACCACTAATTTCGTATGCTCGAGACGCAGTACGTTGAATGAATTCAGCGCGCCTCCCCGGTAGCGATTGGAAATTGCGGTGCCTGCCTGCACGATCAGTGCGGAATGTCCTGGAATGCGATATCGCTCCGCCGTATGGCTCGTGTGGCTTTGGTGCAGGTGTCCAGACAGAATGATATCCACTTCGCACTCTGCAAACGCGCGCATCGCGCTTCTAGCGCGGCGGATCAGATCGCGTTTTCCGTGCTTCGGTGGAAGATCGAACGGATGATGGCACACCACAATCTTCGTAACCTTCGTGCTTAATTGCGTTAATTTTTCGCATACCTGCGCAACGTCTCTTTCCCTCAGCTTCCCGTATTTGGTCGTGAACGAGCGAGAACTGTTGAGTCCAAAGACGGCTGTCTCCTTGTCAACATACGTTGGCAACAAATCCTCGGTTATGTGCTGCCGGTATTTTTTCAACGGTTCAACAAACCGCTTGTATAAGTTGTACGCGGGCACGTCATGATTTCCTGGAACGACAATCTGCGGCTTTGGAAGAGACTCCAGGAATCGCCGCGCTTCCACGAATTGTGCTGTTCGCGCTCGTTGCGTAAGGTCTCCGGAAACTACCACCAAGTGCGGCTTCAGCGCGTTGATCTGTCGGACCAGCGGCTGCATGGTCGCTTTGTGAACGCGGCCGAAGTGTAGGTCTGAAAGGTGAACGATGATGCGCATGACGCATCTTATTCGCCTGCGGGAATGATGACCCGCAGAGCGAGATGGCGAATTCGATACATCAATGGCGGCACGAACGTCAAGACTTCCCCATCGGTCGCAACCTGTATTTCTTTGCGAGCGACGTCAATCTGTAAATTCTCCACCTCCAGAAAGTCGAAGTCCCGCCCGCGACGTATCCTGCCGATAAGAGCTTCGATAGTCATCCTGATTAAGCTCACCGGCCTCCCCGCATGAACGATATAAACCGAGAGTGTTCCCTTGTCTAGAGATGTGCGCGAGCCGATCTCCAATCCTTTCATTTGGTATTGGTTGTTGCCGATGAAAATCACTGGCGTGCGCCGCGTAAGTTTTCGTCCGTCGGGCGAAATCAGTCGAACTAACAGAACAGGATAGCGACGCAACACCGCCAGGGTCCCCCAGAAAAGCGCCGCCCACTTGCTTCGTCCAAGCCTTTGTTGTTGTTCGCGGCCGCGCACCACACTCGGATATAAGCCAAGGCCCGAGTTGTTGACGAAAATCTTGCCGTTCACTTCGCCCACATCCACTCGCTTGATCGTGCCCGTCGCTATCGTTCGTGCCGCTTTTTCGGCGTCCAACGGGATTCGCAGGTCCTTGGCAAAATGATTGAGCGTTCCCAACGGTAAGATACCTAACGCGCAATCTGAGTCCACCACGGCTGAAGCCACGGCGTTCACCGTTCCATCGCCGCCGCCGGCCACCACCGCGAAGCTGCCGTTTCGCACCGCCGATCTGGCAAGGTCCGTGATTCCCTCGCCTCCCTGCAACTCATGGATCCGAGCTTCGATGCCGTACTCTTCAAAAATTTCACGGAAGCGATCGGCTCGTGCGCCCTTTTTCGCGCTGCCCGCTGCACAATTTAGAATGATGGTGACGTGTCGCGACTCCACGGCGGGATTCATTTTCGCTTAGATGCCTGCGCCATCTTTTCGGATCCTACTCCGGCACTCCAAAATCCTCGCCGCGATGCCAACCGCCCCCACCCACACGACCCCGGCACAATAGCCAGCGATGACATCGCTCGGATAATGCACACCCAGATAAACGCGGGAAAACCCGATCATCGCAATGAGTACTGCGGCCATCGTCCAGATCCCTAATCGCGCGCGGCGGTTTCGCGTTTGTGCCGACAGAATCGCGGCCAGCGCTCCATAAAAACACATGGAGCCCAAGGCATGGCCACTCGGGAAACCATACGAACTGGGGGCCGTGCCAAAATACGGTTCCGGTCGCGCCCGATGGAACGCGTGCTTCAACACCACATCCAGCCCCACCGCGCCCGCCCACGTAATCGCGATCAATGCAGCCGCTCGATACCGTTGATAATAATAAAACAGCGAAATCGCCAACAGATTTAATGTGCCCAGCACCACCACGGAGCCCAGGTACGAAATTCCTTTCATCAGTTTGGTAAGGCCCGGTGACGACCAGCCGTGTATGGCTGTGCGCACAAATGCATCGAATTTTTCCGTGTCGGCTTCCAGCATCTCTTCCGCGATCCACCCAAAAAGGAGTAGCGCCATCACGGAAACCAGAATAGCTGCGGGAAGCAGGTACTTGATTTGGCCTTTCTTTATCTCTTCCGTGCCGAAGCTCATGGCTAAACGCCTGCCCGTCGTCACTACCGGCAGCGATCATAGCCCCGAAACGCCTCATTTCAGAAAAACTCCGAAATCCATCGCGTCTGGATATTCACAAACTGTTTACAAATCCGACTCCTCTCATTAATCAACGACACTTTTAACTGCAGTACCCTTCCTCAACCTTGAATTTAAGGCCAAGCGCAGGGTCGGTGTGCCTGGCAAATGAAATTACGTTGCTAGGAGGACTCTGTTCATGCCGAAGTATTTGTACCCGCTTTTTTTATTAGCATTTGCGGTTAGCTCGCTCTGCTCAGCTAGTGCCTCGGCCCAAGAAGGCAAAGGCATCATCGTTGGAACAGTGAAGGACTCCCAGGGTGCCCCCCTTCAGGGAGCTCTGGTTGAAATCCAGCCGATCTCAAAAAGAGTCAAATCAGACAGCCAGGGGCAATTTAGAGTCCCCGATCTTCCGGTGGGTGACTATACCGTCACGGCCACGTACGTGGGGCTGTCGCCCTTCACCCAGCTTGTAAAGGTGGGCCCCGGCCAGGAAGTGGATGTGAACGGCGTCCTAAACGTGGCCTCCCAGTCCGATCAAGTCGTCGTCACCGCGGAGCAGCTTCAAGGCGAGGCCGAAGCTATCAACATCGAGCGTACCGCCGAAAATATCGTGCAAGTCTTGCCGGCCAACGTGATCACTAGTTTGCCGAATACCAACATCGCAGACGCGGTTGGCCGCCTGCCTAGCGTCACGCTGGAGCGCGACGAGGGAGAAGGTAAATACGTTCAGATCCGCGGCACCGAACCTCGCCTCAGCAATGTCACCATTGATGGCGTCGATGTTCCATCTCCCGAGGGTAACGTTCGCAATATCAAGCTGGACATTATTCCTTCAGACCTTGTCGACCGCATCGAGGTCAACAAAACACTTTCTGCCAATCAGGATGCCGATGCTATCGGCGGCACCGTGAACCTGGTGACCAAAAGTGCGGCGGAAAGGCCGACTTACACTTTCTTTGGTGAAGGCGGATATACTCCCATTCAAGGCGGTCGTCCGCTGTCCGCATTTGGCGGCACTGTGGGCAGGCGCTTTGGCGAGAGCAAGCGTTTCGGCGCTCTCCTCGGTGGCTCGTATGACTTTAACGGGCGAGGCATTGACGACCTGGAACCAAGCCCCGGTTTCGGCTACGTCAACAACGATACAACTACGGCCCCCGTTGCCTTTTTCTCTTCTGCGGATCTTCGAACCTACACCTATAACCGCACCCGCTACGGATTCGAAGGAGGATTCGATTACAAGCTCGGCACCGGATCGAATCTCTATTTAAAGGGTCTATACTCCGATTTTCACGATTTCGGCGACACTTGGGTGTACACGTATAATGCCGGCTCCACCATTACGAGCGCCAAAGGCTCGCAACTCCAATTCAGCCCGGACGGCTCTATGCAATACCGGCATTACATCCGCCGCCCGGATCAACAAATCTTTAGCGTGCTAACAGGTGGCAGGCATGACCTGGGCCCCACTTTGATCACTTACGATTTCGCGGTTTCCCGCGCGCACAGCATCGGCGGCTATCCCACCACCTTCTTTAATAATGCGCCATCTAATATTGCCTTCGGTCAGGATTTGAGTGATCCATACCGGCCGAAGTTCCCGGTGCTCGACGGTACGAACCTCTTCGATCCGGCCGCCTATTCGCTCTCACAGGTCTCGATACCCGTAAGGCACAGCACGCAGTTTAATGTCCAAGGAACTGCGGCGCTGGCCCGCCGCTATAGTTTCAGCTCACACTACGGCTCCTTTGAGCTTGGGCTCAAGATTCGTAACGCCCACAAGCCGCAAATTGCCGACGATCACTATTACAATCCCACCACCGCCAATATTCCTCTGACTCAGGTCTTGGGAACGTATTCTAATCCAAGCTATTACGATCGTTCCTACCAGTTTGGCCCGCTGTCCAACTACGGCAAAATAACAACCCTGTTCAATAGCCTACGGACCACTGGATTCAGCCCCGATTTGAACAGAGACCGCCTTGTCTCCGATCCCGCCACCTATGATGTCAACGAGCGCGTCTACGCTGGCTACCTCATGAATACGGTCGGGTTCGGCAAGTTCACCTTGCAAGGTGGGCTTCGCATCGAAGCCACCGATGCTAACTTCAACGCAAATATAGTCATTCTAAATACGGATAAATCTTACAATTCCACCAAACCGACCACCGGTGGTTCCAATTACGTAAATGTCCTCCCCAGCGTCCAACTGCAGTACATGCTGGGAAAAAACACCAACCTTCGTCTGTCCTATGGGAGAGGTCTCTCGCGGCCCAATTTTCAGGATATCGTGCCTTCCCAGCAGGTCTTTCCAAACAACAGCCCGAAGAGCGTACAGCTCGGCAATCCTGGCCTGAAGCCGACAAGAGCGCACAATTACGATGTGTTGATTGAACACTTCTTTCAACCCCTCGGCATCCTCCAGGCCGGCTTCTTTTATAAGCAGTTGTCCGACCCCATCTATCCAACAACCATCACGCTGCCTTCGACTGACCCTAATTTCCCGGGTTACCAGGTGCAACAGCCCATCAACGGGCCGAACGCTCACATCGCCGGCTTCGAAGCGGCGTGGGAGCAGCGCCTATCGCGGCTTCCGGGGCTGCTGAGCGGGTTCGGAGTTGCCGCGAATTATAGTTACACTACTTCGGCAGTCACTTTCCCCGCTGGCTTTTCCGGCGGAAGAACCGATCACCCCCATCTTCAGCGTCAGGCGCCCAACACCTGGAATCTGGGCATGACCTACGATAAGGCTCGCTTCTCCATGCGCTTCGGCGTCAGCCACAACGACGCGAACATTTTCTTCTACAACTACCAGCAAACCGATAAACCGGCCGATCCCATCATCGGGATAAAGGGTCCCACCGGCGACCTCTATTTGTACGCCCACACGCAAATTGACGTGCAAGGCAGCTATCGTATGCATAAGGGATTGCACTTGGTGGTTTACGGCCTGAACCTCAGCAATGAGGTTTTCGGGTTCTATCAGGGCAGCCCTATCTATCCCGTCCAGCGCGAGTATTATCACCCGACCATTGCGGCCGGCCTGCGCTGGTCATCCGCCCCTGAATAATAACTACCCGCCGCTTTGGCCAGGTGATATCAGCGCGCAAGCCAGTTTCTAGCTTCAGCGGCTGCGAGCACCGATGAGCGAGTTTTTCTTCTATTCCATTCACCGGCAATGACCGAGTGGCCCACAGAGTCTCCTGCCGATGATGTGAGTTATGATGGCGACTCGAAAAACGTAGCGGCAAGAGCTCGGCAGGGCTGAAGGCTCAGGCTGGAACGACGGCAGATTATCTTCGGAGACTAGCGAACAATTTCCTTTCATTGACTAAGTGTCATTGACTAAGTGAAGCCATGGAAAACGTGACATTGAAACTCTGGCAACCGCACCGCAGCCGCCAGGACCCCGACACATTCGGATAAAATTCAGCTGCAAAGACCATAAGAGCTTTCGCTGGTCTGTACGTCGTGAAAGCAAAAATCCGTACAAGTAAATACCTTTCGTCTAGTACTAATCTGTGAATATAGATATTTATGTTGACCCCGGCCCCAGTGCGCCCCCTCGGTCGATGCCCTTTATCCAAATTCTCTAACTTCTTTCCTTGCCGCTCTTACGAAAACACCGGGGGGTGTACCCCTAAGCGTCAAAATCGTGCTAGAACACTTCTAGTGCCGCGTCCATGACCACTCAACTTCAATTCAACCTCATGCCAGACAAGAGAATCTGGACGGTCAGCGAACTCACCGCACGCATTCGCGATCTTCTGGGAAAAAACTTCACTGATATCTCCGTCCAGGGTGAAATCTCCAATTGCCGCGAAGCCCAATCCGGCCATATCTATTGCACTTTGAAAGACGAGCGCGCTCAAGTGCGCTGCGTTTGTTTCAAAAATCAATTGCGCCTGCTGAAATTCCGTCCTGAAGACGGCTTGCACGTCACCGTGCGCGGCTCCGTCAGCGTGTATGACGCTCGCGGTGAATATCAGATTTATGTCGAAAGCATTGAGCCGGTCGGTCTTGGCGCGCTGCAGCTTGCTTTCGAGCAACTGAAAAAACGTCTCGAGGCGGAAGGCTTATTCGCGGCCGAGCGCAAGAAGCCGTTGCCGCTTCTTCCGCGTTGCATCGGTCTCATCACTTCGCCGAGCGGCGCAGCCGTGCGCGATGTTGTACGCATTTTAAGGCGGCGCTTTCCCAACGTACATCTAATGCTGTACCCCGTCCGCGTTCAGGGTGAAGGCGCAGC
Source organism: Candidatus Dormiibacterota bacterium (assembly GCA_035602135.1). Classification (GTDB taxonomy): domain Bacteria; phylum Acidobacteriota; class Terriglobia; order Acidiferrales; family UBA7541; genus Acidiferrum. The sequence continues at coordinate 28,583 of DATNMX010000081.1, forward strand.
ACTGGAAATAGTTCGCGCGCTGCATTTTTTCAATCGCCGGCAAAGCGTGGATGTCGTGATTCTGGCGCGCGGGGGTGGTTCCCTGGAAGACTTGTGGGCCTTTAATGAAGAAACTGTCGCGCGCGCTATTGCGGCTTCCGCCATTGCGATTATTTCCGGAATCGGCCACGAAACGGATTTCACGATTGCCGATTTCGTAGCCGACGTGCGTGCTTCCACTCCTTCCGCCGCCGCCGAGCTCGTTGTGCAGACGCGTCGCGAGCTTGATAAGCACATCGCGGATTTGCGCGAGAACATTGCAGGCTTGATCCGCTATCGTTTGCTGGAGTCTGCACGGCGAGTTCATGAACTCGCCGCGCGCCGGGGCTTCCGGCGTCCGCTGGAACTGCTGCGCCAGCAACGCCAGCGTGGCGACGAAATGACCTCGCGCCTGGCAGCCGGCCTCCGCTCGCGTCTCGAACAATCGCGCAGACGCCTGACGGCCGCGCATGTAAAGATTCTTTCTTTCGATTTTCGCCAGCAAATCACCCGTCTGCGCCAGCGCACCAATGATTTTGCGGCGCGCACCGAACTCGCGTTGCGCGCGTGTCTGGAACAGGCTCGCCGACGTCATGCCGCGGCACATTTGCGGTTCAGGTCTTTCGATTTCAGGCGGAAAATTGCCTTTTTTCACCTGGGTCTCGAAAAACACAGCGCTGAACTGGGCATACGCGCGGAGCGCTTTTTGCGCAGGAAGCGGGAACGCCTGGAACGTTTAAGTTTGCAGCTGGACGAGCGCAGTCCGCTCCGTGTTCTCGAACGTGGTTACGCCATCGCCACGGATGCCGCCGGCAACGTGTTGTTCTCCAGCGAACAAGTTTCCATCGGCGATGCCGTTGCCGTCCAATTTCACCGCGGTCGGCTCACCACCGAAGTGCGGAAAAAAGAATGAAGACGCGGTGGTTCGTGCCGAAACAGCGTGAGGACGCGATCGCTGGCAATCTGTTTTCCGAAGGGCACTCGCTATTCTTCGTCGGATGACGACGCGACTTTGAGGACCGCCAGGAATGCTTCTTGCGGAATATCGACTTGGCCAACGCGTTTCATGCGTTTCTTGCCTTCTTTTTGCTTTTCGAGGAGTTTGCGTTTGCGCGAAATATCGCCGCCATAACATTTGGCGAGAACATTCTTGCGAATCGCCGCCACTGTTTCGCGTGCGATAACCCGGCTGCCGATGGCCGCTTGAATGGGCACTTCAAACATTTGACGCGGGATAAGTTTGCGCAAACGGGAAACCAGTTCGCGCCCGCGGTCGTAAGCAAGTTCGCGGTGAATGATTAACGCCAGCGCATCGACGGGCTCCCCGCCAACGAGCACGTCCAGCTTGATCAGGTCCGATTCGCTATAACCCGCCAGGTGATAATCGAGCGAAGCGTAACCTCGAGACACGCTCTTGAGGCGGTCGTAGAAATCCAAAACAATTTCGTTCAGTGGCAATTCGTAGGTGAGCATCACTCGCGTGGGGGAAAGATATTCAAAATTCTTTTGCGTGCCGCGCTTGTCCTGACAAAGTTGCAGGATGCCACCGACGGAATCCTCATTGGTGATAATCATTGCCTTGATGATGGGTTCTTCGATTTTTTCAATGTCGCTGGGATTAGGGAATTTCGCCGGGCTATCAACTTCCATAACGTCGCCATTTACGCGCGTGATGCGGTAACGCACGCTCGGAGCAGTTGTAATCAAATTCAAACCGAACTCGCGTTCCAACCTTTCCTGCACTATTTCCATGTGCAGCAATCCGAGAAATCCGCAGCGGAATCCAAAGCCCAACGCGACGGAATTTTCGGGCTCGTAAAAAAACGCCGCATCGTTCAACTGCAATTTACCGAGCGCATCGCGCAAAGGCTCGTATTCATCCGCGAGCACTGGAAAAAGCCCGGCAAAAACCATGGGCTTGATGGCTTCAAAACCCGGCAGTGGAGGCGCGGGGCGCGCAGCGTCAGTAACCGTGTCACCCATGCGCGCATCGGCCACGCGCTTTATATTCGCGACGATGAAGCCCACGTCTCCGGCTTCGAGTTCTTCCAGCGCAACCGGCTTCGGCGTCAACGTGCCCAGTGTTTCCACCTCGTAAACTTCGTCGCTATGGGCCAGCCGAATTTTCAGGTGTTTAGTAATGCGGCCTTCCATTACGCGCACCAGCACGACCGCGCCGCGGTAAATATCAAACCACGAATCGAAAATAAGCGCTTGCAGCGGATTTTCCGCGCTGCCTTTGGGCGGCGGCACCCGCGCCACGATGGCTTCGAGCACGTCTTCGACGCCTATTCCGCTTTTCGCGCTGATCAAAAGAGCGTCGTTAGCGGGAATCGCTAGAACACTTTCAATCTGTTCTTTGACGAAGTCGGGTTGCGCGGCAGGCAAATCAATCTTGTTTATTACGGGAAGAATCGTCAGGTTATTTTTTGCGGCCAGGAAAGTATTCGCAACGGTTTGTGCTTCGACACCCTGGCTGGCATCCACCACCAGCAGTGCGCCCTCGCAAGCGGAGAGCGCCCGCGAAACTTCGTAGGAAAAATCGACGTGTCCGGGCGTATCAATCAAATTTAAACGGTAGGTGTTGCCGTCTTTTGCCGTGTAATGTAAACGAATGCTTTTCGCCTTGATGGTGATGCCGCGCTCGCGCTCGAGGTCCATGGAATCGAGCACTTGTTCGTGCATCTCACGCGAGGTCAGCGCGCCGGTCATTTCCAGCAGGCGGTCCGCAAGCGTGGATTTCCCATGGTCAATGTGCGCAATGATGCAGAAATTTCGTATGAACTTTGGATCCATTTAGGTTTGTTACCGGCAGGAGCTTTCTTGCGTCACTGTGCGCGCATGCATACGCCCGGCGCACGCTTCAGCTTGACGGACACAATATGCAGCGAAAAACCATGCCGTGTAAACATTCAGTTTGCCATAATTCGAAGGCGGCGTCAGCCTTTCCCAGGAGGGAGTAACGGAGCTGCAGAGAAGGTAGAGAATACTTTCAGCATGGAAACACGATGTTCCAGTTGCGATGCTCCTATGTCCTGCAACCCAGAAGGGAATTGCTGGTGCGCGGAGTTCCCTCCGGTGGTGGAGGTAGCCGACAAAAGCAGCGGATGCGTATGTGCCGATTGTTTGCGAAAGCGCTTGGAGACGACGCAGCGAGCGAAGCAGGACCAAAAGTAAGGTGTTTTGTTCAGATTTCGCCACCTTTGCCACATTCGCTACATCGATACTGTCTCCCTGGCTACTCCCTTTTGCCCGCCTCAGGTCAGCGGTATATAGTGAAAAGGGGTAGTTCGCGTTTTGCGTGGGCGCGCCGCCCACGCGCAATAATAATTCAGCTTTCTAAAGGCAACCCGGACGGATGGCCGCAGACGTCAACAAGCATTTGGATCGCGCGAAACGCTTCCTGGAGAAGAATCGTGCCGAGGATGCCATCGGCGCATATCTCGCAGTTCTAGAGGAAGCACCGCAGCATCAAGAAGCCACGCAAGCTCTCGGTGACCTGTATGCCCGCACGGGCCAGCCGGACCGCGCGGTGGTTTACTACGGTTTGCTTTTCGATCTGTTGGTAGAACCGCGCGACGAAACCAAAGCAGTAGCCATCTATAACCGATTCCTTCGAACCAGCAGCGTCCAGCAGCCTCCCGAGCGCATCGCGCGTTACGCTTTTCTGCAGCAGCGACAAAATCGCTCCGACGAAGCTCTTGACCAATATAACAAGGCCGCGGAACTCTTTACCGCGGAGTCGCGCGCGGAAGATGCGCTCTTCTGTTTAGAACGCATCGCGCAATTGGACGCAGACAATCCGCACCGCCAGCTTCGCCTAGGCGAAGCCGCTGAACAGCTCGGAAAGCAGGCGCTCGCAGCGCGTGCATTTCTACGCGCCGGACAGCTCACCAGCGTGAAGGGTGACGAAGCCGAAGCGCTGAAGCAGTTCGAACGAGCACATAAGTTGGCCCCGCGAGAACGGAGCGTCGCGCTGCTGTATGGAACAGCGCAACTCCGCGCAGGAAATCCAGAGGATGCGGTGGCGCTGCTAAAACCGTTTGCCGCTACCGAGCACGACGCCGAATTTCTGGATACCTACGCTAAGGCATTGATCCACGCAAGCCACCTGGACCCGGCGCGCGAAGTGCTCGAACGTTTGCTCCGCGAAAAAAACGAAGGAGTTCCGCGGCTTTTTGAGCTGGTGGATGCCTACGCGGCCGCGGGCGAAGACAAGAAATGCGGCGAACTGCTGCAAACTCTGAAGCGGCGTATGTTTGCAGATAAGAAGCAAGATGAATTCGCGGCGCAGATGAATCTGTTGGAGGAAAAACATCCGCGGTCGCAAGCAATTCTCGAATTCATGGCGGCACTTTACGACGAGCTCAATCGTGAAACCCCGTATTTCGAAACGCTGATCAAGCTTTTCGATGTGTACTTGCAGAGCGGAAAGATTCCCAAAGCCTGCGAGTCGCTGGAGCGCCTGGTAGATATCGATCCCTACGACCATCGGAACCAGCAACGTCTGGAGATGTTGCGCGGCCGAGTGGATGAGGCATTCTGGAAGCGCGTCTCTGGCCGGCTGGTCAAATCCGCCACAGCCGCCCTGCGGCCATCGCTGCTGCAGCAAGGAACTGCTCAACCACTTAGAGAAGAAAGCCGCGAAGTACAGGCGCTCGACGATTTGATTGTGCAGACAGAGATATTTTTGCAGTATGCGCTGCAGAACAAAGCGCTCGACCGCCTGCAGAAGATTGCGGCCATGTTTCCGGGTGAAGAAACGCGCAACGCGCGCCTTGCGAATCTCTATCAACTTGCCAACTGGTCGCCACCGGGCGGGGCTAAGCAGAAAACCACATCCGCCGCGGCGCCGGCCGCCGCGCCTCCACCGCCGGTAGTCGAAGCGCAACCAACGAACATAACTGGGAAGACGGGTTCGTACACCGCGGAAACCCTTCGCGATTTAACAAAAATAGCCGAGATCAACCAAAAAATCTTTCGCCAGCAAACGCCGCGGGCGATGCTGAACACCGCGGTCCACGAGGTAGGTACATACCTGCGCGCTACACGGTCACTGGCCGTGATTGGCGCGCCGGGGCGGCCTCCGGAGCTATCTGCGGAATTTTGTTCTCCGGACGTGAAACCGACTCCGGGGGCGCAGGCGGTTTTGCTGCTGGCGCAAATGGAAAAAGCTGAACCCGATCAACTTGGTGGTCTCGTGGTAGGCGCAACGCAAGATTCGATCGTGAGTGAATTGGGACTGGCTACGGCGTTAGGAGTAACTATCACCGATAAGGAGACGCAGAACCCAGCAGGCATGTTGATTGTCGGAGACGCCGCCGACCGTAAATGGAAACCGAATGAGGCCTATTTCCTGCAGGCCATCGGAGACCAGATGCTTATGAGCGTCACTCACACGCGGCTGCGGTCGCTGGTGCGCCGCATGGGCGTTTCCGACGAGCGCACGGGTTTGTTGAGCCGCAGCTCGTACCAAAGCTGCTTGCTTACTGAGGCCGATCGCGCACGGACGCAAGATACGCCACTGGCTCTGGCGATACTCCAAATCGACCGCGGCGCGGAAATTCTCCGGCAGCAAGGTGAATCCACAACGGAACGATTCCTGGAACAGTTGGCGCGGTCGCTGCAAGCGATCGTGCGCCAAAACGACATCGCGGTGAAATATACCTCCTGGGCGCTAGCATTCATTCTTCCGGATACGACGTTGAACGGCGCGCAGCAACTGGCTGAAAAGCTTCGGCGCGCAGCTTCGGGGTTACGTCCGCCATGGGATGCCACGCAAATTACTTTGAGCGCCGGGATCGTAGAGGCAGTTGCAAAACAGGAGTACGACAGCGAAGACATCGTAACAGACTTGATCAATCGCGCCGAATTCTCCCTTGAAGAAGCGCGCAAGCGAGGCGGCGATACGATCGTCACCCTGGAAAATCCAAAACTATAGATTAGTACGAAGGACGAAATCCCATGTTTCCAACAAATGTTGTTATCGTAGCCGGAGCACGCACGCCCATGACGCGTTATACTGGGCCGTTTTCCGAAGTCTCGGCAATCGACCTTGCGGCGCACGCATCGAAAGAAGCCATCCGTCGTTCCGGAGTCACGGCTTCGGAATTTGACCATGTGATCTTCGGCAACGTGATGCAAACCAGCGCGGACGCACTCTATGGTGCGCGTCACGTGGGCCTGAAAGCCGGCCTCAAGATCGAAACACCTGCAGTGACCGTCAACCGGCTCTGCGGCTCCGGAATGGAATCCATCACGCAAGCCGCGCAGCGCATTCTGCTGGGCGAAGCGTCCATGATACTCGCCGGGGGAATGGAAAATATGACGCAGGCACCGTTTGTCATTCGCGGTGCTCGCAATGGACTAAAACTTGGCGGCGGTGTGCTGGAAGACTCCTTAATGGCAGGCCTGACCGATTCGTACTGCGGATTGCCCATGGCCTTGACCGCGGAAAAACTTGCCGAGCAACATGACATTACGCGCAAAGATGCGGACGCGTATGCGTTGCGCAGCCAGCAGGCGGCAGACGCAGCGTACAAAGCTTGCCGCATTAAGGAAGAACTGGTGTCGGTGGAAGTTAGGGTGGGGAAGAAATCGATCACCGTCAGCGAAGACGACCATAGGCGGCCGGAAACGACGATGGAGACGCTAGAAAAGTTGCCGCCATCATTCAAGAAAGACGGAATCGTCACGGCGGGTAACGCGAGCGGAATTGTGGACGGCGCTGCGGCCGTGGTGGTTACGAGAGCGGATACCGCCAAACAACGCGGGCTAAAGCCGATCGGGCGGATTGTGTCGTGGGCGGTGGCCGGAGTGGAACCCAGCATCATGGGCATTGGTCCTGTGCCTTCATCGCAAAAGGCGCTGAAGCTGGCGGGGTTGACGCTGGCGCAGATGGACCGCGTCGAAGTTAACGAAGCCTTCGCGGCACAGTATCTGGCTGTGGAGAAAGCGCTAGGATTAAATCGCGACAAGACAAACGTGAATGGCGGCGCGATTGCGCTGGGCCATCCGTTGGGTGCCACGGGAACGCGACTGGTGATCACCATCCTTAATGAGTTGCGTCGCAACAACCTGCGCTATGGTCTGACGACGGCGTGCATCGGCGGAGGCCAAGGCATCGCGATGATTGTCGAAGCGCTTTACAACTAACGGCCTCGGATGCGAACCACGAAATAGTTCATTTCTGCTACACTTCGCTTTCTCAGGCTGCGCTACCGCCGCCGTGTGCAGTCGCGTGAGCGGTTCCTGCCGGGTCTTCCCGGCGGCATCTTCTAAGAGGAAAGTGATATGTCAATTCAAAAGGTGGGAGTTGTAGGGTGTGGCTTGATGGGTTCGGGCATCGCGCAGGTGTGCGCGGCGGCAGGATTCCCCACCGTGGTGCGGGAAGTGAGCTCCGAAATTTTGGAAAAGGGCCTGAAGAGCATCGACAAAAATCTCGCGCGGTTGGTGGAAAAAGGCACGATCAACGAAACCGTCAAGGGCGAGATTCGCGGCCGCTTGAAAGGGACCACCGCAATCGGTGATTTCAAGGATTGCGACCTGGTCATTGAAGCCATCATCGAGCAACTGCCTGCGAAACGCGAGCTGTTTAGCGCGCTCGATAGTGTGTGTCCGCCATCCACAATTTTTGCCAGCAACACTTCTTCCTTGACCATTACGGAAATGGCCACCGCTACCAAGCGCCCGCAGCGCTTTGTGGGGCTACACTTTTTCAATCCCGTCCCGGTAATGAAGTTGGTGGAAGTTGCACGCACGATCGCCACGGACCCCGCCGTTTACGAAGAAGTGGTGGCGTTCGCCGCAAAGCTGGGCAAGACGCCCGTGCGCGCGCAGGACACCACCGGATTCATCGTCAATCGTCTTCTGGTGCCTTATCTTCTGGACGCCGTCCGGGCACTGGAGGAAGGCGTGGGATCCATCGAGGACATCGACCGATCCATGAAATTAGGCTGTGGACATCCCATGGGCCCACTGACGCTGCTTGATTTTGTGGGGCTGGACACGACTTATTACATCGCTAACATCATGTTCGATGAATTTCGTGAGCGGCGGTTCGCTCCGCCATCGCTGCTGAGGCGCATGGTCCTGGCAGGCTGGAATGGCCGCAAAGCTGGCCGTGGGTTTTATGATTATGCGGATGCGCAAAATCCTAAGGCCATGAATTTTTAGCGCGAGAGAATAGGAGATAGCTAGAACAGCGATGGCTTACGAGAACCTGTTATACGACAAGCGAGAAGGCGTTGCGCACATTACCTTCAACCGTCCGAAGGTGCTGAATGCTTTGAATCGGCAGACAGTTAAAGAACTGCAAGACGCGCTGCTCGATGCGCGCGCTGACGATTCCGTTCGCGTCCTTATTCTAACCGGCGCGGGCGAGAAGTCGTTTGTCGCGGGAGCGGATATCGGCGAGCTGGCGCAAAAGACGCCGGTCAGTGGTAAGGAAACGTCGCTGTTCGGCCAAAGTGTTTTTCACTTGCTGGAAACGATGGGCAAGCCGTCTATCTGCGCGATCAATGGATTCGCTCTGGGCGGCGGTTGCGAACTCGCACTGGCCTGCACGATCCGCATCGCCAGCAAAACGGCAAAGCTTGGCCAGCCGGAAGTAAAACTGGGAATCATACCCGGATACGGCGGCTCGCAGAGACTCGCGCGCCTATGCGGAAAGGGCGTAGCGCACGAGCTGTGCCTTACAGGGGAGATAATTACTGTCGAGGAAGCGCACCGCATCGGCCTGGTAAACCACATCTGCGAACCAGCGGAGCTGCTGCACGCCGCCGAAACCATGGCCAAAAAAATTATTGCCAACGCGCCGCTGGCGGTGCGTTACACCATGGAAGCCATCGAGCGCGGCAGCGAAATGCCGCAGGAAGAAGGGCTTTTTCTGGAAGCTGCGCTTTTTGGCCTGGCATGCGCGTCCGAGGACATGCGCGAAGGGACCAAGGCATTTCTGGAAAAGCGACCAGCGCAATTCAAGGGGCGATAAACGTCGCAGGACATGGCAGAAAAACTAAAACCCGCAAAATTGCACGGTGAGCTCGCGGCGGAAGGTTTGCGCTTGGGAGTGATGGTCAGCCGCTTCAACAGTTTTATTACTGAGCGCTTGCTCGCTGGAGCGGTCGATGCGCTGGAGCGGGCTGGCGCATCCAGCGAGAACGTCCATGTGGTGCGTGTGCCCGGCGCGTTCGAATTGCCGCTGATCGCGAAAAAGCTTGCGTCAACGGGGCGATACGATGCGCTGATTGCTATCGGCTGCGTGCTGCGCGGCGAAACCAGCCATTATGATTACGTTTGCTCGGAAACGGCGCGCGGCTTGCAGTTGGCGCAGATGGATACCGGGGTACCCGTTATATTTTGCGTTTTAACGTGCGACACGCTGGAGCAAGCCATCGACCGCGCGGGACTTAAGGGTGGGAACAAAGGCTTCGAAGCCGGCTTAGCGGCGATCGAGATGGCCACGCTGTCGCGCAAAATTCGCGCCGCGAACGAGCAGACAGCCAATCCCGCAAAGTTGCGGCGTACTTAACGTGTCACTCCGCACGAAATCGCGCGAATTTGCCATGCAGATGCTCTTCCAGTGGGACATGAGTCGCCAGGAGCCGGCGAAACTCGAAGCAAAATTTTGGCGCGCCGCGAAAGCTGCGGACAGCACGCGCGCTTTTGCCAACCGCCTGTTTGAAGGCGCGGCCCGCGATATCGGCGTTCTCGACGAATTGATCGTCAAGCATGCTGCAAATTGGCGATTCGAACGACTGGCCGCGATTGACAAAGCCATACTCCGGCTTGCTATTCACGAGCTGCGCGTTGCCGAAACGCCGCCAAAAGTTATTCTGAACGAAGCAGTCGACTTGGCTAAGAAATTTTCGTCCGCAGATTCCGGCGCCTTCGTCAACGGGATACTCGATGCCGTACACCAGTCGATGAAAGGCGCGACACTGAGCGGCAGTGAGGAGCGGCCCGGAAAGTAAGTGTTACGCTGGGAGAAAGAAAAGGCCACACGGTGATTGCCGCGTGGCCATTTTTGTCGGCGAATGCTTATTTTAGATGCGGATGGTGCCTTCGAAAACTTTTACCGCGGCTCCGCTGACGCGCGGCACCAATTTTTTGCCGCTCTTGGAAACTTCCACTTCGATGTGGCAGGGCCTGCCCATTTCCGCTCCTTGCAAAATGCTGAGAGTATGGCCTGTCGACAACGTTCCGTGCTGCACCAGATAAGCGCCCAGCGAGCCGGCTGCCGAGCCCGTCCCGGCGTCTTCGTACAGCTCCCAGGGCAGCATGCCGCGGGCAAACGCGCGATTCGCGCCGTTTGAAGCGAAACAGTACGCCATCGTGGCATTTTTCCCCAGCAGGCGGCGGAGTTCCGTCATATTCATTTCGATCTTGCCGAGCACCGCGCGGCTGCGCAGCGGAACCATCAAGTTGAAAATGCCGGTGGAGACATATTCCGGTTGGAGCTGGCCGTCAAAATCTTTGCGAGAAATTCCCAAAGCCGCGGCGAGTTTCTTTTTGTCAATCTTCGCGGGACGAAACTGCGCGTCCATCTGCGTCATGGTTACACGATGGGGCCTCCCGTCCTTGAAGCGAATCTCCACGGGTAGAATTCCAGCACCGGTTTCTTGCATCACGTGCACGCCACCTTCCTGCGCAGGCACCACGCCGAGTTCTGCCAGAAGAAACCACGTGCCGATCACCGGATGTCCGGCAAGCTTCAACTCCTCCTTGGTGGTGAAGATGCGCAAGCGTGCCAACGCGCGGTCGTCCCTGGGTTTTTGCACGAAGACCGTTTCGGAAAGATTCATCTCGCGCGCGATGGCGAGCATGACATGGCTGGAAAGGCCGTCGCCGTCCGTGATGACCGCGAGTGGATTGCCTTCAAAGCGTGTAGTCGTGAAGACGTCGAGTGTGTGGAAACGATGTTCCATCTTTGGTGTATATCGCAACAGCGGTTGGCGGGATCAAATGCTTTCGAGCTGGGCGACAGTCCTTTCGCTGGTTATATTGCCAGTATTCAGTGTACCTTTCGGTTCGATCAGAAGGATATGCACTTCTTCATCGGCTACCGGAAGGTGTTCGACTTTGCGCGGCACAATAATAAATTCTCCCTTACGCACAAGGGCTTCGCGATCTCGAAATTTCATGCGAAGCGTGCCTTTCACCACCAGGAACAGTTCATCCTCATATTCGTGGTGGTGCCAGATGAATTCGCCTTTTAACTTGACGGCTTTGACGTAGCAGTCGTTTACTTCACCGAGTATTTTTGGTTTGTAATATTCGTTAATCAGGCTAAATTTCTCTTTTAAATTTATGGTTTTCATGACTACACTTAGAGCTTCTGAACGATTTTCTGCACCGCCCCAAGAACGCGCCGGGTAGTTTCCGGTTTGGATGTCTCAGAATACAAACGCAACAGGTTTTCCGTTCCCGAGGCGCGGACCATCACCCAACCGATGTCTCCCAGATACACTTTAACGCCGTCCATATCTTCGCGCCGCACGATCGGCCAGTTAAGAAGCCGGGTAGTCTTGCCACTTGCGAAATAAGCCATCGCTTTTTCTTTTTGACGGGGTTTAACCTGCAGATCAACGCGGCCATAATGATATTCGCCAAATTCGGCGTGCAATTGGCCCAGCAATTTGCCAAGCGATTTGCCGTGCCAGGCCATCAACTCGGCAAGGAGGAGAGCGGAAACGGTGGCATCGCGCTCGGGTAGATACAAGTTGGTGCCGATGCCGCCGCTCTCTTCACCGCCAATTAAGATATTCTGCTGCAACATCAACTCGCAAATGTACTTAAAGCCGATGGGCACCTCGTGCAGTTTCCTGCCGAACTTCGTTGCCAGCTTGTCAATCAGTTTCGTAACAGAAAAAGTTTTGGCGATGTCGCCGGATAGATTACGTGTTCCCGCCAGATGCCAGACGAGCAACGCAAAAATCTGGTGAGGATTAATAAACGTGCCGGCGCGGTCGATCCCGCCGATGCGGTCTCCATCGCCATCGGCACAAAAGCCGGCGTCGTATTTTCCGGCGCGCACGGCTTTGCGCAACGCCTCGATATGGGGTTCGATGGGCTCGGGGTGCACGCCGCCAAAAAGCGGATCGCGCGTTCCACGAATTTCGTCGCAAGCAACGCCATTGCGCGTAAAGAGTTCTGGCAACAATCCGGCTGCGGAACCATGCATGGGGTCAGATACAAAGCGAAGGTTAGCGTTCCGCATGCGTTCCCAATCGATCAGCTTTTCGAGAGTCTCCAGATATGGCTTGCGCGGCTCGAGGGATTGAATCAAATCCTTGCGTGGTGGCAGGGGCGGCACGCTTCGCTCCTGAATGCCCTCAAGCTCCTTTTCGATTTGCGCCACGATCGAGGGCAGAGCGCTACTGCCGTAGCTAGCTTTGTACTTGACGCCGTTCCAGTTGTAGGGATTGTGGCTTGCGGTAACCACCAAGCCGCCCGCAGCACTCCGCTGCCGCACCAGCAAGGAGACTGCTGGGGTGGGGCAGGGCTTGTCCGTCAGCCAAACGGGCATGCCGCTCGAGCTGATAACGTCCGCGAGCGCCGCGGCTATGCGATCCGAAGCGAAGCGGTGGTCGTAGCCAACGATTACACCCTTACGCGCGTCTTCCCCGCGAACCACATAACGCGCGATGGCTTGTCCCACGACGCAGGCATTCGCGAACGTAAAGTCCTCCGCGATAATGCCGCGCCATCCGTCGGTGCCAAATTTGATCGCCGTCATGATTATTTATCGAACAGAAGTATACGTGATGGAAACTAACGCCAACAGCCGGATTGGCCCGTCGCACGATAGCAACTCATTACATGTGAGTCACAGCAAGTCCTTGCGGCGCTGCTTCTCCAGCCATTTTACGATGTGGCCGACGTCCTGAGCCCGTTCGCGAGGACAAATAAGTAAAGCATCGGGCGTCTCCACCACCACGAGATCGCGAATCCCAACCGCGGCAACAAATTTAGTCGGACTCCATAGAAAATTGCCGTGCGCGTCTAATACGTGCCCCGCCCCGGCCATGATGTTATCGCCGTTGCGCTTGGCCAGCAGCTCATATACCGCCGCCCAGGAGCCCATATCACTCCAGCCGACGTCCGCCGGAATCACAAAAGCTTGCGGACTGGTTTCCGTGCGCGTTACAGGCTCAAGGATCGCGTAGTCCACCGAAATATTTTCGAGTGTGGAATAAGTGTTACGAACTGTGGCGTCGTAGCTTCGTGTGCCAATACTTTGCGCAATCGTCTCCATTGCGGCGTGCGTCTTTGGCAAAAACTTTTTTAGATTGTCCAAGAACGTAGAAACGCGCCAGAAAAACATTCCCGCGTTCCACTGATAGTTGCCGGACGCGACGTAGTCCTTGGCAAGTTCTACCGCGGGTTTCTCCGTAAAGCGGCGCACTGGAAAGACTGGAAAAACATAGCCGGCGAGCTCTGGCCCGGCGCGCTCAATGTATCCAAAGCCGGTCTCGGGCCGTGTCGGGGGAACACCCAGCACCACGATGCGCCCTGGCGCGCAGGCAACCTCCAGGGCCTCTTTGACTAATTTTCGGTATTTAGGCACCTGCTGAATGTGCTGATCTGCCGGAAGGACGGCCATCAGCGCGTCGCCGCGGCTGGCATGGCGTAGATGAATTGCCGCCAAGGCAATCGCCGCCGTAGTATTTCGCCCCGCAGGCTCGGTTAGAACACGCTTGCGAGCTGCAACAGGCAATTGCTTTCTGACGGCGTCCGCTTGTTCGTGATTCGTCACCGTCCATATGTGATCCGCCGGAATAAGCGGCTGCAGTCGGGCAACGGTTTGCTCCAGCATCGTATCGGTGCCGATGATATTTAGGAGTTGTTTCGGCGTACGAGTGCGGCTGCGCGGCCAGAAGCGTGTTCCGCGCCCTCCCGCTAGAATTACGGCGTGTGTGGGAAGTTTTTCTAAAGGCATCTTCCAACTCTAGACAAAGACAACTTTCGCCAATGCTTGTTCTGTGTGTCCATGCGCTTTCAATTGCATACGCAACGCGGGTAGATCCGGAACATAGGTGCGAATCAGCGTTGTGGGTTCATGGGGTTGTATGGAAAAAGGCCCGAGCGTCGCCGGAAGCAACCAGCACTCTCCAGCTCTATAACTCGTCGAACCGCTGCTCCAATGGAAAACGCCATTTCCGGTGAGTACCGCCGCGGCGTCGAAATGCGCGGGATCCATCTGGACCTCGCAGGATGTAGCAATCTCCCAACGTTCGGTTGCGAAGAAGCGGCATGCGGCAAGCAGTGACTTCCGCATCTTGTTCGCCGGCAATGCCAAGCGCGGAATTTTTCCGCCGCCGCAATCGCCAAACTTGATTACCTCCAAGGCTTTCTCAAGGTGCAGTTCGCGGGGCTTTCCGGATGTGTCCAGACGACCGAAATCGTAGACCCGATATGTAATGTCTGAATATTCCTGGACCTCGCACAAAGTTGCGCCGGGACCAATGGTATGCGGCGTTCCCGCCGGTACGAAAAATGTATCGCCCGTGTGCACGGCGTGTGCCTGAAAAAGGTCAAGCAGATCGTGCTGTTCGATGCCGCGCAGAAATCTCGTTTTGTCCACACTAGGCTTCAGCCCAATGAACACGCGTGCGTCAGGTTCCGCCGAAACCGCGTGCCACATCTCCGTCTTCCCACGGCCGCCCGCGGCACGTTCCCGGGCAGCGGCATAATCATCATCAGGGTGCACTTGAATGGATAGCTGATCGTTCGGGAAAATGAACTTCACCAGAATCGGGAAACTCTCCGTAAAAGCAAGTTGCGTCCCTTTCCATTCCACGGACATCGCTCGCCACGCTGTCTCCAGAGTTTGTCCTTCGAACAGTCCTGAAACAATTTTGCAGTGCGTGCCGGTAAGCCACGCTTCGCCCAGCGGCTCTGCTACATTTGATTTCTCCGGGAATAACGGCGCCAACGAATGCGCGCCCCAGATGCGCGGACTAAAAATAGGCTCGATGCGTAGCGGCTCGGGCCTCACGGTGTTACGACGCGGCTTCAGCCCGGCTGAAGAATCGCCCCAGGCGACGCAAACCTTCGTCGATACGCTCAATGGAGGTGGCGTAGGAAAGCCGCAGATAGCCCGGCGCCCCAAAGGCTTCGCCTGGCACGACCGCTACGTGCACTCTCTCGAGCAGCAAGCGTGAAATTTCGGTGCAGCTCTTTGCCAAGGCATTGGGCCCCGTGAGGTGCGCGGAAATATTAGGAAACGCATAAAAGGCACCGCCCGGCTCCTCGCATTTTAGTCCGGGAATCGCACGAAGCCCGTCAACGATGCGTCTGCGGCGCTTGGCGTACTCCGCCAGCATTACAGGGACTGTTTCCATCGTGCCGCGCATAGCTTCCAGTGCCGCATATTGCGCAATCGATGTGGGATTGGATGTGGACTGGCTTTGCAGCTTCAGCACCGCTTGCACCAGCACTTCGGGACCCAGCACGTATCCGATGCGCCATCCGGTCATCGCGAAGGTCTTCGACACCGAACCGATGACGATCACTTTTTCTTTCGCGCCCGCTGCGCTGGCGAT
This sequence comes from Candidatus Dormiibacterota bacterium, assembly GCA_035602135.1. Lineage (GTDB taxonomy): Bacteria > Acidobacteriota > Terriglobia > Acidiferrales > UBA7541 > Acidiferrum. The sequence continues at coordinate 44,146 of DATNMX010000081.1, forward strand.
CGAATACGGCTTGTGCGGCTCATACACGAAGTGTGAGTAACACTCATCGCTCATCAGCCAAACGTTGCGTTTCTTGCAGACCGCCAGAATCCGTTCGTATTCCTCCGGCGGCACCACTCCACCCGTAGGGTTGCTTGGCGAATTCAGGATCAGCATACGCGTCGTAGGGGTTATGGCTTTTTCGATCGTCGATGCTTTTACGCTGAAGCCATCTTCCGGCTTGGTTTCCACAAACACCGGCGTCCCGCCCGCGTACTTTACGATGTCCGGGAAGCTCACCCAATACGGCGCTGGAATGATTACTTCATCCCCTTTTTGAATCAGAACGCTCACCACGTTAAAGATGGCGTGCTTGCCGCCCACATTGACGATGCACTCCTTCGTCTCATACTGGGAACCTAGTTCCCGCTTGTGCCACGCGCAGATCGCTTCGCGCAGAGGCATAATGCCGCCTGTGGCGGTATATTTCGATTTGTTTTCCTCAATCGCTTTAATCCCCGCCCTCTTGATGTGATCCGGAGTTGGGAAGTCGGGCTCGCCCGGCCCAAAGTCCGCGACATCCACGCCGCGCGTTTTCAGTTTTTCCGCTTCAGCGATGACTGCAGCCGTCGGCGAGATTTGTATGCGATTGATGCGCTCCGTCAGTTGCACGCTTTCTCCTTGTTCTCTTCGAATGCTTACGAAATCTTCGCCCTCAACCGGTGCTCTACAACCGGCGGCACAAGGTCTGTCAACGGGCCGCCCAATTGAGCTATTTCCCGCACCAGCTTTGCACTCAAATAACTATAAGGCTCGCCCGGTAACATGAATACCGTTTCCAGTCTCGGCTCCAGCTTGCGATTCATGAGCGCCATCTGTAATTCATATTCGTAGTCGGAAACCGCACGGATCCCGCGCAAAATCACTCCCGCTCCGCGTTTGCGCGCATAATCCACCAGCAAGCCCTTGAAGATGTCTACTTCCACGCCTGGCCAGCTTTTGGTTACCTCGCGCAACATCTCCACGCGTTCTGCGACCGTAAACAGCGGTTGCTTCTCAACATTTTGCAACACCGCCACGATTACTAGGTCAAACATTTTCTGGCCACGCTCGATCAGGTCGAGATGGCCGTTGGTTACCGGATCAAACGACCCGGGATAGATGGCGATAGACGTTTTCATGCTAGAACAACATGTCACATTCTAACTCATGGCGGTGAAGCGGCGCTTTGTAAACTTTGCCCGCTAACCGGCGTACTACCAGCCAAGGTGGCTCCACGCCGCAGGAATCTGCTTCGTAAGAAGTTCTGGGTATGACAGTATGCGGGAGCGTGAAGACCACTTTCTTTCTTCAGGAGCAGTATAGACAATGGCTTTGAATCGATTTAAGAGAGGCTGTTGCATGTTGGCTTTTGCAGCTTTGTTCTCGCCGCAGTTTTCCGGTGCGCAACAGCCGCCCACACTTACGCTCATGCCCGTTCCATCGAGCGTGCAACCGGGGACCGGCAATCTTCTGGTGGACTCCTCATTTTCAGTGGCGCTGACGGGTTTTTCGGATGCGCGGGTGCAGCGCGCTACAGAGCGTTTCCTACAACAACTTGCGCGGCAGACAGCCCTTCCTATTTCCCGGAAACCGGTGAATGGCGCGAAAGCGACCCTGGTGATTCGCAGCGATCACGATAGTAAGGCCGTGCAAGAAGTTGGCGAGGATGAATCCTACGCATTGGAAGTGACGGGAGCCGGTGCGACCCTGACGGCGCCGACCACGCTGGGCACGTTGCGCGGTCTGCAGACATTTCTACAATTGGTGAGCGTTTCGTCCGAAGGTTTTGCCGTGCCCGCCTTCTCTATCAAGGACACGCCGCGTTTCCCGTGGCGCGGATTGATGATTGACGTCGCGCGTCATTTTATCCCCTTGGACGTACTCAAGCGCAACCTGGATGGCCTGGAAGCCGTAAAGATGAACGTCTTTCACTGGCACCTTTCCGAAAACCAGGGTTTTAGAGCAGAGAGCAGGAAATTTCCCAAACTGCATGAGATGGGTTCCGACAACCTTTACTATACGCAGGACGAAATCCGCGACCTTATCGCCTACGCTAGAGACCGCGGCATTCGCGTAGTGCCTGAATTCGATATGCCGGGTCACAGCACCGCGTGGTTTGTGGGCCATCCCGAGCTGGCCAGCGCGCCAGGTCCTTACCAGATTGAGCGGCAGTGGGGCGTATTTGATCCGGCGATCGATCCCACCAATGAAAAAACCTACAAATTTCTCGATCAATTTATCGCGGAGATGGCAAAACTTTTTCCAGATCACTTCTTCCATGTCGGCGGTGATGAAGTAAATGGCAAGCAGTGGGACGCCAATTCAAAAGTTCAGGAATTCATCCGCGCACACCAACTAAAAGACAATCGGGGTTTGCAGTTGTATTTCAATAAGCGCCTGCAAGCGATCGTCAGCAAACATGGCAAAACCATGATCGGCTGGGACGAAGTGTTGGATCCCGCTTTGCCCAAGGATATCGTCATTCAATCATGGCGCGGGCAAGCCTCCCTTGCTGAAGCCGCGAAACAGGGCTATCGCGGAATTCTTTCCAACGGCTACTACCTCGATCTCGGCTGGTCTGCGGCCCGGCACTACGCGGTGGACCCTCTGGGCGATGCCGCGGCCAATCTTGCGCCCGCGGAAAAGCAGCGCATACTCGGCGGCGAAGCCTGCATGTGGTCGGAATATGTGGCCCCGGAAAATATCGATTCACGCATCTGGCCGCGCAATGCCGCGATCGCGGAGCGCTTGTGGTCTCCGCAGGAAGTACGTGACCCTGCGTCCATGTATGCCCGGCTGGACGCGATTAACGCGCAACTCGATTGGCTCCGGCTCACGCACCGAACTTATTATGGGCGCATGCTGCGCCGCCTCGCCGGCCCAACTAGCCCGGAGGAATTTGCTGCTTTGAAGACTCTTGCGGAAGTTGTAGAACCCGTGAAGGACTACTCCCGCGAACAAACCGCACCGGCGCCGGCCACCAGTGCTACGCCGTTGAATCGTTTGGTGGATGCAGTGCCGCTGGAAAGCAACACCGGCCGGCGATTCGCCGAACTAGTGGATAAATTTCTCGCGGCATCGTGCCACGACGCGGACACAGTAGCGAAATTGCGCGCACAATTAACGTTCTGGCGCGACAACGATGCTAAGTTGCAACCGCTCGCACAGCGATCCTTTTTCGTAAAAGAAATTATCCTGACTTCGCAGGATTTGGCCGCGATTGGCGCTGCTGGCCTTGCCGCCCTCGATAGCATCGCGAAGGGCGAACCTGCGCCCGATTCGTGGAAGACAGAACAGCTGGCTAAAGTTCAGCAAGCCGAAAAACCCAAGTCTCAGCTTTTGCTGACTCCCGCGCCCGCGGTACAAAAGCTTGTCGAAGCAGCTTCCGTGACCGGAAGTTGTTTCGCCGCGAAACAATAATTTTGTTAAAACGGGTAACTCCACTCACGGCAACGCTACCGCGCGGTTGTGGCACACACCCGTACCGGAATCCTGGAAGGTCCAGCCTTTTGCGGGGATAAACTCCCACGTATATTTTCCCGGCGCAAGCGTTAGCTTCAGCACACCAAACGAATCCCAATTTCTTACTTCGCTATTTGGTGTTGCGAACCCCAGCAGATCGAGACTTCGTCCGCCCGTTCCCGCCACAATCTCGCGAATTCCATGTTCGGGGTCGGCATTGCCGTTGGGATCTTGCGGCGCAAACCGCTCATAGGAATGCTCGTGCCCGGCAAGTACCAGGTCCGCATGAGCCGCGTACAAGTCCATCCACAGGGGCTTCAGTTCCGGATGAATCGCATGTCTCCGAAATATTCCGCTGCTGAAGAGCGCATGGTGGCCGTATGCCAGGATGCAGTCGTTCGCGTGCTCTGCAAGATCTTGTTTCAGCCAGGTCTCCTGCGCGGAGCCTACGGCGCACCCTCCTAAGTTTGGAGCATCGCAATTTGTGTTTAATACCACGATGTGCCAGACACCCAACTCATAGCTGTAATAGCCTTTGCCCACCGGACCCGCTTGATCGCCCCAGTATTTGAAATATGGGGCCGCCCCTTGCTCTCCATACTCGTGATTCCCTAACGCGGGTTTCGTACGCTCCTTGAAGCGTCCCCAAGTAGGCTCATAACAATTTGTGAACTCTGCCGCCGTGCCCCTTTCATAAGCTAAATCACCTGCGGCGAAAACGGTGCCTGGTATTTGTTCAATTAGCTTCGCCGTCGCCTCCGCACCCAATAAATCCCTGCACCCGGCAATATCTCCTGCGCCAACCAGAACGACGTTGTCATCTTTGGGTGGCTTATGGCTGGCTCTCTTACGCGAACGCGTCGTTTTCCGGTTGGGAGTTCGGGAGTTTGACTGGCCCCAGCTAGGTACCTCCGCGGTACTGAGCAGCAGCAATAGGATGAAAAGGATGGTGCGGAGTTGGATCTGGGCCCGGCTCATCGATAATGGTCCCTCTTTCGGAATTGCGTAGGGTATCACGCTCCATGCACTCGGTTAAAACCCGCCATTCCACCTGGGATTTCAGCGCATGAGTGTCAAATAACTACCGTTGGATGGTTTTGAGCTGCATGTACGACTAACGCAGTCGTATTCTACAATCTGCACGAAACACAGGCTTTACCCTGTGTTGGAGCGCGTTGACTTTTAGGAGAAGAAAGACTAAACTCGAATTGCGACTAATTAAGTCGTATATCTGCAACTGAGGATGTTTTTCTGGGGCATGTTTAAACTTTCCAAGAAGGCCGACTACGGCTTGATTGCCGTCAAGCACTTGGCGCGGCATCGCCAGCAGCACGCCTGCAGTGCCAGTGAGATCGCCGAAGAGTACGGTATTTCTCCTACTCTTATGGCTAAAGTGCTGCAGAGGTTGGCACGTGAAGGTGTAGTCGCGGCCAAGCACGGCTCGGCCGGGGGCTATCAACTTGCCAAAGAGCCGAGTCAAATCAGCGCGCTGGACGTGATTTCCGCGATAGATGGACCGGTTCTTATCACGTCATGCGTAACAGGCCATGGGAATTGCGACGCCACGGACAAGTGTTCGGTTCGCGAGCCCTTGCGTCGCGTGAATGAAAGCATTCTAAACGTTCTTAGTACAGTCACGATTTCTCAGATGAGTGAAGAATTGCATGAGCCCGCCCTTGTGGCATTGCGGACTTAGGAGATAGATAAATGGCTGTAAAACTACCGATTTACATGGACAACCACGCTACCACGCCGGTGGATCCGCGCGTCCTGGATGCGATGCTGCCGTATTTCACCGATAAATTCGGCAATGCTGCCAGCCGCAATCATGCTTTCGGTTGGGCTGGGGAAGAAGCGGTGGAAACCGCTCGCCAGCAGATCGCTTCGCTGATTAACGCCACGCCAAAAGAAATTATCTTCACCAGTGGCGCCACGGAATCAGACAACTTGATGATCAAGGGCATCGCGGAAATGTACCGCGATAAAGGGAATCACATCATCACCCAGGCCATCGAGCACAAAGCCGTGCTGGATACCTGCAAGCGTCTGGAGAAGTACGGATTCGAGGTTACCTATCTGCCGGTGCAGAAGGATGGCCGCGTCGATCCTGAGGACGTGCGCAAAGCCATTACGCCAAAAACGATTTTGATCACCATCATGTACGCCAATAACGAAATTGGCGTGATCAACCCCATGGCGGAAATCGGCAAGATCGCCAAGGAACGCGGCATTTTCTTTGCTGTCGATGGCGTGCAAGCTGTTGGCAAGATTCCCGTCGACGTGCAGAAAGATAATATCGACCTCTTGGCCCTCAGCGGCCACAAGATTTATGGTCCAAAGGGTGTTGGCGCTCTGTATGTGCGCCGCCGCAATCCTCGCGTGCAACTCTCCGCCATTGTGGACGGCGGGGGACACGAACGCGGCATGCGCTCCGGGACGCTAAACGTTCCGGGCATCGTGGGTCTTGGCAAAGCCTGCGAAATCGCACAAAAAGAGATGCCGCAGGAAGCGGAGCGTCTCCGCGGGCTGCGGGATCGCCTAAAGGCAGGTCTGGAAGCCAAGTTGGACGAAGTGTTCATTAACGGTTCTTGGGAGCATCGCCTGCCGAACAACTTGAACATGAGCTTTGCTTACGTTGAAGGCGAATCGCTGCTTATGGGCATTAATGATATTGCTGTTTCCAGCGGATCGGCTTGTACGTCGGCAACCCTGGAGCCTAGCTATGTACTCAAAGCACTAGGGGTTGGCGAAGACTTGGCACACACGTCAATCCGCTTCGGCCTCGGCCGCTTTAACACGCAGGAAGAAGTCGACTACGTCATCGACAAGATGGCCGTGGTCGTCACTAAGCTGCGCGAGCTATCACCGCTCTACGAGATGGCCAAGGAAGGTATCGACATCTCAAAAATGAAATGGCAGACAGCCTAAAAATTGGAAGGTTAAACATGGCAAACGAAGGAACAATCAGAATTCATCGCTCGATTGGCGGAACCGGCGCCGCGTTTCGAGTGACTTTTGTCCCCTATGGGGGCGAAGGAGAAGACGCCGCCGCTGCAGGAGAGCGTTCATTCCACGAATTGCAGCAGGTTCGCGCCTTCCTGAAATTGCTGGGCGTTGGGACGGACTTTATCAAGGACGCTCTTCGACAGCTTACTGCGGGCCGTTCGGCATCCGTGCCCAACGTTTCGCTTTCCGAGAAAGCCGTAAAGAGCGCGGGTTTCGGAAATCTCGTCAATTTGGCAAGGAGCAATAGCTAATGGCATACAGCGAAAAAGTGGTTGAACATTACAACAATCCCCGCAACGTCGGCAGCCTTCCCAAAGAAGACCCCAACGTGGGCACGGGGCTGGTGGGCGCGCCGGAATGCGGCGACGTCATGAAGCTGCAGATGAAGATCAATCCGGATACGCAAATCATCGAAGAAGCCAAGTTCAAAACCTTCGGTTGCGGCTCCGCGATTGCCAGCTCTTCCCTGGCCACCGAATGGGTCAAAGGCAAGACCGTTGCGGAAGCGCTTTCGATCAAGAATACGGACATCGTGCGGGAGCTCGCCCTTCCGCCGGTAAAGATTCATTGTTCCGTGCTTGCCGAAGACGCCATCAAAGCGGCCATCGGCGACTGGAAGAAGAAGCACGGCGTCGAAATGCCTGTGACCGAAAAAGCTGCCCACTAGTTTTAGTGGGAGGCTCGGAGTTTTCAGGTGGCCGCCAGACTTAGCTACAGGTGAGCCGTTGACCCATTTATATTATTCGAGGAATTGATAGGTATTTGTTTATGGCTACAACCGTTGAAACTAAAACCACCACAGCGGTCATCCACTTGACCGAGCGCGCGGCGCAAAAAATCCGCGCACTGCTTGAGAAGGACGGCGTTTCCTCCGAGCAGGGCGGCCTGCGCGTCGGCATCCAAGGTGGAGGCTGCTCCGGCCTTTCCTACGCCATGCGCTTGGACACCCACGCTCGCGACCGCGATAAAGTTTTCGAGGAGCACGGCGCCCGGATCTTTGTCGATCCCAAGAGCTTGCTTTATCTCAGCGGCACAACGCTCGAGTACGAAGAAACGCTCATGCGCCAGGGATTTGTGTTTCAGAACCCCAACGCGGCGCGGAACTGCGGCTGCGGCAGCTCATTTACGGCGTAGTGGGACAGACATTTTTGTCTGTTCTCTCTTTGCGCGCCTGACAAGTGGTTGGCAGCCGCATCCGCCAGCCACTTTTTTTATGCTCGGCCAGAATGGCTTTTTGCAACGCGACCCAAAAGTGTGATGCAAACATGAGTACACCAACGCGAGCTACGGCATCTGCTGCGATTTGTTGGAGCTGCAACGCGCAAATCGACCGCGAAGAATTCTGCCCGGCCTGCGGGAAAATTCAGCCTCTTCCGGCGGACACCGATTACTTCACTTTCTTGAGTTTCCCTCGCAAGTTGTGGATTGAGATGGATCTCATCGAACAGAAGTTCTTGCAGCTTAGCTGGAAACTGCATCCAGATAAATTCGTAAATGCCTCTGAAAGAGAAAGAGAGCTATCGCTCGAACGGAGTTCGCAATTAAACGATGCTTACCGTGTTCTTCGCGATCCTATAGCACGCGTCGAGTACCTGTTGGCCATCGAAGGAATGCGCAAAGAAGGCCAGCAAAAGCAGCAGGCTCCTCCAGAACTGTTGGAAGAAGTCTTCGAGCTGAACGAATCACTCGATGAATTACGCGAAGCAAAATCCGCTGGCGGCAATCTCGCTTCCTTGAAAGCCCGGCTCGAAACTGCTGAAAAAACTTTCCAGCAAAAGCTGGCGGAAGTGGATAGCGAACTGCAAAGTGCTGCGCGTCAGTGGGACGCGGCACTTGACGCCAACGCTAGCGATGCCGATCGAAAAGCCATTATGGTGCGGTTGAATGAGCTGCTGAACCGTCGTGCTTACATCCGCAACCTGGTCGTCAACGTCGCGAAAGAATTGCTCTAACAATAGTCGCTTACGAGTACCAACATGGGTCACATTGTCGGCATCGATCTAGGAACTACCAATAGTCTCGTCGCGTGCATTGACTCGCGGACGAGTCAGCCGAAGTGTATTCCTGGGCCTTACGGACAGACACTTTGCCCCTCAGTCGTTAGCCTCGACCCGGATGGCAGCGTCATCGTTGGCGAAGCAGCGCTACGCCGCCTGCTCACTCAGCCAGAGCGCACCATCTATTCCGTGAAACGATTGATGGGCCGTGGTCCCGCTGACGTGGAAAATGAGTTAAAGCTTTTTCCATTTCGCATCGATCCCGCCAGCAAAAATGTTATCCGCGTCTTGCTGGGCGACCGAATCTTTACTCCTCCAGAAATTTCAGCTTTCATCCTGCGTGAACTCAGGAATTGGGCCGAGGCCTACCTCGGCGGTACCGTCGACCGCGCGGTGATCACTGTCCCGGCTTATTTCAACGATGCCCAGCGCCAGGCCACCAAGGATGCCGGCAAGATCGCCGGCCTCGAAGTACTCCGCCTGGTCAACGAACCCACCGCCGCGGCGCTCGCCTACGGTCTGCATGAAAAGCAGCGTGGCCGCGTCGCCGTTTATGATCTTGGCGGCGGCACCTTTGATATATCCGTCCTCAAGTTGATCTCCACCACCGAGGGCGACATCTATCAGGTTCTTTCCACCAATGGCGACACGCATTTGGGTGGAGATGACCTCGACAATCTGCTTCAGGCCTTCGTTCACGAACGGATTCTCCAGCACGATAACATTGACTTTTCTCCACATGGCGAGCTGGCTCAGGAACTGCGCAAAGCGCTCATCGCCGTAAAACACGAACTCTCCACGAAAGAATCGGCAACGCTTCGTTTTCCGTTGCCCAATGGCGCTGTGTTCGCTTACGAATTTACACGGGGAACCTTCGAAGCGCTCATTCAGCCCATCGTTAGCCGCACCTCGGCGCCCGTTAAGCAAGCCCTCGCGGATGCGCATCTCGCGCCCGAACAAATCGAGGCCGTCGTACTCGTCGGTGGCACCACCCGCACTCCGTTAATTCGCCGTACCGTGCAGGAATTTTTCAATCGAAAACCGCACGTTGAATTGAATCCGGACGAAGTAGTTGCGCTGGGCGCCGCCGTGCAAGCCAATATCCTGGACCAAGGCGTCAGCAACATGCTCTTGCTGGATGTCACGCCGCTGTCGCTTGGCATCGAGACTTACGGCGGCGCTGTATCGAAAATTATTCCACGCAACTCCACGATTCCCGCGAGCGCGCAGGAGCAGTACACCACCGGCGTCGATAACCAGACCGGCATAGACATCCACGTCGTGCAAGGCGAACGCGAACTGGCCAAGGACTGCCGCTCACTCGCTCGCTTTACCTTGAAAGTTCCTCCCGCGCCTGCAGGCTGGCCGCGCATCGAGGTAAAATTTATCATCGACGCTAACGGTATCCTGCAAGTCGAAGCGAAAGATCTGCGCACCGGCGAACAACACTCTGTGGAAGTTCAGCCGAGTTACGGCATCAACGATTCCGAAATCGAGCGCATGCTTGAGGAATCCATCGAATACGCGGAGCAGGACTTCGCGGAGCGCCAACTAATCGAGGCGCGCACGGAATCGGAGTCCATCTTGGCGGCTACGGCGAAGGCCCTCGCCAATCGGGAAGTAAAGGAGCTGTTGCCTCAAGAACGTGCCGCAATTGACGTCGCAATCACCGGGCTGAAAGAAGCTGTCGCCGGCATCGATTACAAGCTCATTCGCAACCGTATCGATGAGCTGAATCGCGTCACCGAGCATTTGGCGGAATTGCTCATGAACTCTGCAGCCTCTACTGCCTTCGCGGGCCGCAAGCTCGCCGAGGTCTGAAGATCGCAGGACCAAGCTAATGCCGCGTCAACAGAAGTGGTGTTAAGTTTTTGGGGTTAAATTTAGGGAATTAGATTTAGGGAACTGAGTCGAGGAGTAACGCCGGCCTAATTTTGAAATATACACAGCCCTGGCAATAAGTTTTACGTCATGCCGAGCGAAGCGAGGAATCTGTCTTCGTGGCAAGTGGCGAGCGATTGAGGGAGGGAATCACGACATGGGCGGAAGTAACCCTTACATTGAAGAAGTCAAATACAAACCCGCCACGAAGAAATATAAAGTTACCTTTCTTCCCAGCGGTAAAACCATTGAAGTCGACCCGGAAAAAATTCCTTACGGCCATAACGGCCTGCCCGGCAGCATCCTCGACATTTCCGAGGGCATAAAAGCGGGGCTCGATCACGCTTGCGGCGGAGTCTGCGCGTGCTCCACCTGCCACGTCGTCGTGAAGGAAGGCCTCGAGTCTTGCAACGAAGCAACCGACGCCGAACTGGACGAACTCGATGAAGCGCCTGGCATCACGCCCAAGTCACGTCTTGGTTGCCAGACTGTGCCCGACGGCACCACCGACATCGTGGTTGAAATTCCTGAGTGGAACAAAAATTACGCCAAGGAAGCCGATCACTGACGTCCGCGGTTCGCGAGGCAATATCTCCTCTAACGTAGTGCGGGACGAGAGTTCGAGTGATTCCCCGCTTTCACCGTCAAGGAGCAACGATGCCGCCAACATTTTCATGGGATAATTTCGAGGATATCGCCATCGCTCTCACCGACAAATACCCGGACACCGATCCGCTCACCGTCCGCTTCACCGACATGCACAAGTGGATCGTCGAACTTCCCGGTTTCTCCGGCGATCCCGCCGCCTCCAACGAATCCAAACTCGAAGCCATCCAAATGGCCTGGCACGAGGAGTTTAAGGACCGCCAGGATTAGCTGGAGAAATCTGCCATCCCCCGCACCACGCAAAATCGTATGCGCCTGCTTTCCTTGTGAAACCTGGCGATTTTCCTTATCCTAGTAGCGTTGCAGTTCTTCCACCGACGGCGCTATGGTGCAACGGTTAGCACGCGGCCCTTTCAAGGCCGAAATACGGGTTCGATTCCCGTTAGCGCTACCAACTGTTTCGACTTTCTCTGAACCTATAGCTGCAACCTACTAATTCCATGAGCTGGAGACACCGTATATGCCAAATTTAATGCGCACTTCCAACCCCGCGCTCAATGAAAAGGTCTTCAAAGGCCAGGTCGTCACCGGCGAGGCCATGACCCTGCAGGGCGCGGTCAATAAGACCGGTTTGCTCCTGCTCTGCGTCGTCGCCACCGCCGCGTGGACTTGGGGCATGTCGCATTCGAATACGCCCGACGAGGCGCTGCCCTGGATGATGGGTGGACTTGTTGGCGGCTTCATCATGGCGCTCGTCACCATTTTCAAAAAAGAGTGGTCTCCTGTCACCGCGCCAATTTACGCGCTACTCGAAGGTCTCGTCCTCGGCGGCATCTCCGCCATTTTCGAGCGCTCGTATCCCGGAATCGCTATCCAAGCCGTCGGCCTTACCTTTGGCACGCTTTTTGTAATGCTCTTGGTTTATAAGAGCGGCGTGATCCGTGCCACTGAAAAGTTCAAGATCGGCGTACTCGCCGCGACCGGCGGCATCGCGCTCTTGTATTTCGTCGAAATGATCCTGGGAATGTTTTTCCACATCCAAGTGCCGATGATCCATCAGAGCGGTCCTTGGGGCATCGCCTTCAGCTTTTTCGTCGTCGTTATCGCCGCGCTTAATCTCGTCCTGGACTTCGACATGATTGAAACCGGCGTCCATAACGGCGCGCCGAAATACATGGAGTGGTACGGCGCCTTCGGCTTGATGGTCACGCTCATCTGGTTGTATCTCGAAATTCTGCGCCTGCTCGGCAAAGCCCGTCGCAGATAGGCGCCCGAGTGGGCTGATATCGACACCTCGAAAATCGGGAGGAAAATATGCCCACAAGAAATCGCAACATTTTCGGCTTTGCGATTTTCGCCATCGCGCTGGGAGTTGTCTTCGCTCCCAAGCCACGCCTTGATCTTGCGGTCGGCAAACCGTCATCCTAGGACCGTACACTTGTAAGGCGTGCGCCTCGGAATCGCCCACCTGAACTCCCTCCGCCGTAGGCACGCCTGGTCCACCCACGTCGATCCGCGCCAAACGACCATTTGTTGTGTCCGGTCCGGTTGACCGCTGCTGGTGATGAAACCTGCGCCACGTAGGCTCTGCCGGCCGGCGATGCGCGATGCAAAATATAGGGGAATCGTGTTGGCAGATTATCGTTACCCATTGGACCATATTGGAACTGTTCCAAGTTGGGCGCGGTCACGCTTTTCGTAGGCTATCGAGACCATGGCCGATGAATTTGACCTTGACGACCTGCGCTGCCGACTCGACTTAACAGGCTCCCATTTTCCGGTAGGAGGCGAAGGCGAGGCGTCTCATCCAGGTCTGGTCTTTGCTGCTGCTATTCTGTGCAAATCCGGCGTTGCCGAGGTTTATGCGCTTGATCATTACTGAACCAAACGCCGCACTGCGACGTCTGGCAGTTGTACGGGGAGGCCGAGCGCTCTTGGCTCGCACGAAAGGCAGCATGCAGGAGCTGGTTCTGATCCAGCCAGGTCGCACGGCGGAAAGGGAGTGGTGGCGCGAGGCCGCGTTGGCGGCCACACGACGCGAGTTTGAAGAGCGCCTCGCAGAATGCGGACCGCTGGCTTATCGGGTGGCGCGAGGCGTACTGCGCAACACCGCCGATGCCGAGGATGTTGCCCAGGAAGCGCTCCTGCGTGCTTACCGGCGGTTCGAACGCCTGCGCGACCGCGACCGGTTTCGTGCATGGCTGGTGCGCATCACGTTTCGCCTAGCGCTGGATCGCGTGCGCTCCGCGAAGCGCCGCGAAAAGCGCGAAACGCTATGGTCGCAACCGGTACACCGGCCACCGGTGGCCACGGCCGAAGACTTGGCGGCCTCCAGCGAATTCCAGGCGCGTTTGGACGGTGCTGTAGATGCGTTGCCTGAAAAATTACGCTTCGTTCTGCTGCTCACGGCGATGGAAGGCTATTCGCTGGAAGAGGTCGCGAAGATGCTTGGTGTTCCGGTGGGCACCGTAAAGTCCCGGTTATTTTCCGCGCGTAAGCAATTAGCGGAGAAATTGCGATGACCTGTAAACCGTATAAAGAAGCACTAAGCGAAACTGCCGCACGGGGTGCCGCGCCAAGAGGCGCGTTACGCGCTCATCTGGAGACCTGTGCGATTTGCCACAGCGCTTTCGCCGACAAACAATTCGTTTTCGCTGCGATCGACGCCGGCATAAGGAAAACCGCCAGCGCCGAAATATCGCCGTCGTTTTTGCCGCGCATTCGCGCGCGTCTTAGTGAAGCAGAGGCGGCGAGCTGTGCAGAGATGCCGAAACCTAAATGGATTTTTGCGTCGACTCTCGCGGCACTCTCGGCAGCTCTCCTATTTGCAATCATGCTTCCGACCTGGCGATCAAAGGTTACGCAAAATCGAGGGGCGCCGCTCCAAATGAAAACTTTGCAAGCAGCGCAAAAAGAGATCGGTACGCAGTTTGCGCCCGCATCACTGCCTCCCGTCCAATCGGCTCCGCGCTTTCGAGGGCACACCACAAATAAAGCACGGCGCCCAGGCACTCGGCGCCAGCCGGAAGTGCTCGTGCCTGCGGAAGAGCGCGAGGCGTTTTATCGGTTCGTTTCTGCCATGGAGCAGCGCAAGGAAGTCGCTGTGGCTTTGACGAGGCCTATCGCTAAAAGGAGCGAGGAGGCTCTAACCGTGGAGCCTCTGAAGATTGCGGAACTCGCCATGCAACCACTGGACGGACATGCAGAACTTAGCAGGCCTCCGGGAGATGCGCAGTAAGATGCAGCGAATATTTCACGATCTGGAGGGAAGAAATGAGAAAAGCTTCTATTCTGTGCATGAGCTTGTTGACACTAGCGATTGTGTCGCCATGTTGCGTGGCGCAGGAGACCAAAGCGGAAGATAAAGTCAAAGCGGAAGAAAGAGCCAAAGCGGAGGAAAGAGCCAAAACCAAGGTCAAAGCTGATACGAACCGCACGCCCGTTAAAGTGCAGATAGTTTTCATTGAGTTTGAAGGCGAAAAGAAAGTTAAAAGTTTGCCCTACACCGTGTACGTAAATATGGCCCAGACTCCTGACGTGGTTAATCCGTGGACAAAATTGCGGATCGGGAGTCGCGTACCTGTATACGCAGGGCCTGGAATGCAATATATCGATGTCGGCACGAACGTAGATTGCCGGGGTGTGCGGCAAGAGGACGGTCACTTTCAGCTACAGTTGACCTTGGAACGATCGTGGGTGGATGGCGAGATAATGGTGCCCACTGAGAAGAGCGGATCGGGGATGCCGGATTCACATGCGGAACAATTCAAACAACCGGTGATTCGCCAGTTCCGCTCGGACCTCGATCTTGGGCTTCGTGATGGACAAACCATTGAGAGTACGATGGCCACCGACCCACTAAACGGAAAAGTGCTAAAAGTGGAAGTGACACTGACGGTTTTGAAATGAGGCACTAATTTGGATCATGCGTCATGGAGGACAGCGGATAAGGCAATTGCTAGATCGGCATGGAGAAACTTGTGACCTAACTGCTCAAGCTGTTGCGGCACAACGCGCTGGCTGGACAATAGCAGTGCGTCGGCCATTTCGCCCAGCACCAGCCGCAAGGCAAACTCCGGCGCAGGAAAAATTGCTGGCCGGTGCATGGCCTTGGCCAGCGCTTTGGTGAAGTCGGCGTTGCGTATGGGATGCGGCGACACCACATTTATCGCGCCGCGCAGGCCATGGTCAGTCAGCGCCCGGCGGACAATGGCCACGACATCGGCGAGCGTTACCCAGGACAGCCACTGCTGCCCGGACCCCAGCTTCCCGCCGAAGCCGAGTTTGAAGGGCAACATCATTTGCGGCAATGCTCCGCCATGTTTGGCCAGAATGATCCCAAACCGCGTGCGCACGACGCGAATTCCCAACACTTCGGCTGTCATCGCTTCAGCTTCCCAGGCGCGCGCCAGGCCCGCCAAAAAATCAGAGCCCGCGTTGCCGTTTTCCGTCAACAATTCATCTCCCCGATTGCCGTAATATCCGATTGCCGAAGCTGATACCAGCACGCTTGGCCGCGCGTTCATTTTGGCTAGCGCAGCCACCAGCGCCCGCGTGGTATCCACGCGGCTTGAACGTAACAATTCTTTGCGTTCCGCTGTCCACCGACCGCCCGCGATGGACGCCCCCGCCAAATTCACAGTCGCGTCCGCGCCGACCGCGGCACCTCCTAGCTCTCCCGTCACTGGATTCCACTCCACATCGAAGCCCTTGGCGAGGTCGGTGATCTTTTTAGTGCCCGGACGAATCAAACGGCACACGGTATGCCCGTCGAGCGTCAGCGCGGCCACGAGCGCTGTGCCGACCAAACCCGTCGAGCCGGTAACTAGAATTTTCATCGCGCCCACTTTAGCATTTTAAAACTGGAGAACTAGGCACATTTCTTTGCGCGGGTTACAATCTGATTGTGCCAAGTGTTTCACAGAACTTCCGCGTCAAGGTGCTGTTCTTCGGGCGCCTGAAAGAAATTCTGGGCCGCGGCGAAGATTCCATGGAAATCGCCGATGGCACCTCCATCGAAAATCTTTTTGCGCAGTACGTCACGCGTATTCCTGAACTCGCACGGTATCGTGCTTCTCTGGTGGCGTCGCGCAACCAGGAATTCGCTTCGTGGAGTACCGCTCTCCGTGGCGGCGACGAAATCGCTTTTCTTCCGCCCGTAAGCGGCGGGTAAAGACGACCATGACACCGCCAGAGCCTCTTGAGCGTTCCGGCCCCGCGATGAACGGTTCTTCCTCCGGCCTGGATGATGATATTTTCCAACTGGTGAGCAGTCCTATCGATCCGTCGGCCTATATCAGCAAGATTCGTGGCGCCCAAGATGGCGCCATTGTGACGTTCGACGGATTTGTCCGCAATGAATCCCATGGTAGGCGCACTTTATACCTGGATTATGAAGCGTATGAACCCATGGCGCTCGCGAAGATCCGGGAAATCGGCGCGCATATACGGTCCAACTTTCCAATCCATTGCGTGGCCATCGTGCATCGCCTTGGACGCCTGCAAATAGGCGAGACTAGCGTATTCATCGCCGTGAGCGCGCCGCATCGCTCCGCGGCTTTCGATGCTTGCCGCTTTGCCATCGATACGCTGAAGCGCACCGTGCCGATCTGGAAAAAGGAATATTTCGAGGACGGTGCCATCTGGGCCGAAGGCGAATTGCCTCCCATGCCTGCGGCGACACCGCAGGCCAAACCTGCATCCTAACTGTCGGACGCCGCGTAACTGCATAAAGGAAAACTGCGCTGCGTTCACCATATCTCATGCTAAAGACATCGTCTGGCCTCAGCGCTGTGCTTCTCGTGACAGCTGTACTACCCGTGACGATGGTTCTGGGTATCTTCGTGGGAATGGCAGTGTCTCAGGAAACGACAACATCGCAGGAAAAGACAACGTCGAAGGAAAAGTCCAACCGGCCGCCCTGGGCGCAAAAGGCTAAGTCAGACAGCACCGCCTCCGATAAAGCTCCGGCCGCAGACAATAGCCAGGAAACGCCGGCACAACGCAGCCGCATCCGCGTAAACGTCAATTTGGTCACCGTTTTGGCTAGCGTCCTGGACGAAAACAATCGGCCGGCACCCGACTTGACGATTAACGATTTTCAAATTTTCGAAGAAGGCATGCCGCAGAAGATTGATGTCTTTGAAGCCGAAACTCAACTGCCGCTGGACGTGGCGCTGATGATCGATTCGAGCCTCAGCGCCCACAAGGAATTCTCTTTCGAGCAGGAAGCCGCGGCGCGTTTCATTCGCCAGGTCTTGGGGCCCCGCGACCGGCTCGCCGTCTACGCCGTCGACGAAACGGTGACGCAGCACGCCGTCTTTTCCAATAATGTGTCTACGCTTCAGGCGGCGGTGCGAAAAATTCAGCCAGGCTCAGGGACGTCGATTTATGACGCTGTTTTTTTGGGCGCACGCGCGCTCGATAGAGCCGGCGTCGACCGCTATGCGCTTGCGCATCCGGGAGAACGGCGCCGCGCCATTATTCTGGTGACCGACGCAGGGGAAACCACCAGCCGCTCCGACTTCGATGCGGCGCGCAAAGAAGCTGTGCGATCTGGCACCCTCCTTTACACCATCGTCGTTCGCCCGGTGAAAAACGAAAGCGGCCGCAACACCGCAGGGGAACACGCCCTCGAAACCATCACGGACGCTACCGGGGGAGCCATGTTCTTTCCCGACACGCCACCCGAGCTGGACAGCATCTTCGATCGTATCGACCGTGAGCTACGCACGCAGTACCGCCTGGGCTATTATCCCAATCCGCGCGGACCGGCGGATACCTATCGCAGCATCGAAGTCAAAGTGCCAGTGAATTATTACGTCCGTCACCGCAAGTCCTATCTCACCGGTGCGCAGTAGGGCATTGGGTAAATTTGGAGGCCGCGGTTTAGAGAGAGCCTCCGACCCGGTTATAATTTGAGCGTGCGTCGCTGGCCCTGGAATTAACGGTTGTGGTTTGTTCACGGGACGTCCGGATGACAAAAAAATATCTGCAAGTCGCTATCGAAATCGCGCAGGGAGCGGGCCAAATATTGCGGGAAGAATTTGCACGCCCCGCGCAAATCGCTTATAAAGGCGACGTCGATCTGGTCACCCAGGCGGACACGCGCTCCGAGCAAGCCATCGTTGCTGGCCTGGCAAACTATTTTCCCGAGCACGCTATTTCCGCTGAAGAGGGCACGGGCCACGATAGCGCCTCGGAATTTCGCTGGCACGTCGACCCTCTCGACGGCACTACAAACTTCGCGCACGGCTATCCGTGCTTCTGCGTTTCGATAGCACTCACGCAGCGCGAAACGCTACTCGCTGGAGTCGTCTACAATCCCATCCATAATGAACTCTTCGCCGCCGCGCGCGGCGAAGGGGCGACGCTGAACGGCAAAAAAATCCACGTTTCGAAAATCCCTACTCTCTCAACAAGCCTCCTATGCACGGGATTTCCTGTGCAGAAGCGGCGGGCCAGCCCCAATATTCATTACTATTACGATTTCACTTTGTGTTCGCACGGAGTGCGTCGAGACGGCTCCGCCGCGCTGGATCTGGCGAGCGTGGCTGCCGGGCGCTTTGATGGTTTCTGGGAATTTGGCTTGCAGAAATGGGACACCGCCGCAGGCGTGCTGCTGGTGGAAGAAGCGGGGGGGCGCGTGAGCGATTTCGCTGGCCGAGCGTACCAACTCGGTGGTCGCGTAATCCTAGCCACCAACGGACTGATCCACGAAGAGATGCGCGGAGTCGCTGCCGAAATTGATCAGCGCGAGTCTCCCACGAGCGTGCCGCGATAGTATGTTGGAGCTACATCTATAGTTGATGCGCTAGCGTTATCGTACAGGCTGACAATACTGTTTTAGTGGCTCAGCTATTTATTTCCAATGGTAATACTTGCCGCCGCGTGTTCAGATAATCTGCTATAGCACGGGCTACCAACTGACAATTGCTGAGAGCGTGGACCTCTCGTAAAATCCAGAAATCGGTCGCCGGCCCGACGATTGTTCGATTCCATGGTGGTGTGATGGAGGCGTTGCGGACATGAGTAAACTGCTGGCGCGTGTGGTGATGGCCTTGGCGCTGCTGCCCGTCGCAAACGCGCAAGAGCAAGCCCCGCCAAATCCCGAATTGCAACGGCAAGAAATCCTCGTTCTGGAGAACGAGATGGCCCGCGCGATTCAATTGAGCAACGGGACGTTTTTCAGGCGTGTGCTCAGCGATGATTTTAGCGGGACCCTTTCGCATGGTCAGCAGGTGGATAAAGCCACGTTCATTGACGCGGTGCAAGCTCCGGGCACCAGATATGAATCCTTCATCGCTTCCGATATTAAAGTGCGCTTCTATGATGAGATTGCAGTGGTCACTTGCTTGTGGTCTTCGCGAGCCATTAGCAGAGGGCGCCAGCTTAACAGCCAGATGCGCGTTATCCACGTCTATGTAAACAGCTCCAGAGGGTGGAAGGTGGTCGCCAGCCACGCCACGCAGCTTCCGCCGGATGTCGAGCAGTCGCTGTAGCTTCGATGTTGCGCGGCGAGAAATTACTTGAGGCAGTTATAAGGTAAGAATGGAGCGCTCGGCGTTGACGGCGGCGCCGATCACGCCAAGCTCGTCGTTGGGCGGAATAATTTCAAAGCGGCTGCCTTGCAGCGGACTCATCTTTACCATTTCGTGAACGGTCCGGTCCAGCAATCCGATATCGATAAATTTAGAGTTTGGCCCGGTGATATAGAACTGGCCGGGTCCCTCCATATGAATTGAGGTGGCGGTGGCCGCCGCTAGCGCGCGATGGCAGAGCAGGACGAACTCAGAGCATCGCGCATCGCCAGCCTGGGCGTTGGTAAATACTTCTTCCGGTTCCAAATCCAGAAAGCGCATGCGCATGGAGCGATATCCAAGTATCCCTTCCAGGTGGCCACGCCCTCCGCACCCGCAAAAATTTTCCTTGGGATCCAGAGTAACCACGGAATGTCCACCTTCCCAAACGCCCTCGCTCCACGGGTACCGGCCATATCCCACGCCATTTCCGAGCGTCCACACACGATTCAATTTGTGAAGCTGCCCGCGGGTAGCTGCAATTCCGGCGGCGGTAGCATCGGCATCGTTATAAACGCGCACGGGTACAACTTTATTTCCGATACGAACACCCGACGCCAAGACCGCTTGCAACTGAAATCCCTTCATCTGCTGCAGGTTGGGAGAATCTTCCACCACCCCTTCGCGAATTATTCCGGGGAAGCCCAAGCCGATGGCATAGATATCTTCCAGCTTAACGTTTTTGCTGCTCTTTAAAATTACATCGATCTGCTGTTTCAGGCATTCGCCGATCCCATTCGCGGGCATGGCTTGCAACGCGTCGGGAGAATCGCCCTTCCCGGGATAGACGCCCATTTGGCCGAGGATTTTATTGCCCTCCACCAAAGCAACTGCGATATGTTCCATTACCAATACACCGACTGTCCTGCGCATGATTCTTACCTGATCACTTTCCTTATCCCAGGGCTTACACCCTGGTTAATTTGTTGAGTCCGTTGAAAGCCGCGGCTTTGTAGCATTCCGCCAGGGTCGGATAATTGAAAACCGTATCGACGAAATATTCGACCGTGCCTTTCAGCGCAAAAACCGCCTGCCCGATGTGCAGAAGTTCCGACGCGCCTTCTCCGATAATGTGCACGCCGAGGAGCAGCTTAGTATCGGGATCGAAGAGAATTTTCAGGCGCCCGGTGGTGTCGCCGCGAATCTGTCCGCGAGCGATCTCCCGAAAATAAGCGACACCCACTTCGTAGGGAATCCCACCGTCGGTAAGTTGCTCTTCCGTTTTTCCGATGAAGGAAATTTCCGGAATAGTGTAGATGCCATAAGGATATAGGTTACGGTTGGAGTGGATGGGCAAGCCAAAAGCGTTGGAAGCGGCGATGCGGCCCTGCTCCATGGACACCGATCCAAGACTGGGAAAACCGATCACGTCGCCAACCGCGAAGATGTGCGGTTGCTTAGTGCGATAATTTTCATCCACGCAGATGCGGCCGCGGCTGTCCGCTTCGAGGCCGGCCGCGGCGAGATTCAGCTCGTCAACATTGCCCTGCCTGCCCACGGCATAGAGCAGCGCTTCGCCCGTGATTTTCTTTTTGCTTTTTAGATTGGCGACGACGCCGTTATCGGGAATTTCTTCCACGCTGTCTACTTCTTCATTGAGCCGTAAAGTTACTCGCCTGTCGCGCAGATGGTAGGAAAGCGCTTCCACCATCTCGGTATCGGCGAACTCCAGCAGGCGCGGGCGCTTTTCGATGAGCGTAACGCGCACACCCAGCGTGGCGAACATGCAGGTATATTCCACGCCGATGACGCCACCGCCCACGACGATCAAAGTTTTGGGAATTTCCGGCATGAGCAGGATTTGATCGCTATTGATAATCGTGCGGTTGTTGAAGGGAACCAGCGGCGAGATTGCGGGTTTCGTTCCCGTAGCGATGATGATGTAGGACGTTTCGTAAGTGGATTCCCCGCGAGCACTCGTCACACGCACATGAAAAGGGTCGACAAAACTAGCCACGCCGGTCAGCACTTCGATGCCATTGCGCGAAAGCTGTGCCCGAGTTACATCGATTTCTGTCTTGATGACGTGTTGCGCGCGGAAAGACAGATCTTCCATGGTGATCTGTTCTTTTACACGATAGTTGACACCGTAAATGCTCTGATAATGAAAGCCCGAGAGGTGCAGGACCGCTTCGCGAATGGTTTTGCTGGGAATCGTCCCGGTATTGATGGCCGCGCCGCCGATGACGTCCTGCTTCTCCACCAGCGCGACGCGTTTTCCGAATTTGGCCGCTTGAATGGCCGCGCGCTGGCCAGCCGGCCCGGAGCCAATGACGATGAGATCGTACTTATCCATTTTCCATCGATCGAGGTGGCATGCTTTTCAGCAGTGGAGCCCGGCCCAAGCTGGGCAAACGCAAGGGCCACGGCGTCGGGCCGTCCGTCTGCGCAATCATCCGTCACAAGTCCGAATGATTCGCGCAAGTATACCACCGCTAAATTGGTTCTCCCGTTTATAGAGCTGCAGACCTCGTCGCTGATCCATTGGGCGCCGTGCTGAAGCATATCTTGGTGTGAGGCCAGGACTTGACGCCCTTCGATTCGCTCCGCATGGTGGGCATAACATCAATCCGCCTACACGATTTCAACCGGCCCGCTACTGTTTGTTCCGCTCTAGTAACTTGCGCCCCTTTTCAGTAATATTTGATCAGTGGTGACGCCAAGGGAGTAGAGGTCCCTAGGTGGCCGCCAGAGCAACTGCCGGAGTCTGACCAGCCCCGCTTCTGCCCAAGTCCACAGTTCGATTTACGCTACGG
The DNA here is from genome assembly GCA_035602135.1 of Candidatus Dormiibacterota bacterium. Classification (GTDB taxonomy): domain Bacteria; phylum Acidobacteriota; class Terriglobia; order Acidiferrales; family UBA7541; genus Acidiferrum. The sequence continues at coordinate 66,454 of DATNMX010000081.1, forward strand.
GTATACACAATTGATGGAGGAGAATCATGAAGCGAAGCATTGAAGTAACCGTCGTCGCGGGCATGCTCTTGCTGGGGGGCTGCGCCACGAAGAAGTATGTGGCTCGCCAAGTAGACCCGGTAAACCAGCAGCTCGGCGAAGTGGATAAAAATCTAAAAAACACGCAGAAGCAATTAGAGGCGGACGAAGTTAAACTCAGTGCGGCAACAGAAAAAGCGGATTCCGCCGATGCGCGCGCCACCGACGCGCTAGGCCGCGCGGATACCGCGTCGAAAAAAGCCGAGCAGGTTCGTGCCGATCTGCACAACGAATTGAACGAGAAGATTGCTAATATTGACGATTACAAATCCGTTGCGGATGTGACCGTCTTATTCAAGTTCGATTCGGCCAAGCTCACAGACGAAGGGAAACAGCAGCTCGATCAGCTCGCTGCTAGTCAAGTCGGCAATCTAAAGCGCTATTTCATCGCGATTGAAGGTTTCACCGACAAGACCGGATCTCCGGAACACAATCTTCAACTAAGCCGCCGCCGCGCCGAAGCGGTTCAGGCCTACCTCGTAGCGCAGCACAACATTCCAGTTTACCGCGTCCAGATTGTTGGCTTGGGTAAAGATAAGCCGCTGAATGAGGAGAGGACCAGGGATGACCGCGAAAAGAATCGTCGCGTACAGGTAAGCATTTTCAGCGCTGATAGCAGCCAGGCTGCACAGAATCAGCCTCCGGCTGCCCCGCCGCAGCAGTAAGCAAGCGGGACTGAAGCGGGGCGCAGCACGGGCTGCGCCCCCGGCGACGTTGCAGTACGGTGTCCCCATTCGCATGAGCCGGAAACGGTGTCGTAGCTTTCGGCCTAGCTGGATCTGTAGCGCGTTTTTCACACCAGCGTGGCAGTGCCCGCGCTGATAACCCTCACCTACCTACATCCGAAATAAAAAACATGCTGGCAATTCGTTGACGCCGCAAAGTGCGGGTGTTACGCTCCCGCCCTCGCATGCGCGTTGTAGATTTGATCCGCAAAAAACGGGACGCCGGGGAACATTCTCGCGAAGAGATTGACTACCTTGTGAGTGGCTACACACGCGACGAAATCCCCGATTATCAGATGGCTGCGTGGCTTATGGCGGTGTGGCTGCAAGGTTTTAGCCGTTCGGAAACCACTTTCCTGACTGAAAGCATGCTCCATTCCGGCGAAGTGCTGGATCTTTCCGACCTACCGGGGAAAAAGGTAGACAAGCATTCCACGGGCGGAGTGGGAGACAAGACTTCTCTGATCCTAGCACCCATTGTCGCGGCGGGTGGGCTTACGGTGCCGATGATTAGTGGGCGTGGGCTGGGTCACACCGGCGGCACACTCGACAAGCTCGAATCTATTCCCGGATTTAACACGCGGCTTTCTCTGCAAGAATTTCGGCGCGTACTTCGCGAATGCGGCATGGCGCTGATCGGCCAGACCGCGGAGATCGCTCCCGCGGATAAAAAAATTTACGCGCTGCGGGACGCGACCTCCACTGTAGAAAATATTGGCTTGATTTGCGCTTCCATCATGAGCAAGAAACTTGCCGAGGGAATCGACGCGCTGGTTCTCGACGTTAAAACGGGTTCCGGAGCGTTCATGAAGAGTGAAGGAGATTCCGTGCGTCTCGCGGAAATGATGGTTGAAACCGGCAAACGCATGGGGAAAAAAGTGGTCGCGCTGATTACCGACATGGATCAGCCGCTGGGATGCACGGCCGGCCATGCAAACGAGATCATCGAGTGCATAGAAGTGCTGGAAGGGGGCGGCCCCGCCGATCTGCGGGATTTGAGTCTCGAGCTTTCCGCATGGATGTTTTATCTGGGTGAAAGAACAAAAAGCGTTGCGGAAGGCCACAGCCTGGCCGAAGCTTTGATCGCCAGTGGACAAGCCAAGGAGAAATTTAAGCAATGTATCCGTTTGCAAGGCGGCGATGAACGGGTAATTGATGAACCCCAGATTCTTCCCGTCGCGCGTTCGCAGGTGGAAATTCTGAGCTCCAGCGCTGGCTATGTCACTGCAACGGATTGCCAGCAATTCGGCATCGCGCTGGCGATGCTGGGCGGCGGACGCGAAAGAAAAGAAGATCAAATCGATCACTCCGTCGGGCTGCAATTTCACAAGCGCGTCGGCGCGCTTGTAGAAAAAGGCGAGCTGCTGGCCACAATTCATTACAATAACGACGCCAAGGTTGCCGAAGCGAAAAAGCTCATCGCCCGGAGCTACCAAATCACGGAAGAGACACCCCGCGAAAAGCGACTGCTGGTGCGCCGAATTCTCGGAGCTTAAGCAAGGCAGATTGTTCGACGAAGAAATGAGGACCACGCATGGGAAGATTCGCAGGAGTACTCGGCTTGCTGACGCTGCTGGGGCTCGCGTATCTGTTTTCCACGGACCGCAAAGCGATTCGCTTGAAAACCGTGCTGTGGGGCCTGGGGCTGCAATTGTCGTTCGCGTTTTTCGTTTTGCGTTTTGAAGTCGGCCGCCGAATTTTCGATGTGGCGGGCAACGCGGTGAATCGGTTGCTTAATTTTTCTTTCGTGGGATCCGAATTTGTGTTTGGGGAGCTTGGAAAAAAAGGCTCATCCCTGGGTTTTTACTTTGCCTTTCAAGTGCTGCCCACAATTATTTTTATCGCGGCCTTCTTTGCCCTTCTTTATCATCTGGGGGTGATGCAAATCATTATTCGCGCCGCGGCCTGGGCTATGACGCGCATCATGGGCGCAAGCGGCGCAGAATCGCTCAACGTCGCGGCGAGCGTTTTCATGGGCCAGACAGAAGCGCCGCTGACCATTCGCCCATTTTTGAGCAAGCTTACGAAATCCGAATTGATGACGGTGATGACCAGCGGTATGGCGCATGTGTCCGGCGGAATCATGGCCGCATACATTCTTTTCGGCATTGAAGCCAAACATTTGCTCACGGCGGTCATCATGACCGCTCCCGGCACGCTGCTGATGGCCAAGATGCTGGTGCCGGAGACCGAACAACCGCTCACTGCGGGACAAGTGCAGATGCCGGAGATGGAAAAGGAAGCAAACTTTTTGGGCGCTATCGCGCGCGGAACGATTGATGGTTTGCATCTGGCGCTGAATATCGCAGCCATGCTGATTTCGTTTTTGGCCATGCTGGCGCTGGTTAATTTTTTGATCGGCGGGACACACAATTGGTTAGCGCTGCATGGCATCGCGTGGTTTCCAACCAGCTTGCAGCAGATTTTTGGCTGGGTGTTTGCGCCCGTGGCGTGGGTAATCGGGATACCGTGGCACGATTGCATGCAGGTGGGTAATTTGCTAGGCACGCGTATGGTGGTAAATGAATTGGTAGCTTTCCGGCAGCTGGCCACCATGCGCGGCACACTTGATCCACGATCTTTTACGATCGCGACGTTTGCGCTTTGCGGCTTTGCGAATTTCAGCTCCATCGGCATTCAGATCGGCGGGATTGGTGCGCTCGCGCCGCAGCAGCGCGGAAATCTTGCGAGGCTTGGTATTCGCGCGATGCTGGCAGGCACCATGGCGAATTTAATGTCGGCTTCGATCGTCGGAATGTTCACATGAATCGCGTCAAGAATAAGGTCCCACATAACAAAGCGTCGAACTCCGGCGTCGAGTTTGTGCAAGCAGAGCGAGCCGCCCAATTCATTTTCAGCAAGACAAAATTGCGACCCAAAATTGGTTTGGTGTTGGGCTCGGGCCTGGGTCCTTTCGCGGATGAATTTACATCCGCAACAAAAATTCCGTACAAACAAATTCCGCACTTTCCGGAATCCACGGCCATAGGTCACGCCGGCCAGATGGTTGTTGGAAAAGTGAAAGATGTGCACGTCACGGCGATGCAAGGCCGCGTGCATCTTTACGAAGGTTATTCGGCGAAAGAGGTGGCTTTTCCCATCCGCGTATTCGCACGCATGGGCATACGCGCGGTTATTCTGACCAATGCCGCAGGGGGCATTCATCCCGAATTAGTGCAAGGGCGATTGGTAGTAATCAGGGATCATCTTAATCTGCAGGCAGCGAACCCCTTGCGCGGGCCCAACGACGAGCGATTCGGACCGCGTTTTCCGGATATGTCCACGGCCTACGATGAGAAGTTTCGCGAGATCGCTCTTGCAGCAAGCTGGCTGCTCGAAATTAACGCTGGCGAAGGCGTTTACGCTGCCTTACCCGGACCCAGCTATGAGACTCCGGCGGAGATTCGCTACCTGCGCACCATCGGAGCGGATTTGGTGGGCATGTCCACGGTGCCGGAGGTCCTTGCCGCTCGGCATAGCGGCATTCGCGTGTTGGGAATTTCCTGCGTGACGAACGCGGCGGCTGGAATTGTGGACCAGCCGCTGGACCACCAAGAGGTTTTGGACACAGCACGGCGCGTGCAGAAGCAATTCATTGCGCTGCTCAAAGCAATCATTCCAAGAATTGCCGTCGAACTTGGGTGAGTGCAAGTGCCGGGCCAGAGGAGAAAAGAGTGAGCGAGCATGAAGTGCTGATTTCCGCGGCGAAGCAGGCACGGGAAAACGCGCACGCGCCGTACTCCAACTTTCGCGTGGGCGCTGCTCTGCGCGCCAAGTCCGGCCGAATATTTGGCGGGTGCAACGTGGAGAATGCCACGTATGGACTTACGTTGTGCGCGGAACGCGTGGCGATTTTCAAAGCCATCAGCGAAGGCGAGCGCGGTTTTGAGGCTATCGCGGTAGTGACAGACAGCGAAACTCTCACCCCACCTTGCGGAGCTTGCCGCCAACTAATCTGGGAATTTTGCGGCGACGTTGCGGTGATCCTCGCTAGCCTCAAAGGCAAGAGCGAAGTGTTGCCGATGCGAGAACTCTTTCCGAAACCGTTCGACGCATCGAATTTGTAGGAACCAAACTTGCAAGTGGGAGACACGCTGTGAAAATGAAAGTGCTTTTGGTGTTCGCGACAATTGTTTTTGTTGGCGGTCTATCTTTTGGGCAGGGCGCCTGCGTGCAACGCCTTGCGAAGAAAGAAAAGGCAGACCTGATCGTCTCCGGCGGGACAGTCATCACCATGAACGGCGACCGCCTGATTTTGGAAGATGGCGCGGTGGTGGTGCGAGGCGACGGGATTGTGGCGGTGGGATTCAGAACAGAAATAGAAGGGAAGTACACAACTGCGCAAACCATAAACGCCCAAGGCAAGCTGGTGCTGCCAGGATTTATCAACGGTCACACCCATGCGGCAATGACGCTATTTCGAGGGTTGCACGACGATGTAACTCTGGATGACTGGCTGCGCAAATATATTTTTCCAGCGGAAGCGAAAAACGTTACCGAAGAATTTGTAAGGTGGGGAACACGGCTGGCAGCGGCGGAGCAAATCCGCGGCGGAGTAACGACAATTGCGGATATGTATTACTTTGAAGATGCCGTGGCGGAGGAAACCAAGGCAGCGGGGATGCGCGGAGTGTTGGGGGAAACTATTATCGATTTTCCTGCGCCGGACAATAAGAGCGAAGCGGAGATGCTGGCGTACACGGAAAAATTCTTGCAGCGATGGCAGGGCGATCCACTGATTCACGCTGCGCCGGCGCCGCATTCTATTTATACGTGCTCGCAAAAGACGCTGCAGGATGCGGCCGCCCTAGCGCGAAAATATCACGCCCCGATTTTGATTCACGTGGCCGAAATGAAAAAAGAGCTGGATGACAGCCGAGCACAAAACGGGACCACGCCGGTGCAGTACTTGAACAAAATCGGCGTGCTAGGTCCGGATGTGCTCGCCGCGCATTGCATTTTTGTGGATGAGGCCGACCGAAAGATTTTGGCCGAGAAGCAAGTCGGGTGTGTGCACAATCCTTCGAGCAATATGATGCTGGCGAGCGGAGTGTCTCCTGTGCCGGAGCTGCGCGCGGCGGGCGTGGCGGTGGGACTGGGGACGGACGGGCCGGCGGGCAGCAATAACGATCTAGACTTGATGGAAGAAATGGACCTGGCGGCGAAGCTGCAAAAAATAACGAAGATGGACCCGCGGGCGCTGGGGGCCAAAGCGGTGGTGGAAATGGCGACTATCGAGGGAGCGAAAGCACTGCACATGGAGAAGGAGATTGGTTCGCTGGAGACAGGAAAGAAAGCGGATGTGATTGTAATTGAACTGGACGCGCCGAACGCGGTGCCAATGTATGACGTGTATGCGCAGCTAGCGTACGCGTTGAAAGGCAAGGACGTGGAGACGGTAGTGATCGGCGGGCGGGTGGTGATGCGGGATCGGAAAGTATTGACGGTAAAGGAAGACGAAGTAATGGCAAAGGCTCGGGAATATGGCAAGAAAATAGCGGCTTCGTTGAAGCTTCCGTGAAAGTTCCCGATAGTGATGGAAATTAGTTCGGTTCCTTGGATTTTGTCGACGCAGTTTTTTCAGCAAATGAACGGAGGTAGTTGACCATATTCCAGATTTCCTCGGGCTTCATGCGGGTGCCCTCGTCGGGCATTTTGCCCTTGCCCTTCGTGATGATGAAGAAGAGCTCGCCATCCGTCAGATCTTTCAGCGCGGCGGAATCGCGGTAGTCGCGCAATTTGAGTTTCATCGAATCAGCCAGGTCGCCCTTTCCGTCCCCGGTTATGCCATGGCACATCGCGCAATCGAATCCGTAAACTTTTTTTGCCCTAGCGAGCGTGACGGGAGTTGACTTGACAGGGTTTGCTTGTTTTGCGGCCTCCGCAGGAATTTTAGATTCAGTGCTTGATGCTTCTTGCGTAAGCGTTTGTGGTGACCACAAAGAAGATGCGGGGATGAATAACACCACAGTTGACAAAGTCATGAGCTGTTTCCACATGGCACACCTCACTGCAGGCAGGTTTTGAGGGTATTCTACGCGCGTTGGTGTTGTGAAAGAAGCAATCATTGCGGCAAGCGTGCGTCCTTGACGGGTTCGGTGTGCGAGAAAGTCGTAAGAACGAGCTTGATTTTGATACGGTGGTGGCTGGGGCGCAGCCTGCTGCGCCATAAAAACACGCGTGGCGGCGGCTTGGGAGCGTTGGCAGAACAACGCTGGAAGGAGCACTGCGATGTTCGACGTGCACAGATTAGATTTGGCGGGGCGCATCAGGGGGGCGACCTTGTTGATGAGCGCGCTCGCAGTTGCGAATCAATGCGTGGCTAAGGAACCACCCGCTGATCTTTGCGCTCTTTTGCCGCCGAGCGAAGTAGAAAAGGTGATGGGAAAGCCGTTCGGCGCAGCGGAAAAGAGCAAGGCGGCAAGCGGAACACAGAATATGGTGGCGGGCGCGCAATGCGATTATCACTCAACGGCAGGCGCGATCTCCATGACGTTGATTGCGTTCGTGGATACATCGCCGGAGATGGCGAAAGAAAATTTCAAGAAGTTCAAAATGATGATTCCAGCAGCCACGCCGGTTAGCGGAGTGGGTGAGGACGCGTACATGGATGCCAGGCACGCGATCCATGCGGTAAAAGGGAAGGTGCGATGGTTCATCAGTGCTGATGTGGACGAGAAGAACAGGGCGAAGGTGGAGCAACAAGTAACAGACTTGGCGAAGTTTGTGGCGAGCAAGCTCTAATGTGACGAATCCGCTTGCAGGTGAGGCTTCCAGTCGGCGGGCGGGAAGTCAACGTTCCAAAAGTTAGGCGCGGCTAAGGGGAAGACGATGCCCACATCGTTTTTGCCGCCAGGTTTGTCCTGCACGTGGACGACGCGGCATTCCTGTTCTTTGGCGGTACTCCAATTTCTTAACATAAGTTTTTGAGAAGCGCGAACCTTCATAGCGAGGCTGATCAGTGCACCATGAGCATTGACGACGAGCGTGGTGGTTTCTTCGGTTAGCGGAGGATTGTCGTCATCAAATTGAGCTCGTACCAAAATAGGGATTCGCAGGAGTACGCGCTGCGAGCGGCGGGAGTCAGCGGAGGTTCGCAGAATTGTGGGATCGTCTTCAGCCATCGCGCCGGTTAGTTTACCAGCGGCAGGGGAAGAAGAGAATGGGGCGCGCTGGGTAAGGGTTATGGGATATTTAGGTACGTGTCATAAGTGGCGACGATGGCGCGAACTTCAGCAAGAGATTGGTCCCGGAGGATTTTGCCGTCCTCGAGGACGGTGTCCAAAGCGTTGCTGCCGAAAGTCGGACTAGCCGGAAGGGGCTGGCCCTCCATAACTTCCACGGTGGCGAACTCCTTGCCGTTATGGACAAGATTGAAGCGGCCGCCTTTGCTGGCTTTGCTGGGGTCAGTTTTGGGATTTTTGTAGACGTTGTGCCAAATGCCGTTGCGATCGATGGCGGAGCACTTCAGAGCAAATTTCAGAGTGTCGCGATTGACCTGCTGGAGAAGCGCGCCGCCCATACCGTAGCTCCAAATGTCCTGGGACCAGCCGCGACGGGTGAGTTGGGCGGTAATGTTTTGAATCGTGTAGAAGTTGACGCCATCGCCCTGAATGAAGCGCACACAGGGAACAGTCGTCTTCCAACCTTTGCGATTTACCTCGTAACCAAAAACGTCGCTGATAATCTTGAAAAGTTCTTCAAGGACGGTAACGGCGTCCCCGGAGTCCGGTCGAATGATCAGCGTGCCCTTGCGCTGCAGGATTTTGTCGCGCAGCGCGCCTCCCCAAAGATTACGGACGGCGTTGTAGATATCGTAGGAGTCGCTGACGCAGGCGACGAGGCCTTCCGGGCAATTGTTTAAAATGTTGGCGTAAGCGTCGAGTTCGTGCTCTTCTCCCCACGAAGTGATGGTGGAGTGCTCGGAGGCGGGGATGCTGTAGCCGGCGCAGTCGAGGGGATTACTGCGGGTGAGGTCGGCGGAATAAAATTGATTCAAGAGCTGGAGGGCAGCGAGAGTATCCGTACCTAAAAAATTGAAGAGATGTGCGGCACCGCCGATCGCTGCGGATTCTTTCGAAGACACGCCGCGGAACCCGAAATCATGGAGCTTGAAGGGAAGGAGCGAAGGGTCACCCGTGCGGACGAGAGCTGTTCCGATAACTTGTTTGATGGCGCGTGAAAGTGTGGCGACGGTGATGGGATACCACACTTGCAAGAGCACGGTTTCGGCCCAATTCGTGAGCCAGTAGAAGTCCGGATCGGTGTTTTCAATAGTGATAAGTGCGTTATGACTTTTGACAACGGTACCCTCTTGGACCGCACGAATCCGCAGAGGCAAGCGACCGCCGTGTTTGGCGTAGAGGGATTTGAAGCCTTCGTAGTTGAAAGATTTGGGATGACCCTGAAAGTGGGCGTGCGCAAGACGACGAGCTTCTTCGATGTCCTCGAGAGTAAAAACCTGGCCGGCAAAATTGGATTTGATGATGTATTGCAGGAGCGCAAGCATGGTTTCATCGAACATGCCGCCACGGGATTCAACATAGGAATAGATATGACGCGTGCCGGGGGGATACTGCCACCAGTGAGTGAGCTTGTAGGAATCGGTGTTAAGGATAGGATTCAGTCGGAGCGACTGCATCTAAACTCCTTGGTGGTGAGCGGGGATTGAAAAATAGAGATGAGAGCACACAACGAGGCTCCGGAACGGATAAGCAAGAGTGGAATGTATCTTAAGCATTAGCCTCAGGATAGCAAATAAAAGAGCGCACGTTGATGCGAGCGTGGATTATGGTGAAGAACGTGGCAGAAGTCGAGTGTCGGCAAGAAGTCTCAGTTGGTTTGCAAGGTGGATGATGAGAAGAATCGTGATTCGATTGATGAATGTGTGCGTTTTTGCGGCGATGAGCAGCGCTCCTGCAGCACGGAGCCAGGTGAGACAGTTATGTGGAGAAGGAATCGGACTACGGTTGAATTCTCCGATGGTGAAGCAAGGTGGTCTATTGCTGGTTGACATTCGAAGCGCAAAAGCAGTGCGGGAAGTGACAGGAGAATGGGACGGCAGAAGCGTTGTTTTCTGGGAAGAAAAAGCCAAGCGAAGCGGGCGAGGAGGCTCCAGCATCGAGCGGCGAAGCGGATTGTTGGGAGTGGATCTGGAAAAACCGCCTGGACAGTATGAACTCACTGTAATCGCAGACCTACAGGACGGAAACGCGGTGAAATGCAACGCCAAGGTGATGGTGGAGCACAGGGAGTTCGCTACAGAGCGACTCCAAGTGGAGAAGAAGTTCGTGGAACCGGACCCCGAGCAGCTCGAACGGGCAAAGAAAGAGCAAGAAAGATTACGAGAGCTATTCGCGCAATTGACACCTGAGCGGTATTGGCAAGGGAGGTTTCGGTTGCCGCTGCATGGGGTGAAGAAAGGAGCAAACTTCGGCCGACGGCGAGTTTTAAACGGACAACCGGGATCACCGCATACCGGTGTGGATTTTCCAGCGCCCAGCGGGACACTCGTGTATGCCGCCCAACGGGGACGGGCGGTGCTGGCCGAACCGCTGTTTTTTTCCGGTAATACCGTCATAGTGGACCACGGCTTAGGAGTTTATTCGCTCTATGGTCACCTCTCGCAAATAACGGTACAGACAGGAGATATGGTCAAGGAGGGCGCAGTTTTAGGGAAAGTCGGCGCGACGGGGAGGGTAACCGGACCGCACCTGCATTGGGGATTGACCGTAAATAAGGCGCGGGTGGATCCCTTGCAAATTCTAAAGCTTGCGGGCTGGTGACCAGGACGCAAAATATCGGGAATTTCGGGTACTGCTTCCGGCGTGGATTTGTGCTATTGTCCCGCCATTGTCTCCGGAGATACTAAGGGCCGAGTAGGGTCGGGCCGGGAGTTCTGGAGCGTCGTAGAAGTGGTGGGTGGCCCAGCCGCTTTGGCGTCCTGTTCGCTGCTTGACAGGGCGGAAATCTTTCAGGACCCAAAGTCTGTGCGGTGATTGGGATAGCGGCTCAATGTCTGTGTTTCACTTTCGCTACAGAGAACGGCGCCGTACCATGCGGGTAGCCTTGTCGGTACCCTTGACGGTGCGCGGCCAAACAGAAAATGGAGAGGCATTTACCGTGCAAACCCAATCGCACTCAGTGAACCGCGATGGTGCACTAATTCCGTTGGAGCAGATTGTCGCTGAGGGGCAGGCTCTGCTGCTGGTGAATGAGCACACCGCGAAGCCCGTAGAGTGCAAAGTAGCGTGGAGCAGGCGCGGTCGCGATGGTAAGGGCTATGTAGGAGTCGAGTTCGTGTCGTCAAATCCGAATTTCTGGCATATGCGTTTCCCACCCCCTGGAGCAAGACCGCTGCGACGTCCGTTCGTTTCTAAAGCATCCGCGTGAACTGTAAAGCTGCGATTTTATTTCCCCCCGTCTGCAGTCTTATTTCATAATCGAAAACTTGGCTTTTCACTCTAGCGCGGCCGCGCGATAGGATTCGTGTATGGGGAATAATGCAAAAAATATCGGGCTCATATCCGACACGCACGGACTGCTGCGCGATGCAGCGGTGCACGCGTTGGACGGTGTAGAGTTGATCGTCCATGCCGGGGACGTGGGGAAGCCAGAAATATTGAAAGAGTTGAGGAAACTGAGCCCGGTGATCGCGGTGCGGGGAAATGTGGACACGGCGGTTTGGGCCAAGGTGCTGCCGATGACGGCGGTGGCGGAGGCCGGACCGGCGAGGATCTATGTTGTACACGACCTTAATCAAATAGATCTGGATCCAGCGGCGGCGAACTTTCCCGTAGTGGTGAGCGGGCACTCGCACCAACCGGCGCAGTTTGAGCGAAAGGGAGTCTTGTACATCAATCCCGGAAGTGCGGGGCCGCGCAGATTTCAGCTGCCGATCACATTAGCGCGGCTAAATCTGGGAACGACACCTTGGCAGGTCGAGTTCATCGATCTGGAAAAGTAGCAGGTAAACATTTTTTAGTGCTGCCAGCATATATTGCTTGGGTTAGAAGAGATGCTGGCGACTGCTCGCGCGGTGGTGATAGACTGCACATGTGGCTAACAAGAAAAGAAACAAAAAAATAAAATCGAAGTCGCGGGAAGCTCGCGGGAAAAAGGCTCCTTCCAAAAAGGTGAGTAAGAAGAGTGGAACCTCGCTGAAAAAGCTCAATAAGAACACGCGAAGCGCGAGAAAAGGGCGAGCACGAACAAAGCGCAGCGCGTCAGGCAAGCAGCGATCCCGAACCAGGAGACCGCGGACGGGTGCAGGCAGCGCTGGGAAGAGCGAGCAGGTGAGCAGCGTGGTGTTCGAGCCCAAGGGACTCGGCGCTCGATCAGCTGGACAGTCGGGAGATCTGCAAGGTATATCCGATATTGACGGCGCGGATTCCGAAAGCGTCGGCGAATTGCTGGAGGAGGGAAATGCGTTTGAAGCTGAAGTAGTGAAGGGCGTGCAGGACGCTCCGGACGCTGACCAAGGCGAGATAAGGACGCATGGAGCGCGGGAAGACCGCGACCCTGATGAAGACTAACTAGACAAGCGAGATTCTTTAGAATAGGTCGAGGCGAAGGCTCCAGCCTTTTTTGCACGTTTTTACGCAAGGGTTCACTCGCTCGAATTTTCGCGTGGAAACTAATCGAATTTAGAAATCTGCCCTCCTTCTACGTAAGCCTACGTACTAGCCGCTCATCAGGGAACTACCGGAATTACCCGATTGGGATAATTATTGCGCGGAATTACGCTTAACCCGGGCGGACTGCGACTGGGGGAAGCGGATATGTTGGATGACCAAAGATTAAGACAATTCTTGGAGACCAAGGCGGGTAAGGCAATTTATGTGGCCTGTGTGACGCTAACGTTGACGTCGGGAAGTTGGGCGGTTCTGGTGCATCAGGACAGCGTCAAGGACCGAAATTCCATGATAAACGAACGCTTTGCGAAGGAAGCGGCAAAGGCTGGCTTGGCAGAAATTAAACTGGGCAAACTGGCTGAGGGGAAAGGATCCAGCGAGACAGTAAAGAATTTTGGAAGCAAGATGGTAGCGGACCACAGCAAGGCAGCTGAAGAATTAGCAGCAGCTGCCAAGAAAGAAAATCTGACGCTGCCGTCAGAGTTGAGCCCGAAGGATCAGGCCACCTACGATAAGCTGTCCAACCTTTCCGGCGCAGAATTTGATCGCGCGTATGCGCGAGAAATGGTGAGGGACCATCAAGCGGACCTCGCGGCATTTCAGCGGGAAGCGAATACTGGAAAAGATGACGCGATTAAGAACGTTGCGTCTCAGACGGTCCCGATGATTCAGGAACACTTGAATCAAGCTAAAGAAATGCTAAATAGCGTGCCCGCGCGTGCCGCCAAGAAGACGGAACGAAACGCGCGAAGGATCAGACAAGGCCGGTGAGCATTAACAAATTTGACGGACGGCTCTCCTTCGTTCTGAGTTGAAAGTCCGAATTATGTGGATCTGCGGCTGATCAGAGAGCGAGAATATATTTCAACACAAGAACTGTCCTAAGGGATAAGTAGAAGAAATCGGTGTTAGCACGGCACTGAAGCGACAATGACAACAGTCATTCAGGTGCGGGCGCCCATGCCAGGCCATCCACACCTGGAGTGAGCATTATGGGTTCCTGTAGCTGCCAATTGCGCAAATCCAGAACGGCGATCATTCCCGCCTTCACACAGCTGACATATGCAAGCGCGCCATCAGGACGAACCAAGATCTCGCTGGGTCCTTGGGGAGTCTCAAAGGAACGCGCAAGCTTGTGCGACAGAAGATCCACGACGAACAAGCGATTTGTCTGCAAGGAGGCAACCAGCAGCCAGCGCCCGTCCGCAGTAGGTGCCGAAGCGTAAGCGATACTCGGCAGGTCGATCCAGTCCGTACTTTTATTGCTAGCCGTATTGATGACGGCGATGCGCGGCGATTCTTGATCCTGCGTGAAAATCTGGGAGCCGTCAGGGGAAATGGAGATGCGCTGAATCATTCTTGCAACTGGAATCACGGCGATGAGGCTGCGCTTGCTTAAGTCTAGAACGCTGACACTTCCCGCGCTAACGTTCGCGGTATAGGCGCGACGCCCATCAGGAGACAACACCAGCATGTGCGATTGTGGTTGGCCTGTGGGAATTTCCGCGATGACTTTGCCTGCCGTAGGATCGACAACGTCGATGGCATTGCCGAGTTCAGCGGTGAGGTACATCATCCCGTCCGGGCCAAACTCCGCGCGATGAGGGCGAAGTGGTTTGCCGAGGTCGAACGTAGCAGTGAGTTTGCGCCGTCGCAGATCGACGACGTCCACGGTGCTGCCGTCGCTGCCCGGCCGACCGACACCGGAATTGCCGTAGATGGGAACATAGGCAAAGCGAGCGTCCTTGGACAGAGTGACTTCATGACCGCTTATGCCGACCGTGATCTTAGCAAGTTGAACGCGTTGGTCGGGGTCAAAGAGCAGAAGCGTGTGGTCAGCCTGATTTGCGACTATGAGCGTGCCGTGCGCAGGTGAGTTCGAGTACGCTAGTGCAACCACAAGAGCGATCCCAGAAACGGCGGACGCAATCGAAAACAAAATGAGAACAGAAATGCGGAAGCCCATGTTGGGACCTTTCCAGGGTGAAAAGTGTAGCCCCATCCCCGGTCGTATTGAAGATGGGGCCGTCACTCTTGTCTTTGCCAACGCGACATCTTAGCCCGCCTGCGCCAAGTCTCCGTGCATTGGTCTGAAATTACGGTTTCGGTTTTTCCTCGGCCGGCTTCATGGCGTCTGATTTGCTTTTTGTGCTTGTAGCCGGGGCAGCGTGTTTTGGACGCCAGAAATCGGGTGCCACCGCTGCTACCTCGTCGGGCGGATTGCTTATCTCCGGTGAAATACGGAAGAGCCATGACTCCGTGCTTTCCACGGACTCTGCATTTACTTGAAGAAACTTCTTGTAGCCTTCTTCGCCCAAAACTTCGCGAATGGTCGGGTTATTGTCAAAGGTTGCTAGCGAACTGCGTAACGTCGAAACATAGAACGTGGTGTTTTTGTAGCCTTCAATGGCTTGTGAAATAAGCAAGGGGTACGGAATAGAAGACTTATCGCGCGCGGCTTTTGTGTCCTTCAACAAATCCTCGAAATCCGCTGCGTGCCCCGGGCGCACATGCACAACGATGGTGCGCAGGAATCGTGCTTCGCCAATCAATTTTGTATAGGCTGCGCCATCGGTCGGAGCCTTGGAACTGAGATCCCAACGACGGCGGCGAAGTTCGGAACGGTAGCCTTGGACAGTAGCCTCCCATTGGGCAAAGAGTTTATCGGCGGTGTCTTTACCATAGGCTTTATTTGCCGCGGACACGAAGCTTTCATTGGCCTTCTCAATATCGGCGTATTGCTGCCGAATGCTCGTGAAGAGCACGGTATCGCCTTTGCCATACAACGCTTCGAACGCCACCCACCGGTCACCATTGTTCCGCCGATTAGCGTCCGCGATCTTCTTCGAGACGGCTGTAAATTCCGCACTCTTTTCTGGCTTCACGTTGACGAGAGTGACGTCCAGGTAATCTCCTGCCTGCTGAGCAAACAACGGAACTGCCGGCAGCATAAATAGAATCGTCGCCAAGACCCAAAAGATTCGCCGTAACATACCTTCCTCCTCATTTATTAAGAAATTCCGGGGTTTCCAGGGGTTCCGACAAGGTATCGAAGCCGGACTGTACACCCAGGCGTTGAAGTGGGTCAAGCGGTGCGACCAAGACTTGCTCGTAAGGGATTGGTCAACGCAGGTATGCGTTCATGGCACTTGTGCACGTCGCCGTTGCTATTCTCGATCGCCCTGTACTTCCGGCCAGGTGTCAGCACCCATTTCCAAGTGGGAAAATAATCCACAATGGAGTGAACCTTCGCGGTGACAGTCCCACGCGAGAGATTCAGACGCAAGAATGAGGAAACAATTTCTTAGTGTTTTTATAGCCCTGTGGTGGATGCAGATCTTCAATCCATCTAACACACAAGCACAGGAAGTGCCGGCGGGCACAATTCTGGAGCTGCGTTTGCGGGATACACTCTCTTCCTACACCGCCAAGCGTGGAGACGTGCTACGAGCCGTAATGGTCGCACCAGTGGAACAGGATGGGCGCGAAATATTGCCGGCGGGCACGAAAGTTTACGGGAATGTTGCCCGGGTAAAACGTGTCGGCTTGGGAGTAATCCGCGAACGCGCACGCCTGCGTATGCGATTCGATTCGCTAGCCGTACCGGGCGTCGGGCGCGTAGCGCTAGAGAGCCAACTTGTGGACGTCGAAAACGCGCGCGAACAGATTCAAGCAGATGGCGAAATCGTTGGCATCCGCGCTACGGACAGCTATGGGCACCAAATGACCGGTATGGTGACCAGCGTGGCGGCGATGGATCCGCTGCTTTTGCTCTTCGCTTTTGCGAGCGCGAGCTCAGTGCTGCGCTTTCCAGAAGCGGAGATCACATATCCCGCGGGAACGGACCTGCAAATCAAGTTGCTGCAACCGTTGCACGTGAGCGACGCAACGCCTGTTGTCATGCCGCGGGTGGTAGCAACCACCGAGGAGTATGAATCCCTGCGCGTATACGTAAACGAATTGCCGTTTCGCACGCGAACTAATACCCGGAATATACCTTCCGACCTGACCAATTTGATGTTTCTGAGTACGCGGGAACAAATACTACGGGCGTTTGCCGAAGCGGGATGGACACAAGCCGCGGAACTAGATCCGGCAACCAAGTACAAGACCGTACAGGCGCTCGCCGAGAGCAGGAGTTACGCAGGCGCGCCGGTTTCGCGCCTGCTATTAGACGGCAAGTTGCCCAGTCTGGTATTTGAAAAAGCGTTGAACACCATTAATAGACGTCATCATGTGCGCGTGTGGCAAATTGCAGAAAGCTGGAATGGGCAAACAGTCTGGACGGCTGCAGCCACGCATGACATTGGACTGGGATTCTCGTCTCACAAAAAAGTGATCCACCGGATCGATCCCGAAATTGATAAAGAGCGAACAAAAATTGCGAACGACCTGATTTTCTCGAATTGCGTCGAAAGTATGGAATCAGTGGCGCGTCCACGAATCCCGCGCGCGACCTATAACTCCACCGGAGACCGCGTAATTACCGACGGAAGCTTACAGGTTTTGCGCCTGAAAGATTGTGCCAGTCCCCAAGATATGGGTACGACAACAAGAAACGCAGGGCCTAAAACGAGTAACTTTTTGTATCGCGGTGTGCGGCAATTTGACTTGACGATGCGAAATGTCCTGCTGCGAGACAATGTGGGATGGCAGGCATACCGGGGAGGACGCGCAGCGTGGAAAATCGCGCACCATCATTCAACGACCGAATCAACTGCGCGCGGGCTACTGCCTGAAGAGTACAATTCTGATTCCGTAAGTGATCCTCACTTGGCGATTGTCGGGTCTTCTTCGCCGAAACCCCGTCGAGAAGTCTCGCGTCCGCGGCTGCCGGAAGTTGCTTTTTCGTTGGAGGGAGGACAGTTCTTTAGATCACATTTGGGTGATTTGTATCTCGCGTCCGTGAATCCAGCTACTGGGGATATGGATGTGTTTCAGTATCCGATGCGTATCGAACCCGGAGTGATTCTGGGAGCCAGCGTGACGCTCCAACCAAGCAAATTCTTTTCGCACGAATTGTCCTATGGGACGATGCAGGCCAATTTGCTAACGGGCGAGGACCCGACGGCACAAGTGGACCGGCTAGGGATTCGCACAGCGGGTTATCAACTGGAAGCAAATCTGGCGCCCCGGAACTGGCGGATACGGCCATTCGTGACCGTTGGAGGGAGTCTTACGAGCTACAAGTTTAAGAATATTAAGTTAGCGAAAAAAAATGGTGTCTTTAAATATGGTCTCCACAGGGTTGGCACGGTGGTGAGCGCGTTTAACCGAGCAGGTGCGGCGCCGCTGGATGGCGGCACGGTCTATCAACCGGGCCTTACTTACGGCGCTGGACTAAAATTTCGGATATCGCGGCTCGTGGAGTTCCAGGCGCAGTATCGCGAGACCTACGCGAAGGATCCGAACTTTTTCAATAAACAGTCGTTAAACTACGGCTCGCAGGGCATTACCAGCAGTCAGGATCCCGGCGCGCGACGGCACGCCAACTACATCTTGAGCTTGTCGTTCACGCCGTAAGAACAGTTTTTCCTGGTCGCCACCTATAGCCAAATTTCAAGCTGATCGCTTCAAATGAGTTTGAATGAGGAAGGCATACTGAAGGTTCTTTCCTTCTAGCATGAAATACGGTGTTGCTAGCCCGAGGGAGTCGCCCTATATTTACATGCAGTTATTTAGGAGCGAACATGCGCGCATCGCGCCGTATTGTGGCTTTACCGTTGGTGCTTCTGGCGATTGGAATTGCAACTTCAATGAAAGATCGCGCCGCAGAGCGGCCTCCCGTACCAGCCCCAGCCTCGAAGAGTTCCACACCGGAGCAGGGTGAAATTGAACGCGGCCGTTATCTCGTGGAGGAAGTCGCGAAATGCGCCGAATGTCATACTCCGCGCGACGCGCACGGCCAACTACGAACCGATTCGTGGTTACGCGGTGCTCCAACATGGATAAGACCGATAGCCGGGATTCCGGATTGGGCAGAAACGGCACCGGCGCTGGCAGGCTTCCCGAGTTTTACAGAAGAACAAGGCGAGCGCATCCTGGAAAAAGGAATAGGACCGGAAGGCGAAACGATACGGCCTCCGATGCACATCTACCATATGAATCATGCGGACGCGAAGGCGATCATCTCGTACCTGAAGTCTTTGCCGCGCTAGAGGGCTGACTGCAAAGGTGCTGGGCTAGGTTGTGCCAGGAATCGCCGGCATCGCGCAAGCACTAAAGACTTCCCGTGGACGTTCCCCAAATGAATACCCGCTGGTCGCTTTGGGGTCGGAAGTCGGCTGGGCTTATTAGGCCAGCCTCGGCTCACTTAGTAAGGCGCTTTGCAACCTTAAGAATCAGCTGGGATTCTTTCTCTTCAAGCGCGACGAACTCAACCCCCATACCTTTGCCCGCCAACGCGGTCCGAACTACAGCCTGAACTTTAATCTCGCCTTCCGGCACCGAAAACAGCAATTTTAGGCGAGCTCCAGCGGCTACGGTTTCCTCTGCTGCGATAAACGCGCCGGAAGCACTAAAATCCTGAACACGCGAGACGGTAGCGTCCTTATCGTGCTTCCAGGATACCCACAAACCGTTGGGCGTAGAGATTCGCTGATCTTTTCTCCTCTCGAGTTTGGAGCGAGGGTTCACAATCGGAAGTAACTAGCTGTCGGTGGAATCGAAGGCCGTCTATACAGATTTTACGACACAACTGAACACAAACAGCAACGTTAAGCGTATGTTAAGTATATAAGGCATTACGAGTTGAACGGGCCGGTGGCCATGAATGAACCGACCACACAGCGGTTACCCGCTACAGGAAAAGACAATCGAAGAAGCGTCCGATATCCCGTTTCCTTGGCCATCGAAGCGAAGTGGCAAGAAGCTAATGGGAAAATTATCCAAGAGGCCGCGAAAGTATTAGAGGTAAATGCTCAGGGTGGCCTGCTGGAAATGAGAACGTATCCTCGCGTGGGTAGCGAGATGCAGCTCATCAACCTTATTTCAAACGAAGCAGCGCAAGCTCGTGTGGTAGCTGTGCGTCGATCTAAGGCAGGCGAGGTGTTGGGAATAGCCGTGGAACTACTGGACTCCGGCGAAACGTTTTGGGGTCTAAATTTTCAAGTAAAAAAGACAAGCGCCGAATTGGCAAAACTCGAGCAAGCGATCCGCTCAGGGGGCATCGATCCGCGCATCCTAATGGAGTTTCGCGACGCCGTCGATTACGTACGCAAGACGGCGTGGGCCGTGCAGGAGTGGCAGGAACGAAAACAGCAAAAGCACGATACCCAGACGCTGCTTCCCTTGCTGACCTCTGAGCGCATCCGGCGAGCCGCACAACTAAATAACGCAATTGCCACGGATCTGGAGACCCACGACGTAGACCGGGAGACGCTCGGGCTCGACGAACTCTTCAACGCAGTGCAGCGTGTCTACCAGCATCTCGCGAAACTCTTCAAAGATCACCAGGCCTAGCGAATGCTGGCTAAAAGTTTGGATTACAGCTATAAAGCTTGGTTCAGGGGTCGTGTGTAATTAAGGGGTAGCCATTGTATTGCTCAAAATGTGGCAACCAGACGATTGATGGAGCCACGTTCTGTCCCAGTTGCGGGCAGCCGGCGACAGGGCTGCTTGTGCCTGCCGGCGGCGCTGGCGTGCTGAACACGTCGGCGGCGGAATTGGGGGCCGCGACGTACACCCCAGTACACTACTCGGGATTCTGGCTGCGTTTCGTAGCGTATATCATCGATAGTTTTGTGATGTCCCTTGCCTATCTGCTTATGTTCATCCCTTTCTTGCTAATGACTGGCTTGGGCGCGGCCCTTGCGGGACTGCACTCCGGTCAGGACCCGCAGGAGATCGTCAACATGGTAGGGCCTACATTCATATTAGGGCTCGTCGCGATGGCTTCCATTGCGTTTCTGGCAGGGTGGCTGTATCACGCCATGTTGGAAAGTTCGGATTGGCAAGCTACGCTAGGGAAAAGGGCAATGGGTTTGATCGTGACGGACTTGGCGGGACAGCCGATTTCTTTTGCACGGGCTTCCGCACGTTACTTCGCAAAAATAATCTCCAGCTTAATTCCATTAGGCATCGGGTACATCCTCGCCGGCTTTACTCCGAAAAAGCAGGCGATTCACGACATGATCACTAATTGTCTGGTGTTGCGGGACGCTACATAGCTTTATTTTACTTTTTAAATTCCAACCGTTGGCGTTGCAGTTTTGTCGCTGTGGAACGCAGCGTCTCGGGGATATTTTTGTTTGTCGTAAGACGCTTAAGATCAACGGCGTTAAGCATTGGCAGCAAGTGAAGTGAAACATCCAGAGGCGTTTTGGGATTATTAGTGAGATTGCGCACCACGGCGTAGTTCTTGCGGAAATTGCGATTGCCGGCAATAAGCCGAAGGACTTCTTCCGTGAGGCTGGACATGCCGGCAAAGGCTTCGACTTCCTGTTCCGTGAGGCGCGGAGATTGCAGCACGGCACGCTGAACAACTTTGTTGGCGTCTCGAATAAGAGTACGCCGCGCTTCGGAACCCCCTTTAATCGCGAATTGCACCCGTTCTGAGACCGGCATCTTGGAAAGCCGCTGGACCAGACTCTGACGTTTCGCTAGATCCGGCTCGGCTTCGGCTACGGCTTCGGCTAATGCCGCTTCGTCAATAGCCGCTTCGGGACCGAGGAGCTCCTGGAGCAGCCGCTTATGCTCCGCGGTTGCCGCCGAGGATTGAAGAATAGCGGCGGCAAGCGATGCCGATTCGCTGACCCGATCGAGAGCATCCATTAGAACTTGAATGCCGGCGACGGAGAGGTAGGGGACGTGATGTACCAAGCATTTGGAAGGACAGTTCTTATTATTCACCAAGGCGTCGGCGACGTCGGGATTACCCACTAGACGTTCCGAGGCATAGACAAAAACCGCAGGAAGAACCTCGTCACGTTTAAGGGCTTCCACGAAAGCGTCAACTGGCTGAGAGAGAAGAGCTTGCCCGGCGTGCTCGGCAACCATTTTGTCGGAGTCTCCGGCAAGGGCAACCAAGATCTCCGCGCGGTCCGCAGGAGCGAGGTGCGCTCCGCTGGAACAAACAGCGAGTTTACGTTCGCGAGGCGCTTGGTTGCGGCGAAGTGCTTGGACAATTTCCGGGCCGAGATATTCCACTGGATGCCTGCCTCAGATTCTTGGTATTAAGCACTATTGTATCCAAGGCGCCGGAACGCCGAACGGCGGAATCAGCCGCCCGTTCAATTCCAGCAACACCCTCATAGGCAGGCGTTTGGAGGATCGGAAAACCTTGCTATTGGAAGAATTGCGGCCATCCTGCCAATTGCGGGTGGTTCCACGATGGAAAGCTTGGCGGAAGACCGCGTCGCACGGTGGGCACTCAAACGCCGGAAGACGTAGCGTCCCGCGTAAAACACACCGATCAGAACGAGCACGAGGGTCAAAACAGCCAGCGCGGGTATCCATTTCGGGGGTGAGGGCAAGCGATTTTCGTAGGGTGCAGGAGCCTCGATTTTTTGTTCGCCTCGCGCCAGGTCATATTCGGCGAGAAAGCTTTCTTCGTCGAGTCCGAGAAAGCGCGCAATGGCGCGTACAAAACCACGGTTGAAGACGCCTCCGGGCAGTTTCTCCCAATCTTCGTTTTCCAGGGCCTCCAGGAAGCGGGGACCGATGCGCGTGGCTAAGGTCACTTCACTCAGCGAGACTTCACGCATCTCTCGCTCGCGCTTCAAGCGTTCGCCGAAATTTCCCCTGGCCATGTACCGAAACCTGTCCCGCCGATTTGAAATGGTATAGCTATGCGGCTTGGCGCTACCTGCGTTGCGAATTCACGTGCGGGCCGCAGGGCCTGTTTCGCTGCGGCGGGCACCGCTCGCAAAGCGGCCTGCGATTCCCTGTGCCGCACTATAGGCGGGCAGCCATGCGGTGTCAAACCAGGGCTGTGCTGCCCCTGGGGGAGCACGCAAACCTCCTACCCAGGATGGCAAGATAGCAACGCCTGTACTACGAGAGTGTTGCGGGCGTTTTTGCAAGCCGCCTATACTGTCGGAGATTCGCAGATTGGATCCCCCCGGGGACCAACCGCGCCAGCCGGAAGCCAAACCCGGCAGGCGGTTACAAATCCAAGGGATCAGGTTAACCAAAGGTGGAAGAAGTGAAGCAGTTTCCGGCCGTCGAACGTCGCCGCAATGCCGGCGTTCCTAACGAAAAGCGCGAAGCGGGAGAGATTGCTGTCTTCCAGGAGTTGGGGAAGGCGCTGACGTCGTCGTTGCAACTTGATCAGGTTCTCCGAACGATCATGGAGAAGATCGATGAATTCTTGCGCCCCGATAACTGGTCGCTCCTGCTACTCGATGAGGCCAAGCAGGAACTGTACTTTGAATTGGCAGTGGGGAAAGCGTCGCCAGCGCTCAAGGATGTGCGGATTAAGATGGGGCAGGGAATTGCTGGCTGGGTGGCGCAAAAAGGCGAAACCGTGGTGGTGCCGGACACCGCCAAAGACACGCGTTTTTTCGGGAAGGTCGATGAAAAGACCAAGACGGAAACCCAATCCATTGTTGCGGTGCCCGTAAAGTTTCGTGATAGATGTTTGGGCGTGATTGAGTTGATTAATTGCGTGGGCCCGGATGGTTTCGATTTTCGCGATTTAAAGTTGTTGGAAGCGTTATCCGATTTTGCCGCCATCGCACTGGAGAACGCCAGGCACGTTAAAAGGATTCACGAACTCACGATTACCGATGATTGCACCACACTGTACAACGCGCGGCACATGAGTTTCATCTTGGAAACGGAGATTTACCGTTCACAGCGGTACAACTATGAATTTTCTATCGTTTTTATCGACCTAGATCACTTCAAGCAGGTGAACGATACGCACGGGCATCTTGTTGGATCCCGGTTGTTATCGGAAATTGGCAATTCGCTGAAAGCGCACTGCCGGCTGATTGATTTTGCGTTCCGCTACGGTGGCGACGAATTTGTAATTCTGTTGCCGCAGACCTCCAAGGATAATGCGCTTAATGTGGCACGCCGGCTGCACAAGATGATCCGGGAGATGGTGTGGCTGGGGCCGGAGGGGTTGAACATCCACGTGACGCCGAGCATGGGCGTGGCGTCCTACCCGGTGGATTCGCGGACAAAAGAAGGATTGCTGCATTTGGCCGATGAGGCCATGTACCTCGTGAAGAATACTGATCGAGACAGCGTCGCAGCGGCAAACATCGGGATTTTACCCGCCATCACGACGAGTGCGGAATCGGCGGGATAGCTTCTATTTCCCCAAGTCATTTTTCCCCATGCCTGGCGCGGAGTAGTTCCTTGCCTATCGTTTCCCGCGTTGCCGGTTGTATACACTCCAAGAGAAGTTTGCTTAACTGAAGTTATGAAGAGGAGCGAAGCCGCGCGTTATGCGCGCTGGTCAGCTGTCGCGGCGCTGCTGCTGGCGATCGTTACGGCCGGTGTGTACCTGAAGCACGGATGGATGGCCTGGCTGGAAAAGAAAAAAGCTCCGCCCCCAGTGCCGGTAAATGTCGAGAGACAATCCAATGGACTGACATTTTCAAAGCTGGAGGGAGAGCGCAAAGTATTTACTTTGGAAGCCTCAAAGTCGACGGAGTTTAAGAATGAGGACGCAAGTTTGCTGGAAGAAGTGCAGATTACAATCTTTGGGAAAACCGGCCAGCGCCACGACACCATTCACACCCGGAGTTGCCAATACGCCAAGGCCAGCGGAAGGATTGAATGTCACGGAGACGTGAAAATTGTTCTAGAAAGCGCTGCCGAAGCAGAGCACCATACGCAAGGTAAATTACCGCAAGCCGTACACGTGGAAACACGCGCGGTGACGTTTGAGCGCGGGAGCGGAGTGGCCCAGACCGATCAGCCCGTGAAGTTCCAATTTCCCGCGGGCAGCGGAGAGGCGGTGGGTCTCGAATATAACTCAACAGAAGGAACCCTAAAGTTGCTGCGTGACGTGAAATTTACGCTGGTGCAACCTCGTTCCAGCAAGGTCAATAGAGAGCAAAACCCCGCGCTGCAAGCAGATAATGACGTGCACGTAAAAGGAACGAGTCTGGATTTTGTACGGGACACTCGCACGATGCACTTGGCCGGTCAGGTGGAAGCCGCAACTGGCACTACGCACTTGAGTTCGGGAGAAATTACTCTCGAATTAAATACAGAATTTCGCGCGCAGAAGATTTTCGCAGCGCCAGGAACAAGAGGTACGAGACCGGCACTAACTTCTGGAAGCGTGCGCGGACCCTTGGAAATGAATGCGGACCGTTTGACGGCATGGTTTGCGCCGGAGGGTTGGGTAACCAAGATGGAAGCCAAAGGAAAAGTACGCGGGTCGCACCGCACGGGGTCTGCGAGCTCGCTGGAATTGGATGAGTTCCGTGCAGAACACGCTTCTTTGGATTTGTGGCCGCGCACCAGCCAGCCGAAGCTGTTGAATCTTAATGGCGACGTCGTGCTGAAGGCTACCGCGGACAAAGGCATCGATTCGCGGATGCTACAGACCAGCGCGCTGCGAATGGAGTTCGCCGCCGGAGGCGAAGGTTCTGGCGCCAAGCCAAAACGAGCGGAAACGCTGGCAGCGGGAACTATCGAATGGACGGACGCAGCGCCCCAAAGCCCAGCCGCAGGATCACTACTCCCGGGCGCCCCGACGCGCACGAAGTTGCAAGCGGACAAATTAGCGATGGACTTCGGCCCCTTGGGGAAAGCGAAGCAGCTCACGGCATCCGGAAATGTTCTGACCACGCGCGCCGTCTCAGGAAAACCGGAGCAGTTTGCCGCGGCTCGTACCGGCGTTGCGCAATTGCTTGCCCGGGGCGGTTGGTCACAAATGGATTTGCAGGGCGATGTGAAATTGAAAGAAGGAGTGCGTAGCGCTCAGGCCGAACGTGCGGTCTTTGTACGAGCGGCACAGACCGCCACATTGACGGGCCGGGCAATGGTGCGCGACGCGGCCACGGAGACACGCGCGGCCCGCATCATATTTGTTCAGCTGACAGGTGAAGTTCGTGCGGAAGGAGCCGTGCGCTCAACAGAATTTTCAACGAAGGGGGGCGCGGTCCGTTTTGCGCCGACTGCGGCGACGATCACTTCCGATACGATGCAAGGGAACGCCAAGAGCGGCCTAGCACTCTATACTGGACACGCGCGTTTGTGGCAGGGCGACGCCGTTCTCGAAGCCGATTCCATCGAGTTGCTGCAAGAAGCGAAGATTTTGAATGCCGCAGGCAACGTTAGAGCGATATTCCCTCAGATCGCTTCAGAAACTCCAACCAACAGTCTGAGGGCACAAAATATTAGGAAGAAATCAAACTTGTGGCGCGTGGCTGCGGACGCGCTTACTTATCGAGACCTCGAGAATCGTGCACACTTGGAACGCAACGTAGTAGTGCAATCAGCTCAGCAGGGAATGAAGGCCCCATCGCTGGATCTTTATTTTACGCGCGCGAAGGCTGCAGCTCCGGGCACGGCCGGAACGCATAGTGCCAATGTCGCCGACGTGGCCAACGCCAGCGAAGGCGCACAACAGATTAGCCGGGCCGTCGCCACCGGAGGCGTGGTGGTCGAGGAGGGTAATCGCAAGGCCACAGCGGAACGTGCGGAGTATTCGGCTGCCGAGGGAAAATTCGTCATGAGCGGCGGAAATCCTACCCTTTTCGACGGCAAGGAAGGCACCACGACGGGGCGTCAATTGACCTTCTTTTTAGCGGATGATACGATCATCGTGGACTCAGGAAAGGGTTCGCGAACGTTGACGAAGCACCGAGTCGAGAAATGACGAGGTATGCTGAAGCTCCAGGCCGTCGAGTTAAGCAAGTCGTATCGCGGTCGTAAGGTTGTTGACAACGTTGAACTGGAGATCGGCCAAGGCGAAGTCGTAGGTCTGCTGGGTCCCAATGGCGCTGGAAAGACGACCACGTTTTATATCCTGGTGGGTCTCGCCCGGCCTGATTCCGGGCGTGTGCTGCTAAACGGCGACGAAATCACGGATCTTCCGATGTACCTCCGGGCCCGCAGTGGCATCAGTTACCTACCTCAGGAACCTTCGGTTTTTCGGCAGCTGACCAGTGAAGAAAATCTTCTTGCTGTGCTGGAGACCCTGCCGTTAACGCCGGAACAACAGCGCGACCGGTTGGAAGTATTGCTGGTGCAGATGGGGCTAGAAACCGTGCGAACGAGCAAAGCTTATGTGCTCTCGGGCGGAGAACGCCGCCGCCTGGAGATTGCCAGGTCACTGACCCTGCAACCGGCCTTCATTTTGTTGGACGAACCTTTTTCCGGTATTGACCCGCTCACGGTCAAAGACCTCCAGGAGATCATCCGCGACTTGAGCAATTCTGGAATTGGTGTGCTTATCACCGATCATAACGTGCGAGAAACACTCAGCGTCACGGATCGCGCGTACATAGTGAATCATGGGAAAATAATGGCTCAAGGGACGCCCGAGATGTTAAGCACGGATCCGGAAGTGCGGCGTGTATATCTCGGCGATCATTTCCGCCTGAATTAATGCAGTAAACGAGAACTGGCAATCCATGGCTTGGCAAGGACTCAAACTCAACCTCCGGGTATCGCAGAAGCAGATTCTGACGCCCGGCCTCGTGCAAATGGTCAGTGTCCTCGCACTGAACCGGCTGGAACTGCGCGAGATGATCAACCAGGAAATGATCGCTAATCCTGTGCTGGAAGAGTTGAGCGAAGAGCCGACGCAAACGGACAATTACAGCGACGAAACTTTTCTTAAAGCCGAAACCGAAAAAGTTCCCGAAAAAGATGCCGCCAATCCTTTCGATGAATTCGATGTTGGAAGTTTTTTTAATCAATATCTGGATACCGGCGGCGACGGCGGGCAATCCCAGGAGCGGGAAGTTTCCGAGCGTCCATCGTTTGAGAAATTTCTTTCTTCGCCGACTGGGCTGAGCGAACATCTCGCGTGGCAGCTAAGCGTGACCATCTGCTCCGACGCGGTAAAAGAAATTGCCGAAAGCATCATTGGAAACCTGGATGAAAACGGTTATCTGACAGCCTCCACGGAAGAGCTTATGCAAGGTGGTAAATATTCGCAGGATGATCTGGATGATGCGCTGGCTGTCGTGCAGGACTTCGATCCCATCGGAGTCGGCGCGCGGGATTTGCGCGAGTGTTTGCTCCTCCAAATTAAGGCCTTCGATCCTCAGAATACTCTCGCGCAACAAATCGTTTCCGAGCACTTGAAGCAGGTGCAATCAAACCAGCTGAAAGAAGTTGCCCGTGCCCTCAACCGGCCACTGGAAGTCGTGAAGCGCTCGCTCGAAGTCATCAAGAAACTCGATCCCCGGCCCGGGCTGCGCTACAACAAAATGGAGCCACGCCTGGTTGAGCCCGATGTATATTTCCGCAAAGTGGACGACCAGTGGGTGGCCTTCCTCAATGAAGATGACATGCCGCAATTGCGCCTGAGCCCCACGTATCGGCGCCTATTGGTTAGAGACGCAGCTGACCGCGACGTACGAAATTACGTGAAAGAGCGTTTTACCGCGGCGATTCAATTGATGAAGAACATCGAGCAGAGGAAACATACGATTTTGCGAGTCTGCCAATCAATTATAGCGCGGCAAGGTGAGTTCCTCGATCACGGCCAAGATGCGCTAAAGCCCATGATGATTAAAGAAGTCGCCGAAGAAGTGGGCGTGCATCCTTCGACGGTGAGCCGGGCAGTGGCGAGTAAATACGCGCACACTCCGCAAGGAGTATTGGAGTTGCGTTCCTTCTTCAGCGAATCGGTCAACGGTCCGGAAGGCAGTGGGATGTCGCTGCTCACATTGAAACGCGTCGTAAAGAAAATGATTGAAGAAGAAGACACGATGAAGCCTCTCACCGACGAACAGATCGCGAAGAAATTGGACGACGCAGGTATTCACGTCACCCGCCGCACCGTTGCGAAATACCGCGAAGACATGCGAATCCCCAGCACCCATCAACGCCGGGTAAAGAACTAGGCCGGCGGCATCCTGTGAAGCCACCGACGAGATATGACTCACGCCATCTCGTCATACTCACCGGGCTTTCCGGCTCTGGAAAAAGCACCGTCCTCAAATCCTTTGAGGACATGGGATTTTACTGCGTTGATAATCTACCGGTAGAGCTGATGCCCATTTTTGCGGAACTGCATGCCGCAGGGGAAGACGATTTTTCTCGCGCCGCGCTGATGGTTGATGCGCGTGAAGGTCTGCAGCTGCAGAAATTGCCAGCAATATTGAAACATCTGAGAAAAGATCATCCGATCACGCTCGTCTTCATAGAAGCGAAAAGAGATGCGCTGCTTCGCCGATACAGCGAGACGCGACGCCCGCATCCCCTCGGAAAAGATTACTCCGTTCGGGAAAGTCTGGAGCGGGAACGGGCACTTATGGCGCCAATTCGGAAGCTGGCGGATGTCGTGATTGACACCACGCACTTCAACGTTCACGAACTCCGGCATTTCGTAACCGAGCGCTTCAAGAACCCAGACAAACGCCCCATGCTGGTCTCGATAGTGAGCTTCGGTTATCGGTATGGCGTTCCCACGGATGCAGATTTAGTGTTTGATGTGCGTTTCTTGCCAAATCCACATTTTGTCCCGCGGCTGCGAACAATGACCGGCAAAGATCGGGGCGTCCGCCGATACATCCGATCGTTTCCGCAGACTTCTGAATTTTTGCGCCGTATCGAAGGCCTGCTTACCTATTTAATTCCTCACTATATTCGCGAAGGGAAGAGCTACCTCACGATAGCTTTCGGCTGTACCGGTGGAAAGCACCGCTCCGTGATGCTGGGCGAAGCAGTAAAAAAAACGCTTGAGAAGCATGGCTACTCCGCAAAAGTGGTCCACCGGGACATTGAAAAGTGAAATGCGAGCGCGCAAAGTGCTTGCTCAATTGCTCAATTGCAAAAACTTGACACGTCGCGGTACCGCGAATAGCGTACCAAGGGGAACCCGCGAATCGACAGGAGAGTCTGAGGCGTGACCTCGTTGCTTTCACCTCAATTGAAGAGATTGCTGGCTTACGTGCGCCCTTACACGCTGCGCTTGACCTTTGGCGTTATGTTGGTGGCTTTCGTGGCTTTAGCGGAAGGTGGCGTGGCCTTGATGGTTGCGCCAGCCGTGGATCGAGTCTTAAATCCAGCGGTGGTAGGCTCAGCTCTCCCGCTCGTAAAACTACCGCATTCCGGCCGCACGATTTACTTGAATGAGTATTTTCCGGCACGCATTCATAACGTCTGGACAATCTTCGCGATTTCTCTCTTGATTCTTTTCCTTGCCAAGGCCATCGCGGAATACTTGGGCACTACCGAGATTCAGTATGTTGGACAAGCGGCGGTCACGGACCTGCGCAACCAGGTTTACGCGCGGCTGATCCGTCAGCCGATTGGTTTCTTTCAGCACAATCCGACCGGGCGCGTGATCTCCGTGGTGATCAATGACGTGGAACGAACGCGCGTCGCGCTGAGTGAGTATCTGGCCGATCTGTTTCAGAAGAGCTTTACGTTTCTCGTATTTATCACTGTGCTTTTGATAATGAACTGGAAGATGGCCCTGGCGTCGGCGGTGCTTCTCCCACTGGTGGTTTTGCCGGTCAACAAGTTTGGGCGCAAAATCCGGCGTTCGGCGGAAAACAGTCAATCGCGACTGGGTGACCTGAGCCAGATTCTGCAGGAGACGGTCAGCGGCAATCGTGTCGTTAAAGCGTTCGGGATGGAGCAGTTCGAAATCCGAAAATTTCGGGCAGCTTCCCGCAGGCTGTTGCGAGAAAACATGCGCTGGGTTAGAGCGGCCGCGATTACGCCTCCTTTGATGGATATTTTGGGCGCCATTGTTATTCCGCTCCTGCTGCTGTTCGCCCGCGGCCAAATTCAGCATCACGTGATGACTACAGGACAGTTTTTGACCTTTATCTATGCCATGTTTAATGCCTACATGCCGTTGAAGCGCATGGGATATGTGTACCAGCAGTTTCAGGCGGCGCAAGGCGCCAGTGGGCAGGTGTTTGCTTATCTGGACCGCGAAGAAGAAAAAGAGGAGCAGCCTGGCGCGAAGATTCTGCCGCCTTTTTCGAAGGACGTGGAATTCGATAATGTAGGTTTTACTTACGACAAGGACTCGCCGGCCGTCCTGCAGAATATTTATCTGCGAGCGCGCAAGGGCGAGGTGATAGCGCTGGTGGGGTCCAGCGGAGCTGGCAAGACCACCTTAGTGAATTTGTTGCCGAGATTTCATGAGCTCACCGTCGGCGCCATTCGCATCGATGGGACCGATATTCGCGGCGTGACCATCCGCTCGCTGCGCGAGCAAATCGCCATGGTCGCGCAGGAAAATATTCTATTTTACGACACGGTGTGGAACAACATTTGTTATGGCTTGACGAACGTGCCCAAGGAGCGCGTGTTTGCCGCGGCAGAGGCGGCGCTGGCGCACAACTTTATCAATGATTTGCCCAATGGCTACGACACGCTGATCGGGGAGCGCGGCACGCGTCTGAGCGGCGGGCAGCGGCAGCGCATCGCCATCGCGCGTGCCATCCTGAAAGATTCACCAATCTTGATTTTGGACGAAGCGACCTCCGAGCTCGATGCGGAATCCGAAATGTTTGTGCAAAAAGCGCTCGCCAACTTGATGGTCGGACGCACCACCTTCGTCGTGGCCCACCGCCTCGCGACGATTCGCCGCGCAGATAAGATTATGGTCCTGGAAGACGGCCAGATTCGCGAGAGTGGCGCGCACGCCGAATTGATGGCCCGCGGCGGCATTTACGCGCGCCTGCACGACCTACAATTCGCGGATGACGACCTCCTCGCGCCGGCTTCCGGAGCCCAGACTCCTCTCACCGTGCCGCCCGAACCCTTATGACTCAACCAACTGCAACACCCACCAAAGTCGGCGAATGTCTGTCGATGACCGGATATGCGCAGGCCCGCGGCGAATGGAACACTTGGGTGCTGCGCGTCAGCATCAAAAGTGTCAACCACCGGTTTCTGGATTTGAAACTTCGCCTCCCGGAGGAATTTGATCTGTACGACCTGCGCTTGCGGCAAATCGTGCGTGATCGAATTCATCGGGGGCATGTGGAAGTTCGTGTCGGCGTCGAACCCAGAGAAACTGCCGCCGTCCAGGTGAACCAGCAACTCGTGAAGGCTTACATGCGTGCTGCGGAAGCTCTGCGACAGGAAACAAGAGCGGCCGCTGACGTGGACGTGGTCGCGCTTCTTCGTCTGCCGGGAGTAATCGTGGGACTCGGCGGAACGTTGCCCGAAACCGAGGAAGAGCAAGAGCAACTTGGCGGTGCACTGGACACTTGCTTGTTGGAAGCGATGGCCAAGCTCGATGATATGCGCCGCGCCGAAGGGCAACACCTGCTGGAAGAGTTGCGCAAGCGGCTAGCCACCATGGACGGTCAGTTGGAAGAAATACGCATGCTAGTCCTAAAATTAAGGCCGACATTTGCGCGTCGATTGAACTTGCGGCTCAAGGAATTGCTGGATGGAAGCGCCGTTGACCCGGCTCGCCTGGCGCAAGAAGCCGCGCTGCTTGCAGAACGCAGCGACATCAGTGAAGAATTAGACCGCTTGCGCAGTCACCTGCAACAATTTGCAAAGCTCCTGGATAATGGTGGCGAGCTCGGGAAGAAACTCGATTTTCTGTTGCAGGAAATGCAGCGCGAAGCGAACACCATGCTCTCCAAAACGCCCGGCGTGGAAAGTGAAGCGCTTCTAATCACGGGACTGGCGTTGGAGATCAAAGCGGAGATTGAAAAATTGCGGGAACAGGTACAAAACATCGAATGAGCACGGAGAAAGAAACTGGGCCATTGGTCTTGATTGTATCTGGCCCGTCGGGATCGGGAAAATCGACGCTGGTGCAGAAAATTCTGGAGCTGCCGGGGACCATGCCTTCCATCTCGTGTACTACGAGGGCGCGGCGCGCGACCGAGTCCAGTGGGAAGTGTTATGATTTTGTAACGGAGCCGGAATTTGAGGCCATGGCCGCGCGCGGAGAATTTCTGGAGTCCGCGCGAGTCTTTGGCAAGTATTCCTACGGCACGCCTAAAAAGTGGCTGGAGGAATCGCGCAAGACAGGACTCGACCTCGTTCTGGAGATTGACGTCCAAGGCGCTTCGCAGGTAAAGCGAAAGTTGCCCGAGTCCGTGGCGATATTTATTTTGCCGCCCTCGCGGCAGGAATTGGAACGGCGCTTGCGTGGCCGCGGACAGGATTCGGACGAAGAAATCAAGCGGCGTTTGGCTAAAGCACGTGAAGAGATCGCCGCCTTTGGCAAGTATTACGACTATTGCGTGGTGAATGACAATGTGGAACGCGCTGGCCGCGAAGCGCAATCAATTGTAATTGCACTGCGTTGCACAAAAGCGCGAAGGCAGGCAAGAGTGGAAGAGCTTCTCGCATCGTTTGGAGGGAAAGATTGAAATGACTGTGCTGACGAAAGCTCCGGAGAGCCAGTTCGCGTATGTAGTGCTGGCGGCCAGGCGCGCACGGCAAATAATGGCCGGCGCTCCTCCGCTAGTGGAAAATCCAAAAACCCTGAAGGCCACCCGAATCGCAGTCGAAGAATTGGACCATAGTTTAATCGAATACGATTTCGTGGAGCCATCCTCAATCGACGAGGACAAGGACGGCAATAAGCGCCGTAAGTAGCGCGCTGCCTGGGGCCACATGCGAATCACAATGGGTGTAACCGGAGGTGTTGCGGCTTATAAGGCGGCGGAATTGGTTCGCCTTTTGCAACAAGATGATTTCACCGTGGAAGTGGTGATGACGCGGGGTGCGCGGGAGTTCATTACGCCCTTGACGTTCGCCGCGCTGACTGGGCAGAAAGTCATTACCGATATGTTCCAGGCGGCCTCCGGAGCGGAGGCCAACCTGGAGAGCGCCATAGAGCATATTGCCGTCGCACAACGCACTGATTTGCTGCTGGTGGCACCTGCAACCGCCGACATTATTGCGAAGTTCGCGCGCGGGATCGCCGACGATTTTCTCACCACTTTATATCTAGCCACCACTGCTCCCGTCGTAGTTGCTCCGGCCATGAATGTGAACATGTGGAATCACGCAGCTACACGCGAGAACATCGAGAAATTACAGGCACGCGGCGTAAACATTGTGCAGCCAGACGAGGGCTATCTCGCCTGCGGCATGACCGGCGCGGGGCGCTTAGCTAGCCAAGAAGCGATCGTCGCCGCGGTCCGCCGCGCCTTGCATGCGCAGCGCGATCTAGAAGGCGCGACGCTTTTGGTGACGGCCGGGCCAACCTGCGAAGATCTTGACCCGGTACGATATTTTACGAATCGCTCGTCCGGCAAGATGGGTTATGCGGTCGCTGAAGCAGCGGCGCGTCGCGGAGCTAAGGTGGAACTCGTCAGCGGACCCACATCGCTGGAAACACCCGCGGGCGTGGAACGCATTGACGTGCGAACGGCAGCGGAAATGCACAAGGCCGTCGTCGAACGCTTTCCGCGTTGTTCCATGGCTATTTTGGCAGCCGCTGTTGCGGATTACCGGCCAATAGAAACACATCCTGAAAAAATAAAGCGCGCCAAAGACCCATTGACCGTGCGGCTGGAGCCTACGCCAGACATCCTGGCGGAGGTAGCAAGCGTCAAGGGTGAGAAAATAATCGTTGGCTTTGCTGCCGAAACGGATCACGTAGCCGAAAATGCGCGGACAAAGCTCGCTGCCAAGAATGCCGATATCATCGTAGCGAATGATGTAACCGCCGAAGGCGCGGGCTTCGATCACGATACGAACATAGTTACCTTATTCTCCGCGGATGGGCGCGATGTTGCGCTGCCGAAGATGAGTAAGGGCGAAGTTGCGCAACGCATTCTTGACGAAGTCCTGCGGCTGCGAGGTGCGCTGCGCGCCGCGCCGCCGAGAAACCGCCTTGCTGTCTAATTCCATTATGGCCGCCCGCATTCCCGAAGAACTTCAGAAAAAACTCGCCGCACGATTGACCTATTTCCAAGACATCGGCATTTCTATGTTCTATCGTGATCGCCAGGCCGCGAGCGAAAAAAATATCGGCTTACCTGTTGCTGCAACAGGTGTTTTACACTCTGCTTTTAGGATTTCAGGCGAGGCCCCAATTTTGGGAAAGATCACAAACAAACCCGAATATCTCAAGGCCACACGTATTCAAACTGCTGCCACCATTAGGCCTGCTTCATTGCCGATTCCGGCCAGCGCTAGCTTGTTTACCGCGATAAATCGCGTCCCCGACGACACGTTGTTGAAAATTAGACAGGATCTTGGTGAGTGCACGCGATGCAAGTTGCATAAAGGGCGCAATAAGATCGTTTTTGGCGATGGAAATCCAAAGGCCAAGCTTGTTTTTGTCGGGGAGGGCCCTGGCCACGACGAAGATATGCAGGGACTGCCATTTGTCGGCCGCGCGGGAAAACTCCTGACGCTGATGATCGAAGCCATGGGATTGCAGCGGAGCGACGTCTATATCTGCAATGTCGTGAAATGCCGTCCGCCAGAGAACCGCGCACCGGAAAGAGATGAAGTAGCGGCGTGTTCCCCCTATTTGCTGCGCCAGATTGATGCCATCGCACCCGCCGTGATCATGTGTTTGGGCAGCGTGGCCGCGCAGACACTTCTTGAGACAAATCGCGGAATTTCGCACTATCGCGGCCAGTGGCTGGAATTTCGTGGGCGGAAATTGATGGCCACCTATCACCCTGCTTATTTGTTGCGAAACCCCAGCGCCAAGGGCGAAGTGTGGAAAGACCTGCAAAAAGTGATGGCCGTTCTAGGGCTGGAACTCAAAAAGGGCAAATCCGCATAGCTTCGCGCGAATTTTCAGAAAAATATCCACAAGCAGTAGGCACGACCAAAAAATACAGCCGAAACAATCCCGGCATATGCCGAAAATCAGCGGAACGCGATACTAAAACCATGGGAATTCTTCTCGGTATCCTGACGGCGCTGACTTGGGGCGGCTCGGATTTTCTGGCGCGTTTTGCTACCCACCGTGTTGGCACCCTTCGAACCATGTTCTATATGCAATTGATTGGTTTCATCCTGTTGACGATTGGCTTACAATCGCTCGGCCAATGGGGACATCTTGCGGATGGATCCGGCTGGCAGCCGTGGGCTTGGGGTCTGTTGGCTGGCGGTGTCAATGCATTTTCCACACTGACCCTTTACCGATCGTTTGAGATCGGAAAGATGGCGCTTGTTGCGCCGCTTTCAGCGAGTTACCCCGCGTTGACAGTAACATTGTCATTGCTGACGGGCGAGAGGTTAACTGTGCCGCGCGCCGCGGGCATCGTGTGCACGCTCTTAGGCGTGGTGCTTGTTGCAGGAGGAGAAAAAGCCGCGGACCAGGACGATGCGGAAGCCGTGAAGCGCAGCGGGAAGGGAATCGGCTGGGCGATCTGCTCAGCAGTGGGATTCGGATTCCTCTTCTGGCTGTTGGGGACGCGCATCGTTCCGCGCGTCGGCCCCGCGCAGACTGTCTGGATGATCCGCCTAACCTGCTTCATCATTACCGGCACGGTAATTTTGCTTGCGAAGCAGCCCATGCGGCTTCCCCAGAATAAGGTGCGGTGGATGCTTTTGGGAATGGGCATCCTGGATACTTCCGCGTTTGTATGTACTAATCTCGCTATGCAGATGGAACAAGTTGCCATCGTGAGTGTTCTCGGCTCGCTCTACGGAGCGGTGACTGTGGCGCTTGCTGCGATTTTTCTCAAAGAACATGTTGCACGCTGGCAGTGGGCAGGAATTGTTACGATCTTTGTCGGAATACTCCTTATCAGCAAGTGAAAGCAATTAGCTGGACGTGCGCAAGCCGGTGAATGCGATCATCGCAAAACTTACCGCTACTCTGCGGGATTTAAGCTGCTGATACACTACTCGACTACATACTCGACGATATGAAAGATAGCTTTTGCAATGTGGCGTTGGCGGTGCCGCTGCGCACGCTCTTCACGTATGCGGTTCCGGACGTGTTACGCGGCTCCGTGCAGCCCGGAAGCCGCGTGCTTGTGCCTTTTCGCAAGAAATCCATGGTGGGCGTGGTGGTGGAATTTGCGGAAAGTGCACCGCCAGGCACCGCGGTGCGCGCGATTATCAGATCGCTCGATTTTACTCCGGCACTGCCGCCCAAAATAATCGAATTGGCGCATTGGATCGCAGCGTATTACCTGGCTCCAATCGGCGAAGTGTTTCGCGCGATGCTTCCGCCGGCCACGGAATTGAAGTTGCAGCGGCAGGTATCTCTCACCGAAGCCGGCCGCGCCGCGATCGGGAGTCTAGGTGGAGGCGAGTTATCGCACGGATTTACGAATGAGGAAGCGCAATTTCTAGCCAAGCTTAAATCGAAGAAAACAATTCTGGCCTTCGGCGCTGCGGCCAAACGAGGCCTCGACAGCAAAGCCTTGCAGAAATTGCACAAACGAGGACTGATCGAAATCCAAGAAAGCGTCTCCGGTAGGAAACAAAAAACGCAACGCGTCATTGCGTGGAAAGGATTTCCGCCCGACGTGCAAAGCCAACAGCAAACAGGGGCGACCGAAAAAAATGGGCGGAAATCAGAACCAGCGTTAGAGAAAGTGGAAAAGGTGCGAGCCTTGCTGGAAACGCAGCGGGGACCGCTTCCCTTGGGCCAGTTGTTGAAGCAAGCGCAAGTGTCCCGAGGATTTATCGAACGAATGCAGCGCGACGGCTTGCTTGCAAGCTGGGAGGAGCCTATCGATCGCGCGGAAGATCCATTCGACGTGGGCTATACGCCGCCCACGCACGAACTGAACGTCGAGCAAGAACGTGCACTGCAGCAGATCCGCACGCGATTTGAACTCGGCGAATTTGGCGTTCAGCTGCTGCACGGAGTTACCGGGAGCGGCAAAACGGAAGTGTATTTGTGTGCCGTGCAGGAGACGCTGGCGCGTGGTAAGACCGCGATCGTGCTGGTGCCGGAGATTGCGCTGACCTTATGGATTGGCCGCCAGTGCCGCGCCTGGTTTGGTGCGCGATTTGAAGGCGTGGCCGTGCTGCACTCGGCACTCAGCGATGTGGAGCGCGCTCGTGAATGGTGGCGTGTGCGCAACGGCGAAGCACGGGTGGTGGTCGGGACGCGTTCGGCGGTGTTTGCCCCGCTGGAAAATGTCGGGCTGATCATCGTGGATGAAGAGCAAGAGAACAGTTACAAGCAGGAAGAAAACCCGCGATATCACGGCCGCGATGTAGCCATTGTGCGCGCCAAAATGGAAGGCGCCAGTGCCCTCTTAGCTTCGGCCACGCCTTCGCTGGAAACTTATCATCACGCACGCAACGGAAAGTATGAATTAGTGACGTTGCCTTCGCGCGTCGAGAATCGCGAACTGGCCAGCGTAGAGATTGTGGATTTGCGCGATGACTTTCAAAAAACTCACCGCACGAGTCCAATTTCAACCGCCCTGCAGGATGGCCTGCAAGAATGCCTGGACAGAGGAACGCAAGCGCTGGTGCTCATAAATCGGCGCGGCTATTCCTGGTCAGTGCTGTGCAGGAGCTGCGGCGCTTCCGTGCAGTGCGAGAACTGCAGCATTTCCATGACGTACCACAAGCACCGAAATCGGCTGGAGTGCCACTAC
Source organism: Candidatus Dormiibacterota bacterium (assembly GCA_035602135.1). Taxonomy (GTDB): domain Bacteria; phylum Acidobacteriota; class Terriglobia; order Acidiferrales; family UBA7541; genus Acidiferrum. Next base: position 104,506 of record DATNMX010000081.1, read on the forward strand.
TGCGGTTCGATTCAGCCAGTGCCCAAGCAGTGTCCGAAATGCCAGTCACAATACGTTTATTTTTTTGGCGAAGGGTCCGAACACCTGGAGGAGCGCCTACGCAAAGATTTTCCGGGCGCGCGAATCGCGCGGTTGGACCGGGACACGGCGCGAACCAAACAACAATACCAAGAGACGCTCGGGGCGTTTGCCGACGGCGCACTGGATATTTTGGTGGGCACACAAATGCTCGCTAAGGGGCACGATTTCCAGAGGGTGACGCTAGTAGGCGTAGTCAGCGCCGATGCCTCGCTCACCTTGCCGGACTTTCGCGCTGCGGAACGCACCTTTCAATTGCTGACACAAGTCGCAGGGCGAGCTGGGCGGGGCGAATTGACGGGGCGCGTGCTGATTCAGACTTTTTATCCGGAGCATTACGCCATTCAGGATGCCGTGAAGCAAGATTACGCCGCATTTTTTGAACGCGAATTGCAATTTCGACGAATGATGGCCTATCCGCCGTTTACGTCACTGGCCAATGTGATCGTGCGGGACGTGCGGCTAGAGAATGCGATTCGCTGGTCCAGGCGGTTATCGGAATATTTTTCGCCGCAGGACGGCAAAGGCGCGCGAATTCTAGGGCCAGCCGCAGCGCCACTCGCTCGTTTGAAGAAGGAGCATCGATTTCAATTTTTGTTGAAGTCGCCAAAGCGCACCGTCCTTACGAAGCTGCTCAGCGGCGCTTTAGCGTACTGCGACTCCAACGAAATTCCCCAGACCGCTGTTCTGGTGGATATGGACCCGTTGAACTTACTTTAGAGCCCAAGCGCCAAATAGGCGTTAAGGGGCGGCGCGTTTGCGCCAGAAAATGTAGGCGGGAATGCCAAGCAGTAGAATAACGATCGCACTGGCGAGGTTTCTAAATTGCGAAGGGTCCCACACGGCCACGTAAATGGCATTGCCAACAATTACCGCGGCGGCCAAAACGACAAGTAATGGCGTCCACGGATAGCCGGGCACACGATACGGAAGAGTTCTGCCGCGTGACTTGCGGCGTAGCGGGAAGATCGCGGCCGCCGCCAGTCCATAAAAAATCCAGCCGATGAAGATTGCTCCTCCGATAAGCTCGGAGAATTTGCCGGCACCTGCGAGTATGACCGACCAAACGCCCAGCGCAACAATAGCTGCGGCGGGCGTCCGAAAGCGCGGATGGACCTCCGCAAGTTTTTTGAAGAACAGGTTGTCTTTGGCCATCGCATAGAAGACGCGAGGCGCCGTGAGCATGATGCTATTGCTGGCGCTGAAGGTGGAAATCAAGACGGTCAACGCGACGATCTTGCCCGCCCATGGACCGAGAACAACGGTCAGCGCGGTAGCGGCGATGGCGTCGCTCGCGGTGGCAGCAGCGGGACCCAATGCGACGAGATAAGCGACCACCGCGATGATATACAGTCCGGTCAGCGCAAGCGAGCCTGCGAGGAACGCACGCGGGAAAGCTTTCTGGGGCTCGAGAACTTCGCCAGCCGAATACGTCCCGAATTGCCAGCCTTCATAAGCCCACAAAACGGTAATCATAGCGAGCCCAAAATTAGAGAAGAGCGAGAATCCCCGTTGCGTGGAACTCAAGGAAACAGGCAGATCGGAAGCGTGGTGTCCCAGAGAAAGCAGTACAGCGCTCAGCAGTACCACAAGCCCGATTTTGATAAATGTTGTCCAGTTCTGTAGGTTAGAGCTCTTGCGCGTTCCCCAAACATTTACGGCGGTAACCACACCGATTATCAGGAAAGGGAGGACCTTGACCGCGATCGCCGATACTGGTACAACCTCCGCCAAATAGCGGGTGAAAGCATGGGCCAGCGCGGCGATCGCCCCGCTAGCGATAACCAAAAAAAGGCACCATCCGTAAAGAAATGCGGGGATGCGCCCAAAACCATCTCGGATGTAGCAATAGAGGCCACCGGCTTCCGGATTATCTGCGGCGAGCTCCGCGTAGGTAAGAGCGCCGAGCAGTGTTAGAACGCCACCAGCCAGCCACACGAGCAACGACATGCCCACCGAGCCGTCCAGTTGACGCAGAATTAGTCCTGGCGTGAGGAAAATACCGGAACCAATAACTGATCCTATAAAGAGATAGAGCAGGTCGGGCTGACGCAGTGTTCGAATGAGTGGCGGCATGTGCATCTGCGCGGAGCGCCGCGCACGACCCAAGCCCATGGATCATAACCGGAGTAACCATTCGTATCGAAAGATTATAAATTAACAATCGGCGCGGGCATGAAGCACAGAAGAAATACGATGAGCGCCAGAACAGCGCCGATACGCCGCCCGAGATCCAGCGGAACGGGATAATAAATTCGTGGAATACGTAGGAAGCTGAGGCCAAATAAAATCGCGGCCCACACGAACCACCCGTTCCAATGCCGGAAAACTCCTAGAAGCAGCAGAAATGCCGGAAGAATGGTCGAAACAATACGATGGCTGCGCGGGCTAAGAGCACGCAAGATGTGTCCGCCATCGAGTTGGCCTGCGGGAAGAAGATTGAGCGACGTAGCGAAGAGTCCCACCCATGCGGCGCGGCCGACAGGATGCAGAAGGAGATCGCTAACGTTAACGCCCGGATGGATAGCGGCAGAGAGAAATTGCAACATCAAGGGAATACCAAAGACGACATCGGAATTGGACGGGTCAGCTAGGCCTGAAATGTGGTTTGCGTGGACCACGCCGTACACCAGTGCCGGCAGGGCCACGACAAAACCCACGAACGGACCTGACGCGCCTACGTCAAACAACGCGCGCGTTGTGCGAATGGGAGAGCGTATGAGGATGAACGCGCCAAACGTGCCGATCAGTGTCGGCGCCGGAATAAAGAACGGGTAACTCGAGCGAATGTGATGACGGCGACAGGCGAAAAAGTGGCCAAGCTCGTGAGCCAGTAGGATCGTTAGAAGCGTCACGGCAAAAGGAAGTCCGCTCAACAGTGCCGCCGGTTGATGGTAAAGAAGCTTGAAAGCTTGCACGAACTCGTCAATCGAGATGGACTGGTTATGCGCGAAAGCGAGAGCGAATTGCGTTCCCGCGACGAGGCACGTGCACAGTGTCAGCAGAAACAGCACCCCGGCAAGGACCAGCGTCTTCATCGCGGGACGCTGCGGAATACCGACGTAATAGGATCTGTCAAAAGGACCAGAGGACCAATGGCCAGCGTCGCGTGACGGCTGAGCGGTTTGTTCCAGGAGTCGGGAAGTCACAAAAAGTTTTCGGCATCCACGAAGTTCGCAACACTCCAGAGTACAGCACAGTCGCCAGAGTTTGCGCTACTGCAACGCTCACAGCACATAAGTAATCGCCGGGAGATGGCTAGGTAGGCGTTACTCCGCGGATTTCGTATCTTCGAGACCTTGCAGCTCTTTTCCAGGCTTGAAGCGCACCGCTTTGCCAGGGGGAATACTCACTTCCTCGCCCGTGCGCGGATTGCGGCCAATCCCGGTCTTGCGGGGCTTTACGCTGAAAACCCCAAAGCGGCGCAGCTCAATACGTTGCCCGCGGCCCAGCGCATTCTTCAGGGATTCAAAGACGGTCTCTACCGCCTGTTCAGCCTTTGTGCGGCTGATGTTTGTCGTCGTCACCACAGCGTTTACGATGTCGAGCTTAATCAAACGAGCCTCCCGCTTCCGTTGGCAGATGCTAGAAGGTGTACCCGAGGTTGTCAAGGCATCTCATGTAATTTACACTGCTTATCTTCTGCGGCGCAGCTTCAAAAACTTTCATGCATGACTTAGGAGGAATGGATGGCCGTTAAGGCAGACCGCTGGATCCGGCGCATGTCGCTGGAGCACAAGATGATCGAGCCATTCACGGATCGTCAGATGCGGGAAGGCGTGATCAGCTACGGTGTATCGTCTTACGGCTATGACATTCGCGTAGCGGATGAGTTCCGTATTTTCACCAACGTTAATTCGACCATCGTGGATCCCAAGAAATTCGATTCGCGTTCGCTCGTGGATTACAAGGGTGACGTTTGCTTGATTCCGCCAAATTCGTTCGCGCTGGCGCGTTCGATCGAATATTTTCGAATCCCCAGGAATGTTTTGACGATCTGCGTCGGGAAGTCGACTTATGCGCGGTGCGGGATCATCGTGAATGTGACGCCCTTCGAGCCCGAATGGGAAGGCTTCGTTACGCTGGAAATCAGCAATACCACGCCGCTCCCCGCAAAAATCTATGCCAATGAAGGGTTATGCCAGGTCATCTTCTTCGAGTCGGACGAAGACTGCGAAGTCAGCTATAAGGATAAGAAGGGAAAATATCAGTCGCAGAGCGGAATTGTTTTGCCGCGACTCTAGATTTCGCCGACGCCTTTAGTGAGAGGTTGCGACGTGCGACAGCGACGCCACCCATATTCCTCGCTGCGCCGGCTGGCGCGCCGTTTCCCGCAAAAACCTCTTTGTAGCTCAACGGAAAAGTTTGCCTGTAATCTCCGCCACGTGACGCCCCTGGAATCGCGCGATCTTCAGCTCATTTTCGCTGGGCTGGCGCGACCCATCGGGACCGGCGAGCGTCGTGGCGCCATAGGGTGTTCCGCCGCTGATGTCAGCCATGTTCGTTAGTCCCGACTCGCTATACGGAACGCCGACGATGATCATGCCGTGATGCAGCAGCGTTGTGTGAAAGCTGGTAAGTGTTGTTTCCTGACCGCCGTGTTGTGACGCCGTCGATGCGAAGGCGCTCCCAACTTTGCCGATGAGCGAGCCTTTAAGCCACAGCGGGCCCGTCTGATCCAGGAAGTTGCGCATCTGCGCCGCCATATTTCCGAAGCGCGTCGGAGTCCCGAAAATAACGGCGTGCGCTTCGCTCAGATTATCCGTTGTGGCCACCGGAACTTTCGCGAAAGTGGCACGCGCAGCCTTCGCACCGTATTTTTCCAAAACCGCGTCCGGCACCAGCTCGGCCACCTGAAACATGGATACCTGCGCACCGGGAACTTCCTTTGCGCCTGCCGCAACCGCTTCGGCCATGCGATATACGTGGCCGTACATGCTGTAGAAGATGACGTTCACTTTGATGCTCATGAAGCTCTCCAAAAGTTTTAATCGCAAAAATCAGGGGCCGAAAAATGAACTAGAGTGCCCCCGTTTTAAGCGGATAGCCGCGTTCCCGCCAAGCTTCAAGCCCACCTTGTAGCGGGCGGATGCGTTTGATGCCCTGCTTTCTAAGAAGCAGCGCCACACGGGCGCTCGTGGCCTCGTTTGGTCAAGTGCAATAGAGAATTACTTCGCGATCGCGAGGCAACCGGTCGTTTTTCTCCTGCAGCTCCTTGGCGTCCATTCGAAAGGCGCCGGGGATAGTTTCAGGGTCCGCTTCAAAATCCAGCGAATGGCGAAGGTCCACGATAACCACATCCTCACCGGCGTCGATCTTCTGTTTTAATTCGTCTACCGTCAAACGGGAGATGCGCAGTTCGCGAATGAAACGCTGGCGGGAAATAAATTTGTACACAATGTAGGAAGCCAGCGCGCCGAGTACAAGTACCAGTAACCATCCGCCGAGAGAAGCTAAGCGCTGGGCGATGTGCTCAATCTGGTCTGTAAACAGATAGCCGAGTCCCAGAAACGTCCCGGCCCATAGAAACGCACCTGCCGTATCGAAAAGAAAAAAGCGCGGAGCACGCATGTGAAAAATGCCCGCGAGTGGGGGAGCCACCGTACCAAGGCCCGGAACAAATTTTGCCACCAGCAAAGACTGCGCCCCTTGTTTTGAGAAGAGCCCTTCCGTGCGGCGCACGCAGGAGTCTGGCTCCAGCGAAATTTTGCAAAGAAGATGCAACACCTTGATGCCTCTAACGCGGCCCAGTTGATACCAAAGCGAGTCCGCGGCGACTGCGGCCGCGATGGAGACGAACAGCGCGGCAAAAAAGTTCATGCGCCCGGTGCCTGCCAAAGCGCCTCCGGCTAGTAGCAGAGGAACAGCTGGGATCGGCAGCCCCACCTGCTCCAGGAACACCCACGCCACCAGGAGCGCATATCCGTGATGAACCAGGAACTCTAGCGTGCTATGCATGCCGCGAGACGCATCCTCCATGCGTTGCTACGAAAGGAAAGAAGCAGTATGTCCCCACCGACCGGTCATAACAAATTCGCGTATCGGCTTGCGAGTTCGCGGCGCTAACTCTCGTTCGCGCAGGCCTTGCGGCAAAGTAGCGGGATCGCCGGGATAACCAATGGCCATGGCGGCAAGCGCGTCCCATCCGATAGGTATGGTGAAAACCGCGCGCGCCTTGTCCGCGTCGAAGCCGGCCATTTGATGAACGCCCAGACCGCGAGAGGTAGCCTCAATGGTCAGTAGCGCGGTTGCGGCGCCGACGTCATATTGCGCGTTGCGGTTGGGAGTATTGTTTTTGGCAAAAGCCAGCTCCGCGACGGCCATCGCGAGAACTGGCGCGTGCGTTGCCCAGGCTTGATTGAATTCCACTAGGACGCCGAGCAGCTTGGCGAAATTTTCTGGGTCATCCTTTGTTGCCACCAGATAGGCCCAAGGTTGTTCATTGTAGCTGGATGGCGCCCAGCGCGCAGCTTCGAAAAGACTCTTAAGCACGTCGGGCGGGACGCCCTTATCGGCAAAGGCGCGCGGGCTCCAACGATTGCGGATCAGATCGTTGATTGGAAAATCGGCTGGCGCTGGCTTTTGCATGGTTGTCCCTCAGTTTCGCGATTAGATGAAGCAAAGGGTGCGGACGGTACGTAACCGTCCATTTATCGGCATTACTCTTTCCGCCCTGGAGGAATCGCTGATCTCACTTGTACGGCGATGAAATCATGGTCTGGCTAGGCGTTACTTCGCCTGCTTGACGATTTCGACGTCGATCGTGATCGCCACTTCATCGCTCACCACAACTCCACCGTTGTCCAGGGTGGCGTTCCACTTCACGCCGAAATCCTGGCGGTTAATCTTAGTGGTGGCGGTAATCGCGGCGCGCTGATTCCCCCATGGATCAGTCATGGGAGCGGTCGGCCCATCGACATCCAGAACCACTGGCTGAGTGACGCCACGGATGGTGAGATTGCCAGAAACCTTCAGCTTTCCGGGAACGGCTTGCTCCACTTTTGTCGGTTTGAGAGTGATGGTCGGGAAGTGCTCGACGTCAAGAAACTTGTCGCTGCGCAGGTCCTTGTCGCGGTCTGGCTCGCGCGTATCTATGGTCGTCGCGTCTATGGTGACGTCCACCGAAGACTTCGTGATGTCCTGATCGTCCAATTGTACGGTGCCGTTAACTTTGCTGAAGCCCCCTCGCACCGTGGAGATGGCTAGATGCTTGACGGAAAACTGCGCCGAACTGTGCTGCGGATCAATCTTCCAGATGGAAGTGCCTGCGCTAGCGGGCAGCGACAGAACCGCAGCCAGAGCGACCGAAAAACCAATTCGTGAAGAGCTTATTCCCATGATTGTTTTCCCTCTTTACTCTTTATGTAGGTCCGAAATTTGCAACCAGCGCGCTATGCACGCTTTCCAGTGCCCAACTGGTCCAGCAGGCTGGTAAGAATTTTTAGCCTCGCAGGCGATAACCGGCTGAATTGACGTTTATGAAGTTGGTGGACGGGTTGATCCAAACTTCTAAGCAGGTCCAGGCCTTGCCGAGTGATGCGCGTCTTAACCACGCGCCGGTCGTCCGTCTGCCTTTGCCGCGTGATCAAGCCGCGTTTCTCCATGCGGTCCAGTAAGCGCGTTATGTCTGGATCGTGGGAAACCATGCGCTCGCCAATGCCGCCGCAGGCCAGACCTTCGGGCTCCGCGCCTCGCAGAATGCGTAAAACGTTGTATTGAGCGGCGGTAAGCCCGCTGGCCTTAAGGAACTGCTCGACCTCCAAGGATAGGGTATCGGCGGTCTTCAGCAACCGAACGAAGGTGCGGTCCTCGACGGGAAGGGAATGGCGTGAAGTTGGGAAACTCTTACTCACCACTAGACTATAGTCGTTATAACGATAGTTGTCAAGAGGTAAAATTGCCTCGCTCCGCACCACCCAAACCTGTTTGACGGTGGAATCCTACGTTTTGCGCAGCGGCCGCAGCTGCACTTCGCTTACGAAACTTCGCGGGCCTTGCGTAACAATCATGGCCACGGCGTGTGCCACGTCTTCGGGAGCTAAAACCTTGCTGCTTTCTTTCGGCCCGCGGCCCGAGAACTCGGTAGCCACGCTCCCCGGGCAAACTACGCTGACGCGGATACCGTGGTCGCGAAGATCCTCCGCCATACAGCCGGACAGCCCTTGCAGCCCCCACTTTGAAGCGCAGTACAAGCCTCCGCCCGCGAATGCGTTTCGCCCCGCCAGCGAGCTTATATTTATAATGTCACCCGCTCCTCGGCGGATCATCGACGGAACCACTTCCCGCGACACCAAGAAAACGCTCTTCAGATTGGTGTTTAGCACGCGGTCCCAATCACCTTCCGTTTTCTCATGGGCGGGGCCAAACAGGCCAATGCCAGCGTTGTTCACCAGGATAGAGATCGGCCCCAGTGCCGCTACCGTCTTTGTCACCAGGTCGGCCACTTCGTTGGCGCGTGTTACGTCGGCAATTTGAGAAAAAACTCGGCGCCCGGACTTTGCTAACTCCGCCGTAGTTTGTCCCAGCGCGTTAGCGTCGCGGCCACAAATGGCAACGTCGCTGCCCAGAGCCACGAGCCGTAGCGCTATCGCGCGGCCGATGCCCCGGCTGCCCCCGGTTACCAGGGCAATAGACTTTCGCTGGTCGGAAGTGCTGGTAACTCCTTCATTTGATCCGTTTATCTGCGCCATAAGAATTCTTCCTCGTGTAGGCCACGCTTTGTGTGCGAAACTCATCTTAACATCGGGAGGTCAATGAGGTCCCCGCACGAGTTCTGTCCTGATGGAAGGGAATACGGCAAAGTAGCTCACAGAGTTGATGTATAAGAATTCGCTGGGTACATGGTTTTCTGCAGACTTGCATCTTGCAGACGCTCGGCAGCTTTCCTATAATCCCAAGGTTTCCGATCTACAGATCGTTTCCCGGCAGATGCTTCCGGGGTGCACCGGAATCAGATACTCAGGCTCGGAGTTTGAGCGAGGAGAAATGGAATGAACGCAACACGAACAATAGCGGGCCTAGCGCTGATCGTGGCGCTGTCCTTAAATTTAGGAGCTCCAAGCGCGAATGCGCAAGCCCAGCCTCCAGCCACCGGGCAAGAAGCGGCGGGTGCCAAGCCGCAGTACACGATGGCGGAATACAACGCTTATCAGGCTGCGGCGGCTAACAAGAACCCCGCGCAACAAATTAAAGAGCTCGATGATTTTGTCTCCAAATATCCGAATTCCGCTTTGCTCATTTACGTTTATCCCCTCTACTACCAAGCCTACAGCCAGCTTAAGAATTATCCGAAGGTCATCGAATACGCCGATAAGCTTTTGGCGTTAGGCGACAAAGTGGATGCCGGCGCCCGTTATCAGGCTCTTTATGCCAGAGCATTTGCCTATAACGCGATGCTCGTTGATCCCGCCCTAGCTAAAACCGCCGCCGTCGATACCTCCCTGGCAAAATCCGCGCAGGACGCCACGGTTGCCGGCTTGAAAGTCCTCGATGAATTGAAAAAGCCTGAAAACATGACCGACGAGGCCTTCGCCACCCAGAAGAAGCAGATCCAGGTGTACTTCAACGGCACCGCGGCGCAGGCCGCCATGATCCGCAAGGATTACCCCGCGGCCATCGAATTTTATAAGGCCGTTCTTGCTCTGAATCCGGATGACGCGATTACCAGTTACCGCCTGGGCCTCGCCTACATGGCCATGACCCCGCCGCAGCAAATGGACGCCTTCTGGGCCATCGCGCGCGCCGTCACGGCCAAGGGCGCCACCCAGGCGCAATCCAGCAAGGTCAAGGATTACCTCAGGAAACTCATGCAAAATTATCAGCAAGCGGCATGCGACTCGCTTACCGATGCGGAGCTGAACGAACTTCTGCAACTGGCAAGCAGTTCTCCGGAACGTCCCGCGAGTTACAAACTTCCCAGCGCCGATGATCTGGCAGCTGCGCGCAAAGACATGACCATCGCTTCGGTAATCACCGATCTCAAGGCCGGCGGCGATAAGGCTAAAGTCACGTGGCTTGCGGCTTGCGGTCTGGAATTTCCAGAAGTACCGGGCAAAGTGATCGAGGTCGTTCCGGGAGCAGACTCTGTTCAGCTCAAGATTGCCTTTGTAACCAGCGAAGCAGAGTTTGAAGCTGCCACTACTCCAAACATGGACGTCAAGGTCGTCGGACAGCCAGAAGCGGCCCGCGCGGAAAAGAACAGCGCGATTCACTTCACGGGCACGCTGGTCGGTTATGACCCTGATCCGAACTTCATGCTTCATTGGGATAAGGCTAAAGTGAAGGAAGAAGACTTGCCGAAAGAAAAAGGACCGGCCAAGAAGGCCCCTGCCAAGAGACCGGTGCGGCGGCCGCCAGTCAAGAAGCCCACACCATAATTATTTCCTAGCGAATAACTTGACGATAACTTCTCGCTGCGCCCGCTAAAACGCGGTGCAAACCCTAATCTGGAGTAATGGAAACTGCAGATTCGCTGCTTACCACTATTACGCTACCGCACGCGGCGGTTACCGTTGTGATCCAGCTTATACTCACCGATTTTTCGGCTCAGCGTGTTGCGGTGGATGCCCAGCACCTTCGCGGCGCGCAACTGATTGCCGTTCGTCCGTTCCAGTACACGTTTGATGAATTTTTTTTCAAATTCGCTGACCGCTTCATCGAATAGGATGCCACGCTCTACCATTTGGATAACAAGCCCTTCCAATTGATCTTTCACGATGACACGCTCCGCAAACAATTTTCAGTCGGGGCCCTTTGCTAGTTCAGTTCGTGCCCGGTCAGCATGCGAAACGCTTCCCGGTATTTCGCGCGAGTCGAAGCGACAACCTCGGGCGGTAGTTCAGGGCCCGGCGGCGTCTTGGGCCAACGGATTCGTTCCAAGTAATCGCGCACGAACTGTTTGTCGAAAGAAGGCTGTGGACCGCCGGGCTTATATTCCGCGGCGGGCCAGAAGCGGGAGGAATCAGGCGTGAGGGCTTCGTCGATCCACATGAGCTGATTGTTGACTAAACCGAATTCAAATTTGGTGTCGGCCAAAAGTACGCCGCGCGGTTCGGCATAGGCGGCGGCACGCCTATAAATCTCCAAGCTCACAGCGCGTACGCGCTCCGCCAAGTCCTTGCCGATGAGCGCAGCGGCTTGGTCGAAGGAAATGTTCTCGTCGTGGCCTGTAGCGGCTTTCGTTGCAGGTGTAAAAATAGGCTGTGGCAAGCGCTCCGACTCTTGCAAGCCCGCGGGCAGAGCGATTCCGCAGATTTTGCCCGAGGCTTGATAATCCTTCCACCCCGAACCGGAGACATACCCGCGGACTACGCATTCGATCGGAAGCGGCTGGGTTTTGCGCACCAGCATCGAGCGGCCCTCCAGTTCTGCTTGGTACGCGTCGAACGGTGCGGGAAACTTCGTGGCTTCCAGCACGTGGTTCGGAACGATCTCACCTAGCAAATTAAACCAAAAGAGAGAAAGCTGCGTGAGCACGCGTCCTTTATCCGGAATGGGCGTTGCTAATATGACGTCGAAGGCGGAGAGACGGTCAGTCGCGACGATCAGCAGCTTATCGCCGGCCTCGTAAATGTCGCGGACTTTGCCGCGAACTGCTGGGGTGAGGCCCGCGAAATGCGTTTCTCGAATAACTTGGGTTGCGGGACTGACCGGCACTGGACTTATCCCCCGACGAAGTGAAAAACATTCTAGCGCAGCGTGGGGGGAAGTCAAACGTACACCGGTGGAAAAGTTTTCTACTGCGTCCGTACTGTCTTGAGGTGACGGAGCTATGTGATGGCGCAACATCACGCGCAACGAGATCGCGCAGTGTGAATGGGAAATGTGGGGTAAATGTAGCGGCGGACTTCAGTCCGCCATCGGAAACTTCAACCTCGCCTTACGCCACCTCACGCCGCCGAGGCCGCCGCAGCATGCTCGTTAATCTTCTTCGTCGAATCGCCTTCCCAGCGAACGCTTACCAATTTTGATACGCCAGGCTCCTGCATCGTCACGCCATACAGCACGCTGCCCATCTCCATCGTCTTGCGGTTGTGCGTAACGATGATGAACTGAGTCTGTCCGCTCATGTCGCCGATGAGCCGCGTGAAGCGTCCCACGTTGGCTTCATCTAGCGGCGCATCCACTTCGTCCAGGATGCAGAAGGGACTCGGCTGGTACCGGAAAATGGCAATCAGCAGCGCGAGTGCCGTCATCGCTTTCTCGCCGCCTGACAGCAGTAAAATATTTTGCAGTCGCTTACCCGGAGGCGAAGCCACCACGTCGATGCCCGCGTCGCCGGAGCTATCCGGCTCCGTCAAGCGCATCTCCGCCATGCCGCCGCCGAAAATTGTGTGGAAAGCTTCTGAAAAATTTTTATTGATCGCGTGGAAAGCCAGTTCAAACTTTTCTTTCGTCGCCAGGTCCAATTCCGCGATGGCCTGTTGCGTGTCGGCGATCGATTGCAGCAAGTCATCTCGCTCGCGCGTCAGGAACGTGAAGCGCTGATCGCACGCATTGAATTCTTCCAGCGCCATCATGTTTACGGCCCCCATGGACTCGATGCGCTCCTTCATTTCCCGGTAATTTGTTTCCGCCGCCGCCAATTCTTCCCCGGACATAAACGCCGTTTCCGTCGCGATCAGGTCCTCCGGCTGCGCGTTAACTTCGGTCATGCACGTCTCCCGCAAATGCTGCCGGTCGGAATCATTGCGCGCGCGCTCCACTTCCGCGTGGCTGCGCTGTTCGCGCAGTTCCTGCAGCGATTGCCGCCCGGTACGAAGTTGGTCTTCCATTTGCGTGACGCGAGTGCGCCCCGCCTCCCACTCCTGTTCCATCTCGCGCTGACGCCCTTCGAGGCGCACCTTTTCCGCGCGCAAGCCCTCCAGCTGCACGGTTAGCTCTTCGCTTTGCCTTGCCAGCGAAGCAGCTTCGTCGTTGACGGCAACCATCTGTTGGTAAAGCGCCGTTTCGCGCCGCTGAAGTTCCGCGCGCTCTTCCGTGAGCCGCGCGGCAATGGCTTCGGCTGCAGACACGCGTTCGTTCATCGCGGCAAGCTCCGCGCGCGTAGCCGCCAGTTCATTTTGTTCAAAATGGATCGATCCGCGCAGCTCTCCCAACTCTGCGGCGAGCCGCAGAGTTTCCGCTTCGGCGTCGGCGCGTCTCGTTGCTGCGTCAGCGTGTTGATTCCTCGCACGTTCCGCGCGAAGAAGCGCGCCCTGCAATTCTTCGCGCACACGCGCAAGTTCGCCTTGGCAACTCGCTAACTCGAGCCCCAGCCGCGCAAGCTCGCCCTGCATCTGCTGGTGACGGTGTGTGGAGGAGAGCACCTGGCGTTCCGCCTCGCGATGTTGCGCGTCAATTTCTTCCAGCGATTGTTCCGTCGCGCGCAAGTCGGCAACGAGCGCTTCCTGTACGGCCTGTTTTTCGCTCATGGCCTGTTCCATCTGCCGCAATTCGCCATCCAGCGCGCGCAGTTCGCGCTTCATTCCCAGCGGACCCGCTTCATCTGCGCGGCCTCCGGTGACCATGCGCCCCTGATAACAAGTGCCGTCCGGCGTCACAAAGGCATATTTCGGGTTATCCCGCGCCAATCTTTCGGCCGCCGTCGAGCTTTCCGCCAGATACGCGGACCGCAAGCGCGGAAGAAATTGCTTCGCGGCGTCGCCCAGCGGGTCGCGGAATTCCACCAGTTGATCGAGTCGCGAAATCACGCCATCTTCAACCCGGAAGTTGACGATCGGCTCATATTCGCTCAGCCGCAAATTGCGCAACGAGTCCACGAAGAATGTCGCGCGTCCGCCCACCTCGTCGCGCAGCATCGAAACACCTGCGCGCGCATGATCGAACGTTTCCACCACCACGTATTCCAGCTCGTCGCGCAGATACTGTTCGATGGCTGCTTCGTGGTGTTCTTCTACCTCCGCATAATCGGCCAGCACACCCACCGCACGAAACGCCTGCTCGCCGCTGCGTTCGTTCGCGGCAAAAAGTTTCTGCACCGCATCCGTCGTATACGAGCGGTCGTTCAGAATTTGCGTCAGCGTCAAATGTCGCGCGCGAGTTGCCGAAAGCGCGTCGCGCATCTCATCCGCCCGTTTTGCCGTGGTTTCCCGCTGCGCTTGCAAGTCGGCAATCCTGGCCCGCAGTTGGTCCACCGAATCCTTCAGTGCATTAAGCTGATTGCTGGCCGATTGAAACTCATACGCTGCGCGCTCCGCGTCATCGCGCACTTTTATCGACGATTCCAGCAGCTCGTGCTCCGTCGATTGCAGTTTGTGAAACGCTTCTCCCTGGTGGACCAGCGCTTCCTCCGCTTGTTTTTGTTCTCCGTGTAGCTGCAGCAAGCTTTCGCCCACTTCCGACGCTGTGCGCCGCAAGCTTTCGATACGCAATTCGGATTCAGCGATCTGCGCGCTGCGCGATTGTGCGCGCGCCGCCAAATCCTCCATGCGCGCAGTTAGCTCGCCCGCTTCTCCGCGCAGCGTAGTCACCGCCGCGGTCTGCGAAGCGCTTCGCGCTTCGCATTCGCCCACTTGCGCCGCCGCCTGCTTCGTTTCGTCGGACAGTTGACCGTGCCGCCCCACCAATTCTTCCGTGCGCTGGCGATTGAACGAGATGCGATTCTCGCTGCGATCCACCTCCAGCGCCGTTAAATTCAGCACGTTTTGGTTCTGCCGAATCTCGGTATCCAGCTCGTAGACGCGCTGGTTCAGGCGATCGTGATCGCCTTCCTGCTGCTGAATCGAGCTGGCGTACTGCGTTTCGGACGCCGTCATCTCCGCAAGACGCGTCGCGATCCGGTCGGCTTCCGAGTCCAGTTCGCGCGCTTTCCCCGCCAACATTTGCCGCACGATTCCGCGCATTTGGTCGCGGATCTCGGAATAGCGTCGCGCCTTCGCCGCTTGCCGCTTCAGCGAACCAAGCTGCTTCTCCACTTCCACTACGATGTCGTTCACTCTCGAAAGATTCGTCTTCGAAGATTCCAGCTTCGCTTCCGCCAGCCGCTTTTTCGTCTTGAACTTGGTCACGCCCGCCGCTTCTTCGATAATCGCTCGGCGTTCCATCGGCTTGGTGGAAAGAATCAGCCCGATGCGCCCCTGCTCGATGATCGCGTAGGAGTCCGGTCCCAGCCCGACGCCCATGAACATTTCCTGAATGTCGCGCAGGCGCCCGACGCGCCCATTGATCAGATATTCGCTCTGCCCGGAGCGGTATAGCCTCCGGCTAATCACAACTTCGCCCGGTTTCGTCACCAGCACTGGCGCGTCGTGTTGCTTCTTCCTCCGCTTGAACCGGCTCTCCGGTTGGCCGCCCTCCGCTACCGCAAAGGTCGCGTTGCCGTCCGCAATTTCGGCCGCCGCGTCCAGCGAGAGAATCTCGCTCCCCTCTGGTGCCTGTGGCGCCTGTATCGCATCTGCCGCTTTGGCTCCGCCAACCCCTTCGTCCGTCCCCGCTGCTTGCTCCGCCGTTTCATTACCTGCAACATTCTGGGCGTTCTCCAAAACAAACCTTGCCGCTTCCGCCAGTTCCGGATCTTCCATCGTGATGGTCACTTCCGCCAGTCCTAGCGGAGGCCGCTTCACCGTGCCATTAAAGATGCAGTCCGCCATGCGCTCCGCGCGCAGCGACTTATGGCTTTGTTCCCCCAGCACCCAGGAGATGGCGTCCACCACATTCGATTTGCCGCACCCGTTGGGCCCCACGATGCACGTCGTCCCGGCGCCGCTGAACGTCACCACCGTGCGCTCGCAAAAGGACTTAAACCCCACGATTTCCACTTTTCGCAGCTTAAGCAAGGTTTCCTCTTTTGGTCTCGTTCTTCGCCTTGGGTACCAGTTAGGCCCCGTGGACTACTTGGATAACGCTAAGCCTTTCGCCGCCCATCATTACCTCCCTAAGCACGTAAGATGCGCGCGGCCGTCCACGCAAAGGGAGACGCGTTTGTATTCCCTGGGAGGAAGGTTTTTTCTGCGACAATTCGACCGTCGTAAGGTCGCCGCGAAAAACGATTGGCAGGTTCTCGATTAGGAGGCCCTAGCCGCCTGGCGCACGGATGGCGGGTACGGAATAAAAAATTAGCACGAAGCGCTCACCATGTAAAGCGCCGCGCAACTCCTTGTGGCGCATTTATTAGCAGCCACAATTTCCCTGTACTCTTTCCGCGTAGGGGCACGACACGTCGTGCTGCAAGTCTCAGTATCTCCGACATCTGCCTCCGGTTTTTCCTTAGGAGGCAGGGGCTTAGCCCCTGCGTTATGGCGCTGGTTCACGTGGGCTCTAGCCCCTGAACAAAGCCCTCTCGCATTTTCCTCCGCCCATTCCTTCCGCTGCGTGGTCGGCATCCCTTACATTACATGTACAGGTGCGGATGGAATTAGGGGTTGGAGCTTTACCTCCGGCATAAAACCAAGCACGCACAAAATGGGCTTTAGCCCCTGAGGAAACTCCTACATACTGCTGTCAATTCCGATGTCCAAAGGAAATCCCAATGAATACAAATACACGACAGGGAATCAAAGTTTGCGGTGTCGTAATCCTTTTCCTGTTGGTCGCGGTGCTTCGCGCGGCGCAGAACAACACGGGCGGCACTCCTCCCACCGGCGGCGCCCAGGCCATGAGCGCCCCATACGAAGACTTGAAATGGCAGACGATCGTTCCGGAGCTGGGGACCGCTTCGCCGCAGATTTCGATTCTCCGCGTCGATCCCAAAACCAACGCCACGCAACTCCTGATCCGCACTCCCAAAAAAATGCACATTCCCATCCACTGGCACAGCGCCAACGAAACCCACACCATGATTCACGGGACCACCGTCTTCGAGCACGACGGAAAGCGCGAACAGCTTAGCCCCGGCGGCTTCAACTACATCC
Organism: Candidatus Dormiibacterota bacterium; assembly: GCA_035602135.1. Taxonomy (GTDB): domain Bacteria; phylum Acidobacteriota; class Terriglobia; order Acidiferrales; family UBA7541; genus Acidiferrum. Next base: position 121,434 of record DATNMX010000081.1, read on the forward strand.
CCGCTAAGATGCAGCATCAGGCATGGACTTCAGAGGGAGCGGTTTTCTTTATCACCGTCGATGGCGCCTGGGACGTCAATTGGGCCGGCACCCCGCCTGGCAAATCTGATCTGGGCCAGTCCCCTCCGCCCGCCTCCAAGTAACCCCGCGAGCCCAACCTCGCCTCGCCCGGCGCTGCTAACCTCTCCTGCCAGCCTATTTATTTTAAGAGGCCGCGGCCTCAACCCTGATGTTAGGCGCCCGTATACTCTGCCATACGCTGTTGTTTTTTCTTGAGGAGGTCCGGGGCGTATGGTAGGAGGCTTGGGCGTTCTGTTCCCAATCTGGGCACTCCGCCTCCTCACTCCCGCCGACCTACGCCTGCCGACTGTATAAGGGGATGCATACCCTCCGGGTTCGCGAACGGGCGCATGCCCCACGCGTATTCCTACGGGTGCACGCCGTGTCACGTGCCGGAGCACCTGTCGCATTACCCCCACCGTTTGCTCCCCTTGGAACTGCTCGGCTACAATCTAGCGTTTATTCGGGTGGCGACAAACCCTGTTTGGGAGCCTATGGCGGAAATTCAGCTGCGCAATACGTTGACCGGCAAGACCGAACCCTTCAAACCGCAAAAAGCGGGCGAAGTTCGCATGTACTCCTGCGGACCCACGGTCTACGACTACGCGCACATCGGCAATTTCCGCACCTTCGTCTTTCAGGACATTCTTCGCCGCTTCTTGAAACTCCGCGGTTTCAAAATGCTCCATGTCATGAACTTGACCGACGTGGACGACAGAATCATTGCCAACGCCGCGGCTGCCGGCGTCTCGCTCCGCGATTACACCGAAAAATTTGTGCTCGCCTTTTTCCAGGATTGCAAAAGTCTCAGCATCGAAGCGCCGGAACACTGGATCCGTGCCACGGAAAATATCGATGGCATGGTCCAACTGATCGAGCGCCTAAGAGAAAAATCTTTCACCTACCAAAGCGACGGCTCCATCTACTATCGCATCGCCAAGTTTCCCAATTATGGCAAGCTCTCGAAAATCGATGTCAGCGGGATTCAGAGCGGCACACGAGTCGATTTGGACCGCTACGAAAAAGAGAGCGCCAGGGATTTCGCGCTCTGGAAAGCGCCCAAGCCCGGAGAACATTTCTGGGAAACCGCCATCGGACCCGGCCGCCCCGGCTGGCACATCGAATGCTCCGCGATGGCCATGAAATATTTGGGCGAGACTCTGGACATTCATACTGGCGGAATCGACCTGGCGTTTCCTCATCATGAAAATGAGATTGCCCAAAGCGAAGCGGCCACCGGAAAACATTTCGTCAATTATTGGCTGCACGCCGAACACCTCCTGGTAGAAGGCGAGAAAATGTCGAAGTCGCTTGGCAATTTCTATACGCTCCGCGATCTTTTCTCCAAAGGATACAAACCTTCGGCGTTACGTTTTTCGTTGGCCAGCGTGCCTTACCGCCGGCAACTCAATTTCACCTTCGACGGCTTGCAGCAAGCCAACAGTTCCGTCGAGCGGCTGCGGAATTTTATGGACCGCCTGGCCTCCGGGAAATTTCCCGCCGGCAAACAGAAGGGCATGAGCGCGCGCATTGCCAGGGCGGCGGAAGAATTCGATGCTGGCTTGTCGGACGATCTGAATACCGCGCGGGCGCTCGCGGCCGTTTTTGATTTAGTGCGGGAAACGAATATTGCCATGGACAAAGGCGACTTCCGCCAGGGCGACGTGGCCGGCGTGCGCGACTTCCTTGGAACTTTCGACCAAATATTTGCGGTGCTCGAAGACGACGACGCGAAAAAACTCCAGGAACTGGGATACCGCGACGACAAGAAAGGCCTTGGCGACGTGGACATCGAAAACCTTGTCGCCGCGCGCCAGGCCGCGCGCCAGCGGCGGGACTTCGCCGCCAGTGACCGCATCCGCAAAGACCTTGCCGAGCGTGGTATAATTCTTGAAGATGCCAAGGACGGCACCGTCCGTTGGAAACGCAAATGAACAACCAATATAATCAATGGCTTAGCACCCAGCGTTCGTCCGCGGATGTGCGTTCCAGAAACCTGTCTATTCAACAGCTCGGCAACAGGTGTTCGCCCGCGGAAGTGCGACCCAACCTCTACGGCGTCGACTAACTCCTCTCCTCGGCAGTGGCGCAGCGCTCTTTTTTTAGAGCCGCTGGAGCAAGGACTGCCATTGAAGCACCAAGCGCTCAATGGTTTGCCTGCGCTAGCAACTCTGCCCTCGCGGTTAGTACATTCACAATAACCGCCCGTATTTATCACCACTAACCGCCGACGCATTTATCACCAGGAGGAAAAATGGTTACCGCAACCGAAACGAAATTCCCACGCATTCTGACGCCGCTGCCAGGACCGAAGGCGCAGCGTGTGTTGGAGCTCGACGCCAAGTTTATGTCGCCATCTTATACGCGCGACTATCCGCTGGTCGCCAAGCGCGGACGCGGTGCAATTATCGAGGACGTGGACGGAAACACCTTTCTGGATTTTGCCGCGGGAATCGCGGTTTGTTCCACGGGTCACTGCCATCCAAAAGTAGTCGAAGCGATCCAAAAACAAGCGGCTGAATTAATTCACATGTCCGGGACGGATTTTTATTACGAAAATATGCCGCGGCTTGCGGAAAAACTGGCCGCCACGATGCCGGGTGCGGAAGGGAAGAAAGTTTTTTTCACGAATTCCGGCACCGAAGCGGTGGAAGGTGCGATCAAACTCGCGCGCTACGTGACCAGGCGCGACAAATTCATCGCTTTTTACGGAAGTTTTCACGGGCGCTCCATGGGATCGCTCTCTTTGACGGCGTCGAAAGCCACACAGCGCAAAGGGTTCGGCGCGCTTTTGAGCGGCGTAGAACATGTTCCGTATCCGTATGCTTATCGCTGCGCGCATAACCACACAGCCGAAACGTGCGGCGCAGAAATTTTGGAGCAGCTCGAAGGTCAGATTTTCAAACGTCTTTTTGATCCAGAAGATGTGGCTGGAATTATTATTGAACCGATTCAGGGAGAAGGCGGCTACGTTCCAGCTCCCAAGTTTTTCCTGCGCGAATTGCAGCGCATTTGCCGTCAACACGGAATTATGCTGATTGTCGATGAAGTGCAATCCGGCATGGGCCGCACCGGAACGTGGTGGGCTTCTGAACACGCGGGAATCGAGCCCGATATTCTTTGCTCCGCGAAAGGAATCGCCAGCGGGATGCCGCTTGGCGCGATCATCGCGAAGGAAAGCGTAATGACCTGGAAACCCGGCTCACACGGCACCACGTTTGGCGGGAATCCGGTGTGCATTGCGGCCGCGCTGGCAACCATGGAACTTATTGAGACGCAATACATGGCCAACGCGCGGCGCATGGGCGAATATATTTTCGGTTGCACCGCGCAATGGACGAAGAAATTCAAAATTGTTGGCGACGTGAGAGGACGCGGCTTGATGATTGGAATTGAAATCGTCCGGGACCAAAAGACAAAAGAAAAGGCCACGGATTTGCGTAACGCCATAGTGGATCGCGCCTTCTACAAAGGTTTGTGCGTGCTCGGCGCCGGCGAAAATTCCATTCGGCTGTCGCCGCCGCTCTTAATTGACGAAGAGCAGGCGGATTTCGCGCTGCGGATTCTGGAAGAGTGCTTCGAGTGCGCCGAGAATAAGATCTAAGCAGAACCATGTCGATTTTGTCTCGATTGATATTTCAAGCACCCCACTGGCGCGCGCGGAAGACTGCGAGGGACGATATTCTTTCGCTGGAAGAGAAGAAAGAAGCCGCGCGGCAACTGGCGTGCGGGGCGAGACGTATGGCTATCGGTATCTGCGGGACATGGGTACGTTTTCGTTGCACGGAATTACACGCCACGGGTGTAAAAGGCGAAATTGATTTGGTGGGCTACCACGGCGAAACGCTGGCTTTCGTGGAGATTAGAACGCGGACGGTCAGCGAGGTCTTGTCCGCGTTGCCTGAGCTAAGTGTTACCGCAGCCAAACAGCAGGTGTTAGTGCGCGCCGCGCGAGGTTTTCTGTCCGATGGCGTGTCAGCGATGGCAAGTGCAGATTTGATATATGGGCGAGACAATTTTCCCGGACGACCACCGGTGGCGCGGCTGTATAAGTACGCATTCAGTCCGCAATTGCAGCAATCCCTCCAAGGCACCTCATAACGCGGCAGAAGAGGTACAATTCAAGGTTGAGGACATGGTGTTTCTGTGCTGGTCGCAGGTGCGCTAAGGGAGGGTCGCTTTGCCGGAGTTGCGAAAAGATCCAATCACAGGACGCTGGGTGATTATTTCCACGGAGAGGGGAAAACGGCCCAACGAATTCTTGCGCGAAAGTGTTTTCGCAAAAGACGGCAAGAACTGTCCGTTCTGTCCTGGCAGCGAGGAGAAAACGCCTACGGAGATTTTGGTGTATGGCCGCAACGGCGGAACAAACACTCCCGGCTGGAAAATTCGCGTGGTGCCGAACAAGTTCCCGGCGTTGGGAATCGAAGGAGATCTGGACCGCGAAGGCGAAGGACTCTTCGACAAGATGAACGGCGTGGGCGCACACGAAGTCATCGTGGAAACCCCGGACCACGGCGCTACGTTGGCGACACTTCCGGAACGAGCGGTGGAAGACGTACTGTGGGCGTACCGCGACCGCATGCTGGATTTAAAAAATGATAAACGTTTCCGGTATGTGCTGATTTTCAAGAATCACGGAGAAGCAGCGGGAGCTTCGCTGGAGCATCCGCATTCGCAGTTGATCGCATTGCCAATTGTTCCGCGTCGCGTGCGCGAAGAAGTGGATAATTGCTGGCATTATTACGATGAAAAAGAGCGCTGCATTTTTTGCGATATTATCCGGCAGGAGAGAGATACGGGCGAGCGGGTGGTGGGAGAGAACGAACATTTCATCACCATTGCGCCATACGCCTCGCGGTTTCCGTTTGAGATGTGGTTGCTGCCGAAAGTTCACGGCTCATCGTACGAGAATAATCAAAGTACGTTGTACGCGAGCCTGGCGCGCATTTTGAAGGACACGCTGAGGCGGCTGGACGAAGTGCTGGATCGGCCGGCATTCAACTTCATGATTCACACGTCACCGATCGGAGAAGAAATTAACGATCATTATCATTGGCATATCGAGATCATTCCGAAGCTGACCAAGGTGGCGGGATTTGAATGGGGGACGGGTTTTTACATCAATCCAACACCGCCGGAAGAAGCAGCGCGATTTTTGCGCGAGGCAAAAGTCGATTCAGCGCCGGACAAAAAGTAGGGGCGGACGGGGAACTTCTCGACGTGCGACAAACATACCCCAGGCATGAGGGGGACCACTGCAGAAGACGGCGATGGTGGGATCCATTGCTGTGGCGGAGTCAGACCCAGTAAACTGTTACGCAGGCGATGGTAAATGAGGCTTGCATCCCATTCACAGCTAAATTCTGGCGCGACTGCTGGTGAAGCTACGCAACTGGCCCAACTGGGTCGGAGCGTACCAAAATGAGCGCACTACTGTCCTTAAACTCGATTATCGTGGCTGCTTCTGAACAAGTTTCCTGCCCTCTCGGAGAAGAGTCGTGCATCTTGAATCTCAAGAATAGCTCTTATTACGGGCTGGATCCGGTGGGCGCCTGTGTGTGGAATTTGCTGCGTGAGCCCCGGACCGTCGGCGATCTCAGGAACGCGTTGCTCGATGAGTATGAAGTGGAGGCAGAAAGCTGCGAGCGAAATCTCCTCGACCTGCTCGAAAATATGCGGGCCGAGGGACTGATAGAGGTGCGGGGTGCCGCAGTTCGTTAGGCTTGTATGGTGTTTATCTCGGCGCGTCCCTGCCAGGCCGCGAAGATATGCATTCTGCAACCCAGGGGCGTCCAAGTTTCCTCCCGCGACTTTTTTCGAGGTGGCAGGTTGAAACCAAGGGTAGGAATCTGGCGTAGCTTCTGGTGTCTAAGTGATTTCGAACGGAGCATCGCCCTCGAAGCTGCATGTGGGCTCGTGGCCACGCGGGTAGGACTTAGTCTCCTAGGTTTCCGTCGCTGGAAAAATGAACTGGCGCGATTCGCTCGCCATGCAAACCGCTGTCCCGCCACTTCGGCCGGGCCGGGGAGTGTCGCGGCGTCGAAAGAGATTGCGCGAATAGCAGCGGCAACGGCGCGGAATCTTTTTTTCCGCGCGAACTGTCTGGAGCGATCGCTGACGCTCTGGTGGCTGTTAAGCCGGCGCGGAATTGCATCGGAACTGCGCTTCGGCGCTCGGAAAGAATCGACTCACTTCGAAGCGCACGCCTGGGTGGAATTGGATGGCACGGTGCTGAGCGATGCGGGCGAAGTGCATCTTCACTTCGTACCATTCGAGAGCCATTAGCATTCGGGAAGTCACGGACTCATTGAGCGGCATTGTCGGAATCTTCCATCGGGACGGCGCGCCTGTCGAGCGGGCGTTCTTGCAGCCCTATGTCGACTTCCTCTCCTATCGCGGGTCGGACTCTCGAGTAATTTGGTCGGTTGGACCCGTGGGCTTCGGTCATGCAGCGCTCCGGACGACCTACGAATCGTTAAACGAACGCCAGCCCGCGAGCCTCGATGACCGGTTCTGGATTACTGCTGACGTACGACTCGACTGTCGGGCGGAACTCAGAACAAAGCTCGAGAGTGCTGGACGCCAGATTTGCCATTCCCTCCCGGATTCACTGCTGGTCCTGCATACTTATGCTGTCTGGGGACCAGAATGCGTTAATCATTTGCGTGGTGATTTTGCCTTCGCCATTTGGAACGCTCGCGCCAAAACGCTCTTTTGTGCGCGCGATCATTTCGGCATCAAGCCGTTCTACTACGTAGCGCTTGGTGACCTTTTCCTTTTCAGCAATACACTCAATTGCGTGCGCCTGCACCCGAAGGTCTCAGATGAATTGAACGAAGCCGCCATCGCCGATTTTCTCCTGTTCGGGCTCAACTACAACAACGCAACTACAAGCTTCCGCGACGTACTCCGTCTGCCTCCTGCACACTCCCTAACCGTTTCCGCGGACGGCCTGCGAATGAGACGCTACTGGACCCCGCCCACTGACGACCGAATCCGTTATCAGCGTGCTGACGAGTATGTCCAGCATTTCCAGAGTCTACTGCAAGCCGCTGTGAAAGACCGTCTTCGCACCGACCGTGTAGGCATGCTGCTGAGCGGCGGCCTGGATTCAGCATCGTTGGCAGCAACGGCAAAGGAGCTTTCGGCAAAAGCCGGTGAAGCGTGCGACCTTCGCAGCTATACCGTCGTTTATGAATCGTTGATTCCCGACTGCGAAGGTCCTCCTGCTCGCGAGGTTGCGGAGTTCCTTGGCATTCCGAATCGCCGTCTGGCGCTGGATCACTTGTTACCGTTCGAGCAGTCAAATGATCCGGAATTTAGTTGGCCTGAACCTGTAGACGATCCCTTCTGTGCCGGCTTGCTTGAGCAATTTCGCATGATTTCATCGGAATGCCATGTTGTGTTCTCCGGCGAAGGCAGCGACAACCTGATGCACTTTCAGATGTGGCCGTATGTAAGTGACCTCAGGCGCAACCGCGACTGGCGGCGCGTGTTGACTGAGGTGCCTTGGTATCTTTGGCTCCGGCCATTTCCCTGGCGCGGCATTCGCCACCGGCTCAAAAGGCTCTTCGGTAAGGGTCCAACCGACCTCGTCTTCCCTCGATGGTTTGCGCCCGATTTCGCGCGGCGGATGAATCTCGAAGCACGTTGGAAGGAATGTGCCGCACTTCCCGTCCCGCCAGTGGAACATCCCATCCATCCCAAAGCGCACGCTACGATGTTTCTGCCACAGTGGGCCCGCATGTTCGAACTCCAAGATGCGGGCGTGACGCGTTTCCCAGTAGAAATACGTTACCCTTTCCTCGACCTAAGGCTCGTAGACTATCTCTTAGCGCTGCCGCCATTCCCTTTTTTCTTTCAAAAAAAGCTCCTCCGCGATGCTATGGCCGGACTATTACCGGAAAGCATTCGCGTGCGGGCAAAGGCGCCTCTGCAAAGCGACCCACTCCTGGAGAAGGCGACGAGGTTGGGAAACAAGTGGGTGAATCAGGTGCGATGGAACGAAAAAATGGAACAGTTTATAAATCGTTCATCACTTGGCAAACTTTATGGTAAGCTGAATCCAGAACAGGTAAGTTCAGGTGTCCGGCCCTACTGTCTCAATTTTTGGTTACAGTCGGCTCGGAGAGTTCGCTAGACCTTATCCGCGGAGACGACTTGTGGGAAAACTCGAACCTGTGAAGAACACACCTAAGAAGAAGTATGCGCCCCCGAAATTGACTAAATATGGGACGGTGCGGGAACTTACCAAGAAAGTTGGAGCACACGGCAATCCGGACGGTGGGGGATTTCCCAGAAATAAGACGGCTGTATAAGGTTGAACCACTCTACTGTGCTCTTTCCGGAACCCCATGAGAAGGTTGCCTCGCTGAGTTAATCGAAAAACTGAAGAAAAGCAAACAAGAACCTAGAATAATGTCCCAGGTCAGATTTTTCAGAAATTAACCGCGCCTTACACACATCAAGGAATTGGCTTACAACTACTCCGTTTTCGGTTTGCTGCTGAGATCTAATTTGTGCTTGCCGGGATTGGCGCCTGTAAATTTATCTACTTTTGTTCCCGACGTAAAATTTTACCTGGGCATCTCGCCCTGTTTCGATGGAACAATTCCCTGCGAAAATGAAGAGTTGATGTATGAGAGCTCCTATCTCCATGAAACCGGAGAGCCGGTCCTTCGAATTTGGCGGATCGCGCCGGGCACCCATCTACGCCTTTCTTATTGCGATGGTACGCAATTTTGGCTTGACCGAGAGGGTGTAACTCTATGGGCCCTATGGCCCGACACCTCCTCGCTGGAAAACACGACTTCTTATTTGCTTGGACCCGTCTTCGGACTTCTGTTGCGTCTGCGCGGCATGATTTGTCTACATGCCAGTGCGGTGACTCTCCAAGATCGCAGCATCGCATTCGTGGGTTCGGAAGGAGCCGGTAAGTCAACAACCGCAGCAGCTTTCGTTCGGCGGGGCCACCCGGCGATTTCCGATGACATAGTTGCGCTTGCAGAAGGAGGAGACTTCCGGGTCATGCCGGCATATCCTCATCTCGCGCTTTGGCCAGATTCGGTAAACCTCCTTTACGGTTCTTCCCACGTGCTCCCGCACATAAGTCCGGATTGGCAGAAACGGCGTCTTGCACTCGGGAACCAAGTCAACGGATTCGAACAGCGCACCCTGCCGCTCGGCGCAATTTATATACTCGGGAATCGTCGAGCCGATCCCGCGCCATTTGTGGAGACAATTTCTGATCGAGAAGCCCTGATGGCCCTGGTGGTTAACAGCTATGCTACCAATATCCTTGACCGCGAAATGCGAGCTCAAGAGTTCAATATTTTCTCCCGCTTGGTTTCGAGCGTCCCGGTCCGCCACATAATTCCTCACCAGGACCCAGCCCGGATTGAGGAACTGTGCCAGGTAATCCAAGAGGACTTTGAATTGCTCCAGCTCAAAAAGTCTAGCCGCACCTAAAAAACTCGAAAACTCAAAAGTTTGGAGGCCGACGAGTAGAAATAAGAGTTATCTAATCCGGCACAATTGCAAATCCCCGTGCTCCTGATACTGCTCTTTACCGAACTATACTTGCAGGGAGATTATTCCCTTTGCCGGCGACCAGCCAGTGGTGAGGCAAATCGGGACTAGAGAATTAGGAGAACTTGCCGCAATGAAGACCAAAGATTCGTGGACCAGAGTTGCACCATATATTTTCGTGAGTATGCTTCTGTCGACTTTCTTGATTTTTGCGGCTTTTCGGAGTGCAGAAGTCCGCCACAGTTGGACTGCAGTGGAACGGTCAGGCCTGCGCGCGGACCAGCCTTCCCAGCTGTCCGGCGCAAAGACTGATACTGATAAGGATATCGACTGGACCGCGGCCTATGGAAAATTACCCTTGGCTTTTGAGAAAAACCAGGGTCAGACAACGCACGAAGTCCAGTATATCTCCCATGGCGAAGGATACGGTCTCTTTTTGACTACGCAAGAGGCTGTCCTCTTATTGCGCCACTCAAATCCGCCCCATGCCTCGCCACTGCACCGTACTGCCACCATTCGAGATTCGCGTTCAGCAGGCCAAGCCGAAAAGACTTCCATTGTTCGTATACATTTCGAGGGAGCCAATTCGGCACCCCAGATCGAAGCCAGCGACCGATTGCCAGGCAAGGTGAATTATTTCATTGGGAGCGACCCGAAGGATTGGCACGCCGACATCCCTTCCTACGCCCGGGTTAAATACACAGGGGTTTATCCTGGTATCGACCTTGTCTTCTACGGGAACCAGAGCCGCTTGGAATATGACTTGGTGGTCGCCCCGGGAGCAGACCCGTCCGCTATTAAAATGAATCTGGATGGTGCGAACAAGCTACGGATCAATGCTAACGGGGACTTGGTACTAAGCGTTTCTGGAGGAGAGGTCGAACTCCAGAAGCCAGTCGTTTATCAGCAGGTGAATGGTACGCGACATGAGATTGCTGGAAGGTATCTTCTCGCAGGAAAACACGACGTAAGCTTCGCGGTCGCAAATTACGACCGGAGCGAACCTCTTGTCCTGGACCCGGTGCTCAACTATTCGAGCTACCTCGGCGGGAGCAGCGATGACTCCGCCTTCGGTATTGCGGTGGATGCACAAGGCGATGCATTTGTCACAGGGACGACCTTCTCCACGGCCTTCCCGACGACGGCAAGCGCATTTAATAAGGGACCTTTAACCGTCAACACGAAGGGAGCCGTATTTGTTACCGAGCTAAACCCGGCCGGAACTCAGCAGCTTTACTCTACGTATCTGGCTGGAAGCGGTGGAGATTCCGGATCGGGTATCGCGTTGGATTCTTCCGGCAAAATTTATGTGACAGGACAAACGTCTTCGATCGATTTCCCAACCACGTCCAATGCTCTCAAACCCGGGCCACTAGCGGCCAACGCGTTGGGAACTAGTTTTGTTTCCAAAATAGATCCGACGCTTAGCGGCACTAGTTCACTTGTATATTCTTCCTACCTGGGTGGACCCAATGGAGATTTCGGGTCTGCCATTACGGCCGACGCTGGCGGCAACGCATACGTGACTGGATTTACAAAATCGTTGCCAGGGTCGGGCCCCACGGCATTTCCCATCACTTCCGGCGCTTTCCAAAGCGCCTTGAGCAGCGCTTTTGGGAATGCATTCCTGAGCAGAATTGATACGACGAAATCCGGAAGCGCCTCTCTCATCTATTCCACCTATCTGGGTGGAAATGGCGCAAATGCTACCAACCCCGCCAGCATCGGCTTTGGCGATGGTGGCTTTGGCATTGCAGCAGATTCTAGCAGCGCCGCCTACATTACTGGCGTAACTACCTCAACAAACTTCCCGACGACTGCTACGACTGCTTTTCAGGCTCCTGCACCGGGGGCCGCTACCCTTGGAACCACCTTCGTGTCAAAAATTGATACCAGCGGCGGAAAAACGGGAACTGCTTCCTTGCTTTATTCCACATATTTGGGAGGCGAAAAGTCCGACTTTGGGTTGGCGATTGCACTTGGCCCCAATAACGTGGCTTACGTAACAGGAACAACTAGTTCGCTGAACTTCCCCACTTTCCCTGGGGCTTTCCAGACGACGGGGAACGCTTTTGGCGCTGCGTTTATCAGTTTGCTTGACACCGGGCTACCCGGAAGCACTTCTCTCAAGTACTCGACGTTTCTCGGCGGCACGGGAAGCACAACGGCATTTGGCATTCGGGTAGACGCCGCAGGCAACGCCTATGTTGCTGGGCAGACTAACTCCGCCTCGTTTCCTGTAACTTCCGGCGCCTTTCAAACGACGCTAGCCACCGGGGCGGTGGCCGACGCCTTCATTTCCGAGTTGAGCCCGGGAGCTAAGGGCGCAGCCGATTTGATCTATTCCACATATTTTGGCGGAAAAGGCACCAGCAGCGGCAGCACCGATGCAGCCAATGCAATTGCCATCGACGCGTCCAAAAATGTCTACATAACGGGAACAACCTTCTCGACGAATCTGCCTGTATTCCCCAATCCCGGAGCTTTCCAAACGGCCTTAAAGGGCAATTCAGATGCCTTCATCGCAAAGCTAATTCTGGTGCCGACGCTGACCGTATCGCCGACCAGCCTGAACTTAGGCACTGTGCTGGTTGGTGCTACAACCGCGGCCCAGACGGTCACCCTAACGAATAACTCGAACACAGCTCTGGCGATTAGTAGCACTGCCGTTGTTGCGATAAGCCCGCCAGCGGCCAATGTGGATTTCGCTATCTCCTCCAACACGTGTGGCACTAGCGTTCCGTCTGGCGCGTCTTGCAGCGTGAATGTGACATTTAAGCCCTCGGTTGCAGCCGCCGAGTCCGCGAAGCTTGTCTTCACAGATAGCGACAGTTCCAGTCCCCAGTCCGTCAGCCTTTCCGGGACGGGTTCGAACATCCCTCCGGATTTCAGCGTCAGTGCACCGGCGACACTTAGCGTAAACCAGGGCTCCTCGGGCACTGCTACTGTCACTGTCACCCCGATTGGCGGATTCAATAGTGCTGTATCGCTTGCTTGCACTGGAGCTCCAGCGCTTGCAACGTGCACGATCTCGCCGGCATCGGTAACACCTGCAGACGGGGTCACCCCTGTGACCGCGCAACTTTCCGTCACCACGACGGCTCTTGTGCCTCCGCAATCCATACCAGCTTCGCCCATATCCATACCTCAAGTCGTTCCGGTATTCTTGGCGTTCATGTTGCTCTTGGTTTTGTCATTTTCTCAACTGGAGTCTCGGGCTCGAACGCGGTTGGGCATGGCGGCCGCCATGCTGTTCTTCATCGTTCTGGCAGGTTGTTCAAAAATGAAACATGACACAACTCCAAAGGGCACAAGTAATCTTACGATCACCGCTAAATCAGGTAGCACAACCCACACCACCACGGTTGCTCTGACTGTGAATTAGGTGAACTGAGTAAGACCAGAAAGCCACACGTACAGCTGTCCGCAGCCCGTCACTCTGTGTTGCTCTGTAGGTGCAGGTCTGCCTCGCTTGCAGGGGCGTTGCCGTACGGTCCAATGAACGACAAGTCGTTTCCTACGTATCATCCGCGGCCCTCTGTGGGAATGAAGGAAAAAAGCCAGGTGCACACGTTTTCCGCTCGCCGCTATGCTTGCGGGCCAAGCGAAACGGCCGCCGCATGATCTCGAAAAAACCAGTGCCGCTTCTCTTTGGTGTGCTCCATCCAGTCTTCCTCAGTAGCATACTGAATCTGAGTGTCCGGTAGCAGCACTCTATTCAAGGTTGGAGACCTGTGCCGGACTTTTGGCGTCGAGCAGCTCCGCGACTATCTGAAGTCTCGCTCCCGGAATCCGATCAGTGATAACGTGTCGCTGATCGGTGGAATTTCCCACGAAGACGCTTGCCAAACGGAAGCTCGCCGAGATTGTTGCGGAGTTGAATGATGTGGACTACAAACCACGGGCGGTGATGACGGTGGCAAAGTTCGTTGAGAACCAATACAGGACCCTCATTATGCCTGTTCGAAAACCTACGACCCAGCGTGGCTATGAGATTGTCTTGCGACCATATGTTCTCCTCGAGCTGGGAACCAGCCAACTCGTCGAAGTGGCCTCGGAGAGAGTGCAGTCCTTCATCAATCGTAAAACGGGAAGCATGGCTCGGAATACCGTACGGAATATTAGGACGATAGCCGATGCCTTCTTCGCGGCAGCAGTAAAGTATGGGTATCTTAAGTCAAATCCTATTCGATCTGTGGAGCTGCCACCTGAACCAGCTAGATTGCTACCGTTGCTTCCGGGTGACGAGCAACTCCAGCGACTGCTTGACGAACTCCCCGAACCGTACCGTACAATGGTTTGGTTGGTTTGTATCAGCGGCGTTCGTATAAGCGAACTGCTCGCCCTTCGCTGGCGCGCGGTAGACTGGGACCGCACATGCTTTTGGGTGGTAGAGGCCGTAGATCGAAAGAAGTTCTACTCGCCCAAAACGCACTGTACCCGTCGTCCGATTCTCCTAGCAGACGAGGATATGAAGCGGCTGACCGAATTTCGGCAGCGGACTCCTATGGCTGGCGACGATGACTGGCTGTTTTTGAACAAATGTGGGACTGGTCCGATTCACGCCGACAAGGCGCTCGAAATGCCCCAGGCCACGGCAAAGACAGTCGGCATTTCCCAAATCACCTGGCATCTTCTTCGTGGCTGGCATACGACAGTGCTGCATGACGAAGGAGTTCCGATGAAGGCAGCGCAGGATCGACTCGGGCACGCTGATGCACATGCAACGATGAAACACTACGTCCACCTGTCACGTGGAGCGAAGCGGCAGGCCGCAGATGCCGTGTCGCGGCATTTTCGAAACGCTGGTGACGGGAAGACTTGGTCCGAATATGGCATCAAATTTGGCAGCAAGTCGGGCGTAGAAGGTAGTGCAATGGCAGTAAGTAATTGAGTTATCAGGAACGGCGCGGTACCCAAGTGGCCCAAGGGAGAGGTCTGCAAAACCTCCATTCGTGGGTTCGAATCCCACCCGCGCCTCCAAAATTTCACCCTTTGTTTCCTTTTAGTTGACGGCCTCGCTTTTTCCGCGTACCTCCTGCGTACCCTTCGTTTCGAGTAGTACGAGCGGATCTCGCCCCCACGCTCGTTCAAGATTAGCTTCTACTTGCTGCTGCCGGGAAATTGTCCATGCTGCATAATATTTCTCGGTCACTTTTACACTTTGATGTCGAAGTAGAACGGCGACACGTTCAATTGGTATACCGGCCAGCAGTAACTCCACTGCGAACGTGTCTCTGAACCTGTGCGCATGGCCTCCAGAAATTCCTGCCAGTCGAAAGAGTTTATGCAGGCGCTTTCGCCAACTCCCAACAATCGTATCCAGGGTGCCAACTCCGTCTCAAAAGAAATGCTTTTTGGTGAATTTGGGTATCGTGGCAATCACCCGGACCACGAAATCTGGCAGCACCACGTTAACTGGAACACCGGACTTCTGAGTGTACATAAACAATTTGTTCCCATTGATTTGATCAGTGCTTAACTTCACGACATCTCCGATTCGCATGCCGCTGTATCTCAGCAGGAGCACCAGTGCACGCAGGCGATTCGCGCTTTCCTTTCCTCTCGGAGCTGTTTGCTCGATATACGGATTTAGAGCAGCTAAAATGCGGACCATTTCCTCATATGTATACGGCAGTGTTTGGCGCTGTGCATGGTGTGGCGATTTCAACTTTAGGGCTGGATTTTCGATTATCCATTTGCTCTCGTGCGCGAAGCGGAAAAAGGTTCGTAATCGCTCAAGTTTTTTGAGGCTTGAAAGTGGGCCATCCCGCCACTCAACTCGAAACTCTCTCAATGCAGGCAGGTCCAGTTGCCTTAGGAAATGTAACCCTCTTCGACACGCAAATGCTTGTAAGTAGCGGAACAACAAGGTGTATTTGCGAACTGCGGATTGTTGAAGGCTTTTATTGCGCAATACTAGTCCTTGGGATGGCTTGGAACCAGATTGCGTTGTGGAGATTGCGGTTAGCCCGTGTAGAGATCGATCCTATATATATGATGTGTTAACCGGTTTTTCACGGTAGATGGGACCCATACCCCGAATTTTTCCAGGTACCGCTGACTTGGGCCGTCACGACGGCTCGGACTGCATCGGCTGAGGTCAACCTTAGTAGGGCGAAAGGCAAAACGTCTTCAATGTCCGGTAACGCGTGCCAGGCAAGTGGAATTGCTTCTCGTGGGCACTTTCTCGCGCCGCAACTCCATGAGGCAAGCTAGGCCGTTACCGCCTCCACAATCGAGTACGGACTTGAGGTTGGGATCACCCGGGCGAGCTGCCACCCGCAGTCCGCGAATAGGTTTGCAAACTCATCTGGGGTGCGCTCGCGTCCGCCGGTAAGCACCAACATGTTGATATCGAGGTGGTTGCCGAAGTGCTCGCCGTTGCCCGCTGCCCACGCGCTTTCATTAGGCAAAACGGTCTCGATCACTAACAGCTTGGCCTTGTCGGGTGCGGCTTTCCGAATCTGCTGGAGAATCTGCCGCGACTGCTCATCGGCCCAATCGTGCAGCACCTCCATAACGACGTAGGCATCGCAGCGTGGCAGCGGTCCGCGAAAGAAGTCGCCGCCTTGCAAAACTAATCGACTGGCGATTGTCTCGCCGAACCCCACACGCTCGACGACATGCGGCTGGTCAAACAGAACACCGCGCAACTTCGGCGCCGACTTGAGTACGGCCTGGAGCAAATGTCCCAGGCCGCCGCCAATGTCACCAATCGTGTCGAAGATGGAGAAATCGTACGCTGCAAGAACTGGCGAAATAGCGCTCTGCGCCTTCGACTTCATGCCAGCATCGAAGATCTCCGTCTCCTGCGGATGCCCTCTAAAATACGCAAAGATGTCGCTCACTGCGGGCTTGCCGCTGCGCACCACTTGCTCAAGTGCTCCCCAGCCCTTCCAGAACACGGGAAGCCCGACAAGCTGTACATAGGCGCGCATTGATTGCGGATGGTCGCTGCGCAGTGCACGAGAGAGCGCATTGTGCACGTATTTGCCGCTACGCCGATCGAATACACCATGCGAAGCGAGCAAACGCAATACTCGGTCCAAAGCATCAGCGTCAACTCCGACCTCCATGGCAAGATCGGCTGCCGACCGTGGCTCCTGATCCAGTGCGTCTGCGATTGCGAGATCAGCTACAACGTGCAAAGCTCGCGGCAACCAATACCCTGCAGAGATCTCCACTAACCTCATCACTGATTCGGTCTGTACTTTGGTCTCGCTGACGCGAGCCGAAGAAGGAGATGCGTCCATAGGAACCTCCGGTCAGGGCCGAGCTTACCATCAACACCTGAGAGCTACATACCTGATTGATGGGATAACGACGCCGGCCTCGCGACGGCCCGAGTAGACTGTTCGGTGTTGACCCTAACAGTGCTCGGACCGAAGGAGGCCGAGATGAGGATGTGACTTACACGCTCGCCAGCAAACACTGGCGGTGCTAGA
>DATNMX010000082.1:0-3515 GCA_035602135.1 Candidatus Dormiibacterota bacterium
TCTATGGCCACGCCATCAAGGCAAAGGATATCGTGAAAGGCGAACATACAGGCGTGCCCAGCACGGGCCGTCATCTCGTCAATGTTTTGCAGAAGAGCGCACCCCGCAACGAATCCGAGCGGGCTTCGAATCAGTAGTTGGAAGTTACCAGCTTGCCGGGATTTTTCTCACTCGGCAAGCTATCAATCTTCAGAAAAGTGGTTCAGCGGAATGCTCCGCTGAATCATCCGCGGGGGCCATCTGCAAAGGTTGCGGTACCTGAACCTTCCTTTGCAGTTTGGCCTCTAGCCTTTTCGGATCATCGCGTGCCAACCATCCACCTTGAGTGAAAACTAATTGTGAGTGCGTGAAACGAGGATTTTGTGGCAGTCCGGCCCAGGGATCATTTGTGGCGCCGGTCGCCGCTATGTTCCGAATGGCCATTGGCGTCGAGCCAGGTCAGAAGTCTGCGAATGCTGCCGTGCGCCAGAGCAATACTTGAATCGGCAGCGCCGTAATAAAGATTGATAGTGTCCCCATCCGGTGCCACGGTGTAGCCGCAGGGAAATACGACATCTTGAACATCTCCCTGACGTTCGTACTCCGCCTCGGGCGCAAACATCCAGGAATCCCCGCGGATCAGGCATTTTTCCGGCTCTTTAATATCGAAGAGAGCCAGGCCCAGCCGATAGATGGAGCTCGAAGGCGTTCTTCGCACGCCATGATAGATCATCAGCCAGCCTCTTGAAGTTTCAATCGGCGGGGGGGACATGCCAATCTTGTTTGCATCCCACCAGGCGCCACGGCGGGCTTCCAGCATGAGCTTGTGACTTCCCCAGTGCCGCATATCGGGAGAGTAAGAGATCCAGATGTGAGCTCCAAGAGCTGTCATGGGCCGATGGATCAAGGCCCAGAATCCATTGATCCTTCGCGGCAGAAGCGCTGCGTCCTTATCGTCCGGCACCATGACGACACCAAATCTTTCGAAGCTCCGAAAATCTTCTGTGAGGGCCAAAGACACACCGGGACCACCGCGAGAATACGACGTGTAAGACACAGCAAATTTTTTGAGCTCCGGCACGTAGGTAATGCGGGGATCCTCAATGCCCCATACCTCCTCGGGGTATAGCTCCGCATTCGGCATCAGAGTCGGCTCGCGATCGATCCGCCAGCCGTCGACGCCGTTCGCCGAACGGGCGGCGCACAAGTGAGAGAGCCCCCGGCGGTCTTCCACGCGGCACAGCAGAATGGTTGACCCATCCGGCAGCAGCGATGCGCCAGCATTGAAAACGCTGTTGATGGAGTAGGGCCAATCCTTTCCCGTCAAGATGGGATTGGCAGGGTGCCGGAGAAATAGCGTTTCGTATTGTGTCATCGTGGCCTTCATGGAGAATCTCACTGCAATGGTGGAAGGGATTTAACAAATTGTTGTTTAGGCTATATAGCAGCCGCCCCGCTCTTCATAAACTCTTCTCTGTGCCGTCGGCTTCTTCCAACTGGCGCATTTCCAGCAGCGCCATCAGGAAGGACAGCGTAGATTCAGCTCCCTGGTTTTCATTGGCCCGGTCGGGGTGCAGGCCGTCTCGACAACCGCCCGTAGTCGGATCGTAGAGTGCGATCTGAAGATCGTTGTCTCCCAAGAACCAATTGAAAGCGCACCACGCCTCTTTGCGCCAACGGCCCTTTCCCGTTGCGCGATAAGCCTGCAAGCATGCTGAGACGACCGCGCAGGCTTCCACTGGTTGTTGGTCAAAGCGCGCCTTCTCGGTATTCTTGGAATAGAAGCCTTGCGATCCGATGGGCACGAAATGGCCCTTCACCTCGCAACGCTGAATCGTGACCAGCCAATCCAATGCTTCGAGTCCCGCCGAAACCATCTCTTCGTTCGCGGCGCGCACGCCCGCTCGCATCAGAGCCTGCGGCAATCGGGCATTTGAGTATGCTAGCCCATTCTCAAACCACTTCCAGTCATCGGATCGGTTGGAACGGTAGGAATTCAATAGTCGATTTGCCAGCGCATCGGAGGCAATCAGGGCAGCGCGATCCCCGGGGAACGAGTCGAGATATTCCTGCAGTCCCAGCAACGCGAAAGCGCAGGCGCGAGGGCTCTTAAATTCGACGGCTGCGGGAACGGCGAGTTCAAACATTCGCCCCGCAGCTCCCCGCAATCCCGCGTTCTTGGATCTGCCCAGAACGGTTCCCAACCCCCATAGGGCCCGCCCATGACTGTCTTCCGAGCCTTCGGGCTCCTGCCATAGGCATCCGTAGCCCAGGCAGTTTCTGAACCGTTTGGTGATTGGATCAAAAGCATGCCATAAGAAGGCCAGGTACCGGGAGGCCAAGTCGACCGAGCTCACGGGTGCGCGGACTCCGAGATCTTCCAGAAGCGTTGTTACGATCAGTGCGCGGGCGTTGTCATCGGTCGTATAACCTTCCGGGTAGTTTGGCACCACGAAAACCGCATGCTCCACCATTCCCGTATGGTCGGTCATTCGATACAGGTGATCCAGCTTTATGGCGGGAAGCCGGTCGAGAGCTTTTTCTGTGTTCTGAGCCGAGAACGTGGCGCGCGGATTCCGCAGGCGTTCGTTGTAGATGCGTTCAAAACTTTGCATATACTTTTGCGCCGCCCGATTCCAGACCATGTCTCGCGCGTATAAGTAAGCGCGTTTTCGCATGGCGTGCCTTCCGGTCTCGTCGTCCAGAAGCGCAATCGTTTTTTCAGCTATGGACTCAGGATCATCGAAGGGTACAAGTGCGCCGCGCTCGCCGTCCAGCAGCTCGATCGCATGTAAATACGGCGTCGAAATGATTGCCTTGCCGGCGCTCAGGGCATACGCAAGCGTGCCGGAAACGACCTGACCCTTATGCTTGTATGGCGTTATGTAAATGTCGGCCGCGCCGATCAATTTAACCAAATCTTGAGGGCTTTCGAAACGGTTGCGAAAGATTACATGGGCTTCAACACCGAGATCTTTCGCCAATGTCTGCAAGTAAAGCCGGTATTTGTCACCGTCGCGCCGCAGGACATGCGGGTGAGTTACACCGGAAACCATGTATACAACATTGACGTGACGTGACAGGATTTGTGGCAGGGCTTTTATGACGTTTTCTATGCCCTTATTTTGCGAGAGCAGGCCAAAGGTGAGCAAGACACACTTTCCCTCCGTTCCGAAGCCATCCTTGTAGAAATTGGGGTCCGTGAAAGGCAGATCGGGGATACCATGCGGAATCAGATCGATCTTTTCGATTGGCACATGGAACACTTCCTGCAGGATCTCCGCAGAGTTCTGGCTCATGACGATCAAGCGGTCCGAAAGCGTCGCAATTTCCTCCATCACCGCGCGTTGGTCGGGAGTTGGATCCCGAAGCACCGTGTGCAACGTGGTTACGAAAGGCATCTGCAGGTGTCGCAGCAGCTCCAGGATATGTCCGCCGGCTCGGCCTCCAAAGATTCCATATTCGTGTTGCAGGCAGACCAGATCGATATTACTGAAATTGAGAAAGTCCGCGGCCTGCCTGTAGGAAGCCAGGTT
>DATNMX010000083.1:0-67901 GCA_035602135.1 Candidatus Dormiibacterota bacterium
TCCACTGCACTTCCGTCAGCAACGGACCCGACCGGGCCATCGGCCCTCCTTCGGCGCTGCTGACTTTGCTTATCTCTCATCTGAGAAAACTCAACTACCTTCTTTTCAGGAGCCTGTACTAGGTTATGCAACAGCTTCTAGATAAGTCTTACAGGGTCAGCTCCTAGAACTGTACCCCACAGTAGTGCTCTATGAATGGTCTTGCTGGGGAGAGTCCCGCCGATAGGAGTCTTGCCAATGGGCCGCTTTACGTGCCAGCCCGGCCTGCCTGCGTTCGTTCGCGCCGGAAATCCGGGGCCGACATTTCAATCGTTCGGCACATTTCAAAAAGCCGCGACCTCATTCTGCTGCCAATTCTCTGTTCCAGCGTATCTTCGCGGGAAGCTGCAATAAGCCGTCCATTCGGCAGACGCGCTGGTTCGCCTTCGGAAATGGCCGTATCAAGATAGTTGGTCGTAATCACCGTGGTCAGGTTCTCGTTATATCTCGCGTTCAACACGATGCCCACGATATCGCGTACCCAATCCGAAGGTTTACTTGCCCCCAGATCATCGAGCACAAGAATTTCAACCGTGCGAATCGGTTCCAGGATTCCCATTTCTGTGGACTCGCTCGCGGGATTGTAACTCGCTTGAATTTCCTTCAGCAGCTCCCGATAATCGCAAAACAGTCCCGCATGCCCGCGCTTGATCAATTCCTTGAGCGCCGCGACGCCCAGATGCGTCTTGCCAACACCAGACGGTCCCATCAGCAGCAGGCCTTTTTGTGCTGCTCCGGGATACTCTTGCACGAATCCTTGGGTCAACAGCTTCGCCTGCGTCATCGATCGGGAGTGCTGTGCGCTCCACGTTTTGCCGTCGGTTAAGTCCGTGATGTAGCTTTCGAAATCGCAGTGTTCATAACGCTTCGGAATTCGTGCGCGCTCTAACACTCGCACAGCACGCTCTTGCAACCCGCAATCGCACGCCACGGCTACGCTGCCCGCAGGACCATTCGCTCGCGGCACCAGTTTCCATCCTGTTCCTCTACAGAGCGTGCAATTCTCGAGTGCCATCAGTTAGACGTGTGCCGGGCGACTGCTACCCCAAAACGCAGGAGCCCGCATCCTTTTTCTCGGTGCCCACAGCATACGAGCACCGCACCTTCACGGCAAGGTGGTCAGCCTCGAAATTGTCACTCAGGATTTACCAGCCTTGCTAGGAACTCCGCACCAAGCGGGGCGCTGCTCGTACGATGGCGTGCCGCGACTCTTTATCGTTCGTTCGGGATGCCGCAACTCTCGTCAATTCCTGCTGCACGACCTGCGCAAACTCTTCCATCTGGTGCTCCATCTCGATCATCTTCTCCCGCATATTGAGGATAATCTCGATGCCTGCCAGATTCACACCCATGTCCCGAGCCAGCGTCAAAATCACGTCAAGTCGCTCAAGATCAGCGTCGGTATACAGTCTCGTGTTTCCTTCCGAGCGCGACGGCTTCAACAGCCCCACCCGTTCATAAAGTCTCAAGGTTTGCGGGTGCAGCTTATAAAGCTCCGCTACAGAGCTAATCATGTAGCCTGCTTTTGCCCGTTTTTTCGTTCGTGGTGGCATACCTTACTGTTTTAACCCTCCGACATCAAACGCATAGGTCGCACTAGACGGATGCTACTAAACTCCCGCCTGACTGAATAAATCCTTCCGCGGATCCTCCGGGGCTATCTGTTCCAACTCCTTCATCAGATTGCGCACGCGCTCGTCTGTCGGCTTCGGTACCACTACCTGAATCTGCACGTACTGATCCCCGCGCGAGCCTGTTCGTGCGTTCGGTACGCCTTTCTCCTTCAACCGCAGCGTTTTACCACAGTGCGTCCCGGGAGGAATGCGCACCAGCGAACGCCCGTCAATGGTCGGCACTTCAACCTTCGCGCCAAGCGTCGCTTCCGGTACGGTCACCGGAAGCTCGACATATAAGTCATCACCGCGTCGTTCAAAAAATTTATGCGGTTTCACGATAACCCTCAAATACAAATCGCCGGGAGGTGCGCCCATCGTTCCAGCGTTGCCCTTACCGGGCACTCGTACGCGCGAGCCGTTTGCTACGCCTGCCGCCAGCCGCACGTCAATCGTTTCCGTGCGGCGCACTCGTCCTTCGCCATTACATGTTCGGCACGGTGTGCGCAGCTTACCCGTGCCGCCGCAGCGCGTACAGGGCACGTTAAAGCGCATTTTGCCTGCAGCCTGCTGGATCACCCCTGTTCCGCCACACGTGGTGCAGGTTTGCGGTGAACCTATCGCTCCAGTGCCGTGGCAAGTCTCGCACACATCCAAACGCGTGATGGAAAGCTTCTTGATTGCGCCACGTACCGCATCCCAAAAATCAATTTCGATCTGATATTCTAGGTCACCGCCAGGCTCGTGCTCGGCTTCCATTCCTTCGCCGCCACGCCCACTCCTGAAAAACTGGCTGAACAGATCACGGAAGCTCGCATTGCCACCGCTGGCGCCGGACCCCCCGCCGAAATCGAAGCCACCAAAATCAAAATTCACGCGTGCGTCGTCAGGGTCGCCGTTCGTTGGCGGTCCACCCTGCGGGATGTTGTCGCTATAGAAGCCGTACTGGTCGTACATCTGCCGCTTCTTTGTGTCCGACAATACATCGTAAGCTTCCTGCAACTGTTTGAATTTTTCTTCAGAAGATTTGTCGCCGGGGTTTAAATCGGGATGATATTTGCGCGCCAGTTTGCGGAAGGCTGTACGAATATCCTTAGCGCTCGCTTTTCGCGGCACTCCCAGTAATTCGTAATAATCACTTTTGGCGCTGGTTGGCATGATTCTTCTGCGCTACCCCACCGAACACACGTAGGGGACACCATTTCTGGTGCCCCTACGCTCGGTTGCTCAACTTAATTCGGACGCTTGTTCTCGTCCACGTCTACGTATTCTGCGTCGATCACGTCGCCGGGCTTCCCGCCCTGCTTTGGGCCGCCCGAATCTGCACTCGGAGCTCCCGATGTTCCGCCGCTGGCACCTGCGCCTGCGGCTCCCGCTTGTTCTGCGCCGCCAGCCGCTTGTGTGGCTTTGTACAATTGCTCAGCGATCTTGTGCAGCGAACGCTCCAGGTTTTCGGTAGCCGATCGTAACCGCGCGGTTCCACCTTCGTTGATAGCTTTCTTGGCGTCCTCGATGGCTTCTTCCGCGGCTTTTACGTCTGCTTCCGACAGCTTGTCGCGGTTTTCCCGGATCATCTTTTCGGATTGATACAGGATACCGTCCAGCCGGTTACGTGATTCCACTTCTTCCATTCGACGCCGATCCTCTTCGGAATGGGATTCGGCCTCCACCCGCATCTTCTCGGCTTCTTCCTTCGTTAGGCCGCTGGACGCGGTGATGGTTATCTTCTGTTCCTTGTTCGTGGCCTTGTCTTTGGCGTTGACGTTTAGAATGCCGTTGGCATCAATGTCAAACGTCACCTCGATTTGCGGCGTGCCGCGCGGAGCGGGAGGTATTCCATCCAGTTTGAACTTCCCCAATGAACGATTATCCGTGGCAAATTTGCGCTCGCCTTGTAGCACGTGAATTTCCACGCCCGGCTGATTGTCAGCCGCGGTGGAGTATGTCTCCACTTTGCGCGTCGGGATGGTCGTGTTGCGCGGAATCTGTACCGTCATTACCCCGCCCAAGGTCTCCACTCCCAACGAAAGCGGTGTCACGTCCAGTAACAGAATGTCTTTCACATCGCCGGCCAGCACGGCTCCCTGAATTGCCGCGCCTACCGCCACGACTTCGTCCGGGTTCACGCCTTTGTGTGGTTCTTTCCCTCCGAAGAATGTGCGCACCAGTTGTTGCACCTTGGGGATGCGAGTAGAACCACCGACTAGCACGATTTCTTCGATATCGTTCGGCGACATCTTCGCGTCTTCAAGCGCCTGCTTGACCGGCTTCATCGAACGGTCCAGCAGGTCACTCATCAGTTGTTCCAACCGTGTGCGTGTCAGCTTCAGCTGCATGTGGATCGGCCCGCTCGCGCCCGCGGTAATGAATGGCAGGTTAATTTCCGTCTCCATCATTTGCGAAAGCTCGATCTTGGCCTTCTCCGCTGCTTCCTTCAAACGTTGCAGCGCCATGCGATCCTTGCTCAGATCGATGTTGTTCTCTTTCTTAAACTCGCCAATCAACCAGTCCACAATTCGCTGGTCGATGTCGTCGCCGCCCAGATGCGTGTCCCCGTTCGTGGACTTCACTTCCACCACGCCCGCGCCCACTTCCAGCACGGAAATGTCAAACGTGCCGCCGCCCAGGTCGTAAACGGCAATCGTTTCGTCGCTCTTCTTATCCAAGCCATAAGCCAGCGCCGCTGCCGTCGGCTCATTGATGATGCGCACTACCTCCAGACCTGCAATTTCGCCCGCCTGTTTGGTGGCTTGCCGCTGCGCGTCGTTGAAATACGCCGGCACCGTGATGACCGCCTTGCCCACCTTTTCCCCTAGAAAATCTTCCGCGGCCGACTTCAACTTTCCGAGGATCATCGCGGAAATCTCTGGTGGGCTGTAAGCCTTCCCCATAATTTCAACGCGTGCGTCCTGATGCGGCCCGGCCACCACCTTGTACGGAACGCGCCGCGTTTCCTCGGTCACTTCATCGAAGCGCCGGCCCATGAAGCGCTTGATCGAATATACGGTGTTCTCAGGATTTGTTACCGCTTGTCGCTTTGCGACCTGTCCGACTAGGCGTTCGCCGCTCTTGGTGATCGCTACCACCGAAGGCGTCGTGCGTGCACCCTCTTGGTTGGGGATTACGACCGGTTCGCCGCCCTGCATCACAGATACGACAGAGTTCGTCGTGCCCAGGTCAATTCCAATAATCTTACTCATGATTCCCTTCCTCCTAAAACTCGACCGTCGCTGAGTAGCCAGTTAACTAACTGAAACTAAGGCCTTTGACTTAAATTCTGCGTCAGTCCTAGTTGCTCCTCTCGAGGACTATACAAGTTGAGTGTTTCTTTGTCAAGTTTTCTTATGCACGTTGTGCCCATCGCTTCTCCCTTTCCCTAACCCTACTCGAACTCCAATGCCCTCTGCTGCATCTCAATTCTATAGACCGTTAACTCTAACGATTCTCTCCCGGGACTGGCGTCGCTTCTTTCCGCCGGTTTCGCGGTAGAATTATTTTAATCTGGTCTCTAGTTTCTTGGAGGAATAGCGTGAATCGCAGTCGCAAGCTCGCAGGAACCATCTTTAGGACTGTGCTGGGCACATGTGCTGTTCTTGGCATTGGCCTCGTGCTTCTCGCCATCGCAGCCCCCCCGCAAACTTCCGGTGCGGTTAGCGACATCGATCCCCACAAAGCCTTTGGCTCAAAAAGCGCTCCCGTGGTCATTGAAGTGTTCAGCGACTTTCAGTGTCCGGCCTGCAAGACTCTGTACGCCACAACGAATCGCCAGATCATGGACAACTATGTCACCACCGGCAAGGTGTATCTGATCCATCGCGACTTTCCTCTCCCCATGCACAATTATTCCAAAATTGCCGCACGCTACGCCCGAGCCGCCTCGCAGATAGGCAAATCGGAAGCGGTGGAGCAAACGCTTTTTGTAAATCAGGAAAAATGGGAGAAGAGTGGGGACGTGGACGGTACTGTTGCGACCGTTCTTTCGCCGTCGGAAATGTCCAAAGTCCGTGCACTCGTCAAGGGCAATTCTCTCGATCCGGCCATTGACAAAGACGTTGCGCTCGGCCACGTGTACAACGTCAACCAAACACCGACCACCATCTTCCATGCCAAAGGTCAGACCTATCCGGTCGCTGGCGTCATTAGCTATGACGTACTCCGCGGATTCATCGAACAGCTTCTTGGCCAGAAATAAGTCTACACTCTGGCAAATTTTATGATGCAATCCAGCCCTCTAAATTACCGTCGCGCCATAATGTGGCTCGGCCGGTTGGTCCTTGGCGCAATTTTTATCTACGCGGGCTATGCCAAGCTCTATCTTCCTACCATGCATCCGCGCCCGCCGATCGGCGTTGCGCTTTCGCTTTTTGCGATGCAGGTCGATTCCTACCAGATTCTTCCGCCGTGGGCCGTTAATTTCGTCGCCCACGCCTTGCCTTTCGCAGAAATCGCGCTGGGCTTCTTGTTGATTATCGGCTGGCAATTACGCGTCTCGGCCACGCTCGTCAGTTTGGTAATGCTTGGCTTCTTTGGCGTTGTCGTGCGCTCCTACTCGCTTGGCTTGCAGATCAATTGCGGCTGTTTCGCTAATCCCGAGCCTCTTACCATCAAGACCGTGGTCCGCGATGGTCTTTTGACCGCCCTGGCTTTGCTCATGGCTGCCTTTGCTTACATCGAAGCTCGCAAATCTCACCCGTGGTCCCCGCCCGCGAGTGTTCGTCATTTTCTCTAGAGAAAGGCATTCTCTCCGCTCAGTCAGCTGTCACTAGAAAGAATCACGTTGAGCACTGTAGAAACCGCTGTGCATCGCCCCTCCGCCCACGATTCTAGGTGCGTTAGAATCTTCTTTCCATGTTAAGCCTTCCTCCGATTACCCTGCGTTTGCGTGGCTGGAAGTTGATCGACCGCGTAGCCCTGGCTTTCCTAGTGCTTTGCGCCATCGCTCTTGGCGCAGCCGCCGGCCTGCTGTTCGTTTACGCTAGTGACCTCCCGGAAATTCGCGCTCTGGAAACTTACCGTCCCACCGTGGTCACGGAGATCTATGCTGATGACGGCCAACTCGTGGGCAGCTTCGCGTTGCAGCGCCGCATCCTCATGACCTACGAGCAATGCCCAAAAGTTCTGTACAACGCGGTTACCGCTATTGAAGATCAACATTTCGAAGAACACTGGGGAATGGATTTTCCGCGCATCGCGGGCGCCGCTTTTCGCAACGTGCTCAAGCACCGCATCACCGGCGGCGCCAGCACCATCACCATGCAGCTCGCCGGCAACCTTTTCCTCGATCGCAGCGACCGCACCTTCCGCCGCAAGATGCAAGAGATCCTTCTCGCCCTGCAGATCGAGCGTCGCTATACCAAGCCCCAGATTTTTACCATGTACTCGAATCAGGTCTATCTCGCTCATGGCAACTACGGCTTTGCCGCCGCGTCTCAATTCTATTTCGGCAAGCCAGTCACTGACCTGAAGCTCCAAGAAGCTGCACTCCTTGCCGGTATGGTTAACGGCCCCAAATTCTCTCCTCTTACCAATGCGGAGTCGGCTCTGGCGCGGCGCAACCTCGTTCTTCATCGCATGCAAGAAGAAGGAAAAATTAACCCCGGCGAGGAATCGACTGCACGAAGATCCCCGCTGGGCTTGCACATTCAGTATCCCCGCAACGATCTCGCGCCCTATTTCTTTGAAGAGATTCGCAAATATCTGGAAGCTACCTATGGCACGGAAGCGGTTCACGAGCGCGGCTTACGCGTCTATACCACCCTGAATATCCACATGCAGCGCGCCGCTAACCAGGCCGTCCGCGACGGTTTGCACAGCTACGAACGCCGCCATGGCTGGCGCGGAAACTTGCCCAATATAGTGCGCGACAATCTCGGCAATCTGAATACCTACGAAGACGACGATTGGCGTCATCCCCTCGAAAAGGGAAGTTATGTCACCGGCCTCGTTCTCACCGCAGACGAAAAAAACACTGTCATCAAAATTGGTTCCTACCGCGCCATTCTTTCACCTGGCGAAATCGCCTGGACGGGCCGCAAAAAAATTGCCGATCTTCTGAAAGTCGGCGATCTGGCGCAATTCTCTGTCCAGGAGTTGCATGATTCTACCCTCAAGGTTCAGCTGGAGCAGCAACCCGGACCGCAAGGCGCCATGGTCGCCATCGACAACGCCACCGGCGAGATCAAAGCGATGGTCGGAGGTTACAGCTTCGATGATTCTAAGTTTAATCGCGCAACTCAGGCGTATCGCCAGGTGGGCAGTTCCTTCAAAATCTACGTTTATGCCGATGCGCTTGAAAAAGGCGCATCGCCTTTCGACACTATCGTCGATTCACCCTTTACCACCATCAGCGGTGGCCAGACCTACTCGCCCCGCAATTACGACGAAAAATTTGAAGGCACCATCACGCTGCGCCGTGCCCTTGCCGGCTCCCGCAACGTACCAGCCGTAAAATTGGCCGAGAGAATTGGTATCTCCTCCGTCGTCGACATGACGCGCCGCTTTGGCATCACCACGTCCTTGCCTCCCTACCTGCCATTGGCGTTGGGCGCGGCGGACATGCGCCTCGTGGAACACGTCTCTGCCTTCACCGTCTTTCCCAACGACGGCATCCGCATCGACCCCCACACCATTCGTCGCGTCACCAGCTATGATGGTGCGCTCCTGGAGGAAGCGCATCCCGAGGTCCACGATGTCGTCTCTCCGGATGTTGCGCGCACCATGACCGCCATGCTCGAAGAGGTTATCCAGTTTGGTACAGGTATTCAGGCAAAAGTACTTGGCCGTCCAACCGCGGGCAAAACCGGCACCACCCAGGACTATACCGATGCCTGGTTTATCGGCTTCACTCCCCAGCTGACTTCTGGTGTCTGGGTGGGCTACGACGATAAGCAAATCTCGTTGGGCAAAAAAGAAACCGGAGCGCGTGCTGCGCTCCCTATCTGGCTGGAATTCATGCACGATGCTCTCGCCGGCATGCCTGCGTTGGATTTTGCGAACGTCGTCACCCTTGAGCAGCAAGCCGGGGAGCATCAAATCAGAGTAGATACACCGGACACCGCCCCCACCGAAGACGAGCCGCGCCCGCCGAAAGAAAAGTCTCCAGACTCGCCACCAGCCGCCAAAACAGCCGCAGTCCATACCACTGGGGCATCTCCCGAACGCTGAACCTCTTTAGGCTTCCGCGTGAAAAGGATCCCAGCCTTTGCCTTTTAGCTTTCGCTTGTCTCCAGCTTGGTCAACAACCACCGTCTCTCGCCCATGGGTAATCTTTCCAATCGCCGTGAGCGGTACGCCCTCATACGCGCCTGGCATCTTCTTGGCCTTCTTCGACGGCACGGTAAACAACAATTCATAGTCATCGCCGCCATACAGCGCTAGTTCGATTTCGTCGCAGCTACGTTTCCGCTCGCTTTCAGAGATACGCACCGCCGGTAGTTTGGCCGCCTCGATTTCGGCGCCGACGCGGCTTGCGCCGCACAAACGTGCCAAATCGCTCGACAGGCCGTCTGAGATATCCAGCATTGCCGTCGCTAGCTGCTTCTGAGCCAACCAATTGCCCAATGACTGTCGCGGCTCTGGATAAAAGTGTTTCTTTAGTAGCCGAGCACTCCTAGGAGCCTTGCCGGCCGCGCTGCGCACGAGCCGTAGACCCGCTTCGGCTTCTCCCAAGCGCCCACTCACATAAATAATGTCCCCCACGCGCGCGCTGGACCGCAGGATCGCTTCCCCTTTCAGGACTTCTCCGACGACCGTAACATTTATCAGTATCTTCGACTGCCGCGTCGTATCGCCGCCTGCCAACGCACACCCAAATCGCCGGGAAGCTCGCCTCAATCCGCCCAGAAAATCATCCAGCCAGCGCCCGGTTAATGATTTCGGCAGCGCGAGACTCAGCAAGAAGCATCGCGGCACCCCACCCATCGCCGCCACGTCGCTAACCGCTCGCGCCAGGCACTTCCATCCCACGGCATCCGCCGGGTGTTTGTCTCGCAGAAAGTGCGTACCTTCTAGGAACCAGTCACATGTCAGGATGGTTTCGTACCCTCGAGTTGGATTAACCAGCGCCGCATCATCCCCCATTCCCAGCTTCAGGAAACCTGCTAAATGTTTCCAGGACGCCGCCGCTCCGCGAATTCCTTGAAGAAGTGTGTCCTCGGACTGGCGGATGCGCATTCTATTCTCCAAGCCTTTCAACCAACTTCGCGCGTCAGTATATCCCGGGACCTTCCTCGAAGCGCCCTGACCTTCGTTGCCCACGCCTGGTCACCTTTTGCCACCCTGGCCGTTAGTACAGAGGAGGGTAGGTTTCCCTACAGGATCTTCCGGCCACAAAATACAGGGTTGACTCAGGAAGCTACAAAATCTAGTATGCCGACGGTCGAGCATTCGGGTGCTCGTCCCAAATCGGTGCATCCAGTACAATGGGCAGATGTGCTTAGTGACGCTGGATGGGCAGTTTAGGCCTGAGGGGCCTACGCATGAGGGGTAATTACACTTTCTTCATCGCGTCAACTCCGGGCAAGCTTCGCAAGCTGATCGTGCCCGCGTATGTACTCCATGGCTTGGCCGTGCTCGCCATTATTGGCGGAATAACCGTTACGGCTGCCGTGGGCGCCTATTCGCGCATGCTTTGGAAGGTTGGCAATTACAATGCCCTCCGCCATGATCAGGAGACGCTGAAAAAGCAGTATCACCAGCTTCAAGGCACGGTGATCGATACCAATCAGCGCCTGGATTCTTTACAATCTCTGGCCACGGAAGTAGCCATGACTTACGGCGTGCTACGCTACCACCCCGCTGCCTTTGACCGCCCGGACAATCCTATAACGCCGCTGGACGCCTTTGATCGTTCCGTCGAGCAATACACGTTCTTAAAAAGAAATGCCGCGACCATCGCTGTTTCCAGCGGTGGCCTGCGCCTTATGCCCGGGATGATTTTCGCCGATTCCACCTATACGCCGGCTAGCTGGCCCGTCCTCGGGCACGTTACGGACAGTTTCGGCGCACGTCTTGACCCCTTCAGCGGGGAAGGCGCGTTCCATACCGGAGTGGACGTGGCCTCCGATTACGGTGCGCCAGTGCACGCTACCGCCGACGGTGTAATTACCCTTGCAGGAAATCATGCGGGCTATGGCCGCCTGGTGGTTATTGATCATGGTTTCGGCATCACCACCTGGTACGCTCACCTTTCGTCGTTTTCAGCGGTTCCCGGCACTCGTGTTAAACGCGGCGAAGTT
This sequence comes from Candidatus Dormiibacterota bacterium, assembly GCA_035602135.1. Lineage (GTDB taxonomy): Bacteria > Acidobacteriota > Terriglobia > Acidiferrales > UBA7541 > Acidiferrum. Next base: position 10,889 of record DATNMX010000083.1, read on the forward strand.
GTTGGTTACACCGGTATCAGCGGCCGCTCCACCGGTCCGCACGTGCACTACGAAGTCCGCATGAATAATGCTCCCGTCAATCCGTGGCGCTACATGAAGGGCGCAAAAGCCGCTACCGCCGGCGACTAATCCAAGAAACATTCATGAGTTTTTAGACACTCAGCGCGGGGTGTGTGCCCTCGCCTTTTTGTTCCTAACGCCTTTGATCTGCTCCGCTTAAGGCTACCGCATGCCGTCCGGTTACGTCTCCAAGGATAATCCGTCTCCTCAAGAAGCCTGCACAAATGCGCTATGATTGAGCGCCGTTACAGGAGCTGTCTTGATTCCACGTTACACCCGCGAAGAGATGGGCCGCGTCTGGAGCGATGCCAATAAATTTGCCAAGTGGCTAGAGGTAGAGTTGGCGGCAACCGATACCCTGGCAGAAGCCGGCCAGGTGCCCAAGGAAGCGGCTGCGGCGATTCGTGCTCGCGCTAAGGTTGACGTGCCGCTTATTCATTCGCTCGAAGCTCGCGTGAAGCACGATGTCATCGCCTTCACCATGGCGGTCGGAGAGTCCGTTGGCGATCCTGATGTCGCGCGGTGGCTCCACTACGGATTAACTTCCAATGATGTCGTGGATACCGCGCAGGCCTTGCAGGTGCGCGAAGCTTCCCGCTTGATCGAAACCGCGCTCGTGAAATTCAGCGATGTTCTCGCTAAACGCGCCCGCGAGTTTCGTTCTACTCCGCAAATCGGCCGCACCCATGGCGTCCACGCCGAACCCATCACCTTCGGTTTAAAAATCGCCAATTGGTTTGCCGAAAACGAGCGGAACATTTCCCGTTTTCGCGAAGCCGCCGCGCAGATGGCGATCGGAAAAATTTCCGGAGCGGTCGGCAACGCAGCGCATCTTGGCCCAGAAATGGAAGAGCGTATTTGTCGGCGCCTCGGCTTGCAGGTTGCGCCTGTCGCATCGCAAGTTATTCAACGCGATCGCCATGCTCACTATTTGAGTGCGCTCGCCCTTATTTCTGCGACCCTCGAAAAAATCGCCTTGGAAATTCGCCACCTGCAGCGCACCGAGGTGCGCGAAGCGGAAGAACCTTTCGGCGACGAGCAGCGCGGCAGTTCCGCCATGCCCCACAAACGCAATCCGATCACCTGCGAGCAGGTTTGTGGCCTCGCTCGCGTAGTGCGCTCAAACCTTATCGCCGCATTTGAAAACGTAGCCCTCTGGCATGAACGCGACATTTCCCATAGTTCCGTAGAACGCGTCATTCTCCCGGATTCCACCATCTTGGTGGACTACATGCTCGCCAAAATGACTGCGATCATCGCGGACATGCGCGTCTTTCCGGAGCGTATGCTGCGCAATCTGGAATCCACCCGCGGCCTGGTATTTTCCGGGCAGTTGCTCCAAGACTTGATCGAAAAGGGCATGCCGCGGGATGAAGCGTATAAAGCAGTGCAGGAAAACGCCATGGCGGCGTGGGAGACGGAATCCAGTTTTCGCGAGCGTGTGAGCGTCGACGCGCGGATCGCTAAATTTCTGGATGCCCCGGGACTCGCGCACACCTTCGATCTCCGGCGGCAGTTGCGTCATGTTGACGCCATCTTCGCGCGAGTATTTGGCCAGCCCGCGAAAAAGACTAGCGCTGCTGAATCCTCGTAGCACTCGCAAGACGCCGAAAAAATAAAAGGCGCCGAATGAAAATCATTCAGCGCCCTCCAGCCTCTTCTAGATGAAACTTACGTATCCATCTAGCTGCGGAGGCGGAAACTTCACAAATCTTTGATGTTGCACGCCATCATCAACCACGGGCGTGGAAAAACAAAGAGATAAATACCACCCCGTGCGCTACGTGTCATGCGCTACTCTACGCGCTGCACGTACCGCGCCTCTGACGTATCTACTTTCACCCGATCGCCTTCGTTCACGAATGGCGGTACTTGAATGACCAGTCCCGTTTCCAGCGTCGCCGGCTTCATCACCGCGCTGGCCGTGGCTTTCTGCAAGGTTGGCTCGGTATGCATCACTTTTAATTCCATGGTGTCGGGCAGGTCCAGTCCGATGGCTCTTTCCTCGAAGAATTCGACTTTCACTTTAGTGTTTGGGATCAAGTAATACACAGTCTCGCCCAGCTCTTGGCGCGTCATCTGCATCTGTTCGTAGTTTTCCGTGTTCATAAAATGGAATTCGTCGCCCTCGTTGTAGAGATACTCGAATTCGATTTCATCGAGGATGGCACGATCCACGAATTCTTCCGCGCGGAACCGGTAGTCGATGATCGCGCCGGTCCTGAGATTTTTCATACGCGTCTGCATGGAGCCACGCTTGTTTCCTGGGGTGCGGTGATCGACGCTAAATACGGTGAAGAGTTGACCCTCATGTTGGATAACCATGCCGGGGCGGAGTTGTGTCGCTTTGACGCTGCTCATAAGCTCCCTAGGAATATTCTGATTTCGGAAATTCCGGAGAGCGGACCAACTACCGCTCGTGAACCGCACGCGGAATGACTCGAGGCACGCTGGCATGAATTTCCTTATCCAGCGCGAAACACCAGTATAAAGGTCCGCATTCCAGCCGGTCAATGTTTTGCAGAAGGCGAGAGATGCCTGCACTGTTTGTCATCGATACAAAACCCAGGCACTGTCTGGGTGCTGACTAGGCCGTGGCGAACAAGTGTCAACAATTTCACTTCAGGTAGGTACGGACAATCCCGATCAGATCGTCTGCGGCTTCATCCGCGGATTTTGAATTCCGCGGCATGTGGTTGCGGATGTGGTCTTCCATCAACTCAGCCATCAAGCTAGTGATGGCTCCACGCCCGGCCGCCAATCGCTGAAGTACGTTCGCGCACTGTTCGTCATCATTTAGGGCGCGCAAGGTTCCTTCCAGTTGGCCGATGACCTTTTTGGTGCGATTAACAAGGTCCAATTTTTCTCGCGAAGTATGTGACATTTTTATTGACTACCTAATAGGGGTATGGTATCAAACCTAGGGCCAGTTAGGTAGGACGAAAGCAAATACATATGGAAGATCCCATTCTAGAACCTGAACCTCCGGGTAGTCCGAATCCGGAATTCCGCGAACAGCGAACATAAGGTAAGGCGCTTCTCGTCTTACTTCCGCTCGCTCTCGTGGAACAAACAAAACCCGAGCGAGTGGGAATCTCTGCATCCGCGCAAAGATCTCCACCCCACAACCGACTGAATGAGGCGCCGGCTGCCAACTGTGAGCGGGCGGGTTCTTACTAGATATACAGACTGAGAATAAAGGTGGACGAATCGTGCTCTGGCACCAATTTGCAACTCGACTCGGCCTCGCATTGTTGCTGGGCGCATTGATCGGCGCAGAACGCGAATGGCGGCAGCGAATGGCCGGCCTTCGTACGAACGCTCTCGTCGCGGCGGGTGCCGCCATGTTTGTCATGCTCTCGGCACTCGCCGCCCGCCCGGACGATAGCTTCCGCATCGCAGGACAAGTTGTCTCTGGAATTGGCTTTTTGGGCGCTGGCGTAATTCTCCGAAACGGGCTGAACATCACCGGGCTGAACACGGCGGCGACGTTGTGGTGTTCGGCGGCCATCGGAACGCTTGCTGGTTATGGCAACTACGGATCCGCGATGACCGGCGCTGTGGCCGTCATCGCGGCGAATATTTTCCTGCGCCCCATCGGGAATGCTCTCAACCGGAGAACGGACCCGGCCGACGCCGACATTACCTATCTCTTTCGGATTACTGCCCGGACCGATCAGGAAGCCCACATGCGCGCGCTCCTGCTTCATTTCTTGGGAGGACAGCCTCTACTCCTCAAGTCTCTAGAGAGCGACGACGTTGAGCATACGGGCAAGGTCGAGGTGCAAGCCATTTTGACCAGCACCGGCCGATAGAACTCACTGCCCGAACTGATCGTTAGCCGCTTAAGCCTGGAGTCCGGCGTGACGGGCGTGAGTTGAGAAATCATCGCGGAGCACGAATGGGAGAAGGAGAAAACGACTTGGAAGAGTATTTGAGCGATGACGACAAGCCTGGCCCTAGATATGGGAGATATGGGATGCCACGTGTTGTTCGCAAGCGCTGGCTTGATAGCAATCCGCAATTAAATCTTCACGGGAGAAGATCATGCATGGTGCAAGAGAGAAGTTTCTGTTCCTGTTAGTTCTGGCGCTGGTCTTTGTTTGCGTTGCACGCGCGGAAGTTGGAGGAAAGATTACGGGGGTCGTAAAGGACCAAACAGGTGCAGCTATACCCGGAGCCGCAGTGGTCGTCACCAATACACAAACGGGAGCCAAACTGACCGCCACTACGGATCAAGATGGCGTATTTACGTTTCCGGTGTTGTCCGTTGGTCAATACCAGATCGATGTGACTTCCGATGCGTTCAAGTCCTACCGGAAGACTGACTTCGTCATAGACATCAGCAGTGCCCTGGTCGCGGATGTGACGTTGCAATTGAAGGAGCAGGACCAGTCGATCATGGTCACAGAAGATGCTGCGCAAGTCGAAACGACGGATACCCAACTCGGGCAAGTTCTGGGTACCAAGAAAGTCACAGAGATCCCCCTGAACGGCCGGAGCTACACCGACCTTTTCGCCCTGCAAGTTGGCGTAACCCCTATCACCACCAGCGGCGCTGGGAACAGCACGTCCGGCGGCGGTTTCGGTACGGTTCCTGCCGCAGGCGAAGCAAACACCGGGCAGTTTTCGATCAACGGCCAGCGCGAGGACGCCAACGGGTTTTCTTTGAATGGGGCCAGTGTGCAGGAAGGTATCGGCCAGCAGGCGGGAATCATTCCCAACCTCGATGCCATCGCCGAGTTTCGCATTCTGACCACCAATGCCGATCCCGAATACGGCAACTACAGCGGCGGATTGATCAATGTTGTGACCAAGTCCGGCGCGAATGCCTTCCACGGCTCCATGTTCGAGTTCCTGCGCAATACGGTTCTCGATGCGAAAAGCTACTTTTCCAGCGAGCGCTCGATTTTTCAGCAGAATCAGTACGGGGAAACTCTCGGAGGTCCCATCAAGCGGAATAAGCTCTTCTTCTTTGGTGATTATCAGGGACAGCACACGAAGCAGGGCCAGGATACGGGACAGGTGGGTGTGCCTTCGCTGGCCAATCGGGGCGGGAACTTCACCGATCTAATTACTTCAAGCAATCCCAATCCACTGCCGGGCACCGTCAAGGGTGACTTCCTGGCGCAGACATTGACCAAAGAACTGGGATACCAAGTCGCAAGAAACGAAGCCTTTTACACGCCTGGTTGCAACGCTAACACGCAATGCGTGTTCCCGAATGCCGTCATACCGCTATTGGCATTCGCCGTACCGGCGACAAAGCTGCTGCAATATATTCCGTCCCCCAACATTGGTGCCAATACTTTCGAATCTACTGCCGAAGCGCTGAAGCTCCACGATGAAAAGGTGGCAGGGCGCATCGATTGGAACACCCACAAATCGGGAAACTTTTCGTTCTACTATTTCTACGACAAATACAATCTGGACAATCCGTATCCTTCTGGCTTTGGAGGAGCGACTGTGCCGAATCCAACCGGCGGCTCCTTTGACGGCGGTTCCGATGGTTTGGATCAGTTCTTTGTCGTCAGCAACACCAAGACGGTTGGCTCGACACTCGTCAATGAAGCACGGATCAGTGGGACACGCTTGAACAACAATCTCGGCATCCCGAAAGGGGGCGTCGGCACAACGCTTGTCAACCAGGGCATTACCGCAGGAGGCCAAGGTATCATCCAGGGTGCACCCAAATATGCCGGCGTGGAAACGCTGTACTTCAACTCGTTTACGACCGGGACGGAGCCTTTCTTCGTCGTCCAGGTGAACAATACCATCCAGGGCAGCGACACCGTTTCCAAGGTCGTAGGCACTCACACGATCAAAACTGGCTTTCAGTACGCCTCGTACAAAATCAAGCAGAATCCGGATTTGGTCGCCAACGGAACGTTTTCGTTTTTTGGCAGCGGCAGTCAGACGACGGGCAACGGCTTCGCCGATTTTCTGCTGGGACTTCCGGACTTTTATTCCCAACAGTCCTCGCCCGCTTTTCATGAGAGCGCAGCGAATGGCGGTGCGTTCGCGCAAGATAGCTGGCGCATACGGCCCAACATCACAATCAACTACGGACTTCGCTGGGATTACGTCACCCAGTGGGCGGAGGAGCACAACCAAATCACGACGTTCGTGCAAGGCGTTCAATCGAAGACATTCCCGGGCGCTCCTCTGGGGTACTTGGTTCCGGGGGACCCTCTGCCGAATGGTTATCGCATTCCCAAGGCCATCGCGCCCGCGCCGCTGGATAATTTCTCGCCCCGGCTTGGAATTGCTTACTCGCCGAATTTCTCCGATGGATTCCTAGGCAAACTGACGGGCGGACCCGGAAAAACCAGCATCCGTGCAGGCGCTGGCCGTTTCTTCACGGCTGTCGAAGGCCTGACCATCGCCTATCCGACCGGCAATCCGCCGTATGGTCTTACCTACACCAGTCCTGAGTCTCCCGTGATGGCCACGCCATTCGTTGGAGCACTGACCGGGACAAACTACATTCAGCAGTTTCCGGTAAATGTCCCGCCTTACAATGTGTCGTCGACGAATCCCTTTCCCCATCTAGATTGGTCACGCTATACGCCCATCAGCGGCGCCGGGAGCGTGTATCGCTACAACAAGACGCCGTACACGATGTCAGCAAACTTGACGATCGAGCGCCAACTCGGCTCGAACATGCTGTTGAGCGTCGGCTACACCGGCTCCCTCAGCCGCCATCTGCTGGCCGTTCACAGCGTAAGCCCAGGGAATCCGGCGCTGTGCCTTAGCCTCAGCCAGCCGCAAGACGGCGCACCCGGGAGCCCCCTTTGCGGCCCCTTCGGCGAAAACCTCGTTTATACGCGAGCGGACGGAACGGTCGTGAATGGAACGCGGTCCCCATATCCGAATACGATCGGTACCGATGCGGTGTATCAGAACATGGGGAACGCCAGCTACAACAGCCTTCAAGCGTCTCTCAAGCGAACCGCGGGCCCTCTCACCCTATTGGCCAGCTTCACCTACGGCAAGTCGATGGACTGGGCCTCCAGCATTCAAGAGCAGGTCAATCCGTTTGATTTCCGCAAGGAGTACGCTCTTTCTGCATTCGACCTGAAACACAACTTTGTCGTCAGCTATAACTATGAACTGCCGTTTGACAACTTGTTCCGCACATCCAACCGACTAACTCACGGCTGGGCGATTTCCGGAGTGACGCGATTTTCGACCGGATTGCCAGTTACCTTTCAGAGTTTTGGAGACAACGCTCTGGTTCAAGTCCAGAATAACGGGGTAAACAGCGTCAGCATCGATCTCCCCAATTACAATCCGAGTCTGGCGCCTTTGAATGTCAACCATGACCCGCGCCAAAATCGGCTGGCCTTCAACACCAAGCTCTTCAGCCCCAACGCGCTAGGAACGTTTGGCAATTCTTCGCGCCGTTTCTTCTACGGTCCGGGCATCAATAATTACGATATGGCTCTGCACAAGGTCACTCGAATCACGGAATCCACCTCCCTGGAATTCCGTTTCGAAACCTTTAACACCTTCAATCATGCTCAGTTCGATGGTGCGGGTTCGGTCGACGGCAATCGCGACGCGGCCACCTTCGGGCAAATCCTGAAGTCACAGCCGGGGCGCATCTCACAAGTCGCTGTCAAGTTGCAGTTTTAGCGATCGAAACGAAAAATCTGCAACAGGTAACATCGCGCACGGAGAAACTGCCGCAACCGCACACGAGAAGGCCGAGCTAGGACGGATGAGCGACATGAACAGCCCGTACAACTGATTTCAAAGCTCGGCCGTTACTTGACTGCGGCGTGGTGATCGTAACTGATGACCCGCGTAATTTTCCATGCGCCGTCTTTGTATTGCCACAGATGAATGAACTTCCCTTCGCCAATTGGCTCTGTGTCGTCATGTCCCGGATGGTGGAAGCGGTGAACACCCATTTCAACCGCGCCATAGCCCTTCATGTGATAAATCTGCAGCGTACCTGGAACGAGTTCTCGGCTCACTTTGCTGCAGATATTCTTTTTTACGCTATCGGTCAATTTCTCTTTGCCAAGTGTCACTCCACCCAAATCGTGATAAAACTCCACGTCGTCGGCCAAGAATGTGGCGAACTTTTCCAAATCGCACCGATTATAGGAATCGAACAGGACGGCATCGAGCGATGCGATGGCCTTGTCGAGTTCTGCCTGAGATTTAATGCTTTCCAGGTCCTGGACTGCCTGAGCGTCTGCCTGACCGCCAAACAAAGCAAGCACCGGCAACAGCAACAGTATTTTTGGCAAAGTAAAAAGTATTTTCATCGAGCAGTCCTTTCCGCGTGCTAGACAATACATCGGGATATACGGACCAAACGGGATAATGTTCCGTAATTTCCATCTGACACCCTCTGCTGCGTCAACCGTAAGATCCGCTTTGGGAGAAGCGGCCGTAGTCCCAAACGGGGTTAGAAGCATTTGTGACTTACGTCCTAGAGCGAGGCTTCTACGGGATCAGCAGAATTTCACTGGTCCGGTAAGCGCGTCTACCAGGTATTGACTTGCGACACCGGCGGCAACAAACTCTGCCGTGAGGGGAGATGGCGTGAACAAATTTTGGTTGGCCTCATTTCTTTTTTGTGCTCCTCCGTTTGCGGCGCAGGAACCCGTTCGGCCTGCCGTTCCTCAACCGGAACATCAGGATCCTTCGGCGGAGCCGCAAACGATGCCGCTCTGGGATGGCAAGGCTCCCGGCGCACTCGGCGACGACGCCTCCGACCGCCCAACGCTTACTTTATACGCCGCTTCCTCAGGACATACGCTCACCGCGGCGGTGATCGTGTTCCCGGGTGGAGGTTACGAATTCCTCGCCACTAATCACGAAGGGCGACAAATTGCCAATTGGCTAAACGCCATGGGTATCACAGCATTTGTCCTCAAGTATCGACTAGGACCCCGCTATCACCATCCTGTAGAACTTGGCGACGCTCAGCGTGCGATTCGCATCGTCCGCTCCCGCGCGAAAGAATTTCGCGTGTTGCCGGACAAGATAGGTGTGATGGGATTTTCCGCCGGCGGACACCTGGCATCCACCACCGCGACGCATTTTGATTTAGGGCATCCGCAAGCCATGGATCCCATCGATCGCGTCAGTTCTCGTCCGGATTTCGCCGTGCTCGCCTACCCCGTGATTTCCTTCACCGCCGAATATACGCACCAAGGCTCGCGTAGAAATCTCATAGGAGAAAATCCCAAGCTGGAGCTTGTTAAGGAACTCTCGAGTGAGCTGAATGTTACTCCGCAAACGCCGCCCACCTTTCTCTTCAGCAGCACCACGGACACCGTAGTGCCTCCCGAAAATAGTGTGGCGCTCTATCTGGCGCTGCGTACGGCTAGCGTCCCGGCGGAACTCCACATTTTTGAAAACGCGCCGCACGGAGTCGGCCTCGATCTGGCTGATCCCTCCGTCGGCGAATGGAGCACTCTCCTCCTGCACTGGTTTAGGGAAAGAAAATTGCTTCCCAGTTCTTCTCAAGAGCGCTGACGCCACTCCGCAGATGAGGCATTATCCCACGAGCATATTTGGCGTTCTTGACTTTTTCTTCCTGTTCCCAATGGGCTGGGGGCCGATCGAGTTTCCGATTAGCCCTGTTAATGAGGAATTAGGCTGACTCGTCGCGATGATGCCTACACTCAGCGACGGAGGCCGGCATCTCCAGAATGGCCTCTTCTTACATTTCCAATAATTTGCCGATGGCGCGTTTTGCAAGTACATTAGCGCCTCGCTAGTGACTCCATCGGGCTACAGGCATAGAGTGGCTTGTGTATGGAGTACGTTAAGTAAGGAGGAAGATAGTCATGAGCGAAGCAGCTCGACAAATGCCAGCAAAAGAAGATAGCTCCTCAAAACCACAGACGTTCACCGCGAAAGCCTATGCGGCGGGCTCTGCAACGTCATCGCTTGCGCCGTTCACACTTCCACGTCGCTCTCCACGTCCGCAAGACGTCCAGATTGAAATTCTCTATTGCGGCGTCTGCCATTCAGACCTGCATCAAGTGCGCAACGAGTGGCAGAGTGTCATGCCGACGGTCTATCCATGCGTGCCCGGTCACGAAATCGTTGGCCGCATCGTCAAGGCCGGCAGCTCGGTCAAAAAATTCAAAGAGGGCGACATCGCTGCAGTCGGTTGTATGGTGGATTCTTGCCGCACCTGCGCCAGTTGTCGCGTCGGGGAAGAGCAGTATTGCGAGAAATTCTTCACCTTAACCTATAACGGCGAAGACAAGATTCTCGGTGGAGTCACCTACGGCGGCTACTCCGATAGCATCGTGGTCGACGAAGCCTATGTGTTGCGCGTGTCCAATAAATTGGACCCCGCTGGCACTGCGCCCCTGCTCTGCGCGGGCATCACTACTTATTCGCCGTTGCGTCATTGGAACGTTGGCAAAGGGCAAAAGGTCGGCATTGTCGGACTTGGCGGATTGGGACACATGGGCGTGAAATTTGCCCATGCCTTCGGCGCCCACGTGGTGCTCTTCACCACGTCTCCAAACAAAACAGCGGATGCTCTGCGCCTCGGTGCCGACGAAGTCGTCATTTCGAAGAACGAAGCCGAGATGCAGAAACATGCCGGCAGCTTCAACTTCATTTTGGACGCGGTGTCGGCGGAACATGACATCAACGCATACCTCAGTCTCCTTAAGCGCGACGGCACGCTCACCCTCGTAGGAGCTCCGGAAAAGCCGTTTCCTGTATCGGCTTTCAACTTCCTGATGGGGCGGCGGCGCCTGGCTGGTTCCGCCATCGGCGGTATCCGCGAAACCCAGGAGATGCTCGATTTTTGCGCTGACCACGGAATCACCTCCGATATCGAGCTCATCCCCATTCAGCGAATCAACGAAGCCTACGATCGCCTGCTGAAGAGCGATGTGAAATATCGATTCGTTATCGATATGGCGTCGCTGAGTTAGGTATCTGAAGTCAGCCGGGATCCCGCCATCGGACTCAAACTGGGGACCGAAGAACGTGTAGAACGCTACGATCCGATCGGCATCACCGCGCTCTACACGCGGTCATTTCGGGACGCTTTGCAGCGGCTAGCGCGCTACAAACAGCTCAGCTGCCCGGAGGAGATACGTCTGGTTGAACGCGGAGACGAATGCCTGGTCCAGTTTGGCGAACAGTTTACTCGACGTCGGGACAGGTGCCGGAAACGGGAAGAAGACCCGTGTAAATTGCGGGCAGCTGACCAAAAATCTTCCAAATGCACAAGCTACGATCTTGGTTCATCACTACTCGAACCGAATCATCACTATCTCTGGCTTACTCCCCACCCGCAGCGGCGGCCCCCAGGTCCCTACTCCGCACGACGTGTAAATCTGCAACTTGCCCATCCGCTGAAGACCGTAAACGTATGGCCCATAAATGCGTGCCGCGACTCCCGTCCACGGTGAAAACTGCCCGCGGTGCGTGTGTCCGGAGAGCTGCAAGGAAATCCCTTCTTCTTCGGTTATTTGCACGCGGTCGGGCGCGTGCGTCAGCAATATGCTTGGCTGCCCCCTCTCCAGACCCGTGTTGCGTAATGTTCTCCGAAAATGTTCGCCGTGGGTCGCATCCCGATAATTCACACCCACGAGCTGTAATCCATCGACCATCACCTTCCCATTGTTCAGCACTTGCACGCCGGCCTGCGTCAATGCTTTCAAATACTTGTTGGGGTCGGAAAACTCCTCATGATTGCCTTCCACAAAATAAGTTCCCCATGGTGTGGCAAGCGTGGACCACGGTTTGGCCAGCTTCGCGAGATCGGCCGGTGTGCCATCGTAAAAGTCCCCCCCGATAAAGACTACGTCCGGCCGCAATCCTGCGATCCTCGTCGCGATGCGGCGCGAAAACCCGAAATTGCGCACATGCCCCAGATGTAAATCACTCACCAGCACAGCCACGCGTCCTTGCCACGCTGCGGGCAAATTCGGCAATGCGATAGTTATCCGCTTCACTCGCACCAAGAGACCATTAATAATTCCGTAAGTCGTCACGCTGAGCGCCAGCGCCAAAAATGCGCTGATCAACTCCCTCCGCTCCAGACCCAATCCACCCAGCCTCGCTAATCCATAGAGCACCCAGCATCCGCACGCCGCAAAAAAACTGTAATTCACAAACCCTAGCCACACTGCGGCCAACCTATAAACCGCGCGCACCAAAATATGGTAGGAGCGAAAAGCGAGCAGCGAAGCCGCAAGAAAACTTATCGACAAAATTCCCAGCCCAATTTCCAGCTTCAAGTATGTGTACGAATCGGAAGGTACCCAGAACCAAACCCAAGTTTCATATAAGAAAAAATGCACCAAACCTAAAACCAACTGAAACACCGAAGCAAAAACCACAAATCGAGAGAGCAAGCGGAAATATCCTTAAAAAGACAATGTGCTGTTCATTCACCACCAGCCTATCACGCCGCATTGTTTTGCAAGGTCTTGCCACGTCTTGTGACCAGCTCCTGTGCCTGTTGCAACGCTGTTCGTTGGCCATGCCGTTATGCCCTCTCGCAAGGCAGATACCGGCGAATCATCTTTACGAACGCCTTTACAATCCGCACTTACAAAATTCGCCCTTAATTTTGCGAAAGCTGTTTTTTAGCCCCTTTAGAATTAAACACTTGCGAACTTAAAATCTTGCAAGTCCTATTTTTTGATATTCTTCCGAGAAACAGGAGGTGACGGGGACAATAGATGTTAAAGGACCAACTAAATGACCGGTCGCCGCGCTAAGTTATTCGTATTCATCGCCTTGATCTCCCTCGGCCTGTTATCTACTTTTCCTACAGCGACCGCCCAGGCGCAAGAGCGCCGCGAGCGCGAAACCAACGCTGTTTACGCCCAACGCCGCGCCAAACTCGCTGCCCAGTTCGACGGCCCCATCGTTCTGTGGGGCTATACCGGCCGGGAAGAATCCTCGCAAGCCTACGTCTTCGCCCAAGAAGAGAATTTCTACTACCTCACTGGGCACAACGAAGAAGGCGCTGGTTTGATCCTTCTTCCTTCCCAGAACGACGGCAACGCTGTTGCATCCACCGCAAGCCATACTGCTTTGGCAATAGGCACCACGGACAAAGCGCGGTCCCAAGAGCCTCGCGAAATCCTGTTCCTGCCCCCAAAAGATCCCGCAAAAGAAAAGTGGAACGGCATTCGTTTGTCACCGTCCGATCCAGAAATCAATGCACGAACCGGCTTGGCTGACGTGAAACCCTTCGCTGAAATGCGCGCTACGATCGAGAAGCTTGCCAAGTCCCATCCCAACTTCTACACCATTCTTCCCTACGAAAAAGAACTCGGCGGGTTTCCGCACGAAAAGGCGGTAGCCGATTGGCTGCAGATGGCGGTGCCCCCAGCCAAGTTCAAAGACATTCGCGCTAACATCGCCGCCCTTCGCCAGATTAAGTCCGTCGGAGAAATTGCTTTTCTGCAATGCGCCATCGAGCTGTCTCTGGACTCGCACCTCGAAGCCATGAAAATGATGCGCCCCGGCTTATTTGAATATCAGATCGCAGCAAAGATGGTGGAAGTCCATGCTATGGGCGGGTCAGAAGCCGAAGGTTACGCGCCTATCGTGGGTGCGGGTCCCAATTCCACTGCTCTCCATTACGACAAGCTTGCGCGCAAAATCGAAAACGGTGACGTCGTCGTACTGGACGTCGGCGCGCAATACTCAGGCTACTCTGCCGACATAACGCGCACGCTCCCTGCCAATGGCAAGTTCACTCCTCGCCAGCGCGAAATCTATGAAATCGTGCTGGGAGCCCAGAACGCCGCGCTCGCCGCTCTCAAGCCCGGTGTGGACTTTTGCAGAAAGGGCGACAAAAGCGTCTATAAACTTGCCTACGACTACATCAATTCTCATGGCAAGGACCAGCACGGCAAGCGACTCGGACAATATTTTATCCATGGCCTCGGCCACCAGATTGGCTTGAACGTTCACGATCCTGGTGATGCCTGCAGGTCCTTCGAGCCCGGCATGGTCATCACTGTGGAGCCGGGCATCTATATCCCGGAAGAAAATCTGGGAGTCCGCATTGAAGATGACGTTCTTATCACCGCAGCCGGCTACAAACTTCTAAGCGAGCGGCTCCCGCGCAACCCCGATGAAATTGAAAAAGTTATGGCCACCGCCGCCCAGCAGCGCTCTAAGGCAGCCCCCTGAGTTTGAAGTTGTCAGCCCCACGGGTTCGAGCTTGTCAGTAATTTGTTGTGAGTATTTCAAAGAGAAGTGCAGCTCCCGAGCACGGTGGTTTTTCTGGGGTTAGCTAAAAGCCAGGCGCGCCGGAGGCGGCGGGGCGCATTTCTGGGGCATTGACGCCGAAGCGAAGATGAGCGAAGTACGTTTGTCCGAGGGACATGAAGCCGGTGTAGAGATAGCCCCATACGAAAAGAAGCAGGAAGGGCACCGTAGCATAGTTTTCATTGAGGATGGCGTACACCACGGTAGCAGCGAAATATAGGCCGAGCAGAACTTCCGCGTAGGGCATCCAGCCAGCTTTGTTCCTGTAAGACTTACTCGCAAAAGAACCTTTCTTGCCGGCGATATTAAATTTTGGCGTGCGCGCGAATTCGCTTTTCTTGCCAGCAATCGCTTCGATCACTCCCTGAGCGTTCCTGACCGAGATCCCGATGCCGGTGGCCATCACAAAAGGTAAATAAAGAAAAGTGCGCCACCAGGTTTTAGGGCGCAGCTCTTTCTGCGCGACAAGATAGAAGCTGGAAATAGAGCAAGTGGAAGCGAGAAAAAGCGGCAGATCGATAACCACCATCTGAAACCAGCCTTGGTAAAAGCGTACGATCATCGCGGGTAGCAGCATAGTGGAGAGGAGGATCATCAGCGGATAGCTGATGTTGGCGGTGAGATGAAAAAAAGCTTCAGCTTTGACGTGCCAGGGCGCGTTGGATTTGAAAACCTTCGGCAGGATTTTTTTCGCCGTCTGCATAAGCCCTTTGGCCCAACGCGCTTGCTGGGCTTTGAAACCATTCATATCAACGGGTAGTTCAGATACGCATTGTATCTGCGGAAGATAGAGAAACTGCCAGCCTTTGAGCTGCGCGCGATAGGACAGATCAGTATCTTCGGTGAGCGTATCGTGCTCCCAGCCGCCGGCATCCTCGATGGCGGCGCGGCGCCAGACTCCCGCCGTGCCATTGAAGTTGAAGAAGGTGCCGCGGCGAGAGCGCGCGCCGTGCTCCACAACGAAGTGTCCATCCAGCAGGATGGTTTCTACCTGTGTGAGAAGCGAATAGTCGGAATTGAGATAGGTCCAGCGCGTTTGCACCATGCCGATGTTTGCGCCGCCCTCGGGATTCATGAAATAGGGAATCGTGCGGCGAAGGAAATCAGGGTCAGGAACAAAGTCGGCGTCAAAAATGGCGATGAACTCACCCTGCGAGGACTTAAGTCCGTTTTCAAGCGCACCAGCTTTGTATCCGTGGCGGTCGTTGCGGTGAATGTGAACTATAGGGACACCTTGAGCGGCGTGACGCTCGACGCAATGCCGTGCGATGTCGCGTGTTTCATCGTTAGAGTCATCGAGAACTTGGATATCGAGGAGTTCGCGCGGGTAGTCGAACCTGGAGACGGCTTCGACCAGCCGCTCGATGACGTAGCGTTCATTAAAGATGGGAAGTTGCACGGTGACGCGCGGCCAATTGACGACGGGCGGTTGCGGGCCAGGAATATTCTTGGAGTAGGCGTAATACTCGTAGACGAGCCAGTAGCGATGGAGACCGTAAATCGCGAGGATAAAAAGCACCAAGAAATAGGGAATCATCATCGCGAGGTCAAAAGCATTGGCGTGATAGATGCCGACAAAAGTTCTGTCGGTAATTTTGTGCCAGTAATGGCTAAGGGAGTTTTGCGCAGCTAGAATCTCCGAGATAAGACCGATTGGCATGATGGAAGAATCAGTATTCCTTTACGGCGCGCCGCGGTGGCATCAGCGCCAAACGATTATAAGGCGGCAGATGAAATGGTCAAAGACCTGGCGCGCATTTCCAAGGCACTTAGGGTATGAGGACGATCTTGCCTGCGGCGCCGGGCTGCATGATTTCGATGTGGGCGCGTGCTGCTTCGGCGAGAGGAAGCTCTTTGCCCACCACAGGACGCAGCGTGCCGTTTTCGAGACCGGCGATGATGCCGGCGTGAATCTCCGCGGCTTCGACGTCCGAGACTCCCCAAAGAGTGACAGCGAGAAAGGAGGAGCGGCGAACCATGAGTTCGCGCGCGTTGATTGTGACTTCTCCACGATTGCCGATGACGACCACGCGGCCCTTTGTGGCGAGGAGCTTCAGGTCGTGCGGGAGATTTACGTTGGCCAACATTTCGAGAATTACGTCCAGGCCGCGTGCCGAAGTGGCCTTCAGAATTTCATCTTGATAGCCGGATTTGGTGTGATCAAAGACTTGGTGGGCGCCCTCTCGTTTGGCGACTTCCAAACCTTTTTGCGAGCCGGCGGTGCCAAAGACGGTGAGTCCGATGGCGCGGGCCATCTGCGTGGCGGCGATGCCCACGCCTCCGCTTGCGCCGTGGATCAATACCGTTTCTCCAGCGCGAACTTTCGCAGTCTGATACAGGGCGTGATACGCGGTGCCGTAGGGAACCCAGACGCCAGCGCCTTGAGCAAAAGTTACTTTGTCGGGAAGACGATGCACTTGATCCTCGAGCGCGATGGCGTATTGCGCGTAGGCGCCGCTGACGGTGCCGGCGGTGTAGACGCGGTCGCCAGGTTTCACTTTCTTGACGTCTGGGCCTACCGCTTCGACGACACCAGCGGCGTCGGAACCAGGCGTGTAGGGTAGCGGAGGTTTTATCGGGTAGACGCCATTGCGCATGTAGGTGTCGTAAGGATTTACGCCGACCGCGTGGATGCGCACCAGAACCTGGCGGGCAGCGGGATTAGGAGTGGGGACTTCTTCGAACTTGAGGACTTCGGGACCGCCGAATTCGTGGACGCGAATGGCTTTCATAAAGAGTTCTTCCGCATGAACAACTTTTCCTTTGTGGATTGCCTAGGGCCAAGCGAGATACTTGCCGCGCTCGGACTAATGAATATCCATCCAATTTAAAAATGCTCGTCGACGACGACGCTGGCGACTCCTTCATCGAGTAGGCCGGATGCCTTACCCCATGCGGTGGTTTGCCAGTTGTCTTTGCCTTTTTTCTGGGGTATCCACGGCGGCAGCGTCTGATGGAGATAGGAAGCCAGAGCGTAGATATAAGGTTCGTACATTTTACGCAGCTCAGTGAGCCGGCCATCAGCTTGTTCGCCATCCTGTAACTTCAAGCAGGTTGGCGCGAGCATGTCGCGAATGCGCCGGAGATTTTCCGGTGTGAGTCGATCGTGCGGGAGAGCTTTTGGTGAGGTGCCAAAAACTTGCGAGAGATCGACGACGGCGTGGCGTGCGATGGCGAAAGTAAGGTCCGCCTGGTGTTCGTAGGATCCATCGACATCGACACGAGTTTTCAAGAGCGCGCAAGTATCCAGGATTGCAGTCAGCGAAGCGACCCAGGATTGGTTGTCATGCTGCGAGCGAAAAAAAGCAAGGACTGGATACGAAAGATGGCTCTCCATCAGCTCGGCGGACCACAGTTCCCAGTCTTTGAGAAGTATGCGCAGGTCCGTTTGTCCTTGCGGATAACTGTGACGTCGAAGAAGTTCACCCGCAGTAGGCGGAGTGCCGGCGCGGGAATCGAGAAGGGAAATATTCACTTCGCGTTTTGAAAACGAACCATAAATGAAGGGCAAATAACCGATCATGGCGGCGAGAAAGCCGAATCCTAAACCGGCTTCAGCGACAACCAGCGCACGCGCAAATCCCGAACGAGGCAGAACATCACCCAAGCCAAGAGTAAAAAAGGTTGTGCCGCTGAGATAGAGATCCGTGAGAAAACTCGGCTGACCTCCCGTCATAACAACAGCGGAGCCGGCGCCATATTGCATGAGGCCAAAACCGAGAACGAGGGTAACCGCCCAAAGAGCCACGAGCACCAGCAGAGAGCTTGGTCCGTAAAAACCAAGAAGAGCTTCGCGGCTTTTGCGGGAAGGAACCAAACCGATGATGAATTGCCAAATCATCCAGCTATATCTATAAAACACGCGCGCAAAGCGGAACTTTCGCGTCACACGACGTGGAAGGATGACGGATTCGAAGGCCTCCCAGATGACGCTAATGAGAAGGATCACTCCTAATGAAAAGGCCCCGGGAGCTGGAATCAGAGAAGTCATATCACGGTTTAGGCACAGTTTCAGCGAACCATATATCGTAATCCTTGGTGCCTGGGCGCAGCGTTCTGCGCGGAGTACAACAAAACAAAAATGGACACGCAAAGCGCACAAACTGAAATCTGTGCCACTTGCCGTGCAGGATTATGAAGCGCTGCCGGCCTGTTGGGATACCAGACGCGCGCTGACGGTGATTTCGGCTTTGAAGAGTTTTGAAACCGGGCAGCCAGTCTCGGCGGCTTTTACAGCTTCGTCGAACTTGGCTTTATCCACACCGGGGATGTGCGCGACGAGATCGAGATGGCTCTTGGTGATGGAAAAGCCTTCACCGACCTTGGCCAGCGTCACGGTCGCGACGGTTTCCATCTTTTGTGCCGTGATTCCGGCCTTACCAAGCTGGCCTGAGAGTGCCATGGTGAAGCAGCCTGCATGGGCGGCGGCGAGAAGCTCCTCTGGGTTGGTGCCCACGCCGTTCTCAAAACGCGTACTGAAGGAATATTGAGTTTGCTTCAAAACTCCACTGTCCGTACTGAGAGTGCCCTTACCGTCTTTTAGGCCACCGCTCCAAACTGCCGTTGCTTTGCGATCCATGATGATGCTCCCTTCCTGATGCTTGACTTGATGCGAATCAGAGAATTCGATTCGCCGCAGGAGAGTAAGGGTATATTGAGAAAGTGACGATGTCGAGACGCGCGCGTCAACCGCGTCGACTATGATGCGGAATATATTCAAGTGGACGGCGCATCGGCCATGGTCGTTGCCAGACAGCCCTTGGATCATGGCTCAATCCTGGCATGATTTGCTATTCGCGCATTGGCCCGTAGAGGCAAGGGTGCTGCGCTCGCACATTCCCCCGCAACTAGAGCTTGAGACGTTTAACCGACAAGCGTGGATTGGGGTTGTGCCCTTTAGCATGACTGGGGTGCGATTGCGCTGGATCCCCGCGCTGCCGTGGCTCTCTGCCTTTCCGGAATTGAATGTACGAACGTATGTGATCGCGGAGCAAAAGCCAGGCGTGTGGTTCTTCAGTCTGGATGCCGCGAACCCCCTAGCTGTCGCCATGGCACGCACCTGGTTTCATTTGCCCTATTTTCGGGCACGGATGGAATGCGAAGAAAAAGATGGCTGGGTTCGCTACCGCAGCGCACGCACACATCGAGGCGTTCCAGCCGCCGTTTTCCAGGGGAGGTATCGGCCAGCGGGGGAAATCTTTCAGGCGCGGGGCGGAACACTGGAATATTTCCTGACCGAGCGGTACTGCTGGTATGCCGCAGGGTCACGAGAGCGTATCTATCGTGGAGAAATTCATCATCCGCCGTGGGCCTTGCAAATTGCGGAAGCGGAATTTTCACGAAACTCCATGGGTGACGCGGCGGGTGTATCCCTTCCAACGCAGCGGCCACTGCTGCACTTCGGGCGGCGGCAAGATATGGTGGCCTGGAAGCCACAACGGATTTTGAGTGATTAGCGAAACGCGTAACTGGCCAGTTCAAAATAACTTTATACGTTAAGGGCGAGGGAGACCAGATCAGGGCGCGTCGGTAGAGGAGGCGGCGGCATTTTGGAGCGGTCAACCGGCTGGTAAAGAGTGTCGCGTTCGACGGGTACGCGGCCAGCGGCACGAATTAGGCGCTCAAGTTCGGCGCGAGAAGTAAATTCGGAGGTAACGGCGCCTGCATCATGATAAATCTTTTCTTCGACCACGGTGCCGTCGAGGTCATTGGCGCCGAAGCGTAGCGCGATCTGCGCGATGCTGGGCGAGAGCATGATCCAGTAGGCCTTGATATGGTCGAAATTGTCGAGCAGCAAGCGTGAAATTGCGATATTGCGCAAATCAGCGTAGCCAGTGGGCTTGGGGATATGCGCAAGCGCGGTGTTGTCCGGATGAAATGCCAGCGGAATAAAGGTTACAAAACCGTGAGTCTGATCTTGCAGCTCACGCAGTTTGATGAGGTGATCGACGCGCTCTTCCTCAGTTTCCACGTGACCGTAAAGCATCGTGGCGTTGGAGCGCAAACCAATCTCATGAGCCTGGCGCGCGATGCTCAGCCACATCTGGCCGCTAACCTTATGGTCACAAATAATCTTGCGCACACGCGGATGAAAAATTTCAGCACCACCGCCAGGAAGGGAATCGACACCGGCGTCTTTCATTTTTAGCAGAGTTTCCTTGATGGATAATTTGGCGATGCGCGCAAAGTAGCCGACCTCCACCATGGTGAAAGCTTTCAGGTGGACGCCAGGGCAGCGTTGCTTGAGGCCACGAATCATCTCCAGGAAATATTCAAACGGCAGGTCCGGATGCAGACCGCCGACCATGTGAAACTCGGTCGCTCCTTCGCGCAAACCTTGTTCGGCGCGCTGGTAAATCTCTTCCATGGCAAAGGTGTAAGCGCCGGGCGCGTTCGGATCGCGTCCGAAAGCGCAAAGTTTGCAGTGCGCGACGCAGACGTTGGTGGGATTGATGTGACGGTTTACGTTGAAATAGGTGATGTTGCCGTGGCGTTTTTCCCGGACGTGGTTGGCCAGCCAGCCGACGGCGAGGAGATCGGGCGAACGATAAAGAACAATGCCATCGTCCATCGAAAGCCGCTCGCCAGCGAGAACCTTGGCGGCAATGGGCTGCAATCGCTGATCGCTGATGGTTAAATGTGCCACTGCTTATGCTCGCCTTTATACGCTGATTACTGTTTCTAATATTTCGAACAATTCAAACTCGCCAGAGCATTACCGCTGCTCCCCAAAACAATAGGAACGACATACTAATATAACCGTTCATCGCGAAAAACGCAGCGTCCAGCTTGCTGAGATCGTCGGCTCTGACGAGAGAATGTTCGTAGGCCAGTAGCGCGGCTACCACGGCGATGCCGGCCCACGCGGGCCAGGGCAGCGCGAAACTGGCAGCCAGCCAGGAGAGCAGGGCTACCACCGCAACGTGCATCAGCCGCGCAATGAGCAAGGCATAACGTACGCCGAAGCGGCGCGGGATGGAGAAAAGACCAGCGCGACGATCGAAATCAATGTCCTGGCAGGCATAGAACACATCAAAGCCACCGACCCATAGCGTGACGGCGGCGCAAAGAATGAGCATGCGCCGGTCGAGGCTTCCGGTGATGGCGATCCACGAAGCCGCGGGGGAAATGCCCAGGGCAAATCCTAGAAAAAGATGAGACCAGTTCGTGAAACGCTTGGTAAACGAATAAAAGAAGAGAATGGCGATGGCCAGCGGCGCGAGCTCCAGCGCCAGCGGATTCAGCTGCCACGCGGCCACAAAAAAGATGAGTACGGCAGCGATGGTGAAATTCCAGGCGAAAGCCGTGGAGAGCACGCCGGCGGGGAGGGCACGTTGGCTGGTGCGCGGATTTTCGCGGTCATAGCGGAGATCGACGATGCGATTCAAAGTCATGGCCGCGCAGCGCGCTGAGACCATGGCGACGATAATCCATAGGATCTGAGGAAGTGTAGGCCAGCCGTGGTGAGTAACGCGCGCGGCGAGCAGAGCGCCAACCAACGCAAAAGGAAGCGCAAAGACGGAGTGCTCAAACTTAATCATTTCGAGCACGGTTCGGATGCGCCCGGACATTCGAATTAAGCCTCCGCTTTTTTCGATGCGGTTTGACCGCTCCAGCGATACATTTTGTCTTGCGGCAGATCAATTTGTGCCAGCACACGACAAACATACTGCGTGACGAGGTCGTCGATAGTTTTTGGGTGATGGTAAAAAGCGGGGACGGCGGGCATGATCACGGCGCCGGCTTGCTGCGCGCGCAGCATGTTTTCGAGATGGATGCGGTTGAAGGGCGTGTCGCGCACGCAGAGCACAAGCTTGCGGCCTTCTTTGAGCATAACGTCAGCGGCACGGGCGACGAGGTCGTCGCTCAGACCGTTGGCGATAGCGCCGAGCGTGCCCATAGAGCAGGGAATCACGAGCATGGAATCAACGGCGTAGCTGCCGGAGGCGATGGAAGCGCCAACGTCTCTGTTGGGAAGCACTTCAATTTTCGTGGAAGGGCGACCGAGAAAGCGGCTAGGGAGCTGCTTGGCATCGCCAGAAGCGATGTGCAGCTCTTCGGCGAAGAGGCGCTGACCCGCTTCGGTGACGACAAGATGTACGCGGCCTACGCGAGCGTCAGCTTCAAGCAGATCAAGCGCCTTCTGCGCGAGGAGCGCGCCGCTTGCGCCGGTCACACCAACGGTTACGATTTGTTTGTCTGATGGCATGGGTGGTGCGCGGGTAGGTTCAGTCTCGCAGCGGCGGAGAGGGCAAGTCAAGTAAGGGAGGCAGTAGAAGAAGGAGACGCTTTATACTGATAGTCCGGCCCAGAAGGAGATGAGCAATGGGGAATTTCGAACCTCTCGAGGTCGCGATGGAGTTCATCAAACGGATCAATGCTGGAGACGTGAACGAACTGTGTCAGTTGATGACGGAAGACCACATTTTCCAGGATGCACTTGGTAAGCGCTTCGTGGGGCGCGAGACCATGCGCAAGGGTTGGACTGACTATTTTAAGATGATTACCGATTACAAGGTGCGTGCAGAGGAATTTTTTCAAACGGACCTGCGACTTGCGATTTTCGGCACGGCGAGCGGGAGATATAGCGCGGCTGGCAACACTTCAGCGGAGAAATTCTGGGAGGTTCCGGTGGCCTGGAGAGCGGTGATTCGGGGCGGGCTTATTGCCGAGTGGCGAGTTTATGCAGACAATCAACCGCTGCGCAAACTTATGGGTGAGAGTGTTACGTAGCGGCGAAGATGCCTGAAGAAAATTCATGAGAGAACCTGATCTTTATCGATTGCTTGAAGAGGTGCGCTCCGGGAAGCTTTCTCCGGAGAAGGCGGTTGCCCGGTTAAAGCACCTGCCGTTTGAGGATTTGGGCTTTGCAAAGGTCGATCATCACCGGGCGCTGCGTCAGGGATTTGCCGAAGTAGTTTTTGGCAAGGGCAAGACGCCCGGGCAAGTGGCAGAGATCGTGCGTGCGATGCTGCGACAGAAAGCGGCGCGCCAGAATATTTTGGTGACGCGGGCCGATGCAAAGATTTTTTCAGCGGTGAAGCGAGTGAGTGCCAAGATGAGACCCGCCGCGAAGTTTCATCCGTTATCCGGCGTAATCACGATTGAGAACAGCAAAGAGATTTCTGGAAAGGGGACGATCTTCATCGTGTCGGCGGGGACCAGCGACATTCCGGTTGCTGAAGAAGCTTTGCTGACCGCGCGGATGATGGGAAATCGTGTGGAGTATCTTTGGGATGTGGGCGTGGCAGGAATTCACAGGCTATTGGAACATCGTGAGAAGCTGACGCACGCACGAATAATCATTTGTGTAGCGGGAATGGAAGGGGCGCTGCCGAGCGTGGTAGGAGGGCTTGTCCCGGTGCCGGTAATAGCGGTGCCGACGAGCACTGGTTATGGGGTGAGCTTTGGCGGAGTGGCGGCGCTGCTGGGGATGTTGAATAGTTGCGCGTCGAATGTGACGGTGGTGAACATCGACAATGGATTTGGCGCGGCGTGCGTGGCGTCGTGCATCAACCGGTTATAAGCGAATATCGTAACTTGTATGGCAATTGCCTCTTAGGGTTTCAGCAAAACTTTCATTACGCCGCGTCGTTGTGCGAATTGGATGGCGGCTGGCGCGTTGACCAGCGGAAAAGTGCGCGTGATGAGCGCACGTGGGTTAACTTTTCCAGTTCGGAGAAGAGCGAGAGCCTTGGAAAAGGACCCACAGCGCGAGCCGACCACGGTGATCTCTTTAACAACGATAGGCCAAGTTTCTACTGGCGCAGCGCCGTGAAAAGTAGACTTCAGAACCAGCGTGCCACGAGGCTCGGTCATATGCTGGGCGAGCGTTAGGCCGGCTGGCGAACCGGTGGCTTCCACGAGGAGCGAAAACGTTTTTTTGACGCGTCTCAAGTCTGTAGCATCACCGCGAACTTTGCGGGTTTCGATTCCAGCGCCACGAGCGAGTGCAAGTTTGTTGGCGTGTTTGCCGTACATAACTACGTGCGGCATGATGGTGCGCAAGACGCGGGAAATCAATTGCGCGAGTTTGCCGTCACCCAACACGGCGGCTTCACGGAAGTGTTTTACATTTACCTGCTCTAGAATCTCACAACCCGCAGCGAGCGGTTCGACAAAGACGGCTTGCTCGTCGGTTACAGAATCGGGAACGGCGTGAAGATTTTCGAGCGGCAGCGCCAGATACTCAGCGAACGCACCATCGTGAGCCACGATACCTAGGACGCTGCGCCGGGCGCAGTGTGTCTTCCAGCCACGGCGACAAAAATCGCACTTCGGACGGTACCCGTACGCGGAACAGGAAACATTGATTTCACCTGTAACGCGACGCCCCAGCCAAAACGATCTAATTTTTTCTGACTTGGTATTCACGGCGGTGACTTCGCCCATGAATTCGTGGCCCGGCGTGCCACGAAACGCGTGGTAGCCGCGAAGAATCTCCAGGTCCGTATTGCAAATTCCAGCAAGCCGCACGCGCACCAGCGCCCAGGAGGTCCTTAGTTTGGGAAGAGTCCGTTTTTCTGTTACAAGCTTATGGTTGCGAACCGTGAAAGCCAGCATGATCGTTCTATTGAAGGGCGGCGACAAGAGTGTCGATGAGAAGTGGCTCCTGTTCGGGGAAGACAGTGCGTAAATCCAGAATGAGGTGGTCGTCTTCGACGCGGCCTATGACGGCGATGCCTGAGGGAGCGCTGCGAAGGCGCTGTTCGAAGGTCGTCGCCGAATAGCGGACGCTAGCAATGCGAATAACTTTGGTAGGAAGAGATTGAGACGGCGTAGAACCGCCGCCGGCCAGTGAAGTGCTGTCGACGACTTCGGATTCGACTTCGCCGGCAGGAAGTTTTGAGCGCAATTGCTCGAGAAAACGCTCGGCGCGGCGGTGCAGGTCTTCTGCGGGAGTGCGGATCATGCGCAAAGCGGGAATTTCATCCAAGGCTCCGCGGAGATAGGCGCCGAGAGTTGCTTCGAGTGCCGCGATGGTCAGTTTGTCCACGCGCAGAGCGCGGAAAAGCGGGTGACGGCGCACGCGAGCCAGCAATTCTTTTTTGCCGGCGATGATGCCGGCCTGCGGCCCGCCGAGAAGTTTATCGCCACTGAACATTACGATGGACACACCGCTTTCGATGCTTTGGCGCACGGTCGGCTCGGTCATTCCATCGGTGTGAAGATCGACTAGACAGCCAGAGCCCAGGTCTTCGACTAACGGCAGGCCAGAACGGCGGCTGAGCGCGACGAGTTCTTCGAGCGAAGGTTTTTCGGCAAAGCCGGTGATTTTGAAGTTCGACGGGTGAACACGAAGAAGAAGACGAGTTTTATCACCGATGGCATTTTCGTAGTCGGCGAGGCGCGTGCGGTTGGTCGTCCCGACTTCGCGCAAAATGGCGCCGCTTTCCGCCATGATTTCGGGGATGCGGAAGCCATCGCCGATCTCGATCAACTCGCCGCGGGAAACGATAACTTCGCCGCTTTTAGCCAGGGCGGTGAGAGTTACCAGAACGGCGGCCGCACAATTATTGACGATGATGGCAGCTTCAGCCCCGGTGAGGCGCTGCAAGAGACGCCCCGTATGAACATCGCGCTTGCCGCGAGCTCCGGTTTCCAGATCGTACTCGAGATTGCTGTATTGTGTGGCGGTGCGATGAAATTCTTCGATAACTGAAGCGACAAGCGGGGCGCGGCCGAGATTGGTGTGAAGAATAACTCCGGTGGCATTGATCACGGGCTGCAGCGAGCGAGCAAGTGTGCGTCGAACTTCGGCGGCGATGAGTTCCTCAACGGAAGCCGGTTCCACAGCAAGTGAATCGACTGTCGTTTCTTTGGCGATACGTGCCCGTAAATTGGCAAGCACTTCGCGGGTGATTTCGACGAGGAGATTGCGGCCGACGGTGGCGGCAAGCGTTGTGAGCAACGGTCGGCCCAGCAATTCATCCACGGAAGGAATCTGTCGCAGAAGGTCTGTCTGTTGGGTGGAAATGGTGCGCTTACTGCTGGCATCCATGGCGACATTTCAGCACAGCTCTGGTCCTACCGCAATGGAAGCGAGCCGTTGGGGAGGAAGGTATGGCTGCGAAAGAAGGAAGGCTACCTCACCACTCTCCGACAAAAACAGACATGCCTGCCTGGTGGTACAGGTGATGCGATGTTGGATGAGTGACTGCAAGGGTGCAGGCGGGTTGACGGCTGGCTCTAGTACTTCTAGCATGTTAGACGGGCATGGCTACCATTTCACCGATTGACGAAGAACTCAGCCAGCTTGAACGCGACATCCGTCAGCTGAAGATCGAATACGAACAGTATTTCGGTGGCGGCAGAAAACGCCCGCCGACGGAAATCGAATGGCGCATAGAGCTAACGGTAAAGCGCTATGCGGACCGTGGCGGGGAGCTGAAGTTTGGTCAACGCTTCCGGTACAGCAACCTGACGCAGACTTACGCAAAATATAAGGACGTTTTTCGAAAGCGGCTGCAGCAAAAAGAAGAAGGAAAAGTCCAACGACATTTCGGCGCGGCCGCGAAAGAAATCGAAGCCGAGCGCGCGCGCAAACAAGCCGAATCCCAGAGTGCGCTGGCGGCAACCCGCGAGAATTCGGCGTTTCGTGTGGTTTGTTCCGAGCCCGAACGCGACACTGAGAAAATAAACCAGCTCTACGAAGCATTTCTACAAGCTAAGGAGCGGGCGGGCGAGGGAACCGAAAGGCTGACAAGATCTAGTTTTAATGAATTCGTAAACAAGAAGACGAAAGACCTGCAGAAACAGAAAAATTGTCGCAATGTGGAATATGTGGTGGAAGAAGTCGATGGCCAAGTGAAACTGAAAGCTCTCGTCAAGACCTAGAAACACAATCCTCAGAACGGTCCTCCAGCCCGCGTTTTAGCTTTTCAAAATTGTATGGCTTACACTGTTGTGCTTTCCCTGCGGAGGGATGCCATGGCAGTGGAGCGCGCGCTCATCAGTGTTTTCGATAAGACGGGAATTGCGGAATTTGCGAGGCGGCTGGCGGCACTGCGCATTGAGATTTTGTCCACCGGAGGCACATCGAAGCTGCTGCGCGAGGCCGGCGTGGCGGTGCTGGATGTCTCGGACTTTACGGGATGGCCGGAAATGCTGGGCGGGAGAGTGAAGACGCTGCATCCTAAAGTTCATGGCGGGCTTTTATTTCGCCGCAAGAATGCAGAAGATCAGAAGCAAGCAGCCGAGCATGGAGTCGCACCCATCGACCTGGTGGTCGTAAACCTTTACCCATTCGAAACAACAGCAGCTAAGGCTTTGCTGACCGCAGAAGAATTGATCGAACACATCGACATCGGGGGTCCCACCATGCTGCGGTCCGCAGCGAAGAATCTTGAGAGCGTCACGGTGGTTACGGATCCCGCGGACTATGAGCGAGTGGCTGCAGAACTCGAAGCAGGCTTCGATACGTCGCTCAGCACACGGCTGGAACTTGCACGCAAAGTTTTTGCCGTCACCTCACGCTATGACGGGATGATCAGCACCGAGCTGGAGCGACTTGCCGCGGACGCACATGTTTCTCTGGGTGCGAAGCCTGTATTGCCGGAACGCATTCACCTTGCTTTGCGGCGGCAGCAGGAGTTGCGCTACGGCGAGAATCCGCACCAAGCTGCGGGGCTTTATGTTCCGGCCGGAAGCGCGCCGCAGGGTCTGGCGGCCGCCAAGCAACTGCAGGGCAAAGAGCTGTCTTACAATAATTTTGCCGATCTAGAAGCGGCGCGGAGTTTGGTCGCGGAATTCCAGCGTCCCGCGGCGGTGATTATTAAGCACAACAATCCATGCGGGGCTGCCGAGCAAGAGACACTGTTGCAGGCGTATTTGAAGGCGTATGCCGGCGATCCTGTGTCGGCGTTTGGCGGCGTGTTGGCCTTCAATCGTGTGGTGGATGCGGTTACGGCGGAAGAAGTGGCAAAGTTATTTGTGGAATGCATCGCGGCTCCGGGATTTGATGATAAAGCCCGGACCATTTTTGCCGCGAAGAAAAATCTGCGCTTGTTGGAATTGCCTCCCACAGGGCAGGAGCCGGACCAGGAATTGCAACTTAAACGGATTTTCGGCGGCATGTTGGTGCAGCAGCCAGACCTGGGCGAGATAAAAGACAGCGAGCTTCGTAGCGTGACGAAGCGAGCGCCCACCTCCGCGGAGATGAGTACGATGCGTTTTGCGTGGAAGGTTGCAAAGCACGTGAAGTCCAACGCCATTGTGTTTGCCAAGGATGGCGCCACGCTGGGAGTCGGCGCCGGACAAATGAGCCGAGTTGATTCCGTGAAGTTAGCGGTGATGAAGGCGCAAGTTCCCCTGCAAGGGAGCGTCGTAGCCTCGGACGCGTTTTTTCCTTTTCCGGATGGCGTGGAGGAAGCCGCCAGGGCCGGAGCTACTGCGGTGATTCAGCCCGGTGGTTCAGTACGGGATGCGGAGGTGATCGCGGCAGCCGATCGCCTCGGGGTAGCCATGATTTTTACGGGCATGCGGCATTTCCTGCACTAGAGGATTTCTTTGGTTGCCCGCAAAACACTGCCCGTAAGAGATTAATTTTCTGATAGTTCGAAGTTAAGAAATCATGGAATATATTAGGTTTATCTAGAACGATTCCCGGGCACCTTGCATCTACTTTCATAGAGGTCCTTTCAGCTCTGGAAACCTGGCATCTTTGGTTTTGACCGCGTTTCCCGCGCATGGGATACTTTATTTTTTCGGGGTTTACATGATCTTTTACCGTATTGTCGCAACTATTCTCATCGCCGCCGGCGGCTCCATTGCTGCTGCTCAAACACCGCCTACCGAGACGACGCAGCAGAGCGCGGATACCGGGCCTACTTCCACGGAGCAGAAGGCGGCGTCCTCTCAAGATTCGACTCGTGCCGATGCCTATTACAACTTCACAATGGGTCACATATTCGAGCTGCAATACGAAGCCACGAATAAGGCGGAATTCGCGACGCAAGCTATCGATGCTTATAAGAAGGCTTATGCGCTCGACCCGAAGTCGCCCGTCATCGGCGAGCGGCTTGCAGAAATGTACTGGAAGGCACAGCGTACACGTGAAGCAGTTGCCGAGGCCCAGGAACTTCTAAAGCGCCATCCAAACGATATCCAATCGCGGCGGCTGCTTGGACGGATCTATCTCCGGAGCTTAGGCGATTTTAACGCCGGCAGTGGTCAGTCTGAGATTGTCGCGCATGCCATCGAACAATACCGAGAAATTTACCGCATCGATCCTTCCGATTTGGAATCGGCGTTGTGGCTTGCGCGCCTTTATCGTCTGCACAATGAACATGACAAAGCGGAAGAGGTGCTACGCAGCATTTTGAAGGAAGATTCAGAGAACGAACCCGCCATCGAGCAGCTAACGCAGCTCTTGCTGGATGAAGGCAAGGTGTCGGAGGGAGTGGCGTTGCTGGAAGGAATCACTGCGCGGTCGCCGTCACCGGTATTGCTGGACTTGCTGGGCGATGCTTATACGCAGTCGAAAGATTTAAATAAGGCAGAACAGGCCTACCGCAAAGCCGCGGAGCTGGACCCGTCCGAGCTGAGCCACCAGCGCGGGCTAGGCCAAACGCTGATGGCGGAAGAGAAATATTCGGATGCGCTCAGTGTTTACCAGAAGTTGGTGGACCTGATGCCGGATGACGCAGACGTGTACCTGCGGATTGCGCAAATCTACCGGGAACTACACCAACTGGACAAAGCGGAAGACAATTTGGTGAAGGCGCGGCAGTATGCGCCGGGCAGCCTGGAAGTGATGTACAACGAAGCGATGCTGTACCAGGCTCAGGGGCGCAATGAAGATGCGATTCGCGTGCTCTCCGATGCCGTGACGGGCCTCAAGGGACAGGCCAACGCGCTGCCGTCGCGGGGCCGGTCGCTCGCCATTCTGTATCAGCAATTGGGCCAGCTGTATCGGGATACGCAGAACTACCAGGCCGCCATTTACACTTATCAGGAACTCGCGCGCCTGGGGGATGAAGAAGATCGGCGTTCGCGGTTGCTGATCATGGATACCTATCGCGCCGCGAAAGATCTGCCGAAAGCGCTGCAGGCGGGCAAAGAAGCGATCGCGAAATACCCTAACGATCCGGCGATTCGTTCCAGCGAGGCGTTACTGCTTGGCGAGAACGGCCAGACGGACGAAGCAGTAAAAATGCTGCGCACGCAGTTGAAAGGGACCCCGGCGGACCGCGAGACTTTTTTAAATATTGCGCAGGTTTACGAACGCGGGCGTCACTACAAAGAAGCGGAAGAAGCGGCCCGAGCAGCCGAAGTGCTGCCGGGACAGCCGCGCGATAAAGAGATGGTGTGGTTTCTTCTGGGGGCCATCTATGAGCGTCAGAAATTTTTCGACCGCGCGGAAGAACAATTCAAGAAAGCGTTAGCAGTCAATCCCCGCAACGCGCCGGTGCTTAATTATTACGGGTATATGCTGGGCGATTTGGGAATCCGCCTGGATGAAGCTCAGGCTTTGGTACAGAGTGCGTTGAAGGAAGAGCCTTTCAACGGCGCGTACCTCGATAGCCTGGGCTGGATTTATTTGAAAGAGAACAAGCTCGCCGATGCCGAAGCTACGCTGCGCAAAGCGCTGGAACGCGAAAGCCACGACGCCACAATCCACTCGCATTTGGGCGATTTGTACGTTAAGACCGGTCGTCCTGAACAGGCCGCCCGGGAATGGGAGAAATCGCTGGCCGAGTGGCGGCGCTCACTCCCCGCCGACGTGGAGAATGAGAAAGTCGCGGAGCTGGAGAAGAAGCTCTCGCAAGTGAAGCATCGCGTGGCACAGAAATCCTCTGTGCAAGACGCCAAACCGCAATAAGTGCATGCGCGAAGTCCGCATCCCGGCATTTGCAAAAATCAACTTGCGTCTGGATATTCTCGGACAACGTCCCGATGGATATCATGAGCTGCGCACCATTTTTCAAAGTGTTTCGCTGCATGATGATTTGTTGTTGCACGCAACGCGGTGGCCAGGTATTTCGCTGTCGATACAGGGAAACGAGTCGCTCTCACGGGAGCCGGTTGAGAAGAACCTGGTCTATCGCGCGATCGAGGCGATGCACAGTGAGTTGGGAGGCCGCGCGGGCGTGCGCGGTGTCGAGATCGAACTGCGAAAGAAGATTCCGGCGGGCCGGGGTCTGGGCGGCGGTTCCAGTGATGCCGCTGCGGCTTTGCTGGGTTATCTTCGCCTGACCAAGTGCACCGTCTCCCCGGCGACTCTATTTGCAATCGCGGCCTCACTAGGCGCGGATGTTCCATTCTTTCTTTTTGGAGGGCGCGCCCTCGGTGTGGGCCGTGGCGACGAAGTTTATCCGCTGCCTGACATCCCTAAGCTGGTTGCGCTGATTGTCTCGCCACGCGATATTCATGTGCCCACGCCGGACGCATATCGCTGGATAAACGCGCGCCAGCGGCGGCCCATTCCATTGACAAAACACGTCATACACCCTAAACTTTGGAAGTTCTGTGCTCTATGTTGGAGCGCGCAGGGAGGCGGCCTTTCGAATGATTTCGAGCGGCCGGTTTTTCGGCGCTATGCCCGCCTTGCTGCAATCAAACGGGATTTGCTTCATCGAGGAGCATCAGAAGCCTCGCTGGCGGGTAGCGGTTCGGCGGTGTTTGGAGTTTTCCCGAGCCCAGCGTTGGCGCGCCGAGCCGCTGTTGGGTTTCCGCACGACCAGACCTTCGTTTGCGAAACACTTTCGCGCGACAGGTATCTCCGCGCCGTAACCGGTGCGCGCGTCGTGCGTTGAGCCACCGGCGTCTTTCTCGCGCACATTCTATTTGCAAGGGCTACTTGTAAGGTCTCCGCGTCATGCGGAATTTTGAATCTGTGGCCGCCAAATGACGGCATGGAGCGTACCTGTAGTGGACGACGACCGGTTTAAGATTTTTTCGGGGACCGCGAACCTGCCACTGGCCGAGAGTATTTGCGGGTATTTGAATGTGTCCATCGGCAAGGCGCTGCTGGGACGTTTCAGCGACGGCGAGATTTATTTTCAGATTTTGGAGAATGTTCGCGGCGCGGATGTTTTCGTCGTGCAGCCGTGTTGTTATCCCGTGGATAACCATCTGCTCGAACTGTTGCTGATGATAGATGCTTTCAAGCGGGCATCAGCCTGGCGAATTACGGCGGTGCTGCCGTATTACTGCTACGCGCGGCAAGACCGCAAAGACAAACCGCGCGTACCAATCTCCGCCAAGCTCGTGGCCGACCTGCTGGAAACGGCAGGGGCCAGCCGCGCGTTGACACTGGATTTGCACGCCCCGCAGATTCAGGGCTATTTCGACGTACCGGTGGATCATTTATACGGTTCACCGGTGCTGGTTGAATACTTCCGGCAATTGAACCTGCCGCATTTAACGGTAGTTTCGCCGGACGCGGGCGGCGTGGAACGGGCGCGATTTTTCGCCAAGAAACTTGATGCGCCGCTGGCGATCGTGGACAAGCGCCGCGTGGATGTAGACGTCAGCGAAGTTATGAATTTGATTGGAGACGTGCACGGGCGGAGCACGCTGATCGTGGATGATATTATCGATACGGCGGGCACGCTGGTGAAGACGGCAGAGGCGTTGATCCGGGAAGGCTCTACACAAGTTTTTGCAGCATGCACCCACGCAGTGCTGTCTGGGCCGGCCGTGGAACGAATCGATAAGTCATTGATTACTGAAGTTGTGGCTACGGACTCTGTACCGTTGCCCGAAGCGGCAAAAAAATTGTCCAAGCTAAAGGTTTTGAGCGTCGCGGATTTGCTGGCACGTGGGATTCGCTCCATTCACGAAGAAACTTCGATCAGCGAACTGTTTATTTAGCTCAGGGTCATCAACGAAGGAAGGAACGAAAGTATGTCTGACGCAAAGATTGTTGTAGAAGCGGCGCCCCGCGCTGAACGCGGCAAGAATGAAGCCCGGCGGCTGCGGTTGAGCGGCAAGGTTCCCGCTGTGTTGTATGGGGGCAAAGGGGGATCTATTGCGCTTGCGGTGAACACCAAACAGCTGGGCGCGATTTTGCGCTCGGAGAGTGGACAGAACACGCTCTTCCAGGTGGATCTTGGAGGCAAGCACGAACCAGCGATTTTGAAGGATTGGTTGGTTGATCCGGTCACCGGAAAGTTGCTGCACGTCGATCTGCTTCGCGTGGCGATGGATGTTCGCATGCGCGTAAAAGTTCCCGTGCATACCTTCGGAGAACCCGCCGGCGTGAAGCAACAGGGCGGCGTTTTTGAAATTGTGACACGCGACGTGGAAATCGAATGCCTGCCTACCGACATACCCACCGAGTTCAAGGTGGACGTCAGCGGCTTGATGCTCGGCCAACAACTACGTGCGAAAGATTTGGTGATTGATAGCACGAAGATGAAACTGATTACTGATCCAGAGCGCGTGCTCGCTCACGTGGTTGCGCTGCGTGTTGAGGAAGAGAAGCCCGTAGAGGCCGTGGCGGCGGATGCGGCAGCACCAGCCGAGCCGGAAGTCATCAAGAAGGGCAAGAAAGAACTCGAAGGCGAAGAAGGCGAGGGTGAGGCCAAGCCGGAGAAAGCAGAGAAGAGCGAAAAGGGCGAGAAGAAAAAGTAAGGCGAGAAGTAGCCGGTTGCGCAGCCTCGCGATCAGCGGGCTCCTGGAACAGAAACTATGCGGCTCATTGTCGGACTTGGGAATCCCGATCCGGAATATCAGTGGACGCCGCACAACTTGGGATTTCTTGCGGTGGATGAGCTGGCCAATCGCGGCGCGATTCGGGTCGAGCGGCCTGAGGGTAAAGCGCTGGTTGGGCGCGGGAAGCTCGGCGGAGAAGAAGTTGTCTTGGCCAAGCCGCAGACGTACATGAACCTGAGCGGCATCTCCGTGCGGGAACTGCTGGGCAAGTATGAGCTGGGACCTGAGGATTTGCTTTTGCTTTTCGACGAGCGTGATCTTCCCTGGGGCATGATTCGCATCGGAGAGCGCGGCAGCCCGGGAACGCACAACGGCGCGAAGTCCGTCACATCCGCCCTGGGCACGCATGAAATTGCAAGGCTTCGGCTCGGATGTGGTCCGGACCATCCAGTCAGCGATCTGGCGGCATATGTGCTGCGGCCGATGAAGAAAGCTGAGCTGGAAGTGGCAGCGGAAGCGGTAGGCCAAGCCGGCGATGCTGTGGAAATGATTTTGTCGCAGGGGATTGCGGCGGCCATGAATCGCTTCAACCGCAAGGTTCCTCCGACAGAAGCGGATGAAAAGTAGTTGCACCCGCATTTTTGGAGATTAGAGGGATTTTCACGGGCATGTGCCCTGTGAAGAAAAGAGAGAACGAGGTCATCATGGAAGAGCGTTTGTACGACTTGATCTTCATCGCCCGGCCGGCAACGCCGGAAGAAGACATTAAAAAGGTCCTCTCCGTCATCGAACACACCTGTACGGAGAAGGGCGGCAAGATCGATAAGGCAGAACACTGGGGTACGCGCAAACTTGCCTATCGCGTCGCTAAGCATCGCGAGGGAATGTATTTCTACCAGCAAATACATACCTCGCATCCCGACCTGATTGCGGAACTCGAGCGCCGGTTGCGCGTGCAGGACGCGGTGATTAAGTATCAGACCGTGCGCCTTGACGAAGATTTGAAGCGGCAGAAGAAACTGACGGACCGCCGCGAGAAAAGCGCCGCGCGGCGTCCACGTCGAACTACGGTCACCCCCGCTGCTGCTGCGGCCCCTGCGCCAGAGCCGACAGCCACGGCAAGTTGAATTCGCGCGCAGTAACAGAAGCTTACGATGCAGTCCGTTGATGGGTGTACTAACCCGAATCGAGCGCTCTGCGATACTCGAAAGTTGCTGACCCGATCGGGGTCCGATGGGAAAGGGTGAGAGGCATGGCAGAAGAGCAGAAGCAAACACAAGCGCCTAGCGGTGCACCGCGGCGTGAAAGTGGTTCCGGCGGCCATGGAGGTCCCGGCGGTGGTCATGGCGGCCCACGCCGAGAAGGCGGACCAGGTGGTAGTGGACCAGGCGGTCCGCGTCGTGGTAAACGCCAGTATTTCCGCAAGAAGAAAGTGTGCAAGTTTTGCGTCGAGAAGATGGACCTCATCGACTACAAACGCGCCGACATCCTCTCGCAGTTCGTGCAGGAGCGCGGCAAGATTCTTCCGCGCCGCATGACCGGAGTGTGTTCGCGGCATCAGAGGTGGTTGGGCGTGGCCATCAAGCGAGCGCGCAATATAGCGTTATTGCCATTTGCAGGCAGCGCCGCCGGCACGCAGCAGCCGCGCGCGGTGGTTGAGGCCCCTAAGGCATAGGGGCAGCAAGGCGAAAAGGAGCTTAGAGACAGGACATGCAAATCATTCTTCAGGAAGATATCGAAAAGTTAGGGCATCGTGGCGACATCGTTACGGTGAAACCCGGATACGCTCGGAATTTCCTTTTGCCGCGCAAGCTCGCTGTC
The DNA here is from genome assembly GCA_035602135.1 of Candidatus Dormiibacterota bacterium. GTDB lineage: Bacteria > Acidobacteriota > Terriglobia > Acidiferrales > UBA7541 > Acidiferrum. Next base: position 46,601 of record DATNMX010000083.1, read on the forward strand.
GAGGCCAGCGACAGCAATGTGAAAGCCATCGAGAAGATTCGCGCTTCGCTTGCCAAAAGAACAGCCACGGAGCTGGAAGCCGCACAAAAGCAGGCCAGCTTGCTCAATGGCGTCTCATTGAAATTTACCCGGAAAACTGGCGAAAACGATCAGCTGTTCGGTTCAGTAACTTCAGGCGACGTGGCCGAAGGTCTCGGGGCGCAGGGCTTCAAAATCGATAAGCGGCAAATACACATCGCCGAACCCATCAAGTCTCTCGGCGAATTTCCTGTGACCGTGAAAGTATTCCGCGACGTCACCGCACAAGTGAAGGTAAACGTCGAGAAGGAATCGTAGTCTCCGCTCTCCGCAGTTTTTCGATTAGGGGCGCAGCACACTTGTCCTGAGTCATTTCAAACGTGCTGCGCTTTTATTTTTTGCGCAGCTTTGGCGTCTGCTCAAGTACAGCGAAAAGTTTTGCACCGATTTCCGAAGCTATGCACAAGCACTCCGGTTGACGTAGACAGCCCTTGCGCGGACAATGCGTGCACCATTTGACAGCGATCGATCAGGTCCCAGAAAAAAAATCTCCGTACTTGCCCTCCCGCGGAGAACGTGGTAAAAAGGCGAAGAAAAGGCGAATAGTGAGACGCACTCTGAATGCCTGCTGATACCACACTCGAAAAGCCCCTGCCGAATAATCTAGACGCCGAGCGTTCCGTGCTCGGAGCCATTCTTCTCGATAACAATGCACTGAACCCTGCCATCGAACATCTTCGTCCAGAGGACTTTTTTCTCGATCAGCACCGCCGGGTTTTCACCCACATGATCGCACTCGGGGAAAGCCAACAGGCTATAGATCTGGTCACCCTCACGGAAGAGTTGCATCGCCGCGGTGACCTGGAATCCTCCGGTGGGGCGCCGTATCTGGCATCGTTAGCGGACGGGATGCCCAAAGTTTCAAACATCGAACACTACGCGCGCATCGTTAAAGAGAAGGCCATCCTACGCAACCTGATCCATGCGACGCACAATATTCAGCAGCGCGCTTTCGAAGGGGAAGACGGCGCCGACACTATCCTCGACAACGCGGAATCGTCCATATTTGCGATTGCGGAAGACCGAATTCGTGCGGGATTGATTTCCGTCAAGGACATCGTCCGCGACAATTTCGAACGGCTTGAAAAAATCTTTCGTGAAGGCAAGAGTATCACTGGAATCGCTACCGGCTACGGTGAGCTCGATAAACTTACGTCCGGACTTCAGACGTCGGAATTGGTCATTCTTGCCGCGCGTCCTTCTCAGGGAAAAACGGCACTCGCTCTAAATTTTGCGGAGAACATAGCCATTCGAGCCGGGCATCCGGTGGCCATCTTCAGCCTGGAGATGTCCAAGGAGTCGCTGTTGCAGCGCTTGGTAGCCTCCGTCGCTCAAATTGATGCCCACAAGTTTCGCACCGGGCACCTCAGCAAGGAAGATTGGCGACGCATGACGGAAGCGCTCGGTACAATTTCTTCTTCGCCGCTGTGGATTGACGATGCGGGTTCCATCAGCGTGCTGGAAATTGGCGCGAAAGCTCGCCGGCTTAAACGGGACAAAGGCCTTTCGCTCTTGATTGTTGATTACCTGCAACTTATCACCGCCCGCGGGCGCTTTTCGAACCGCAATGAAGAAGTGTCCAGTATCTCCCGCAGCTTGAAAGGCCTCGCCAAAGAGCTACAGATTCCTGTCCTGGTGCTCAGCCAGCTTACCCGCGCCCCGGAGCGCGAAGAACGCGGCCCGCAACTTTCCGATTTGCGCGAATCGGGCGCCATCGAACAGGACGCCGACGTGGTCATGTTCATTTATCGTCCTAACTTTTTCAAACTTGACGCGGCACCCGAAGAACGCGAGCAAGCGGAGATACTTGTCGCCAAGCAGCGCAACGGTCCGACCGACAAGGTGAAGTTCGTTTTCCGCAGTCGCTTGACGCGTTTCGAAGAGGCCGCGCCGGACGTCTTTTCGCAATTCACTCCTGACGACATGTAACCCTGCCCACAGCGTGGCTGGCTAACCACGTTCAGATGCATCCCCTGTCTCTTCTGATTCGAGCATCAGGGCAGGAGTTCGTTGTAACCTACTGTGGGGCCGTCATTTAGCACCACCTTTTTGGCGGCTGCGCCACAGCAGCGCACCCGTCGATGCTGGCCGTCGGCTTGCTCTCTTTAAGGTGTTGTCTTTCACGCATCGAGTCGCAGCGCTCCTCGGACCGATCTGCGCGAATGTCGTACACTATTTTTCTCTCAGGATCCCATGGCGCGAACACAGAAAACCCCCGCGAACTTGCAGCGCCGCCCGGTCTGGGCCGAAGTCTCTCTGCGAGCCCTTACGTATAATCTCCACGCCATCCGCAAGTACGTAAATCCGCCGGTAGAAAAACAAAAGGTGCCGCGCAAGATCCTTTCCATCGTCAAAGGCAATGGCTATGGACATGGGGGACCCCAGGTCGCCAAAGCGCTAGAAAAGGCGGGTTCTGACTGGTTCGGGGTCACTTGCACCGAGGAAGGCATCACCCTGCGCAAGGCGGGCGTGCGCAAACCGATTCTAGTTCTTACTAGTTTTGTGGCTGGGGAAGAGCGGCAGCTGATCGAGTACAAGCTTACAGCCGCCATTCATCGTTGCGAGCAGCTTGCACTGTTGGAGCGCGCAGCCGCGCGTAGTGGCCAGCACAAGCAGGTTTCTTTTCATTTGAAGATGGATACCGGGATGAACCGCCTGGGGATCGCGCCCGGCGATGTGCACTGCTTCGCTCGGCAACTCGCGAAATGTCGTCATCTACAACTCGGCGGCATCTTCACGCATTTTGCATCTTCGGAAGTTTTCTCGAATACGCCGCCAGGGCAGCAAACGCGCGAGCAGGAAGAGCGGTTTTATCGCGCGCTCGAGCGGCTGCGTGGTATGGGGATCGATCCTGGCATCGTACATCTCGCGAACAGCGCCGCGATTATCGCGCGGCCGGAAACGTGGGCGGATATGGTGAGGCCTGGCGTGATTCTCTATGGCTATCACCCGGGCTACGATCCAATAGAACGTCGTGCGGAGATGGAAGCGCGCTTGCCGCTAAAGCCAGTGATGAGCCTGCGCTCGCGAATCATCAACGTGCGTGATGTACCTGCGGGAGCCGGTGTTGGCTATGGCGCGACGTATGTCCCTCAGCGGCCTTCGCGCGTCGCTGTTATTGCGGCGGGGTACGGGGATGGGTTGCACCGCTCGCTCGGCAATCGAGGCAGCGTACTCATTCGAGGGAAGTTGGCACCGATCATCGGCATTGTGTCCATGGACGTGACAATGCTTGATGTCACCGATGTGCCCGGCGCGGAAATCGGAGATGTAGTCACCGTCTATGGCACAGACGGAAATCACAGCCATCCCGCGAACCTCGTAGCACGCAGCATTGGCACGGTTACTTCCGATCTGCTCTGCGCGATCAGCCAACGCGTCCCGCGAATTTATCTCTCCTAATTAGCGCCCCCGAGACGCTGCGCTTCTGCAGGACTACTCGCTGCACTGATTCTCGGTTTTCTGGCATGCTTAAGGTACACTTTGGCGTTTGCGAATACCTTTTGAAGCCGGCGAGAGTGAGGGTTACCCATCGTGCAGGCCGCCTGGCGCTCTTAGATAATCATGACTCGAATCGCCGCCATTCTTCCCGCTGCAGGCATGGGCACTCGTATGGGTGCCGAGACGCCGAAGCAATTCCTCGAACTGGACGGAACGCCTATCGTTATTCACAGCGTGCGGCGGATTGCGTCTTGCCCCTTGGTAACGGATATCATCGTCGCGACGCGCAGCGACGTTATAGCGTTCCTCGAGCAGCAACTTCGAGCGGAAAAATTCAAACAGCGAGTAACTGTGGTTCGAGGAGGAGATTCGCGGCAACAGTCTGTCGCGCAGGCGCTACGCGAAGTGCCAGATGAGGTTGAAATAGTGCTGGTTCACGACGCGGTCCGGCCGTTTGTAACTGTGGAGCAAATTACTCGGGTCATCGAAGAAGCGCGCAAATGCCGCGCCGCAATTCTGGGAATCCCCGCAATGGATACGGTGAAAGAAGTAAAACGCGCCAGCTTGCCGGAAGATGTGGCGCTCATTACGGGCACTATCCCACGTGAGCGGGTTGTTCTGGCGCAAACGCCGCAGGCATTTTCTACAAAATTGCTCAAAGAAGCCTTTGCACAAGCCCTGGCGGATGGACTGAGCGTCTCGGACGAAGCTGGCCTTGTCGAGCGCCTTGGCCAGGACGTGCACGTGGTCCTCGGCTCTGAAAGCAATATGAAGATCACTAAACCCGCGGATATGGAACTTGCTCGCTTCTACCTGGAACGCGAGCGGCAGAAAGCATGAGCGCGCGCTGCGGCATCGGCTACGACCTGCACCGCCTCGCCGTTGGTCGAAAGCTGGTTGTCGGCGGTATTGAATTGCTTTTCGACAAAGGGCCGGTAGGCCACTCCGACGGCGATGTTCTGGTTCATGCGCTTTGCGACGCGCTACTAGGGGCATCGGGACTGGGCGACATCGGCACTCATTTTCCCGACACTGATCCCAGGTGGAAAGGCGCGAACAGTCTGAAGTTCCTGGAACACGCGAAACAATTATTGAGCGAAAAAAATTTTGCGATCGAGCACGTCGATGCAGTCGTAATTACGGAAAAACCCAAGCTCGGTCCGCACTTTCCTAAAATGCGCGAGGTGCTCGCGAAAACGTTGGGTGTAACCGCGGATAAAATTCATCTGAAAGCTAAGACGAATGAGGGCGTAGACGCCATAGGTCGCGGCGAGGCGATAGCCGCATACGTGGTCGCTACCCTGACATCCCGCTAACCTTTTCTTTGCAGGCGTGACCCGTAAGTTTCCCAGCGCCGCATTTTGCAGGCTTATGTTCACTCCATGCTTCCTCGCGACCCAGCCGACGAGTCTATTGCCCCAGTGAATGCGTTCACCGCCGCGGATGTCGCCGGTATTCTTCGGGAGCGAGAATGGCTCACCACGGAACTTTTACCAGAACAGCGCGCCTGGTGCGAACACGCAGCTGCAATGCTAGGGATCCAGGTAGCCGACCGCACAGCTCTAGCAGACCTTCTCGCGCTGATCTTTCACTACGACGCGTGCGAAATTCTCACGGAAGTGGAAAGTCACGTCGCGCTTTCCCGGTATGCGGCGCGCGACGTCTTGCGTCAGCTCGCTCTATTGCTTCTTGATGGGACGCCACTGAACTCTGATAGATTTAAAGAAATCATTACAGCCTTGAAAGAGGGCATGGAACCTCGCGGGCGGGAGTTATTTCACCCCATACGTCTCTCACTGGCCGGGCGGGCAGGAGAAGGAGAACTGGATCGCGTTATATTGCTGCTGGATGCTGCGTCTGTGCTTCCATTCGCCGTGCATGTGAAGTCCGCCAAAGAGCGCATTCTCGAATTCTGTGCCGCCTTGGATTAGCTATCCGCACCGAGGTGCAACTCGTCACTGACTTTCCACTACGAACCATCGCCTGTAAACTGTCTGCTCTATGGATCGCTTGACTGGCATCCACGCCGTCCGCGAAGCGCTAGAAGCTGGCCGCCCGTTGGACCGTATCGTCATCGCCCGAGGACGACAGGACACCCGCACGGAAGAGATTGTTCAGTTGGCGCGCGATCGTGGAATTGCGCTTCGGTTTGAAGACCGTAGCCAAGTTGACCGGCTCGCCAATTCGAAAGACCATCAAGGTGTGGTTGCGCTTGCGGCCGCGCGCGCTGCCGCCTCGCTCGAAGACATTCTCGCCGTCGCTAATAAAAGTGCCGGGCATGGGCATAAAGGACTTGTCGTACTGCTGGACGGCGTGGAGGATCCCCATAATCTGGGCGCGGTCATCCGAACGGCACTCGCTGCCGGTGCTCACGGCGTTGTAATTCCAGATCGGCGGGCCGCGGGGCTTACCGAAACCGTGGCACGCGCTTCCGCCGGCGCGCTCGCACATTTGCCTGTCGCAAAAGTCACTAATCTTGCGCGCACCATGGAAGAACTAAAGGAAGCAGGCTACTGGCTCATCGGCCTCGACGAAGAGGCCGACCAGACTTATACCCAAGCCGATTACACTTCGCCCGTGGGTATCGTTCTCGGTGGAGAAGGGCAGGGTTTGCACGAATTGACGCGTAAGCGTTGCGACTTTGTCGTTTCGCTTCCCACCACCGGGCCTATTAAGTCCCTGAATGTTTCCGTAGCCGCGGGTGTGGTCCTCTTTGAAGCCCTCAGACAAAGGAACAGTTTTTCAAATCGAACCCCAACAAAATAATGTTGCGTTAGCCCGCCCGCCAGGAACACTAAAGAAAGCCAGCCTATTTGTCGTACTGGATCAGAGAGAAAACGTCGACGCCTTTAAGGTTAGATCGGCCATTCAGGAACGTCAGTTCGACGGCGAAGGCCGCACCTTCCACCTTGCCTCCCAGCTTTTCAATGAGCTTCGCCGTGGCCGCCGCAGTCCCGCCAGTGGCCAGCAAGTCATCACAAATGATGACGCGATCTCCCGGCCTCACAGCGTCTTCGTGGATCTCCAGCGTATCTGTGCCATATTCGAGCGCGTAGGAAACGCTCGCGGTTTTTGCGGGCAGTTTTTTCGGTTTGCGAACCGGGACGAAGCCTGCGCCTAACCGGTAAGCGAGGGCGGGCGCGAAAATGAAGCCTCGGGCCTCAATCCCGGCCACAATATCGATCGTGTGACCGTTGTAATGCTCGCACAGCCGGTCGATTAGCATATGAAATCCCTTTTTGTCTTTTAAGAGCGTCGTGAGGTCATAAAAGAGAATTCCTGGCTTGGGATAATCCGGCACTTCGCGAATCAGGTTTTTAAGTTCCTTCATTCGAACGGTTCCCCCGCAATATGCTGCGCGTTAATTGTTGACGTCAGTTCCCAGACCTGAAGCACTATTGCTGATAACGAATGTTCGTTCATATTGTGGATCTGGGGTTGCGTCTTCCTCGCGAACCTCGCTGACGCTGCAAAATCGAGGCCCACGTTCGAGCAGTGACCGCAGTTCATTCAGTTTCGGGGCCGTGCCCATGGCAAAAACTTCCACACGGCCGTCGCGAAGATTTCTAGCATAACCGCTGATATTTAGCTTTTCCGCCGCGCGTTGCGTGAAATAGCGGAACCCCACGCCCTGAACGAGCCCCGAGATGAAATACCGTTTCGCTTGTTGCGTGTCACTCACGAATCTTCGGCATTGTAACAGAGACCCTGGAGTCCCGAAAAATTGGCATTTGTGTCTGGCCATGTGAGGTTGTGGGAAAGGTGCGTTAAACTCTTGTGCTGTAGTTCGTACCGAATCGACTCGTCAGGCTGTAGGTGCATCCAATTGAATGTGAAATCTGTCCCTGGGCATTCAAGTTCGCCACGCATCCGTTTTAGGAGGTGGGCGTTTGTGCTGCTCGCGAGTGTTGGCTTTGGCGTGTGGGCCGCCCGGGCGCAAGACGCCGCGCAAGGTCCCATGGCCCCGCCTCCGGAACACCATGTTTACCGCATTGGTACCGACTCAGGGACCCCAGCGCCGCCTTCGCTGCCGCCCGAAGAGATCATCCGCCGATTCTCACAGAAAGAAGATGAATACCTTCTCTTGCGAACGCACTACAGCTTTCGCAAGACCGTTCGGATTCAGGAATTCGGCCCCGACGGGAAGCCCGCGGGAGAGTTTTTACGCGTCACCGACAACACGCGCAGCCCTGACGGTAGAGTATCCGTTCGGGTCGTGGAAAGGCCGCAGTCTACGTTGCAGTCGGTGTTTCTCGCACCGGAAGACATCCAAGCGCTCGACCAAATTCCCGCTTTTCCGCTCACCACCAGCCAACTCCCGAAATATGATGTGAAGTATCTGGGCATAGAGCAGGTAGACGACATCGATTGCTATATTTTCCAGGTGAAACCCAAATCCGTAGAGCGTGCTCATGCGTACTTCGATGGCATCGTCTGGGTCGACGCGAAATATCTCGAGGTGCTGAAAACTTATGGCAAGTGGGTGACGGACCAGGGTGACAGACGGGTCGTGGCTCAATTACCTTTTTCGTTGTTCGAAACCTATCGCGAGAACGTGGATGGAAAATATTGGTTCCCCAATTATTCGCGTTCGGATGACACACTGCATTTAAAAGACGCGGAAATACCCATGCGCATAGTCGTTAAGTGGTCGGATTTCAAGCCGGTGCAAGCAGAACCGCCTGTTCCCGTGCCGCCAACTCCTCCGGCAGACCCGGCGAAGCCCAAGCCATGAGCCTCGCCGATTCTGCCTTCTCAGTCTTGCAATAATTCTAATGCGTCCGGCAATTCCTGAATGGAGGTTAGAAGCAGATCAGGCCGTGCCGCGCGTAGCCGCTTCTCCGTAGGAAATGGGCCGATCACCCCAATCGCACGGACGCCAGCACGCTTCGCCATTTGCATATCCTCCGGGGAGTCGCCCACGTAAACGCAGGCCGAAGGGTCCAGCCGCAAGCGCTGGAGCGCCAAGATCATAGGCTCGGGATGCGGCTTTTTGCGCAATGTATCGCCGCTGCATACACGGGCCGAAAACAAACTTGTCAAACCGAAGCTGCGCAACTGACGCAATACGCGCGCCCGGTCTCCGCTGGTGACTAACCCCAAACGGTGCTGGCGCTTAACTCGCGCTAGAATTCCTCGCACCCCGCTGATTAGTTTTGGCCGATGATTCGCGTATTGCCTCCGCCAGGAGATATCAGCTGCATCCCAACACTCTTTGGGCAGGCCTGCGGCGCGATACACGTTATACCAATTCGGCGAATAATGGCGCGCCAGCTCCTTCAAACCCCAAGGGATGCCCATTTCGTTGAACATCGAGAGGTACGCTGAAGAATCGGCCTGGTAGGAATCGAGCAGCGTGCCGTCCCAATCAAAGAGCACGCCCAGGATGCTCTGCTTTTTCCTCAGCTGCATCGGGGAATCAGATTATCAGAGAATTAGGACAAGATTCAGGACGTGAAACGCGAAGGCAGCAGGTCGTCCCGGTCGAACTGCACATCGTCAAGGGAGGCAGCGATGCCGTACCACCCGGGCACGGCGGCCGGCTCAACGCGGCGCACGTGCGCCAGCGTAATAGCGACCACATTTCCGCGACCCAAAGGGCGGCTGACCAGCACGATCTCCAGCTCGATCGGAGTTCCCATTATTAACGCCTTTGGGCAGAGGAAATACACCCCACTGGAACTCATGTCTCGCGTCACTAAGGTCACCGGAGGATCTTCCTGGATGCTATTTGCACTCCGCAGGCGCAAAGGCAGTTGAAGTGTGGCGCGCGGATATTCTCGATGTTCGGGATAAACGCCAAAAGCATGGGTGGGTACGCGGACGAATCTGCGCGGTAGCTCGGGACGCAGTAGCGGGCTGCACCTTAAGGCAGGCACGCGTGCGGGCTCGGCAGCCCTTGGCTGCTGTTGTCCCGACCGGGAGTCCTCCGTTCTGGATCCCAAGTACGCCGACTTGACGGGTACTGCGCGATTCATCCCCTTCATCTCTCCCTAAAGAGATTGCCCTTGCCTGTTTCGGTTTTGTTTTGCGAGTCTACCTTTGGGCTGTACCCCATTTGATGTGGGTCGCTAAGATGCCATTAGAAGTGCGCGGGGTCAACCTGTGGAAAACCTTCGAAGTGTCCTAACTTCAAACACTTAGTAATAGTACCAACTCTAGGTACCGCGGTTTCGATCGCCCGCGACGTACTGTTCTACCAATATGGTCCTCGACACACAGCTTCTCTACGTCTAGTTATAGAACGGATGGCTACGTCCACGTCGTCGACCGATCAGTCTCCACCAATTTCCTCTGGTGGGTCACTTGCTGCGCGAACTCCTCACCGTGCCACGCCCTTACTCATCGCAGCCTTTGCGGTGGTATATGTCATCTGGGGGTCTACCTACTTAGCGATTCGAGTGGGCATCGAGTCTTTTCCCCCGCTGCTCCTGGCAGGCTCACGACACCTTTTGGTGGGTGTCATCTTGTTTCCCCTGCTGCTGTGGAAAACCGGCGAACGCCCGACCTTCGCGCAGTGGCGTACCACGATCGTGACGGGTCTACTCTTGCTCTTCATTGGCAATGGCGGCGTATGTCTTGCTGAGAAGACCGTGCCTTCGGGAGTAGCGGCGCTATTGGTAGCTACCGTATCGCTGTGGATGGTCCTCATAGACTGGCTGCGGCCCGGAGGCTCCCGGCCGCTACCGAGAGTAATCGGCGGCATCCTGATGGGCTTTGCAGGTCTAACCCTACTTGTTGGGCCAGCGAAGCTGGGTGGATCCGGTCGGATAGATCCGTTCGGCGCTGAAATTCTAGTTCTTGCCTCGCTCTCCTGGGCCTGCGGCTCGTTGTATTCGAAACACGGAGTTCTTCCCAAGTCAGCCTTGCTCGGCGTCTCGATGCAAAGCCTGAGCGGTGGCGCTGCGTTGTGGATCGCTGGTCTGGTTAGCCGAGAAGTCCGCGCGTTCCATCTTGAGACCATCTCGTTGCGTTCTTGGATAGCGTTTGTTTATCTAGTCGTGTTTGGCTCGGCACTCGGCTTCACGGCTTACATCTATATCCTGAAGCAAAGCACTGCGGCGCGGGTAGCCACCTACGCATTCGTTAACCCCGTGGTGGCTTTGTTTCTCGGGTGGCTTATGGCTGGCGAGACTATTACGTTGCGCACTGTAAGCGCAGCGGCGGTTATCCTCACGGCAGTACTAGTGGTCATCACAGCGCCTCATCCAGATCCGATTTCTGCCGATCATACTTTGCCCGTCCCGGGCGAAGCCTGAGTACGCTTTTCTTTTCTACCGTCTCTCCAGCCCTTTGCCGTCGTTTTCCGGATAGAATTCGTCTCGTGCATGCGTTAGGTTTGGCACGTTCACTATGAATCGTGCATCGCCGCAACACGAACAAGATATTTCGCCCCATGCAGCGGCACGCTATTGGCAAGCGACGCTGGCGCGAGACGCGCGCGCGGACGGCAAGTTCATTCTCGCGGTGCGCTCGACGCGCATTTACTGCCGCCCGTCTTGCCCCGCGCGGCGTCCCCTTAGACGCAATGTGGTTTTCTTTCGCACGGGAGAAGAAGCTGAGCGCCAAGGCTACCGCCCCTGCCTGCGCTGCCGGCCAAATGAAATCGCGGGCGCCGTTACGCTAGTGGAGCGCGCCGCGCGGCATTTTGCCCAGTCGACTGAGGAAAATATCCCACTGGCAATTCTCGCCAAGAAATTCGGTACGACCCGAGCTACTTTACGGCGCGCGTTTCAAAAAGTGACCGGACTTTCGCCGCGCGATCTCGCCGAGGCGCTGCGCTTGAAGCGTTTCAAGGCTCTGCTCCGCGCGGGGAAAAGCATCACCGATGCTCTTTACGAAACCGGCTACGGCTCAGCTAGCCGCGTTTACGAACGGAGCGACGCACAACTCGGCATGACTCCATTGACGTATCGAAGAGGAGGAAAGGGAATGAACATCGCATACACCATCGCGAAATCGCCACTTGGGAAAGTTCTGGTTGCCACTACTCAGCGAGGTATTTCTGCCGTATACCTCGGCGACACCGAAAGCACGTTGCTTGCCGAGTTACGAAAAGAATATCCCCGCGCGGCCATCGTACCCTCGACCGGCTCCTATCGGCAATGGGTGAAAGAAATTGTGCAGCGCATCGAAGGCCAGCAACCTCGTTTAAACCTGCCTCTGGATTTGCAGGCGACCGCGTTTCAGCGCCGCGTGTGGCAGGAGCTGCAGCGTATCCCGCGCGGTACCACGCGCACTTATTCCGAAGTGGCTAAGAAGATAGGGAAACCTAAAGCCGTACGGGCGGTGGCCAGAAGTTGTGCTACGAATCCCGTGTCGATCGTGGTGCCTTGCCATCGGGTAGTCCGCCAAGACGGCAATCTGGCAGGTTATCGCTGGGGACTGTCCCGGAAAGAGCAGTTGCTCGCCAAGGAACGCGAACAGACCGATTGATTTTTCGTGTCGCGAAGAGCGCTGCTCAATCCCTAAGAGTGGGATTAGTACCCACACCTATTCATGCGTGCGGCTTGATGCGGCTCACACCTTTGGGCCAATCCTGCTTGAACTTTCCGTCGCTGATCTTAAGGTTCTTCAGCTCGTTGGTGTAGTGGAAAATTAAATAATCGCCGGAGCCTGCCTGAAAAAACTTTTGCTGTATCGGCAGCCACGAAGCTTCGTCGATCCACATGTGGATTTTTGTGATTTGTCTGCGCATCTCTGGCGAGATGGGGACCAGTTCCAGTACAACAGCCTTCTTGTGATCCAACTCTTCTTCGCCTACCAGCGTAATCGTGAAGCTTTTCTTTAAGTTCTCGCTTTTTGTGCCAAACCCCAAACGTACATATTGGTCCACCATCTCACGATTCTTGCCCAGGTTGTACTCTTCCACGCGATTAATCTTCGGCGTGTAGATGAACAGCGAATCTCCGGACCGAAGAATTGTCCGCTGATCTGGCTCCGTGAATTCAATGCGCATTTTCTCGTCGCGCCGTACGAAGATCTTGCCCTTCTCCGTAGAAGTATCTTTGACGACGTCGGTATACTTGATGTGCTCAATATCAGCGGTAAGCGAGTGAAAGTTTTGCGCCGATTTGTCCATCAGGGCCAAAACACTATCGGCGGTCCAAGAAGAGCTCTGCGTGGCCGCCATCTCGGCCGCACCCGCCATAGCACCGATCGCGATCATCAAAGCCAGGAAAGAAAACAGTCGTTTCAAACGCGACCCCAATCCATAAATCGTAATCACCATCGTGTATTTCGGAATCCTAACATACATAAAGAAGATGCACCGGCGGACTCGGGTGTTGCGCTAAGAAAAATACAAAATAGACTGCTTAGCGCTTGACTTCGACTTGGTAGGCGATCACCGCGCCCTGATCATCGCGGACAGGTTCGATTTTCGCAATGGAGAAATTACCGTTATGTAGTTCCGGTAACGCTTCTTTCAGAGCGTTATGTAGGTCGCTTTGCAGCGCCAGCTTTGTGGGGGGAGCGAGGATCCGCGAATCCACACGATAGGTCAAGTGATTCCCCTGTTGTGAGACCAACTGCACTTGTCCCGGGCCGGCGGGTGACCCGCTCTGAGGCTGGTCGTGAAACCAGTTGCGCGGTGTTAGCAAGACAAAAACTAAGATCAACACTACTGCGATATCGTATTGCCATGTGCCTCGCTCGTGACACCAGAAAAACGTGCGCGAGAGGGTTCGCCCAAGACTCGCCATGCTAATCCGCCGGCACGCCGTCGACAATAACTCCGTCGCGCATGTGCACAACACGGTCAAAGTACACCACTGCTTCCGGGTTGTGGGTAATCATTACGATGGTTTGGCCCAGATCCTTGTTGAGCTGGCGAAGCATCTGCAGCACCACTTCTGAATTCTTCGAATCCAAATTGCCGGTGGGCTCGTCCGCAAGAAGAATTTTGGGCTCGTTGATCAGCGCACGCGCAATGGCAACACGTTGCTGTTCGCCACCCGATAGTTCTGAGGGTTTATGCTGCAGCCGTCCAGCCAACCCCAGCATCTGGGTCACAACGTCAAAGCGATGCGGGTCGAATCCATCCCCATGAATAAACTGGGCGATGGCGATGTTGCCTTTGGCGGTAAGTGTTGGCAGCAGATTAAAGCGCTGGAAAACGAAGCCAATCTTGTGCCGGCGCAGCTTGGTGCGTTCGGCATCGCTCATGGCCGTCAATTCGTTGCCATCGACCTGGACTTTGCCTCGGGACGCTTGGGCCAGACCGCCGATTACATAAAGCAATGACGATTTGCCGCAACCCGATGGGCCCATTACGGCTACCGATTCCCCGGGAAGAACTTCGAAATTCACTCCTCGTAACGCGGGCACTTCCACTTTGCCCGCGCGGTAGAGCTTCCACAGACTTTCGGTCTTGAGTATCGGCTCCAATATTGTTTTCCCTGGGAAATACAATCCTGTCGCAGGTTCCCGTATTGTATCCGCGAATCTCATCTGTGCCTAGCCGCGTTCCTCGCCACCTAGACTGCCCATTCTTAAATCGTTGGCCATTCTGTTTCTTGGTTTTGAAACACTGCCAGGCAGTAGCGCTGCGAAGCAGCGTCACAAAGCGTGATTCGCGATCAGTCGTACGACAGCGCTTCCACGGCATCCTTACGGCTCGCCATCCAAGCGGGGTAGCTCGCCCCGAAAACCGCCCCCAAAAATGCGATAGCCCCTGCGCGCAGGACCCAGCCGGGAGTGATCAAGATCGATAACGTGGGAAAACCAGCCAGAAAAGCTGCGCGCACCAAATAGCTAAGCCCCACGCCTGTAATAACGCCCAATAAGCACAGTGCCGCGGCTTCCGTCAGCAAGGTGCGCACGATGAACGATTGGTCTGCGCCCAGCGATTTGAGTACCCCAATGTCGCGCGTGCGTTCGAGCACCGTGGTGTACATGGTTAGAAAAATTACGAGCAGCCCGATGGCCACGGCTAGCGCGATCATGGCGTTGATGAAAGTCTGCAGGCCGGGAATATTCGTTGCCGTCATCAACGAAAGAAAATCCTTCAGCGGACGAATCGTGTAGCCCGGCAATACATGACGAATCTCTTCCATTACGTCTTCTGTGTGCTCGGGCCGCGTGCACTTCAAAAGAAAAATGGAGGCTTTATCGCGCGCGCCTACTAGTTCTTGTAACGTCGTCAGCGGCACAAAAAGCCGCGCGCCTTTCCCGTGCTCGATGACAGCGGCGACATGCCAGTCATGGTTCAAAAGAGTGTAGGTATCTCCGACTTTGACGTGCTTGGCCTTCGCTGCCCAGTCATCCACCAACAAGTCGTCTGGCCTTTCCATGTCGTGTCCATCAAGGAACACGAAACCTCCGGAGACCGCGCGAAAGCTGTCGCGATCAATGCCGTAGACCACATCCACTCCGCCCGTGGAGTTAAATTGCAACAAGGCTGGCGCCACCGCCTTTACGTATTTGAGGCTCCTGAGTTTTGCACCGATTTTGATGGGCATCGGCGAGCCGCTGAAACCGAGAAAAACGGAAGCGGCTGGAGGTTGCAGCATAATATCCGCGCCAATACCCTCAATGCGTTTGGCGGTTTCGGTAAGTAGACCCGATGTAAGTCCCACGATGAGCACCACTAAAGCGACTTCCACCGCCACCGCCATCACGCTGATCAGCGTTCGCAGCGGCCGGTGCAGCAAATTACGCGTAATTAGCTCCCCCATCATGGTTTCGCCGCCTGCGGGCTTCGCTGCTCTTCCGCTTTTTCGCCAACGCGCACTAGCTCAGCGCCCGGCGGTTGCTCCAGCTGGAAACGATCCGAGCCTAGCTCTTCGTTTAAACTAATTTTGTTCACCAGCAAATCCAATTTGTAGTCGTCGTGCGGGCGCTCAAGCCGGATCATGCGCGGGAATGCCGTTACTCCATTCGATTCCGTAACTGCTTTCGTTGTACCTGGTGTCGGCTCAATAGGCTGCCAGTCTGATACGCGAACATCAGAAAGCAACACGCCTTTTGGCCCAAACGTCTGCAGGCGCGCCATCTGCAAATCCGAGCGATCGAACCAGATTTTACGCAAAATTTCCGTGTCGTAGCCTCCGCGCAATATCGTTAATATGTAATACCTTGCCATTTCATCGTTAAACTCTTCGAAGAGTAGCGCTTCGCCCTTTTGAATCTCCGGCCATAAAATCGCTTCCAACAAATGTTGCGGACGAAGATTTTCAATCGGTTTAGTGCTGGCGTGTTCCAACGCCACAGGTCCTACCAGGAATTTGTTCTTCGGAGGAATTGACACGCGGAAAGTTTCCGCATCGCTGGTCATATCGAAAACCGTCGTTCCGATCACCGGCACCTGCCCGATTACGCGGATATACGCGGGTCGTTTTGCCAGCAGGAACGTTTTGACTTCGTGATACTCTTCGATAATCCCGCTGTACTTCGAGCCCGCGGTGGGTTTCAGTTCCACCGTGGCGTTCAGACTCGTCACTCCATTTGCCATGGCGTTATACTTTTCGACGAGTTCTTCGCGTGTGGCGTTCTTAATGACCGGCTTCGCGCCTGGTGGTGTAGTTTTGGTAGTGCTTACTACGCCCTTGCCCCCGCAGCCGCAGAAAATCGTCGCCAGTATCGCCACAAACATCATTGCCAGCACGCGCCGCTTCAAGAATTCATCCTCCTTGTGGAATGACGCAATCCAACCATTGCCGATTTGCGCTCCACGCATGCCAGGGCAAATGCACGGTGTGTGTTCAATTGGGCCGCGCGATGTGCACGTCAAATGGCTGCAGGGCCGGCCGCACACGGCGTATTACTTCGCTGGGCCAGAGTGTTTCGCTCAGAAGCGTCACCCAGCCATCCTCTGGTTCGCAGACCGCACAGAACGTATATCGCTTGTACGCTTCTTGATAAGCGTCCAAGCCACGTTTTGAAAGCTGTCCTTCTAGCGGAGCATCCGGAGTTTCGGCAGCGGTGCCCGCCCGCAACCCGAATGTTTCCCCTTCGAAGCGCTCAATGAGCTGTCGCAATTGGTCGCCGGTTGGCTTCGCCAGTACCACGCATCGCTCTGCGGCTTCGCGAAAAGTGATGCCTCGCGTTTTGCAGAACTCCCTAACGCGATCTACGTGGCTGAAGAAATCTACAACGTAGAAGTCGTTTCCTACCAGGGCAGGGAAGGCCGCGGCCCAAATTTCTGCCGCTTGTTTTCCTCTCACGGGTTCGCGGCTTTGCGTTTCCAGCAGCTCAAGACCTACGGCCTTGACTTCCTCGCCCAGATCGAGTGCTTGTACGTCCAATGAAAAGGGAGGCAACTCAAGCGCGTTTTTTCCTGGGAGCGCATTGCCCGGCGCGCTCATTCTTGAGATTCCACTTGCGGAAACTTGGCGCGGAACTCCGGCGACTGTTTACGCACGTCTAGCCAGTCAAAAAACACATCCGGCGTTTCTAGCCAGATTCGGAACCAGTTGGCGATTTCTTCCTTCTCGGCGCGTTTCGGTGCTTCTACCTTTGGATTGCGCGCGATCATTTCTGCGCGGCGCTTCCCGAGACGCCCCACATTGAGCACTCGCTCCACCGCCGCCAGTTCGTGGTGGGAACGAAATTTCCGCATCAGTTCGTCCAGCCGCATCACACTGACTTCTGCATCTTCCAGCGTTTTGAAATGCAGCAGGTCTTCGAACTCTTCCTCATATTGATCTTCCGCTTCTTCTTGTTGCGTTAATTCCAGCTTCCAGCCGGCTTCTTTCAGCACGTCCGCTATGTAGTCCGTCCCAGTCTTGCCGGCTTCACCGTGTTCTGCGATCAGGCGCCGGCGAAGTTGGTCGATCTCAGCCGCCGTCCACTTCTGCGCGGTGATTTTCCCTGCCGTCTCCAGGATTAGTGCCTTCTTTGTCTTCAAGTCATGACTCATCGCGTTGCGCCTTTATGGCTTTTGTGCCCGTTACGCCCATCATGAGGCTGCGGCTTTTTCTCGTTAATTGCTGGATCGGGCGCAGCCGCTGCAGCACCCCCCAGAAGCCGGCGATATTTCAGCACATTGTTATTGTGCTCCGCTAGCGTGGAGCTAAAAAAGTGTCCACCCTGGGTGTTCGCAACAAAATAAAAATAATCCGTTTGTGCCGGATGCAGTGCCGCTCGCAGGGACATTTCGCCCGGATTCCCGATTGGCCCTGGCGGCAGACCTGTATGCACATAGGTGTTATAAGGTGAATCGAACCGCAGATCGGTCAGCGTTAGCGTCCCACGATATTTTTTCGATCGCTCCAACGCATAGATCACCGTAGGATCGCACTGCAGCGCAATATCCTTCCGCAAACGGTTTTCGAAAACTCCCGCGACCAAAGGCCGCTCCTCGGGCTTGGGCGTTTCGCGTTCCACGAGCGAAGCAAGCGTCACCACCGATGAAACCGGCCGGCCGTCTGCCGCCATGGCCTTGTCGGCAGCTGTTTCTGGGCCTGTAATGCCTGCCCATTCTTCTTTGAACTTTCTCACCATTTCCGCCGTGAGTTCCGTGGCTACCGGGCTCCGCGGTAGATGATACGTTGCCGGGAATAAAAACCCTTCCAGTGTTGCGGCTCGGGGCGCCACGTCATGAATCAATGTGGCATCGCTCGCGGCCTTCAGGAATTCTTCCGCGCTCATAAACTTGGCGCCTTCCAGTTCATGCGCGATGTCAAACATGGTTTCGCCTTCGCGTACCGTGAAAGGCTGCTCGTACACTTCGCCGTTAGCTAGCTTCCAGAAAACGTCATGAGCCGCGATGGCATGATCGAAAAAATATTCGCCCGCCTGCAGCGAGCGCCGAGGATGCCGCCGCGCATAAATCTCGAAAGCGATGGAGCTGCGCACTACGCCTTTTCTCTCTAGCAGTCGCGCAACCGCTCTGCTGGATGTTCCGTGCGGAACATCGACGAAAACTCCATTCGCCGCGAATCCCTGATAAGGTCGTTCGATCGCGTTCCAAAGCCAGGCGCCCACAGCGACGACCACCAGCAAAAAGAAAAGAAAAAGCTTCGCCAAGTCAGCAGCACTCCTTCACGCGTAGAGGTGTTACAACCCGGCAAGCAATCATATCCGTTAGATGCTTACGCCGCCCGGTCGGTGCTGCTCCAGATATTCGTTTAACATTACAGCAGCCGCCACCGCGTCAACGCTCATTTTCCCTGGCGCCGGCGTGTTCCTCATCTCATGCTCCACATGCTTACCTACTCTGCGCGCGGGAGCCGCTTTCATCACCCGTCCACCCAGCTCTTCGAGCAAGCGCTCCGCTTCCCAGCTTGTCAGCCGCTCGTCCACCATCTCCACCGGAACGCCGATCTGTTTTCTCACGCGTTCCGCGAATCGCGAAGCTTCGTCCGCCATCTCCCCACGTGAGCCATCGAGCCGAAGCGGCAGGCCAACGATAATTTGTTTCACACCATTCTCCCGCACCAACTCTCGCAACCGCCGCATATCCTCATTACGATTTACCCGTTCCAGCGTGTCCATCGGCCGTGCCAAACTTGTCTCCACATCCGCGATCGCCAGACCAATCCTCGCGCGCCCATAATCGAGGGCGAGGATGCGGGTATGTGCTTGCTGTTGGGGACGGACGGACGGCCTCACACATCCAGTATACCGGGAAGCCCGTCAAGAGATGTCAGTCAACGCAACGTTAGTAGTTGATTCAAAAATGGGCAAGGAACTGTAAACGGTTACGGCCTTCGCCCACGGTTCCCGCTCTCCCACGCTGCCCAGGAGCCTTCCGCCCTCATTTGTTGTTCTAGGCCGGTTTCTCGCAACAGTCCTGCAAGTTCGGCGCGAGATAACCGTTTCGCCAGAGGTTCCATCCGGTCGGCAATGCCCCATGCCGTCAGGGCCGCGATTGTCGCGTGCAACTTTAATTCGCGCAGGTCTACTTTGTCGAAAGTGTCTGACGCAGCATGATAATTCGGAAGGTAATTCCCTTCCTCCTGGTTGGCGACCAGCGTCGGAACGCCTTCCAGAAGAAAATCGAAATGGTCCGTGCCGGTCTCTGCGTCCACTGTGTGGCGGTTGACGTCCCAAGACTCCAGCGGCTTGAGAACTTCGCGCACCCCGGCTTCCAGTTCGCGTCGCCCACCCAAGGAATAACCCGTGACGCGACCTATGCCGGAATCGTAGATGATGACTGCCCGCGTCTTGTCCAATTCCTCGCGATGTGCTCTTACGTATCCCCAGGAACCCAGCATGCCTTGCTCTTCCCCGCTGAAAAGCACAAAGCGTATCGTGCGCCTGGGCACAAGGCCCGTGCTCTTGATCGCCCGTGCCGCTTCAATCACCAGCGCGGCGTTGCAGCCATTATCTAATGCACCTGTGCCCAAGTCCCAGGAATCGAGGTGCGCGCCGAGGATCACAACTTCATCCGGTTTCTCGTAACCGCGGATTTCGGCGACCACATTTTCTTGTTCCATCGGTCCAGCGATCTGATTAACCATGGTAAAACGCCCGCGCACTCTTCCGGGGTTCGCCAAAACCGTGCGCGCCAACCGCAAAGCATCCTCGCGCGCCACTATTGCCTCGGGAATCTTGGCGAGTCGCCCATCGCTCGTATCCATGTGTCGATATAGCAACAATCTTTCCCGTGCGCTGGTCCACAGAACCGCCGCCGCGCCGCCCTTGTGCGCGCGCTCGATCACCTCTGGTGGACGCGAATACTCGTTGAATAAATCGGCCCACGTGGAGCTTACATCGCTACGTACAAGCAAGATTGCGCCTTTAATGGCAGTGCCTGCTCTAGCGAAATCGTCTGCCGTGCCAAAACCAACTTCCACAATGTTGGCTTCCACGCCGCTCGCCGGCGTCGCTGGTGACCAACCCAGCGCGGCGAGCCTCACGGGAAACTTAACCGGTCCCAGTAATTCGAAGAGTGTCTCTCCTGCTGTCCAGGTCACCGGTATCGTGTACTTCTCTGTGTGCACTTCCACACCCGCCGCACGAAACGTCGCGACGCCCCACTCTACGGCACGCGCCATCTCCCGCGTACCCGTCACTCGCCCGCCAATTTCATCGGTCAGCCGTCGTAGATTTTCTTCCATGGGCGATGGCCCCATCACCAGCGACAGGATTTTTGCCGCCGCTTCCTCGCACGAAGAAGCTTTTGTCGCTGAACATCCTGCCGAGGACGACGCGCCTTGCGGCGATTTGAGCGGATCCTGCTTTGCTGGAGGCAATTGCGCTGCAGCTGAAACACCGCTCACGATGAACCCGGCAATGAGGCAACAGGCAACAGCCGCAGGACGAGGCATAAAAATCAATGACCTTTCTCAATAATCGGTGGTGATACGCGCGGGTGATTATAGGCCGCTGACTAGGAACTACCAGAGGAAGAAATTGGCGCTGAAAAAGAAAATGCCGGTCCGATGGGACCGGCATTAAGAATTGTCTTTGACACGATACGATCTGTCAGAATCCGCCCAAGTAAGTGAGTAAATCACCCTAAGCGCCGAAGCGAGTAGAGCTAGCGAGCATCACTGCGGGCCCGTGAGAGCTGCAGGATGCATATGCGTGGCATAGTCCGCACACCATAGCGGATTGAGCCACGACTACTTTAGAAAGGAGGTGATCCAGCCGCAGGTTCTCCTACGGCTACCTTGTTACGACTTCACCCCAATCATGAGTCATACCTTGGGCGCTTGCCTCCTTGCGGTTAGCGTAGCGACTTCTAGTACAGCCCACTTTCGTGATGTGACGGGCGGTGTGTACAAGGCCCGGGAACGTATTCACGGCGTCGATCTGATACGCCATTACTAGCGATTCCGGCTTCATGCAGTCGAGTTGCAGACTGCAATCCGAACTGAGCAGAGTTTTTTCC
>DATNMX010000084.1:0-3596 GCA_035602135.1 Candidatus Dormiibacterota bacterium
TGGCAAGTGCCTGGCGCGCATCTTCACTTTCCGAGGCGTGATAAACACGTTTTAGCCCAAACTCTTCGATCAAACGATCCCGGACTGTCCTGCTCTGGATGACTCCAACAAAGAGTGCTCCAGAATGCTTTACTCCTAGAAGGTCCCCGGCAACTCCCTCAAGACCTCCAGAACCTCCAGCGCGACCTGTAACTGCGGAGAGGAGAGCCATACCAGCTCCAGACTGGTTGTCCGGCGGCATAAGTTGAGTTGTTGCGTCGTAGCGGGCTGGAATGAGAAATGCAATCACTGTACTTGCGACTAGGGCAAGGAGAAAGGCGCGCAACAATAGCCCGCGATGTCCCCAAAGAAATCGGAGGTGAGCAATTGTGCGGGCCCGAGGAGACCCTGACTCAGTCGTTCCTTCCATCGGAACACCCATACCGTTGCCCTCCGGGCCAATGCCAGGCTGCGCGCCTTTCGCTGTTTCAGTCTTATTCACTGAAGAATGCCTTCCATAAATCTATTTGCTCCACGCCCGCGGCCAAAACGCGATCGCCACAGTAGATGTCCAGTTCGTCTGCGGAGTCGGCGCCAATAGTGGAGCCTTCCACTTCTCATACTGAACGAACGTTGAAACACTCAAATCGCGGCGTACCCACCAATCCAGCTTTATGGAGCCATCGTTCACTGTTTCGCCGCCGGGTATGAAATTGCTGTCTACGCTTGCGTGCCGGTACCCGAACTCAAGAGTGTTTCGTGGACTAAACCAATATTTGCTCCAAGACTGAAACCCTTGGCCATCCCTTCCGATCCAGTTTCCGATGATGTTTTTCTTATTCGTGTACAAGTCGTGGTAGAAGAGCTCCCAATAAATGTACTGTCCGCCGAAGTTGCTAGGATTGCGGGAGGGGGTGTTGGTGTAGACCGCCTCGAATCGAAGATCCATCTTGGGCACTCCGGGGATCCGCGGCATATAAAAACCAGGATTCACGGCCGCGCGCCGGGGTGCAGCAATGGGTGAAGGATCGTCCGGCGATAGAGAATCCATGAAGATCGTTAGCCAATTGCGCACAAAGGGAACTTTGTACGAAAACTCAAAGCCCCCTGTTCGTTTCCCGGGATTCCCGGAGGGTCCGTAGTTCACTGACGACACGTAGCTGGTATAGCTGTGCCAAATTGCTCCCAGCGTCATTGGCCGGCCAACTCCTCCGAACTCTGACGTGCGTGAAAAGCCAAATTCCAGGTTAGGTGTCGGTTTGAAACTGATTTTCTCGCCATGAATCAAGGGCCTTGGCGGAAATTCGTTGCCAGAAAGTTTGCCAAAGAAAAAATCCAACTTCACCGGCCCCATTTTCCGAAAGAGCCACGGAAGCGTGAAAGGCGTCACCCGGCTGGCCCTGAACATATAAATTGGATCGGCGTTATTACTGAACAGAAATGCACCGCCATTACCGGGTCCCCACCAAAGACTTTGTTTTCCGAAAGTGAGTTCCCAATTTTCCAGAGTCACGCCAGCGTAGGTATCGAGCAGGTCAAATTGATTTACCTCTGGCACGGGCGCAGCTGGCTGGAGCGGATTCTGATCGACGGTTGCAATGCGTTGGCGCGCGGCCAGTGGGTACGCTGGAGCAGAGGGTGCGTGCTGGAACTCTCCTCGCACATATAGTGAATATCTGCCTTGGGTCGCAAATGCGGAAAATCCCGTGTCATTATTGAATCCTGCTTGATACGGGCGCCCGTAGTCGTTGATGATCGTCTGGCCGAAGTGATAGCTGTCGGCTAGTGGCTGACCGTCGATACCCCTCGCCCGCGTATAAATGGATTCAATTCGAATCTGTTCGTTGGACCCTCCTGCCAGGGCCTTCAATTCAATGGCAAATTCCTGTTCGAGGTCATCAAGCGACGTATGGCTTCCGGCAGAATTGGAATTGTCTTCAGCCAGTTTATCGGATACCTCTCCGACCAAGTGCGCGCACTCCAGGCGAGTCCACGGCCGTTGCCCCAGAAATCCCTGATTTATGTAGCCAAGAGCTATCAGGCGGTCGAAGACCGGATACACCCAGTTATCAAGCGGCACATACGGTGATCCGATGTTCGCCGGAGAGGAGCTTCCATCGCCGCGAAAGATTTGGCTGATTGATCTCCATGCTTCGCCGCCGAGCTCTGGATCGTGATGCCGGCTGTAGATGTTCTGTGCGACCAGATTGCCGATCACGCTGCCAACGAACACGTCCGAGGGAAAATGCTGCCGGGCGCGCACCCGCGAAAAGTCCACCGTCGCCGCCAAACCATAGACGAGCAGCTTGGTGAGGACTCCGGGGTATTCATGCGCAATCACCCCAGCCACCGACCATGCGGCAGCGGCGTGTTCCGACGGGAACGATGTGCCACCCTGGAAAAAGTCCCCGCTGCCATTCCCCTGAAAGGGCCGTTGACGTCCCAATGGATACTTAAATCCTTCTACCACGACAAAACTGTTCAAGGCCGCTTCACCGGCAAGAAGTCCAGTCTCGCGCCAGTGCTCGTTGCGCGTGGCGTGGCTCAACAGCCACATCCCTCCCGCCCCTCCGATGAGCGCTCCCACGCTGACGTTTGAGAGATTGTTGTAGCGGCTGATCGTTCTTGGATTGTGTGACAGGTGCTTGCTGTACTCGCGGTCCGTCACCATAAGCCCGGCGGTGATGCCACTTATCGGCACCAGCCACTGCGCATCTGAAAATCGGACTCGGGCGGGACTCGTCCAGATTTGTTTTTGGTCCAGCAGGAAGTCCTTCCCCAGTCCTAGAAAGCCGTGTTGCGACCTTAGAACGGGCTCCTGGTCCGGAATGCTGGCATGCTGTTTCGGCTGAACCATTTCTCTCTCTTCAGCTTTGGGACCGCTCTGCTTCTCTGTGGCATCCTGTTGCTTCTCAGCTTGTGGCGGCAGTGCGGCGCGAGAAGCGCCTGCTGTCAGCGTCAAACTCACAGATGCCCAACTCATCGCCAGCATGATGGCCCTTACCTGCATCGAAAACGTCCTTCCTCACGGATGGATATAGGCCACCGCGAGAGCGACGGATGACGCGAGTGACGCCGATTGCATGATCATGGACCAGTTCTTGCCACCGATTTTGGGCGCCTTTTCCGGAACCACGATCGAATCTCCCGGTCTCAAAGCCGCATTAAGCGGATTGCCTGAAAACAATCCGCCACTGTTATTCTGTGACGCGATCACCGATCCGTCAGCGCGGATCACGAACACCGCTTTTTTGTCGGCCAGCTGTGTCACTCCCCCTGATTGGCTCAGATACCATTTGGCACTTCGGCCCGGCAGGTAACTGACCGCCGTTGGATTGAATACCTGCCCTGTTACCATCACGTAGTCCGCATTCTTGGGAATCACTAGCACATCGCCATCTCGCACCGGAACATCCGCGGAAGTATTTCGCCACGCCTTTACATCCGGTCGAATGTGGACGACCACACGCCCAATCGGTGCGGTCGCTTGCAACTGGGTAAGCGCCGTTTCCGTTTGTGCGATGGCGGTCGATTTTTGAGTCTGCTGATTGGCGTCACCCGCGGGGAGCGCCTTGAGATTGTCCTCCTCGATCTTCACTCGCCGCACCAGTTCCATA
>DATNMX010000085.1:0-3874 GCA_035602135.1 Candidatus Dormiibacterota bacterium
TTGGTGTATAGGAGTTTTGAAGCATGTTGCGTCATCAGAGCTACATTTTGGAATCGATACAATCGACCGCAAGGATTTCCTTTTTGTAATTAACGTGCACTCTACATACCAGCCGCAATTCAGGTTCGTGGACAATCGCGACGCCTGGCAATTCTTCGCACCACAACGCGAACGAAGCGAGTTTGGGAAGACACTTGAGATTATGGGGTCAAGTCCTTCCATGAGAAGGCCGGTGAGTGTCAAGTATGTTTTTCTTCTTCTTGGCCGCTCCAGGCCTTTGGTCCTATTTCACTGGCGCGAGTATGGTGTCCAAAAGATCGGGTGTCGACTCGACTCTCTGCAGGTGCGGATAGCGGAGTCCGCCGTGGTAATCCAGGGTCAGGGTAATGAGCTCCTTGCCTCGCTTCAGGAAAAGCTTGATGGGCGCTTGATTGTTCTCGGCGTTAACGATGGCTTCGCGGAGGGTGGCAACGCTGAAGGCTTGGTCATTCACGCCTTGCAGTTGCATCTCTGGAGTCATACCTGCCTTGAATGCCGGACGATCCCACCGCACGTCGGTGATACTTCCGGGCTGACCACCGTCGCTATCATCATCGCCGGCACCGCCCTTCACCGAAAACCCAACTGACGTAGTGAAGCTCGTCGGACGAGACTTGTCCATATGCTTCATCCACTCCGGTTCGGTGTCGTTGTAAACCAGCCGATAGCCACCTTGCGTAATACCGTTCTCCGGCACCTGCGGCTCGACCTGGTAAACCCGTGTGCGGAAGAACCCTGTCCAATCGTACGGTTGTACCGTGTTCAAGACTTTGACGAGATCTTCAAAGGTGTAGGTGACGGTAGCGTAGCTCCCGTTATCGATTCCGAAAAACAGCTTCGCGAAATCGTCGAGGGACTTTTGTCCGTTGCTAAGCTCACGGATTTTTGTGTCGGCATCAAGCCAGATGAGGTCCGATTCCGGATAATAGTCGTACGAACGCTGCCAACTCGGCCAAAACTCCGGCGTGGCACCGTGTGACGAGATGATGGGCTGATTTGTAGTGTCCTCCAACGAACGCCAGTTGCGTCCCGGGCTGATTTCAAAAATCGCAGCGATCTGCGCGATCCCATCGCGCGCCTGCTCCGGCGTATGCATTCCGGAACGCGCCGTCAGGACATTGCCGTAGTAATCTGTCAAGCCTTCATATACCCATAGCAAATCGTTCTGCATCGGCACATTGAAGTTCGGCGTCCAGAGGTCGGCAGGGCGGCGAAATTTGCCGTTCCAGGAATGCACGTATTCGTGCGGCAGAAGAGCGCGACCAGGAACACCTGCGGCCCAATCGGTAAAGTAGTTGGCGCGGGTGCCATCCTCACTCGACTGGTGGTGTTCCAGTCCCTTGCCGCCAACTGAGTCGCTCAGCGAAAACAAGAAATCATAGTGATCGTAGTGACGAGAGTTGAAAAGCTTCTGTGCCTGGATCACTAGATTGCTGTGGTACTGCAGTTCTTCCGGCGTGATCTCCAGTTGCTCGGGCTTGTCCGCGAAAAGATCGAGGTACACTGCATTGTCCGGCCCCGTCGACAGGTCCACGCGCTTATAGTTGACGCCCGCATACAACGGCGAATCGATCAACGTATTCAGCGGAACTTCCTTAAAGTAAACCAGGTCTCGGTTCTGCGATTTCACATCCAGCGCCGTGGCAAACTTCCAGCCATCTGGCAACTTCAGTTCGGGAGAAAATTGAATCCGGCGTGCGAAGTATCCCGCTGGATAGAGAAGCACGCTGTTCCACGTGAGATCGGCGATTTTGTTCGAAATTCGTCCCTCCTGCGGCTTGACCGGAGCCAGATATTGAAATGTGAGTTCGAGCATGCTCGCACCCTTGGGCACATCGATGTGGAACGCCCACATGTTCACGCGATCGCGCACCCACGGAACGCCCTTACCGTTCGCCGTGATGATGAGCCCTGCCAGATTGCCGACCGAATTCGATGGCGAGTGCGTCCCGGGGAGCCACTGCGGATAAAGCAGCGTAATCTCGCCGGGCTTTACAGGAATCGCCTCACGCACATTCAGTACGCGATCGTTTACGTTCGTTAGATCGACGCTAAGAGAAATTGTGCCGGAATAAGGCTGGTCAACTGGCGCGGGTACCGGTGCAGGCAGTGGCACGGGTTGCGGACCCGCTGTATTCTGCGCGTACACGGTGCCGGTTAGAACGATGCAAAAGGCTGCCAAAGTAGCCGCAAAGAAATGATTACAGAAAAACCAACGTGGCATATAGACTCTCCCGAACTCGCGTCCTGACCGGATGGCAGTGCAATCCAACGCGTATGGGCCGAGCTTGTACCGGGATTGAAGGCCATAGAGTGGTCTGGATTATAGCTCGGAATCCGCAGCCACGGCATCGGTTCAAGTGGCTACGCCAGATCCAGACGCAAGTCCCGAGTAACGGACTCGGAAGTAATTCCAACTTGCCTGGTAAGTCGTGCTTACCGGACATCTCTAACAATGTCGGCTCTGTCAAACTGTTTTTGAACACACCTCTTTCTTTTCACCTAAAAGAGTTTTTCTCTTTCGTTCTCTTTCGCTTTCTTTTTTTCCTGCATCGACGACCACGGCTCGTTTGTAATCTTTCGGTCGGCTTCAGTCCGACCCAAACATCTCTTCGATCCGTACTTCGACCATGATTACTAATTCAAACTCCCTTTTAGAGGGAGCGGGATGCCCCATCAAGTGCACGGTGTTCTACTTCACACCATGTCCGGTACCGAGCTGTCCCGCGTACGAACCGAACTCGAACGACCGCGAATACGCGCAACCATTCCGCCACATCCAGTACAACCGGATCGCCAGCCGGCGTCCCATCGCTACCTTGGCAATGCTCTTGTGTCGACGCATCGCCAGGTGAAGGTACCGACGTCTCCAGTCGGGATGAATCCGCGCCGCTGCTTGCGCCGCCTCCACCAACAAGAAGCGCAACAAGGAATTTCCTTGCTTGCTGATGTGCCCCAACCGTTGTTTGCCACCGCTGGAGTCTTCACTCGGAATCATCCCCACGTAGTTGCTGATCTGCTTGCCTCGTTGAAACCGCGTTGGAGTTCCGATGATCAACACATAGGCGAGGGCCGTAAGCGGTCCCACACCTGGGTGCGTCATCAGTCGCAACACTTCGGGCCGTTTCTTGGCTTCCTGCTCGACAGCAACCGTCAACTCTTCAATCGTCGGATTCATGCGGTCCAGCAGTTCCAACAACCCTTGCCGTCTCCGACTGGCCCAGGGAGCCAACGTGAGCTTCTCTAACTGTGCTCGCCCCTGCTCGCTGAACAGTTTTTTCTTCCAGCGATAGCCCTCGTTCATGGCCAACGCCTGCAGCTGATTCATGATCCGCGTGCGCATCTGCACCAACCGATGCCGATGCCACAACAGTTGCCGCAAATCTCGATTCTCCGGGCTCGGTACCCAGATTTGCGGGAAGTTATTTTCCAGCATCAGCCTGCGTAGGAGTCGAGCATCATTGCGGTCGTTCTTCTGCTTTTTCACTCGCTTGGCCTTGATCTCCGCTGGATCGCCGATCCACAGCTCGAAACCTAGTTCAGCGAGTAGCCGCTCGAACCAGCGTGAATATCCGGTAGCCTCCATGCCTACCCGCACGCAGATTCCTCGCTGCTTCAGGTCTCGATAGAATTTCTCTGCTTGTCCATCACTGTGGTTCAGTTCCAGTTCACCACACTCACCAGTCTCTTCAATTAAAAATGCAATCGTCTGAAAGCTCGGGTGGTAATCTACGCCTATAATCATCATGTTCGGCTCCTTTCTCCCGAGCCTGCGGTCGTCGAACAGCCACAGTCTACTCGGGTCGAGGAGCCGACACTGTTATGCAATCAAGTG
>DATNMX010000086.1:0-160807 GCA_035602135.1 Candidatus Dormiibacterota bacterium
AAGGTCACCCGTCTGGCACTGCAGAACGCCGCGTCCATTGTCTCGCTTATGCTAACAACCGAAGTCCTGATCGCTGACTTTAAGGAAGCGGACAAGACGGCCGCAGCTGGTGCAGGCGGTGGTATGGGCGGAATGTACTAAGTTCAGTTCAGCTCCGCTCTCCTTGTGCCGTGTCGGGTGATCGGTTTTTTTGGAGCCCGATGGGACCCATACCGCCGGTCTTTGTGCGTGTGTATATAGGAAGATTTTCTAGCGTACCGCGCTCCGCTCACACAGCAATGCGTGTAGGCTTCGGTCCCTACCGCCCCTGCCAAGACCTAACGAGATGTTGCGAGCGTGGTGCGCCTCGGACAAGTACATTGGTACGCTGAAAACAAAAGGGTCACCAGGTATCTAGGCCTCGGCGACGAGATGATGGGCTTAAAAACAGAGTCCCACCCTGTTGTCAGTATTCGCCATATTCGCCCGGGATAGCAGAGGGATTCACCCTTATTAGCTCTGCAGAAGAGCGGTTGGATTCTTCTTGGCAATCGTCAGGAGCCGTATTGCCGTGCTTTGCGGACGCTAAACGCTTGGTACAAGATAGCGAAGATCGCAGATTGGAAGAACTTTGCTGATGTCCGGAACAGTTGGAGGAATTCAGACGCCGTTGGGCGCTTTGTTGTTTTCGACATAAGCCATAACAGGTACGGGCTGATTGCCTCCATCAAATACAGATGGAGAATGGTCTACATCCGACGCATTCTGAGTCACGCTGAATACGACGAGAAGGAGTGGCAGAAATGAGGATTGCGGTACCCGAAAAATACACACTCGAAGTTGGCTCGCCAACACCAATAACATCCGAGCAGCAAAACAAACAGTACGTGGCCGTCTTGGACAAACTGGCAAGCAAAGATGATCCAACAAGTGAAGAAGAGAAGTATGCCGGAGTCCTGATGACCCTAATCGAAGCCTACGAAGAAGAGCATCATACCGTTCCTGACGTTTCTCCCGTTGAAGTTCTCCGCACGTTGATGGATGCCAATGATCTCCGCCAGAAAGATCTGGTACCAATCTTTGGTTCTGAAAGCATCGTGTCCGAAATTCTGCACAAGAAACGTGACCTCAACAAAACCCACATCGAGAAATTGAGTAAACGGTTCCACGTTTCCCCAGCGGTTTTTTTCTAGACGTGCACTGCTTTCATCCGGCGCGCTCCTTGGCATCGTTCCCATTTCGGGGGCCGCGCCTCTTATCTTTCAGTGCCTACCATAACTCTCCGTTTCTTCTTCGCCCTTGGGGAGAATCGCAAAGCCATAGCCCCGTGTACATGCCGTGTACCTTACTTAGGTGATTTAGGCGTTTTCAGCGTTTCTGCCGTTATGTAAAATCAATAAGTTACGTGTTTTCAATGTGGGGAATTGGTTCGATCCCCACCGCCCCTACCAATCTTCTTCGTTCGTAACACCTTATTAAGGTTTTTGACACCAATGAGGCGTTTGACACCAATTGCACTACTTTACGGCGTACTCTTCGATCCGCGCTGATCGGTTCTCCAGCATCGCGCTGTTGAGGGACCAGAGTCACAAGGAGCGCGGCGTGCAATGTAATGAAACCTGAACGTACAAGACGTGGTAGTTGTCCTCAAGCTCGCAAAATACTCTGAGCGAAGGGTGTAAACGGCAGGCGCCTCGAGTGTTAGGGACTTCGATTTCGCAAACAATTGCGATACTCTTCATGGCGGCGCATTCGGAGCTTTCGCCGTGTGCAGTTGACTGTGATTTTGCACTTGACACAGTGCGACATGATGTCGCATATTTATGAAGACCTACTCGATTTCCGAAGCGGCGAGGTTGTTAGGAGTCCATCGCGCAACCTTGCACAGATGGATCGGCGAAGGCGTAGTTCAGACACCAATTACTGCGGAAATCGCTGGCTCTCGGTTAAGGTACTGGACACAGGACGGCCTAATCAAATTGAAGCAATACAAGGTTGACCATTACCGGAAGAAGCCTCGAATGAAGCAAAGGGCCAAGAATATAAAATGACGTAGCGGAGCGCGTCAGTGTTACGAGCACCAACGCGCCCCTGACCAGAATCGCACGTCTGAGGTGCAACATGGCTGGAAAGAAGTTATCTACTTCTTCTTTAGTGCGCAACTCACCGCGCGCAGTGTTTCCGGCTCGCGTCTCTCCTGAGCCGGTTTCGGAACCGCCTCCATAGCTAAATTCATCTTCGTGTTTGTTTTCAGCTGTTTCTAGACATGTCACTCTTGGTGTATCTCGATAGCGTCGCAAACCGCCTGGATACACTTCGAAACAACTCCGTGTATGCAATGTAGGCATTCGAAGAGGGCACACAATGCTTACGTTGTCTGTTTACGTTGCATGGCGTAATAAGGCTGGCGATGGGTGAATGGAAAGCACCACTGAGTCTGCGAGTACGGCGACCTTTGCGAGCCAGCTTGGAGGAGTTTGCTGCCCGCGACAAACGAACACTCGGCAACCTCGGTGAAGTACTGCTGGAGTGGAGCTTCGAACAGCTACTGGTGGCGGGATCTACAGAGCGCTTGCTGAAGTACAAGATTAAGCCACGAATTCACCACACAAAAGAGAACTGAAGTTTTTGCCATGAACTCATTACGTCAATTCTTATGTCGACCGAGAATGAAGCACGGAATTTATAATGGAAGGTCGCCATTTCGAGCTGGCAAGGATATTCGGTTTGAGGTTATTTCGATTTTCCGGACCAGCAGTCCTAATTGTTGGGTATCGGAGGTAATTTGAGTTCACCCGCCGGAGCCGGATTTCTATCTGTTCCGTTGCGCGTAAGTGAAACTACGCTTGAAGTGCCGGTAGTATCTGCCACGGCTGACCAACGGCTGGAGATTCCGGACGACGTACTGCTCTCTCGTATTCAAGAAGGCGATAAGGAAGGTTTAAGTCACCTGTTTCGTCGTTATGCACGAATCGTGCGCAGCGTAGGAGAGAGAATTGTTCGGGACAAGGCCGAAGCCGAAGACGTAGTGCAGGAAACCTTCCTTTATATATTCCGTAAGGCTGGGGTCTATAACAGTTTGAAGTGTCCCGCCCGTTCCTGGATCCTGCAGGTGGGATACTCTCAGGCACTGCAACGCCGGAGACACCTTGTCTCGCGCGGCTTCTATCACTCGGTCGAGCTGGAGGGCAGTGGCGCGCAAGAATTGATTGATCCATTGGTGCCGGAATACGATGCTTCTCTGGAAGGCATTTTTGGAAGAGAAGGCTGGAAGAAAGTCCTCGAAAGTCTGAGTGAAGGTCAGCGAGAAACTCTGCGGATGCACTTCTTTGAGGGCCGTACATTTGCGACAATTTATAAGCGCCAGTGGACAGAGCTGGCTACATTCTTCGGTGTCGATTCAGGCGAAGTCATGAGGGATCAAGATCAGTTTGGGTTGCCAAGAACCCACCTGACGATGAAGAGCGCCGACGCCGATTCTGAAAAAGTCGTTCTTCCGCTACGTGCCCTCGGCAATCTTGAACTAGAGCAGACGAACCTTCTCACTCGTCTTGCTGCGATCTGGGGCGAAATTCCTATCTCTCTAGTAAAGCGTCTCAATCCCCAGGAATCGGTATACGGTTTGGTCGGACTTAAGGACTTTAGGTTATATCCACTTTTACGACCGGGTACGTTCGTGCAGATCGACCAGCAAGTTCGGAAGATCCAGCCGTTGCGGTGGCGCACAGAATACGATCGACCAATTTATTTTGTGGAGTCGCGCGAAGGCTACTATTGTTCGTGGTGCGAACTGCAGGGCGGACAGCTTTTGCTTCTTCCACATCCACTCTCACCGTGCGGAGTCAAACGCTTCACCTATGGCGTGGACGCGGACATCGTCGGTCGGGTCACAGGGATTGCCATGCGTATTGTGGAAGCGGAGACGGCGCCGCCTGCGAAATCTCCGGGCGGCGATCCAGGGCCTAAGATCTAGGAAACAGTGGGCAACTTGGCGCGAGATCGAGTTCCGTCGGGCGCACCATTCTACGCCAGCTCAACTGCTAATAGCCGACAATTTCTACTGGCTCTACTGGCAGTCCACACGAATACAAGGTGATCACTATTAACGAACTGCAGGAGCAGACACATTGCATGGCCGGAATTGTAGATGAGAATTTTCGGCGGCCACCGCTATTTCAAGCGCCTTCAGGCCATCTTCCCCGGTCACCCGAGGCGCGCGTTCCGTCAACATTGTGCGAACGAAATCCCGTACTTCGGCGAGGTAGGCATCCGCAAATCGGGTAAGGAAATGGTCCGCAAGAATCCGATTGCTCCCATGGGTGGTGAGGAAAGTTGCCGGCATCTGCTGGAGGCTGCCGACGAAGATCGACCCCTTTGATCCCACGATCTCAGTGCGCACATCGTAGCCGTACATTGCCTGTACGTAAGATTCAACGTTGCCGATAGCTCCTTGCGCGTATTTCAGGTTTACAACGCTGGCGACCACATCGCCGTACTGCGCGACCTCAGGGCGGATCGCCACGGTCGTATAGGCCTGAACTTCCATCACCTCATCCTGCATGAGCCAGCGAGCCAGATCGAAATCATGAATGGTGTTGTTGTAGAACAACATGCCGTTCAGATTGGATTGATAGGCGGCCAGCGGTGGCTCATCCTTGTCGCGTCCCACTGACTTAAAGATGACCGGTGTTCCGATTTCGCCTGCTGAGACACGTTTCATTGCCGTGGCATACGCAGGATCGTAGCGCCTCATAAAACCAATTTGCAGGCGGACGCGTGAGCGAGCCACCTGCTGCAAAGCGGCTTGCGCATCTCCAAGATTCGTGGCGATGGGTTTCTCACAAAGAATATCTTTGCCCGCTGCTGCTGCCACCGCAATGCCCTGGGCATGGAACTTGTCAGGAGTGGCGATTACGACGCAATCGATCCCCTTGTGTCCCAGCATATCTTCCAGACGGGCAAAGGAAAGCTCGATCTCAAGTTCATCGGCAACTTGACGCGCCCGGGCAGCGGAGACATCCGCCACTGCCAGCAGCTGTGCTTCGGGCACCAGCCGGCGCAGATTCTCCGCATGACGCTTGCCCATCTCGCCGACCCCGAGAACCCCTACTCCCAACTTGCGCATGTAAAACCTCCGGCGAAATCTTAGTGCTTTCACAAAAAGCAAACAACAAGTCGAGCCGAGCACTCTGGTAACTGAGATCTGGTGGTCGAGGACGTCGCTCACACTTGAAACGAAAGAACCAAGGCAACGACGGCAATCTTTTCACGAAGATAACCGCATCAAATTAGATTAATTTGCTAAGCATATTTAAAAAGTTGCTTACACCGCCAAATTGTTCAAACCGCTATTCAAAATAGAGAGCAAGCTCAACACAAAGCGCTTGACAAAAGCCTTGTGCTAAATTAAAAGCGCTTAGAAGGAAAAGCGTTTTGGAGGGGTTGCCAAACGCTTCTTTGCGGTTGTCGAGCCGCATCCGTGCGAAAAATTCATTGTAGCGGGCGCCGGTGCAGCCCGCTGAATTAGGCGGAATCCTGGTGAATTCTTCCGTGGCCGGGATTTGGATGCATTCTCATAACTGAACGAGGGAGAGAATCGACATGAGATTAAGAAGTCTTGCGTGCAAGATCGCAGAACACAAAATCGTTCGCCAGGGAACGTTCGGCTTGATTTTTTTGCTAATGCTGACACTGGCCCTACTCACTTCGGAGATGGTTTATGCCGGAGTGACCGCGAGCATCTCTGGAACAGTAATCGACGCCACTGGTGCAGCCGTCGTCGGCGCAACGGTAACTGCCACAAATGTGGATACTGGCATAACGACAACGCAGCCTACCAACGGGCAGGGGTATTACTCCTTCCAGTCTCTACCCCCTGGCAGGTATACGGTGGAGGTGCAACAGCAGGGGTTTAAGTCCTACCGGCAAACCGGGTTGGTTCTGGACGTGGACGCGGCACTGGTTGTCGACGCAAGCCTCCAGGTGGGGCAAAGCTCGGAAAAGATCGAAGTAACGAGCGACGCGCTGCACGTGGAGACTAGCAACACGCAAATGGGCGAGGTGATTGAAGGCAGCCGCATGACGAGCGTGCCTCTCCCGACTCGCAGCTACACGGATCTATTGGCGCTACAGCCAGGTGTTGTGTCGCAAGCATCGCAGATAAGCGGGGCTTATGCGGGTGCGTTCACTTCCGCCGGGTTTGCCTTGCCGCAGGTTTCCGGTGGGCTGAACTCCGGAGCGGTTTCCGTCAATGGCCAGCGGGAAGCGGCCAACGGATTCATCCTTAACGGAGTAAGTGTGCAAGAAACGGGTTTTTCCGGAGCCGGCGCGATCCCTAACCTCGACTCCATTGCTGAATTCCGCATCTTGACGAACAACTTCGACGCGGAATATGGAAATTACAGTGGCGGCCAGATTAACGTTATAACGAAGTCCG
Source organism: Candidatus Dormiibacterota bacterium (assembly GCA_035602135.1). Lineage (GTDB taxonomy): Bacteria > Acidobacteriota > Terriglobia > Acidiferrales > UBA7541 > Acidiferrum. The sequence continues at coordinate 6,416 of DATNMX010000086.1, forward strand.
GAACCAATGAATGGCATGGCAATGTTTTCGAATTCTTGCGCAACACGTCACTGAACGCCCGCAACTTTTTTGACCCTGTAGACCAGAAGAGCGCTTTCGACCAGAACCAATTCGGCGGAACTTTTGGCGGCCCGATTAAGCACGATAAGATTTTTTTCTTCGCTGACTATCAGGGAAACCGCGCGACCATTGGAACGACGCAACAAATTTCAAACGTGCCTACGGACGCTTTAAAGAAAGGTGACTTGTCGTCGGTTGCCAGCAAGTTTTATGTCCAAGATTCCAAGGGCAATATAACGCCGCAGGTGGTTCAGGGGACGGCTTGGGCGCAGCAACTCACCCAACAACTCAGCGCACAGCTCGGCGGCAACGCGGTGAAAGCGGGAGAGGCTTACTATGTCCCCGGTTGTACGGCGAGTGGGTCCGGCAGCACGACCAAGTGTGTGTTTCCGACCCTCACCCTCAATCCCTCTGCGTTTTCCCCGATCTCCTCGAATTTGTTGCCTTATTTCTTGTCGCCGACGAAGCCGGACGGCACATTTACGACAAGCACGGGCCAGACCAACCTCACCGATAACATGTTCAGTGGTCGCGCGGATGCGAATACCAGGTGGGGTTTGCTTTCCGGTTACTATTACTTCGACAAGTTTGATAGGAAAGATCCCTACTGGGCATCCCCACAACCGTTGTTTCCTGGTTTCAATGTGGATGGTAAAGGCCAGACGCACAACGTTAATCTCGGAGATACGAAAACTTTCAGTTCGGCATCGGTCAATGAATTCCGCCTCTCCTTCTTCCGGTTGGACGTAACTCTTAACCAACCGCTCGGTGGCACAGGGAAGAAGCTCAGTGATTTAGGCTTTGCTTCCGGGGCAAGCCGGGGACCTGGCATCGCGGCTCTGGCACCGAGCGTGGAAGGTATTCCCGAGATTGATTTCAACAGCTTCACGATTGGTGTTCCGAGCCGCCCCAATCATCTGATCGAAAATATCTATCAGGTGTTGGACAATTACAGCAAGGTCGTTGGCACCCACACCATCAAAGTTGGATCGCAATATCATTACAACCAGCTTACAGAGAATTTGGTCAATGTCGCGAACGGGAACTTTGCGTTTTTGGGAACTGAAACCGGAAGCGACTTCGTGGACTTTCTGCTGGGCGCGCCAACGGTGTACACGCAAGGGCAGTCGTACCCTTCGTATGGAAGAAATTTTTACTTTGGTCTTTACGCGCAGGACAGCTGGCGCATCAATCCAAACCTGACGTTCAACTACGGAGTGCGTTACGACGTAAGCGCTCCATGGCATGAAAAATACAATGAAATTCAGACTCTTATCCCTGGGCTGCAGTCCGTTGTATTCCCGGGCTCACCGACCGGCTGGGTCTTTCCCGGCGACCCCAACGTTCCTCGCACGTTGGCTCCAACCCGCTGGAATAATTTTGCTCCGCGTCTCGGGCTGGCCTATTCCTTCGGAGAGCACGAAGGCATGATGGGCAAGCTTCTCGGTAAGCCTGGAACCACGAGTATCCGTGTGGGGTTTGGAATGTTCTGCACCGCCTTTGAGGGCGCCACCGATTTCAACGAAATTGGTGACGCTCCCTTTGGCAACTATACCAATCAGATCAATTCTACATTTGCGGCTCCGTTTACCAATCGGGCGACAGGCACATCCATTCCCAATCTTTTTCCGGCGCCCAGTCCGCCAAAGAATTTCTCGGCGAGCCATCCAGCAAACTTTCCGCCTTACGATACCTTGGCCAACTTCCTGAATGCGTTTGGCACCATCGGCAGCTCGCCGGGTTTCTATTACAAGAACCGGCTCCCGTACTCGGAGCACTACGAGTTATCGATTCAGCGGCAGGTGACAGGTTCGGATCTTTTGACCTTAAGCTATGTGGGAACTCAAGGACACCGGCTGTTGTCCTCGCTGGAATCAAATCCGGGCAATCCTGCTCTGTGTCTACAGTTACAGGTGCAAGGATGCGGTCCATTTGGCGAGAGCAATGTGTATACACTCTCCGATGGCACCCAGGTTTTTGGCACCCGCGCGCCCTTTGGCATCAATTTTGGGAGCAATCATTATTTCGCCGCGATTGCCAATTCAGCTTACAACTCCGCCCAGGTCAATTGGCGACATACCAGCGGCGGACTTCAGTTGCTCCTTGGCTATACGTTCAGCAAGGCGATTGACAATTCTTCCGGCTATGGCGAACAGATTAACCCCGTCAATCCGCGCATCACTCGCGGTCTATCGGCCTTCGATAGCACCCACAACTTTGTGGTGAGCTACAACTATATTCTGCCATTCGATAGGTTGGGCGGTCCAAAGCGTCTGACGACTGGATGGGCGCTCAGCGGAATTACCCGCTTTGCAACAGGGCTTCCGGTCACCTTGGTTGAGAATGACGACCGATCCCTACTGGGAACTTTCTCGGGTGGGCCAATCCCTCTCACGGTAGACACTCCTAATCTTGTTGCACCATTGAGATTTCTGGATCCTCGGAAAACTGGTTTGTATTTCGACCCCAATTCGTTTGCGCCCGTAAATCTTGGCAGTCAAGGCACTGCCAACCGCCGGTTCTTCCACGGGCCCGGGCTAAACAACTGGGACATGGCAATCAAAAAAGATACCCACATTAACGAACGCATGAGCTTCGAATTACGTTTCGAATTTTTCAATTTCTTCAACCATGCACAGTTCGTGACCCCCAGCGGCATACTGGGCGGCAGCTTCGGCCAGATCACGGCCGCGCTTCCCGGGAGAATCGGTCAATTCGGTGTAAAATTTAACTTTTAACGCTTGGCGCACACGCTTAACCGTGGTCAGGGAGGATCAAAACGGTCTTCGTTGGCCGCGCGATTCTAAACACAGCAATCCTTGCTAGCGCTCCGCCGGGATATGCCGCAGGTCCAACAAAGGTAGATATCTATGGGCAAGGAATCCGTGCTAGCCGCCACATTGGTGCGACCGGGTCATTACGAAGTGCGTGAGTTCCCGCTGCCGGAACCTGATCCCGGCTGCGTGCTCGTCAAAATGGAAATGTCCGGCATCTGTGGTACGGACAAACACACCTATCAAGGCTTCACCACGCAATATGGCGGACGCAAGCTGGAGTTCCCGATCATTCAGGGCCACGAAAACGTTGGCACCATCGCTGCCATCGGCGGCAAAGGCGAGTACGAAGATTTCGAGGGCCTTCCGCTTCAGGTCGGCGATCGCGTGGTGATCGGAGCGAACGTGTCCTGCGGCAACTGTTATTATTGCCGCCACGATTTTCCCTACTACTGTTGCGAGAACACTACCGACTACGGCAACAACCTGAGCGCCAGGAACGCCCCGCATCTTTTCGGCGGATGGTCGCAATACATCTATGTTCTTCCCGGCAGTTTTCTCGTAAAAGTACCGGAGGCCTTGCCATCGGAAGTGGCCGTGCTCACGGAGATTTTTGCTGTTACTGTCGGACTGGACCGCGCCAAACAAATGTCGGCCTTCCCCAATGAGTCCTTTCGATTCGACGACACCGTTGTGGTCCTCGGAGTTGGTCCGCTTGGTATGTGTTTTCTGATGAAGGCGCGGATGCTTGGGGCTGGCACAATCATTGCCTTCGATTTGTCCGGTTACCGGTTGAACTTTGCAAAGCGTCTTGGCGCCGATCATGTCGTCAATGCCGGGACGACCTGCAAGGCAGAACGTCTGCAAACTGTAAAGGATCTGACCCACGGCCGCGGGGCTGACGTGGTCATCGAATGCGCAGGTGTGCCAGAAGCCTTGCCGGAGGGGCTGGAAATGTTGCGGATAAGCGGGTTGCTTGTGGAAGCGGGCAATTTTTCCGATCTGGGGGAAATTTCTCTGAGTCCGCACCGCCACATATGCGCCAAAAACGCCAGAATACTTGGTGTGGGCGGAGAAGAGCCGGCCGCCTATGGTCCCAGCATGCGCCAGATGGCGCGTTATCTGAAACACTATCCTCTCCAGGAATTTGTGACCCATCGTTTCGGGTTGCGGGACGTCGAAGCAGCCATGCAAAAAGCCATGGATGCGGACTCGATGAAGGTGGTGCTGGAGCCTTGGCACTGAGCTTTTTGCGGCTTGCTGCTAATTACATTTTTTTGGAAAAGGGGAAGACCATGGGTACACGTGACAATCGCTTTCTTTTTGCCTGTGCGCCGGATAGTTGGGGCGTGTTGGATTATCCCGGACCGTCCTGGGAGCAATCCTACGAGCAAATGTTGGATGAAATGGTGGAAGCCGGCTATTCGGGCACGGAACTCGGCCCGTATGGTTTTTTTCCGACTGATCCGAAGATACTCGAGCCACAGCTCGAGAAGCGCAAGCTGAAGCTTCTGGGCTCTTTTGTACCGGTGAAGATGACAGATCCAGGTTCGGGCAAAGCGGTCATCGAGCGAATCCGCAAAGTGGGTAATCTTCTCGCCACCTTAAAAGCTCCCTTCCTGGTGATGGCGGATGACCAGTCTGCGGAGCGCAACGCTTTCTCGGGCCGAGTTTACGATCCCGGTTGCCCCACTCTCAGCGCAGAGCAGTGGAAGCATGTCGGCAAAATTGTAGCCGACGCGGAAAAAGTCGCCAACGAATTCGGCCTGGACCTTGTCTTTCATCCGCACGTCGCCACCTATGTGGAAACCCCCGAGGAGTGCGACCGCTTTTTCAATGCCACTGCACATACTAATGTCGGCCTCTGCCTGGACACCGGCCACTGCGTCTATGGTTTTGGCGACTCGGTGAAAGAAGCAGAGAAGTACAAAACCAAACTTCGCCTCGTCCACATTAAGGACTGCAATGTGAAGATTCTTGACGAAGCGCGCCGCAACCAATGGACTTTTGAGGAAGCCATTGAACACAGAGTCTTCACCGTCATCGGTCAAGGCAGTATTGATTTTCCCGCCTTCTTTCGCACCCTGCTGAAGAACGGCTATTCTGGCTGGTCAGTGGTCGAGCAGGATGTGAAGTTTGACGCCACCGAGATTCCCCCGAAGGAGAGCGTGGCAGCCAGCCTGAAATATCTGAAGGACGTTGTCAGCCAATTGGGAACCGCGGCAAAGGCCTGAGCTTTGCTCTCAATCTATGGGTCCTCTACGATTCACCGAAATCAAAGAGCTTCGGCCGAACCCGAAACCCACGCGTCTTATATGCGGCGTATAAGATCCCAACTCCTAACCACGCCAGGCCCGCATACTTGGTCCACGTCTGCAGGCTGATCAGCAATGCGAAGCAGAAGACCAATCCAAAGCCTGGCAACAGTGCATCGACGAAGAGATTCCTCTTGCCCGCCGCTTCTTTCGAAAACCAGAAGTGTCGCAGCGCCGCAAGATTCACGCCCATGAAAGCGAGTAACGCCCCGAAGGTTACAATCTCCGCCGATCGAACCCAGGGAATCGTCAGCGTGCCGATATATGCCAGTATCCCCACGATCCAGATGTTGTAGATTGGGATGCTTCGCTTCGGATTGAGAAAAGCGAATATTTTTTTGGGCAGAACGTCGTCCCGTCCCATGCTGTACAGCAATCGTGCTGCTCCCACATGGCCGGCCAGCCCGCACGCAATGCTGGAGACCAAGAGCATGATTCCATACGCCGCAAACAGAAGTGGCCCGCTTGCCAGCCGCGCTACGTCCATGAACGCAGTCTCCGGATTCTGCAGCGTTGTGTAGTCCGGCCAGACTCGTTGGGCCAGATAGACCTGCAGACCGCTGAACAGCCCCGTAAAAACGCACACCAGAACTGACGCAAGTAATACATTGCGCCTGGGATTCTTCACTTCCTCCGCGAGAATGGACACCCCATCGAATCCAATAAAAACCAGCGCGGCCAGTGACGTTCCGGCGGCCAGCGCTCGTAGGTTGAATGTTGCCGGATTGTAGATGGGTTCGATGGAGAGAAGTCCGGCAACCCTCTCGTGTAGCACGACGTAGCGGACTGCCTGGACCAGAAATGCCAGCGTAACCACTACCATGAACCCAAGAATTATTTCATTCGTGCGCGCCGTGAACTTGATTCCCTGCACGGTAAGGATGGTGATGAATCCGACCGCGAGCGCGGCTAGCAGCGCAAAAGGTACCTTAGGCGCCATCCGTTGAATCGCCAGCGCAGCATACAGCGCATTTTGAATTGGTTGAAAAAGGTATTCCAGAAACATTGCCCAGCCCACGACGAACCCCAAGTGGGGATTCAATCCCTTGCTGATGTAGGTATAAACCGAGCCGGCGGAAGGATACACGTTGGCCATCCGTCCAAAACTCACCGCCGTCACTGACATCGCCAGCATCGCCAGCAGAAGTGTGCTTACCGTGTGCCCGTGCGATAGCACTTGCGATTCACCGAACAGCGGCACCGCGGCAATCGGAGAGGTTAGAATAATTCCAAAATAAATCAGGTCCCAGAGGTTTAGGACGCGCCGCAGATGAGGTTTGTCCGGTGTTCCATTGCGGACTGGCCCTGTGCTTGTTTCCACCCTGCCCTCTTTCTTCGCCCAGGTCCGGAGAAAAACGCAACTGGCCAACCGGAGAATGCCGCCGTCCGCAAATGGGTTAAAAGAATACCTGTTCTTGGCCAGGGCCTCTTCGTATTTCTTCTAATCTGTTCAAATTGCCACCCTATCTTTCTTCCAGCAACAAACGCTGCATTTCGGTCTGGGCACAAATAATCGTTCACCCGCCTCCAAGTGTACCGCCCGCTCGCAATCTACTCTTCGCTTCTTCGGCACAATTCTAAAGTCAGCCAACCTGCCATAGAAAATCCAAGTTCTACACAGGGGGGAACAAGCCGCGCAGCAATTTCTCAATTGAGCAAGGAAGGATCGCTCGGGGAACATGTAAAGGCCGGTGGTAGACACCAGGCGCAATGCTTAGCATCAACAATCGGGATTTGGAATCTGGGTGTCGCGGATCAAACTATCCAGATCGTGGCAAGCGGTGATGAACTGGCGCAGAGTTCGGCGGGTTGCACCGAAGGAATCGAATTCTGGAATCGAGAGGCCCCCTTCCGTGGAGGCGTGCCGGAATTCGGCGAACTTCCTGGACAAAGTGTCCACAATTTTCGCATCCACTGGATCGTCGATGCGGGAGCGGACCTCTATATCGCTGGAATTGAAGCGAAGCTGCCAGGAGTAGGGAGGCGAAATAACGACGTCTCCGCCGATCAGTTCACTCCAGTGCATGTGATTGCGGAACGCTGCCGACAGCAGCCGGATGCGGTAGCCGCGCTCGCGGAAAATCTGATAGGTCTTCTTAAATACAGCCACGCCAGCCCACTCCAAGTATCCAGGATCAACGGTAATATTTTCCTTTTCCGCTACCAATTTCAACCAGTCATCGAGGCGGCCGACCATGATGGTGCACACTGGCCCCATGGTTGCAATTTCCTTGCCTTCACGCTCGCGTCGCGCCAGTCCGCGTTCCACGGCTTCGGCCACCGCGACGCACTGCGGCAACGTAAAGCAGACCGTAGCGTTGATACTAATGCCCTGGTAGGTGGCTTCCTCCATCGCGGGAATTCCAGCTTGCGTAGCGGGAATCTTGACGATCATATTGGGCCCAATGCGGCTGAATTCTTGGGCTTGGTCAATTATGGCTTGGGTGTTGCGATACAACCGCGGGTCGGTTTGTATCGAGAGCCTGCCGTTTCGGCCGCGGTGTTTCTCAAAAATAGGTGCTAAGAGCACGGCGCTCTTGGCGGAGATTTCGCGAACCAGCTGCCAGCCGATCTGATCCTCGGTGGCGGCAGGGTGCTCATCGATTAAGGTGCGAATATGATCCTTCCAGAGAGCAATTTCCTTCTTGAGGATCCCCACGACAATAACCGGGTTGCAGGTAGCGCCTACCGCACCGTGCTCGATCGAGTAGGACAGTTCCTGGATGGACGCGGAATCATTCCAGAGGCAAGTCGGAGTAGTCTGCGTCATCTTATGCAACGGACTGTTGTAAGTGACTGGTGCAGCGACTTGCGCCATGGATACCTCCTTTCACCGTCACTCGGGATAACCGTTCTGGCCTGAGGACGTTGCAACGAATTGCGAAGCCGCACATAGGAGATCGATCAATAATATCTTAGCGCTTTGACGACAATAAGTAAGCAGCAAGCAAGTCCACGCGGGATATTTGCGCATACTTTTTGAGATAATCCGGCATGAAAAGTCAATTGTAACAAGAAATGCACCCGAAGAATACAGTGTGTAGGCGGCCAATGTGACCCTAGGTGAGAAGGTGAGTTCAGAGCGCCGGGGCTCCGAACTTACTAGGGTACCGAAGCAAAGCCGAAAAACCCTTGACAATTGATGAATAGGCACACTATATGTGCTGCCAACATAAGCGCTTAGATAGCTCGCCCAAGATTTAGAGTGGGGCGTCACAGACCGGCGCCTTGGAACAATCTACAGCGGACCGCGGAGGAAGCCATCTTAGCTCAGAAGGCGAATGCAGGAAGAGTACAGTGAAAGGCAGGTGCCGCTGAGTTACACTCAGCACTGAATATATGACTGCGAAGAAAAGCGGAAAGCAATCCCGAAGCAAGGCACCGAGCATTTACGATGTGGCTCGCGAATCGGGGGTGTCGGTATTTACCGTGTCTGCGGTGGTAAACAAAAAAAGTCACGTGGGCAAGCGGTTGCGTGAGGACGTCGAAGCAGCGATCCGCAAGTTGCATTACCGACCCAATTTATTGGCGCGCAGCCTCGCCAAGCAGGAGACGCACACCATCGGGATGATCGTGACCGACATCTCCAATCCTTTTTTCCCCATGGTCGTACGCGGCGCAGAAGACGCGGCACAGAAGAATGGCTACAACCTGCTGCTATGCAACAGCGACGACAATGCGGAGAAAGAAGCCAACGCGCTGGAATTGCTGTTGTCAAAACGAGTGGATGGAATACTACTCACCAAGGCCGCAGCGGACTTCAACCCCGCTATGATGAGGATGATCTCCATGGCGAACATTCCTTTGGTGCTCGTCATGCGTACCTGTCCGAAGCTCACTAAAGATGCGGTTATCACCGACGACTACAAAGGCGCGTACGAAGCTGTCTGCCACCTAGCGCGAGCCGGACGGCAACGTATTGGTCTGATCGGAGGGCCGCGCAAGGTAAGCAATGGAAAAGCGCGTTGGCAAGGATTTCACGATGCGTTGCTGGCGAGCGGTTTGAGATACGATCCCGAATTGGTGATTGAAGGCGACTACCGGCTGGAGTCGGGCTACCGGGCGGGCCACGTGCTGCTCTCTCATCGACCGGACGGTATTTATGTGGCGAATTTTCTGATGACCGTAGGTCTACTGAAAGCTGCAGAAGAAATGGGACTGAAATGCCCCGAAGATTTTGGGCTGGTAAGCTTCGATGACTACCCTTGGCTGGGCATCTTTCATCCCAAACTGACTACGGTGGAATTGCCGAAATATCAACTTGGCTATGAAGCGGCGGAACTGGTGCTGCAGCGAATAGCAGGGAATCGCGAGAATGTGGGAGTTCGCAAGCTGCAGCCGGAACTTCGCGTGCGCGAATCCTGCGGGTTTGGATTGCACAACGGACGCGCAGCACTTGAAGCGCTGAGAACGGGAAGCTGAAGCTTACGCCGATTAGAAGAAGTTGCGTTCTTTCTCTCTAGCCCGCTCGTAATTCCCCCGCGCCACGCGCACGGATTCCACTTCTGAAACTTCGGCGATGGGAACATCCCACCAGGATTCATAGCCCGGAACACGAGGATCGACAGCCGTCTCAACCACCACCACGGAAGTGCGCGACTGTTTGCGGGCTTGCAGCAAAGCCTGTTTCAGTTCGTCACGGGTAGATACCTTTACGGAACTAGCGCCGAGGCTCGCGGCGTTAGCTGCGAAATCGACCGGCAGAACATCGCCGTCGTAGGCATTTCCGCGCCGGTAAACGTAGCTGGTGCCCATGCCGCGGTTTCCGCAAGCACGGCTCAAACCGCCGATGCTCGAAAATCCATGATTGTCGAGCAACACGATGTTGAGCTTATAACCTTCCTGCAGCGAAGTGACAATTTCCTGCGCCATCATCAAATAGGAGCCATCGCCCACCATCACGTAAACTTCGCGGTCGGGCGCAGCCATCTTGACGCCCAGACCGCCGGCAATTTCATATCCCATGCAAGAATAGCCGTACTCCAGGTGATAACCCTTGGGATCGCGGGTGCGCCAGAGTTTGTGAAGATCGCCTGGGAGGCTGCCGGCCGCACATACGACCACGTCTCGCGGAGCGGATATTTCATTGAGCGTCCCAATGATTTCGCCTTGGCTGATGGGTGGTCCGTGACGCAAGCCATAAATCCGGTCGACTTCATTTTCCCACTTTTCCCGATGGGCCTGAATTCGCGAAGCATAAGCAGAATCCACGTGGAAGTTTTGCAGCGCCGAAGATAGTTCCTCAATGGTGACACGAGCGTCGGCCACCAGCGCCAGCGCAGCGTGTTTGTAGGCATCGAATTCCGCCACATTGATATTGATGAATCGGGCGGCTGGATTTTGGAAGGCCGTTTTGGACGCGGAGGTGAAATCACTGTAGCGCGTACCGATTCCGATGATGAGATCGGCTTCCCGCGCGAGGATATTGGCTCCAGGGGTCCCGGTAACGCCAACCGCGCCGACCTCCTGCGCGTGATCATACGGGAGGGAGCCTTTGCCGGCTTGCGTTTCGCATACCGGAACGCCCGTCTTCGAAGCGAAGTTGGATAGCGTGGCGGTAGCTTCGGAGTAAAGCACGCCGCCTCCAGCCACGATAAGCGGGTGGCGAGATTCGCGAATCCATTGCGCCGCACGAGCCAGCAATTCACGGTCTGCGCGATTCCTGGGCACAGTCCACGTGTGCTTTTGGAGGAATTCCTCGGGGCAATCGAGAGCTTCCGCCTGGACATCCTGCGGCAAGCTGAGGGTGACAGCGCCGGTGTCCGCGGGAGAAGTGAGTACGCGCATCACTTCCGGCAGAGCAGTTAGGATTTGTTCCGGACGGTTGATCCTATCCCAATATCGCGATACCGGTTTGAAACAATCATTCACGGAGATATCTTGCGACGAGGGTGACTCGAGTTGCTGCAAGACGGGAGCCACATTTCTTCTGGCGAAAATATCGCCGGGTAGGAGGAGCACGGGAAGGCGGTTGATCGTCGCGGCGGCCGCGCCGGTGACCATGTTGGTGGCGCCGGGACCGATCGAAGTCGTACAAGCCAAGGTGCGCAAGCGATTGCTCATTTTCGCAAACGCCGCGGCAGTGTGCACCATGGCCTGTTCATTGCGGCACAAGAAATAACGGAGGCCGGTGTCCTGCTCTAGGGCTTGGCCGATTCCGGCGACGTTGCCATGCCCGAAAATGCCAAAACATCCCTCAAAAAAGCGAACCTCGCGACCGTCGCGGCTGGAATACTGGTTTTTCAAGAAAGCGACAATAGCTTGCGCAACAGTCATACGACGCTTCATTGGGTGGCACTCCTTAGAAAATCTCTATGATGGCGAAGTTTAAGCTGCTATTTCTACAACTATCCACGAACCAAGGGCACGCGCGGATCAGTCGCCGTCCACGTGGAGCGAATCCACGTATGCTGGGGATCTTCGGTGACCGCCATGGTGCGTGAAGTGCCGGCCAGGAAGTTGAGATAGTAGATATTGTACCCGGGACCGGCAACCACGGGATGATACCCATTTCGGACGAGGACGACGTCTCCGTCCTTGGCTCGAACGGTGAGCTCCTTTGAATGGTCCGCTGTGTAGAGATGCTGGAGCGCAAATCCTTCGGGCTCAGCGATTCGGTAATAATAAATTTCGTCGAGATCCACTTCGGCTGGAGGTGCATGAACGTCGTGTTTGTGCGGAGGGTAACTGGACCAATTTCCGCCGGGGGTGTAGACCTCCACTGCGATAAGCCGATCAGCGGGAAAACTGGAAGGAATCACATCCACGATCTGGCGCGAAACGTTGCCGCCACCACGAAGACTGCTGACAACATCGGCGGGTGTTACGAGCTTAGGCGCGAGTTTCGCCTGGGAAGGGGCCCGGCACTCGGCGATCTCACAGACCGTTTCCGCGGTAAACGTTACTTCGTGGCCGGCGGGCAAGTACAGCGTGAAAGGGAAGCCGTCAAAAACATTCTTGCGGGCCCCGATCGATCGTTTTCCATCGCCCCAGTCGGCGGCGCAGCGTCCACCGAGAATCACAAAAACAGCTTCTTCTGCCGTAGTGCCAGTGCGATAGAGTTCTCTCGGATTCAGGCGGCGCACGAAGAAGCTCATCCACTCCCAGCGAGCTTGTTGGCGAGGCAGATGCAGCATCTCCCCCGACTGTCCTTGGGGCAGTTTCTGCGACGAGACGACAACATCCTGTGGGGCCATGAGCACCTCCGCACCAGCTTCCGCCGCGCTCCAAATCGTAGTTAGAAACCACTCGATGCCATCGTCAAAGCGCTTTGGCAATGGCCGATTTTACAGCGCTGCCCGAAGCAAGTAAACCCGTAATGGACAGCGAGAGGTTTTGGTAAGAACGGTCAAAAACTCATACTTTCTGCCATTTATGCAAACCCGCTATCGGTTTTTGGCGTGGCGTCTCGGTATGACTAACCGCTTCGAGAATATGCCAAATGGTGCCGCGCATGTCAAAACAATTCCAGATGGATTGCGCGCCAGCGGACGTTGGCAAAAACAAGCATATTGGAGATTATTCGATGCTTCTCATCTTCAACACGAAACTCTGAATCTCACTCGACCGCTTGTAGAGACTTGCTTCCGAGCGCGCCAAGACTTCCTTGTGGCGCGCGAACATATTTTTCGCGTCGCCGGGCTTCCCCAAACGCGTGTACACCTGTCCCAACTTATAGAGCGGCTCAGGAAGATCCGGGTCGAGATTTATCGCTTTACTGTAATAAGGAATGGATTCCGGCAGTCGTTTTTGGAGTCGGTAGAGTTCTCCCCATTGGTAGGATGTTCTTGCGTCCTGCGGCTTTAATAGCGAGGCCCGTTGCAAAGCCGCCTTGGCCGGCGCGATGTTGGCCACATTGTCCTCTTCGTCGAGTTGATGAATCAATACGACAGCATAGTAATACTGCGCTGAAAAATTCTGGTGTGCTCTGGCTGCCAAGGTGGCAAGTTTCCCAGCAACCTCCGCGGCGCGTGCACCCGAGAACGTAAACGCCTCACCGAGAAAAAGGTATGCCGGTTCGAAACTCGGGTTGAGATCAACAGCCTTCAAAAATGCGGTCACGGACTCATCGTTTCTCCCGTTGATAAAATTCGCGGTGCCAAGTCCCAGGTAGATTCGGGCAGACTTTGGGAAACGCGTTGCGGCAGCCTCAAAAACCGTGAGGGCTGCAGAATTATTTTCGTGGAGAATCAGTTCCGCTCCCAGGTCGAAAGCGAATTTATCGCTTTCAGGGTCCAGCCGAACGGCTTCCTGGTAGTCATGAATGGCATCCAGATATTGGCCTTGCGCTTCTCTTATATCTCCCAGGAGGTTATGAATCTCGCCGCTATCCTTGGCCTTGCGCGCCGCTTCGGCAGCCGCAAGTGCGCCGCGGAGGTCCTTGATTTTGTCGAGCTTGAGAATTGCGATGTTGTACAGCGCGTCGTAGGAAGATGGATCGTTTGCAGTGGCCTGTTCAAAGACTTCGAGCGCTTGGGGGTATGCGCCGAATGCGGTGAGGATCGAGCCGATGCGCGTGGCTCTTTGATCCGGCGGGAGGAAGGTGTACGCCTTTTCTAGGAGCGCGATTGCTAATTCAGGCTGGTTTTCCCGAACTCGCACCAGCGCCAAAGCCGAAAGGCTCGCAATGTCTGCCGGGTCGAGCGCGGTGGCGCGCTCTAGTGCCCGCGACGCAGCTTCCCTATTTCCTTCGTCCAGGTTCAATGTTCCGGTTAGCCGAAACCAGGAAACGGCGGATTCTCCCGGCGGTGCGCTCATAGAGTTGAGAAGGGCTAAGGAACGCTTTCGATCACCGTTCCCAGCGAAAGCAACCGCGAGCTCATAGGCTATGGCTGGCGAGCGTTCCCGGCTAATGGCGCGTTCCAGGATGGGCTGCGACGCGGAATATTTGTGTTGGCTGTTCAGCAGCGCACCTAAGTTATACATGGCGCCAATATCGGCAGGGTCTAAACGCAAGGCGCGGCGAAATGCGATTTCCGCTTGCTCCGAATTCCCATGCTGCAGATAGGCGGCGCCCAAATTATTGAAGGCCTGCGGGCGTTTGGGGGCCAAGCGAGCAAATTCCTGAAACATGGTGAGCGCGCGGTCGTTGTTGCCGGCACGGCCGTAAGCAATTCCAAGCAGATTGTAAACCTCAGGATCGGAGGTGCCGCTACCGCGGTATTGCTCCAACAACCGGATCGCTTCCGCGGTCTGGCCTGCACCAAGAGCCTGCCGGGCACGGACGAGGTCTATTTGCGCAAACGTAATCGTTCCGCCGAAAAAAGTGAAGAAGAAGAGGGCGAGCGGAAGAAGATGCTTGTTTTTCAGCGTGAATCGTAGGGTCGCTAGTTCAAATTTAGCCCGGCGAATCATTCTTCCTCTTTAGATTTATTTATTCCTTTACGAAAACGTTGATAAATCGAACTTTGCGGCGCGCTGCTTCTTGCCCGGTAATCTGCAATCGGCTTGCTCAAAAACGAAAACGATAACACGGCGTTGGCTGGCGACAATCTCGCACCTTGTACGACGGCGACGGACTCCTCTTTTTGACCCTGTCTTCGATGCCGTGTCAAGTTCTCGTGTTGCACTTCAATCGCTCATGGTCACTCATTTTAAGCTAACTCTGCCTAGAGCGGCCACGTACCGCGAATTGAATTAAAGATGGAGTCTAAAACCCAGTCGATCAGCACAGGGAGCAGTCGCCCCCATCCGATGGCGCACGCCGGGAGCGCAGAACTTCGAAGCTGACAGGCCAGGCCGAGCGCCAGAGTGCGACGAGCGCAAGCCCAGGTGGCAGTAAGGCCGTCAACGGCGCGCCAAGCAATTCAACGTAAATAATTTGCAAAAGTGAATCCGAACGGAACGCTACAGCCGCCGGTAGGAGCGAGGCACTTAAGCTGCAAAGGATAAAGCTTGCTGGTCAACTAGCTCGCGGATAAAACTGAAGCTTCAATTGGTCTGTAACGTAGGCCTTCATTTTGCGCGCACTATCCAAAATGCTGAGCTCGCGGGTTTGGTCCAATTCCAGCATGACCCATCCGCCAAAACCAATATCGCGATAAAACTTTGCAATTGACGGAAAATCGACGACTCCTTTTCCGAGTTCCACGAAATCTCCAGTGGCCGTTTTTCCCAAGTAATCTGGACCGGGCAACTTCGGATCGAAATCTTTCCAGTGGCTTGCGGACAACCTTGAAGAATACTTTTTGACCGTCTGGAGCGCGTCAAGGCCAGCGGCGGTCAAATGCCCGACGTCCGCGCATAGTCGAACGTATTTCGGATCGGTTTCATCCAGAACCCGGAGAATCATCGGACCCGGAATGTCTCTTTCTGCGTGGAAGGCGATGGGCAAATCAAACTCTTCGAGTGAAATACGTCCGAGTTCATTTGCGGTAAGAATTGCCTGTTGCACATCTTTGGGCGTGCGCTGATACGGTTGCCCAGCGACTCCTTCGGGAGCATCCCAGCCAAGCGCAATATACTTCGCGTTCACAGTCTTGAGGAATCGGGCGAGCGAGCGAATCTTTGATCGCATCTCTTCCCGCTTCGCCACATCGTGCAAAAACAGGGCTTGGTAAACACCCATCAGGTGAACGCCTGTTCTCCGGGAGCGCTCGAGGAATTCAGCTGGTTTCTTTCCAAAAACGACTTCAAATTGAGTCTTACTGTTATCTGCTTCGGTGGCGCCGATACCTAAAGAAGCTATTGCTTCCGCGGCCCTCCAATAGGTGGCCATGGACGGAGCCGCCGAAAGCCAGGTGGTTGCCGCCATGCCGATTTTGAATTTTTGCGACTTGTCGTCGGCCAAGAGTGCGGGTCCACGGGTAAAGGCCAGCGCTCCAAGTGCACCGATCTGCAAAAATTGGCGACGCTCCATAGCCTACTTCCTCTTTTTTATTGCCTAAGTCTGCTGACCGAAGCCCGGGCAGTAGATCGGTGCTGGCCTTGGCCGCGTCGTTAGAAGTAAAACTTGAGCGCTAACTGCAGTTGGCGAGGCGTACTGCCTGGTCTGGTACTTGTAATCACGCCGAATCCCGGAACCGGCGAATTGTTGCCGGTATTTGTATTCCACTGCAGGTTCCCTGGACTTCCGAATTGGGGCTTGTTCCAAATATTAAATGCCTCAACGCGAAACTGGAACGACTTGCTCTCCGTGATCGGAATTTGTTTGAAGAGGGACATGTCCCAAACCGAGATTCCTGGTGTTCTCGGACCAGGTGTCGGGCTGCAATTCCCAAAGTGGAAAGCTGCGGGGGTCGCATAGCCGACTGGGTCCACCCATCCATTGAGCGACTGCTGAAAGTTAGCAGTAAACTTTCCCGTACAATCGGGACGATTGCCGCTATTGGCTCCGCTCGTATCGGACGTGATGCCAATCGTTAGGGGTTGGCCACTCGCATAGGTAACAATTCCATTAAATTGCCAACCGCCGAGAATTCTGCCGGGTACGCCGGATGGATTGAATGCATGTCCTTCACCAACCGGCAAAGCGTAGGTGAAGCTTGTAACGAGACGATGCGGAGTATCGTTGTCCCAGTAACCCCAGTCGAGGTTGCGTCGATACCGATCCTGTGTCCCGCGCAACCCGGCTTCAAAGTCGCTTGCTTGGCTCAACGCTTTGCTCCAAGTGTAGGCTACGTGGAAAACCAAGCCTCTCGACATTTTTTTGTCCAAGCTTACTTGGAGAGCGTTGTAAGTGGAATTCAAGCCGCTGTCGAGCCATTCAATAGTGGTGGGAGACCCATCGGAAACGAAAGTGGGAAATGGGATGACGGGGGCTGAGCCTGGCGTGATCAGATTTGGCTGGTTAACGTTCGTCAGACTCCAAAGATGCCGGCCACGATTCCAAACGTAATCTGTTTCGATCATCAGGGTCGGGGCCAGGGAATACTGCAAGCCGAAACTTCCTTGATAGATCGTGGACGGGACGATGTGCGAGTCAATGGCCCGGATGAACAGTTGGCTCACCGCAGCAATGTCCGTGATGCTTACAGGATTGAGGAAATTTGACGGAAAGCCATTCTGCAAGAAAATTCCCGGCGCTTGCGATGAGTTGCGGTTGAGTTGCGCGTCCACCAGGAACGGTGGATTCAAAGCCGACTGGCTCTCGCTTCCGTATCGGTAGTAGTTCTCGTAATACACACCGGCGCCAGTGCGAAGAATCAGCTTGGGAGTAATTTGGTAAGCGATTCCCAGGCGGGGCGCAAAGTGGTTTCGAGTTGGGTGAACTGTGGTGCGCTCGAAAGTCCCAGACGCGTTGGGCGCAACGGTAACCAGTCCGCCCTGTCCGCCGTTAGCAGTGGGATCGAAATTGGTGACGTGGTTGTCGCGCTCGATCAGCGGACTCGAGTACTCATAGCGAACTCCGTAATTGACAGTCAAGCGCTGCGTCGCTCGCCAAGTGTCACCAGCAAAGGCATTCAGGCCATTTCGGTAAACGTGTGCGACGTTTAGATTTTCGAGCTCTACGTGGTTCGGTAATCCCAGCAGGAAATCCGTGATTCCTTGGCCAGTATATTGCCCGCTAAAGCTCAAATTCCCGCGGTTGCAGCAAAGGTCCAGGAAATTGACTGCATCGCGCCGCAACTCCACGCCTGTCTTGATCGTGTGCGGGCCTTTCACGTACACCAGGGTGTCCTTCAATTGCCAAACTTGCGCAAATTGGTTTTGCGGCAGCCACATTGGACTTCCCAGCTGTGCAAACCCGGAAACATCGAATTCCGGAAGGCCCCCGGTAATACCGGGAAAATCCGGAATGCCCTTTAGTCCAAACTGGCTGTAAACGTTCTTGCCGAGGGGAACCTGTTGAGAATGAGAAGCGGCCCGGTTGAAGCTGAACTGCGCGTTGTTGACCAGGACAGGCTTGAAGACATGAACCCAAGACATCGTGACATTGGTGCCGCGATCAAGGTTGTTTCCGGAGGTAGAATCGGCCGTCCCGTCAGCGATGGGATTCGTTAGCGTAAAAATGCCAGGTTTGAACAAGCGTAGGTCATACACGACGAAGTGACCGAATACGCTGTCTGAATCGCTGAACTTATGATCGATGCGGGCGGCGGCCTCGTCGGAATCCCGCATATTTTTTACGGTAGTGGCATAGTTGTTCCCACTGAAGCTTCCAGCCACTCCTTCTTGGGACCGGTTTGTATTGGGTGTTGGATAAAGCGCGAAAATTAAAGCAGCTGTAGGATCAATGCAACTGCTCTTCATAACTCCGTTGTTTATGCAATTCGAGAATTGCGCTAGCGGGGCGATAGAAGGAGACGTGGGGACCTGGTCTGCCGGAAACTCTGTGAAGTTTCCCTGCCGCATTAATGGAGTTGGCACCGTCCCGATTATCGGCGCGGCCTGGCGGATGCGCGTGGCCTCCCAATTTATAAAGAAGAACGTGTTGTTTCGGCGGATAGGGCCGCCGAGGGTAAAGCCGAATTGATTCTGCTGGAATGGCAGGCTCTGGCCTGGGGGAGCAAAAAAGTCTTTGGCGTCGAGCTTATCGTTCCGGATGAACTCATAAACATCGCCGTGAAGCTGATTGGTGCCCGATTTGATGGCGGCATTGATCACACCTCCAGCACTCCGGCCGTATTCAACGTTGTAGTCGCGCGTTTGCAGCTTGAATTCGGCGAGCGAGTCTACGGCGGGCTGAACGCTTTGCGTGCTTTGATCCTGTTGGTTGGTTGTATAGGAATTATTGTCGGCGCCGTCCAGCGTGAAATTGTTCTGCGTTGAGCTATTCCCGTTGATGCTGAACGTACCCTCGGCTCTACTTACAAAACCTGGCGCGGGGTTTACGCCGGCGGTCAATAAGGACAGTTCATCGTAGCGCCGGCCGTTTAACGGCAAGTCCGCCACCTGCTGCGCATCTATCACATGACCCACATCCGCACCTTGCGTGTCCAGCAGGGGAGCGCTTTCCGTCACTTTTACTTCTTCTGCGGCGGAGCCCACTTCTAACGTGATATCAACGCCCTTGCGATCCTGCACATTGAGCGTGATATCACTCACTACTGCCTTCTTGAATCCGGAAGCTTCAACGGTGATGGAGTAAGTGCCCACGCGCAGGTACGGAAAGAGGTACGCGCCGTTTTCACCGGCGGAGATGGTTTGAGACTCGTTCGTCGCCAAATTCGTGACGGTTATGCGAGCGCCCTGCACAACTGCGCCGCTAGGGTCTTGCACCGTCCCGACGATGCTTGCGGTGTCCACCTGAGCCCGCAAAGCGGGGGCAAAGCCCAGAGCAACCAGCAATCCACATATGGAAATGAGCATTATGCTGCGGCAAAAAACGTGCATTCCGCCTCCTTAAGAACACCCCAAAGTCTTGTTGCTCACTGGGCCGTAAAACGTAACTAGCAGCATGCGCCCCATCGGTGAACTAATCGGTTATTCTAGTTTAGCGATTTCTATAACGAGTCAAAAAGCCCTGTCAAGTGTTTTTTTGAATAGATGGTAGAAATAAAAGGAATCAAAGCCATCTTTGGCGACTTCGTCCCCAAAACGGTTTGGCGCCCCTCCGCTAAACGGTTAGAACGAATTCACTTCATTGCAGTTATGACATGGGATCTACCTTGTACTTTTCTCTTTTCGGCGCGGACACTTCGCCACCGTGCTTGGTTCCCCTGCGAAGCTCTTTCCTGTGTTTGGCAGGGTGTTCCTGCGGACCTGTGATATACATCCATCGCTGTGGAAGCATAGCCCGGCGAAGACAAGTGCGGGCGCGCCGATAAGGAACGAATTCGGGGGTCAGAAATGTCTGAGTATGTGGATCGCCGGCATTTCCTAAGGTCCGTGGCCGCTGGCGGCACGGCTGCTTTTGCAGCGTGGCCTGTTTCCGGAATGGAGTTGGCTGCTCCGGGTGTATTGAAATTCTTTAACAAATCTCAAGCACTGCTCGTGGGAGCACTGGTCGAGCAACTCGTCCCGGCGGACGATTTTGCCGGGGCCACGGAAGCCGGCGTAGTCTCTTACATCGATACCGTCTTGGCGGGTCCGTTTGGGAAATTCTACAGAGACGTCTATGAAGCAGGGCTGCAGATAGTGGAGGACACCAGCCATAAACAATTTCAGCAGGCGTTTGTTTCTCTTCTGCCAGAGCAACAAGTGGTCGTTCTGAAAAAACTGGAGTCTGCGGACGCGACGGAATCACGCGGCTCGCAATTCTTCAAGCTGCTTTTGCAGCATACCTTGGAAGGCTACTACGGCGTAGTTCATCATTCTGGCGAGAAAGACGAGCACACCAGTTGGAAGATGCTCCATTTCGAAGGATAAACATGCCCCTGGAGAAAAAGGTGGATGCTATCGTCATTGGATCCGGCGCGGGAGGCGGAATTGTTGCTAAAGAGCTTGCCGAAGCCGGATTGCGGGTGGTGGTGTTTGAACGCGGCAAGCACTATTCGCCTGCGCATTTTAATCACAGCGAGCTCGAGTCCCAATACTCCGTACCCCCTGCGTACGGGCCCTCCGTCTATGCCAATCCCCGTACCTTTCGTTACCACGATCGCGAAATCGCGAGACGCGTATATCCAGGCATTGACGACCCTTATGGAAAAACAGCGGCTGCTGTAGGAGGTGCCACGGTAGCATATGGGGCCGCGGCTTGGAGGTTCAAGCGTGAAGATTTCAAGATGAAATCAACCTATGGGAGTCTGCCGGGAACATCCATTGAAGATTGGCCGATCAGCTACGATGACCTCGAGTCGTATTACGAAAAGGCCGAGTATGAGTTGGGCGTAGCTGGCTTGGCTGGCGCAGATCCGTTTGCGGAACCCAGGAAAAAACCGTTTCCGCTTCCCCCGCTTCCCCTCAACCTGCAAGGCGAGATCATGCGCGATGCCGGCCTGCGTCTGGGATGGCATCCCTTTCCTCCGCCGTTCGCTATTCTGACGAAACCTTATCAGGGCCGCATGGCATGCGTTCAGTGTGTGTGGTGCTTAGCGCACAACTGCGAAGTGAAAGCAAAATCTGGAACGCACGTCACCATGCTTCCCCGGGCGCTGCAAACGGGAAAATGCGAACTGCTGGCTAACACCTTCGTTACTCGCATCCTGGCAGATGCTAACGGCCGACCGGATGGCGTTCAGTATTTTGACGACAAGAAGCAAGGTCACGAACTACGCGCTAACTTGATTATTGTGGCCTGTTCGGCAACAGAATCTGCGCGGCTACTCTTGAATTCATCAAACCAATTTCATCCGCGCGGTTTGGGCAATTCATCGGGACAGGTGGGACGCAATCTAAATGACCACACGGGCGCCGATACCTTTGGACTCTTCGAGAACGAGATTCCACATGACAAAGGGCCTGGTCCCTCCATCGCTTTCAACGACTGGAATCACCCGCGCACCCGCGACATCCCGGGCGGCGGCTATATGTATAACTATTACTGCACGTTGCCGGTCGAATTTGCCTTTACTCGGCCGCCCGGCGAACCTGCCTGGGGCAAGGCTCACAAAGAATTTCAGCGTAAATATTTTCGGCGCTACATTCACATGGGCAGCAACTGCCAGGCTATTCCCCAAGAACAAAACTGTGTGGACCTGGATCCCAAGGTCCGCGATGCCTGGGGCGTGCCGGTTGCGCGCATCACGCATTCCTGGTGCAAGGTGGATTTTCAGATTGCCGACTTCGTGATGGATAAAGGCGAGCAACTGCTTAAAGAAGCGGGCGCCTTAAAAACTTGGCGCGGCGTGAACGGCCGGGGTGGTGTAGGCGACCACCAGAACGGCACCTGCCGAATGGGAGACGATCCGAAGACTTCGGTTGTAAATCGCTACTGCCAGAGTCACGATGCCGACAATTTGTTTGTCACGGATGGAAGCGTGCTGGTTACCGATGCTGGCTTCAACCCGTCTCTGACGATCCAGGCAGTCGCTTTCATGGCTTCCGATTACATCAAGAAACAGTGGGCGGGATCGGCTTGGCGCAGCGGCAAGCGCGGCTGACGTTTTCGTATCGCGAGAATAAGAACAAAATGTTGTCCTTGCGATTCGCAAAATTCTAGGATTGCAGCGCAGGAGGTTACGGCGTGGCTGGTGGGAGATATCTCATTCTTGCGGCTTGGCTCGGGATTTTCATCTACGGCTACCTCAACGCGATGTTGGGAATTGTCCTGCCGAATCTGGTGGAAAAACTAAAGCTGGGAAAAGCGCAAGCTGCGACTTTTTTCATGGTCATCTCGGTCGGCCTGCTGGTGTCCGCCGTTCCGGCCGGGCTAGCCATGGACGCGTTAGGCACCAAACGGGTGGTGTGTCTTGGCCTGTTTCTTGTCGCCGGCGCTTTTTGGGGGCTAAGCCTGGTCCGTTCGTCGAATACGTTATACGCGTTGGCGTTCGTTCTGGGTCTGGGCGGTTCGATGGTGGTGGCGGGTGAAAACACCGCGATGTCGCTGGTCAACAGCAGCCAGCGGGAAGTTGCGGCGAACCTATTGAACCTTTTCTTCGGGGTAGGCGCGTTCGTCGCTCCCTTTGTCGTTATGCCAGTATTGCGCCGACGCGGTTTTTCCGGCGTGCTAAAAGCTTCCAGCGGCTTGACGGTGCTGGCGTTTATTTTCCACCTGGCACTCTCATTTCCACAGCCTCTTTCGAGTCAAGGCTTCCCTCTGGCGCAAGCCGGCGCCTTGTTGGGACAGCCTCGGCTGTTACTTCTGATGTTTCTCGTCTTCTTGTACGTAGGAACGGAATTCTCGTTTTGGACGTGGACCGTAACTTTTTTTACGACAGAACGCGGCTACTCGCAAAAAGCTGCGTCGAGAATGATTTCTGCTTTCGCGTTGGCCATGATTGCGGGCCGCTGGGCCAGCCAGTGGACGCTGGTCGCACTCGGTCCGGAGCGCGTATTACTTTTTAGCGCGCTGGGGTCCGTCGTGTGTCTCGCGGGAATCTTCACTCTCCGCAACCGAGCGTTGACAGCGCTGTCCACACTGGGCGCGGGGTGGTTTATGGCTGCTATATTCCCAACCGCGTTGGGTCTTGCAGGTTCTTACTTTCCATCGCTGGTGGGCAGCGCCATCAGCCTGGTAACGACGGGCGGCTGGTTGGGGGCCATCGTCCTTCCTCCGGCCGTTGGATTTGTTGCCGAGCGACGTGGTGTCTCCCGCGGAGTCTTCGTTCCTGTCGGTTCTGCTCTACTGATGGTGGTGCCTCCCATTCTGCTTCGCATTTTGCGCTAAGATGAATACTCACACACCGAATCCATGTCTAGCCGCCCGCCAATTGCTCGTTTTGTTTTGCGCAGGGAGTTTCTAAGATCGCTGAGCATCGGTTGTCTCGCAATTCCAAACATTTTCTCTGGGAAAATCGCCAGCTCACTGTCGCATTTTGCGGGTGAGCCCAGAAACGAATCAGATCTCGGTCCTCGGTTTACTTCGATCCCAGCATCTCAGAGCGGCATAACTTGGCAACACGTAAATGGCAGGTCTCCCGAGTATTATCTTCCGGAAACGACTGGCGCTGGCTGCGCTTTCCTCGATTATGACAACGACGGCTGGATGGACATTTATCTGGTCAATAGCGGGCGTTGCGACTTTTATGATCCGCAACCTCCGCTTCGCAACGCGTTATATCGCAACAATCGCGACGGCACTTTTACCGATGCCACAGAAAAGGCTGGCGTAGCTGGTAACGGCTACGGGATGGGTGCGGCCGCGGCGGACTATGATGGCGATGGCTTCACGGATCTGTATGTCACGCAGTATGGTCGCAGCATTCTTTACCACAACAACGGAGACGGCACTTTTACCGATGTCACCGAAAAAGCCGGCGTCGGGGCTCCAGGCTGGGCTTCCAGCGCGGTGTGGTTTGACTACGACAACGACGGCAAACTGGACCTTTTTGTCTGCCGATTTGTTGACTTCCGTAAGGAGCTAAACAAATTCTGCGGGAACACCGCGACCGGAGATCGCTTTTATTGCGTTCCTCGCGTTTACGAACCGATGCCGAGCTGGCTTTTTCACAACAACGGCGATGGAACCTTCACCGACGTCAGCAAGGAGTCCGGAATCGCGCAATATCCGGGCAAGGCATGGGGAGCCGTGGCCTGCGACATCACCAATGATGGAAACATGGACCTCTTTGTCGCCAACGACACTGTCGCCAACTTTCTTTTCCTGAATCGCGGCAACGGAAAGTTTCTCGATATCGGCACTGAAGCCGGCGTGGCCTACAGCGCCGCAGGCAGCGCCAGGTCTGGCATGGGCGTGGACGCAGCGGATTATAACTCCGATGGCTGGCTCGATCTTTTTGTAACCAACGTCGATCGCGAAATGTATTCGTTGTATCGCAACAATCACGACAGAACGTTTGACGACCTGGCTCTTCCTAACAATATTGGGAAAACGACGGTAAAGATGAGCGGTTGGGGCGTGAAATTCTTTGACATCGACAACGATGGCAACCTCGATTTGTTTATCGCCAACGGCCATCCCGATGACAAAGTGGAAACGCGTGCGGGCGGAGTGAAGTATGCTGAGCCTCTCTTGCTCTTTCGAAATACAGGAGCCCGCTCCCAGCGAGTGTTTGAGAACATCAGTGAGAAATCCGGTCCCATTTTTCAGAAATCCTTTGCCAGTCGCGGTCTGGCGATCGGTGACTTTGATAACGATGGTGCAGTAGATGTTCTAGTGGCCGTTAACAATGGCGCACCAATATTGCTGCGCAATTCCTTCGCTGCGGGGAATCATTGGCTGGGGATTCGCCTCGTCGGGAAAAGGGCCAATCGCGATGCCATTGGCGCACGCATAGCCTGGCAAGCGGGCGACCTCACGCGGCAACAATCGAAAGTGGGCGGCGGGAGTTTCCTGTCGTCACATGATCCGCGCATGGTCTTGGGAATTGGTCAACGTGCCAAGATCGACTGGGTTCAAGTGAAGTGGCCGAGACCCAGCAGTCTTGTCGAACGCTTCACGGACTTACCTATCGACCGCTACGTCACGATCGAAGAGGGCACGGGAGCGAAGGTTCCCAACCATTCGTAACCCGCCGGGGTGAAAATCAGCTAAGGCCCTTTCCTTCGACGATGGAAATGTACCGGTCTATGGACAGATCCGTGTAGCGATCAATACGCAAAGACGGCCCTGGCCACCGAATCTCGAGCCAATCTAGTTTGGTTGCTGGTCCGACACCAAGGATGTGTCGCGGATCGTGAGCGGAGAGATAGCTTCCTCCGCCAGTCGCCTGGCGAGAATGTTTCTTCCCCCCCGCCGACCAGGTGAGGCGAGCTCCAATAGCGTCTCGATTGCAGCTCGTGCCTTGCAGTTTGACTCCCAGCCAATGGTTGCCCGCGCCCGAGCTGTTCTGAAGCAGGAGAGGGGCACCTCCATTGACACCAATGAGCACGTCAAGCCTTCCATCGTTGTCCATATCACCGATGGCAAGGCCGCGCGCCGAAAATTCCCTGGAAAACGCCGGGCCAGCATCCGCGCTGACATCGCGGAAATGCCCATTCTTCTGCTGGAACAAGAGCAGCGGCTCCCGGTATTTAACGCTTTGGGACCGTTGCCCGACCATATCGTCGGGGTGGCCGTTGGCAATTATCAGATCGACGTCTCCGTCATTATCGTAATCGAAGAAACGCAACCCCCAACCGCTCAGGAGCCGTGTGGCCTGAGCGATGGATTGTGATTGCGCGACGTCAACAAAAGTCCCGTTCTTCAGATTGCGATAGAGCGAAAATATTTCTTGGTCGATATTGGCTACAAAGAGATCCTGCCAGCCGTCGTTATCGAAGTCCGCAGAGTCGACTCCCATGCCGGACCGAACCTGGCCGCTCTCGCTGAAACCCACTTCGGCAGTCAGCGCGGTTTCCTCCCACTGGTTTCCGCCACGATTGACGAACAAAAAATTTTGAACGGTATCATTCGCAACGAACAGGTCCATTCGTCCATCATTGTTAATGTCGGTAGCCACAACGCCTAGGGCTTTGCCAAAAGATCTACCAATTGCGGTGCCATGCCCTACCTCCGCGAACGTGCCATCTCCGTTGTTGTGAAAGAGATAGCTTGCCGTCGGATGAAAAGCGCGCGGAATACAATAATATTTTTGTCCAGCGCCATTGTCGCCACACGAGAGTCGATCCTCAGGTAAGTAGCGGACAAAATTGCAGACGAAGAGGTCCAGGCGGCCGTCATTATCGAAGTCAAACCAGACCGCGCTGGTGGTCCAGCCGGGGATGTTGAGTCCGGCTCGGCGAGTGACATCGGTGAAGGTGCCGTCGCCATTGTTGTGGTAGAGCAACGAGCGGCCGCAGCCGGTGACAAACAGATCGGGGTAACCATCATTGTTATAGTCGCCGACGGCGACTCCCATGCCAAAGATTCCACCCTGCACCCCAGCCTTCTCGGTGACATCGGTAAACGTGCCATCGCGGTTATTCCTGTACAAGGCGTTGCGGATCGGCTGTTTTGGCTGGTAAAACTCGGACCGTCCGCTATTTACGAGATAGATGTCCATCCAACTATCGTTGTCATAATCGAGGAATGCACAACCAGGGCCGAGTGTCTCGGGAAGATATCTTTGCGGGGACATGGCATTCTCGTGAACCCACCCAATCCCGCTGGCGGACGAGGGGATTTCGCGGAAGAGAGGGGGAAGTACCGCCGCGCGACCAAGGGCGGCGAAACTGCCTGCAGACCATAGGAATTGACGTCTATTCATAAAGCCGATGCCGAGCTTTCCATTAGGCTCCATTGAAAACCGCTCGATTATTCAAACCTATTGCCAGGCACACGCTTGCAGCAGCTCCTGAAAAGGGTAAATGTCTGGCCGCTTTCGGCGCAATCCGAAAAATGGGCACAGTCCTGTCGGGAGGAGGTTGCCGATTTCTCCTGGTCTTGTCCATCACCACCTGGCCCTCGGAAGGATTCCTCGAAGAATGTGTTTCCACAAGAAAAGCTTTTATGGTAACGTTTGCACCACTCGGGGAACACCTGACTTTCAGATTCAGGATTGGGGGGGTACAAATGGGGTATTTCGTCCGTGGTCTAACGTCCGCCGTCGGCATTGTTCTAGCAGCGATCCTTTTACTATATCCGTCGTTGGCTTTCGCTCAAATCGACACAGGGTCGATCGTAGGCACTGTGACAGATGCGAGTAACGCGGCTATTCTTGGCGCGACCGTCACGCTTGAGAATAAGGCTACAAACGTGTCCGTCTCCGTCACAACAAACGAAGATGGCGCGTATCAATTCAGTGCGGTTATTCCCGGCGTCTATTCGGTGCGTGCCTCGGCACCGAATTTCCAAACTGCGGTGCACAACAATATACAGATCGACGTGCAATCGCGCCCTGCAGTGAACTTCAGCTTGAAAGTGGGATCATCGAGCGAGGTGGTTGAGGTTTCTTCCGTTACGCCCGTGCTCCAGACGGAGAGCGCCGATATCGGCGGAGTGGTGCAGGCCGAGCAAATTAATGACCTGCCACTCAACGGACGCCGCTATTCAGATCTGGCGCTCCTGGAGGCTGGTATTCAGCGCAACTATGTAAACCAGAACAACACCGCGCCGGACCGTTTCAGTTCGAACGGCAATTGGGAAACTCAGAATTACTTTTCCTTGGACGGGATCGACAACAACTCGGGGTCAACGAACTTGCAGGAGAGTAGCGTGCAAGTGATTCAGCCCCCGCCCGATGCTCTGCAAGAATTTCGCATCCAAACCCGAACCTATTCCTCTGAGTTCGGTACGTCCGCCGGTGCGGTAATCAACGCTAGCATCAAGTCCGGAACGAATGCGTTTCACGGTGACGTTTGGGAATACGTTCGAAACAATGTGTTCGATGCAAACTCGTACTTCAACAACCAGAACGGAGTTCCTCGCGGCCATTTTTCGCAGAATCAGTATGGTGCCACGATTGGCGGACCCATTGTGAAGAATAAGACTTTCTTCTTTGGAGACTTCCAATTCTTTACTAGCCGGAAAGCCACAACTGTCAATTCCACGGTCCCAACTCCCCTAATGAAAACGGGAAACTTCAGTGAACTTCCTTTCACAGGTTCTAGTGCAATTCCTCTGAACAGTTCACCGGTCGCCGGTCAGGCCGGATGTGTCAACCCGGCGACGAGGACGATTGCCAGTAATTGCATCGATCCGACAGCCGCCAAGTTGGTTGCGCTATTTCCCGCTCCCAACATTCCTGCCGCGGTGGCGGTAGAGGGCGTGCCGGGTTCATTTGCGGGACCAAACTACCAGTTCCAAACTGGGGTTCCAAACGATTCTCATTCCTTCGATGTGCGAATTGACCACAACCTCAACAACAGCAACCGTCTGTTTGGACGATTCAGCCAGTTCATCATAAGCAAGCAGGATCCACCCTGGACTAATAATCCAATCATCGCGGGCAATGGTGATTTTGCTACCGATTATCGTATTCACGAACGATCTGTTGCGTTGTCCTGGGATGATACGGTTCGATCGAACCTGTTGAACGAGTTGCGATTCGGATTCAATCGTGACTATGCGCACAGCGATCCTATCGGCGTGCAATTGGGCAGTTCCGCCGCTTCACAATACGGGCTCACTGGCATTCCCGCGGGGCCAAATACTGCCGGCCTGCCGCCTATCGAGATCAATGGATTAACGCGGCTTGGAACATCGCCGTGGCGTCCGCAGTTTCAGATTTCGCAGGTTTGGCAGATTTTGGACAACCTGAGCTGGCTCAAAGGCGCACACAGCTTTAAGTTTGGTTATGAGCATCGGCACTTCAGCAACAACTTCCTGGATATCCGAGCACCACAGGGCGAAATCGGCGTGAATGGCATCTATACGGCCAAAGGTGCATTTGGCCTCCCTGACTTCCTACTGGGCAATGTGGACTCGATTGTTTTCGTCACGCCTACCGTGGTGCACAATTATCAATACGGGAACAGTTTTTACGGGCAGGACACTTGGCGCGTGCGGAAAGACCTCACCATTACGTATGGCGTGCGCTACGAACTATTTACACCAAACCTCAACCACCAAAACCAGTTGTCCAACTTTACTCCGGCTAATGGCGGTGGGTTAGTCACGGTCGCCTCAGGCGCTTCGGGTTTGTTCAACCGATCCTTGATTCATCCCGACCGGAATGACTGGGCCCCACGCTTCGGATTCAGCTATCACCCCTGGGAAAGGGTTACCTTCCGCGGGGGATACGGCGTTTTTTATCAGCACTCGGTGAGAATCGGTTCGGAAAGCATTCTTGCGCTAAACCCGCCATTCGTGAATTCTTACAGTCTGAGTCAGTTTCAAGGCAGTTCCACAACCGAGTTCCAGCTGAAAGACGGGTTCCCGCTCGCGAAACTAACTTCCGGACCTCTCAACCTAGCCCAACTGCAGATTCGCGCACAGGATCCCAACCAGCGAACGAGCTACGTGGAGCAAGTCAGTTTCGGTCCAGAGTTTGAACTTGGCAACAATACGGCTTTGGACGTGAGCTATGTCGGCAACTTTGCAAGGAAAATGAATCGCTTGCGCAACGGGAACCAAGGCGTTTTCACCGGCACCTTCGACAGCAAAGGCAATCCGGTTGTTGTCTTCCCATATGCCAACTTGAACGATTCCGCTGGAAACCATGCATTTCTGGAACTTGCCACTAACGACGGGAACTCCAATTACAATGCGCTGCTTGTCTCGCTCAAGCGGCGTTTCGCGCACGGGATGGCATATGGCGTCAGCTATACGTGGAGTCACAACATTTCTGATTTCGTTGACAATCTGACGGGTGGTGCTTTCCCTCAAAACGCTTACAACTACGCGGCCGAGCGCGGCGATTCCATGTTTGACGTCCGACACCGCTTCGTCGCTAATCTCGTATACGAACTGCCCTTCGGAAAGGGTAGGAAGTACATGGACCAAGGTGGGGTTGCCAATGGTGTGCTGGGCGGCTGGCAGGTAAACGCAATTCTGGCCAAGCAAACCGGTGTCCCTGTCCAAATTAACGCTCCAGATTTTAGTGGAACCGGCAGTTTTAATCCTAGGCCCAATTGCATCGGTAATGCCAGGTCCGGCGCATCAAACGATCCACGCACCGGCGTATGGTTAAACCCGGCTGCGTTCGCCGTGGCCTCTGCGGGGCAATTCGGCAACTGTGGTGCTGGCAGATATCACGGGCCGGGATTCACTAACGTAGATTTTAGCGTCTTCAAGAGTTTTCCAGTTACAGAAACCATGCGCTTTGAATTCCGAGTAGAACTATTCAATGCTTTCAATCACCCCGCCTTTGGGAATCCTGCATCTTTCTTCCCGAGCGGGAATTTCGGGCAAATTTCATCCACCATCACTGACCCGCGTGAGCTTCAGTTTGCATTGAAGTTTTATTTTTAGTCGAGGCAAAATGCCCGCCGCTTCCGGATTCGACTCCAGCCCGGAAGCGGCCGGCATTTCCACCAAGGCAACGCTGGGAAACCTGTGCCCCTCTGAACTACTTTCAAGTGCCTAACGAGATGAGGTCATTGATGAAACGCATCGTTTTCGTAGGTCTATTTTTGCTACTAAATATGACGGTGTACGCACAAACCCCGTATGACTCGTCGATCAAGCCCAAGCTGAATTCTATCGAGCTGCCCATCAATCGCGGTTCATCCGGCGTGTGGCAGAGCCTAAAGAAACTGCACACGCGCGCCAGCCTGATTATGGTTACGGCTCATCCGGATGACGAGGACGGCGGCATGCTGACGTATGAGTCTCGCGGGCAAGGCGCGCGCGTAACGCTCCTGACGCTGAATCGCGGCGAAGGCGGCGCAAATGTCATGTCAGCGAATTATTTTGACGGCCTGGGCCTGGTGAGAACGGCAGAACTCCTGGCCGCCGACCGCTACTATGGAGTCGACCAATATTGGACCCGTGTGGTGGACTACGGTTTCTCAAAAACTAAGGCCGAATCAATTGCCAAATGGACGCACGATCGCGTGTTGTATGACGTAGTCCGTGTAGTGCGCATGACCAGACCTCTGGTGATTACTTCCGTGTTCGTGGGAGCACCTTCGGATGGGCATGGCAATCACCAGACGGCGGGGGCCGTGGCGCAGGAAGTATTCAAGGCAGCGGGCGACCCCCATGTATTCCCGGATCAGATTGCGGCAGGTTTGAAACCCTGGACTCCGCTGAAAGACTACGCCAGGACACCGTGGTTTGGGGAAGAGGACAAGACGCTGGCGGTAAACGTGGAAATTCCAGAGGGCGAATACGATCCGGTGCTGGGCATGTCGTACGCGCAAGTATCCCGCGAAGGGTTGGGTCAGCAGAAATCTCAGACCGGAGGAGGCATGATACCTAAGGCGGGGCCGATGACGAGCACCTACCATCGCTACGCATCACTTGTTCCCGCGGTAGATAAGGAGAAGTCGTTCTTTGACGGAATTGATATCTCGCTCATGGGCATTGCCACCCTGCCGAAAATCGGGAACGCGGAATTTCTGTTACCGGGACTGAAGCGCGTGAACGAATCCGTGGAAGGTGCCATTGCCCATTTTTCGGCTGCTAATCCTGAGAAAATTGCTCCACAACTTGCCGAAGGATGGAAAGAAACGACAAAACTCATTGCGCAGGCAAAAGCGAGCAACTTATCCGCGGATGACAAGTACAGCATCGTTTTCGAACTGGAAACGAAGCAAGCCCAATTCAATAACGCTCTGGCTGAGGCGCTGGGACTTTCTTTTGCCGCGGTGCTGGCGCCAGAGGTCGAGCCCAATCCGTTGTATGCGATGTTTATGGGTGACCCGGACACGACGCGCGTCATCGTTCCTGGCCAGAAAATTGGCATAAAAGTGCACGCCGTAAATCAGAGTTCTCTTCCGGTAACTTTGGAGCAAATCAAGATCGTAGCTTCTGACGGCAGGGACTGGGGGATCAAAAGTCCGGGTGAAGTGCGCGGAGAACTAGTCAATGAGAAGACTGTCGATTCACGCATCGATCTTACGGTACCGGGCGATGCCCAATACACGCGGCCGTATTTCACGCGCCCTGATATCGAGCAATCTTATTACGACATTATTGATACCAAATATCTGAACGAACCTCTGTCGCCGTATCCGCTCGAGGCATGGGCTGAATTCCGATTCAATGGTACGCCCATTCGCGTGGGTCAGGTGGTGCACTCGAGCAAACGAGTAAACGGATGGGGAGTAGTGCCGGAACCCTTAGTCACGGGACCAGCTCTATCCGTGAGCATCACCCCGAGAGGCGGAATCATACCCCTGAATGCCAAGGTGTTTGCAGTGAAAGCTACAGTGCGCAGCAATGTCAAAGGGCCCGCAAACGGGACAATTATGCTGGAGCTTCCGCCTAGGTGGACGAGCGTTCCAGCCTCCGCAGAGTTTTCGACCGCGGCGGATGGTGACGAACATTTCGTGACATTCCACGTAAAGCCCGCTGGCCTATCGAACAAGCCTTATCAGCTGACTGCTGTCGCGGCGATGGCGGGCAAGCAATTTAGAGAAGGATACGAAGTTACGGGATATCCTGGGTTGCGCCCCTATTATCTCTATCGCCCGGCCGTCCTTCGCACCACCGGTGTCGATGTAAAGGTGGCTGAGGGATTAAATGTCGGTTACATCATGGGAAGCGGCGACGATGTCCCGGGCTCGCTCGAGACGCTTGGGCTAGGAGTGAATTTTCTTACGCCCAGCGACGTGGCGACCGCTGATTTGTCCAAGTACAGCGTTATTCTCCTCGGCGTTCGCGCTTACGCGGCGCGCGACGAGTTGAAGACGTACAACGGGCGTTTGCTTGATTACGTGAAGAACGGGGGAGTAATGATCGTGCAGTACAACACGCCGGAATTCGATCATAACTTCGGCCCCTATCCATACGAGATGGGTTCGAATCCAGAAGAAGTTACTGACGAGGCCTCCAAGGTCGAGTTTCTTAACCCGAAAAATCCCGTCTTTCTCTGGCCCAACCAGATCACGCCACAGGACTTCGAAGGCTGGGTAGAAGAACGCGGTTCAAAGTTCTTGAAATCCTGGGATTCGCGCTACGAAGCGTTGCTGTCGACCCACGATGAAGGGCAGGAGCCACAGAATGGCGGTCTGGTGTATGCGCGATATGGAAAGGGCATTTATATTTACAACGCTTACGCCTTCTACCGGCAACTCCCCGAGGGAGTACCGGGGGCGTTTCGCCTCTTTGCAAATCTCGTAAGTCTCCCCAAGAACCCAAACGTTAAATGAGAGAACGCCGATCAAACGAGCAGCGGTTGAGGCTGGGTAACTTCTTCCAGGCGCACCGGCCTGCGTTCGTCGTATGATTTGCGCGCCGCCAGCCCCATCACCACGGCGATTCGTCCATCGATGCCTGATACCGGTGTGGGCTTATCTTCGAGCACTGCTTTGACAAACGCCCGCATCTCGGTGACGAAACTTTCCGCGTAACGGTCCATGAAGAAATTCATCGGCAGATCCCTCTGGACCGCCGAAGCAGTGCTTACGGTCGCCTGGTTGGCGTAGCGATTATCCGTCGCGATAGCACCCTTACTGCCTAAAATTTCGACCCGTTGATCATAACCGTAGACAGCCCTGCGGCTGTTGTCGATGGTGCCGATTATCCCGCTTTGGAACTGCAACACGATCACCGCGGTGTCCAGATCGCCCGCTTTTCCGATTTCCGGATCCACTCGCACGGCCGCCGCCGTGTACACGCTTTCGACCTCGTCACCGACGAGGAAGCGCGCCATATCAAAATCGTGGATGGTCATGTCCAGGAAGATGCCTCCGGAAATCTTGATGTAGGAGATCGGAGGAGGCGCGGGATCTCGGCTGATAATATGCATCAGGTGAGGTGCTCCAATCTCACCGCTCTTGACTGCATCCCGCACGCGTGCAAAATTCGCATCGAAGCGCCGGTTAAATCCTACCTGAAACTTAACTTTCGACTTTTCCACCGCCATCAACGCGCGGTCGATCCTCGCCAGACTATGGTCGATCGGTTTTTCGCAGAAAATATGCTTGCCCGCTTGCGCAGCGCGCACCACAAGATCGGCATGAGTATCGGTTGGGGAACAGATCAGCACTGCCTCAATTTTGGGGTCGGCTAGTATTTCCTCGCTGTCCTCAGCAACCTGCGCAATTCCGCAGCGTGCGGCAACTTCCTGGGCCGTGTCCCGGTTGATGTCCGTAATCGCGACGAGCCCAGCTTGTGGCAGCCGAAAGGCCAGGGTATCAGCGTGCAACTTTCCAATGCGTCCTGCGCCAATAATGCCGACCTGAAGCTTCTCCTTCAAACGAGTCTCCTCGGTGATATTTCAAGCCTAGTGGTGTTCAATCGATCGCAGTCTCGCCATCGTGTTTTCAAATAAACTTCTAACGGCAAGCTCAGGGAACCCGGATCGAGCAGTGGAAACGTTTGCATCCATTCCTATACCCGCCTCGTCGATTCTAAACTAATCCTTCTATTCCTGCCGTGGGCGTGCTGTGGAGTTTCGAACGATCAATTTCGCAGGAACTTTAATGGCGACCGCAGAATCTCGTCCCGACATCAGCTCAAGAAGACTCTCCATTGCCAGCGTTCCCATACGCCGCATTGGCTGTCGTACCGTGGTAATCGGTGGGTAGGTGTAGGAGGCAATAAACAGGTCGTCGAACCCGACCACGGAAATATCGTCCGGTACGCACAGGCCACTCACATGAATTCGGCGAAGAGCGCCCAAAGCCGTCATGTCGTTGTAGCAGAAAATTGCGGTAGGCGGATTCGCTAAGCGCAGCAGCGTCTCTACCGCGGCCATCCCCCCTTCCGATCGGCCGTCGCCATGGATGACTAATTCAGGAAGAAAGGGAAGGTCCGCGCGCTCCAAAGCAGCGCGATAGCCTGCCAATCGTTCCGTGTCGGACTGGTGCCCAAAGCGGTCTCCGACATAGGATATTCGCCGATGTCCCAATTGGATGAGGTGATTGGTGGCCTCCAGGCTTCCTTGCACATTGTCAATCATTACGGAGTGAACGAATTCACCGGGGTGTTGGTTATTGACAAGCACGATGGGGACTTTCATTTCCGAAAGCAGCGGTATGTACAAGGCGCCAACGCGGGACGAGGTAACCACAATGCCATCCACTCTCCTCTCGGCGAACGAATGCACAACCTTTCTTTCACGGTCTGGGTCGGCATTGGAGTTGCCGAGAAAGACAGAGTAACCGTGATCGTTACCGCATTCTTCGATGCCGTTCACTACCTCGCTCACGAATGGGTCGGCGATAGAGGTAACCACCACTCCAATCGTCTTGGTCCTCTGGGTGACCAATCCGCGGGCGATGGCGCTTGCGCGATAACCCGATTCCTGGGCGATGCGTTGTATTTTCTCCGTCGTCCGGCTGCTGATGAGGGAGCTGCGCTGTAAAGCTCGGGAAACCGTGGAGCAAGAGACGTTGGCGATCCGGGCGATATCTTTGATAGAAGTAGGCTTGTGCACAGGGTGTCGGTCTTCCGCATACGTTTGCGCGGGGCGAAGTACAATTTAGTTCGGCTGCCCCTTGCTGTCAATAGAACCTGCTCGACAGCGTAGCCGTTGCCGACAGGCTCAGCCGGCTAAGTAACCTAGAAATTCCGAGTCGCTTCCAGCCCAGCTTTCGCGGAGTTTCTCGGCAATGTCCCATTGCCCGATGATGGGATTTTCGAGCATGGCAAGCTGCGCGACGGGCCATGATTTTTCAAGCACCGCGCGAATTGCGGTGCGCTCGTAGCCCTTCACCGCCAGTACTAATCCGCGTACACTCTCTGGCAATCGACCGACCGGCGTAGGCTTCACGCCAGCTTTACTAACCAGGCAAGGCACCTCGATAATGTCTTCCGGAGCCAAGTCCTCGATGCAGCCCTCATTTCGCACATTCACGACCACTTTCCGCGTTTTTTCTGAGACGAGGCCGCTCATCACCTCCACCGCGATCCGGTGATAGCCGGTTGCGGCTTCGAAGGGATCGGGTTCGTCCTGCACGGCACGGAATGCCGAACCCGCTTCAGCTTCAATACGCAGGTAGGATGCGTTGCGCTGCATCAGATAGCGCCGATAAGTCTCCAGGCCCGCGCGCGGAGATTCCGATTGCAACTGCGCAAACAACTGAGCATTGAGTCGCAGCAATTCCTCGCCACGACTTGCTCCAGCACGCAACTGATTCTGATAGGCCTTCCGTTGGCTGTAATAAAAAAATAAATATTCCGAAGGAATAAGTTTCAGTGTGCGTATCAACAAGGGGTCAAATAGTTTCGCGTGGTACAGCTGCCGCAACCCTTCTTCATTCTCGAGGAGCGAAGCAGTAACATCTTGTCCCTTTACGATAACCCGGCGTACCCATCCCAGGTGATTGAGTCCCGCATAATCGCAATGCGTCTCATTGGGCGATGCGCCCAAAACATGCGCAATGCGGTGAAACAGCTCCGCTGGTGTATCGCAGATGCCCACGATTCGAAGCTTGGTGTATTGATTTAACGCTTGCGTGATCAGCCCGGCAGGATTGGTAAGATTGATAAACCAGGCGTGCGGCGCCATTCGCTCGACGACCCGCGCATGCGCTAGCGCTACCGGCACCGTCCGAAGAGCCATGGCCACTCCGCCGGGTCCAGTCGTCTCCTGTCCTGCGAGGCCCTGCTCGATAGCGATACGCTCGTCTTGCGCTCGCGCCGCCATACCGCCGATGCGCAGGCTGCTCACCACAAAATCGCAGCCATCCACGGCCGCTTCGAGCGAGTCCGCGGCCACGAGACGCATCTTCACTCCCAAACCGCGCGCAATCTCTTGCCCCAGTGCTGCCATCAATTCCGCTCGGCCACGATCGATATCGAAGAGTTGCAATTCACCGATCTGGAGCAGTGCTTGAGACTGCAGCAGTCCGTGGATCAGCAGCGGAGCACGCACGCCACCTCCGCCGATGAGGCTTACTTTGCGGTGCATATCGTCGATTCCAGTTCCTCTCTATTGGGGAAGCCCGAAATACCGCCCAGGGCTCGGGTGGATAACTCGCCACACACGGCGCCAACTCGCAGACACGTTCTCGCGTCATCTCCGCGCAACCACGCGTAAAGAAAGCCCGTGTCGAAGCAGTCTCCGGCTCCTGTGGTATCGACGGGCTCTATCCTGCCCGGTTTCTGGAAGATGATTTTACCGTCACTCAGAACAGCCGCACCACTGGCGCCTAGCTTAAGCGCTACGTTCTTCAAGCCAGCGCGCTGAAAAACTTCTAGCATCTTCTGCGGCTGCGTCTCGCCGGTCATCCGTGAAGCTTCGCTCTTGTTGGGAAAGAAAATATCTGCCTGGCGCAAGGCGGCCATGCTGCGCTTATCGGAGAGCCATTCAGGTTGCCACCCGACGTCGACCGAAATGCTGCGTCCATTCTTAACGAGCGCTTCAAACACTGTCGGCAGCGTAGAGGGATCAGGCGCGCAGGCCAGGTGCACATGCCTCGCACCAGAGAATTTTCCACTTTTAACGGTATCCAACAATAGACCGGGCAGTTCTCGATTCGCTCCCATGTATGTGAAATATGAGCGATCCGACGGGCCGGACACGCACACGGTAAAAGCGGTAGGCTCTTTGGAACTCAGATATACGCCGGAAGTAGCGACGCCATGCGCCTCCAATCTCTCTAGAATCCACCGACCGTCTTCCTCACCGACCGCGCCCAAGACGCCGGCTTTGATGCCGAGTTTCGCCAGACCGCAGGCGGTGATCGCAGCGCCTCCGCCCGCTTCTCGGCAGAATTCTTTGGCAACTGCCTCTTCGCCAGCTTGGGGCCAGGACGCAAAGCCGCTCATGACGAGGTCTATGAACAGATCGCCAACCACCAACACATCCAGTTGTCGGCCCTCACTCATGTCGCGGCCTCGGCTTGATTTCGCTCAAATGGCCATTCCGCGTGCACGCGAGCCCTCCAGAGATACGCTGCAATCCCCAAGCTGACCAGGACCAATCCCCAGAGAATAAATTTGAGGCCGCTGGCTGCCAGAATAAATCCCCATCCGGCGAAAGCAATAATGCTGGACACCGGATAAAACCACATCTGAAACGGTCGATGAATATCAGACCGATTCCGCCGTATCAATGTGACGGCCACAACCTGCGCCATAAATTGCACTAGAACTTGAATGACGATCAGGGCCGTGATCAAGTCCGCGAGATCTAGCAAGCTGGCGAGCGCGGAGGCAATTCCGAGGAATGCCACCGAAAACGAGGGGAAATTCTTAGTGGGATGAAGTCGGCCAAATATGGCGAAAAACCGCCCATCCGCCGCGGCCGCATAGGGCACCCGCGAATAACCCAGGAGCACCGCGAACAACGACGCAAAGGTGGTGAATAGAACTAAGCCAGTCATCACTTTCGCGACCGTGGCACCATAAAAGCGCTGCATCAAGTCGGACACAATAAAATTCGAGTGCATCGCTTCCCGCCAGGGAATAGCTCCGATGATCGATATGTTCATCGTCATATACAGAACCGCCACCAGCGCAATCGAAATTAAGATCGAGCGCGGAATCACATATTCCGGGCGCCGCACTTCGCCTGCAAAGAAGCACGCGTTGTTGTAGCCTCCATAGTCATACATGGCGATCAATGTGGCGCCGCCTAATCCGATAAAAAACTGCCTGGAGAGCGTGAACGCGTGGGGAGGGAAGTCCCAGACGCGGCTGAAGTGAAAATTTGAAAGACCCGCGGCCAAGACCGCCATGGCCGTGAATATCACTACTACCCACAAGAAAATGGACAGCTTTCCAACCGACCGGATATCGCGGTAAAGTAGTTTCGTAATCACCAGGCAAACTACTACTGCAACGAACTTGCCCTGCCACCAGCTCATGTTCGGCCAAAGAAACTTCGTATACTGGGCGAAGCCTACCGCCCCGGTTCCGATCGAAAGTGGCGCGAGGAATACTGTCTCCCAAATAAACAGGAAGCTCATTAGGCGGCCTAGACGCCGGGGACCGTATGCTTCTGAGAGATATCGATATGGTCCCCCGGTTCCCGGCATTGCTGCGCCGAGCTCTGCCCAGACGAGACCGTCGCAAATGGCCACCAGCGCACCTAACAACCAGCCCAGCATCGCCTGGGGACCGTTCATTGTGCTTATAATCAGTGGGATAGTCAGAAACGGCCCAACGCCGATCATCTCCAGCATGTTGGCTGAAATTGCTTCGAACAGGCCCAGTTGTCGCTGCAGGTGGGGAGTTTCGGCGGGCACGGGCGCGATTTTCTCACACGTTTGCATAAGTCCGCAACATAACCGAGTCACCCTGGATAGGAGGGCGATAGCGGGGCTGTGAAACTGGCGAATATCTTTTTAGCGCTGCAGCTTTTCGTAGCCGTGGGGATCCTCTACGCACAGGCGCCCCAGACCACACCACCTCCGGATTCCTTGGAACGCGCACTGCAACTCGCGCGATTACATCAGTACGCCGAAGCTCAGGCGGCCATCAAAAATGTTCCCGCACCCGCCGAAGCTGCGCCAAGAATTGCCTTTTTCCGATTGAAGGCCGCCATCGCTTCCGGACTGGGCCAAGCTAATGCTGCGGCCGAATATATGGAGGCCGCATCAAAATTGGCGCCGGAGAATTTGGATCTTCGCCTCGCCGCCGGCATCGCTAGGCTCGAAGCTCAGGTTAAGACTCACGTCGATCCGGCTACTACTCTTAAATCCTTACGGAACGCCGCCCTACCGCCCGATCGGGAAATTGAGATGCGTCTCCGCATGGCGGAGATTCTGAGCCATGCGGGATTGTATGCCGAAGCCGCGACGGACTTTGAAGCGGCGACCCGGCTGGCACCAGCCCGCACAGATCTATTCTTCAACCTTGCTTTGGCGCGTTTCCGCACCGGCCGATGGGATGCCGCCCTGGCGAGTGCTGAGCAGGCCAAGGCGCTTGAGGACAGCGGATCGCTGGAAAGTTTGCTCGGCGACATTCAGGAAAAGCGCGGAGATGCGCTAGCGGCCGTGCATAGTTATCAGGCCGCCGTTACCCTCGAGCCGAAAGAGGAGAGCCACCGTCTGGCGTTGGCTCTCGAGCTGCTCCGCCACCAAACATTCGATGGTGCGTTAGTTGTCCTGGAGCAGGCCGCCAATTTGTTTGCGCAATCTATTCGCGTGAAAATCCTTCTGGGTCTCACATACTATTTGGTTGATCGCTCGCCAGACGCCATCCACGCACTGCTCGAAGCCTCGCAGCTGGATCCCCAAGACGGAACCACCGCTCGCTACCTGGGTGAGATTACGCTCGGAGATACCGCGAACCCTGATCCAGCCGCGGTGACGCAACTCTGCGCGTTTGCCGACCAACAACCGAAAAATAAAACCGCCGACGCTTTCTGCGCCGGTGTACTCCTGCGTCTGGCGCGAGACGCTGGAGATGCATCGCGCAAGCCGGAAATTCTTCGCCGACTTCAACACGCTGTCCGCGTGGCGCCAGGCGAGCCAACTGCTCAATGCCAGTTCGGCAAAGCCCTGGAGTGGGCGGAGCAATGGCAGGAGGCGCGCACACACATGGAAGCGTGCGTTCGGTTAGACCCGGATTCTCCCGAGGGGCACTATCGTCTTTCTCGTATCTATCGCCATCTCGGCCTGACCCGCCTAGCCAGCCGACAAACGCTCCTTCAGCAGCAGGCCGCCCAACGCCAAAGCGAAGAAAGTGTCCGCCGCACGAACACGGTGACCAAGTTCCTGGTATTGCTCGAACACTGACACTCGCGGCCTCAACAGCAAAGGTGCGATCGATGGCAGCGCTGCACGAATTCGAAGTTTCTTACAAGTCGGATAATTTCAATTTTGTGTCGGCGCCCTTCCAAGTCTCGTTGAATTCACGCTCCACCCAGCCTGCGTCCGCGTCGCGCTTCTGAACCTTCAGGGCATTCATCAAGCCGAAGAGAGAACGAGGATTACGAGGATTGCGAAGGAGATCGTCGCGAAAGACCTGCTCAGCATCGTTCGTCTTGCCCGCCGCAAGCAGCGCCGCGCCGAGAGATTCACGAACCGGGTAATACCAATCTGCCGGCTCGTCATAATTCAGCGCATCCTGCATCACCACGGCTTTGCGCCAGTGTGAGATGGCCTCTTCTCGTTGCCCGCGAGCAGCGGCGATGCGTGCATCTGCGACTTCCAGAGCCAGGCCGAACACATCCCTGGCGGTATTGAGCCCACCGAAATTTGCGTCGGCTGCGAAAGCGGATGCCTCTGTAGAAAGCAGTTCTCGCTCGGTCACGGCTTTGGCTGCCTCGCCTCGCGCGGCGAAAGCCAGTGCGCGGGAATAACGCCACATCGCGTGAGTTCCCTGGAGGTCCTTTGGCGGGTCGGCCCTATTCAGGATGGAGTCCCATTTTGCGAAACGTGCGTCCACCCAGAGCGGCGTGAAGATGAAACTTTCCAGCATCGCCATCTTGGCGTGTGGCTCAAGGCGCTTCGCCAATCCATCTGCGGCTGCCTTGGCCTCTTCGTACCGCCCTGCCATGGACGCGGCCGCGGCCAGAAAGTGCTCGTTGTGGCTGTGATACATCAAGTCGTAGATGCTGCCTTCCTTTACTGCTTTCTGCGCGTAGACACGGTCGATTTGCGCTGCTTCGGCATTATTCTTTGCAGCGGCGGCGTAATCGCCGGTACGAATATAAATGTGCGCCGGCATGTGTACCAGGTGCCCGGCCCGCGGCACCAGGGTGTCCAGCCGGTGTGCGCTTGGGAGCGCACGCTCCGGGTGTGGCGAGGCCTCCACCGCGTGAATGTAATAGTGATTGGCCCCGGCGTGCTGCGGGTCGCGCTGCATTACGGACTCCAGCACCCGCACGATTTCTTCGGTCCCTTCCGCGGACTTGCCGTCATGCGTCCATAATTTCCAGGGGTTCAAGTCCATCAAACTTTCTGCGTAGAAAGTGGCGGCGTCCAGGTCGTCCGGATATTTCTGAGAGAGCTGCTTCATAGCCGCAGCATAATCGCGCGAGAGCTTCTTGTAATCGGGCGCAGCGTCTCCGGAATAGCGTACCGCGAGCGCCGCCACGTAATCCTTCTCCGCTTGCGCAGCATGCTCGGCGAACTTTTGTGCCTTCGTGATCGTTTCGAACGCGAGCTTCTCCCGCTCGGCGTCCACATCCATGTTGTAGTTGGGTCCTAAAGCCATGGCGATGCCCCAAAGCGGCATCGGTGAAGACGAATCAAGCTCCGCGGCACGCTGGAATGCTCGCGCGGCCTCTTCGTGATTGAAGCCGTAAAGCAAGGTGACGCCTTGATCGAAGAAATCCTGCGCCTCCCGGCTCGTCGTCTGGATGGCGTGATGCTGCCGTCCTACCGTCGTGAGCGAGAGGTCCGGAGGTGGCTCTGCGGGTTTCTTGGATTGTGCCGCCGCATGCAGGAAAAAACTGCAGATGAGAAGCAAACACGCTGAAACAAAACGCATGAAAACCTCGCATTGTGAAATACAAGGAATATCTGTTCGTGCCATGGTAATTGTCCAACGGCACGAAATTATATAACTCAACGCGCGAGTGCGTGGGAAAGAAAATCGGACCGCTAGGAGTGGTTGCTACGCGGCATGAGGTACTTCGCTCATGAGCGCGAGAAGGTTGCCTTCGGTGTCGCGAAAAAAAGTCATCCACAGATCATGCTGAGGCATGCGGGTGAGAAGGTGTGGCTGGTCTTCGAATTTCGCGCCAGCGGACTTGAGCCGCTGGAAGGCCGCTTGGATGTCGCCCACCTGAAAATACAAAATGGAACTCGGATGATCAAATTCCGGCTTCTCGGCCTTGTCGAGCATCAGGCGGACGCCGCCGCAATCGAAAAAGCTCAACTGGCCAGCGCGAAAGAGGTGCCGCAATCCAAGGACGTCGCGATAGAATGCGGTGGCGCGATCGACGTCATGAGCGTTGATGGCGATTTGTCCGATCCGCGCGAGGGCCGAATTGTCCTGGCTGTTCATGGTCCAGTGACCTCCATGAGAAAAGTTGTTAGCATAGCTAACTATATTTCATGAGCGAACGCAAGCGCAAAGTATCCCCCAACGCTACAGCCTACCGGATCGCGGACCTGCTACATTCAGCGGCCATTCATCTGCTGCGAAGGGTGCGAGCGCGGGACCGCAGCATGGGGATCGGCCCGGCACAGCTTTCAGCGCTTTCCGTGCTTGTGTTCGCAGGGCCGCGCTCGCTAGGGGAGCTGGCGGAGGCGGAGCAGGTGCGGCCTCCCACCATGAGCCGGATTGTTACGGGGCTGGTGCGCGCGGGCCTGGTGCGCCGAAAAGAAACGGATGACAAGCGGCGAATGCGCCTCGAGGCCACGGCGAAGGGAACGAGGATTTTGCGCGCAGGGCGGCGACGCAGGGTGGAGTTGCTGGCCCAGGCTCTAGAGACATTGACGAAGAGTGAGTTGCAGGATGCTGCTGTCCTGGCTCAGTTTATGCAAAAGCTGACTGGCAAGTTATAGCGCCGGCATAATCTCGTTTTCTACGACTGCCTCTGCTTA
This sequence comes from Candidatus Dormiibacterota bacterium, assembly GCA_035602135.1. Lineage (GTDB taxonomy): Bacteria > Acidobacteriota > Terriglobia > Acidiferrales > UBA7541 > Acidiferrum. The sequence continues at coordinate 49,926 of DATNMX010000086.1, forward strand.
AGGGTTTTAGCTTGACAGCTGATTGTTCTTAAGAACAGACTTTCCTCTCGTTTCCCGCTCGGTTCGTTCACCGCGGACCGCCTTGGCGGGAGGGCCTTCAGATTAGCTTCCAAGAAAAAGACATACGAGTTTTATGTTGTTGTGTTTTAACCAATCTCGCAGGGGCCATGATTTACGGGGTCACTTTCTGAACTTGCTTTATTTAAGCTCGGGACGATCAACGTTAAGGAGGACGATCCAATGAAGCGAATCTTTACATTTGTTGTGTTTGCCGCCGCCGCCGCATCCCTTGCCTTAGGCCAGATGGGTGAGAAACAAGAAAAAGCCACGGGCAGTGGAAAAGCCAGCGTCGAGCAATCGTTGAAAAAATTGGAACATGAGTGGGTGGACGCGACCGTCAAGATGGACACTGCGACCTTGGACCGCATCTTGGCCGACGACTGGGTTGCCCAGGGTCCTATGGGTCCGGCCAGCAAGGCGGAAGTCCTGGCAGACATCAAATCAGGGAACGAAAAGCTCGAGTCTATAAATCTCGGGGATATGAAAGTACGTGTTTTCGGAGACACCGCCGTGGTGCTTGGTAGCGACGATGAAAAAAGCTCCTACAAAGGCAAAGACACCAGTGGGCACTATCTCTGGATGGATGTTTTTGTAAAACGCAATGGGCACTGGCAGGCTGTAGCTTCCAACAGCACAGTCGTCAATAAATAGAGATTTGACTGGGGGCCTCGAAGCGCTACTAGCGCGGTTGGGCTGAGAGTCTTCGGGGTCCTTCGCTTCTTCCGCGAGCAGTTCCTTCGCGGTCATTCTTGCAAATAGCTGCGTCTCAGTTCACGCCAGACACGCCGAACGTGTAGAGGAAGTCCGGCCGCGCATCTCCCCGCTCATCGGAGACCGGCACATAGAAAGTCACTGGAGCGGTTCCGCTTCCAGGCACTTGAAAATAATAGTCAGGTATGGTTATGAAGCCTGTTCCCAGCCCGTTCACGCACGGCAGATTGTATAACGCCCCAGGAAACGCATTATATTCTCTGCAAGTTTGGTAGTGCACTCCGTCGGCATTCACGACTTCCAGCACCGGAAGCAGGGAATTCGGCGCCGCGGCTGGAGAAAATCGTTGTTGCTTGGCGCATAGACCAAGACCAGGGATCCAGGTACCGCGCTCATGGTGTACATATCCACGTCCGGTCCCGCCGAACTGGGATTGCTGAAAGGACTTATGGAGGCAATCAGAGAAATGTTCGACAGCGGTATCGCGTGCGCGATCGTGTCGTTGCGTGACATCTGGCCGCGATCCTGCACCGTTAAAATTAATTGCTGCGAAGCTGTTTGATGTAGCGTTCCCGGATTGCTATCGGAGCTACAGAATAGGCAGCTGTGTGACACTTCACAATTCGTACGTACCAACTTTTGAAACGGCAAAATTCTTACGGACGACCTTTTAGCACTGGAAAAATCAGAAACGTCTGGAAACCAACGTCACGAGGTGGCACAACAGGTGCGCAAACTAAAAGGTGAATCAGCCGGCAAGCTAGCCATCAGGGGCGGCAAAGCGCTGCGGAGCAAACCTTTTCCCGCTTGGCCCGTTTATTCGCAGCGGGAAGCGCAAGCGTTGAAGCAGGTCCTGACCAGCCGCAACTGGGGCGGCTATCCGTTTCCGAACGCCAGAGCGGATAGGTTTGCGCGAAAGTTTGCGCAGGTTCACGGCGCGAAGTATGGGATGACGGTAGCCAACGGGACGATCGCGATTGAAGTAGCCTTGAAAGCGATTGGTATCAAGCCTGGCGATGAAGTCATTGTGCCGGCGTATACATGGGAAGGGACAGTCGGACCGGTTCTCCTGCTGAATGCCGTACCGGTCTTTGTGGACATCGATCCGGAGACCTACTGCCTGGATTCAAAAAAGATTGAACAGGCAATAACACCCAAGACGCGGGCCATACTGCCGGTGCACCTGGCCATGCGCTTTGCGGACCTGGATGAAATTATGCGCATCGCCCGCGCATGCAATATCGCGGTGATCGAGGATTGCGCACACGCTCACGGCGGAAGTTGGCGTAACAAGGGTGCGGGCGCCACCGGGGATCTCGGCTGTTTCAGCTTTCAATCGAGCAAGCTCATGACCGCCGGCGAAGGCGGCGCGCTCATCACCAGCGATCTTGAATATTTTGAACGCGCACAATCCTACGTCAATTGCGGCCGCGCGAGTGCCACGGATAAGTTTCGCCAGCGACTTATCGGCTTCAACTATCGAATCACGGAATTCCAAGCGGCCATCCTCGAAGCGCAACTCGAACGGCTCGAGGAGCAAACAAAGGTGCGCCAACGGAACATGGAGCACTTCGAGAAGCGATTACGCGGAACACCGGGTTTGAGTTTTCTGAAGCCCGATGCGCGGAATTCGCGTATCGCCGCATACCAATATGTTTTCAAGTATCTGCCGGAGCACTTTGCGGGGATTCCGCGTTCGGCATTTCTCGCCGCTCTGGAGATGGAAGGTATCCCGTGCGACGGCCTGTTTTACGAGCCGGTCTATCGCAGCGCGTTATTTCCATTGGACCCCCGGGATTATCCGGCGCTTAGCTGGGGACGGCCCGAGCCTCTGAACCTCAAGACCATGTACCGTTGTCCGGTTTCGGAGCGCGCGGCGTATAAGGAAGCGGTGTGGCTGCCGCACCATATTTTCCTGGGCAGCCGAAAAGATGCGGAGGATATTGCCGCTGCGGTCCTCAAGATTTGTGAGAATATGGATGAGCTGCAGGGTTTGCAGCATCCAGCGATCGATAAAAAAAGCATGAGCCGCGCGGAGCGGCCGCGGATTGAGAAGCGGCAGTATTGAAGTGATGACTTTCGAGTAGATAACGATAACTACTCCCACCCCTTGTTTTTTGTAAGCGCAGATTCAAAAGGGGTTCAGAATGCACCAAAATTGTGCAAGGCCAAATTTTGCCCTGGAAAATCTGAGAGCAGTGTTATCAGACGAGAGAAAAACAGATTCAGAACTTCGGCGTGACAGACAGACCCACATTACGCAGATTTACCTAGATGGAAGCCTAAGAGCGTGTAACAAAACCCTCTCAAGACCCGCAAGCCAACCCTGAAGCCGGTGCGCCGCGGTTATCTTCCGGCTTACCCACAATCCACGAAGTGACCTGATTCAGCATTGTGAGTGCTGTGGCGATTTAATGCCAGATTTGTGCATGCCCAGGGCAGAATCTCCGACATGAGCAAGGTCGGCTGTGTGGGACACTCGACGAACGGCTCCGCGTGACACCTACCACCGGAGTTGTCAAACGCCAGTCATACAGCTTAACCAGCCGCCGACGATGAGGCCGCGGCGTGCATCGGTTGCGTCTTGGCGCCCTTGATCAGGAGCCACAACATGATCGCGATCTCTCCGAGTTGGGCGGGGAACGCGATGTTAGAGAACGATCACAAGATTCAGGTGCGCATGGGCAGTCGTAAGAGAACGCGTGCAGTCAGAATTTACGATGTAGGTGCCCGGAACATTCACTGGTGCTCGTTGGGAAAATAGGAATTGCGTAACCTGCGCTGTTCCCAAAGGAGGAGCGCTACCCATGCGACCGCTTCTGATTTGCGCATCCTCTGCGTGCATCTTCCCGAAATCGCGCCGAGTGATCCACCTTGAGTTTTCTGTCACCGAGCTAGCTACCTCCAGGATTGGAGTGATGCGACAGGATCTGGTGGTTTGCTCCTGTGGGGAGAGTTGAGTTGTTTGCATTTTGAAACGGGATACGTAGCCAAACCGTAAGAACGTGGAATTTCCGCTCTGTTGTTCTTTATTGCGATACGTACACTTTTGGACAGTACAAACACTTACAAAGTCCGATACTGGAATCTTGAAGCTGTTAGAAAGGTACTCACGTTTAAGGGCAAATCCAGACAATAGAGAAGATAAGGTGGGGTGACGGTTACCTTTCTGGGTCGACGGTTTCTTTTTTTGTGGGGGGAACGTGCGGCGATAGGGCTCGTTCGGGGAAGGGAACCCGGTCCAAACTGATACGCCATCGGGCAGCAAATCTTCTGCCACCTGCTTTGTTGTCAATAACTTATGGCGTCTGAATATGGCTTCCAGATTGCCCATGCGTATATGGAGCAATTTCCCCTGAGCGAGAATTGAAGCGATGACAACCTTGAGACAGACAAGCGTAAAACAGAAAAGCAATCAGATCGCTAGCGTAAGCGGCCAAGAAAATTTGTGGGCCAGCTTCCGGCGTGCGGAAAGGCGGGAATGGTGGTTATGGTTGTCGGCCATCGCAGTGACGCTATTGCTAACGGCGGGAGTGATCTCTTTTATCGTTCCGGAGCTTCGGTCGGGAGAAAATTCCATTGCCTGGCTGCAGTTTCCGCAGGCCATGCGCGGGCTGGTGGCGGTGGTGCTGCTATTCGACATCTACACAATCTATCAGCAATGGCAGATTCACCGGATACGTCGAGAGCTGTTCAAGCGGGAAGAGTTATTCCGTCTGATCAGTGAGAATGCGGCGGACATGATCGCGGTCGTGGATATGGAGGGACATAGGATCTACAACAGTCTTTCCTACCAACGAGTTTTAGGATACTCGCCGCAAGAACTACAGGCTTCGGAGTCTTCAGCGCAAATCCATCCCGACGACCGCCTCAAAGTAAAACAATCGGCCGAAGAAGCGCGCGCGAGCGGTATTGGCGGAACGCTAGAATTTCGGATGAGTCATAAGGATGGAACCTGGCGGTATTTGGAATCAAAAGCGAGCGTAATACGTGATTCTAAGGGCGTACCGGAAAAATTTGTCATCGTGAGTCGCGACGTTACGGAGCGCAAGCAGGTTTTGGACGCACTGCGGTTGTCCGATGCCGGCTTCCGCTCGGTAGTAGATAACGCGCCTTATGGAATATATCGGGTGGACGCCGCAGGACGGTTGCTAAGAACGAATCCGGCGCTGCAGAAGATGCTGGGCTACGACACCGCTGAGGAATTGCTGGGTTCTAATTTGGAAAAAGTGTTCAAGGTTCCAGCGGAATTTCAGCAGTTCAGTGGGCTATTGATAGGCATCGAAGACTTCAAAGATGTGGAGCTGGAATGGAAACGGAAGGACGGGAGACCCATCACGGTGCGGTGCAGCGGGCGGAGAGTCGATGACGAAGGCGGGGAAGCGACGTACTTCGAAATGTTTGCCGAAGATATAACGGACAAGCGGATTTTGGAAAAGCAGTTGCGGATGGCCGGAAAAATGGAAGCGGTGGGGCGGCTATCCGGAGGAATCGCGCATGATTTCAACAATCTGTTGGGAGTGATCATCGGCTATAGCGACGTACTCAAGCGCGCTTTGGGAGTCAACAATCCTCTGACCGAGCATGCAGTGGAGATTGAGAAAGCAGGGCAGCGAGCGGCGGGGTTGACGCGGCAACTGCTGGCGTTTAGCCGGCAACAGATCCTGACGCCCACGGTCTTGAACCTCAACGACCTGGTTACGGACATGGCGAAGATGCTGCCGCGCTTGATTGGAGAGGACATCGCGGTGAGCATAGAGATGGCGCCCCAGTTAAAGACCGTGCGGGCCGATCGTAATCAGATCGAGCAAGTGATTCTAAACCTGGCGGTGAATGCGCGGGATGCCATGCCGCAAGGCGGCAAACTGAGAATTGACACGAAAAATATAACACTGGATGACTTATATGTACGCGTTCATCCCGGAGCGAGAGTAGGCGAGTACGTGTGGCTAGCGGTGACTGATTCTGGTACAGGTATGAACGCGGAAACGCTGGCTCACATTTTCGAGCCTTTTTTCACGACCAAGGAAATTGGCAAGGGCACCGGATTGGGACTAGCCACGGTGTATGGAGTGGTGAAACAAAGTGGTGGATACATTTGGGTTGATAGCGACCTTGGTAAAGGAGCTTCGTTTCAGATATTTCTACCTTGTGTCCAAGAAACAGCCGCGCCGCTTGCGACAAGTCCACAGGTGGTGGAAAATCTGCGAGGAACGGAGACCATATTACTTGCTGAAGACGCAGACGCGTTACGCAAGCTAGCCGTAACTTTTCTTGAGACGCATGGTTTTCGCGTGTTGCCAGCGCCGGACGCCGAATCGGCATTGAAATTAGCGGCAGCGCATTCCGGGACGATTCACATGTTGGTTACCGACGTGGTGATGCCGGGTGAAAATGGCCGCGTGTTGGCCGAGACTTTACTTACGAGGTATCCCGCAATGAAAGTGCTGTACATCTCGGGATACACGGACTCCTTCATTGCAGGACATGGAGTATTGGAAGCGGGATGCCATCTGCTCCATAAACCATTCACAGAAAACGAGCTTATTCAGAAAGTTCGCGAAGTCTTAGCTACTAGAAGTGAAAGCAAGCAAGGTAAACCCGAGCTCGTGCTTACCGGTACGCAGCCGACGAAAGAGACATAGGAGTTTACGCATGGCAAGAATACTTGTCGTAGATGATGATGAAGCCATGAGACGCCTGCTGCGGCTAAATCTGTCCGAGGACCACGAAGTTTTCGATACGGGAGAGCCGGAACAGGGCTTGGCGTTAGCACTGGAGCACAAACCAGACGCGATACTGTTGGATTTGCGCATGCCGGGATATTCGGGATTTGAACTTTGTAAGACGTTCACCTCGTTCAGCTCGACACAGCTGATTCCCGTGTTCATCGTCAGCGGTGAGGGCGGAGAGAAGACCAAGGAATTCTGCCGCGACCTGGGCGCCACAGGATACTTCGAAAAGCCGGTGGATTTTGCGGCGTTAAAAGCCTCGTTGGCAGAATCTTTGAAAACGCGACGAAAAGAACGACGAAAAGAAATACGCGTACGCTTGCGGGTGCCGATTAAATTGAGCGGGCAAGACGCGACCGGAAAATCCTTCGAGATCATGACGACCAGCGAAAATGTCAGCAAGAGCGGCTTTTTTTGTGCGTGCAGCGCAGTTCTCGCCATAGGCTCCATCGTGGATGTGTCTCTGATATCGACTACCCAAGAGCACGTCGGAAAAGCGCGCGTCGTGCGCTCTGATTCCACCGATACGCAGTACCCGCGCTATGGGTGCTTCTTCGTCGAGAAGACTGGGAGTTGGGTTCTGCAATAGCCCGGCTAAGAGCAGCCTTCTTTTTAATCCTCGATACTGACCTCAAGTTGTAGAAATTGACCTTGCCGCTCGAGCGCTGTGCGGCACTCCAATAATTCTGGCCACGCGGCCCGGCTATCCACTACAATCCCCACGCTCTATTTCTGTGTGCTCAACAAAGCTGGCGTCATCCGACGTGCGGCCGAAAAACGGCGCGAGCATTTGAAAGGAAGAATGAAACTCAATCCCTATCTCTTAAGAAGCACGGTAGTGGCAGCCTTAGGCGGGCTACTCTTTGGATTTGATACGGCGGTAATCGCGGGAACCACGCATGCGTTAACCGAAACTTTTCATCTGTCGCCGGCCGCTTTGGGGATGACGGTGGCCGCGGCGCTTTGGGGAACGATCATCGGCGCGATGACTGCTGGGATCCCCGGAGACAAATATGGACGTCGCGATAGTTTGCGCGTCATGGCGGTGTTGTACCTGGTTTCAGCTTTGGGATGCGCTTTTGCGTGGAACTGGACGGCGCTGGTAATTTTTCGTTTTATCGGCGGGCTGGGCATTGGAGGTTCGTCGGTGCTGGGGCCCATGTATATCGCGGAGATTGCGCCCGCCAAATGGCGGGGCAGGCTGGTGGGCTTTTTCCAATTCAATGTGGTTTTCGGGATTTTACTCGCATATTTCTCCAACTACATCATGGGCCTTCAGCACTTCGGACTCACGGAGTGGAGATGGAAGCTGGGAATCGCGGCAATTCCGGCGGCGTTCTTCTTTATTTTGCTCTTCGGAATACCGCGCAGCCCCCGCTGGCTGGTGAAGAAACAGCGAATTGATGAGGCCCGAGAAGTGCTTCGCATGATTGGAGAAGAGAACTACGAGCAGGAATTGCAGGAGATCGTAACGTCGATTGACGCGGAGCACGCCGCAAATGATTCACTTTTCTCGTGGAAATATCGCTTACCGATTTTTCTAGCGGTTTCGATCGGCATGTTTAACCAGTTGTCCGGCATCAACGCCATTTTGTATTACCTGAATGATATTTTTGCGTATGCGGGCTTCAATAAGGTGTCCTCGGACTTGCAAGCGGTGGCGATTGGGGCGACGAACCTGCTGTTTACGATGATCGCCATGACGGTTATTGACCGAATCGGGCGCAAGACACTGTTGCTGATAGGGTCCGTTGGCACCGCGGCGTGCTTGGCTGGAGTAGCAGCGATTTTTTTCACGGGGCGGCACCAGAATCTCCTGGTATGGCTGCTGGTGGGCTACATTGCGTTCTTTGCGTTTTCGCAAGGCGCAGTAATTTGGGTATTTATCAGCGAAGTTTTTCCGAATCGGGTGAGGGCTAAAGGGCAAAGTCTGGGGAGTTTTGCGCATTGGTTCATGAACGCGCTTATTTCGGGAATTTTTCCGCTGCTGGCGTCGTCTTCCGGCGGTTACCCTTTTGTATTTTTTGCGGCGATGATGGTCTTGCAGTTTTTTGTGGTGTTGTTCGTGTACCCGGAGACCAAAGGGGTGTCACTCGAAAAGATGCAAAGAAAGCTGGGCATCGCTTGAGCGAAGATTGTTTTAGGTGGCCGAGTTTGGCGCGGCCAGAGATGCGCGCGCTTCAGGTTCTCGCTACTTGGTGACTTTGGCAATGAACACGGAGTACGGTTCCATCGGGAGCGCGTCGGTCATCCCGGGTAATGGGGAATGAAAGTCTGTCAGGAGGACAGATAGTTTGGGAGCGGTAAAACCCGATGGAGCGAGGTTAAGCTGAACCTTCTGGGGTTGGCCGGACATGTTAAGCACGACGAGGACGGCTTGGTCTTTGTAACGGCGAAGGTAGGTGAGCACATGGGGATCGTCTTCATTGAGCGGGCTATAGTCACCCTCCAGTAGCGCCGGCTCTTTGTGTCGCAGTGCTAGGAGCTGCCGATAAAAACTGAGAACGGAATTCGGGTCTTTCATTTCGGTGGCGACATTGTGCGTTTTATAACTGGGCGGGACGGGGAGCCAAGGCTTGGCTTTGCTGAAGCCCGCGTTGGGACCGTCGGTCCATTGCATGGGTGTGCGCTCGCCATCGCGGCCCTTCTCCAGAGGCCAGCCGATTTTACCGATGGGATCCTTGACCTGATCCTTGCTCGTGGGGTCGTTATTTTCCATGCCAATTTCTTCGCCGTAATACATGACCGGCGTGCCCCGCAGAGTGAGATACAGCGCGGCCATCAATTTCGCTATGTCGTCGTTATGAATTCCATCGCCGTAACGGTTGTAGGAGCGGACGATATCGTGGTTGCTGACGACGAAGACAGGCCAGCCGCCTGAGGAGTCGACAGCGGCAATCTGTTTGCGGAACTCGGGTGGCGAAAGTTTATTGACGGTGGTGAACAGGAAATCCATGGGCATTTGCAACTCGTTGTTGTGCTCGCCGTAGTACTGCTTTAGCTCGGCAATATTATTGGTCCAGGTTTCTCCGATCAGCACGGCGCCGTGTTCATCGGCAACCTTGCGCAGGTCGCGAAGAGCGTCATGCACCTCCGGCAATTTGTTGTTGTATTTATTCTCCATATTGGGGCGGCCAAACTTATCTGTGCCGGTCAGAAGGGGATTGTCAGTTAAATCGGGATCTTCGAACAGAGTGTCCACCGCGTCCAGGCGGAAACCGGCGACGCCGCGTTTGTACCAGAAGCGCGTCACGTCAAACATGGCCGCTTTGACGGCGGGATTTCGCCAGTTGAGGTCGGGCTGTTCGGGATAAAAAAAATGGTAATAATACTGGCCCGTCTTAGGGTCGAACTGCCACGCAGAGCTGCCGAAGGTAGAAAGCCAATTGTTGGGCGGCTGGTTCGGACCTTTGCCGTCGCGCCAGATGTACCAATCGCGGTGCGCGGAAGCGCGTGACGAGCGCGAATCCAAAAACCACTTGTGCTGATCGGAAGTATGATTTACGACAAGATCGAGGATAATGCGGACGTTGCGTTTCTGGCCCTCGTTCACCAGGAGGTCAAAGTCTTTCAGCGTCCCGTACATCGGGTCGATATTTTCGTAATCGGAAACGTCGTAGCCGAAGTCTACTTGTGGGGAAGGGAAGCAAGGAGTAATCCAAATCGCATCGACCCCCAAATTCTTTAGATAATCCATTTTTGAAGCGATGCCGTTGAGGTCGCCCACACCGTCGTTATTACTGTCGGCGAAGCTGCGTGGATAGATTTCGTAGAAGACTGCGTGTTGCCACCATTGATGTCCTTCGGTGTCCGCAGGCTTTTGCTGCGCGTTTGCAGAAAACTCCGGCAAACACATACTGAGGGCGGTTAACGTGGAAATGGCGATTTTCCTGAACATGGGTATTTAGCTCCTGTGAACGAACCTCGCTGCGCGTGCTACCGCTTCTGAGAGTCGCCGTTCTTCTGCTTTTGTATGAAATGAAAAGTGATTGTCGAGTGCGCGACGGAATCGCTGTGGTCCCGGAGCGGAAACAGAACACTCAGCTTTGAAGAGCCAGCCGATCCCGGGATAACCTTTGCGCCGTCCACGGATTCGATTTGCGTGGGATTCCAAAGCGAAAGTTCGTAGGCGTGGCCCGCGATGCCAGAAATTGCGAGCGCCAAGCGATCGCGAGCGGGCGTCCAGGTTTCAGACAGTATTCGCAAGCCTTGGCTAACGCTTCCGAGCGGCGGCAACTCCGCGTTATACGCGACGCCGAAATCATCTCGCAGACGAATCTGCAACGTGCTCGTACCATGCGGCACGGAGAAGCGGGCCATAACGTGCTGGTCGAGCGCATTGGCCTGAAGGTGGAAGGGAACGGAGTGGCCATTCAAACTGGCCGCAGGTACCTCGGCGCGAAGGCTGACTGCGGGCTGGAATTCAATTACACACTCCCCGCTGCCGCTATTTATTACCTCCAAGGTCATGGTATCCGCGGTTTTGGCGTAGCGGAAATCTACGCTAGCGGTTCCCGCATGAACATTGTGGATCGCGAAGGTCGTCCAGCTTGCGGGAATGTGCGGAGCGAGCGTGACAATAGCGCTCGCGGCGTTTGTTTTTATGCCCAACATTCCCTTCAGGATGGGGCTCACGACCATGGCAGCCGACCAAATCTGGTGGGGCGAACTGGTGGACAGAGATTGGTAATAGTCACCTGAAAGAACTTCGGTTACGTGGCCGGGGGAACCATCCAGCGCAAGTAAGGCATTCGCGCGAAGATTCGCATATGCGGAATGCACGCGGTGATAGCGATATTCCCCTACCGACGCCCAGCCTGTGAATAGCGGCCACACCGCGCCATAGTGGTAACCCCCGCCACTGAATTCCGGAGAATTCGCCGAGATAATGCGCATGCCCCAATCAGCTTCGTTATCCAAATCCGCGAGTTGGGTGATCATCGCGTCAGTTTTGTCCTGATCCAACAATTCGAACCACATGGGCACGGTGGCCAAGACAGTAGGTTCATCCACCGGGTGGTTATCTTTGTCGAGAGCGAAAGCAAACCTCTTTTTGTCGGGAAGCCAGAAAGCTTGGTTCAGCAGCGGCTGCTGACGGACAAAATCCTTTGCAAGTTGATTGCTGAGATCTATCTTGCCGGTGAGCCGAGCCAAGTTAGCGAGCGCGCGCAAGACTTCCGTACCCAGCCCGCTCTGGTAGAACTCCGTTTTTACCGGCAGGAGCGGGCCGCCTTCGACCCAGCCGTGGCCAAACCCAAAGTTCTGCGGGAAGCCCTGCGCATCATAGGTTGAACGCAAGAATTGGTAAGCCTTAGCGAGGCTATCCCACTTTTCCGTAGCAAAAGCGGTATCACCGCTCGCGACCACGTAATCGTTCATCACGATGATGTAAAGCGGCGTGGCGTCGGCGGAGGCGTAGGGATAGGGATACTCCTTGAACCACGGAACAAAGCTTGCGCCCTGCGCGATTTCGTGAGGGATTTTTCCGTCCTCGCGTTGATATTTGCTGATAAATTGCAAAGCGGTGCGAGTGTTCGTGAAATCTCCCTCGGCATCCAGCGCCAGGGAGGTCCAGAGCGAGTCCCGACCGAAAAACCAGGCAAAACCAGGCCGCTGGCTCTCACCCGAGGTGCGATATCCGGCGACGAGCCCCTTGCCCAGATAAGGGTTGCTCACCATACCTTGCAGCATGCTGATGCGCGACCAGTCGTAAGCCTGTTGCAGCTGTGCGTCGGGCAGCTCCAGACTGACCGTCTTGGCCAAATAGTCCCGGTAATATTCAGCGGAATCTCGCAGACTGTCTTTGTAAACGCTAGAAAGCCGGCGATAAATATTTTCGGCCTCGGCGCGATTCTCAACCGAAGCTGCGATGACGATAAGCTTCGTTTCCTTCCCTTTCTTGGTGACTCCGAGCCGAAAGGAATTTTCGTGGGAGCTGGAATAGTTGTCTTCAAATTCCGTGTGAGGATCGGTGGCCGTCGGTGAACCCACCAAGGCTGCAAATTTCTTCTGTTCTTCGCCAAGGTAAAATGCATTAAAGGCGGCGTCCCAGGATCCGTAGGTAGCGCCAAGAGCGGCCGGCCATTCCAACTGAAAGTCGCGATGGAAGGCCGCCTCCACTTCCAGGGGTTGTTCTGTCTCGACGTCGAGAAGAATGACAGCACCTGCCTGGTCTACGGGAACTAAGAAAGTCTCCCGGATGGCGAAGGTATCGGAAGTGTAGAGAACGGTTGTGGATTCTGGCCGGACAGTGACGGTGCGGGTGAGCGACTCCGCGGGCAGCACGCGACCTTCCGTATGAAATTGCAGGTGAAAGTCCCTGAGAATCTTGAGCGGATAAACCCACGCTTCGACACGACCTGACTCATTGCCGAAAATGCCGGCGCGCGTTCCTACGGCGCAGAGGAATTCCCACGGCCGCGCGGTGCGTGTTATTTGTAGCGCGTTGGATGTTTCCTGGGGAAATGCGGCGACGAAACTTCCGGCTAGCAAGAGCGCCGCAAGAGCGCGCAGGAGAGAACCAAAGCGTTTTGTCTTGAGTACAGTTGGCGGTTTGCTGTAGGCCATGACGAGAAGTAAGCGTTGCTCAACGAATTGGACTTGCAGCTGCGCACAACTTGCAAAGTGCCGCAGGCCTTACTATAAAGGAAGGCGGCAGATTCTAGCACACGCTAAAGTCGGGAAGGTACCCCTCCTTTTGCATTCCGCACGGCGCGCGTTTCTTCGGACCTTGAGTCGTTCCGCAATCGTATGGTCACTCGAAAATGTGCTGGCGCTGGCTTGGCCTTCGCGGTGGAATGCTATCGTTCTCGGAGCGGCGCAATCCGCTGCGCCGACGCACCCACCCGCGGAAACTTCTCTGGGCGTAAACTTTCTCAATGTGGCCCGTGAGGCGGGCCTCAACGCTAAGACTATTTTCGGCGGCGAACACAAGAACAAGTATTTACTGGAAACCACAGGATGCGGCGTAGCTTTCTACGACTACGACAACGATGGCTGGCTGGATATTTTTCTGGTGAACGGCCGGCGGCTGGAAGCGTCCCCGGCTGGGCAGGAGCCTACTTCTCATCTCTTCAAAAATAACCGCGATGGCACGTTTAGCGACATTACCGATAAGGCCGGCTTGAGACATTCAGGATGGGGGCAGGGGGTATGCATCGGAGATTACGATAATGATGGTTTCGAAGATCTATTCGTCAGCTACTTCGGCAAAAACCGCCTGTACCACAATAACGGCGATGGCACTTTTACGGAGGTAAGCGAAAAAGCCGGTGTAGCGGGGACCGGCAAACGTTGGAATTCGGGCTGCGCGTTCGTTGATTACGACCGCGATGGGCGGCTGGATCTCTTCGTAGCAAATTACATTGATCTTGATCTGGCGACCGCTCCGGTGCCGGAATCGGGTCCTTGTATGTACAAAGGCGTTATGGTGGCGTGTGGACCGCCAGGATTAAACGGCGGCAAGAACATTCTTTACCACAATAATGGCGATGGCACATTTACAGATGTTTCCCAAGCGTCGGGCATCCTCGAGGCCAACGGCACGTATGGACTGGGCGTCCTGACCGCGGATTTCGACAACGATGGCTGGCCGGACATTTACGTGGCGAACGACTCCACGGCCAGCGCGTTATATCAAAATTTAAAAAATGGAAAATTCACGGATATTGCGATGGAAGCTGGCTGTGCGTTGAGCGCAGACGGCAAGCCGCAGGCTGGCATGGGCGTTTCTGCGGCGGATTACGACTTGGACGGCAATCTCGACATCGTAAAAACAAATTTTGCCGGAGACACTCCTTCGCTATATCGCAATCTTGGCAAAGGAGCGTTTGAGGACACGACATTCCATGCCGGCCTCGGGCGCTACACCCAATACCTGGGATGGGGGTGCGGATTCTTCGACATGGATAACAATGGCTGGCCCGATATTCTGATCTGCAACGGCCACGTGTACCCGGAGGTGGAGCAACTCCGAACCGAAGCGGGTTACGCGCAACGAAAACTACTTTATCGCAACCTGCGCAACGGCCACTTCGAAGATGTTTCTCTCCAGGCGGGGCCGGGCATTTCGGCCCCGGTGGCGGCGCGAGGGTGCGCTTTTGGAGATTTCGATAACGACGGCGACGTCGATGTGGTGGTAAATACCGTCAATGATTATCCGCAATTATTGCGCTGCGATCAGGACGTCCATAACAACTGGCTTAAGGTGCGCACGATTGGCACGAAATCAAATCGCAGCGGTATTGGCGCCCGCCTGCTATGTGTGAGCCGCGTGGCCGGGGTAGCAAAGCCCCACCAGCAGATTGACGAAGTTCGCAGCGGCGGGAGTTACTTCTCCCAGAACGATCTGCGGGTGCACTTCGGTTTGGGCAAGGCTGCTGCGGTAGACTTGCTGGAAATTCGTTGGCCCAGCGGACAGGTGGATACACTAAAAGACATAAAACCCAACCAATTGATTTTTGTAAAAGAGGGCGAAGGCATAGTGCGCACGATGCAGTTCGATCGAGCGAAGGCATCCAAGGCATGAGGTTTATCGATGGTCAGGCCGGTGGTTTTTTCTCTGGTGACGATACACGCGCTCCGGACCCTTCCTTAATTGTGTTAGTGGTATCAATTCGCAGATTTTCGAAATTTTCCGTGAGCCCGCTAGGCCAGCGCACCTGCACGCCACCTGCTTTCACAACGGATCCCAGGCCAAAGTGAACTCGTATATCGTTATTTGAAATGTAACTCGAGCCGCTGCGAACTTCATCGACTAGAATGCGAGTGCCGACTTTCAAGGTTATGCGCGCACCAATTCCGTCGCGATTGGACTTGGTTCCCACAGTTCGAAAAGCGATCCAGTGGTTTGTCGAAGCAAGTTGATTCACCAACAGGGAAGGCGGCGCACCCATATTACTGATCACTGCGGAGATCCGCCCGTCGTTCCATAGGTCTCCAATAGCCAAACCGCGAGATGAGCTGACGGCGGTAATGCCCGGACCCGCCGAAGCAGAAACATCCGTGAACGTTCCGTTGCCGTTATTGCGATAAAGAACGCGGGGCTCCTGATAGCTGCTGCCCAGGTGTTGTTTATCTACTTCGGGGTAGACGTGTCCATTCACGAGCAATAAATCCGGCCAGCCGTCATTGTCGAAGTCCAGGAACATGGTGCCCCAGCCTAGATATTGCGTATGCAAACCCAGACCAGCTGCAAAGGTAACGTCATCGAAGGTGCCATCGCCGTTGTTGCGATAAAGCGTAGAAGTATCATCGGAAAAGTTAGTTTTGAAGATGTCCGGCTTGCCGTCGCCATTAAAGTCCGCGATGGTGGAGCCCATTCCGGCTTGCTCCTTACCATCTTCGTTGAAGGCTGCCCCAGAGATGACGGCCACATCGGTAAATGTCCCGTCACCATTATTGTGGTAAAGAATGCTGGGGGTACTATCGCAGGCTACATAAATGTCCGGCCAGCCGTCATCGTCAAAATCGAAGGTAGAGACACTGAAGGCGTAGTGTCCTCCGGCTTGATCGATATGGGCCTTGACGCTTACATCTTCAAACTTTCCATTTCCAAGATTGTGATAAAGGGTGTTCTTCGACCATGGCAATCCGCGCGGGCCGCACATCACGGGTATGCCTTTCCAGACACACGATGCGTGTTCGCCGGGAGCCGGTATCGTAGCTAGGTCGAAATCCACATAGTTGGCAACCATCAGGTCAAGATGACCGTCACGGTCATAGTCCACAAAGGCACATCCCGTGCCCCACAGTTTGCCTGAACCTGCAACGCCGGCTTTCTCGCTGACGTCGGTAAAAGTTCCGTTGCCATTATTGTGGTACAGCACATTTTTGCCGTAGTAGGTGACGTAGAAGTCTTGCCAGCCGTCATTGTCGAAGTCACCTACACACACGCCTTGTCCCCACCCGGTATGAGCAAGGCCGGCTTTTTGGGTAACGTCCGTGAAGGACCCATCGTGATTGTTGCGATACAGATGGCTGGTAGGTTCCTTGCCAGCTGGGAAGCCTTCGAAGGTCGTGCCATTGACGATGAAGATGTCCGGCCATCCGTCGTTGTCGTAATCGAAGATGGCCACGCCCGTTCCTGTGGTCTCGATAATGTATTTTTTCGTGTCGACTCCGCCGAAGACGTTTGTGGCGACGAGTCCTGCCCTAGCACCGATGTCGATGAATTGCGCTATGGGTTTGGGCGCGGCAGGTTGTGGATTTTGTAGTCCCAGCGCTAGCGAGAAAGGGAGGACAATCAAAAACCATAGCCTCGGCCCGCACAGCATGCCGATCATTTGGTGGAAGGAGCGCGAAAACATGAACCTTTCGAATACTAGGGCCAACGGAAGCAGTGGTCAAGCCACGCTGGTTCAATGCTAGTATTTTTGAGAGACCTTAGTCTAAATGGATTCTAATTCAATACCTACAGACCGAGTTCCGATATCCGTGCGATCGTGCG
The DNA here is from genome assembly GCA_035602135.1 of Candidatus Dormiibacterota bacterium. Classification (GTDB taxonomy): domain Bacteria; phylum Acidobacteriota; class Terriglobia; order Acidiferrales; family UBA7541; genus Acidiferrum. The sequence continues at coordinate 66,876 of DATNMX010000086.1, forward strand.
GCCTGGCTCTGCTGGCATGCTCGATGTTTCTGTGCGTGAGAGTAGTGGGTCAAACAGGCCCTCCACGAAAAACCGATCTCTCCACGCAAGCAAGCGTGACTTACAGCCAGGGCATGACCGCTTTGCAGCGCGGCGACCTCACAAGCGCACGCCAAGCATTTGAAAAAGTTGTACGTCTGATGCCGCAAAGCCCGGAAGGGAACAATTCTCTTGGCTGGGTGCTTCTGGCGCAAGGAGAGCTTGATCCGGCGATTGGTCGTTTCCGAACGGCGTTGCGCGTGAAACCAGAGTTCGCACAGGCCCACATGAATCTATCCAATGCGCTAGTACAAAAGGGCGATGCTCAGGGAGCACTGCGTGAGGCACAAGAAGCGGTGCGCTTATCTCCGGAGGATTCAGAAACACATCGGACGCTCGGACGAACGTTTTCGTTTATGGGTGACGTGGACGGGGCTTCCGCAGAATTGCTCCGCGCCGTCGAGTTAGAGCCTGGTCGCGCCGATTTGCATGACGAACTCGGGTCTTTATTGGTTCAACGATCAAAGTGGGATGATGCGACCGCCCAATTTGAAGAAGCCCTAAAGCTTTCTCCAGATTTTTTTGAGGCACACTTCCATCTCGGCGTATCGCAACTGCAACAAGGCCTAGTCGATCAAGCGATCGAGCAGCTGCAGTCCGCAGTCCAATTAAGTCCAAAAAATGGGCAAGCGCACTATTATCTTGGCGAAGCATTGCGGAAGGGGGGGCAGCAAAACGAGGCCATCCTCGAGTTGCAAACCTGCGTAAAGCTTGAACCTGATTTTGTTGACGCGCAAAACCAACTAGGGCTCTTGCTGCAGCGCGCGGGAAATCCGGAGGCCGCAGCGACTGCATTTCGCCAGGCCGTTCGACTGCAACCGGACAATCCGGATGCGCACAATAACCTAGGATTGGCACTCTTACAGATGGGAGACGGCAACGGTTCGATCATTGAATTCAAGTCGGCGTTGCAGTGGCGTCCCAATGACACTGGATACCGAGCGAATCTGGGAGCAGCGTACCTACAGATAACGGATTTCGATGCCGCAATTGCGGAGTTTCAGACGGCGCTGAAAACCGCGCCGCAGGATGCCACACTGCACTACGATCTTGGGCTGGCGCTCAAGTTAAAAGACAAATTGCCCGAAGCCATTGTCGAACTGCGTAAAGCGGCGGAATTGGATCCGGGTCAAGCGGACGCGCATTACACACTAGGTGTGACGCTGTGGCAGCAAGGCGAGTACGCTGCGGCCGAAACAGAGTTGCGCGCGGCGATTAGCGCGAAGAGCGACTATGCGGAAGCCTACTACACGCTCGGAACAGTGTTGAAGCAGGAAGAAAAGTGGCAGGATGCCGCCGTTGCATTACGCGAAGCAATTCGGTTGCAGCCGGATTTTGCCGGGGCGCACACGACGCTGGCCGGCGTACTTCGCCAGCTGGGTGACGCGCCAGGAGCCGCTGCGGAGAGCAAGGCGGGCGTAGAGATTGCGAAACACAAAACCGACCAGCAAGCCGCAGTCTTCGCCACAAATTCCGGGAAGCGTCTTTTGAATGCGGGGGACCTCGACGGTGCGATTTCGCAATTTCGGGCGGCGATTGGTTCGGTGCCGAGTTATGCCATTGCGCACTATCAGTTGGGGTGGGCTTTGCGCCGAAAGGGTGAATCGCAAGAAGCGCGGAAGGAATTTCAGAAGGCTGCAGAACTGGACCCGCAATTGATCCCGCCCTCGCCATAGGACGTATATTTATGGCGAGAGTGTGGCTTTGCTTGCATTAAGTGCCCTTGCGGAGAGCCACTAATTCCGCTCCCACCGGCACTCCGCGCACAACTTTTGCGTGTATGACGGCTTCGAAAGGCTTCAATTCCCCTGACTTTGAAACGGAGAGTCGCAGTAACAGTTGCTCTAACGAATTCTGGCGGGAAATGAATTCCACGGCAGCCTGCGTTCCAATGGTTGTGGTGCCGGCGAGGATGAGTACGGAGCGATCTGGGTTCAGGCCTCGTAACAAGGCAATCACGGAATAGTCTTCCGTTAAGGGCTGGTTGGATGCGGTGGCTAAGAATTCCTTGGGCTCTCCAGATTGCGGATGGGCGTTAACGATTTTCATATTGCCTTTGCGCTGGCCCGAATCCTCCTGCTTGAAGATGAACTCATGCGTTCCAGGGATCTCCAGTAGTGTGAGATTCTCGGAAGGCGAACCGATAAAAATTAGATCGTTATTCTTAGCATCATCGAGCGAAAATAAACTCCCGCGCTTAACGCGGATTCGTTGGTGAAGCGTGCGAAAAACTTCGTCCAGTTCATGAACGGCTAGAACTTCGCCGACTCCGGTATAGTGATCTAAGATCAGCGCTCGCGAATCGCGCGCGGAGTCGTAGTAGCGCATACCTGTATCCGGCCTGCCAACAAAAGCGGCGTTGCTGAAAATCACCCAGGGCTCTTCCGAACTGGTGAGGAAGCCTTTCCAAAAAATCGAGAACACCGGATGAATCCGCTCTTCGGCCGTAACATTGGCGGCAGGTTTGCCGGGGATCAAGAGCACCACGACAACGGTGACCATGGTAGCCAATAAAACGGCTAGCACACCGACGGCAACAGCCCATTTTCGCGGGATTTGACGGGTCGAATTAGAGTCGCGATCAGCGTCATGTCCGGCGGCAAGGTGATTCTTCCCTGTCCCCGGGGGACCTTGACGAAAGGAAAGCAAGTAGGTCCCTTTGGGCAATTCAACCCAGATGGCATCGTCTGCGCCCTCGTTGGCGTAGTACTCAGCGAGCTTGGCGCGCAGTCGCCCTGCCTGCACCCGAACCATTGAATCCAACTGGGGATCGAAATCTTCTGAGCGAGCGAAGACTTCGGTAGCAATCTGGTATTCCTTCAGGGGGGTTCCTGGGTGATCTAAAGCATGAGTGCCGAGGTAACGCAATAGTTTGCACAGGGACTCCGAGCCATGCAGAGACGCACTTAGGATGAGTTTTTCGATTTGAGCTAGAAATTGAGCCCTGTCGGACAAGCGGACTCCTAGTTACATGAATGTAACGTCATGATACTGATCCCCTCAACTGTATGCAAGGGCGCGGCTTAGTTCCTGTAACCGTATCTTACGGTCTGAGACTTGTTCCTTAACCCAAATTAGTGATATCTCATATCATCGAAATTTCTTCGAATCCCCTGGTACATCGGATCAATTGTTTTGCATTCATGGGGATCGAAGGTGGGTGAGTCGGGGGTAGTGTCTGGTGGGTGGTAGGTTAGGTCAGGGTCGCCGGCAAAGGCGTCACCTAGAACCTTGCTCTGCTTCCATTCTCCACTCATTTTCAAAACCCATCTAATTCAACTTTAGTGATTGATGCAGGGGTGCCAGTTTGCAGCATTCGAAAATGGGCTTCAGGAGGGGTGGAATGATGAGGCGATCAGTATGGGGAGCACTCGTTGTTCTCTGTTTATCTCTTAATTTGTATACCAGCACGGCTTCGGCACAAGCGGTGTACGGAGCTATTACTGGAACCGTGACGGATGCGCAAGGGAATGCGGTGTCCGGCGCCAAAGTCACGGTAACGTCCGTGACCAAGGGCACGTCCGATGAGACGACGACTAATGAAAGCGGCAACTATTCAGTCATTCACTTAATTCCGGACACTTACAAGGTTCACATCGAGGCGCCAGGATTTAAGAGCTACGATGTGCCCAACGTTCTCGTGCAGGTCGACACGACCGCCCGCGTTGATGCGCCGCTGCAGGTAGGCTCAGTCACGCAGACGGTGGAAGTTACGGGAGACGTTCCGCAGCTCAAGACAGACCGCGCAGACGTTTCGATCGATTTCAACTCAGACATGATCGAAAAGCTGCCTATACCAAATCGGGCCTTTCAGTCACTTTTGTTGAGCGCACCGGGTACCCAACAGCTCGGCTGGACCCACGCAGCGACGGAAAACCCGCAGGGTTCCCTACAGATCTTCGTGAACGGTCAACATTTCAGCGGTACCGGTTATGAATTGGACGGAACTGATAACCAGGATCCTATCTTGGGGATTATCATCATCAATCCCAACTTGGATTCCGTCCAGGAAGCTAAGATTACGCTGCAGAACTTCGACGCCGAATTCGGAAAAGCCATAGCGGGTTTGGTGGTCGCGTCAACCAAGTCGGGCACCAACGATATACACGGCAGCGCTTTCTGGTTCCGGAATTCCGATGCGACGCAAGCGCGCAACCCCTTCAACCAGCCGCCAGATAAGCGGTTGCCTTCGTCGAAGTGGAATCAATTCGGTGGTTCGGTAGGCGGGGCGGCTATCAAGAACAAATTATTTTATTTCGCCGATTATCAAGGAATCCGCCAGGCCAGTGGCGTCACCAACAACATAACGATTCCGACCTCGACGGTTTTGAGCACATGTACGGCAGCAACAGGCTTGTGTGATCTAAGCCAGTATCTGGGGAAAGTCAGCGGGGGCAACGGTCAGATCTACGATCCGTTGACGGGTGACAGCAACACGGGGGCAGGACGCACTCCGTTTGCCGGTAATTTGATTCCAGTCGGCCGATTGTCTCCGGCCGCAGTGACTATCTTAAAGTTATTTCCAGCGCCAATAAACAGTAACCTAACGAACAACTTCTTCGGCTCCGGTTCCGGGCCGTTCCATGGAAACTCTTTTGATACGCGCGGCGACTATCAAGCGCCTGGAAATCTACATATCTTCGGCCGTTACACGCGGGCTTACTATAGCCTTACCGGGGAACCCAACCTGGGGATTAAACTTGGTGGCGTCGGGGGCGGAGTCGGGGGGCTGAGCGGCAATTCTATCATTCACAATCACAGTTTGGCGGCAGGATTCGACAAAGCTATTAGTCCCACATTGCTGACGGACTTCCGATTCGGATGGTTCAAGTACAACCCGCACTCGGAGAAGCCGGACGCCAGCGTCGCGGCGGCGGAAGCTTTGGGCTTACACGGCCTGAATCTCTCGAGCGACCCATCAACAGGAGGTCTCCCGGTTTTCGTCTGGGACTCCGGAGATAATAAGAGTACCCAATTGACAGATTTTGGCGACGGCTTGGATCCCTCCCGATGCAATTGTCCATTGATTGAGAGTGAACACCAATACCAGTTCGTGAACAATTGGACAAAAATCAATGGCAATCACGCTATCAAGGTGGGTGGCGACATCCGGTTTGCCTATAACCTGCGCTTCCCGAGCGATGCCAATCGAACCGGGCAACTAAGTTTCAACCATCACCAGACCGCGCTTTACGACCCGACTACTCAGGGCTACACGGGTGGATTGGATTTAGGCTCTTTCCTTCTGGGTCAGGTGTCCTTTTTCGAACGCTTCGCTAGCGCGAGCCGCACTGCCTCGGAAAGCCAGAAGCGATTCTTCCTGTATGCCCAGGACAGCTTCCGTGTGACTCCGAAGTTAACGATCACCTACGGAATGCGGTGGGAGGACTATGCTCCGGAATCCGTGAACGCCAAGGGTAACGGAGGCTTCGCCAACCTCACCGAAGGCGTCATTCGAGTGGCCGGCTACGGTCCATACAGACTGAACGGTAATATCGAAAGTAACCTCGGAGGATTCGCGCCGCGAATCGGTATCGCCTACCAGGTGCGACCAAAAACTGTGGCACGTATTGGTTACGGGCGGAGCTTTGATATTGGAGTGTTCGGCTCGAACTTTGGTCACGCGGTAACGCAAAACCTCCCTGTACTTGTTCATCAAACGCTTAATCCCCATGACACCAATCCGGCCGCCATCAATGGCAACGTTCCCGTTTATCTGATGGATTCTGCTACTGGGCCGCCCCCGGCATCGTTCCCGGCTGTTCCCGCGAGCGGTGTGTTGCCCCTGCGTGGACCCGATGGCAGTGTGGCGCCTAGAATGCGTCCGACAAAACAACGGGTGGCCACGCTAGATATGTGGAATGTCACGATTCAGCATCAATTGACGTCGACGCTGACTGTTGAAATCGCATATCTTGGCAATAAAGGCACACACGGATTTGCCGGCGACGGACCCGCATATCAGCCCAATCCGAAGAGTATAGTCGGTTATGGCACCATAGCCCCGGACGAGCGCCGTCCGTTTGCTCACAGATTTACCTATCCAGCCTATCTAGTTCCGGATCCGAACAACAAGGGCAAGTTCGTACCGCTGACGTGCTGCTCGTCGGACATTGGCGATTACTTTGGCATGGATGCAAGCAGTAGTTACAACGCTTTGCAGCTAAAGGTGGAAAAGCGAGTGTCGCGGGGACTTCAATTTGTCTCTCACTACACCTGGTCTAGGGCTAGGTTCCATGACAGCAACTACTATGCGATCGATCATGCCATCACTTATGGGCCGGACGATCAGACTCGTAATCACGTCTGGAGTACAAGCATTATATACGAACTGCCGTTCGGCAAAGGCAAGCGCTACATGACCAGCGCCAACACTTTGACGGATTACATCGTCGGCGGATGGCGGCTGACCAGCATCACCAACTGGAGCGGTGGTCTGCCGTGGACCCCGAGCTACAGCCTGTGTGACAAAGACCAGGATGTCAGCGTCTGCCGCCCGAATCGTGCCGCCGGCTCATTCCCGCTGGGTGTGAAGAGAGATGCGAATGGGTTCCTAACCTGGTTTACACCGGTTCCGTTGCTGGCTACGAATGGCGCTACAGGAGGCGTTTTCGCTCGTCCGTCAGCGGGCACCCTCGGTAACATTGGGTTCGACTCGTTCCGCGGGCCGCACCTATTTACCTCGGACCTCTCCCTGGCCAAAGAGTTTCGAATCACCGAGCGTTTCAGGGCGGAATTCCGCATGGATGGGAACAACATCTTCAACCACCCGGTAATGGGTTTCACTTCGAGTCAAGGGAACCACTGTATCGATTGCGGTGGCGACGCCGGGCGTATCACAAACCTCCAAGCAAACACCAATATGCGGCTACTGACATTTGGGCTGCGTTTCTCCTTCTAACCAAAGTTAACCCGAATTCCGAGCGGGGAGCCCTTACGGGCTCCCCTTTTTTTATGTTCTAATACTCTCTCCATGGAATTGTTCCCAGTGATCATCCGCAAGTGTGCCTGGACTGGGTTGTCGGTCGTGGCTCTGAGTTTAAGTTTGGCCAGTTGCCAACCGGCATCCGCCCAACAGCCATCGATCCCAGCAGGTTCCAGCGTCCCTCAGCCGGAACCTTCTGATCCGATATTTGCCGAGCCCCGGCGCCTCCTGCAGCAAGGCAAATACGACGAAGCGATCTCGCAGCTCCACGATATGGAGGCCAAACAACCTACATTGAAGGGTTTGTCCCACGAATTGGGCGCCGCGTACTACAAGAAGGGCGACTATCTCAGCGCGATCACCTATCTTACAAAGGCCGAGCAGCAAGATCCGGTAGACGACCGCGAAGCCACCCAGTTGCTTGGGTTGTCTTACTATCTGGCGGGGAAGCTCGCAGAAGCCATTCCTAGGCTCGAAAAAGTCCAAACCTGGTATCCCACGGCAAACATTGACGCCTCGTATATTCTCGGCGTCTGTTACATCCAGACGAAAGATTATGCGCAGGCCCGCAAGGCCTTCGCGAAAATGTTCAGCGTGGGGCCGGACTCCGCGGCCAGTTATCTTTTTACTGCTCGCATGCTGCTGCGGCAGGATTTTGGCACTGTCGCCGAAGAGCACGCGCAGAAAGCCGTCGCTCTGGATGCTAAGCTGCCCATGGCGCACCAGCTTCTCGGCGAGCTTTATATTTATCAGTCGAAGATTCCCGAGGCGATTACGCAATTTCAGAAGGAGCTGGAAATAAATCCGGGCAATGCCACAACCTATTACAAACTCGCGGACGCTTATTCGCGCGTGCAAAAGTTTGAGGATGCCGAAAAGCTTTTGCAGCGTTCGATTTGGTTGGATGCGACCTCCACCGGTCCGTACATTTTGCTCGGCAAAGTCCTGGAGAAAAAAGGCGAAACCGAGCTAGCCATACGCGCCCTGAAGCGCGCGCTGGCTATGGACCCCAACAATGCCATTCCGCACCACTTGCTGGGCCAGGCGTACCGAGAGTTAGGTCGCACGGAAGACGCTGAGCGCGAGCTGAAAATCGCGGAGCAATTACAAACCCATCCAAATGAAAAGCCATAAACGGGTGCCGAAACCGGTGGTGGCGCGAGTCCAAACGGGCCCCTCTCAGAGCGTGGCAGTTTCTCCGTCACAACCGCTGCCAGCCAAGAATCGCATCATCGTGGGCTTGGGCGAATTACTTTGGGATCTTTTGCCGCGAGGCAAAGAACTCGGTGGCGCACCCGCGAACTTCGCTTATATGACCAGTCTGCTCGGCGACCGCGGAATCGTGGCCAGCCGCGTGGGTAATGATCGCCTAGGCAACGCTGCGGCACGCCGGTTGAACCGGCTCGGCTTGTTGACCTCTACGCTCCAAGTGGACAGCGACCATCCAACGGGAACGGTAAAGGTGGAAGTCGATCCTAATGGCCAGCCTAAATTTGAAATCACGGAATCAGTGGCATGGGACTTTTTCGACTGGACCCCGCAGTGGCAAGTCCTTGCCGACCAAGCTGATGCCGTTTGTTTTGGCTCGCTTGCCCAGCGTTCTCCACAATCGCGCGAAACGATCCAGCGTTTCCTGCAGGCGGTCAGGCCGAATGCGCTACGAGTTTTCGATGTGAACCTTCGGCAGGAGTTTTATTCTGCCGAGACGCTGAAAGATTCAATAGGCGCCGCGCAAATTATGAAGGTCAACCAGGAGGAGCTTCCCATCGTAGCGCGCCTGTTAGGGTGCTCATACAAGAGCAAGGAAGCATCAGCACAATGGATTCGCCGCAAGTATGACGTGCAGCTCTTGTGCGTTACGCAAGGCTCCGAAGGAAGTCTGCTAGTTAGTGAAAAAAATCAGCACCAGCATCCTGGCTTTCCGGTCAAGGTGGCGGACACAGTCGGAGCGGGCGACGCCTTTACTGCCGGGCTCGTTCACTATTACCTTCGAGGAGCAAGCTTGGACGAGATGAACATAGCGGCCAATCGCATGGGGGCGTGGGTGGCGTCGGAAATAGGAGCTACGCCTTCGCCAAACACTCCCTTACTAAGGACGATTCGACTTACCGGGGATTCGAGCGCGCCACCTAGTGGGTGACGGGGACTGGCTGTTCCTGCTCTTTGGCCAACCGGGCAACGAATGATTGCGGCAAATCGCGGAGCAGGTTAAGAAAAACTCCGTTGGTCCATCCAAAACCGACGATGTTGACGTGGTAACCGGCGGTCACGGCAGTTTCCGACGAACGTGTCACGCCATTATATTTCTCGCGAATCGTACCATCCCGCCGGAAGTTTTCCGCCACCGTGCTAAGAAATTTATAGGAGACGCGATTGGCGGCATCGCCAAATTTATAGCGGCGCATGCCTTCAACCGCCAGCAATTGATTCGGTGCCCAGACATAAGGATAGTCCCACTGGCCTCCGGATTCATAGGGGCTCATGACCAGCCCGCCAGGCCGTTCGAAAATCGAAATATTCTCGAGAACGGCTTTCGCTTGTTCAGGGGTAGCTAACCCCGCCCACAAGGGAACAAACGTGGTGACGTATTCATAGGAAGACTGCGCTTGTTTATCGAACTCGTAATCAAAGAAAAGGCCGCGTTTTGCGTTCCATAGATATTTCTGAATATTTTCGCGGCGTTCCTCCGCCCGTGTCCGCCATTTTTCAGTATCTCCGTTTAGTCCGAGGAGCCGGCTCATTTCTTCCAAATCCTTTTCAGTCTTATACAAGAGGCTGTTCAGGCAAACCGGGGCATAGTGATGGGTAGCGGCTCCGTACGGGCCGAATCGGAATGAAATGTCATAGCCGGACTCCCGCATCGATCGATCGCCCTTGTAGAATTCAGCGCTAAGTGCCATGTCTTCAACGACATCGCATTCGGCAGGCGCCATGGCGTTGGTCGCGTCGCAGACTTGAACAGAGTATTGCGAACCCAGGATGGGCGGAAAAGTGGTACCGGGTGCTTTCTTCACGAGGTATCTGCCATCAAGTTCTGGATGACTCAGGAAAAATGTTACGACCTTCCGGTAATGCCCAGTCTCATCCTTCACGCTTTCTGGAGAAGGACCCTCACCGCGATCAAAGTAACGCGATAATCCGGTGGTTCCCGCGAGGTGCGGGTCTTGGATCCAGAGCTCATGATCTTTTGCGGCATAGGTATAGGCCTTTGCCAGCCACTTTTTATCTTCATGCTTGGCGGCCTTCTGCGCTTCGTACACCGACATGATCATGGAGGTCAGGAAAGGAGGCTGCGAGCGGCTGAGGTAATAACTGCGGTTCGCATTTAACACCGTTCCGTAATGCTCGATTTCAAAGAAAAAGTTCTCAACCATGTCCCGCGCCAAGTCGACCCTGCCGTCGAAGACTAGCCCGCGAATAATGAAGAAGCTGTCCCACCCATACATCTCATTGAATCTGCCGCCCGGCACAACATAACGGTGTTGCAGATAAAGCAATCCGTGCGGATTGAGACTGTTGGCATCGACGTCGCCAGGATGACGAATGACCTTCGGCAGATGCTTTACTTGGAAATTACATTGTTTTTGAAGCGCGGCAATCGTGGGCGGCTCCGCAAAATCCGCCGGAAAATAGAGTACCGAGGCAGCTGCCAGCTTGGGATCCACAATGGGACCACACTCATTGAGTGACCTGGTCAAAGTGTCCCAAGCAGTCGAAATATAAGCACGAATCGGCTGGAGACCCTGAGTAGACTCCTCTGTGCCGGGTCGCGCGAGCGAACTACCAGGAAATGCGAGCAGAATGGCGCACAGCGAGACCGCCAAAGCTCGTCTCGCCATAACATTGCATCTCGTAAATCGGGCATATCTCGAAAAGCGGAGGTCCATATACAAGCGAGGATAAACCCTTTAGTTTGAATGGGCAAGGCCTTGTTTGAGGGTTGCGGAACCAGCCCAAGATTTGAGCGGCAGGCTATTTGAGTTGAGCTTCTGCGACTCCTACGTGCTTATCCGCGCCACCGTAATAAAAGAAAAAGTCTTCACCGCGAGGTGCCATTCCTTCCACGAAAACGACATTGGGAACTTGCCCGATCTTCTCCCACTCTAGCGTAGGCGCGAAAATAGGTTGGTCCGTGCGAGACAGCAATTTTCGTGGGTCCTTGCGGTCAAAGACTGCGACACCGGTGCGGTAAACCAGCTTATCGTCGGCCCCATTGTAAATCAGTACGATGCCGGTGGGAGTGAGCAACGGCGCGGGACCCGGTTCCACCACTCGCGAGTCAAATTGACCGACGCGACGAGGCAGAACTGGCGTGTTGAGCGCCTCCGTCCAGTGAATCAGATCTGTCGAATAAGACAGTCCCATTTGGTCCGTCTTGTCGGCAGCGGTTCCGAGCCAATACATCCAATATTTGCCATCAATTTTTTCGGGAATGATGGCCCCGGATTTGGTCCACGCCACGTTCCAGTTACCTTTATAAGCCGGAAGAATTACGCCGCGACGTTCCCAATGAATCAGATCTTTTGAAGTGGCGAGACACAGCTGGGCATCTTTTTTATTGTAGCCGGTGTAAGTCAGGTAATAAGTGTCGCCAATCTTTACCAATCGCGGATCTTCTACGCCACCGTCTTTTTCATAAGCTGTTTCTGGTGAAAGTACGGGTTCAGGACGCCGCTCGAAGTGAATCCCATCGAAGCTCTCGGCGTATCCAAGCCGGGAGGTACCCGCCGCATCCTGCGCCCGGTACAACATAACGTACTTGCCATTGCGTAGGACCACGGAAGGATTGAACGTCCCAGCGGATTCCCACCCATTTCCTTGAGGCGAAAGAACAGGGCGATCAGATAGACGATGCCAGGGTCCGAAAACCTCCTTCTGAATTGTTGTGGAAAGAAGGACCGGGGAAATGAGTAGGGCGACAAATGCGACACGCCTGACGTTCGATACCACGCGCATGATGCCCCGATTCTAGGCTAGATGCCCACAGTAGCCAGCTGGAAGGTGCCTGATGGTTGAAGCCAGATTACTTCATGATCGGTGGGAACGCAAAACTAAGGTTTGGACTGCGCAAATACTTCCTGAGCGATGTGAAATGCCGAATTGGCGGCTGGAACGCCGCAATAGATTGCAGACTGTAGAAGAACCTCTTGGATTTCCTCCCGGGAAACGCCGTTTGTCAGAGCGGCGCGTAAATGCAAGCGCAACTCGTCGCCCCGATTGAGAGCTACTAGCATGGCCACGGTAACGAGGCTACGCGTTCCCCGCGACAGGCCAGGGCGGCTCCAAATTTCACCCCACGCATACCTAGTGATTAGATCTTGAAAGGCGGCGGTAAATTCGTCACGGTTTTGCAGCGCGGTATTCACGTGGCTATCGCCAAGCACGGCACGCCGCACCTTCATCCCTTGCTCATACCGCTCGCGTTCATCCATTGAGAATCCTCCTTAAGTGCCTAGGAACTCACAAACTGCTGCGGTAAAGTGATCTTGATCTTCGATGTTAGAGAGATGCGCGGCCGCTAGTTCTCGGTATCGCGCTTCCGGAATGTGGTCTGCGAGAAACTGACCATCACTAGGTGAAGTGACCGGATCGTATGCACCTGCTATCACAAGTGTTGGCAGTCGAATCGCGCTCAGAGTCTTACGAAAATCAAAATCACGAACTGCTGCGCAGCAAGAAGCATACCCCGCAGGATTAGCGCGCTCCAACATTTCGCGGAATTTTGCGACCGTCTCGGGATATTTGGTGCGAAAGGCAGGTGAAAACCAACGAGCAATCACTGCGGAGGCGATGGCCTTCATTCCGCCTTTTCGCACAGCGCCGATCCGGGCATTCCATGTTTCAGTCGTCCCAATTTTAGGCGCGGTGTTACACAGCACTAGTTTGCGCAATCGTTCCGGTGCATGCACGCCAATCCACATTCCGATCATGCCGCCCATTGACAGACCGCAGAAATCAACCCGGCCTAAAGCTAACTGATCGAGCTGGCTGATTACATCCCGCCCCAGAAGTTCGATGGAATAGTCGCCCGGGGTAGCCGCACTTTTTCCATGTCCGCGCGTGTCATATCGCAACAGCCGGGAGACGCTCTGAAATGTCGGCATTTGTGGATTCCACATGGAGAGGTTTGTCCCAAGTGAATTTGATAGAACTAGAGCAGGAGCTCGCGTGGCGCCTTCAAGAACGTAATGGGTCTGGGCCCCCTGAGTATCAGCAAACGCCATAGGCCACCTGGGTCAGCTCTTTATTTTCCCTTGGACAGAGCGGCTAGTCGCCAACACACGATCAATAAACGACTCTGCCACGCCAAGATATTGTCGAGCATCAAACAATCGATCTAAATCGGACAGGGAAAGGTGCGCCGTAATTTTCTCATCCGCTCCTAGAACGCTCCTTAACTGCAGTTTTTCTTTGCCCGAGCGTGCGCATGCTGCCTCGATGAGTTCATGAGCCTGTGGCCGGCCAATCTTTTGTCCCAGCGCCATAGTTACGGCTTCGGCAAATAGCAAGCCGTTGCTGATCTCAAGATTGGTTCTCATACGCTCGGCGTCAACGTCGAGCCTCGGTAAAATCACGACGAGATGATGCAGCGCGCCTGCCGTCAGAGACACGACTTGTGGCATCGTCTCCCATTCTGCTTGCCAACCACCGAGTCCGCGCTCGTCTTCCTGAACCATGGCCGTGAGCATCGTGCTGACGAGTCCCGGAATGCGCGCAGCCGTGGACAGAATTACGGCAGAACTAACGGGATTTCGTTTATGTGGCATAGTTGACGAGCCGCCGCGGCCTTCTGCCATGGGTTCGGATAGCTCTGCCACTTCTGTCTGCATATGTAGCGAAATGTCCCGCGCGATCTTGCCGAAAGTTCCCACACAAAGCCCCAAGGTAGCTGCTACCTCCGCCATCCGGTCGCGATGACTGTGCCAAGGCACGTCCGGCAAACTAAGCCCGAGATCTTTGGCTAGATTCCTGGCGACATCCATACCGCGCGATCCCAGCGCCGCCAGAGAGCCCACCGCGCCGCCAAATTGCAACGCAAGACATCGATTTTGCGTTTCGCCCAAACGCCCACGGTGACGTTCTATGGCGTCCAGCCATCCAGCCACCTTCAATCCAAAAGTGGTAGGCAGTGCGTGCTGCATCCATGTACGGCCGGCAATGGGTGTCGCGCGATGAGCCACTATGAGTTTCACAAGGATTTGCGATAGTTGATGCAAATCTTCGGATATCAAATTGAAAGCTTGCCGTAATTGCAGAACGAGGCCTGTATCGATAGCGTCCTGGCTGGTCGCTCCCCAATGTACAAAACCTGCGGCTGTTTTGTCGGTGCGGGCCACGAGCGCCGTCAGTTGTCGGATCAGGGGAATGGCGATGTTGCCAGAAAGAGCCGCACTTCGTGATAGTTCGCCAATGTCGAACAGTTCGGCTCGGCATTTTTTTTCAATGGCTGGTACGGCGGTCTTAGGAATTAGGCCGGTGAGGCCTTCCGCGCGTGCCAGCGCAGCTTCGAAATCGAGAATTCTTTGCAGGCAGGCCCGATCAGTGAATACGGCGTCCACGGCGTCCCAGCGGAGCAGCGGGTCAAGCAAGTTCATCGCGTGAGTGTAACCACTCTAGCAGTCAAAGAAAACAGTTTCGTCGGGGCCCTGAAGAACGACGTTCCATTCGAGAACGCTCGTGCCTTCTGAAGATTGTCGCGCTATGAGTGTCGCTCGGCGTTCGGGTTCAACTAAGTTCAGCACAAAATCGGCTGTGTTCGCGGGCTCATTGGGAAAATATATGCGTGTGACCAGACGTTTGAGCAAGCCGCGAGTGAAAATCGAAATAACCAGGTGAGGTGCTTGCACGTTGCCGCCTGGGCCGGGCACACATCCAGGTTTTATCGTCGTAAAGCGAAATGCCCCGTCATCGTTCGTCGGCACGCGTCCAAACCCTTCAAAACTTTGCTTTGTTTTGTCTTGCGCGCCTTTTGCTTGCACGTATTTTCCGTGCGAGTCCGCCTGCCAAATTTCCATCACGGCATCTGGAACGGGCAGACCAGCACCGTCCAGAATATTCCCCTTTATTAAGACAGTCGGTTGCGAACTGTCTGGCGGCGCCAGATTGGTCGCGTAGAGATGTTCCAGCCCAAGGCTGAAAAATGGCCCAACCGTTTGGGATGGTGTCGCTCGATTCACGTTTTTAGGCTTCCACCGGTGTGGCTTCACGGCCGCGAAGCACGATGTCGAATATGAAGCCCAGGGCAACTTCGGGAAGAGTAGAGGCCCAATCGAATTTGCAAATCAGGCGTTGTCGAGCCTCGTGGTCAGAAATCGAATTAAAAATGGGATCAAAAGGGAGAAGAGGATCGCCGGGAAAATACATTTGGGTTATGAGCCGGGTAGCAAACGCAGGTCCGAACACAGAAAAATGAATGTGTGCCGGGCGCCAGGCATTGTAATGATTGTGCCAGGGATATTTGCCTGGCCGGATGGTGACAAACCGGTATCGCCCTTCTGAGTCGGTGAAGGTGTGTCCGACCCCGGTGAAATTCGGATCTAACGGCGCGTCGTGCTGGTCACTCTTATGGAGATAACGGCCTGCGGCATTAGCCTGCCAGAGCTCGATGAGGGAATGAGGGATCGGGTGGCCATCTTGATCTAGTAGGCGGCCACTGACGATCATGCGTTCCCCAATGGCTTTGCCAGAAGATTGGGTCGTAAGGTCGCACGCTTTCACAAGTAATTTCTCCGGAGTAAAAATAGGGCCGGAAACCTCAGAAACGGTAGTGGGGAGACGAATCAAGGACTTTGTCGGGGCTCGCTTGATGGAAGACACGTACGCGGGATGCAAATAATCAGGCTCCGTACCGGGAGCTGGCTTTCGGTAGCGCGGGAGGGGATCCATGTGACGTAGCCGTTGCTAAAAGTAGCTCCTGCACCCAAATCGCAAACCAACTGTGCTTGCTCTTCCTCTGTTTTACACGCGCTCCAGAATAACAGCTATGCCTTGTCCCACGCCGATGCACATGGTGCAAAGCGCGTACTTACCGCCGGATCGCTGCAATTGATACACCGCCGTAGTAACAAGTCGCGCACCGCTGGCACCGAGCGGATGTCCTAGAGCTATGGCGCCGCCATTCGGATTAACTTGCGGAGCATCATCCGCCACTCCCAGTTCCCGTAAGACCGCTAAGGCTTGTGACGCAAAGGCTTCGTTCAATTCGATCACATCCATATCAGTAATCTTCAGCTTCGCTCTGGCCAAAACCTTGACTGAGGCCGGCACTGGGCCCATGCCCATGATACGAGGTGCGACGCCGGCGGTGGCCGCGGCTACCACCCGGGCGCGAGGTGTCAACCCATGACGCCGCACAGCCGTTTCAGACGCCAGGAGTAACGTACAAGCGCCGTCATTTACGCCCGAAGCGTTTCCCGCCGTAACTGTCCCGCCAGGTTTCACGATGCCCTGCAACTTGGATAACCCATCCAGGGTTGTATCGGAGCGCGGATGTTCATCCTTAGAGAAGGAAAGGGAATCACCATTCTTCTGCGGAATGGAAACCTGGACAATTTCCTCTGCAAGGCGTCCAGTTCGAATGGCTTCGGCGGTTCTTTGTTGACTTCTCAACGCGAACATATCCTGGTCCCTGCGCGAAATTTTAAATTCTTCAGCCACGATTTCGCCTGTTTCCGGCATCGAATCCGTGCCGTATTTGGCTTTCATTAGCGGATTGATGAAACGCCATCCAATGGTTGTGTCTTCCAGCTTCAAACCGCGGGAAAACGCAGTATCAGCCTTGCCGACCACGAATGGCGCCCGGGACATATTCTCCACACCACCGGCAATCGCCAGCTCTGCTTCACCGCTTTTGATTGCGCGTGCTGCTGTTGCCACAGCGTCCATACTGGAGCCGCACAGGCGATTCACCGTGCTTCCGGATACTTCCTTTGGCAAACCGGCAAGCAGCAATGCCATGCGCCCGACGTTGCGGTTATCTTCGCCCGCTTGATTGGCACAACCGTAGATGACATCGTCTATCGCGCTCCAATCGACGTGCGCGTTTCTTTTGACGATCGCCGCAATCGGTACGGCTGCCAGGTCATCCGTGCGAATTGTCGCTAGACTCCCGCCGTAGCGCCCAATCGGCGTTCGAACAGCATCACAAATGTACGCAGCTTCCATCTTCATCCTTAGACTTCTTCTTTAACTTTACCTCAATCGTGCACACGGCTGCTCGCTCATCTGTTCGGATTAGTATTGGTTCACGCTCGCCGCTAAATCCGATTTCGCAACCTCAGCTCGTAAGGTACACTCGGTGGCTGCAAGTTAGCTCATTGAGGCAGCAATGTCCGTCAATAAGAGAACGATCCATATTGAATGGGGCGATTGCGACCCGGCGGGAATCGTATACTTCCCGCGCTATTTTGAATTCTTTGATGCTTGCACGCATGCTTTGTTTGCCAGCGTTGGACTACCCAAACAAGAGATGCTAGTGAAATATTCCATCGCGGGTATCCCCCTAGTGGAGTCACGAGCAAGATTTCTTGTTCCCTCTTCTTTCGGAGATGCCGTGGTCGTTGAATCGCGTGTGACGCAATGGGGGAGAAGCAGTTTTTCAGTGGAACACAAGCTGTTCAAGAAACAAGAACTCGCGGTGGAAGGTTTTGAGAAGCGTGTTTGGGCTATTCGCGTGCCCGGTAGCGCTAAGAAACTTCAAAGTCAAGCTATCCCGCGTGAAGTTATCGAAAAATTCTAGCGCAGTCCTGAATATTCACTTTGGCCGAGGACCAAAAAATGCCCTGCGGCAAGCTAGTGATGCCTCGCAAGTCACCCGCCAAACTCATGATTTTTGCATGTTATGCCGGCGGAAATTAGGCCACGGCCCAACACAGAAGAATCGGCAATCATCTGTCGACAGATTCTTGATACATGCATAGGCTATGCATATGTTATTGTCCAACAAACTCGGTGCTTTCGCTGTTTTGCTCGCTGATACCCTCGAAAATAATCTCAGCCTTTTCTGATTCGTGTATCCTGCATTTTGCGGAACTTCATCAGCTTCGAGAATGGTTGCGAGTGCTCGGGCAGCGCAGATGATTTTGTAGCTGTCGAATTCCCAAAAATCCGGCGAACTCAATTACGTTCAACAGTCGATCCACCAAAGCTTCATTATCAAATGCTTCTTACCACAGAAACTCAATGGATTTCGACAACGTGCGGAATCTGGTTCTAAACTATCGAAGTGTGACTTCCAACGGTTCGCGCAATCTAAAGGTCAGTGCGGTTTCCGCCGGAAGGATGATATCGCGTTTGCCAGTGAACGCAGCTCCACCCGCTCCTGCTCCGGCTCCGATCAGGCCACCAATAAGTGCGCCTTTTCCGCCGCCAGCCAGACCGCCGATGAGCGCGCCGCCTCCAGCGCCGCCGCCCACCATCACCGCTGTCCGTTTGCCTTTTCCTACGCTGGTCCTCGTGGGCGACGATGTATGAATCTCGTACTCTTTGCCACCCACGGCTACCCTCGTCAACGTTAATGAAAGCACGGCAGCCCCCTTAAAGCGGCCTGCAGGCTTTGCCTCTCTCACAATTCCCTCGGCACGAGCCCCTTTAGGCACGACCACTTTGCCATCCACCTCGATCGGAGCGGCCACAGTCGCCGAGAAAGTTTGACCGGAAGTACTGGTTTTTGAACTAATCGTTTGATCCAAGACCACGTGGATCGGAGTTTCTGCGGGAATTACGACGGGCTTTGGCGTTGGGGCAACAGCGCGCTCGTTTGTCGCGGTTTTGGTAGTATCCGCCCCAGATGATGTACTTGCACTCCCTGCAGCGGGCTGCTGATCAGCGGCTTTCTGACAGCCGGCAAATACCAAGCTCATGCAAACAACGGAAAAAATACTTGAAATGTAACGACGATTCATGGGCAACCTCCCATCGGAAAATACTCGATTAACGACCTTCCTATCTTAAGTCAAGTCACTGGTGGCGCGCATCGGCGGAGTTCAATATGCTGTTTCCGCCAACAAGCGCGCAACTTTTCTTGACACCTTTCTAAGCACCGCCCAAACTGATTGTACCCCTTCCAAATTTCTGTTCCATGTGTGGTTGAATGCGTATTCTTGTAGCCGAAGATGACGCGCCGCTGGCCGAATTTCTACACCAACGGTTGCTGCAGGAGCAGTTTGCCGTACAAGTGGTGCCTAACGGAATCGAGGCTGAACGTCTGGCCTCCGACCAGAATTATGACCTCGTCATTCTGGACCTGAATCTACCAGGTTCGACGGCACTTGACGTTCTACGGCATATCCGCTCGCGAAAGCCAGACTTGCCCATTCTTATCATCGCGGGGGCGAGCATCGCTGAGGAGCGGGTGCGGGGTCTCAACGCAGGCGCCGATGATTGCGTCGCCAAGCCTTTCGCTTTCGATGAACTTGTTGCTCGCGTTAGAGCGGTTCTCCGCCGCGCAACCCCGGTCACCCGTGCCGTCCTGAAAGTGGGCGATCTGGAGATTGATCGCGTTTCGCGCCGTGTCAGCCGCGGAGGGCACGTCATCGATCTTAGCCCTAAAGAATTTGCTCTCCTGGAATTTCTGATGCTGCACGTGGGCCAGCCCGTTACGCGTCTGGCCATTGTCGAACAGGTCTGGAAACTCCACTTCGATCACGCTACCAACATGGTCGATGTATACATTAACTACTTACGCCGAAAGGTGGATAGAGGGCACGGCTCCGCGTTGATTCGAACCATTCGCGGGGTGGGTTACCAGATCACCACGAAGGGCAGTTAGCGCGTACCACTTCATCCCTGCCGCTACTGGGGCTTTGGCCTGTTGTTGATGCCTTGCGCGATCTTCGCGTTAATTCTTGGGCTTGTTGGATCCCTGGACGGCTTGCGTTAACTGCGAAGAACCGGCACCTTCGTTAGCCGAGCGGCCAGTCGGTTCCAGAGATAGGAGTCCCTCGGTCGCCGAAGCGGCCACCAGGCTGCCGTTGCGCCGCGCGTGAACGACGGGGAAGTAACCTTCGGCCAGAGGATCACTGACGCGTTGCCAGGACTTGCCGACATCGAAAGAGGCAAGTAGCCCGTGTTTCTGCAGCGACACGAGCAGCGCATTTCCGCTACCCGCAATGTCCTGAAATTGCAGTTCGCGAACATCAGAACGGTTCCAGTTGCGCCCGGCATCGCGCGATAAATACAGACCCATGTTCGAGGTGATAAACAAATTGGCATCGTCTACGCGGTGCAATCTGAGGTTGCCTGCTGAGGAGAATGCAAGATCTTTCGCCTCCCAATGGGTGCCGCCATCGCTGGTATGCAAGATGTTACGCTGCGAAATCGCCCAGATCTGCGATCCGTCGGCGGAAATCTCAAGCGATGTAGCTGCTTGCTTCAAGAAGGCCTCGGTCCCGGCCAATTTCCAACTAGCACCGTTATCTCTGGAAACTAGCACGCCCGCAGCCGTCGCAGCCAACCAAGCTTCCTTGCTAAACGCCATGTCATTCACTTGAAACGCCACGAACTGTGGCGCCTTGCCCTTGGGTGTCGCGGCTTTAGCGGCCTTGGCTGCTCCCTTTTTGCCCTTGGCAGCCGTCGACGTTACCGGCGCGGAACTGGACACAAAAAGTCCGGCCTTTACCCACTTGCCGGTGGTCTCGTCATATTTCATCCATCCGCCATTATTTAAAGACGCCCACCACGCTCCCGGTGCAGCGTAAACGTGCCGCAGATCGGTGCGCTTTAACCCGGGTCCCAGGGCGGACCATGACGCTCCACCATCTTGCGTAGCGAGAAAAGCATTCGTGTCAAATGTCAGCACCACCAGCGCCCGCTCCGGGCGCTCGCGATCCATGGCGACATCCAGAATGTGCTGATGTTGGAATCCCAGATTAGCGGAAGTGAACGAAGCGCCGCCGTTTTCGCTGACTTGTACGCCCTCACGTTCAGTTCCCAGAATCACGTGCTGCGGATTCTTGGGATCGATTACGATGGCATTAATCACCCAATCGCCGGGAGTGATGCGCTTCCAATCATTTTCGTTTGTCGTCTTCCATAGACCGCTAGTCGTTCCCGCATAGAGTATTTCCGGGTGCTGTGGGTCCTGCCGGATAAGTTGCGTGCGGCGGAACACAAAAGGAATTCCCTTATATTTCGTCCAGGTCTGTGCGGAATTCACGCTGTGATAAATCCCCGAACATGCAGTAGCGTGAACGTTGTCCGGATTTCGCGGGTCGATAATAATGCTCATCACATCTGAGTCGTCGATCATGCCCTTCTGGATCGGAAACCAGTCTTTTCCGGCATTCGTTGTTTTCCACGGTAGATGATAAGTACCCGCATAGATGATGTTTTCGTCACGAGGGTCAAATGCCACAGAATCAAAATTTCGGAGATCTTCGTGCTTCGCGGGAGTGATGCGCTCCCACGTCCCGCCTTCATCCATGGAGCGGTATACGCCCGTCAACGCGCCTGCCACTAAAATTTTGGGATTCGTTGGCGCTTGAGCAAGCGCGCGGACCGTTTCGTGAGTCAAGCCAATTATTTTCCACGTGCGGCCCCCGTCATCGCTGCGGAATACGCCCCCGCCGCCGGAGTACAATGTCCAGGTACTTGCATATAACCGATTGGCATCGCGCGGATCGACCAGAATATGCGTGACCACATCATCCTGGCCCGTGCCGATGCGGCTCAATAATTGCCAGTGTGCGCCTTGATCTTTCGAATGGAATACGTGTCCGTCAGATGTTCCCAAATATAGTTTCTTAGCATCGCGCGGATCCGCTTCCAAGGAAATGACCGTGCCGCCCGGAGGTCCCACCTGGCGCCAAGTCTGTGCCGACAAGGAGGGCGAAGACACCATCGCCGCTAGCGCCACTGCCATGGCCCCAAGCAATCGTGCGTTCATAAGCATTCTCATTCTCCCAGAGCGCAGGTCCGCTCACAATCCATGAGTTTACGGATCTGGTCGGTATCAGTCGCCTGTCCAAAAGTACAGTTTAGGGATAGTTGTCCTAGAATGTGTACTACTTCCCTGGGAAGGCCTCCCCAAAGACCTAGCAGGCAAACGCATTACAACTTTTTCCGTTCGACCGGGTTCTACACTCAACCGGGGAGGAATCCCGCTCCCCGCTGCAACCGGGCCCCCTGACTACGGCCCAGAACAGGGGAATCGTCATGATTAAGAATGCCTTCAGCAGCCAGGCGAGATTAATGGTCGTGTGCTTAGCAGGTTTTTTGGGTTTTGCCGCTCCTTATGCTCAGGCAAGACAAGGTGACCCCCCTTCGCGGGTCGCGCGCATTAGCTATATCGACGGATCGGTATCGCTTCAACCTGATGGCGCAGAGGAATGGGGAAGTGCTGCCAGAAACCGGCCCGTTACGATCGGGGACAAAATCTGGGTCGATAAAGACTCGCGCCTCGAATTGCAGGCCGGCCAGGCTTCCATCCATGCCGGCAGCATGACTGCGCTCTCTTTCCTCAACTTGGATCGCGGCATCACGCAAATGCGTGTCGCCGAAGGCAGCATTAACTTCCGGGTGCGCGAACTCCGCGAAGGCGACCTTTACGAGGTAGACACGCCCAACGCCGCTTTCACCGTCAGCCAGGCTGGCGCTTTTCGTATCGACGTAACAGAAAATGGTGACGGCACTCGCGTAACCATCATTCGTGGTGAAGGTGAAGTCATTGCTGGAGGCCAGAATTACGTAATTCACCGCGGTGAACGCGCCGAATTTAACGGCTTGGACCACGTTGATTACAACATTAGCCGGGAGCCCGCCCCAGACGACTTAGATCGCTGGGCCAGCAAGCGTGACTCTAGAGAAGACCGTTCGATCTCTTCACGCTATGTTTCGCGGGACATCGTTGGCTATTCGGATTTAGATGATTATGGCGACTGGAATGAAGTGCCGGAATACGGACATGTGTGGTATCCGCGCGTGGTGAGGGTAGGCTGGGCTCCTTACAGCGTCGGCTACTGGAATTGGGTGGGCCCGTGGGGTTGGACTTGGGTCGACGAGGAACCTTGGGGCTTCGCGCCGTTTCATTATGGCCGCTGGGCGTATATCGGTGGTGCCTGGGGCTGGTGTCCGGGTCCCATTTATGCGGAACCCATCTACGGTCCCGCCTTTGTCGGGTTTATCGGCGGCTCCCATTGGAGCGTGGGGTTTGGTTTCGGTCATGGAATCGGTTGGTTTCCATTGGGCTATGGCGAATACTATCGACCCTGGTACCAGTCCAGCGGAAATTACATCCGAAATGTGAACATCAACAATACGAATATCACGAACGTCAACATCAACAACACGACCGTCAACAATTACACCTACGCGCAGAATCCCAATGCCGTTACCGCAGCTTCGCATAATACTTTTATTAACGGCGAGCATATAAACCGGTCCGCAGCGCGTATTACCCAAGCTTCGCTGCGAGGCGCGGAAGTTACGGGGCCAACTTCCTTGACACCTACCCAACAGAGCTTCACGGGTGCCGCGAATGTTCGCGCACACATGGCTATGCCGCCGGCAGCAGTCGAAAACCGGCAGGTGGTAGTACGAACAGCTCCGCCGCCACAAGCATCAGGCATGCCTGCTCGAACTATCCGGGCTGGTCCCATCAGGACTGGCGGACGCATGGCCAACGATTCTGCTACGAATGGCGAAAATCGTTCAGCCGCCACGGGCGCGAGCGGACCAGCCACTGGCGTGGTCACTGTTCCGAGTAGAGCCTCGTCACCCGCGACCAGCGACGTGCAAACATCGCCGCGCCAGCGTGAGCTTTTTCAGAATCGCCCGCCGTCCGCAAGGCCTGACGGTGCTAATAGCGTAAATGGTTCCACACATACGTCGATACAGGGCCAATCAGCGCCCTCAACGCCGAACTATAACGGTAGCCAGTCTCAAGGCGCTTCCACAAATCGTCCAGTTTCACGCCAATCCACCACCCGCGAATCTACGCCGCCGTCGAGCCCGACTTACAATCGTCCGCCGCAAGCCGGCGTCCACCCGCAAGACAATTCCAACGCCCCCGCGATATCCCCGATAACCCGCGGATCCATGCCCCCGTCGAGTCCGGCCTACAATCGCCCGCCACAATCCGGGTTCCGTTCACAACATAATTCCAACGTCTCCGTGGACCGCGCGATTTCACATCAATCGATGCCTCCTGCGGCGAACTACAGCAGTGATCGTCCAAATCCCGCCAATTCGAACCGTTCCTATACCTCGCCGCAACGGCCATCCACGCCCTACGATAGCCAGCGCAGTTATTCGCCGCAATCGAATAATTCTCCGTCTCGGTCCTATCCTGAGCCAAACCGCGGTTACTCAGCGCCACCGCAGCCGAGATCTGCGCCAACGCAGACGTACTCTGCGCCGGGCGGCGGCTATTCCGCCCCGTCACGGACATATTCCGCCCCGAGTCCGAGTTATTCGGCTCCACATACCTACACCGCGCCTTCGCATAATTCACCTGCTACTTCGGCGCCAAGCAACGGTGGATATCGCGGGGGCAACAACGGAGGCAACGGCGGAGGCGACCATGGGCACCCGCACCGCTAGAGTTGGACATAATGAAACTCAGTCTTGGTTATTTCTAGACAGCTTTTTACTTTTTGAGGGGTCAGCTGACGAGCGAGAGACATAAACTTTCGCCATTCTTTGGCTTGCAGCCGGTGTTTAGGATAGAGCATCTCCCGTTTGGGCCTACAGCGAAGCCCTAATAGGCGCGGGACATACCCCAATGCTACGGTTTCGGATCATCATCTGCTTCCCGCCCACAGGAAATAATGATTGCCCTATTTCAGCCACGATCTGGCCTTGGACGTCGCAGGAGAAATCGCAATGAGAAAGTGCTTACTTAGTTCTGTGAGCTTGTTCAGCCTCGCGTTGATCATGGCTTGGGGTGCCCAGCGTGCCTCGGCGCATTACGACGATCCGCCCAGCCAGGTCGCGAGGCTGTCCTACACGCAAGGCTCCGTTTCTTTCCAACCCGGAGGTACCGATGATTGGGTTACTGCCGTGAGGAACCGTCCGCTGACTACAGGCGACAAATTGTGGACGGACCGCAACGGTCGCGTCGAATTACATACGGGTGCGGCATCGATTCGTCTGGCAAGCAATACCGGTTTTTCGTTTTTAAATTTGACCGATGAAGTCACTCAGATTCGCTTGACCGAAGGAACCATCCGTGTTCGGGTGAAGCACCTTTACGACAACGAAAATTTTGAAATAGATACCCCGAATCTAGCATTCACCATCCTGCGCCCTGGCAGTTACAGAGTAGATGTCGATGAAAGCGGCTACACCACCGTCATTCGGGTGCAGAGCGGTGCGGGGGAAGTCACCGGTGACGGTTACAGCTACGCTCTTCGCGCTCAAGACGTCGGCACTTTCCGGGGCACAGAGCGGCTAGACGCAAACGTGGACCGATATCGTTATAACGAAGATGATTTCGACACTTGGAGCAGTTTCCGGGATCGCCACGAAGACCAGTCCGTTTCCTCTCGTTACGTTTCCACCGACGTAATCGGATATGAAGATCTCGACGAATATGGTGGATGGCGACGAGTGCCCGATTACGGCACGGTCTGGTTCCCGCACACTACTTATGCTGATTGGGCGCCTTATCGTTACGGTCAATGGACGTATATCGAACCGTGGGGCTACACCTGGGTTGATGATGCGCCTTGGGGGTTCGCTCCCTTCCATTATGGCCGTTGGGTCGCGGTAAACGGCGTGTGGGGTTGGGTGCCCGCTCCGCCTCGCGGTTATTACGGTGATGGCCTTGGTTACGTACGGCCCGTGTATGCGCCTGCGTTGGTGGCCTGGGTAGGCGGAAGTCACTTTAGTATCGGCATCGGCGGAGGAGGAAACGGCCGCTACGGCGAGCCTGTCGGATGGTTTCCCTTAGGGCCGCGCGAAGTGTATGTCCCTTCGTATCCTGCGAGCCGCCATTACGTGAACAACCTCAACGTTTCAAATACCACTGTCACAACGTCGGTTATCAACAATTATTACAGCAACACCGCTAGCAACCCGAATGTGGCGAACAACAATGCAAATGATTCCAGGCGATATATTAACCAGCGCGTTCCGGGAGCCGTGACTGCAACTACGGCGCAAGCCTTTACAACTGCGCAGCCGGTAGCTAAGAACGTGGTGCGCGTAGATCAGCAGGCAGTAGCCAGCGCACCCGTTACGGCAGCTGCTGTAGGTATGCCGCCAGCGAAGCAAGCCGTTCTGGGCTCGGCTCCGCTTACATCGGCCAAGCCCCCAGCGGAGGTAGAAAATCGCCAGGTGGTAGCTAAGGCGTCTCCTCCGCCTCCGCCGGCACGGTTTGAAAGGATGCAAGAGGCCATTAGGAGCAACGGCGGAAAACCACTCGCAGTATCTCAGGTTCGCCAGATGCAGCCCGAAGGGCCACCAGCATCATCGGGCAATGTCAAAATTGCGCCCCCGGCCAAACCAGCCACACCCCAGAACGCAGCAGGGGGACAACAAGACTCGTCGGGGCAAGGTAACGTGGGTGTCTCGATAGCGCAGCCGCCAGGGAATACCAACGCTAGCGACAGGCCGAACGCAAACACCGGTGAGCGACCCGCAGCTCGACCCAGCACATCCAGCAACCCCGTGCGGCCTGGCCAGAGCAATCGCTCAGAGAATGGAAACCAGGTTAAAGTGACACCGGACGAAAGGCCCGCCGACCGACCCAGCACGCCGAGTAACCCTGTGCGTGCCGGCCAAGGCAATCAAGTCCAACAGAATCAGCAGCAAAATAAACCTGGGGACCGTCCCGCTAGCGAGCCTAGCGTGCAGCCCGCCAACAGACCAGTCGCGACCGATCGACCCAGCACCCCTAGCAACCCGGTGCGTGCGGGTCAAGGCATCCAGGCCCAGGAATCACAAAATCAGTCCAACGACCGATCCGGACACGCAGCCAGTGCTGTGCCAACCCAGAAACCTGTCGACCGGCCTAGCCCAGCGAGCAACCCTGTACGCCCTGGACAGACAAGCCCCGAGAATCTGCAAATGGACCAAAAGCGCCAGCAAGAACTCGAACTCCTCCGAGCGAAGCAAGACCAAGAGCGCCAACGGATCGAGCGCCAGCAGGAGCAGGACCATCAACGGATGCAGCAGCAGAAGGCCGACGAACAAAGCAGACAACAAATGGAGCAACAGCACCAACAGCAACTGCAGCAATTAGAACAAAAACACGCGCAAGACCAGCAAAGACTTCAGCAACAACAAGAACAACAACGCCAGCAGCAGCTGCAGCAAGAACAGCAACGGCGGCAACAGCAACAGCAGCAACAGGACCAGAAACGCCAGCAGCCTCCGAAGCAGGAGCAAAAGCAAGAACAACAGAAGGACCAGCCGCCGCCAAAGTCCCAGAACGGCGGGCCGCCCGCAAGCTGACCTTGTCCTACAAAATGCTTTGTAAAGAGCTCACCGCCTTACAGGTTCGCTAGCTGAAATATTTTTCATGGATCTCATTTGGAAGCCCCCAGTGTGATATCGTCAAAAACTTCGCCTATGGAGTTAGCACCTCTCACCACGCTCGAATTCCGACAAGCACTCGGACAATTTGCCACAGGTGTCACGGTAATCACTGCGGAGCGCTCCCCGGGAGTGGTCCATGGAATGACGGCAAACTCCTTCACGTCAGTTTCTTTGGAGCCTCTTCTGATACTCGTCTGCGTTGATCAAAATGCACGCCTGCTTCCTTTACTGAACAAACAAAAGCGATTCGGGATAAGTGTCTTGACCAAGCACCAACAAGCGATATCAGAGTTCTTTGCTCAACCAGAACAGAATCAAAGCGATGAAGAAGGCTTAGGTATTCGATTTCGCTGGACGCAGAGTGGCGTACCCGTTCTCGAGGACACGCTGGTCCAGCTAAGCTGCAACGTCGTGATGTCAACGATATGCGGCGACCACACCATTTTTGTCGCCGAAGTGGAAGCAGTCGAGGTTCATGATGGGGAGCCACTTCTTTATTTCCAGGGAAACTACAGACGCATGGCAGAGCAGTGCTAAACCGATCTAGAACGTAACTTCCATTCAAACTTCCTACGTATCTGCCGCTGACGTTAGTGATGCCCGCCAAGTGGATCTCTCTTCAGACCATATTCTGCGCCCCAGCGATCCGTCATATGCCCGCGGATTTCCCATAATTCAGGGAAAAACTTGTGTCGCATGCCTTCCTCGAGAATCTCGACAGGCCGACCTTTCAGCGACTTGGCGCCAAATCCGATCGTCCGATGAATCAATTGCATGTGCTCGTAACGAAATTTCTGAAACAACTCGTCAAATTCCGCCAAGGCTTCCGCAACGACGTAAGCACCGCTATGCGCGTATTCTGAGTCGTAGATCTTCTCAATCGTCAAACCATGGTTGTCGAGATAATGCTTTTTGAAGGTGTTCCAGAGAGGTTGGTACATTTTTAGCAATACGCGGAAGCCCGGCGACTCCTGACCGCTGCCGTTTCCCAGACGCGTGCGAATGGCTTGATACTCTTTCGGCGACATCGTCTCCAGCAGTGCTACCTGCTGAATCATCAGACGCTGTGTCCGGTGCACGCGTTGAAATAATGTAAGCACGCGGTTGGTATTTTCCTGTTCCAGATGTTCATCGATGTCCAGTAGCGTGTAGGCGACGAGCTTCATCCACAGTTCTTCGATCTGATGGACCACCTGAAATTGCAACTCATCAGGATTACATAATGCTTCAAACTTCGATTGGCAGGACAGCAAAGCCTTGGTATTCAGATACACTTCATAGTCGAGCGTGCCTTCTCCGCTCATAATGGCGTAAAACTGTTCCCGGTCCACAAAGTCCTCCCCCAACCTCAATCCGCGCATCCAAAAACACGCAAATCAAAGCCTCGATCACCTTAGATTATGTATGGATTCCCTATCGTTCGGAACTGCCAGAAGGCCGAGCCGGCTCCGCGGGGTCGCCCATCTCTTTTCGATGGCTCTTCACTTCGCGCAAAGCGTAGATCGGCTTGTTCTGCGATTCATAATACGTGCGTGCGATAATTTCGCCCAAAAGCCCCATGGAAATGAGCTGCACGCCGCTGATAAACAGCGCGACCGCCAGCAGCATCAGCGGGCCATGCTCCGTCATGACGGTGGTATGATTGTAAAACTTAGTGAAGGCCAGGAAACATCCCAACGAAATCCCTATACCCACTCCAGCCACGCCCAAGAGGCCGAAAAATTGCAGCGGCCGCGTTGAATAATCCAGCAAAAACTTTACGATGATCAAATCGAGAAATACCCGAAACGTTCGTCCGATACCGTAGTTGGACTTGCCGCTCTTGCGGTCCAGATTGGCGATCGGCACCTCCGCGATTTTGGCACCGGTTGAGCTTGCCAATGCTGGAATGAAGCGGTGGAGCTCCCCATAGAGCTGAATTTCCTGGATGATCTCGCGCCGGTAAGCTTTAAACGTCGTGCCAAAATCGTGCAGGTCAATACCGGAAAGCTTGGCCATCATCCAATTCGCTGCGCGGCTCGGAACTTGGCGCATCAACCAATGATCGTGCCGCTCATGGCGCCATCCGCTTACCAGGTCATAGCCTTCTTCGATTTTTTCAAGAAAACGAGGAATCTCGTCAGGATCGTGCTGCAGATCGCCATCCATGGAAATGATGATCTCGCCGCGTGCAAAATCAAAACCCGCCTTCAAACCCGCCGTTTGCCCAAAATTACGTCTCAGGCGCACCAAATTGACGCGCCGGTCGTGTTCGTAAATCTCAGACAACACCTTGAAACTATTGTCGCGGCTTCCGTCGTCTACGAAAACCAGCTCATAGGGCTCCCCAATAGAGTCCATCACCTCCGTCAGCTTCATATACAAAGGAGGAATATTTTCCTGTTCGTTGAAGAACGGAACAACAATCGAGTACCGGATGGACGCGTCACTTCTCATGCTATTTAGATAAGACCTTAAGCTTTAAGCTAACTGTGATACGTGGGAATAGTCTATCAGGCGAATGCCCTGCGAGGCGACAAGTTTTCTAATTTCTGCATCCGTCAGGATCTCCACCTCCAATTCCCGAGATTTCTGCAACCGGGTGGCCGAATTCTGCAGGTCCACATCGGCGAACCCGGGATGGCACATCATTTCCGTGGTGCCCTCTGGCAGCTTGCGAAGTAGTTCCCGAACTCCTTCTCGCGTCAACTTGCCCGTTTGGGCGACTCCGCAAAAATAATCCGAGGTGGTAATGCCCGCGCGTGCAGCCAATTCCCGCGCATCGCGCGCTATTAACTTCAAGCCGCGCGCCTGCAGGCCTTGCTTCAGCACCCCCGTTGTTTTCTGCTTATCGCCCGCGGAGAGCGCCGTTCGCAACGTTGACGTTTCATGCGAAACGCGCACCGCCCCAATCCCATGCCTCTTCGCAAGCCGCAACGCAATCTCAAACAGTCCGGGCAGCATGTGCACGTGTTTATGGCCATCGAGATGAGTCACCTCAATCCTGGCATCACGGACTTTTTGGATCTGCGCATCCCACTCGCGCTCCACTTCCTCCAAGCGCAATGCTCGGCGCGCTAGACGCAGCAGCAGATTCTCCGGCCCAGCGGCAAAGTTGCCCTGATCATCCAGCAGACTTTTCACCAGCTCGCTAGGTACTACCGGTCGACCATCGCTCAAATTCAAGTGCACGCCCACCCCGAGACGGGGCGTGGCTCGCGCCAACTCCGTCGCGGAAGCAAAGGCTACCGCGTTCGCGAGTATGGACGCACTGGTAACAATGCCGTTGCCGTGGGCCTCCGCAATTCCGCGGTTCACGCCTTCGGTCCAACCCAAATCATCCGCGTTGACGATAAGATTCTTCAAAGCTTACCAGCTTCCCACGCTCAAACCTGTCCTTAAGGACAGCTATATACTCGGCTTCTCCTGCGCTCTCGTACCATTGACCCTGTCGCGCATCAACTTTAGCATGCGTCATAGAGGAAATTATGGCCGTCAAGCTTCGCGAAACTAAGAATATCAGCGCCACCTATCGCGAAAACCGCCGCGGCCAACGGATGAACTCACAGGTTCCCGTCCGCCTCGAATGGGATGGTGCTAAGGGCGAGCGCATTACTTTGCAGGCCAACACGCGGGTAGTGAATCCATATGGCTGCATGCTTATTCTCCAACCCTCTCTCCAGCTTGAGCATCGCCTCGCGCTGACCAATCTCGCCACGGACTCCAGTAACGCCGCGATTATCGTTTGGAAAGGCAATCCACGACCCGACGGGTGGGAATACGGCATAGAGCTCGTGGCGCCTGCCATGGACTTCTGGGGCCTGGACCTATGAAATCTGCCGCGAAAGTAGACTACGTGCCTGAATCCGCGGCACAACCCGGTTTTACGCGCCCGCCGACCCCGGAAGAACGCCGGCGCGCACAACGCGTGCTCCTGCGCATCCCGGTCCAAGTGCACTTTCCAGGCAAGACCCAGTCTGTTCCGGGCATGACTCACACCGTCAGCGAGAATGGCGCGATGATCGTAGTTCCCGATCCTCTAAGCGAAGGAACTAAAGTCACCATCGAAAACCCGGCAACGCGTCAGCGCGTTGACGTTAGAGTTGTTCGCCCGCCGCAGATAACTTCCGAGGGGTCGCTCGTGCCCGTAGAATTCCTCGCCGCGGCGCCTGCATTCTGGAACATCATCTTTCCCCCGGCGATCAACTAACGCACTTCCATCTTGCCAACCCTTTTATTCGCGCTGATAAGACAATCAATGAAACGCAGCGCCTAGTAAGTCCACCAGTAAACGTATGGCGGTCTGCGCTGTCCTCCCGCTAGGATCGCGGTACGGGTTCACTTCCACGATATCAACTCCCACCAGCCTGCCTTTCGCTGGGATACCCTTCATCAAGTCGCTAATCTCCTGAAAATTCAATCCGCCCGGCTCCAGCGTGCCGGTGCCTGGCGCTAGCGTTGGGTCCATGGAATCGACGTCAAAGCTGACGTAAATATTTTCGCTTTGCGGAATCTGCTCGATGGCCACAGCGACTCCGCGGCGGTGAATCTCCTCAGACGTCACCACCTTGGTGTGCAATGCCTGGGCATTGGCCGCGGCTTCTGGATCATTTGCAATTCCACGCATACCGATTTGCGTAATGTGTTTCACGGTAGGCAGTTGGGCTACACGAAGAACCCAAGAAGCATGGTCCAGGTTGCCTTTCGCGCCATTCCAGGTATCCAGGTGCGCATCGATGTGCACCACGGTCAGCGGGATGTCATACGCTCGCACCACCGAGAATGTGATGCTGTGATCGCCACCCAAAATGATGGGAAACGACTTTTTCGCCAGAATTTTCTTCACCGCATCCGTGATCTTCGCGCCGGTCTCTGCGGGAACCGTCGGGTAAACTAAAACGTCCCCGACATCCACCCAGTGCTTGCCCTTCAACACGGTGCGCTCGCCGTCGATGTAATAAAACCCCTCGGTCAGGTCATGTGCGTATTCTTGAGAATTCTCGCGCAGGTCCCGTGGACCGTAGCGTTCGCCTGGCTGTCCCCATGTTCCCTCATCGAAAGGCACTCCCAGAACCACGAAATCCGCCTTCAACTTATTCAAGTCCGGTTCATACGGCGCAGCCAAAAAGGTTCGCACACCGACGAACGTGGGGGCCGTCTGGGCTGCTGTGCGGGCGGGCAGCATCAACACCAGTAGTGCAACCGGCCAAACAATACTAAGCGTCACCTCAAAGTCCTTTTCGGATTCGTATCCATTTGAACGGCCTTTCATTCGGCGGAAATAATTGCCCGCAATTCGCAGCACATTACTACATCGGTTCCGATTCGCGGTATAACAGTTTTGCGGCTATTGTGGAAGAGGGCGGAAGCCCGCGGATGAAATCCTGGAGGATTCATGGCAGAGCCATCTTACGATGAACTAAAAGCGCGATTGGCAGAATTGGAAAAGAAGGGTGCAGGGCGGCGTACTGGTGCGTTGGAGTTTCGAGTTGGCGAAAAGGGAGGTGTAAGCGTGTATGGACTCGGCCGCTTCCCAGTCACGCTTTACTACGAGCAGTGGATCCGTCTTCTGGACACCGCCGCTGACCTCCGTGCCTTCCTCGAAGAGAACAAAGCCGAAGGTAAGCTCAAGCTCAAAGAGAAGTCTTAAATAGCGCGTTCAGAACGGCAGAGCCGACAAGTCCACGTTGCCGCCGGATAGGATTATCCCCAGCTTGGGCGGCTGGCCGTCCGCCCGCGTCAGGTTCAGTCCCGAAACCGCCCCAGGTCGCAGCAGTGGCGCAATCGCCACTGCGCAAGACGGCTCAATAATGATTTTCATGCGTTCCCAGACGAGCCGCATCGCCACGATGATTTCCGCTTCGCTCACCAGTAGAATACCGTCCACGTGCCGCTGAAGTATGGCGAAGGTGCGTGCCGCCAAGGATGCGCGCAACCCATCGGCGATCGTATCGCTCGCGTCCTGCGACTGTAGAGTTCCCGTCTTCAGTGATCGAAAGGCATCGTCCGCCTGTTCCGGTTCGCAACCAAACACCCGCACGTCTCGGCGGAGTCCCTTCGCTCCAAGGCACGTGCCGCTTAGCAATCCGCCACCGCTTACCGGTGCAAAGACGGCATCCAGATCGGGGACTTGTTCCAGCAATTCCTTGCCAGCGGTGGCTTGCCCAGCGATGACGCGAACGTCGTCGTACGGATGGATCATCACGGCGCCCGTCTTCGCTTGAACGCGCTGAGCGGTTTCCGTGCGTGCAGTGATGGTGGGTTCGCAATACGTGATTTTCCCGCCGTAACTCTCTACGGCTCGACTCTTCACCTTGGGCGCGTCTTTGGGCATGACGATCCACGCCGCAATGCCGCGCCACGCTGCGGCGCAGGCCACGGCGGCACCATGGTTGCCACTGGATTGCGTTACGATCCCACGGGAGACTTCTGCGTCCGGCAAAGAGAAGATGGCATTGGTCGCGCCACGAATCTTGAACGATCCCGTCTTTTGAAAGTTTTCGCACTTGAAAAACAACCTCCCGCCAGCCAGCTTGTCGAGCGACGCTGAAGTCAGGATGGGTGTCCGATGGATGCGGGAAGCGATGCGCGCATGGGCCTCCCCAATCGTTTGCCAGTCCGGCGCCTTGTCCGGGGGGTTTCCTGGTGGTGGGTGTACTGTCATCAATTCAGCCCCTACAGACCGTGCTAAAGCTTTTGCATCGTTCCAGATGGCGCCAATTATGGCACAAGCGAAGTTTCCGCCGGCAGGCTTTCCGGGAGCACTACCTGCAGGTTCAAAACGCGTAAATCGCATCTACTGCAGAATTCCTTTTGCGTCTCCCTATATCTTTGTTATCTTTATCTTGTACGGATCCCGATAGTCCCCAGTCTTACGACGCCCCGTCAGGCCTTTCTCTTCGGGAACTGCAAATGGTAAACGTTTCAGAACGACGTCAATTGACCCGTTACAATCTACGCACTCCCTTGCGTTTTAGGGCGCTTGGTGTGGCCGCCGATAAGACCGAGCATTTCACCGAAGCATTAAACATTTCCCGCGGTGGATTCTTCTTTGCCTCTTCGGCGCCGCTGCAAGCCGGCATGTCCTTCGAAGCTATGCTCCGCTTGCCCGCTGAAGTCACAGGCGCCGGGGCTCAGGACACCAATTGCACAGCGCGTGTGGTGCACGTGCGCAATGACCCTTTCGGCGACGGACGAATTGGCTTTGGTGCGGAGATCGAGAAACTCCAGCCCTCCGAAACGCCGCAAAGCGAATAGCTGAGAGGCACTCTGCCTCTGTAGTTTCCGTGTCATTCTACGGACATTCGATGGATATGCTGCCTAAGGATTAACTTCCGGGTACCGTGACCGCGATTTTTGCACTGCCAACATTCTCAAAACGGTCGTACACGCGAACGGCAATCGTATGCTCCCCATAGGAAAGCTCGCTGCTTGAGAATTCGTAACGCTCTTCCGGAGCGTCGCTGATATTTCCCGCTGGCGCCACGAGAATCCATTCGCCGCCATCCACACTGTATTGTGCGCGCTCCACACTACTGCTGGCGTCTCGCGCAGTGAACCGAACCATAACTACACGTGCCTTGGAGGGCCCCTTGCTTGTCGCGTTGGCCGTAGCTTGTAACCCTTCTACGACCGGCGGCGTATTATCTATCTCGAAGCGCTCACTTTGCCGCTCTGTCGTGAGGGCCGTGTTCGGCGGATTTGACGGCGCATCGGAGGCTGCAATTTTCAGGTAGTAAGCACCGTCCGGCAGGGAAGTAGTGTCCCAGGAATAGAATTTCTGTTCCAGCTTATCCTTCAGCAATTTCCATGCAGTTTCGTTTTCTCCACGATAATAAATCGTGTAGCGCAGTTCGTCGTCGTTATCGTCGTGGGCGCTCCACACGACCGACTGATACCCTTTTTGCTGCACTCCTTGGGGTGGTGGCTCAAACTTGGGAGGCGTTCCGCTCTGCGTGATGATCAGGCTGGAAGTTGGGGGCGCTGGCGGCATCTTGATATTCACCATCACCGGCTGGCCAGTAGATATGCCCATCGTGCTCTGTGCGCGTACTCCGGGATCTTGCAGAGCAATCCCGTCGATGATGGGCGCCACGTTGCGAGGGAGATACGTCAAGCTGACCCAATCAATCACATCCCCTGACCGGCCGTCGCGGATGACGGCCTTCCACTGCGCAAAACGCGCGGAGGGAACTTCCACGGACATTCCAGGGTGATCGTAAGCACCATACCAGCGCGACCACTCCTTGCCGGGGTCGTCTGTATTGCCTGAGCGCACGTAAAATTCCACTCGCGTTGGATTTGCATGTGCAGAAGTCTTGAGCTGTTCGGGCGGAGGAGGGCGCCACCACTCCAATCGGCCCCACTGCGAAAAAAGTTGTGCATCGAAGGAGCGCGATTCGTACGTTCCCTGGGGTCCGTAATCCGGTCCTAGGGAAAAGACTTTGCCGGGGTTGGCCGTACACACAAAAACTTTGCCGTAGTTATCGCTGGCGATTCCGGTGATTTGTGCGGAACCGGCTTTGGCAAGTTGCGCGAAAATGCCCCGCCCGTCAATGGAGAGCAACGCTCCACTATTGCCGGTCCCGGCCAGCAAACGGCCGTTAGAAGCTAGCCCCAGCGCATATACCACATCCTCGCGAGACGTCCACAATTCCTCGGGCGCGCCCTCGGGCGACAAACGATAAATGCTGCTGGAGAGAAGCGCAGGGAACGCCACGAAAGGCTGCTGCGGTTGTCCCTGGCCCGAGGTTATAATGCCGCCGCCCGAAATGGTCGTAGTCGCCTGCGGCGTGATCATAACCGCGGTAGGCGTTTGCACCGCGCTTCGTTGTTTTTCTCCGATCGCCGACGCGTAAATCGTCCCATCATGCGCTACCGCCAGCGAAGTAACTTCTCGCTTTGACGTTTCATACAGCACGAAGCCGCTTACGGCCGCCGCATCGTGGTCTTTGCCTTCCTTGCGTCCTGCTACGCCATCGGCGTGCGAAATCCGCAGGATGCGACCGTTGGGCTCGGTGCCGGCGATGACATTCCCATGGGCATCGAAGTTCAGCACCCGAATATGAGCTTCGTCACTGGAGTAATAGACTTCGCCCTTGCCGCTGGGAGAAACTGCGAAAATTTGTCCCTTGTCTCCGGTAGCGACGTACAGCACGCCGTCCGGGCCGAACGCCAGGTCCCAGATATATTTCGTCTTGGTATCAAAGAACACGGATTTTTCGCCCGACGCGCCAACTCGGTAGATCTTACCGTCTGGTGAAGTGCCAACATACAGTGTGCCTTTGGAATCAAAGGCGATGGTTTGTGCCACCAGATCGCCGGATTCGAAGACCGTGGTCGGTTTTCCGCTGCCGTCGAAACGGAACACTTTCGCTGGCGAACCTCCCGCCGCGTAGAGCTGGCCTTTTGGGTCCAAACGCAGAGACCACAGGTAGGAAGCATTGGCTTCAGACACCAGCGCGAAATTGGGTGCGAGTTCTAGACGACCATCACTGCGCACGGCGATGCCATGCGCCGTACCCTTGAGGAATTCTTCGTACGTAGTTTGGCGCCAGCGCCGAGTATGCTCGGCATGAACACGGACTGCGAATCCGGCCATTAGAAGAAGCGAAAGCAAGAAGACTCGCCTGCCGCCGTAGCGACCGCACAGAAAGCCAGATGAGAGGCCGCTATCTTTCAGGCCTTGCCGAGATTCGGTGCGTTCACGAGCATGGATGTTGTTCATTTGTGTGGTTTGAGAGATCAAAATAGGAACCGTGTGATGCAAACTGTCCATCGCATTTCTTAATGAAATTTTCACCGGATTTGCAGATTAAGCGTGATCACGCCGGATACCGGGCCCCCGAGCAGGACCGAGGATTCGCTGCTCAGTGATTCACGAAGGACTTGAACGCTGCCTGGATTGGGATGCCCATCGACGATATTGATTTCCGAAAGCGGCGCGTTCGGTAATTCTTTGTCCTCCCAAAGCATGGTCGGTGTGGGCATGAATAAGCCGACATAAACGCGGTCATTTCGCCGCTCGCGATTCAAGAGCGCAATAAGCTGGTCGAGACCCCCGGGCGCTCCAGCGCTGGGCATAGCGAAGCCTCGCGACGCGCGATTGAGCAGCTCCGCATCACCGACAAACACTCGTAGATTAGTTCCGCGTGTCGCCTGTTCTGGGACGCGCAAGCTGGTCTCTTCGATGCGTGCAGCACCGCGGTAGGGACGCAGCAGGATGCGCACATGAATCGTTTCTCCCGGGGCTGCTTCGCCTTTTTCCAGCCACGCGCTTTCTATCGTGAAGGATTTCCGGCCCGGCATGCTGGCCACGCGCAGCGAGATGCGTTCCACCTTCGCAGGTTCGAAAGTGTTGTTGAACAGCCGTGTGAAAATGCTCTGCATGGTCAGCGCGATGGGAAGACCGTCGGGGGTCAGCACATCGCCCGGCGCAAACGTATTGTCAATCTGCACGGGCGTGTGGTCTGTAAGGCGAATGTCGCCGGAGAGATGCAACGTAGTGCCTTCGCCGTATAGCGAATTCTGCGTAAGTCCATTGAACGTGGTGAGGGCCACAAGGAGCGGCGTGAGTCTCGGATGATTGATCAGTTCAAAGTGCAACTTCTTTTCCGCTCCGCCATTAGCCAGCACCAGCTCAAGCGGTATCATCGCTGGCGCTGAGCCGAGCTTGCCGGTCACCGCCGTAAGGTGGTCCCCTGTGATCGTGCCGATCGCACCGCCGACATTGACGATCTTGGTGGACGCGAGATCCGAAGAGAGCGTTGTCAGCACGCGGCTCCGAGCCATAGGAAGCTGCACATCCCCCAGGCTTAGAAACGGATGCCCGCAGAGATAGACATGGTCGGCCTGCACCGCGGTAACCGTGCATGCTGAATTGATCGACGCGTCCCCCTGCACCAGCACCATGCCTGCCATATCGCCGGGTACCAAGTGTGAATCATCAGGGCGCGCCGCTGTCGTGCCGCCTTGCGCCGCCACAAAACCATACCCTTGTAGTTGCGACGAAAATTGCTGCATTGCGGCGGGCTGAAACCCGGAAAAAACCAGCGGAGTTTCAATGGGCTCCAATACGGACCCTGACGGCAAGCCCGTCCGTGTGGACGCTTCGCTCGGGAGCGAAAGGTGTTGCCACACCGCTTGTTGCTCGCTACTTTCCGTCGGCGGCTTCAAGACATCTTCGATGGGGGTCACGCCGGCGAGCGGCTCTTTTGTAAAAACGCCAAGTTTTAAAGAGAGCGCCCCCGCGAGCTTATCTTCCAAGTAGACGGGACTTCCGCTCATACCCGCCACCACGCCAGTATGCTCAACCTTTGCGCCTTTGAGTTGCACCAGGATTATTGTTTGTCTCGGCCCGAGAAAATTGGGCATCACCCCAATGACTTCCAGGTCGAACTTCTCAACCTTATCCCCGGCAAAGATGGTGTAGGAATAGCCCTGCAT
The DNA here is from genome assembly GCA_035602135.1 of Candidatus Dormiibacterota bacterium. Classification (GTDB taxonomy): domain Bacteria; phylum Acidobacteriota; class Terriglobia; order Acidiferrales; family UBA7541; genus Acidiferrum. The sequence continues at coordinate 105,781 of DATNMX010000086.1, forward strand.
CCCGGCGCGAACCTGGCTCAACGGAAGTATGTCGTTTTGTGCTTGGCAAGGGCGAGGAGTGAACAGCAGGATCGCGGCGATCCCCATAATTACACGAGTGATTTGGAAAATGCGGTGGAAACTAGATAGTTGAGGCTGGGTCCCGTACATGAACAAATAATAATACCGCGCCGCATCACCGGGAAGCAAACCGGCCGGTAAAGGCGCGCATGAGATACGGTCCACGCGATTCATCAAGACAGGCCGGCGGACAGGTCTTCATAACGTCTCCCCGTAAAAATGGCGTGCTAAACTTCTGTCGTGAAAAGAGAGACAGTACACCCTGCGAAGTCTATAAACGGCGGCTTGGAGCTGCCCGGCGACAAATCGATCTCGCACCGCTACGCCATGCTAGCCGGACTAGCCGACGGGGCCAGTGAGTTGCGTCATTTTTCTGCAGCCGCGGATTGTCACAGCACTCTCGCGTGCATGCGCGCGCTCGGTGCCGAAGTAAAAATTGAAAAAGACACGGTGCGCGTAGTCGGTCGCGGCACGCAAGGTTTGCGCGCGACTCGCCGGGCCCTGGACGCCGGCAATTCCGGCACCACGATGCGCTTGTTATCTGGAATTCTGGCTGGACAGCCGTTCTCCTCGAAGCTCACCGGCGACGAATCTCTACAACAGCGCCCCATGAAGCGTGTCATCGGACCGCTGCGCGAGATGGGTGCGCAGATTCGCGCCCGTGACGATAATTTTGCGCCCCTCGAAATTCACGGTGCGCCTCTCAAGGCCATTGATTACCACATGCCTATGGCCAGTGCGCAGGTAAAGTCCGCCGTGTTGCTCGCGGGTTTGTTTGCGGACGGCCTCACCTCCGTCACCGAGCCGGCCACCACGCGCGATCACACGGAATTGGCCCTCGAGCAGTTTGGCGCCACGCTGGAAAAACATGGCCGCACAATTCGCATTCACGCTTTGGCGAGCGCCAACGAAAACGCCAACCTGGCGCCCCAATCTCTTGACGTACCGGGCGATTTATCTTCGGCGGTTTTTTTTATTGCCGCGGCGTCTCTCTTCCCGGAGTCCAGCCTGCTGATCCACAACGTCGGGCTGAATCCCACGCGAACGGCCATTCTGGATTTTTTTGCTTCCATGGGTGCTTCCATCCAGATTCTCTCGTTAAGAACTTCTCATGGCGAAATGGTCGGCGATTTGGCGGTGAAGGGCGCATCGCTGCGCGGCGGCGTGTTGGAAGGAGCATCGATACCGCTGCTCATCGACGAGCTTCCGATGCTCGCAGCGCTCGGGCCTTACACCGAAGAGGGAATCGAGATACGTGGCGCCGCCGAGCTTCGCGTCAAAGAGAGCGATCGCATCGCCGCGCTGGCTGATAATCTGCGACGCATGGGAGCGACACTCGAGGAACGCCCCGACGGCTTGAAAGTCGCAGGACGCCAAACTGGAAAATTGCGCGGTGCGGAGATCGATCCTCGCGGCGACCACCGTATCGCCATGGCTTTTGCCGTGGCGGCTCTTGCGGCGCACGGTCCATCCGTTGTTCGTAACGCGGAGTGTGCCGGCGTTTCGTATCCGAATTTTTTCGAGGAATTGCAGCGCTTGGCGCAGCGCTAAAAAACACCAACTCAAGCCGCTTGTCTCGAAAGGCTTTCAGTAACTGAAGAGGTCGTGGCTGCTCCCGGTTCCGGTGGCGCAGGCACTCGCGGTGGCGATGGAGGAGCCGCCTCGCTGCTCGTTTTGTGCAGTGAGATGGTGCCGTAGCTTGTTTTAAGTATAATTTTCGGGCCGCGTTTCGTGCCGTACTTTCCTTCCAAATGCGAATCGCCCGACTCCGTCGACGTTTTCTTCAGGCCGTCACCCGAAAAGTCTGAATCGATCTCGCAGGAGTGGCAATCCGCAACAATCTCGAAGCTCGAAGTTCCCGGCATGCTCAGCGAAATCGTGGCGTTGGAGTCGTTAAGCTCGATATCTTCCTTGGGAGCGGTAGAGAAGCGCACATTGATGTTGCCGTCGCGATTGTCCACTTTCATTTTTCCGCCCGCATTTTCGATGCTCACGTCGTAACGATTCGTCCGCACAAACAGGTTTCCCGGCGCGTCGGTAATCTCCAGGTTGCCGGAGCTCAATTCCATGTGACCGCTTAGTTGCGTGATCGTCAGGTCGCTGCGCCCGGAGACAAAGCGAACTCCCTTGGCTACTTTATCCGCGCGAATCGGTCCGTGGAATTCACCGTCCAGCGTAAGCCCGCCGCTAGCATTAACAGTCTCGATCTCGCCGCCTTTACCAGAGATTTTTACGTCTCCTTTGACATCCGAAACTTTCACGTCGCCCCGGTGGATATCTATGCTCACGTCCCCGCCGATGTTGCGGACTTCCACGTTGCCATTCTGATTGCTAACCGTCACGGGCGAGGACATGTCCGAAATGCTGATATTTCCTTTCCTGCTGACCACGTTGAGTGTAGCTTTAGCGGGCACATCAATATCCAAGTCCATCCCCACTCGCGTATCACCGATGTCGAAGCCTTTCGGGCGAATCTCGTAAGCGTCGCCGTTCTGAACGATTTCAACGGATGCGCTCTCGGACAGGCGTTGCGCTTCGGATTCGTTCCAGCTGCGCACGTTCTTCTTTCCGGAGACGCGAATTTGCGCTGAATCCGAAGCGCGTACATTAATGTCGCCGCGTCCCGCGCGAATATTGATGCGCGCATTGGCAGGCACTTTTTTGGGTTCCACCTCGAGATCATAATTAAACGAGTTCCTGCCGAAACTTCCAAAATCCAGGTCCATATCCGGGATTTTATGTTTCACGGCGTCGACACTGATTACGATACCCATCAGTGCCAGCAGACCTAGAATAAGCAGAATCTCGCCGCCGCTTAAGCGGGCTGCCCCAGCCTCCTGCGCGCGGCCCGGCATCGTACGCTCGTAAAGTTTGATCACTCCCCAGAAAATCAGGATGAGGGGCCACCAATGCAGCAAGACGCCGCGCAGTTCATAACCCCGGTAATTGTGTAGTAGGAAAAGAACTCCCATGATGATCAGAACTAGTCCGCTGAAGATTCCGCTGCCGCGTGGTGGGATGCCTGCCATGGAGATTTATTGTCCCTGCCCGGGCGTACGGCCGATAGGACCCTGCGGCGCAACGGGACCCGAACCGGAAACCGAACCTGGTGCGCTGTTGGAGTTCCCAGCTGGATTCGCCGGTGGAACCGTAGAATCCACGTGGCCCGTCATGGGAGCGAGTGCAGCCGCTAGGCTAACCGCGCCGGCCACTAGGAGGATCACTGGCCAAGTTTGCCCCAGGGACACATTGCCGCTGTGCGTTTGCTGCAGGAGGAAAAGCACTCCCAAGGTGATAACAATCGCAGGTCCCATCAAGCTGCGGATTGTGCAGCGCTGGCAGCGGCAACGAATTCGATCACTCATCGCTATTTCTCTCCAACAAGCTGGCTCTCCAAAAAAATCTTACTCGCGGCCTGCTAGGAATTCTTGCCCAGCCGATTGCGAAACATCAAAACTCCCACCACGATTAAAATCACCGGCCAAAACCGTTCTATTTGATAAAACGGAAACCAGTTGAAATTGTTCAAGAGAAAAAGACCGCCCAGAGCGATCAAGATGATCGGACCGATGGGACGTTCCTTGCTCCACGTTTCCAAGGGGTCAACCGTAGCCTGGCCGATGGCCTTCGCTTTGGCGGTACGCATTGCGTCAAATGCCATATAGAAGATGAATCCGGCAAGCAGCAGGGCCAGCGTTGTCGTTTCGGCCGTGCCCAGGCCGCTGCTCAGTCCAACGACCATCGCGGCAAAAACTGCTATATGAATGAGCGCCTTATTGTATTCCCCGTTATAGATCGCTCCCAGCCCTGGGAAAAAACCCAGAATAAAAGCTACTCCGGGGCTTCCTGCCGTTCGAACCGCTGCGCCCGGCGTTGGTAACATCGCCGGCGCAAAGCCCGGGGATGCCATTCCTGGCGGTGCTGCTGCCGGAATTCCCACCGCGCCAGCCAGGCAATCTTCGCAGTAAAAAACATCGCGAATCGGTCGAGCGCAAACTACACACAGCGCCCTTCCGCAATTGCGGCAATAGCCGCTTGCGTCCACTTCCGGATGGACCGCACACTTCATGGATTTCTCCTCTCGGTCGCAACTGCCAATTCGCTGGCCAGCAGCTGAATATTTCTGCCCAGACCGTTAGCGCGATTCTGCTGCTTTGGCGAAGCTGGATTTGTTCCGTCGGTGCGGCCCGGCGCTTTATTCGGAGTAGCTTCGGGGTTACTTCGTTCCGGTGTTGTCGGCATTGGTTCGTCCTGGCTCAGACGCGACTGAATTTCGTAAACCACTCGCAGGTCGCTCACGAATTTACTTCCGCGCGCGTAAACCAGATGTGCCTGCCGGTCGGCGTTGCGATAAATACTCGCCGGAGCCAGGTCCGCGAACTTCGGCTTTCGCCACGAAAAGCCAAACGCCGTGACCACGATCATAAAAGTCGCAGCCACGGAAGCTACGCCGTATGCCAGACGTAGGTTTGCCAAGCCTCGCATCCTGGCAAGTAACGCGCGCCACCCGGTTACCGTCTCGCGAGGGCCCAGTGTTTTATCAAGGATGGAATAAATCAGATTCGGCGGTGGTTCCACCGCTTCTAGGGAATGCAGATTGCCCAGCAGATTCGAAACACTGGCTAGCAAAGGTGCGCACTGCTGGCAAAGGGAAACGTGCGCCTCAAACGCGCTTCGTTGCGACGGCTCGAGAAAACCATCCAAATAGTCGCTGAGATGCGTCTCCGTTTGTGCACAAGTCCATGTCATGACGGGTGGACCCCCATCTGTTGCAGAATACGCGCTAGTTCGATCCGACCGCGATTAATTCTCGATTTCACGGTTCCTTCCGGCACTGCCAAGTTCCGCTGAATCTCGCTGTACTCCAATTGCTGTAAATCGCGCAGGATCACCGCTTCTCGCAATTCGGGCGAAAGCCTGCTCAAAGCCGCTTGCACTTGCGCACTAAGCTCTCCCAGAAGCGCCAGCTCATCCGGGCGTCTTGCCGATGACGCCTTGTTCTCCACCATCGGCATGACGTCGTCCAGGGAGTCGGTCAAGCGGTCCCTCTTCGTCCTACGGTAATGGTCAATCAGGAGATTGCGCGTCACGCTCGTCATCCAAGTAGCAAACCCGCCGTACGCCGAGCGGTAACTTCCCAGCGTGCGATAAACCCGCAAAAACACTTCTTGCGACAAATCCTCGGCTTCCGTGGAGTTGCCCGTAAACCTGTAACAAATGTTATAGATGCGGCGGGTATGGCGGCGCACAAGTTCCTCCCAGGCCGACCCCTGGCCTTGGAGGCATTGCTGGACCAGTTGAGCATCCTGCTCCAACGTATCGTTAGCCTCTAAACCCGCTAAGGTGCAAGGCGCATCCGGCTGTATGACCAACTACCAAGCGGTCAACAACTGGCCTCCTCGGCCTGCAATTATGGAACGCAAAAGTCGAGTAAAAAGTTCCCTATCCCTGATCGGAAACCGCGCGGCTGCATCTTACTCACCTCTGACCACGCAAACAAGCACAGCTAAACATCTTCCCCAAACCCTCTCCAATAAGGTTGCTGTTAACACCACACCATTCTGCGACGTCTTAGGTTCCAAGAGGCTAGATGTGCGGCACTGACACGGGAAAGCGGGCTTGACTTGCATGCCTCAAAAATGGAATTTGCTGGCGTGATCTCTTGGTTTGCCACTTCCGACGCCGGCGATGCCTCTATGGTCGAAGCGGCACGCAACGGCGATCGCGAGGCCTTTGGACAGCTCTATTCTCGGTACTCACGCATGGTCCACGGGATTCTCTTGGCGCGTATTCCGCACACTGACGTCGACGACCTTGTGCAGGAGGTTTTCCTATCGGCTCTGCCCAAGCTCGGCGCTTTGCGTGACGCCAGACGATTCGGTGCATGGTTGGCGGCGATCGCACGCAACAAGGCCATCGACTTCCACCGGCGCTCTCGCCCCAGCGTGGAGTTGACCGATCAAAACGTAGTCAAGCGCGTCGATGGCCAAATTACGGGTAGATCTGAACACGCCGAAGGCCTCGTCATTCTCGCGGCCATTCGAAACTTGCCAGACGCTTATCGCGAGACGCTCCTGTTGCGCCTGGTGGAGGGAATGACCGGACCGGAGATCGCTGCTATGACTGGGTTGAGCCACGGTTCTGTTCGTGTGAATTTACACCGTGGTATGCAGCAACTCCGTAAGAGACTAGACCAAATCCGTGTGACCGCAAGGCCCGATTTGGGCTCGCTCATTTCAGGCTGAAGAACAGGTTGAAGCGAATACGCTTGCTGCAGAACGTGAAGAAAGGGAGCAGTTGATGAAAGACGTGAAAGACCGCTATCTCTGGGACGGATCGGGCGATCCCGATCCAGAAATTCAACGCATGGAAACAGTGTTGCGAAAGTTCCGCCACGATGGCGCGGTCCCGGATTTTCCGCAGAACCTCGCGATTTCGCCTCGCACCCGGCGCTTCTCATTTCTAAGTGGAAGACTAATTGGATTTGCTGCCGTAGCCGCCGCAATCTTGATTCTCCTTGCCGCAAGGATGATTGTTCGAGAACCCAACCCAGCTCCTGTAACTGAGCCAGGCTGGAACGTGGCACGTCAGGCAGGCTCGCCCCGCGTGGGCGCGAAGACCATCGATGGCAACACCATCAGCCAGAGGCTTGGCGTCGGACAGATCCTCGAAACTGACAGCCAATCGCGCGCCAATATTACCGTGGATCAAATTGGTGAAGTACAGATCGAGCCAGACACCCGCGTCCGCCTGATCAAATCCACTCCGCAGCAGAAACGTCTCGCCCTGGAACGTGGAACCATTCACGCCGCAATTTGGGCGCCGGTGGGAGAGTTTGTCGTCGATACTCCAGGCGCGCTCGCCGTAGACTTGGGCTGCGCTTATACGCTTCACGTGGACGATGCTGGCGCCGGGATATTGCATACCACGCTTGGCTGGGTGGGATTCAAGCTGGATGGCCACGAATCTTTTATTCCCGCGGGAGCGGCCTGCCCGACACGCCCGAAAGTTGGTCCGGGCACACCCTATTTCGAAGATGCCTCAGAAGCCCTGCGTTCTGCTTTGTCTAAACTCGATTTTGAAGCGCACACGCCCCAGGGACGCCGTCTCTACCTTGATATGGTGCTCCGAGAAGCGCGCGCACGCGACGCGCTGACGCTTTGGCATTTACTGGCCCGCGCCAGCGATGCTGATCGTGGCCTGGTGTATGAGCGTCTGGCGGCGTTTGTTCCGCCCCCGCCTGGTGTAACTCACGACCCTACAGCTCGGCTTGATCAAAGAATGCTCGATCTTTGGTGGAATGAACTTGGCCTCGGGGACGTTTCGCTCTGGCGAAATTGGGAGCGCTCTTGGTCGCCGGGTGAAAGCAATTCAAAATAGTGTCTTAGAAGCAAAATTCTAAGTCTTAGCGTTATGCGCACTCAAGTTCACTGACGTTTTTCAGGCATTGTTCCCCGCTTTGTTAACAACCTCTTCTTCCAAATCGTCTTTATAAATCGAAGTTGGATAATTCGAAGTCCGGAAATTTGGAAGGAGATCAAAAGAAATCATGAAACCTCAAACCTTTTCTTCGTCGCGTTTGTTGATTGCAACTCTATTTGCATTGCTGGTGCTTGCCGACACGGCGCAAGCGGGTCCGCCGCTCATCTGCCATAGCATCGAAATCGGAGATGCCAAGTCTCTACCGTGGACCAGCCACGACTGGAATCTATCCGGAAATGAAACTTACGACTTAGCGAATCTCGTGCCCGACACCCTGGCGATTCTTAATCCCGCTACTCCCGTCCTGGTGCGCATGGAGACGCTCCGCCGTGCAACGCTGTACGCTCGTCAAGACCCGCGCGCAGCAAAAGAACTCCTCACCAAACTTCATTCACGCGCGATCAATTCCGAAACGGCGCAAAAATCGGACGCGCTGGCTTGGTTTGATGCCGGCTATCTCACCGAATCTTACAAGGCGTGGATCGGAAAAGGAGAATCGAACCCCGCTGCCGGACTCGATGGCTATGCATGGGTTACGAAAGCAATAAGTCTGCGCGGGTCAGATCCAGAAATGGAATTTGCGGCCGCGCTTATCTCTCTTCAAGGTCCGCAAACGCCGAATCGCCATCACGTGCAGAAAGCTATTGCCGGAGCAAAAAACGATCCGCTCTTAGCTCGGAATCTCGCGAGTCGCTTTAGCGGAAACCACGGAGAAACCATCGCCGAACTGCTCGCAAGATCCACGCTCTGAATGGAAGGGCGAATTTCAGCCCACTCTTCGCGGTTTGCTCCTTGCAAGGGTGGGCTTTTTCTTTGCTCTTTTCCACTCAGCGCGTTAGTTTTCGCGAATCCAGCTATTATTGCGTGGGAAGATGTTGCAGGAAATCATCCAGAACTGTATTGAATCGTGCCGCGTCGTCCACGAAAAGCGCATGCCCCGCATCTTCGAACACTTCCACCCGCGTGGACGGCAGCGCGGAGACAATACTATCGGCAGCAAAGCTCTTCATCGCCGTCTGACACATAATCATTACTGGCCGATCCAGCTTTGCAATCGCCGGACGCCAGTCAGCGCGGCTGATGGAACTCACGCTGGCAGCGACCGCGCTGTCCGCGGGCATTTTGAGCGACGCCGCGATTACCCTCGCGACGTACTCATCTGGTTGCGGCTTCTTGTACATGCTCCGCACAAACTTCTCCGTGAATTCCCGCCGCTTACTCTGTAGCTGGCTATACAGGCCTAACATCGCCGCGATGAATTGCGGATCCTGCTTTTCCCACGCAAAACCATCCACCAGCACGTACCCGCGCACTTGGCTTCCGCCAAATTGCTCCGCATAACTCAATAACTCAGAAACTCCGAGCGACCACCCAATCAAAACAGCGGGGCTCAGCTTCAAATGCTCCACGAGTTCATGGATGTCTTGCGCGCGGCGTTCAATGGAGTTGCCCTGCAGAGATTTGTCGGATTCTCCCTGCGCCCGAGGGTCCAACGCCACGACATGGTAATGTTCAGCAAAGTGCGGAATCTGGCTTTCCCAGATCCACGCGGGCATGCTCCAACCCGGTTCAAAAACAATTGTCGGACCGCTGCCCGCTTCCAAATAGTGCAGCCGCACACCGTCGCTCGTTTTGAAAAAACCATTTTTAATCTCCGGGACCGCTGCTAATGCCGCGTACGCGGCCTGCGCCAAGAAAAACGAAAGTAACACTATTAACTTACGCAGCATGCTGCACCTCGCTTACCCCGCGCATAATATTCTCTTTATTGCCGGGTGTCTCGCCTGTATTGGCATCACAAAATAAATTGCGGCGCGCAAATAGTCTTCACATTTCTTCGTGCTGTGCTTGACGATGCCGCGCTTGGCCAGTAGGCTCGTGAACGCATGCGTGCTGCGTCGAGGAAACTCTTAGTCGTTGTGCTGGGGCTGTTGGTACTGGGCTTTGTCCTGTACCGCCTGAGCGGCTCCCTCCATCTCGCCGGCTTCAGTGGTGCCAAAGTGCTTCACGCCGTGCGCGGAGCCAATCCTTACTATCTGCTTCTTTCGCTCGTTGCGATTTATGCGTGCTATGCGTTGCGCTCGCTGCGCTGGAAGGTTTTTCAGAAAAATCTCGGGGCATCGCATTTTTGGAGAATTTACGGCAGCACGGTAGCGGGATTTGCCGCGATTTTTTTGTTGGGACGCGCGGGCGAGCCGGTGCGACCATTACTTCTCGCGCGTAAAGAAAATCTCCCGGTCGCCGATACCTTTGGCATTTACGTGCTTGAGCGCCTCTTTGATATGGCCAGCACTGCGGTGATCGCAGCGATCGGATTGCTTTTGTTCCAGGCGCAATCCCACACCGGCGAAACATCTCGCAGATTGGAAACTGCCGCCCGGACCACCGGCGCGTTGTTGTTTGCAGGACTGATCGGCGCCGTCGCCATGCTCGTGTACTTGCGCTTGCACGGCACTGCGCTGTTGCAACGCGGGCTGCACCGATGGCTCCACGCAACAGGTTGGCGCGCAACAGTTGCTCGCATCGTACTGGGATTTGCACGCGGCGTGCAAACCATTCGCACCTGGACCGATCTCGCGCTCGCGATTTTTTATTCTGGCGCACACTGGTTTCTGGTGACCATGGTTTATTTGTGGGTTTCGCACAGTTTTGCAGGAACGCTCCAGAACATCACCTTGAGCGACGCGATGCTGGTGCTGGCGTTTACACTGGTGGGCTCCACGGTGCAGTTGCCGGGAGTCGGCGGCGGGTCGCAAGCGGGATCGATCATTGCTTATACCGCGATTTATGGAGTAGAAAGAGAACCCGCCGTTGCTGCGGCCATGGTGTTGTGGTTGATTACGTTTGCCGCGTGCAGTCTGGCGGGCGTGCCAATTTTGATTCATGAAGGCTGGTCGTTGGGAGATTTAAAGCGCATGGCGAAAGAAGAGAAGAAGCAAGAAGCGGCGGTACTGGAGTCCGAACCCATACGCGAGATCCGAGATTCAAAAGAGGTCGCCGGGCGATCCCGGCGAGGAGATGAAATCGAGTGAAGTGTCCTTTCTGCGCAAACGTTGACGACAAGGTGATCGATTCCCGCGAAGGCCGCAACGGCGACACCATTCGCCGCCGGCGCGAGTGCCTGAAATGCAGCAGGCGATTTACGACTTACGAGCGCATCGATGAAATCCCCTACATGGTGATAAAAAAAGATGGACGGCGAGAACGTTTCGAGCGCCAGAAGATTTTGCAAGGCTTGCTTAAGGCTTGCGAAAAGCGTCCGGTGCCTACACCGAAGCTGGAATCCATCGTGGATGACATCGAGGGCGTGGTGCATGAAGCCACAGAGCGCGAACTGACCACTACGGAAATCGGCGAAATGATTATGCACCGCCTGAAAAAGCAAGATAAGGTGGCGTATGTGCGATTTGCTTCGGTATATATGGATTTCAAGGATGTGCAGGAATTCATGTCCGAGTTGAAGAACCTTCTGAAAGATCGCACGAAAAAGTAAGTCCTCGATCCCAAAGGGGTAGGTTCGCAACGCTCGTTTTCGGGCGGTGAGTCCTGCGGGAAAAATAGCACGCGCATCGAACCCTTGCGGCTCGGCGAGCGTCTAAATAATCCGCAGGCAAACTCCAAAGTGATTCGTAATTTGTGCGGAGAGAAAATAATGCGGAAGAAAGTTATTTTTGTCAGTGTTCTCGCGGCCGTGCTGGCGTGGAATTTGGGTAGAACACGTTTGGTCTCGGCTGAGGCGGCGACGCCGGAAGCTTTGACAATGCAGAGCGTCGACGGCCAGACGATGGAGAGTATCGATGCCGAGAAGATTCGCGCGCACGTGAAATTTCTGTCCAGCGACTTGCTGGAAGGCCGCGGAACCGGACAGCGCGGCGGCGACATTGCAGCGGAATATATCGCTACGCAGTTTGCGCTGTACGGGCTGAAACCGGCAGGGGACCACGGAACGTTTTTTCAGGATGTGCCGATGGTGGGCGTGAAGACGTTGCCAGCAACGTCCATGAAACTTGTGGCAACGAACGGCCGGGCGATGGAGCTGGCCAACATGAACGATTTCGTGACCAATAATGAAAGTCAGATGGAAAAAGCAGACATCGATGCGCCGATCGTATTCGTGGGATTCGGCATTAAAGCTCCCGAATACGGCTGGGACGATTACAAGGGCGTGGACTTGAAAGGGAAAGTTGCGCTCTTGTTTGTGAATGAGCCAAGTTCCGATGATCCGAAATTCTTCAAAGGCAAGGCGCTGACCTACTATGGCCGGTGGACGTACAAATTTGAAGAAACGGCGCGGCGCGGGGCCGTGGCGACGCTGATCATTCACCGGACCGATTTGGCGAGCTACGGTTGGGAAGTGGTGCGAAATTCGTGGGGCTCGGAGCGATCGTATCTGAAACGCGATGGCACGCCGAAGCTGCAGGCAGCTTCATGGATCCAGACCGAGGTAGCGAAGAAACTTGTGAACACGGCGGGCCTCGATCTCGACAAACTTTTTGCGGAAGCGCAGAAACGCGAATTTAAGCCCGTGGAATTGCCAGTAAGGCTGCAGGCGCATGTCCAGAGCGCATTGCGGCCATTTGTGTCGAAAAATGTTTTGGGGATTTTGCCGGGAGTGGATCCGCAGCGGAGCGGAGAAGCGGTGCTGTACACCGCGCATTACGATCACCTGGGGATAGATGCGGAGATGAAGGGCCACAATATTTATAACGGGGCGATGGACAACGCCTCGGGGTGCGGAATTTTGTTGGAGCTGGCGCGCGTGTGGGCGCTGGCGCCAAAAGCTCCGCCGCGATCGATTCTGTTTGCTTCCGTGACCGCAGAAGAGCAAGGACTGCTGGGTTCGGAATATCTGGGAAAGCATTCGCCGGTTCCACCGGGAAAAATTGCTTTGGACCTGAATTACGACGATGTGCCGGCCATCGGCGAACCCGAAGAGGTAGAAGTGAGCGGAGCGGAGAGAACTACCTTCAATTCTGTGGTGCAAGCGACAGCCAAAGAATTTGGATTTGGCATTCGGCCCGATCCGCGGCCGGAAGCGGGACATTACTATCGCTCGGATCATTTTAGCCTGGCGCGCGTCGGCGTTCCGTCGTTTTCCATCAATGAAGGAATCAAGTTCAAGGGACATCCTGCTGACTGGGGCGAAGCGCAAGCCAAAGACTATACTGAGCATCGTTATCACCAGCCGAGCGACCAATACCAGCCAGACATGGACTTTACGGGCGACGCGGCGATGGCGCGGTTCGGTTATGCGCTGGGAATGAAAGCGGCGACGATGCCCGCATTGGTTGGCTGGCAAGCCGGGGACGAATTCGAGCCGGCGCGAAAAAGCAGCCAGAAATAGATTTGGTCTTCCTTAGCGCATGCTGACAATGACGAGCGGCATATCGTCAACGGGAGGGCCGCTTCGGAACGCGGCCACGTGCTCGAGGATGTGCTGCTTCATTTCCGGGAGTGGCCGCAAGGCCGCTTCACGCACACGGGAATTGGCAAATGGAACCAGAGCATGCCGATATAGTGAGTGCGCCTGGGCAGTTCGGCCACCACGTCCTCCCAGAGAACAAGCATCTTTTCTTCCAAGCGAGAATAGTTCAGACGCTACGGTATCTCCAGTCAAACTAGTGAGTTAGCAGATGGGGAATGTCGTGAGGAAACACGGGAACGCGTTCGCAAGCGGGTCTGCGTTAGTCTCTCGACACTATGCCGACAGCAGCCTAGTCCGTTAGCTATGCATTGATTGCCACCTGGTGCTAGCTGTCCGACAGTCAACTGTTTTGGAAGTCGTGAACAGGTTCCGAGGGCAACCGTCAGCGCCGTTTCTTGCTTTCGTTCTGCGCGATGCGCGCCTTCACCAGTTTCTTAACCAGTGCAGTCGGCAGTGGCTTGTCGGTGGGAAAGCGGATGGTCCCTTTGGATGTGGAGAAGCCCTTAAGTTCATTCTTGAACTCTTCGATCACGGACGCAGTAGGGAACAAACTACAATGGTTCGAAAATGCCGCGAACCACACCAGCGATCCTTTGTACTTGAACGCCGGTATCCCGTAGCTGATGGCCTCGGTGGCCTCCGGCGGCACGGCGGACCGAATAGCCGCGCGAATCTTGTTCAAGGTGCCGCGGGCAGGTTCCAGGACGCCAGCAAGGTATTCGTCAACATTTTTCGGAGCGCGGTTGCCTTTCGCGGCAGAACTGCGATTGCCAGATTTCGCTTTTTTCATACGGATAATACTACAAAGGCATTCATTCCAAGTCTAATCCTCAGACTACCGCGCAGGCGCTCGGTCGTCGGAAAAGCCGTCGCACAGGATTACGCGGTCACTTTTTCTTCTTTGGTCGCTGCTCGCCAATCGCAGGCTCCAGGTGCAAAAAACGAGCAGCGTTGCGGCAGAAGATGTCTCGCTTCTGTTTTTCAGTCACGAAATCGGGCGATTCGATACCGCCGATGGCAATTCCAATGGCCTCCGGCCAGACCACTTGATCAGAGCCTAATCGTCCAAGTGGATTCCAGGCATCAGAACCATGTGATGTTATCTCAGGTTTACAAGTTCATGACTCTGAGGAGAGTCTGCTCAAGCTTTTGGACTTCTCGTTGGCGCTCGTGTTCTTCCTTGGTGCGATCATTTAGCGCTTCTTTCAAAAGAACAAGGTTGCGGCGGAGTTCGAGCTGCGCGAGCACGAGGCGGCTCAACGCCCTGAGAGCTTCCTTCTCATCGACGCTCAGATCACGGGGTGCTCGATCGACGACGCACAGCGTTCCAAGGGCATAGCCGTCCTCGTTGATAAGTGGTGCGCCAGCGTAGAAGCGGATGTGCGGCTCGGCGAGGACGAGAGGATTATTTCGGAAGCGCTCATCCTGGAGTGCGTCAGGTACGACGAAAACGTCGGCTTGCTGAATCGCGGTGGAACAAAAGGCAATTTCGCGCGGCGTCTCCGAAGCGTCGACACCAATGCGTGACTTGAACCACTGACGGTTCTCGTCGACGAGAGAAATCAGCGCGATGGGCGTTTTACAAATGAAAGAGGCCAATAAGGTGAGATCGTCGAAGGATTGTTCCGGGTCGGTGTCGAGAATCGCATATTTTTCCAGAGCAGCGACGCGAGCCGCGTCGGTCTTTGGCATGACGTCGGGCATCATCGATCTCCTCGGGAGACCCATAGCCCCCGTGGACCCTGGCCTGCTGGCAATCATACTCCAAGGCGACGGAGCCGGCACAAAAGACACGGTGAACGTCAGGCGAAGGCGCTGACCTATCGGCCCACGAAGCCCTAAGTAGATTAATCATCAGAGATCGATGAGCTTTCCACCAAAACCATCGCAGGCCGCGCTGAGGGTAGCTGACGCTTTTCAGAATTCCATGCGACTATTCTCGCATTGGGGATGACCTTTGCGATTTCGGCGGTGTCACACGCACTGGTGGAAAACCCTTCCTGAATCTGAAGCGACGATTTACCTACTTCGATTTGCGACCCGCGTAACCTGTTCCTGGCATCGAGCTTGCCCGCGACGCGGCCATTCGAGATAAACTCTCGCCAGAGGTAGCGTCCATGCAAGCAAGACGATTTTCCAGGATGCGGCAGCGGATGCGGATCGCGGTGTCACTCGCGTTCGTGCAGTGGGCGTTCGCAGCGTCTGCATTCGTCCTTGCGCAAAGCCAAGGTCTCACTCCTGAAAAACGTGGGCAAATCGCAAGCACGGTCACTCGTTTCATGGACGCTAGCAGCGTGCCGGGGATTTCCGTCGCCGTCGTCCAGAACGGCAAGCCGGTCTGGTCGGAAGGATTCGGCGTGGCCGACAAGGAAAATTATGTGCCCGCGACTTCCTCGACGCTGTACCGCCTGGGTTCGATTTCCAAATCGATCACTGCTATCGCTGTGCTGCAGCTGTCGGAGCAAGGCAAGCTCGATCTCGACGCGCCGGCGCAAAAATATTGCCCGGTATTCCCGCAGAAAGAAGCGCCCATTACTGCGCGTCAACTTCTGGGCCATCTCGGCGGCATTCGTCACTACAACCCGGATGGAAAAGGCGATGTTCCGGAAGACAGCGCTAAACACTTCGCCACCATGGAAGAATCGCTGCAGCTTTTCGCCGCAGACCCGCTGGTTGCTAAACCGGGAGCAGAATTCCACTACTCGACTTACGGTTATACGCTGCTCGGCTGCATGCTAGAGGGCGCCACCTCGCGGAAGTTTGTTGATTACTTGCGTGAGAACGTCTTCCAGCCGGCAAGAATGGACCAGACGCAGGCCGATGACTTTTTCTCCGTCGTTCCACATCGCACGCGCTGGTACCACAAAGACAAATCCGGCGTGGTGCGCAATGCGGGTGTGCTGGACTCCAGCTATAAAATTCCCGGGGGCGGGCTGATCTCCTCCGCTGACGACATGGCAAATTTCGAGGCCGCGATGCTGGCCGACAAGCTGGTAAAGCACGTGACAAGGGACCTTATGTGGAGCATCGAGAAAACAACTGCCGGCAAACCGCCGCACTATGGTCTCGGTTGGGACATCCGTGACAGGTTTGGCCTAAGAACTGTCGGACATGACGGCGGGCAGCAGGGTACGACCACGGGGATGATTATTGTTCCGGAGAAGTCTGCCGGGGTAGTGGTTCTAGCAAACATGGATAGTTTGGACTTGAACCGCCTGGCTGAAGAAATATTGAGAATCGTGCTGGACGTCAAAGACAAGATGCGTTAGCTCGGAATTCTGGACTTCCCATTTCAAATCTGGGACGCATGAAGTTGGCATCGTCCCACTCAACGGGTTGCGGATGTTTGAGCCAAAACAATCGCGGTGTCTGCGGGCCTGGCATCGTAGTAGCTGACGAAGCGGTGCGTCTCCATGGCGTCATACGGACGCAGGTTATGTGCCCAGCGAAAACCGATCGGCTGGTACCAGAGTTCGACTTCCACATGAAACGGACCTTGCGCGTCGCCAAGCGATATGGAATAGCGGACCAGGTCCCCGGCATCGGTGAAGTTAGGATCGTCCGCGGCATCGCCAACGACGGCAATATCTTTGTCCGCGGTCCGTTTCTCAAAACCGGAGGGGAGAAGCCGGTTATCCTTGAGATATCCCACCGCCGCAGATAGGCCCGTGGTTACATGCCCAGCGTGGTCTTTGAGGATCGGCTCGTAGATCTGCACTTCATCGCTGCTCTTAATCTCCCGGTAGTGAAGTTCAAAGCGCGACGGATCGGCATCGTTATCGTTGCCCTGGATCGAACCGTCGGAATTCAACGCTCCGGATTCGAACACCGTGCGTCCGTTGCGATCGCGAACAACCATATGCAGCCATGCACGTCGGGACGGATAAGCGGTAGGGAGTTTGTGGCCGGTGAGGTTTTCCACGAATACATCCACTTGAAGTTGGGAGGAGACCACATCAACGTTGCGAATGGTGACGCGGGCAGACTTCTCCTTTAAGAACTCTGTCGTTCGCTGCGCTTCGGCTGTCAACTCGTGCGGCATCGCGGCCACGCTCAGGTCATCACGATGAAGGTTCAGGACTTTTAACATGAAAAAATTTGCACCAACGAAGGTGTGTTGTCGCACCCCAGGCCGGAGCACGCCCAGAACCGCGGAGATGGGTGCGTCTTCCTGGACCCCAGGCATGTGGCAGGATTGGCAACTATCTTTGCGGGGGTAGTCGCTATGCAGCCATTCGAGGTAGGGAACTTGTTCCGGAAACAGTCCGATCTCTTTCCCACCGGGTGCAAGAGCCTTCGTGTACAGCGTATGGCACGTGGCGCAAAGTGCTGAATCCTGAATATGGTCGTCCTTCCCCGGGCGAAACCCTTCGGTGGAGGTTTGCATAATGTGAGCCTGGCCGTTTTGAATTTCATAGGGGCCGTACTCCGGATGGCCGTCTTTGGACTGTGGAGTGGCAACGACAAACCCTCCGGTGAAACTCTCGCTAGTACCAAGTTTTTCTTTTGTGATTTGGTGACAGACCGAACAGGTAACTCCGTCTTCGGCTGCGGCATTTTTCTGGGGATCGCGACCAAAGGGAAGATGCGCAAACACTGAACCCAGGCGACCTTGCACTTTTGCCTCATAACGGGCGATCGGCATATGGCAGGTTGCGCATACGTCTTGGATCGCAGCTTGTGATTCTGGATGATCGACAATTTCCCGGCGAACGCTTGCCTGCCAATATGGATCACGGGCGGAATTCGCCATCATGCCGGAGCGCCAATCGAAACCAATGGACACGTCTTTGCCCGACGGAGTGGTCAGCCCGTTATGACAAGCCAGGCAGCGGTCGGACGTTTGAAATACGGGCTTCAGCACCTTCTGTTTGCTGGTCTGGCTCACCACTGCAGCGGGTGAGGAAAGGAGCGCCAGCGTCGAGATCAGATAGAGAGAGATCCTTCGCATTACCAACCTTCGTTCAATCGTCCGTCCTGCCAGTCCCAGAGCAGGTAGAGCATTACCTGTAGCGGTCGTCCGTCCGTATTGTTGACTGGGATTCGTACACCGAGGTCGAAGCGAATGTGTTGTCGCTTGCTAATCGTCACTTGCATTTGGGGCAGAACGTCCCAATTTGTTTTCGCATGGTCAACGAGATCGCGGGCGGCGAGAAATTCGACCATCGGGGACCAAAGGCGGCCTAGGCCGTGATCCGCGGCGATCATCTGGCCAACCGCCGTATGAAAAAAAATGGATTGAGGGGCGATCTCCGTATGGCGCGGCAGATCAGCACCCAATTGCGTCTGCACAAAAGTATTGGTACGAAACAGCTGGTCGAAGGCGGCAAACGTTTCAAACGTTGTTGTGCCACTCCCGAAGCCTCGCGCTTTGTTTCCGCTCGGCACGACGACACTGCCCTGAAGGCTCAAGATTGATCCAGCGCGCAAGCTTGAGAACATTACCCGCTTCAGGCCGATCGTGGTATCGCCAACGCCACCGTACCAGACGTGATTCTGATCTTGAAAATTTAACGGAACGTCCACTTCCAGTTGATTTTTTACTCCGAAACGCTGCTCATGAATGATGTGGCTGACGATGCCCGGAGCGCCTTGCGCGTTGAGCACCGACGAGATCACAACCTCTTTTTCCGGATAGGCTTTTTCGGTAATCATGGCTCTCGGCAGGTTCAATTCGCCTCGCGGCCAATGGCGCTCGCGACAGAAGCCGCGCACGTACCGGATCACTTGGTCGATCTGTTCAGAGGTCAGCGCCATGCTAAAGGACGGCATGATGGGCGAAGAACCGCGGGCGGGGCCGCCGTGAACGAGCACTGCTTTCCAGGCAGAGTCCGGTTCGGGAGTGGTTTGGTCGCACTTCGTGAAGTCCGGAAATGTCCGCGGCGGTTCGAAAGCGCTAATGGACTTGGGGGTTCCCGCACCATCGGATCCATGGCAGGCAACACAGGCTGATTTGTAGATTTGCTCACCGGTTTCCAGGTGGAGCGACGAACCGCGGCGCACTTGCCCGAATAGCATGCTCGCGGCCGCACAAACGGACAGCGCAGTCACTCCGACAAACGCGGCCATGCGACCAGCCCAGTACATCCTTTTATTTCTCCATACAGAGTCCCATTCCAGGACGCTGCGCTTTACGATGAATTGGTTGGCTTATGACCCTACACCAGCAGGCGCATGCCTGCGGACTTATCAGCGGCCCGAAGCACAAATCTCAGCATATCAATTCCGATGGATGCGGCGGTATGAGAAAGCCGCTGCGGCTAGAATTAATTTTTAGTGGGCAACTAATCGTTTTTTGGTTACGGACCACGTGGGGCTCAGCTGCAAACAAAAGTACCAGACCATATGAATCGCTCGGGCTATCGACTCGTTCAGAGGCGCATGGCAGACTGAATTCAGCAACTTTAGCTCCTCCTCCGCCGAGCGGCTGACTCCAATCGGGCCGCTCATTTTTTTCGACAAACCGAGAGACATAAGTCGCCAATGTAGTATGCATTCCCCGAACCTCGCGGTGCTGCTGGACCGCACGGGCCTTTGGCGGATGCTAGCACTACGGTGTTGCAGAGAAAGATCGGGTTCTACTGGGAAGTTAGGGTCCGGACGCCGGCCTGCGCGGGCGGGCTAATGATTAGAGGGTTTAGGCGGATTGGGGGACTTGGCGGACGGGTTCTGGGGAAAAGTGGGAGTGGTTAGCTCGATTCGCCAAATAGGGCCGCTTTCATCCAGCGGTCCCTCCGACTTGAGGAAAGCGGGAGAGCCTTCGCGGAGCACCCAGACGTGGGTGTCTGGGGGTTGTTTGCCGACCAGAGGCGCAACCACACCGGCGGCGCCGCCAATTTCCACTTTTACCACATAGTGCATGGCTTTATGGCGCACATTGCCGACCAAGAACGGATCCTCGCCTGCGGGGGTAATCACGAGCTTCACGAGGCGCGGCTTAGGTGTGGCCACGAGCATGGAAACGGTCGTGCGAGCCACGCCCGCGGGAATGTTTTTCAGCAGCATGAAAACGATCCCGTTGGCGAGGTCTGGCGGCAGGTCCAGATGCTCGGTAATGATCTTTTCTTTACCGTCGTCTTCGGTGTAACGCACGATAACTTGTCCGGTGGAAGTATCAGCGGAGACCTCCATGGACCGTTTGAATGCCGGTCCCTTTTGAATGAGATGGTTTTTCAAAACGCGGAAATTTCCGCGCTGGGAGAAGACGACAGTCTCGTCGCGCAGCGAGCCATCCTTGAAGTGGAAGACCACATGGTTCGTTACCCGATCACCGCGAGCAGATTGAGTGAGATCACCAACAGCTATGACATTGCCGTCCATCGTGCGCAAGAGGAGAAACCCATGGACCACGCCTTCGGCGTAAGCCACCGCTATCTGTTCGGCGGCCAGGGGGAGTGGCTGTAACGCGGCGACGCAAACTAGCAGGCAGACAAGGGGCGTGGAATAAGGGTTTTTCATAGGTGCAGCGTGAATTTAGATTACCAGAGGGGATACAACGGGTGCTATGCGGATGACGAAACTTGAAACTTGAAATTATTTAGATGCGCACAACGTAGGAATTGGTGGATTTGCGCGGAGGTGGTATCTCGAGGCTCGTTTGAAATAAATGATTCGTAAGGCGTTGTGCTAGCGGGGCCAGACACCGGCGGTGAATGACTTGATAGTGTGGAAGCCTAGTCGGTCATAGAGTTCAACGGCGACGTGATTTTCAGACGTTACGGTCAGTGTTAATTCCTTAAATTTCATACTGCGAAGTGTTTCACTGGAGGTTTGCATAAGCATGCGACCCAGGCCGTGGCCTTGATAGCCAGGCACAACGCAGATTTGGGTGGTGTGAGCGACGCCGGGAGAGACTTCACTGGTCAAGATGGCGGCGGTCAGTTCGTCGCTTCCGGGCTGACGAAGGACGAACGATGCGCTTGGAATGAATTGACCGCAGCCGGGCAACAAAATAATGTTTTTAAGAAATTTTAACGCGCCGGCGTGACTGCGATACTGGTCATTGATCTCCCCATCGATGTGGTTGGCATAGGAAAGATAAATTAGGCGCGCACACGGTTCGAAGTAGCGATCGTTCCAGCGGTCCAGGCGCAAACCGGTAGCAGGATGGGAGTTTGTTTTAGGAAGCTTGTGCAGGTCGAGCAGCATGAATTGGCGGGTATAGAGGCGAAAGCCCTGATCCAGGAGCGGCGAGTCCACGGGCCCGCTAAAGGGCATAAGCTGAGCTTCGATACGCCCCAGGTCGGGAGAGTTGCGCATGGCCATGAGCGTCTCTTCAAGCAGCCGCTTGGCAATAGCGGCTTGCGGGTGTTTAGTGGAAACATAAAGACCGCCTATTAAACCTTTTTGGTCCTCCATGACATAAAAGGAATAACCAACGGCGGCGCCCTCCTGGAAAGCAACACAGCCGGCAAGGGCGTGAGCGTCCAGAAAACGCTTGATTAGCTCGAGGGCGCCACGGTAATCCCAGTGCAATTCCTCCGCCCAGTGGCGAGCTTCTTCCTCCAGGAGCGGCTCCAGCTGACGGACGGTGGTCTGTCGCAAATCGATAATGTTCATGGATGTTTGCAAGCGAGATGATCCCTGCCGCGCAAAATCTATCATAGCTGATCAAAGGAAAGCTTGTGGCGGGGCTCTGAAATACGGCCGAAGGGCCAAAATCTCAAGGGGGTCGATTGTGGAACGGGTGCGGCACAGAGTGGCTCGGAAGCGGTGAACGGTGATATAAGTGCGACACAGTGGAGCGTGTCTCGATTTGATACGGAAAAAGATGTGCTAGCATGCGAACATTGCAATTTTGTCATGAACCGAAAGGTGGCGCGGGCCGCCGGCCCGGTTGTCTAAACCACGAATGTCAATCTTTTTTGAGCTCCGCTATCCGACGCGTTGGTATACCAAGCTATTGATAGCGGTACTGGCGCTATTTTTCTTTGCGGTGATAGCGACTTCGGCGGTCGCAGCCTTCCTCGTTTACCGAATTGTGAAACCCCAGCGCACCAGTTCTGAAATCAACATGCAGAGTTTCCCGGGACGACCGGATTCGGTGAGTTTTACGGTGCGGGGAATCGGCGACCGGCAAGGATGGTTTTTCCCGGGGTTGCGCGGGGGACCGACGATATTGTTGTGCCACGGGTATGAATCGAGCCGCGGGGAGCTGCTGACACTGGTGTCGGCGCTGCAAGATCAGCAATACAACGTCTTCGTTTTTGATTTTGCGGCGCACGGGGGCAACGGCGGTCTAACCACATTTGGTTATCGGGAAGCGGATGAAATACTCGCAGCGATTAATACGCTGGCGGCACGAGACGATGTAGATCGCGGAAGATTCGGTTTGTGGGGCTATAACATGGGAGCGTACGCGGCGCTGCGAGCGGCTGAAGAGGACCGCCGTGTTCGGGCGCTGGTGCTGGATTCCGTCTATGACTCGCCGAGCGAGATGGTGAAAGTGGCGGTAGAGCGGACGGGACTCGGTGGATTTCCGTTCATGGTAAAAGCCGCAAAATTCAGTTTTGAAGGTTTGAACTATGCGCACCGCGGCGATCCGCCGCTATCAAGCAGGCTCTCTTCCATCGCCGGGGTACCAGTGATGTTTATGCAAGCAGGCGACGAGGCTGAATTGGGAGATATAACGCGACAAATGTATATGAAAGCGTCCGAGCCGCGGGAACAGGCATTCATTCAGCATGGTAACTACGCGCGTTTTAATGAGGATGACAAGCGGGTCTATGAGAACCGCGTGGTGACTTTCTTCATTCTGAAGCTGCCACCTAGCGGGAAGGTTAGGCACTAAGTTTGTCTGTTCAGCGTTGAGCTTTAGGTGGATATCCAACCTTTACGAGAATCGCATGCGGGGAAGTGCTGTCCAGCGTCTCGAACGGCACACCGCGGTTTTTAAGTTCAGCAATACCATTCAAAGACGACAACACATAACGTGGCGCAGGAGCTGACGCAGACCACTCTGGCAATTCTCGATGCAGATAGAAATTCAAGCCATATTGCCAGCTTCTTGCCAGGCGCAGCGTCTGGACCTCGCTGGCGATATCCGGATTAGCGAGAACCGTGCGAGCGATCGTTCGCGGGGAAATTCTCGAGTCAAGCCAGGGCATGACTAAATGATTGATAAGAATCAGAAAACAAAGCGATGTGAGAATCCCCGATACAAAAGCAGTGCTATATAACTTGCGCCATAGGAAAACGAGAATGACGGCCAAGGCCAACAATGCCAACCCGCCGGATGCCAACGCGTAGGAGTGCAAGGACGTCGTTTTTGGGACGGAGAATACGCTGAAACAACTCGCCGCAATCAACACGGCGGGAGTCAAGCTAAACCAAGCCAACCGGGCCACTAGAGATGCGGGTGCAACTTCAAGGCTATTCGCTATTGCGAGAGCAGCGATGACAATGAATGGCGAAACGGAAAATAGAATATAGCCTGGCAATTTTGATTTTGAGAGCGAAAAGAAAAGAATAGGAAATGCGCCCCAGGTAAGCAGAAACAGCATCGATGAATTCATGCGCATCTGAATTTCGCGTTGCAACGCGAAGAACAACGCAGCGCCTACCATACCCGTCCAAGGCAAGAGACCCAGAAAAAGTATCGGTCCGTAATACCAAAAAGGTTGGGTGTGCTGGAATTCAGGAGTCAGGTAGCGCTTGAAATTGTGCTCAATAATGAAGACGCGAAAGAAATCGGGATTGTGACGCATGCAGAGGATGTACCAGGGAAGCGCAGTAAGGCAGAAAGACGCAATGGCGATAGGATGAAGGACGCGAAACGCGTTTGGCCACTGCTTCGCTACAGCCGCCCACAAGAAAATAGCGGCTCCGCAAAGAATGATGGCTGCGGGCCCTTTCGCCAGAACCGCGAGGCCAAGAAAAAAACCGAAAAAGATGAGCGGACGCCACGAAGTATTAGCAACGCGCGAAGGCGGGAGGGGAAGCGTCGGAGGAGATGGAGAAGGTACACCTGCTATTAAGCCCATACTGACGCCGGCGGCTACCATTGCGATCGTGAGCATCGCGCTGAAAGGCATATCCGTCGAGGCGGCGTGCGAAAAGCCGATCATGGCGGCCGTCGAAGGAAGAAGAAGCAAGAGCCAGCGGGCGTGCGCCGGTCCGTAGAGCCGTAAAGCGAGCCAGGAGAGAGAGAGCGTAGCCAGAAGAGCGGAGACGGCGCTGGGCAGGCGCGCGGAGAATTCACTGACGCCGAAGAGTCGAAAACTAAGCGCGGCCTCCCAGTAATAAAGCACGGGCTTTTCGAACCAAGGCTTACCGTACAGTTTGGGGGTCACCCAGTCTCCAGTTTCCGCCATGTCACGCGCGATCCAGGCGTAGCGCGGTTCGTCCGGGCCGACAAGCCCGAGCGCGCCGAGTTGGCTGAAGTAACAAAGATAAAGGGTGACAAGAATTAGCAGGGTCCAGCCGATACGGGCCGCCATTTTGCCGCTGGATGTAACCGCGGAGTTGTCTGTGACGTCGGGCACGGAAGGGTGAGTCTAGCATTGGTGTGGCGTCGCGTCAGCCAGGCTCGACCTGAGTGCGCTTTGTGGTGATATAGATATTCTCAGTTCGAACTGGCGACCCAGCAGCGCACGATTGCATACTGTCGCTGGCAGTAGAAACCAATGAACGTCGCAAGGCGGAGCTCCCAGAACCGATGAAGGAATGGCTGGAGTACGCAGCGGTGTGGCTGCTTCTGAAGACTCTCGCGGTGTTGCCGGCAGATGTGGCGCGGCGATTAGCCGCGCGGGTGGCGCGATGGTTGTACCGGGGGTTGCCGAAGTTGCGGAAGACTACCGAGTTTAATTTGCGCCTAGCTTATCCGGAGTGGACCGACGTGCAGCGCGCCGAGGTCACGCGAAAAATGGTGAGGAACCTGGGATGGATGGCGGCGGAGTTTGCGCGGCTGCCAAAGTATTCGAAAGAGAATATCGAACAATTGGTGATTTTGGATGGGCATGAAAATTTCCTGGAGGGGCAGCAACGGGGAAAAGGGGTTCTTTATCTCACCGGACACATCGGCGCCTGGGAGTTGTCATCGTTTGCGCATGCATTGTACGGATTTCCGCTGCATTATATGGCGCGACCGCTGGACAATCCGCGGGTCGATAAGCTAGTCAACGCGTATCGGTGTTTGTCTGGGAACCGGCCAATTTTTAAGAATGAGTCAGCACGCGCGATGCTTAAGGTTTTGAAAGAGTCGGGAACCATCGGAATTCTTGCGGACCAAAACACCATGCCGGAGGAAGGTGTTTTCGTGGATTTTTTTGGCACGAAAGCGTGCACCACGACAGGAATTGCGCGGGTTGCGCTGCACACCGATGCAGCGGTGGTTCCGGGATACGCCTATTGGGACGAGGAGATTCGCAAGTACCGGCTGAGATTTGAGCCACCAGTACAGCTGATTCGAACAGGAGACGCGGAACGCGACGTTTTTGAGAACACCAAACAATTTGCCAAGGTAATTGAGGACATTATTCGAAAACATCCGGACCAGTGGGTGTGGTTGCATGCCAGATGGAAAATGAGGCCGCCGGGGGAACCCGTATTATACAAGTTCTTGTAAGGCAGCATTGACGCGGGTATACGGTGACCTAAGCTCGGAACGAATGAGGAAGCAGCGAGGTAGAGAATGAAACGGACGGCGGAAGAGTTAGCTAAAGCGATTGGCGCGACGGTGGAGGGAGACGGAACGATTGAAGTGAGTGGAGTGGCAGCGCCGGAGCAGGCTGGCGAGCACGATTTGATTTACGTAGGAGAAGCAAAGCATGCGGCGCGAGCGGAAACTTCGCGGGCGGTTTGTGTAATTGCCGATCCCACAGTGAGATTGACGCGAAAGACGATATTGCGTAGCGCGCAGCCCAAGCTGGCGTTCGCGAAGGCCGCGGCGTTGCTTTTGGAAAGAGCGCCGATTGCGACGGCGGTGCATGCGACGGCCGTTGTGGCGGCGTCCGCAAGGGTCGCAGCAGGGGCGGGCGTGGGGCCTTATGCGGTGATCGGGGAGAACAGCTTCATTGGTAAAGGCACACAAATCGGAGCACATAGCGTGATCGGCGACGACTGCTGGATCGGAGAGAACTGCCGAATTCATCCGCAGGTGTCGCTGTACAACAGAGTGCGAGTCGGGCATCGAGCAGAAATTCATTCGGGTGCGGTGCTTGGCGCTGACGGATTTGGTTATGCCCATGGAGAGGGCCGTTATTGGAAATTCCCACAGGCCGGCATCGTTGAGATAGGGGACGATGTGGAGATTGGAGCAAACACTACGATCGATCGCGGCTCGCTGGACGACACGCGCATAGCGGAAGGGGTGAAAATCGATAACCTCGTGCATGTGGGACACAACGTGCAGATTGGGGCCCACACCGTAATCGCGGCGCAAACTGGGATTTCGGGTTCGTGCGTGTTTGGGAAAAACGTGGTCATCGGCGGACAAGCCGGATTTGGTGAGCATTGCCGGTTGGAAGACGGCGCAGTGATCGGCGGCCAGTCGGGCGTTCTCGGGGGCAAGACAATTCGCGCAGGCGATACAGTTTGGGGAACACCGGCTCGGTCGATGGATAAGTTTAAAGAGACGTACGTCTGGCACACTCGGCTGCCGGAGTTGGCGGCGCGCATCAAGCGGTTAGAAGTCAAGATTGGCGGCAAATGACCCGGACGAGAGGGTGGCAGGGTTTGCGATCACTTTTAGGAGTAGACAAGAGGGGGCGCTCTTCTCGGGGGTAGGCGTTAGAAAACGGTGGATTGCTTAATCGTATCTTAGGCGTTGACCGTTGTAAGAAAGGCAGCGATAATTTAGTAGTACCGATTTTTCTCAGCACCACCACGCGCGGCTTTAGTTCCGGAAGTTATACGCAACACGGCGGTTAAGCCGACGCTGGAGCACGTCCGATAGGCAAGGGGCGGTGCACGAGAGAAGCAGGGCGCTCTGAGGGAGCGACGATGGTCTCATTTGTCCGACTAGGAGAAGAAGTTTCTGTCGCGCCTGTTCCTTCCGCGTGGCGCGAAGAGAATTGGGCGGAGCGAC
Source organism: Candidatus Dormiibacterota bacterium (assembly GCA_035602135.1). GTDB lineage: Bacteria > Acidobacteriota > Terriglobia > Acidiferrales > UBA7541 > Acidiferrum. Next base: position 132,774 of record DATNMX010000086.1, read on the forward strand.
TCGAAAATGCGATCGAGCGCGGTGCCCATCATCTTCTCGACATCCAATCCGAACATGGCCATTGGCAGGGCGAGTTGGAAGCCGACACCACGCTCGAATCCGATTACATCTATTACTTGTTCGTCTTAGGAAAGGCCGATGCTCAACGGATCGCGAAGCTGGCCAATTACGTCCGCAGGCGGCAATTGCCGGAGGGCGGATGGAGCATCTATCCGGGCGGCCCGTCGGAATTGAATGCCACGAGCAAGGCTTATTTCGCGTTGAAGCTCGCGGGCGATGCTATTGATTCGTCGCACATGGTTCGGGCTCGCGCTACGGTACACCGACTAGGCGGGCTCGAGCATACGAATTCGTATACGCGATTTTATTTGGCGCTGGTAGGAGCAGTGGGATGGGAATTAGTGCCCGCAATTCCACCGGAGCTGATGCTTCTGCCAAACTGGTTTTACATCAACATTTATGAATTTTCTTCGTGGACGCGCGGAATCGTAATTCCCATGATGATCCTCTCGGCGCTACGGCCTGATTGGCGGCTGCCGGAACACGCTCGCGTGGATGAATTATTTAAAGACATTTCGCGAAAGAAAGCAGCGTTTGACTGGAGCAAGCAAGTTATTTCCTGGCGGAATTTTTTCTTAGCCTTAGACCGCGGGCTCAAATTATACGAGAAGTTGCCGTGGAAACCGTTGCGACAGAAAGCGTTACGCGAAGCCAAAGCGTGGTTGCTGAATCACATGGAGCGTTCGGAAGGGCTGGCGGCAATTTATCCGGCGATGATGAATTCCATCTTCGCGTTGATGGCTTTGGGACATAGCCCCGAGGACCCGCTGGCTTGGCGCGAGATCAAAGAGTTTTCGCGGTTTGAAATTGAAGAAGGAGATACCATTCGGCTTCAGCCTTGCGTGTCTCCAGTCTGGGATACCTGCATCGCGATGGTTGCCCTGCAGGAAGCGGGATTGCCACCCGATCACCCGGCGCTGGTGAAGGCCGCGGATTGGATTTTATCGAAACAGGTGTTGGGTCCGGGCGACTGGCAGGTTAAAAACAAAGATGCGGAACCGGGCGGGTGGGCGTTTGAATTCCGGAATGATTTTTATCCGGACGTGGATGATACAGCGTTCGTCTTGATGGCTTTGCAGCGGGTGAAGTTTCCAGATGGCCGGCGGATGGAAGCCGCAGTACGCCGCGGGCTGCAATGGCTGCTCAGCATGCAAAACCGCGATGGCGGATGGGGCGCGTTCGACAGGGACAACGACCGGAAGTTTTTGTGCAACATTCCGTTTGCAGACCACAATGCCATGATTGATCCCTCGACTGCGGACGTGACAGCGCGCGTGCTGGAATGCTTAGGACGATTCGGATGGCCGGCGGAACATTCAGCCGTTAAGAAGGCCTTGAAGTTTTTATTGCAGGATCAATGTGATGATGGGTCCTGGTTCGGACGCTGGGGTGTGAATTATGTGTATGGAACCAGCGGAGTGTTGCGGGCTCTGGAGACCGTATCGCTAACGGCGCAAGATTATTGCCAGCGTGCAGTCACCTGGTTGCGCAGCGTGCAGAAGGCGGACGGGAGCTTTGGCGAATCGCTGCGTAGCTACCATGAGGTGTGGAGCAAGGGGCAGGGAACGAGCACGCCGTCGCAGACGGCGTGGGGATTGATTGGTTTGCTAGCGGGCGCTGAGACCAGCGATCCGGCGATTACCAAAGCGGTTTCGTACCTGGTGCATCAGCAGAATGCAGATGGTTCGTGGAGTGAAACGGAGTTTACCGGCACGGGATTTCCTTGCGTATTTTATTTGAAATATCATCTCTACCGGAATTCGTTTCCGGTATACGCGCTGGCGCGTTACTACAACCAGTCGCGCAACGCGGAATCGTATTGCGCGCTCACGTTTCAGCCTAACGAATTCCGGCAACGCAGCGGATTTTAAAGGCATGAAGCGGTTTCCTTTGCGCACCCAGGATCCTGCAAAGGCCCTCGTCGCGCGAACCTTGCCCGGCAATTTCCTGTGGTCGCTAACCTTAAAAAAACACAACAGTTGGCTGCAGCAAGTTTGACGAAACCGTGTGCAGACCATGAAGACGCTGATAACCGGAGCCGCCGGATTTCTGGGAAGCCATGTGGCACGTCAGTTGGTGTCGCGAGGGGATGCGGTACGCGTGCTCATGCGGCCGTCGAGCACTAACCGGGCGATCGCGGATCTGTCGCTCGAGTATGTAACCGGAGACTTGCGGGATAAAGCTTCGTTGGAGCGTGCGGTAAGCGGAGTACAGCGCGTGTTTCATGTGGCGGCGGATTACCGGCTGTGGGCCAAGAATCCGCAGGATATTTATGATTCAAACGTTGGAGGAACAAAGAATTTGCTGGAAGCGGCGCAGCGAAGTGGTGTGGAGCTGCTTGTTTATACCAGCACAGTCGCCACGATTGCGGTGGATCGTCCGGAGCACAAAACAAAAAAAAACGGAACGAACATGGCGGTATGGCCCAACGAGTTCACGGACGCGAAACTGGACGAGATGGTGGGCCATTACAAACGTTCAAAATGGATGGCCGAACGCGAGGTACTGGAGGCGACGAAGGCTGGACTTCCGGCGGTCATAGCAATGCCGACGACGCCCGTGGGACCGTGGGATTGGAAACCGACGCCGACCGGGAAAATCGTGTTGGATTTTTTGAATGGGAAGATGCCAGGTTACGTAAAAACAGGGCTGAATTTTGTCGGCGTGGAAGAGTGTGCGGCAGGTCATTTGTTGGTGGCAACTAAAGGCAAAATCGGCGAACGTTATCTGCTGGGCGGTGAGAATTTGACGTTGCAGCAGTTGCTGCACACATTGGCGGATATAACTGGTTTACCCGCGCCGAAGTGGAAGATCCCGCACGGATTGGCGCTGAGCGTAGCCTATGCAGAAACGGCGCTTTCGGGTTTATTGGGACGCGCGCCGCAGATTCCGGTGGAAGGTGTAAGGATTGCACAGCACATGATGTTTGTAGATTGCTCGCGGGCGCAGCGCGAACTGGGGTTTCAGCCGCGCCCGGTGGCAGAGGCGTTAGAGCGCGCGGTGCGATGGTACCAAAGCAACGGCTACGTCCGGCCAGGCCGAGCGAAGCGGATTGTGTACGCTGTTGCGGCATAGAATGAGTTGGTCGTCAATGTAAGAGGCAGCATCATAGACTAGTAGAAGCATGCGATTCCTGATCACGTTCGCGGTAGCTGCGGAGTTCGCTCCCTGGAGTGCTCGACACCCGTTTGTGCCGTACGAATTTGATGACAGAGCACACAGAAGAGAGTTCGATTTGTTTCGAGCGAACATAGGTTCAAATGAAGTCACCGTTCTTTTGACCGGCATGGGCGGGGAGAACGCGAAAAACGCAATGCGGACGGTGAACCTGGAGATGCCGGATGTGTGCATTTCCAGCGGACTGGCGGGAGCGCTGGACCGCAGCCTAAAGCGTGGAACGATTGTGGTCGCGCACAGATGTGAAACGACTGATCTGAAGCTAAAGACGACAAGCGATGTGGACATGGTAGAGCTGGCGGTGGCCAGTGGCGCTCGAGCGGCAGAGGTCTTTGCAACGTCAGATCGAATTATGGCGACAGCACGCGCGAAGGAAGAATTGAGTGCGTTCGGCCACGTAGTAGATATGGAAAGCAGTTATATCCTCTCGGCGGCTAGTGCCTGGAGAGTGCCCGTCGTAGCCGTGCGAGCTATTAGCGACGCGGCTGACGAGGATCTGCCTGTAGATTTCGAGTGCGTTACCGACTCGCGAGGTCGTGTAAAAGTTGGCGGGTTGCTGAAGGAATTGGCGGTGCATCCGTATCGGCTTCCTTTGCTCGTCCGATTTGGTTTTCGGAGTCGGGCGGCCGCCGTTACGCTTGCGGACTTTCTAGATGGATATATCCCTGAGGTCGCGGAGAAATGGCAGGGAATGCGAGCTTCTGATATCGAAGAGGTCTCTGCAACGTGACGAAAACAGAAATCATGGTGGAGGCTGTGCGCGGACTACAGCCAGTGCCAAAGACGATGCGCGCTGGCGTGTACCGTGAAAAGGGCGTGGTGCGCGTAGAGGAGGTGCCGGTTCCGGAGGTTGGCGTCGGCGAAGTGTTGATTAAGGTGGCGGCATGCGGGGTCTGCGGGACGGATATCAAAAAAATTTTTCATGGCTATGTGGCGCCGCCTCAGATTTTTGGACACGAGCTAGCAGGTACCATCGTTGCGGTGGGGCAGGGGGTAACAAAATGGAAGCTGGGCGACCGCGTGATGAGTTTTCATCACATTCCATGTCGCAAGTGTTTTTATTGCGAACGGAGGCTATTTTCGCAGTGTCGCCAATATAAGACTACTGGATTAACGGGCGGGTTTACACCAAACGGCGGAGGCTTTGGAGAATATGTGAAGGCCATGTCTTGGGTCGCGGGAAATGGGGTAGTAGCTCTCCCGGATGATGTGACCTATGAGGAAGCAACCTTTATCGAGCCGATTAACACCATTGTGAAGGCCCTGCAGAAAGCGCGAGTGCGGGCAGGCGAAACCGTGCTGGTGGCAGGCTGCGGGCCAATCGGGCTCCAATTACTGATGGTGGCAAAACTGGAGGGCGCCAAGCTGTATACCAGCGATCCCTTGGCAGTACGCCGGGCGAAGAGCCTCAAGTTGGGAGCGCTGGAGGCGTTTGACCCGAGCAGTGGTAAGCTAACAGAAGAGATAAGAGCCCGAACCGAGGGTCGAGGGGCGGACGCGGTGTTGGTTGCGGTGGCGCATCCGTCAGTCGTGGAGGATGCGTTAGCGGCGGTGCGGCCCGGCGGGCGTGTGTTATTGTTTGCGGCCAATGATCCGGTAACGAAAATTGAGTTTCCGGCGGCAGCTATCGGAATCGATGAGAAAGAGATTTTGGGGAGTTACAGTGCGGCGGCGGACATCCAGGCGGCGGCAGCGGACCTAGTGTTGAAGAAGAAATTGCCGGTCATGGACATTGTGACCCACCGCTTTCCATTGGATAGAATCCAAGACGGTTTAGAACTGGCGGCACGGCCTAGGAACGATTCACTGAAAATTTTGATTACACACGTATGAGGACGACTACCAGTAAAAAAACGGAAATCGGCGAGGAAGCGAATGTTGTTGCCCCGCGGATGGTTGTTCCGTCGGAGATGACGGCGGCCGTGCTGTACGGCAGCGAAGATTTGCGTGTCGAGAAAATCGATGTGCCCTCGATCGCCGCGGATGAAGTGCTTCTACGGGTGCGGCTGGCTTTAACGGACGGCACCGATTTGAAGGTGTGGAAGCGCGGGTATCACGCCAAGATGATCCAGCCACCGGCGGTATTTGGCCACGAAGTGGTGGGTGAGATTGCTGCGGTTGGTAAACGAGTGGATGCGCGGTGGCGCATTGGGATGCGCGTGATTGCCGCGAATTCCGCGCCGTGTTTGCGATGCTACCATTGCCGTCGGGGACAGGAAAACCTTTGTGAAGATCTGCTCTTTAATAACGGTGCATATGCGGAATACATGCGGATTCCTGGGCGCATCGCGATGGAAAACATGCTGGAGGTTCCGCACTCCGTGGATGATGCGAGCGCCGCGCTATCCGAGCCCTTGGCGTGTGTATTGCGCGGAATCAATGAAATGGAAGTCCGGACCGGCGATACTTCCGCGGTAATTGGCTGCGGGCCGATTGGTTTGAAGTTTGTGCGCATGCTTTCGCGCCGCGGCGTACGGGTAATCGCGCTAGCACGACGTGCGGCGCCCCTGGAAGTAGCGCGGCGGCTGGGCGCGGTTGCTACGATTAACGTAAACCAGGCAACGAATGTAGTCGCCGCGGTGAAGGCTTTGACGGAAGACGAGCGCGGGGCGGATTCGGTGGTGGAAGCAGCCGGAAACCCCGCGACATGGCGTCAAGCGCTCGGCATGGTACGACGTGGGGGCGTGGTGAATTTCTTCAGCGGCCTACCGAGCGGCACGCACGTAGAAATTGAGCCGGCCGCTATTCATTATTCGGAGATTAAACTCATATCACCCTTTCATCACACGCCACGATTCATTCGCGATGCACTGGAAGCCATCCGGCGCGGCGATATCTCGGGGCACGACTTCGTCACCGAGGAAATTCGCTTGGCAGACTTGCCGCAAGCCTTCCAGCGGATGAAAACGCGTAGCGGAGAGATTAAGCTCGCTGTACGGCCTTGACTGCGGGCTGGTGTGCGCATTCCTTTCGGACCAATGAAGCAATTCCACCGAGTGGGGAAATCCTTTTCTGATGTTGCGTCCTGACGAACTCGAAATCGCGGCAAAAATCCCCTCGAACGGGTGCACGCCGGAAGCAGCGCAGAACTACACGCACTGGCTGGCAACTCATCATTATGAAAACTTCAATGTCGTTTCGTGGCTGCTGCCCAGAGATTTACATCAGCACTTTTACAACGTATATGCGTATTGCCGATGGGCCGACGATCTTGGCGACGAAGTGCCAGAGACTGCCAGGGCAATCGAACTTCTGAATTGGTGGAAAGACGAATTAGACGCGTGTTACGACGGGACACCAAAGCATCCAGTATTTGTGGCCCTGCGAGAAACCGTCCGAGAGAAGAATATTCCCAAACAGCCTTTTGCCGATTTACTAAAAGCGTTCCGCCAGGACCAGACAGTGAAGCGGTATCCGACTTGGGACGCGCTCCTCCAGTACTGCGTTTATTCGGCACATCCGGTGGGTCGGCTCGTTCTGCATCTGTGCGGGTACGAGGACGAAGAGCGTCAGAAATTGTCGGATGCAACGTGTAGCGCACTGCAGCTCGCGAATTTCTGGCAGGACGTTTCGCGCGATCTAGAAAAAGGGCGCATCTATATTCCACTGGATGCCGCAGCCTCGCATGGGCTCGACGAGAGCGACATCATAGAGCGGCGATTCGATGAGCGATACATTAGTTTGATGAAAGACTTAATCGCCCGGACCAGGTCATTGTTTGCACAAGGAATGCCGCTCGCAAAAATGGTGGATGGGCGCTTGAGGGTGGAGTTGGAGATGTTTAGCCAAGGCGGATTGGCGGTACTGCATGCCATCGAAGCGATCGGTTATGACACGCTGCATAGGCGTCCGGCAGTCGGCAAGGGGAAGCAGGCGCGTTTGTTGGGACGCGCCGTAATTACTCACTTGATTTCGAAGGATTCCAGAGCAAATGGCGCAGGCGGACCACATCCGGCAATCCCGGTCGCCGATTCCTATGAAGAGTGCCATCGTGTCGCGAGGGCGGCACATAGTAATTTTTATTACGCCTTCTTCCTGCTGCCCAAACCTAAGCGCGATGGGATGGCGGCCCTCTACGCGTTCATGAGGCTAGTGGATGACGTTGCGGACGAAGGAGACGATCTGACCTGCAAACAACGCGGACTGGCGAAATGGCGAGCTGCGCTTGATCAGGCTTTGAACGATGACGGCCCGATAGCAAGCCCTGTTCTACCGGCGTTGGTAGATACCATGAAGCGGTTCAAAATGCCTTCGCGATATCTGCATGACCTCATCTCTGGGGCGGAGATGGATTTGACCATGCAGACCTATCCGACATTTGACCGACTGCGAGAATACTGCTACCGCGTGGCCGGCACTGTGGGGCTAACGTGCACACACGTTTTCGGATTTCGCGATTCCCTTGCTTTGGACTTGGCGGAGAAGCTCGGCCTAGCGTTTCAGTTAACAAATATCATTCGCGATGTGCATGACGATTACAAACTTGGGCGCGTGTATCTCCCTGCGGAAGATCTGAAAAGATTTGGAGTTGCGGCAGAGGATTTCGGACGCACCGAAGTGACCCTGGGTGTTCGTACGATGCTGCGATTCCAGGCGGAGCGGGCCTGGCAATTCTATGAACAAGGAGCAACGCTGCTACGCTTGATTGACGCGGACGCTCGAGGCGCCTTGTGGTTGCTGGTGCATACGTACAGCGCATTGTTGTCTCGAATCGAAGCGATGGATTTCGCCGTGTTCGACGAGCGTGTGCGACTTTCGCGCGCGGAGAAGATGGTGTTCATTGCGAAGGCGCGATTTGGTCGCCTGACGGAAGAGAATATTCTTGAAAAGCGTGATCGTGATCGGCGGCGGGCTGGCGGGGCTGGCATCCGGCGTCGCGCTGGCTGAAGCAGGCTGGCGCGTACGATTGTTTGAGCAGCGTCCGTTCCTTGGCGGCCGGGCCACTTCGTATGTTTTGCCTGACGGGGAACACATCGATAATTGCCAGCATGTGACCTTGGGGTGCTGTACCAATCTTGCGGATTTCTACCAGCGTGTCGGCTCCACGGGGAAGATAAAATTCTTTGATCGTCTTTATTTTCTCGATTCGCTGCGCCGGCGGGGCGAGCTTTATGCCAGCATCCTGCCTGCGCCGTTTCACCTTGCAGCATCGTTTGCGACGTTCGCGCCACTCAGGATAAGAGACAAGGTCGCAATTGCCCGAGCGATGGTGGCTATTTTCTGGGCCAAAGGAAAACTGGCCGCAGGCGATGAAGGCGAACGAATTTCCATGCTCGAATGGCTTAAGCGGCGTGGCCAGACGCCAGGTGCGATTGAGCGATTCTGGCGCGTGATCCTCGTGAGTGCACTTGACGAGGAGTTAGACCGAACGGACGCCAAATACGGAGTGGATGTCTTCTGGAAAGCGTTTCTTTCCAATCGCAGTGGATATCTCATGGGCGTGCCGGTGGTCCCATTGGCGGAGTTGTACGATGGCTGCAAAGCAGCAATCGAACGCCAAGGTGGCGAGGTGACGCTGCGAACGCCGGTCCGAGGATTAACGATTGATAATGGGAGCATCTCTGGCGTGCGTTTTGACGGCGGCCGCGAAGAGTCAGCGGAAGCATACGTATTCGCGGTGCCCCACGGAGAGTTGACAGAATTGTTGCCGGAGAGCATTAAGAAGGGTGACGCTGCGTTCCAAAAGTGGGACAAATTAAAGGTGGCTCCGATTACCGGAGTGCATTTTTGGTTTGATAGACCGGTGATGGTGGAGCCATTCGTCACCCTGTTGGACACGACTACGCAGTGGATCTTCAATAAAACGAGCTTGAATGGGAGCTGCGCCACCGGCGGGCAGTATCTGCAGTTGGTGATAAGCGCGTCCTACGATTTATTGAACAGACCGCGGCAAGAGATTATCGACCTCTGTTTGAACGAAGTACGACACGTGTTGCCGCAGGCGCGCGTCGCTCAGCTGTTGAAGGCCACAGTGATCAAAGAAGTGGCAGCCACGTTTTCTCCAGAGCCCGGCGTTGACCGTTGGAGGCCCAGGCAGGAAACGAGTGTGCGCGGGCTGTTCCTCGCAGGAGATTGGACGGACACCAGCTGGCCTGCGACGATGGAGGGGGCCGTGCGCAGCGGGTACCTAGCGGCAGAGGCGGTTATGCGTACGGCCGGGGTACCCCAGAAATTTTTGCAACCTGACCTGCCGCCTGACGGACTGACTGCGCTATGGACAAGGCTATGACTGATACCAAGAGTTCTTAATAAGGCGACTTGACTTCGCTCGAACAGAGGACTAAAAACATAGATGTCCCATCTCCTGCTACCGGGCCTACGCGCTTTCTCTAACGAAACTCTTGGGAATGATTGTTTGCTCCGGCTGAGTGTAGCAATCCGAGCGGATATAAGCTGGAACATCGTACGCGTAAGCGCAAAATTGTAGCGTTTTGTGATTTTTCAATCCGTTGTGAAGGCGACGGACGGAGGCGTGTGTGGATCGAAAGTATAGCCACCGCGGGTACCGCGACGCGGAGAAGAGCGACAAGAAGGAAAGAGGAACCGACCGGAAGCCGTCATCGGGCGGCCCGCGAGGCGCGGATCAGTTCGGACCGCGCACGCCGCGAATGGTGGGCACCGTCACCCGGGGTCGATGTTCGAATTGCGGAGCGGTTCTAGCGCCTGGGTTCGATCCAAACGGGACATGTCCGAAATGCCAATTCGAACTGCATTCTTGCAAACAGTGCCGGTTCTTCGATTCTGCCGCACAATTCGAATGCACGCAGCCCATCCCGGACCGTATTACGCCTAAAGACGCCAAGAATGAGTGCAAGTTTTATGAGTTTCGAATGACTATTGAGAAAGACACGGCGCCCACATCCTACGCGCAGCCGTCAGCGGCCAGCACGACACTTCCCGCAGCCGCCCGACCAACCGACGCACGCCAAGCTTTCGAGAATCTTTTTAAGAAGTAAGCCTTCGTACGGTTCCTAAAGACAGCCGATCACAACAATATCTTCCTGGTTTCACGGCTTCCGCACGATTCCCCCCAGACGAGCGGCTTCTTACGCAACCTTCTGTCTGCACGTTTTCGCCGAAGTAGTCACGTCGGGAAAAGAAGGGAATTGACAGGTGGAGTTGAGGCGACCAAGTCTAGTTGCGGGAAACGTTGGCGGAGCGATTCCGGAACATTGACCTTGGCGTCTTTTAGAATACTGATGAGTTGAAGGGCATTGACCACGCTCTTGCCTTGAAAATGGTTATTGGTAATTACGAACACAGTTTTGGCCCGCTCAATCACTTTGCGAATTCGCGAAGCCCAGGGTGCAAGTTCCTCAAGGGAATACAGATAATTGTAACGTTCGTGCGAAGGGACGGCCGGGTCATCCGTAAACCATGTGTCGTAGCGACGCCCGTGCAGACGAACGTAACCGACGGGAGCAGTAGTTTCCTTGGAAGGGCCAAGAGAGCGGCCAATGATCGGCTGGTCGATATTGCAGAAGGCCGTGTGATGTTCGCGTAGTAATTCAAAGGTTTCCGGTACGTTCCAGGAGGAGTGCCGCACTTCAACGACGAGAGGATAATCGGCGAAACGCAGCAGCAGTGCTTGGAGATAGAGGATTGTTTCGTGCACCCGGTGAAATGAAAAAGGAAATTGCAGTAAAAGAGCACCCAGTCTGCCTGCGGCACGCAAAACGTCAAGACCGCTACGCACGGCGCGCTCGTCTGCAAGGGTAGCAGTGGATTCGTGCGTAAATTTATTCCAGAGCTTCGCGGTGAAGACGAATCTGGGGTTAAGTGCGACGCGATGGAGCCACTGCGAGGCGCGTTGCGGCTCGATCGGTTGATAAAAAGAGGTATTAATTTCCAGGGTATCGAAATATTCGGCGAGATAAGTTGCCTGATGAAATCCTTTAGGGCGGGATTTTGGGTACACGTAACCCACCCAGTCCGGGTAAGACCACCCTGCGGGACCAATTCGAAGATCTGAGGCGAAGTTTTGTTGGTGGGGGGGTGTTCGGGCCATGGCGGCAGCTTATCTCGACGGTCGTCGTTACCTTGTGATTCCTTGCCTAAATAGTGCGCTACTAAGCTTTAGCAGGGTAGGTTGGCTTGCGACAAGCTGTCAATCCACGATTGAACAGAGTGAAAAATCATAATTGCTGCCTGCGTAAGCGGCTGCTATTCTTGTGTCATGAGCGGTGCAGGTCTGAAAATCTGCGTCGCGTCCTCCTCAACAAATCGCGATACAGGTGCGTACATGAAGCTTTCCATCAGCTACAAGCACGTTCAGTCGCAAGATTCGGTGGAGGTTGATGTCGAACGTCATCTTGGCAAGCTGAAAAAGCTATTGCAGAGCTATTCGCCGGATCTCGTGCAGTTGCACGGCGTGTTCGCGAAGAACCCGCACAAAGAAGAACACTCATGCAAGCTAAATTTGTCTTTGCCAACCGGTACACTGCACGCTACAGGCACGGGGAAAAACGTGCGTGCGAGCTGCAAGAAGTCGTTCAGTGAATTGGAGTCACAGGTTAAGAAACACCAATCGCTTCTGCGAAAAGATTACCAATGGAAACGCAAGCGATCGCGACCCCGCGCTGTCCCGCCGGTTTAGAACCTATGGATTGGCTACGTGGCAAGCTCAAAAATACCTGGAGGAATGGCAATCCTAATCGTGACCAACGCGAGGGCCAGGCCAAATCGGAATTGGTGTACATGGATTGGAACGTTGAAGAATGCTAGACTTACGAAGTTTCGCTGGTTGCACCACAACTGACACCAGGCCGTTCCTCCGAGGCGAGTGAAACTGAATAACCGCCAGAGTTTCAACCAGCTAGGGGCGTAGCTCAGTGGTAGAGCAGCGGCCTTTTAAGCCGAAGGTCGTGGGTTCGATCCCCACCGCCCCTACCAATCTCCTTCATTTGCAACGGCTTATTTTTACTTTTAACAACAATAAGCCTTTTAACAACAATTGAACTAATTCAGGGTGTTTGTCAGTTTCAGGGATGCTTCAAAAGAAGCAGTCCCAAAGCTACAAACACCGCTCCCCCTGCCCAGAAGATGGTACGTGTGCTGCTGCGCATTCGTTTGCCAATTTCAAGCTTGCCGCCGGGGTTCCATATATCAGGAACGATGCCACGCCAAGCATGATAGAGGCACCAAATGCCCATGCCCAGAAAGAGGTATGTTGTCATGTCCAATTCACCGCAAACTGTTCAATCCGCGTCGAACGGTTTTCAACTGCATCACGCTGCTGACTTCCGATCACGTGCGCATAGAGTCCCAGCGTGATGCGTGGGTCACTGTGCCGCAGTTGCTTCTGCACCACAGCCGGTGTTGCACCGTCTGCGAGCAGGGCACTGGTTGCACCGTGACGCATGGAATGAAAACCGCCGTGTGGAATACCCAACTTCACCAACAACGGGTGAAGCTGTTTTTCACGCAGCTTGTTTGCTGAGAATGGACGCCCACGGCGATTGACGAACAGCAGGTCAGTATTGCCGTCATGCTTCCTTAAGTGAGCACGCAGCCGTGCTTCTAGCTGGGTTGGCATGGGAACGTCTGCGCTGCTGGCCTGAGACTTTACGGCTTGGACATTCCGCGTGGCAGCGTCGACGCTCTGCCGTACACGAAGTATCTTCCGCGCGAAGTCTATGTCACTGACACGAAGCGCGAGAACTTCTCCGATGCGCAGACCCAGAACAGCCGTCACCGCAAGAATGGTGCCGAATGGTTCCGGTGCTGTAGACAGGATTTTCCCAACTTCCGCGTCAGTGAAGCATCGCTGTTCTTTCTTTACTCCTTCACGGGGCATGGTGATGTCCGTGAGCGACAAATTCCCACAGGCATATTCCCAAGCCCTTGCTGTGCGAAGGATGGAAGATAGAGTCAGCAACACGTTCTCAACCGTTTTCTTTGACCGTCCACCAGTTGCCAGATATGCCACGAAGGTTTGCACCGTCTTCGTGTTTATCTCTGTCAACGGTAGGCTGCCCAGTTTTGGAATGATGTGGGCACGCAGATGTGATTCTGCTGTTCGTGTTGTGCTGGCCTTCAAATTTACCGCCACACTGGTGTGCCACTCTTTGACGAACACTTCAAGGGTCACCCCAGACTTAGGCGGCAACATAGCAGCACCATTTACCCGGTCAAGATACGGTTGAAACATCTTCCGCGCTGAACGTTCCGATAGACTGCTGACCGGACCAAGAACAATGCACCGCTGCACCCGCTTGAATGTTCCGTTTGGTTGCAGAACATCTTCGCGGTAGACGCCACAGCGAGTTGGCTTCTTGCCCCGGATAATCAAGGTTCCTTTCTGAAACCTTCTTCTCAAGGCTACCCTTCCTGCCTGCACGGGCAGTGGCGTAGCGGGTGCAACAATAGCATTGCGACTAATCTCTGTCACCGATCCGCCTGGACATACCTGCCCGGTTTCTTTGCACTTCTCCAGCGGATTGGGTTTGAAGCACATTGCGATGCTGGCCTAAGGCATCGTCCCAGTGAAATTTTTGTTTCGAGGGATTGGAGATGGTTTCCCGATAAAACGTTCGAGAAAAAACAGGACCGCCAAGACCGCGGCCATGATCAGAATTCCTCCCACTATCGTGACCTTCATGATTTTTTCTCCCATGGGACGGTGGAACCACAGTTTTTACCCGGGCATTGAAATCCTTGAAGCGATCCATCGAAGAGGCTTGTCTTGACCAGGCTTGGTTCAATCCAGAATCGGTGGCCACACTGGAGGCATTTCAAGCGGTAGCGTGGTTCCAGCTCCTTTATCCTCGCCCACAGGTCTTCGACATCGGCGCGCTCAACAAGTCTGTTAAAGGCGGCAATCCCTTCGGGTCCCCGAACAAAGACCTGAATACCGCAGGGATGGCAAATGATGTACGGCTTGGCTTTCTTGGTTTGCTTGACCAGACACGGACTGGCGCATACCGGGCAAGGGAACATTTGCTTTCCGCTTAAATCGAGCATAACAATCTTCGTCTTGCGAAAGCCTGGATCTCCACCTGTGATCATAAGGCTATGTAGTAGAACTACTTAATTCCGGTTGATTCGAAGGGCTCGCCACTGAAAAATACATTCCGCGTAAATAGGAGAATGGGTATAATTCCGTATAATTATCCGAAAACACCGGGAGGTTTCCGCAAAAATGCCCAAACGCAAAAGCCCAGATTTGAATCCGCACCAGCCTATTGACAAGTTTTCAGAAAAAAAGCGCAAGAGGGGAAGGCCACGTCTAGCACGTTACGCGGAGGTGTGGGGGCGTGCGGAGAACTACAGAGATAGTCTGTCTCTAGCATGGCCAGAGTTGCGTGGCCCACTATTGAGGTCCCAGCGAGTGGAAGATGTAACCGAAGCATTTGAGAATCATGCGCAACCGTATGCCCAGGAGTTTGTGCCACACCTCGCTGCAGACATCTTCAAATTGATAAAAGAGCCTAAATTTCCGCAGAGGGCACAAGCTCAGATTAAATACATCGCGGAATCCGTGGCAGGAAGACCGGCTGTAAGTCTGCGCAGATCTCGCGATATTTGTGGAAAGATACGCGCAGAAGAACGTGCGAAGTCAACGTATAAAATCATCCGCAAGGAATTCTATGTTGTGTGCGAGTGTGGATATGAAGGGCCGGCACAGTACGATGCCTGTCGAAAATGTGGCGCACAGATTTCTCATTTACCGGCGATACTGTTTGGTTCCAAGCCCTTCTAGGTTTTCTGGCGAACAACCGCGTAACGTAATGTACGTAACGTTGGTCACTGCGTGGACAACCTAAACAACGCTTTACTACCATCTTCGGGCTTTTACTGAGATTTCTGGGCTTACTGGTAGCGAAGCAGGCAATTTATCTTTTATTGTTGAGAAGTGCAGAGATACAGAACCTCTGTCGCTCGGACGTCAAAGCCCATGTTGCTTGAGAGGCCAGGAAATGCTGATACAACCGATCGACTACGCCTTGGTAGTTTGGCTCGGCCTCGCGCTCGCGTCAGCGGCTTACGTCGCCTACGACCAGTGGCATAATAATCCGGAACCCAACGTCATGCGTGCGGGTTTTGTGCTCGTCACACTTTACATGGGCCCCCTTGGGCTTTTGCTGTATGTCCTTGCCGACAAGGAGCCGCGGCCGGGAACCCACGAAGAATTTATTCGTCCTCTATGGAAGCAAGGCGTTGGCAGCACGATTCACTGCGTTGCCGGTGATGCAACGGGCATCATTCTGGCCGCGGTCATCACCGCGACTCTGGGTCTGCCGATGTGGCTCGACCTGATCGTGGAATATGCAACGGGATTCGCCTTCGGTCTCTTCATCTTCCAGTCCTTGTTCATGAAAAACATAATGGGCGGAACGTACTGGGAAAACGTGCGGCGCACGTTTCTGCCCGAGTTCATCAGCATGAACGCGATGATGGCGGGCATGGGCTCGCTCATGAGCTTTCTCATGATGGGCCGCGACATGCGCGCGATGGACCCTCTGGAGTTGCTTTTCTGGGGAGTAATGTCTCTGGGGGTGATTGTTGGGTTCACGACGGCGTATCCTTTCAACGTTTGGCTGGTATTGAAAAACTTGAAGCACGGCTTGATGACGGAACGGAAGAGGGGCACCGAGTTCAACCTGCATGCCCAGCACGAAAAGTCGAAAGAGAAACACCACTCCGAATCGCCCAGCAAGTCGGGCCATGATAAGCAAGACCACGAGCACCATTCCATGGAAAGCGACGTTACGGCTCCGCAACTTCTCGCCGTGACGGCGCTATCGTTCCTTTTTCTTCTGTTCGGACTAATTGCGCCTGCAAACTGGATCAATCTTCGGCTCAGCGCAAGAGAAGTGGGAGGTCTTATCATGCCGCCCGGGATGATCATGCCGCGCGATTCCACAGCAGAAAAAATGCAGGAGATGGCCGCCGTCCATCCAAGACTGGTTACCCGCGAGTATGGCAACGATACAACGGGCGACCAGCCACTCAAACCCCGCATGGAAAACGGAGTCAAGGTTTTCAACCTGGAAGTTTCCGTGATCCGTTGGCACATTCTCCCCAACGTGGCCGCGGACGCTTTCGCTTATAACGGCCAGATTCCGGGGCCGCGCATCCGTGTTTCTCAGGGTGATCAAGTCCGGATCATTGTCCACAGCCGTCTCCCGGAGAGCACGACTGTGCATTGGCATGGTTTGGTTCTTCCGAACAAAATGGACGGACCTGCGCATATTACCCAAGATCCCATCCGCACCGGAGATTCCTACGCTTACGAGTTCACTGCAGACCAAGCCGGGACGTTTTTCTACCACAGTCACGATCATCCAGACCGCCAGCAGGCCCTCGGACTCTACGGAGCATTTATTATCGATCCGCGAGAACCGGCCAAGGATGAACCAAAAGCCGATCTTGAGTATGTGATTCAACTTCAGGAATGGCTTCTGCGCGAAGGCCTCACGTATCCGGCCATGCTCATGGAAGGAGGACTTCCCAACTATTTCACGATCAATGGGCGGGCGTACCCAGCGACCGACGTCATTCACATGAAAGTCGGGCAGAGCGTAAAGCTTCGCTTCATCGGCACGAGCAACAACTTCATCCATCCGATGCACGTGCATGGAGGTCCGTTTACCGTGGTTGCGCGCGATGGGGTGACACTTACGTCGAGCGCGCGTTACGACGCGGACACGATTAACTTGGGGCCAGGCCAGCGATACGATGTGATTTGGCCCGCACGGCGTCCAGGGAAATGGTTGGTCCACTGCCACATTCCACATCACACCGAAAACGACAACGTGGAAGAGAAGGGTGGCGGAGGTTTGATGATGATTCTCGATGTCGCCGAAAGGTAAGCGCGATACGGGCGGTAGTTCGATTACTCTTAGTAGACAGCCCTAACGAATTGTCATCTCACTTCAACCGCCATCGCCATCGCGCAGGCCACGGCAGAAGGGACGCAGGTGGAGATGCCGTATTGCTATAGACAGCGCGCGCTGTCAAATTCAACACGTCGTTTTGGCCTCATGTGCCCAACGCCGAATTTCGCTCGGATATGTTCTCCACAGAGGAGGTGCGATCATGATTCATCACACTCTCCAGTTCACCATTGGTGACGAGGATGCAGTACGGGTTCTCGTCGACAAATTGGTGAATGAAAGCACACATCAACTGCGCCGCAGGAAACTTCTTCACGCGCTCGAGGACGCAACCCAGCGCTATTTGGGTTCTGACGAACAAGCGCGTCAGGCATTCTTCCATGGACTGCTGACCGGCTATGCCGTGGCGCTAAAGCTCTGGTAAGGACTCGACTTTGAATACGCTGGACAAAGTGGTAGTCTAATTTTAGGTATGAAAATTAGAGCAAACTGCGCTCGCATGGCCGCAGCCGTCTTTACGATAGCCGTGTTCTACGCTTCGGTTTGCTCGATGACCTGTGCGGTTGACGTCTTTCCTAACCAAGTTCAGCAGGCGGCCGGCCACGGTTGTGATCAGATGCCCTCGCATCATTCAGACCAATCAAGGAATCCGTCCCCGAATAATCCCGATTGCTCGCAACACGCACAGCAGGGTTTGTTTGTAACGAAGTCCGGCGATCTGTCCCAAGTTCAGCTGAGCGTCACGGGAGACGCGAACGCTTCGGTCATAGCCTATTCCTCGATACACGGGCTGGTCGCAAGCTTTACCAATAAACAAGCTCCGAACCATGCACCACCTCTTATTTCGAGTATTCCTCTCTACCAGCAAATTTCCGTTCTTCGAATCTGATTCTCTCCTCCCTGTCTGTCCGTTTTTCAAACGATAAGCAGTAGTGCGGGCACTTGTGACTCCGTCACAGGCGCTTCCCGTTCCTTTAAACCAGTTCCAGGGCCAATGGTTGCCATGGGAGGTGACACTTGCTCAACCGCTACAAGGAAATCTTCTACGGGCTACTTCTCGGATCAGGTGCGTGGGTCATCGACGCAATGATGCACGCACAGGAAGAAGGCGGGAGTTTCTGGGGCGAAGTCGTTCACGTCCACGGGGGCACTTTGTTCTATCGGCTTTTCTTTATCGCATTCGGACTAGCTCTTGGCTGGTCACTGTGGACGAGGAGCAGACGCGAGCGCGAATTTCGCCGCCTCGCTGAGATCTACGAAAGGTTTCATCGCGAGGTCGTGCAACCAGCATTCCTCATTCATGCGAAATGCGAGGAATTGCTCTTGCTCGATGACTCCCTGCTTCCGGCCAAGGCAAGGGAGGCGGTGCGATTCATCTACGACAAAGTCAGAAGCATTGAATCTCTTTCCAAGGAACGGCTGTCGATACCGGGAGAAACGCCATAACTGCACCAACCCAGGCTGGGTGCAAGAATTCAGTTTTCAGGAGAAACGGAAATGAACAAAGGAAGAAGAGCTTTTATTCAGAGTGCGGCCGTTGTCGGCGCGGGGCTCGTGGCCACGCGCGAGGCGGCGGCCCTCCCTCAGCAAAAAATGAATGACATGCAAGACATGAAGGATATGCCCGGAATGAAGATGAAAGGAAAGAAGCAGCCCGTGCATGACCACGGCTCTTCTATGCCTGTCGAGACTCCGGATATACCCAACCTTCCGTGGCGCATGGACGGAGCTGTGAAGGAATTCCACCTCATCGCCGAGCCGGTAAAACAGGAGATTATCCCTGGCCGAATCGTTGATCTGTGGGGCTATAACGGCAGCGCGCCCGGACCGACGATTCAAGTGAACCAAGGCGACCGCGTCCGCATCATCGTGGACAACCACCTCCCGGAAGTGACTTCCATGCACTGGCATGGCTTCGAAATTCCAATCGACATGGACGGAGCGCCGGGATCAAGCCAGGACCCCATCGCACCTGGTCGCAGATTCGTCTACGAGTTCACGCTCAACCAGGAAGGCACCTACTTCTATCACTCCCACATGGCCATGCAGGAAATGATGGGAATGATTGGCGCGTTCATCATGCACCCGAAGGACGCGTACAAGCCTCGCGTTGATAAGGATTTCGTCATCATCATGCAGGAATACGCCGTCCTGCCGAACATCAATGTCCCAAACTCCATGAACATGGAGTTCAACTGGCTCACCTTCAATGGAAAATCCGGTCCAGCCAGCACTCCGCTGATTGTGCGGAACGGCGAGCGCGTGCGCGTTCGCCTGATCAACCTCGGCATGGACCACCATCCGATCCATCTCCACGGACATCAGTTCGCCGTCACTGGAACGGAAGGAGGACGGCAACCAGAGACGACCTGGGGCCGGGGAAACACGGTGCTCGTGGGCGTGGCGCAATCACGCGACATCGAGTTTGTCGCAAACAATCCCGGTGACTGGATGCTGCATTGCCATCTTCCTCACCACATGATGAACCAGATGTCGTCGATGGTTGGGCCGATGTCGCGCCGGAATGGAATGCCGGCGGGTCTCGACATGGAGCGAGGCATGGGAATGCTGCGACAAGGGAGTGCGACTTCCGAGGAAAACGGTCCGAGCCTAGGCCGCGGATTGGGCGTCGGTTCAACAGCGGAGCAAAGGCTGGCTAACTCTCCACTGAAAGCCGGCGATTCGATGCAGCACGAAAATATGCCCGGCGTGAAAGAAGGCAAGCCAGGAATGCAAATGGGCAAGCCCAATATCAGCAAGGATGCGAATTCCGTGCCGGGCTTTCCCCAGGACGCCTTCATGGAAGGCCCGATGATGGCGATGGATAAGATGGTTGATAAGCCGGAAAACTTCGGGCTGCGTCCTGGATGGAGCGGTTTCATGGCGGGAATGATGACCTTCGTTCGTGTTCTGCCTCCCGACAAGTACGACCAAATCATGGAACTTCGAAAAAAGCAGGAAGGCAAAAAGCCAATGAAGATGGACATGCCGGGAATGGAGCACAAACATGAATAACCTGACTATGCCGGTGAAGTTTATGGAAGTGTGGGTTGAAACAGTGTCACGACTCCGTTGTGTAACCCGATCCGTATTCTGCCTTTCCTGGGTTTTGTTCCTAGTCGCCTTACCGGGCGTAGCGCAAACTCCGGCTTCCGAGCAGAAGACGATCACCCTCGAAGAACTGCAACAGATGGCCTTACAGAACAACCCGACGTTCGCGCAATCGGCCGCCAACATCCGAGCGGCAGAAGGCCGGAAGAGGCAGTCGGGATCCTACCCGAACCCAACCGTCGGCTACCAGGGCGAACAGATCCGAGGCGGATCGTTTCACGGGGGTGAACAAGGGTTTTTCGTTCAGCAGGACATCGTGCTGGGCGGAAAGCTGCGCCTCAATCGGAACATCTTTGACCAGGAGCTCAAACAGGCAGAAACAGAGGCCGAAGAGCAAAAACTGCGCGTCGTCGCAAACGTTCGGATGTCCTACATCCAAGCGCAGGCGGCGCAGCAGACGCTGAAGTTGCGACAAGACCTCAGCAAGCTTGCCGATGACGCCGTTGAGACCACCCATCAGCTATCGAATGTCGGCCAAGCCGACGCTCCCGACGTACTTGAGTCGGAAGTGGAAGCGCAGCAGGCACAACTTGCGGTCACCATGGCCGAACAGAACCAACAGCGGGTTTGGAAAGCTCTGGCCGCCGTCGTGGGGAATCCTCGGCTTCTGTTGATGAAGCTCGAAGGTAAACTCGAGGACACTCCACCGATCAATGCGGATGAACTCGTGGAGAAAATCGTCAACGAGAGTCCTGCCGTAAGAATCGCCGAAGTCGGCGTCAAACGAGCCGAAGCAGCCTTGGCTCGCGCGAAACGGGAACCGGTTCCCGACCTGCAACTCCGCGGCGGCATCGAGCAGAACAACGAGTTGGTGTCCGCGCCTAGCGGGAGACCTGTGGGACTGCAGGGCTTTGCCGACGTGGGGGTTAGAATTCCCATTTTTGATCGCAACCAGGGAAACATTGCAACCGCGAAGGCTGACGCAGAGAGGGCGAAGCGCGAAGTGGAACGCGTGAAGCTCGTTTTGCGGGAACGGGCGGCAAGTGTGGTCCAGAACTACACGTTCTCGCAAACCGCGGTCGACCGCTACAAGAACCAGATGATACCAAGGGCGCAAAAAGCGTATGAGATGTATACCAAGAAATACCAGGAGATGGCTGCAGCTTATCCTCAGGTCCTCATCTCCCAGAGGACTCTGATGCAGCTCGAAGTCTCCTACATCAATGCGCTGGAGAACTTCGCCACGAGCTCAGTTTCTCTACAGTCCTACTTACTCACGGACGGCCTGGAAGCTCCTTCGCAGCCAGGCGGAATCGACCAACCGGTGCGTGAGGTAAACATTCCATTCCAGATGGGCATAAGTCCCCAACAATAAATGCGGCTGGCCGAAAGGAAAGCAATACGCAGGAGAAGAGCATGAAAACATTCATCGCAATGCACAGGAGAAAAGACGTGCTTGTGAAAAGGCTGTTTCTAGCGGTCCTTCTATTAGCCGTGGTCGCTGTTAGTGTATCGGCCCAAGCCGATGAAGCGTCCGTCAGGAACGCTCTGGATGCTTATGACTAGGCTGTTGTTCGGAAAGACGTAGAAACCGTTCGGTCGATGCTCGCACCCGAGCTTCTCCTGTACGAACACAGCGTACGCAACGACGGGGCTAAAGACGCATTCGAAAATCATCTTAAACCCGAAATCCTTGAAGGGGACGGATTGCAGTTATCGTTTTCCGACCTTCGCGTCACCGCGAGCTCCGAACTTGCAGTCGTTACGCGCCAATACCGCGTGCGAGGGACCTTTCAAGGGAAGGCTATCGACTCAACTGGAAATGAAACCCAAGCGTGGAAGAAGGCGGATGGGCATTGGAAGATTATCCATATCCACTACTCCCACGCCTGTCCGCGATCCAAAGATGCTGCATAGCTCATTTATTAGGAGGTCGATTCTCCGTGAAAACGTGGAAAAAGGTTGCGGTTGTACTTCTGATGCTAGTTCTGGTGGGAGGCTTCCTTGCGTGGCGTGTAATTCAGCGCGGCTTCAGCGCCCGCGATAACCCTTCGGCGATTGAGGCTTATGTCGCAAAGACGGCACGGAAACTTTCTATCCCAGCCTCGGAGCGTGACGCCAAGAATCGATTTACGCCGACAGCTGAAGTTCTCAACGAGGCGCGCGTCCACTTCGCCGACCATTGCGCCATATGCCACGGCAATGACGGGAGCGGGAAAACGGAGATTGGACAGAACCTCTATCCGAAGGCGCCGGACATGCGCCAGCCCGAAACACAGAACCTCACCGACGGCCAGACCTATTACATCATCCACAACGGAATCCGCCTCACCGGAATGCCCGCCTGGGGCGGCCCCGGCCAGGACGACGACAGCTGGAAACTCGTTCTCTTTATTCGCCACCTGCCTCAGATGACTCCAGAAGAAATGAAGGAGATGGAACAGTTCAACCCCCAGAGCCCTGCAGACCGATCGGAGCAAGACAACGAACAAAATTTTCTCAACGAAGGCAAAGCACCAGAAATGAAAATGAAGCACTAAAGAAAGGAGATATCAAATGAAACGAATGATTCTGTTGGTTGCAACAATTGCACTGGCCGCGGGACCCGTCTTTGCCCACGGCAAAGAGCAACACGTTATGGGAACCGTAACCGCCATGACGGATACCTCTATAACGGTACAAACAAAAGCCAAGGGCACCGTCACGATCTATACCATGCCCGAGACAAAGTACGAAAAGAGCGGTGCAGCCGCCTCGATGAAAGATCTCAAAATTGGCGACCGGGTGGTTGTCCACGCCGAAAAAATGGGGGACAAGCTTATGGCGAATGGGGTTCATTTCGGCGCCAAGGTGAAGACGCCTCAGCAGCCATAGCTACAATCAAAATGGAGTGATTTCGCAGTCTGACACATTGAACGTGGAATCCGTACTTCCGACGAAGTAACTTACCTCACCGTCCCTGAGCATTCATGGCAGGCGTCGCCCTTTAATCCTTCGATTCCTTCTTTTGCGATGACGGGAACCATAGTGAGGGCTGCCGCGGGGTCGGCCCACCACAAGCCGAAGATGGCATTGAGCGCTAACCCGACCAGCAGGATACCCGATAGGTAGGCGCAAAGCTCCGATTGTTTCGCATCCGCGCGCATAGCGGCGCTTCCCAAAACACGCCCCACCGTTCGCTTTGCTCTTGAGAGTACGGGCATTACGACCAGCGAGACACAAGCTAGAACAATTCCAGGCACGCTGTCTTCAGGAGCTCGCTTGAACCATAGATCCACGGCAGATTCATAGGCGATGTAGGCTGCCAAACCTAGGAAGCAGATACCGACAACTCTGAGAGCTCGTTTCTCGTTCAGTTCGCGGCGTTGCACATCCGCATCGACCGACATCCTCCACAGTAACACTGAGCCCGACGTGACTTCAATGAAGCTGTCGATTCCAAAGCCCACAAGGGAAATGCTCCCGGCAATCACACCCATCGCGACAGCCACGAGACCTTCGATAGCATTCCACCCGACGGTGAAATATTCGAGCCTTCGTCCATGGCGCACTACAGCCGTACGTTCCAATATCGCTGTTTCAGCCATGTCCCCAGTCTACAATGCGCCGAGCCGAACTCGGAACGAGACCTGCCGCGACTCAAAATAGTACTTGACCCCGTACCGTGGTCCGGGGTTTACACTGCGTTCAGAAAGTGAACAGGACATGAAGTCGCTAACAATTGGTCGTCTTGCTAAAGAAGCCGGAGTGAATTTAGAGACCGTTCGTTTCTACGAGCGTCGGGGCTTGCTGCCAAGACCGCCGCGTAGTGCCTCTGGCTATCGACTGTTTCCTGCAGATGCTGCACGCCGATTGAGATTCATTCGTCGAGCCCAGGAACTCGGGTTCTCGCTGAAAGAGATACGGGAGCTCTTGTCGCTCCGGGTGTCGCGCACTACTCGAAGCGCAGTTGTCCGGGCACGGGCCGACGCTAAGGTTGTCGACATAGAAGCGAAGATTAGAACCCTCGAATCCATGAAGCGAACATTGCAAAAGCTAACAAAGGTCTGCGACGGATGTGCACCGGCAACCGAGTGTCCCATTCTTGAAAGTCTTGATAGGGAGGACGCGTGAGCAGGTGGAAACAAGGGTTGGTAGCACTACCAGGCATTGGTGTGTCGATTCTTCCCAAACTCGCTTGTCCTGCATGCTGGCCAGCTTATGCTGCCGTCCTATCGTCAGTTGGTCTCGGCTTCTTAATCTCAACGGCTTATCTACTCCCGCTGACGGCTCTGTTTCTAGCGCTCGCCTTAGGTGCGCTGGCATTCAGGGCAAGCAGCCGTCGCGGGTACGTTCCTTTCTTTCTTGGGTCGGTTGCAGCGGTTGGCGTGCTGCTAGGGAAGTTTGTATGGCAATCGAACCCCATCATGTACGGCGCAGTTGGATTGCTTGTTGTCGCTTCGTTGTGGAATGCATGGCCGCGTCATGGAACTAAAATTCAAATCACTTCAGGAGAACACCATGGATACAAGAAAGAAAATTGAAGTCTTCAGTGCGGGTTGCTCAACATGCAAGGAAACCATCGAACTTGTGAAGAAGGTTGCAGGCTCTTCCCACGAGTTAGTTATTCATGACATGCAGAAGCCGGAAGTAGCTTCTAAAGCAAAACAGCAAGGCGTCAAGAGCGTGCCAGCCGTAGTTATTGACGGCAAACTGTCCGGATGCTGTGCTGGCCGCGGCCCGGACGAACATGTTCTGCGTTCTGCTCTAACCTAGGTGTTATTGGTTGATGAACGAGGGATCACAACGTCCGTGGCAGTTGATGGCAAATTCGGAATCAGCCAACGGAAGAGAAGCGTTGCGGCAATTCCGCCAGCGAGTTGCGCGGCTACGAAGAGTGGCACGAAACAAGAAATGCGGTGCCCAGAAATTCCGCTGCGAGACGGCGTGACAGGGGGATTGTCACATTGTTGGCCGATGCCGTCGATTTCCTTCTTAATGGCCAGCCTGTCCAAGCTCGATAGAGGAAGACAAAGAAGCAGGTCAATCCGGCGGTTAAGAATCATGAATGCCTCGCGGAATGCCCTCCTGCAGCCAAACGGACCCGGGATCTCCCCCTGAGCCAGCGTCCTGGGTCGGTCGCTGTCGTAGTAGTCAGCATATTCCCCCTACGCGATTTAACTAGTCGATGTCTTCCTCATTCTCTCCACGTCCGGCTTTGATGAAGCCGAATAGACCATGCGACTCGTCGGCGATGCCGGCGGTAAAGAATAGCTTGTGACGGCTTCCGTTATTCTTCGCGCCACTCCCAAATTGCAAAGCCCAAAGGCCATTGATGCTGAGCGGATTCCCTTCGGGGTCTATGAGCTGACCATCGAAAAAGTCGCTGGTGTCGAACGCGTTGATGCGCCCGTCGCCGAAGTTTCCCACAAGGATGTGATGACTGAATTTGCCGAAACCTTCCGGCGCTAGCGCGAGCCCCCATGGCGAGTTCAGCGTACCGTGGGAAGCAAACCGGCGAATGAAGGTTCCATCGGTATCAAATACGTCCACGAATCCGTTGCCGGGACCGGACTGGTCGTCGTGCTTGTTGGGCTTTTGCAACGCGAATGTCACGTATAGCTTTCCGCCTATGTTCTGAATCCCGAAGGGAGCAAAATTCGCATCCACATTGGCATCCGTGAACGTCTTCACCAGGTTGAAGGTTTTGTCATACATCTCAACGAGGCCCGCGTGAAAGTTCGTGGCATAGATAAAGTTGCCCTGCGAAGTACTCCCAATTGCCAGACCCTTGTACACGGCGCCCGCGGCGGAATTATCTACTGCGATAACCGCACTGTTTAAATTGACTGCAGGGTTCCAGCCCAGGATTGTGCCGTCTTCTGTTACGAACAGGAAAAACGAGGATCCGGAATTGGAATTGGCCGACACCGCAAACTGGCCCGTACCGTTAAACACAAGACCGGTAGGTGTGCCGCCCGTGGCACTGGTCGGTGTGGGGATTGTAACCACGAGTGGCGAGCTGACCGGAAAAGCCTGACCACGGCCGTTGTAAAGGGTCGAAACGCCAGAGTTGTTGTCGGCGATCCAAAAGGGCGACGTGGCACTGAAGGCGAGGCCCCAAGGGTTGACGAGATTCGAGTCGGTAAGGCGCGCAACACCCGCAATGTCAGAGACGAGGTTGACACGCGTATATATTGGCTGGTCGTCGGTATCATGCGGCGCCGCCACCATTACGCACGTCAACGTGACAATCAATAGAAAAACCACGCGTATTTGTTTCATGGGTTTCCTCCCTGGTGAGACTTGTATGGAATGCATTACGTCTTTAGCTCAATCCGACGTCAGGCCGCTTGGGCACGAGGGCATGGTCGTTACGTCTAGTCCAGCCATTAGAACGCACTGGTCTCGGCTGGATATCTCTAATCACAAAAAACTCACAAACATATTAACTCTCGCACTCTTGAACTCGACACCAGAGTTGTCACCGAAATGTCATTTCTTTGTCTTTATACGGTGTCGTTGACGGCTTTCACATACACTCGCCAAACACGTGACAGCCATAGTTCGGATACTGTCAGGCCTCTCATCCCGGGTTGGATCCGGCCGGACCCTTCTCAGGGTTCGCAAGGTCACCAATGACGATGACAATAACGCTGAGACAAAAACCTATGTTCCACCGTGTTACGGTGTCGTGAATTTTAATTTCTGAGATCGGGCCTACCCCCGCTCATCACAGCAGTCGACCACTAGATCTCCAGGCCAGTGTTGCTAACGGGAACAACTGTAGTAATGACTACAGAGCCCGTGCTTTTATTGCGAAACAGAATCCCCCTTGCTAGCCGGTTCTGCGACGCAAGCTCCCAAGTTCTTCACCATTCTTGTCGGTTGAAGGGTCAAGCTTCCAGCTTCGTCCTTAGACTTGCGGCCTCGCAACTGCACTCGCTCGCCGGGTTTAAGAGAAACGCTGCCGGGAACGATTAAGTACGTCTTTTTATTCTTTTCGTCTATCAGATTCACTCCGTCGCCAGTAGATCGAACGCAACCGGTTACCGCGCCTTGATGGTGCAGAGCCAAATAAAGGACTGCGACACCTGCTGCTGCCCCCACGCCAATACCAATGGCCTTCCCTGTGCCATAACCCCCGTTGGGTGGTGTATAGCCAGGTGCGGAGGAACCAGGCATCCCGCCGGATCCACCGGGGTACTGCGCAGCGGCATGATCGGCTGACAACAACGTGAGTGAAATACTCAAGGCCAGCCGAACGAAATTCCATTTCAAGGCCCTCTTCTGCTGCGTTAAACGAGTTCCAGAACTGATTCGCATGTAACACCTCTCTCTTAGTCATGCGGGAGATTGCTGAAAATGCAGTGGACCATTATCGCCGTCGTTTTTCTAACTGTTCGCACCCAGGTTGACCGGGAGCTGACGACAATCCGAGGCTCACTTCCCCCCTAACACCGTACTCAGGTTCGTGAAGTTTGTTGTCATGGAAATGTCATAAGATTGTCATCTGGCCGCGGGGACGGCGTTGCTCACGGCAAAGAGCAACACGTTATGGGAACCATAACTGCCATGACGGATGCCTCCATAACACTACAAACAATAGCGAAGGACCCGTAACGATCTATACGATGCCCGAGACAAAGTACGAAAAGAGCGGTGCAGCCGTTTCGATGAAAGACCTAATAGTTGGCGACCGGGTGGTTATCCATGCCGAAAAAATGGAGGACAAACCAATGGCGAATGAGGTGCACTTCGCCGTCAAGGCGAAGACCGCTCACCAGCCATAACTACAATGAAAATGGAGTGTTTTCGCAATCTGACAACATTTGACAACAATTGAAAGTGGGCGGTGGCGCTAAGTCATTCCCGTGCAGGTCTTTGTGGTGTAGGGATGCAATTTCGATCCCCACCGCCCCTACCAAC
>DATNMX010000087.1:0-17078 GCA_035602135.1 Candidatus Dormiibacterota bacterium
AGGGAAACACGAGGTCTACGTAAGACCTCTCCGTGGATCAGGCGGCAAACTCCTGGTCTCCGCTGCAGGAGGGACAATGGCTGAATGGAGTCACGATGGCAAGGAGATTTTCTATTTGAGCGCCAATAACGAGTTGATGGCCGCGAAAGTGAACCAACATGGTTCGGAGTTGGCAATAGATGTGGCTCGTCCTCTCTTTCAGACCCAAGCGGAGTCCTTTCTCCCCAGTTTTGATGTCAGTCCTGACGGCCGGCGCTTCATTATCGTCAGCGCGATGCCCCAGAAGTCGCCCTCTCCTATCACCGTAGTCGTCAACTGGGATGCAGCGTTGAAAAAACAATGAATCCCCTTAAAGATTCGTAAGAACTACCGATTTCTCCCAGAGAGCGCCGTAGTATTCGTTAAGCCCCTCGTTCCCAGGACCTGAGAAGCCGGAAATCGGAGACGTGGTCTCCACGGTCACCTTGGCGATTGTGCCTGAATCACGGGCAACCCGCCTCTTCCTGCTTCCCTCCAGTGTTCAAACCTATGAATTTGAATCTAAACCCCGCTGAGTTGACCGGAGGCAAAGTGCCGTTAGGTCCAGTGCGCGACAAGTGCGTCAGGGAAATCACTTTCAGTGATGGTGGAGTGTATGACAACCTCGGGCTAGAACCTATCTTGAAGGATCACAATTGCGTTTTAGCCTCGGACGGAGGAGCGCTCTTTCCTGTTGGCGGCGATACGGGATTCTCATGGGAAATTGGCCGGTACATTTCGATTCCTGAGAATCAAGCTTTGGCTGTGCGCAAGCGATGGCTGATCTCCAACTTCATCGCACGACAAACCAACGGGCCGAATTATGGCATTAACGGAACATATTGGGGTATCGGAGGGGCATGTGCCGATTATGGAATCAAACAGGGCTACTCGAAAGACCTGGCGAAGAACTACATCGCAGCAATTCGCACTGATCTTGACAGCTTTTCGGAGGCCGAGGCCTCAGTGCTTGAGAACCACGGATATTGGCTAGCGGATGCTGCCATCCATAGGCACGTCCCCGAACTGATTTCTGTGGATGCGCCTATTGAGGTCCCAAATCCTGGATGGTCTTCCGACGCAGAAGATAGGATTAAGGAGGCGTTGCAGGACAGTAGGAAGCGTACCCTTTTGGGACACGGCTGACGTATTCTCCACGTCGGCATAGTGTATTTTCACGGCAGGGCACAATCCCGAAAGTGAGGAGAGTCGCAGCTCTCCTGCTACAACGAGAATATCGTTGGGGATTCAAGTGAAGGGGCGCTTTAGGCACGGTTATCGGCGGTCCGGTATTGGGGAATAACTATTCTTGGTGGAATGTACGATACAACAACAGTGCAAGCGGATGCTCAGTAGAAGATTATTTATTCTTCGGGGGCAATAAGGGGGCACTAAGAATCCCCTTCCTTTCCTTTCAATGCCTTAGAAGGTCAGGTTGCACCGCAAAACTCCTTTATTTCCATACAGTTGATGGATTCGAATCCGATTCGCTCCGTCAGCTTTCCTTTTTCTTTTCAATCTGATAGCAAAACTTCCAAGGGGCATTTAAGAGGGCGCTAAGCCGGTGCGATGCTTGGGGAAAGGCATCATTGTAAACTGGGGACATGGCTGAAACCGGCATCTTGGAGCGTACGGCTGTAGTGCGCCATGGACGAAGGCTCGAATATTTCACCGTCGCGTGGAATGCCATCGAGGGTCTTGTGGCCGTCGCAACGGGTGTGATTGCCGGGAGCATTGCCTTGGTGGGCTTTGGAATCGACAGCTTTATCGAAGTCACGTCGGGCTCAGTGTTACTGTGGAGGATGTCGGTCGATGCGGATGTGCAACGCCGCGAACTGAACGAGAAACGAGCTCTCAGAGTTGTCGGTATCTGCTTCCTAGGTTTGGCAGCCTACATCGCCTATGAATCCGCAGTGGATCTATGGTCCAGGCGAGCTCCTGAAGACAGCGTGCCCGGTATTGTTCTGGCCTGTGTCTCGCTGGTCGTCATGCCTCTGCTTTCACGGGCCAAGCGAAAGGTGGGTCGTGCTCTGGGCAGTGCCGCCATGCACGCGGATGCAAAACAGACTGAATTTTGCACCTATCTTTCGGCTATCTTGCTGGTCGGGTTACTGCTCAATGCCATCCTTGGCTTGTGGTGGGCCGACCCTGCGGCTGCCCTCATTATGGTTCCCATTATCGCAAAAGAAGGAATCGAAGGATTAAAGGTCAAAGCCTGCCGTGAATACTCCGGGGCAGTGACGTAAATTACTTCGCCGGAAGTACGGATTCCACGGTCATGGTCTCGCCTTTCAACGTTCCTTTCACGGTGACTTTCTGCGCAGCGTATTTGTCGAGCTCCGCTTCATGCCCCTCGAGCGTGTACAACATCTTGCCTGCGACAAGCGCGTATTTGGTTCCCTGCTTGACGCAGTAACGCAAGCATTCTGCGGCCGGTTTGTCTTTCATCATGTGTTCCTGGCCGCACATCGCATCGCTCACGACTCCGGTTAGTGATTTCTGTTCACCGGAGGTCTGAGCAAGAATTGTAACCGTTGCGAGGAGTACTGTCGTTGCCAAACCAAGAATTGCCTTTGCTGAGAACATAGTTTTCATCTTTCTTCTCCTTGTTTTTGAATTCACTGCTTGGACGTCCTACGCATCTGACTGTGATGATCGTGGTTGCAAAGTCCCCCGGCGAAGTGCACGTTCCTTCATCAAGGCGAAGAACACGGGCACTAGAATCAAAACGTGAATCGTTGAGGTGATCATGCCGCCCACGATGGGAGCGGCAATTGGTTTCATGACATCGGATCCCACCCCAGTCTCCCACAAGATGGGGACAAGACTTGCCAAGACGACGCTGACGGTCATGAGTTTCGGACGCAGGCGCTGGACTGCCCCCGCGATCACGGCTGCTTCGATGTCCTCGTGCCGTAGTGCGACACCGGATTTGAGTCGGTGATCCAAGGCTTCGTGGAGGTACACAACCATCACGACACCTGTTTCGACGGCAATGCCGAAGAGAGCGATGTAGCCGACCCACACTGCTACGCTGAAGTTATAGCCAAGCAACCGCTGAAGAATGAGGCCGC
The DNA here is from genome assembly GCA_035602135.1 of Candidatus Dormiibacterota bacterium. Lineage (GTDB taxonomy): Bacteria > Acidobacteriota > Terriglobia > Acidiferrales > UBA7541 > Acidiferrum. Next base: position 3,093 of record DATNMX010000087.1, read on the forward strand.
CAGTCAACGCATAGATCGTAGGGAAAATGAGGACAGCGGCCTCAGTGACGGAGTGAAACACCATGTAGAGCAGCAGGAAGATTACAAAAAAGACGATTGGTAGAATTAGCTGCAGTCGTTCTTTTGCTCGCAACTCAAACTCGTATTCGCCCGACCATTTGTACGTAAAACCTGGTGGCAGGGAGAGTTTTTGCTTGAGCAAATCGCTCGCACGCGTGACAAATCCGCCATAGTCCTTCGTATTCAGATCGATGTAAACGTACCCAGTCAGCGCGCCGTCTTCATCGCGGATCATTGAGGGTCCTCGAGAAAACGAGATTTTCGCGACTTCGGAGATTGGAATCTGTGCGCCAGCGGGCGCGCCAATCAGGACGCGCCGCAATTCCTCGACGTTATCCCTAAAGTCGCGGTTATACCGGACATTCACTGGATACCGCTCGCGACCCTCGACGTTCTCGGCGACCATTTCGCCCCCGATTCCTGAAGTGACCGCCTGCTGCACGTCAGCGATAGTCAAACCGTAGCGAGCGGCTTCCGCACGGTTCACTTCGACGTTGAGATAAAAACCTTGCGAAACGCGCTCAGCAAAAATGGAGCGCATCTCCGGAATCCCAGAGAGGATTTGCTGTACTTGCGCGCCAACTTGCTGGATGCCCTCAAGATTCGGTCCCTGAATCTTTAAGCCGAGGGGCGTCTTGATTCCGGTGAGTTCCATGTCTAGGCGGTTCTCGACTGGCATCGTCCAGGTGTTCGCGAGACCGGGAAACTGTAACTTTGTATCCATTTCCTGGATGAGCTTTTCGTAAGTCATGCCCGGGCGCCACTGCTCGCGCGGCTTGAGCATGATGGTCGTGTCGTACATGTCGAGGGGCGCGTTGTCCGTGGCGCTGTCCGAGCGTCCAATCGTTCCGAAAACGGTCTCGACTTCCGGAAAGGACCGGATGATGCGGTCCTGCTCCTGGAGCAACTGCGAGGCCTGCGTGATAGAGATTCCGGGCAGGGCTGTCGGCATGTAGAGCGCAGAGCCTTCAAACAACGGCGGCATGAATTGGCTGCCGATTTTTAGGGCCAGAGGCAATGTCACGAGCAAGAACAGCAGGTTGAGCAGCAAGGTAGTCTTGCGGTATCGCAGGCACAGCCGCAACACCGGTAGATAGATGGCCTGCGTGATCCGCGAGATCGGGTTCTTCGATTCGGGCCGGAGTTTTCCGCGAATCAAGAGAATCATGAGTACCGGAACGAGACTGATGGCCAGCACGGAGGAAAATCCCACGGCCAGCGTCTTCGTCCACGCGAGTGGCCGGAACATTCTTCCTTCCTGTGCCTCCAGCAAGAACACTGGCAGAAAGGAGACAACAATGATCACCAGCGAAAAAAAGATCGCCGGGCCCACTTGTTTCGCAGCGTTCAAAAGGATGCGTCGGCGTTCCGGCGCGGACACGCCTTCCGGTTCGGCAGCAGGATGTTCGGAGAGCTGCCGATAGCCGTTCTCTACCATGACAATGGCTGCATCCACGAGGACTCCGATGGCCAGAGCCAGTCCCCCAAGCGACATGATGTTAGAGCTGACGTGCAAGTAGTACATGGGGATGAAGGATGCGAGGACCGCGATCGGCAAGGCAAGGATGGGGATGACCGCCGAGCGGAAGTGAAACAGGAAGACGATGATGACGACGCTGACGATGAGGGCCTCTTCCAGCAAGTCACGCTGCAAGGTTTCGATGGAGGCATGAATCAGACCGGAGCGGTCGTAACCGGAAACGGCTTCCACCCCGGCGGGCAGTGAGGATTTGATCTCGGCCAATTTTTTCTTAACCCCGTCGATGACATTCAGCGCATTCATTCCGTCGCGCATCACGACGATGCCCGCGACGGTTTCCCCTTCGCCTTGCCACTCGGCGACGCCTTCGCGGATGTCCGGCCCGAAGGTAACGGTGCCCAGATCACGCACGAGGACGGGAGTTCCATTTTTCGTGGCGACAGGCACGACTTCCAAATCATTCAAGGAGCGCAAATAGCCGAGGCCGCGAATCATGTATTGCGCGCCTCCCATTTCGAGCAGGCGTCCACCGACTTCATTCGTGCTGGCCCGCACTTTCTCAATCACCGTCGAGAGAGCAATGTTGTAGGCGCGCAGCTTGTTGGGGTCGAGATTGACTTGATATTGCTTGACGAATCCGCCGACGGTCGCTACTTCCGCGACACCAGGAACTGTTTCGAGTTGATAGCGGAGATACCAATCCTGGATGCTGCGCAATTCAGCGAGACTGTGCTGCCGGCTGCGGTCCACAATCACGTATTCGAACACCCAACCTGCGCCCGTTGCGTCGGGGCCAATGACCGGATGGACTCCGCTTGGCAGCCGACCAGTGATCTGTTGCATGTATTCGAGGACGCGTGAGCGGGCCCAGTACAGATCGGTCCCGTCTTCGAAGACTACAAAAACGTAGGAGTCGCCGAACATGGTCTGCGCGCGAACGGCTTTGACATGCGGTGCGGCGAGAAACTTGGTGACGATGGGATAGGTGACCTGGTCTTCGATAAGGCTGGGCGGCTGGCCGGCCCACGGGGTGTGTACGATGACCTGAACGTCCGAGATGTCCGGCAACGCATCCAGCGGGATGCGGCGCAAGGACCAGATTCCCGCGAAAACCAGCAGCAGAGTTCCCATAAACACGAGAAAACGGTTTTGCGCGCACCAATCAATCCAGCGGGAGATCACGTTACATTCCTTCCGTGGCGTTCACGCTGAGTTGTTTGCTTGCGACGATTTGCCCGTTTTTCTTGGCGACGATCGTGACCTGCCACGTTCCCCCGCTGCCCAATTGACCAGATCCTTCATAGAGCCCATTTCCTTTGTCAGTGAGAGGAACCTGCGTGCGCATGGCGGCCATGCCCATCGCCGGCATGGCGGGCATGGAAAAGGTGATGGAGACTTCCGCACCAGAGATTGGTCCTCCGCTCGCATCCGCGAGTCTTACGCGGATGGTGTTGGCGCCTTTATGGGGAGGATCAGGTTCGGTTGTGAGTTCCGCCTTTGCCTGTGGAGCATTGATCGCTCCTGCCGCGCCCGCACCGGGCGGTGGAGGAACGAACGAACCGAGTGCCGCTTGAAGCTGGCTCTCCGAGTCGATCAGGAAATTGGCGGACGTGACGATTTCTTCGCCGGACTTCACTCCTTTCAGCACGATGAAATCGTCGCCTGCACGGGAGCCGAGCTGCACTTCTCGTGGTTCGATGTAGCCGTCGCCGCGGCTGACAAAAACAATCTGGCGGGTGCCGGATTGCAGCACGCCTGTAGCGGGAATCACCAATTGTTTTCCCATTGAGACCTTCAGTGTGACGTTGACGAACATGCCGGGGGACAGCCTCAATCCGGAGTTGGAAAAGATCAGCCGCGCCCGCGCGGTCCGCGTCATCATGTCCACCTGGGGGTAGATGAAATTGACGCGGCCTTCGAAGACCCTGCCCGGATAGGAATCCACCGTGAGCGTCGCCCGGTCGCCAACCTTGATTCTTCCCAAATCGTTTTGAAACACCTCGGCGAGAACCCAAACGGTAGAGAGATCGGCGACGGAATAAAGTCGCGTTTCCGGCTGAACGGTGAGATTTGGCAAGGCGTTGCGCTCGGTAATGTACCCCGAGACCGGTGATTCGACTTCCAGTTCCTTCTGCACCTCGCCCGTGGATTCGAGTCGCTCGATTTCGCGTTGTGAGACGCCCCATTGTTTTAACCGCTCGGTCGCCGCCTCCAAGAGCGAAGAGGCTCCCTCAGTCACACCCGGGACGGTGCTTTGTGCCACTCGCTGCTGGTTTTTTTTTGCCACCAGGTATTCACGCTCGGTAGCGACGAGGTCCGGGCTGTAGATGGTGAAGAGCGGCTGCCCTTTGCGTAGATATTGATAGGTGGCGTCCGCGAAGACTTTCTGAATGTAGCCGGAATATCGGACCTGCACCATGGAAAGCCGTGTTTCATCGACCGCGACGTTTCCGGTGACGCGGATCTCGTCTTCGACCACCTTGCTTTCGACCCGGCCGGTTTTGACGCCAATGCGTTGCAGCCGTTCCGGCGGGATCTGCACCGGAACCAGCGGCGCTTCTGTTGATGCAGGTGGTGTTGTCATCGAGGCGGCCATAGAATCCTGCGCGGAAGAATTCGCCTGTTTGGTTTGGGCATCTCCCATCGGGTTCGCAGCGCGATAGTGAAGCCACAATCCGACGAGGACGACAGCGAGCAAGATGTTTCCAATCAAAGCCAGCAAGAATCCTGTGCGATAGGTTTTCATCTCTTCGCTCCTTCAACGCGCAACGACAGTCCGGTGAGTTGTTCGAGCCGCACCAATGCCGTCTCTCGTTCAGCGATGCTTTTCCAGTACTCCTCGTCTAAATGAAGGACATCGAGAAACGAAGCTAGTAGTGCCTGAAAGTCCTGGCGATTGTTTTGGTAGGCTGCAATGCCCGCCTGGAATCCTGCACGTGTCTGTGGCACAAGCCCTTCACGATAAATTTTCAGCAACTCAGCGGTTTTCTGAGCGGTTTCGTATTCACTTCGAAGTTCAAAGGCGACCTGTTGCGACTGAACTTCGGACTCACTATGGGAGCGGTTCAGCTCAAGTTCCGCCTGCGCCAGTTCGGGACGCTGTTTACGCCGGTGATAGATCGGGACCTTGATGCCGACGCTCAGCATGTAATAGGCGCGGAATTGCGCGGGGTCGGTGCGCTGCCACATGTATTGGACATTGAAGTCCGGGTAGAAATCCTTGTGTGCAAGATTGACTTGCAGTTTCTGCCTCTCCACCATCTTCTCCGCGCCAGATATCTCTGGGTTCTGGGTTTTAGTCGCGGACAGGAGTTCTTCGAAGGTATTGGGAAGCGGCGTTTCGGACAGTTCGGAGGGTTCGATGTCCGGCGAAGACTGCGGGCGATTGAGAAGTTGCTTGATCTGCGCCTGCAATTTAGCCACGTCAAGATGGTGCATGGTGATTTCGCGGAGTAACTTTGTTCGTTCAATCTGCGCCTGTAACAGGTCATGTTGGCTCCCCACCCCCGAGCGGTAGCGTGCGTCGGCCGCTTTCTCAACCTGCTGGAGCAGTTCTCCGTCGCTCTCAAGTATTCCTAGCGTCTTGGACAGATAGGCAAGCTGGAAGTATGCCGATTTGACTCCGGCGAGGATCGAGCGCCGTATGGACTCGTACCGCTGCTGCACAACTTCAGCATCTCGGTTCGCTATCTCGCTTTTTAGCCGCAGTTTTCCTGGGTAGGGAAAGTCCTGAGAGACCCCGAGGCCAATATAGGCGAAGTCGCTGTTTGTATATCCAGCGAAAGGTCTTGGGTTTCCGACATTGACCTGCTGAACATTGAATTGAGGATCGGGAAGGGTCGAGACCTGGGAAGGAACCTGCTTCGCAGCCTGCCAGCCTTGGCGCGCGGCGTGAATTTGCGGATTGTTCTGTTCCGCCTCGGTTAACAAATCCTGTAGCGAAGCGACCGCTTCAGAACGCGGATGTTGCTGCGGCGGCGAGGCAACTTGAACCGACCCGCCGGTTTGCTCTTGGCCGATAGCTCCGGGTACTTGCGCGAAAAAACCGAGAAGTACGCTAAAGCACAGAATGCGAACTACAAATAATTCATTTTGCGGTTTCTCGCCGCGTAATCCCGACATTTTATTCGCCTCCTGAGAAGGCCCGAGAGTTCCGGGGATCGAAAGTGTGGAAGTGTGCTCTGCGCTGTGAGTGCGAACTCAGCAGCACATGGCCTAGTTAGGGACACAATCAGAAATGGGGTGTGCAGGACGCACACCAATAGGTGGGTCTAAATCAAAAGGGAGGCGTGGAGTGTATAAAGCTTAGGAGGAGAATGTTGCGGAGCTTCGACCGCAACAAGTGGTAACGAAACCGATCGGACCAGCTCAACCGCTGCGAGGGGTTCAACGAGCGTAATAGCGGGCGCATTCAGCGAGACGCGCGCCGTCGGAAGCATATTCGGGCTTTGCGCAGAAACCATCGCCTTACAGCAATCATGGCTTTGATTCGCTGGCGTGCATGGCATAGAGCCACAGCATTTCATGGTCTCCTGGTCCGGCGTCATGGCAAACATGCAGTTTGCGAACTGCAGGAGCAACAAAGCGCCTGCTGCCAGAATCAGGAATAGTCTCTTGCCGGTCATGCACTCTTGACTCTAGGGGTATTAGAAGCGCCAGTCAAGGAACCGGCTCAGATCGTTAGGTCACAATCACGACACTCCCATTTACCTCCTCCCGAGCAACAGCGGGAAGCGCACGCCAATTAAGATCGGCAAAGATGTCGCCGTTGCTCACACTGCACTCCGACGAGTTCATGCGTCTCCGTGCCGTGTCCCGAAAAGGCGATGACCACGACATCGTCGGGGATACAGTTGGCGAGTTGCTCAAAGCGCTCCCGGATTGCGGCGACAGTCGCCTGCTCATCCGTAAGCAACATCGTCTCGCCGCCAAGCGTATCCGTGAAAAGCGCATGGAGCGCTGTCGCGTCACGGTTTGCGCAGCTAAGCCAATTGGTTTCAGGTGAGGCATACCGGTCAATCCCGATAAAGAGCCCTTTGAACGCCATAGCGTTTTCTTCCTGACTTAATTCAAAACATTCTGCTTCTTCACACGTCTTCGGAGCCGATCAAAACAGAATCGTCAGCTTCCGTATGGCCGGCAAGATATTTCCGTCGCGCCAACTCTTCGATCGCCCGCCTGTTGGCTCTGAATACGGTAAGCTTGTCCTTGCCGCCCCCGCCGAAATGGTCGTCCAGCGGGTCTCGAATGATTTCGCAGCGCACGCGCTTTTCTCCGTCCTGCCCCCAGAACACGACGCTGTCGCCCTTAAAGTCCTCCGTCTCTTTCGGTGCCGGAAACTTCAGTTCCCGTTTCCGCTGCTCCAGAGACCACTTCACGCGCTGCGCCACAAATCCGGCGAACGGCTTTATGTCCATATCTATGCTAGCGCGGTCCAGCGCAGCGAGGTACGCGTCACGGTCCTCAACGTGAATCACCGTCCAGGGATAGCCGCCGGACGCCAGCATCACATTCATCAGGAAGCGCGCCATCCGGCCGTTCCCGTCGGGGTACGGATGGATATAGCCGAACAACCAGTGCCCGAGCACGGCGCGCACGGCCGGTTCTGTTTCTTTTTCGAGAAGATCGAAGTACACCGGCATGGCGTCGGGCACCGCCTCCCACCGCGCCGGCACATAGCGCGACGTGTGCAGGTACACGGCACTGTTCCGGTATCCGGCCAGATCACCCGGTCGGAGCAGGCCCGCCGTGACGCAGGGCTGGAACAGTTCCCGATACCAGTCATTGTGCGCCGTGCGTACGAGCGCACCGGCATTCTCGCCGCCGATCACTTTCCCGACGGCTTCTTTCACTGCCTGGAACGCCTGCCAGTAGCCGCGCGCCGCGAGCGCGTCGCGGTTTTTTCGGTCAGCTTCATCGTTGTCCGGGCTCCAGTTCCCCTGCCGCACCCTGTCGATTATTTTCGGCGTGACCGAGTAACCTTCAATGGACAGCGAGTGGTACGCATCGCTTTTATAAATTTCATCAACACGCTGCAGATAGGCCGCCCTGTCTTTCTGAAGCCCCGGCGCTTTCGGGAATGTCTTCGCGACAGCGCCACGCATCGATTCCCACATCATCTGCACACGCCCGGCAATGGGCGCCGCCGCGCGGCGCAGCGCGCCGAATGTCTGCCCGGCCTCGAAAGGATTGCGCTCCCGCACATCGTAACCGGCGCTCTTCATCGCGCGAACGATCTCATCCGCCAGCTCGGGCCGCCCGGTCTGCCGGAACGCGCCGGCGAGATAGCCCGCTTTCGCGGAGTGGCCGCCGTTCAGCAGCAGCCGCAGCAAATCCGATGCGTCTTCGAGACTCGCCAGCACCACCTGCGTCTCGACCGGATTACGCGGGAAAAAAGACTCCGCCACACTCATGATCGCCGCCGCCGGCGAGAAAAGGCGCAATCCATCCCGCACCAGGAGATTCGCTGCGGCCGGCATTTCACGAACCTTCAGGTCGTAGAGCGACTTGCCGAACAGAAGGTTGATTGTGTTGTTCGTGCCTTTCGGGCTGTTTACCACCACCTGCTCCGGAATGACCGTTCTCTCGCCGTGCAGCCAAAGCGACTGGTCCGCCGAAAGGTACCACTCCCCGCCGAAACGGTCGTCACAGTAGCGCGCGCAAAATTCCCAGAACGACGCATACCACGGTGTGCTGTCGCCCGCGCGCGCGCTCGGGCTGGAGGAGATCAGCCAGCCTTTCATCACGTCCTGGACAAAGCCGTTCTCGACAAGCCGTTCACGGTGAACGCGGCTGAATTCGTCCGAGCGGAACACACGTCTCCCGCCCTCCTGAAGCGCTTTGAGCACATCGAGGGATTCAGCCAGCTTCTCGTTTGGTGCCGCCATAGAGTTTTCCTTTCGGGTGATTACAAGTTTATTATGCTGTGCTAACACAAGTATATTATGCCGTGTAATTACAAGTCAATGATGCTGTACCAATACAAGTATATTATGCTTTTTATGGAATAAGTCACACAAATACAATAGCGTACAAATTCCGACTCAGGCCCACAATAGGGCTAATAGGTGCCGTGCCTGGCCTGAATTCCAGCTCCACTTACGAAGGGCTCCCTCTACCTCTTTCACCCACCCCGCAACGTCCACCACCGCGCATAAACGCCGGACTCCATCCTCAAAACCAAGTATTTTCCGACCGACAACTGACGCTCAGAACGGGCGAGTCTGTCCACCAACAGTAGCACCGCCACCATCAGCAGCAGAACCAACATCATTACACCCGCGTCCATCAGCGTCACGACCTTCACTCTCAGCCTCAGCCTCCACCGGCGCCCCCCCCTCTCCACCCATCATCATCATCGTCGTCACCGTCGTTCTCGCCGCCGCCGGCGGCGGCGGCGCCATCACCATGGCCATCGCCACCGTGGCCATCATGACCATCGGCATCATCACCCTCCTCGTCCTCGCCGCTGTCGCCGTCTTCGTCCTTCCCGTCGTCTTTGTCCTTCTGTTTCTGTACCTCCTCCAACCGTTTTTTCTCCTCTTCCTTCATCCCTCGGACTCTTTCCGGCCTTTTCCCAGAGCCGTGCTCCCCGTCAAGGGTCTGGCGATGAACTCCGGCTGTGCCTCCGCCCTGTGACGGGTCCGCTCGGCTCTTAAAGCTGGCCTCCATTCCGAAGGATTTCGGAAAGAAAAAACTTTTTATGGAGGAAACTACAATGCAGAAAACAGAGACAACAGAACGTACGATGCGAGTGGGGATATTACAAACACGATAATTGACTCATAATGTGAACAACGCAGGTGATTGTGGAGAAGCCGGTGACTACAGAGGCTTCTGGATCGACAACCCCTACACGGCTTCTGCAGTCCTATGCATGGCCCGGAAATATTCGGGAGTTACAAAATGTCATCGAGCGTTCGCTCCTCCTATGCGAAGGCGAACGCTTCACACTGGATGAAAAATGGCTTTCTTGAGTCGCTGTGGGCCTCTGGCGCCTCAGTGTGGGAGCGCGAGCGATAAATCCCGGATGGTGCGTATCGAAAGAACAACAAAAGCTATGTGCAGGCCTGCGTTCGCCGCGCCGCGTAGCCGCCATGTAGCTAAATGGGGTGTTTTTGGTGTTTTTGGCGTTTTCAGTTTACAATCCCATCGGCTCCACCAAAATTTCCGGGTCCTTGCGCCTTTCTGTTCTCTAAAACGTGCCGCTCTCAATCGTCGTGCTTGTCCCTCTCGCTTTCATGATGGTCCTTGAACTCTCCTTCTCTGCCCGTGATCCTGATTTTCGTTCGCACTATATCGACACTGAACCCGGTTCGTTGTGCCAACGGCTCGCATATATCATTCAGATCATCGCCCGCGAGCATTAAATGTTCAACGCGGTGTGGCCAGTAAATGGCAACGTTGGCTTGGTGATTTTTTATGAATATTACCTCAATCGTTCGCGGACGTTCGACGATGTAATGCTCGCCATGATGTTCACCGTGCTCGTCATCAACATCGTCACCGTCTTCCCCGTGATGACGATGCCGCCGTTCGACCATCACATACGCGTCCGCAGGCGCAGCAGGATAAGGCTCGCGCGACGGCACATAATTCTCGTCAGCGCGCTCGGACCCTCGGTGTTGGCCGGCGTCCTGAAGTTTCGCAAGTTCCTTAGGACTGATCGTCACTGCGTTCACGTGGAAGGTCAGCAGCGTTTCTGACGGCAGTACGATTTCTTGTTTCCCAGTGAGGTAAGCGCCGCCAGTTCCGGCACCTGCACCTGCAGCCGCGCCAATAGCCGCGCCTCGGCCGCCAGCGGCCGCTCCGCCGACTAGAGCACCAAGACCAGCTGAGCCGCCGATAATCAGCAAGTTACGCTTTGCGTGAGAATCTCCCTTAATTGTCAATTCACTGGTACGTAGTGGATAGTGGCCGGTTGCAGCATAAATCGTTCTCAAGCTCAGAGTAATCACGGCCGGTTGCTTTAATCCACCCGGCCTGACGACTTGCCGTACTTGACCGGTAATTCGCTCCCCTCTCTCTGCCAGGATGCGGTTGTTCACCACCAGTGGGGTCGCCAAAGTCGCGCTGAAGGTGTCTCCGCGCTGGCTGCCGCCCGAGCTGATGGTGTCTACCAGACGGACGGATACCGTGCTGGGCGTTTGCCCCATTGCGGTAGCTACTAGAATGAGCAACGCAAATAAGACGGAATTTGCGGTCGCAAGAATTCTATACATGAGTGTTTTCTCCTGACAAGCTCCGGAATATTCACTATTGTGTTCTGCCCAAGATTTGTGCACCATAGTACTAGAACTATGTCGGGCACACTCTTCCCATTTGGCAATCGTTTGTTCGACCCCGACGGAATCGCTATCTGCGGAGTATCTGCGCAGTTTCTCCTTTTGTTTCTGTTACTTAACGCTGGTTGGAGCGCACCCGCTTTGGCAGGCCCTCCGGCAGCCCGTCTCAGGTTGCGAGCAGTAACTCTTGAGCAAGGCTTGGAAATTATCGATGCGGCAACGGAACATTATCCTCAGGTTAGCGACAAACCAGACTGCTCCCATTTGGTCCACGAGATTTATCGCTTTGCGGGGTACACCTACCGCTACGCCAGCTCCTCAGATCTTTATTGGGGGACGGGCGAATTCCTGCGTGTTTGGAAGCCACAACCGGGCGACCTGGTCGCCTGGCGCGGGCATGTTGGATTAGTCGTAAATCCCGCGAACCATTCGTTTTACAGTTCGTTGCGAACGGGGCTGCACACAGAAGATTATACTTCGACATACTGGCGACGCCGCGGAATTCCGCGCTTCTATCGTTACCGCCTGAAAAACGGATTAGGGTCAGAAGCTGCAACTCGCCGCAAACGCACACAAGTTTCTGCTGAAAAAACCAATTGGCCACCTTCCTGAACGGTCGCTCAAGGAAATAATTCGCTTAAACCTCGGGGCTACGACAGTTTGGCTCGCTTTCTAATTTCTTGCAGTTGCGGGTTTTGGAATTACGTGTTCCGGCGTTCCCCGAGTAAAATGTTACATCTATGGCAAAGCTAACTTTTCTCGGCGCAGCTGGATGTGTGACCGGTTCCAAATACTTGGTTGAGGCAGGTGGCAAGCGGTTGCTTGTAGATTGCGGTCTCTTCCAAGGCTTGCCGGAATTGACCGAGCGCAATTTTAAACCCCTAGCGATAAATCCGATAACCATTGATTATGTGGTGTTAACTCATGCCCACCTCGATCACACTGGCTGGCTGCCAGTATTGGTGCGCGCCGGATATCGTGGTCCAATTTACGCCAATCCCGCCACGATTGACCTGACAACGATCTTGCTGAAAGACTCGGCGCACCTGCAGGAAGAGGATTCCCTACACCTCCGCAATCACAACAGCGAGCGAGCTATTCGCGAGCCGCTGTATACGCCGCCTGATGTAGATCCCGTCTTAAGCGTCTTGAGGCCAATACCTAGGATTGGGGCAGTCGTCATTAGCCCGGAATTTCAAGTGGTTTCGTACGACGCTGGCCATATTCTAGGTTCCACTAGCCTGGAACTGACGATTTCGGAGGCTGGGAAGAAAATAGTAGTGGTTTTCTCGGGCGATATTGGACGATACAACCAACCAATTCTGAACGATCCGGTGACGCCACCGTCCACAACAAATGTGCTGCTGTGCGAATCCACCTATGGCGATCGAGAGCATCCTGACGGTGACCCCTCGGAGGCGCTGGCCGTCATTGTGAATCGTGTGGCGAAACGCGGCGGATCAATCGTGATTCCCGCGTTCGCAATAGGCAGGACGCAGACGTTCATGTACTACTTCCGGCAGCTTGAGGATCAGCAAAAAATTCCCCATCTACCCGTTTATATAGACAGCCCCATGGCGCTTAGTGCAACGGATTTATATTTGAAATATCACGAGGACCACGACGTCGACTTCACCAAGCTCGAGGCGGGCGGGAAAGGTGATCCGCTGAAGGTCCACGAGTTTCACTTGATGAGGACCGTGGAGGAATCGAAGGCCATCAACGAGGTAAAGACGCCGTGCATCATTATCTCTGCCAGCGGCATGGTTACTGGCGGACGGGTGCTCCATCATTTGGCTCAGCGGCTGGCTGATCCTCGTAATGCGGTTCTTCTTGCAGGGTTTCAGGCTGAAGGAACGCGCGGGCGCGCATTACAGGAAGGTGCCAAGACCCTACGTTTGTTTGGTGTGGACGTTCCAGTGAATGCCGAGATTATTGAAATGGGCCAACTCTCGGCGCACGCCGGCAAAAGTGAATTATTGCGGTGGGCTGGCAGTCTAGCCGCGCCACCGAAAGCAACATATCTTACGCATGGCGAACCAGCAGCCGCGCAATCCTTACAACGCGAAATCTCTCAGAGATACGATTGGAATGTCTCCGTAGCGCGTTACTTGGATACCATCGATTTGGGATAGGGACCATACCAGTGCTCACTCACTGTACCCGAAAGTTTTCTTACCGCAGTGAAACCCAGCGGACGGCCGCTCCGTCTATAGAGTAAGACCACTCGCGGGGTAGGGGGCTAACCACCACAGGGCAACCGACCGTCAGCCACCTACCCCATAATCATTTCATTGTGTTTACAACACTGTGGGAGACGCTGGCAAATTTTGGCAAGTTAGGGCAAAACTTGTCTCAATTCCCTGCTTTCGTTTTCGTAACGCAAGCAGTTAAGGCTTTATCGAAGGACTTCAATTCTCTTCCACATCAAACTTATACTCTGGGACTAAGACTCAGCCAAACCCACCAAACGGCAAGATTCTAGATAGCTTGATAAATTCTGTAACTGTCGAGAAGTCCATTGTTCTCGATTGCTCACCCTACTGATGATTGTCCCGCGTACCATACGCAAGGCGTTCTCCAGCTTTTGGGAGTCACCTGACCTGCCCGATATCATTTAAATTCGACTTCTCTTCGTTCTTCCCGGAACGCGCTCAAACGCATCTAAATCTTTGTGCTCCTGCCCCAGATGGACGCGGTCGTATCGTTACTTCAATTCCTTCGCCGACTTCCCACTTGTGAATGTTGGGGATTCGCAGCTCATCGTAAAGATAATCAGCGCCAGCGAAGGAGATCTGGACCTGCCGAGGTTCATTGAGAACGGAGCGATCAATTACCTTTCTAACTGTGCCTGCGAGCCTGATGATGTTGGTTTCATGGAATTCTCCGGGCATTGCGAATTTCAACCAGCAACAATATTGGGGGCCGAATCGAAACTAAGTCAGTATGAAAGAGAATATGGCTATACCACGACCTGCTTTCGGCTTTCCTTCGATCTTCTAGAACTATTTCAGCGTGTTCCCGAAAAGCGCGAAAGTTGGCGCTTAATCGTGCAGGACAACACTGAGGAGGGATTTGTGGACCTGAAGTCCGTCATTGTTGTATTGAATGAAGCCCAGTTTCCTGAATTTATTCATGAAAAAGTTGACCCGCGTGCGCGTC
>DATNMX010000088.1:0-2784 GCA_035602135.1 Candidatus Dormiibacterota bacterium
AAACTCAGAGGCGGCCAACCAAGTGGCGCAACGTATCTGCGACAGCATTGCCAATGACGGGATGGAACCCTTGATCTCCGTCAGCATAGGAGTTGCAGTTTATCCCCGTGACGGTGAAAGAATCGAGGCCCTCTTGCGGAAGGCAGACGTGGCTATGTACACGATGAAAGCCAGCAAACACAAGCTTCTTGACGCGAGGTAACGCGTTGGCTGTCCAAGGCGGCCGCACCATCGCCGAGTGTTTTCTCTGCGTCTCTGCGTCTCTGCGTTATATTTTTCTTCGATCTGCGTTTACCCCGCCTGCCCCTACCTGGTCGGGGACCCCGTCGGGGAGGGTGCGTATTTTCTCTTCTCCATTTTCCAGTTTCACTTTTCTAATTTCTAGTTTCTGGTCGCCTGCGCCCACTTCTCCCTCCCGCAGGACCGCCACGTGGAATCCCGTTCTCCCGCTCGCCAGAAATCTCTTCACCATGTCGTGGGATTCGAATCTCACGCCCAGTTTGTGGCAAGGCAGCCGCGGCTCCGCCACCGGCCTGAATCACGCAACTTCAGGCGAGGTCTCCGTGTACCGGCTGTTGGCGCGCCACAGATGTGCCGTAAGAGTTAACATAAAATAAAAACTGTATCATTTTGAACAGACGCTAATACCCTCCTGCTATAACTTTTGCGTGCTTAGAATCAATACAATCTCGGGGGCCAGCATGGAAAAGGGAAGGACTGGCCCCCGTGAATATTCCGTAGCCCCCAATGGCTTCGACCCCTCCAGCCCACCTCAAGCGAGACGCCCTGTGCGGATCGGAAGGCAGACATCCGCCTTTGCACATCCTCTTTGTCCATAGTCACGCAGCGGAAGTAGAGCGCTGCCTGCAAGAGCTCGACAAGGTGCATTTCACGGTCAGCGCGGAGATAGTTGCAACTCCCGAGGAGTTTAGCGAACGGCTGGGCGCGCACGCCTATGACCTTGTTGTCGCCGAGTACCCCAGCCCCAATTGGCAGGAAACTCAGGCACTGGAACTCCTGAACCGATCGAAGAGGCCGATCCCGCTTATCTTCGTCGGTCGCATCTTGCAACGTGAGACGGTGGCGGAGTTCATTACCAGAGGTGCTTACGATTGTATTGAAATGAATCACATCGGTCATCTTCCCGTAGCCGTTCATCGGGCTCTCGATGAGAAAGCATTACGCGAGGAACGCGACCGAGCCCAAATCGGCTTGAGGCATTCGGAAGCACGATACCGCGCCTTGGCAGGAAATCTAAGCTACGGAATTTGCCGCTGCGACCTCGGCGGAAAATTCCTCGAAGTGAACGAGGCCATGATGAAAATGCTCGGCTATGCCTCAAAAGAGGAACTGTTGGGTGTAAATCTTGCGAGTGAGCTTATTCGAGATCCTGTCAAACGAGCGCATTTGTTGGGGCAACCAGACCAGCAAGGTTCAGTCGACCCCATCGAAATAGAATGGAAGCGGAAGGATGGCACAACCTTGAAGGTCCGGCTCAGCGGACAAGAAGTCATGCGTGAGCAGGGCGAGCTAGACACCTATGAGGTCATCATCGAGGATGTCACCAAACAGCGCCAGTTGGAGGATCATCTGCGTCAACAGGCGGCTAGCGACCCACTGACAGGACTGGCCAACTACCGCCACCTTACAGAAGTGCTGGATATGGAAATCAAGCGTTCCGAGCGCACGGGGCGGGAGTTTGCCCTGTTGTTATTTGACGTGGATGGATTGAAGCAAATCAACGACCGCTATGGCCATCTGATCGGAAGCCATGCGCTCTGCCGGGTGGCCGACGTTTTGAGCTTCTGCCGGGATATCGATACGGCGGCACGCTACGGTGGCGACGAGTTTGCCGTTATCTTACCGGAAACAAACTCAGAGGCGGCCAACCAAGTGGCGCAACGTATCTGCGACAGCATTGCCAATGACGGGATGGAACCCTTGATCTCCGTCAGCATAGGAGTTGCAGTTTATCCCCATGACGGTGAAAGAATCGAGGCCCTCTTACGGAAGGCAGACATTGCTATGTACGCGATGAAGGCCAGCAAACACAAGCTTCTTGATGCGAGGTAACGCGTTGGCTGTCCAAGGCGGCCGCACCATTGCCGAACGGAAAGATTTGCACTTGGCCGGTCGGGTGCCGCGCCCTTCGCTTTTAAGGATCCGCGTTTTGACTTTTCTTTTTTCTTGTTCTCTAGCCCCCCGACACCGTTTATCCTGCCCTATTTCCGTCCAATCCCCAATTTTACCCATTCCTTGGTGAGTGGCCGACCTCGACCTATTGAAAACCCATCGGTGGAAGGGCCAAGCCCAAAAAATTGAGGGCGCAACCGGTGTTTAGCTTGTTGCGCCCTCTAACTGAGCCGTAAAGTTTCTAACCTTCCCGATTCCCTCTGGCGGCGCAACCGCCGTTACGCCGCCGCTTTCGCTGTGCCTTTGAAGAACGCCAGCAGGTCCGCGTTGATCTGCTCCGCGTTGGTCGCGGGCATGCCATGTGGAAAGCCCGGATAGACCTTCAGCGTTGCGTTCTTGAGTATTTTCGCGGACATGGGCCCTGCTGCGGCGATCGGCACAATCTGATCGTCGTCACCATGCATCACCAGCACGGGGATGTCGATCTTCTTCAGGTCTTCGGTGAAGTCCGTCTCCGAGAACGCCTTGATGCAGTCATAATGGGCCTTGACGCCTCCCATCATCCCCTGCAACCACCAGTGCTCGCGGATACCCTCCGAAATCTTTGCGCCGGGGCGGTTGTATCCGTAAAACGGGAGCGTGATGTCCTTG
>DATNMX010000089.1:0-4471 GCA_035602135.1 Candidatus Dormiibacterota bacterium
CTGGATCGACGCTACGTGCGCCGCTCGGCGACCTGAAATCTCCCGTCGAGCTCGAGTCTGCCGCGACCACTCTGAAGCAGGTGGAGTCGGGTCACATTCTGAAAATCCTTCGTCAAACGCGCTGGGTGGTGGGAGGTCCGAGGGGCGCCGCGGCCCGTCTGGGCCTCAAGCGCACCACGCTGATGGGCAAGATGAGGAGACTGGGACTCTCGCGCCCGGGCCCCGAAGTTGCGATCTAGTTA
Source organism: Candidatus Dormiibacterota bacterium (assembly GCA_035602135.1). Classification (GTDB taxonomy): domain Bacteria; phylum Acidobacteriota; class Terriglobia; order Acidiferrales; family UBA7541; genus Acidiferrum. The sequence continues at coordinate 243 of DATNMX010000089.1, forward strand.
ACCGTCTGCGACTCAGCTCAGGGCAAACGGGACCGGGATCTGACAGCCGCGTCAAGTTCATGGCATCGAGAGCAAGAGAAAAAGCGCCCAGATACCGAAATGAAAGGACTTAGGAGCAACAGACGCTTGGCAAGGCAATTGCCCTAAGAAATCACTGGTATGGTTCAGACCAACGGGTTCGTAGAAACAAAAATCAAAAAAGGTGAAGGAGGAAATATGAAGTTTCAATCAAAAATCGCAACATCGGTGGGACTCATGCTGCTACTAGCGTGCGTTTCATTCGCTCAACACGTTAAGACCGACTACGACCATAGTGCAAACTTTGGTCAATACAAAACCTACTCTTGGGAAAAGGTCAAGACGAAAGACCAGCTCCTGGTCGACCGCATCAAGGGCGCGGTGAACAGCGCTCTCGCGGCAAAGGGTTGGACAGAAGTTCCCTCGGGAGGCGACGTCGAGGTCTTTGCCATTGAGACGACTAAGGATCAGCAAACCCTGGACACGTTCTATAATGGGTTCGGAGGGGGTCGTCGTTGGGGAGGATTCGGCGGTGGATTTGGCGACGCAACCACGACCGTCGAAAACTACAAAGTGGGAACCTTGGTGGTCGATCTCTTCGATGCAAAGTCAGAGAAATTGATCTGGCGAGGCTCGTCGAGCGATACGCTTTCCGACAAGGCGGACAAGAACACAAAGAATCTCGACAAAGGCGTGAACAAAATGTTCCAGCATTTTCCTCCCGCCCCATCGACGAAGCACTAAGGGGAGCGAGATGAATCGCTATCTGACGTTTTCACTCGCTATCTCAATAACCCTAAGTACCCCGGCCATTTCTCTGCGCGCGGCAAACAAGCCGCGCGCGGGGAAGCCGGAAGGGGCAACTGTAGTATGGACGAACAATGGCCTCGAGAGCCTGCGAGCCAAGAGTCTCATCTCAGTGGTAGGCCAAGCCGCGGAAGAAGCTACAACGGATGCCCCGGCGCCTTCACCGTACGTAGAGACACAGGGTCCTGAGTGGTACGCTGAGCAAGCATCAAAGCTGCGGGCTGAGCTCGAAAGCAGGGAAGCTAAACTTCAGCACTATCGTCAGGCACTCGAAGATGTGAAGGACCTTAAGACAGTGACGGGCGGCATAAATCTTGACGGCGGCGACATCGGCATCACGCCCGACGCTGGCATTGAAATCCTGCAGCAGCGCGTACAGGATGCTGAAAGCGATCTCGATGCACTCGAAGACCTCGCACGGCGCAATGCTATCCCGCCGGGCACGCTGCGCGGCCAGTGACGCGCTCGTTCGTCTGCTTTCGAAACAATGCTCTGTTGGGGCCTCACGAAGTTTCGCGGGAACTGACGGTAACATTCTGCGAAGGTTCTAGTTCATGCGATGGAGAATCCGAAAATCTTTTAAGATTTTTGCGGCCGGGAGCTCATTGCGAAAAAGAGTTGCCTATAGCATGGCACTCGTGAGGTTGATCCTCGTCCCCGTCATTGTCCTGGCTGTTTATTATTTGTATGTGATGGGCCGGATCGTGGAGCGCATCGTGAATGTCGATGCGCCTGCGGCAAAGCTGGCAGCGCAAGCCTCCATCGAGATGTTAGAGGCTCGGCGAGCCGCGCGAAACTATGCTCTGTTCCAGGACCCGGAATATCTTCAGACGAACCAGAAATCGGTCACGAGCGCGAGGCAACTCCTGGTTCGTATTGGGGATCTTGAGCCAGACGAAGAAACCACCGTTCAACAGGGTCTGGAGGCACTCAACCTCTATCAGCAGCAATTCGCTGCCGAAGTTTCGACGATGGCGGAGTCAAGGCAAGAACCCGTCGAACGCATTCAGGTAGCCGTGCTGGCTTATGAAAGAGATTTGGACGGTCTTGTCAATAAGGCCAGACATGAGAAACGAGCCGAGCTGATGCAAGCGCTTCGCAATCAAGTCGAATCATTGGATACACGGATTGCAGAAGCGATTCAGGCAGGCAGCCCCGCTTTACGCCAAGTCACCCCGGACCTTCAGGCAGCAAGTGAACAGACCCTGGAACTGGCGTCCGAGCTGGAAAAACGAAATTGGGGGCGCGTCCAGATTGATCACCAGAAAGCTCGTCAACTGATCCATCGCGCCGAGTGGGGCTTGAGCATTGTTTCCGCTATTACTCTCCTGTTTAGCGTGTGGGTTAGCCTCATTCTGCCTCGCCAAGTGATACAGCCGCTTGTGAGCCTCAAAGAGGCAGTTGATCACGCTGCGACCGGGAATTATGAAGTTGAATTCGAACTCCATGGAGCCGGTGAAGTCGTGGAACTTGCAAAGAGCGTTCAAAACCTCACCTCATTGTTGCGGAGAAAGCCATGAGGCACGTTGTGGTGAGCGCCGGCCCTTGCTAAAAACCTGGCCCGCTTTGCACCGCAATAGGTGAAACGAAACGAATCAGATCATCGCTTGCCTTTGAGAATGATCGGGAAGAACTAGAAGCAAGACAAAGCAAATGAGAAGCTTGGCAGCTTTTTCGGGATTCATGATTCTTTTCGTTGTCCTGTGGGACGCGTTCGAGACAATTATTCTGCCCAGGCGGGTGACTCGTAAATTTCGCCTGACGCGGCTCTTTTACCGCAGTACTTGGCGGTCGTGGCGCGCGTTGTCGCGCCTGCTTCGAGGAGCAAAACAGCGCGATCTCTTTCTGAGTTTTTATGCACCTCTCTCCCTGCTTTTTTTGCTCATTGTTTGGGCTGCTGGTTTAATCGCCGGTTTTGCCCTTCTGCACTGGGCGGACGGTTCAGCTTTTCAAACTGCGGACGGCCGAGTCAGCCTGGCGACCGATTTTTATCTAAGTGGCAGTACCTTTTTCTCGCTGGGATTGGGCGGTGTGGCTCCGCACAGCGCTTTTGCCAGGGCTGTCGTGGTCATTGAAGCGGGACTCGGTTTCGGTTTTCTAGCCATGATGATCAGCTACCTGCCGGTGATCTACCAGGCTTTCTCCCGCCGGGAGGTAACTATCTCGCTCCTGGACGCCAGGGCAGGTTCGCCTCCCACTGCTGTGGAACTGTTGCGCCGCTTAAGACAGGATCACAGGATGGAAGCGCTGCAGCTACTCCTCCATGAGTGGGAGCGATGGTCGGCAGAGCTGCTGGAGAGTCATCTTTCTTATCCCATGCTTGCCCACTTTCGCTCCCAACATAACAACCAATCCTGGCTGGGAACTCTTACGGCAATTCTAGATACCAGCGCTCTTCTGATAGCTGACTTGGAAGGCCCTGATCGGGGTCAAGCCAAGTTGACCTTTGCTATTTCCCGCCGCGCGACTGTAGATCTCGCTCAGGTGTTCGCTCTTCCACCGGTGAAGCCGGCCGAAGGAAGGCTTTCCGCGTACGAGCTCACGCAACTGCGAATTCATTTGGCAACGGTTGGCCTGCCCCTTCGCGAGGACGGCGGCGTCGACGAAAGATTGGCCCGTCTGCGGCAGATGTACGAACCGCATATCCTGGCGCTTTCCAGGTACTTGTCGTTGGCCCTTCCACCCTGGCTGCCTGGACACCAGCCCAGCGACAACTGGCAGTCCAGCGCGTGGGACGGAAGTTTCGCTCCACGAGGGAGGAGCGATGAAATCAGGTCAAGGGCGGGTAGTTTTGAGGAGGAGCTGTTCGGTTGAGGCGCGTGATCAGCGCGTAAGACGGCGGTAGTAGTGCTAGCTCGGATAATCCGACTGGAATGATTTCACGAAACGGCAGTTCAATCCCCAAGTAGCGGTGCCCCCCCAATGAGCAGGGACGCACGGTCGATTACAAACACGTGCGCCTTGACGAAAAACATCGCCGCTATCCCGGGTGTGGTGTCAGTAGAAGTGTCAGAGAGGTGTCTCTGTGTCCGACACTCCGACACTCGGATTCGACTCTGCTTTCGGATCTACCTTCTTAATCAACCACTTGCAGTGACGTCCCGCCCCATCGGTTTTGGAACGAAGGGTGCCTTTACTCATGGCGCGAAAAGGAAGTGCCCCACAGCAGAGATCACGGCCCTCAGGACTCCGACGTCTGGAGCGAATAGAAAGTGCCGGGCAACGATGGCCAGGCGCACATGTTCGAGGCCGCGGGGCGAATCGAATCCATGGGGATGAAAACAGAAAGGCGAAGAGCAATGTCAATTCAGACACTCGGTGGAGCGGCCCTCCAGAGCAATCAGTGGACTGTCGGCCTGGAATCCGGGCAGGACAGCGACGCGCGGCTGTTGGCCGCCGCGATG
>DATNMX010000090.1:0-3286 GCA_035602135.1 Candidatus Dormiibacterota bacterium
GCTCCAAGATTTAGGGGAGACCTATCTCCTCGAACACCAACCGCTTAACGCCCTGCCCTATTTGAAGCGTGCGCTTGAAGGAAACACCGAAAATCCTACCATCCACCGGGACATGGGCACTGCTTATTCCGACATGCGTGATTACAAGAAAGCGGAAAGCGAATTCAAGATGGCGATATCTGGCGATCGCGATGGTTCGGTCCACTACAAGTTGGCCAGGGTGTACCAGGCGATAGGAGAGAAGGATAAAGCGGCGCGTGAGTTCGCCCTTTCCACGGCGCTTAACCGCGAAGCACACAGCAAACTCGAAAAGAAAACTGCACGCTTGGGTGAGGTTGAAAGAATAGATCGAGATCATTAGTCCAGCTGCTAGGATTATCGTATCCTTATTAACAGATTAAGAGCGCTGAACCGAGACCTAGGATGTAGACGCCAAGGGGAGTTCTTGCTGCTGTCCCACAACACCCAACGGTAGCCTTCGGAGGCTCGCAATTCAGACCCGGTTTTATCTTGTCTGCTCTCTAGTTGTGGCGGTATCTTCTGTCTCCTCAGCGACTTGCTCCTATGCCCGACAGGAGGATGCGTTTCAGCGCGGACTCATCGCATTGAAAGAGGGTCGTCTTGAGTCTGCACTTGATGAATTAACCACCGCGGAGCGCGATCGACCTGCCGATGCACGGGTGCGCAACTTCCGAGGGATTGCGCTAGCAGGTCTCGGGCGAACTGCAGACGCCGTCGGTGAGTACCGCCAGGCTATTCATCTCGATCCTCAATTTGAAGATGCTTACCGGAATCTCGGCTTTCTCGAATGGATCGAACACCATCTCGACAGTGCGCGGGATGTGCTCGAACGCGCAGTGGGATTAGCGCCTGAAGATTCTTTTGCTCGTTACTACCTCGGGCGAGTGTTTCTCGAACAGCAGCTCTATGCACGAGCTTTCCAGGAGCTCGAGTCTTCTCGTGACCAGTGGCCTCCGGATGCGGCATTTCTGATGCAAGCTGTGAACGGTTATATCGCGCTCGGGCGGCAAGACGACGCTCGTAACACGGTTGCCAAACTTGCGCTTCCAACTCTCAATGACGCGCAATCCTTGCATGCGGCTTTGCTACTGCTCTCTCTCCACGAAAATGATCGTGCCATCGATTTGTTCCAGAAGTTGGGGAAGCGCCAGTTCCCTGCCCCAGCGCCGTGGGTACAGTTTGACTTGGCAAAAACCTACCTTCTTGTGGGGCGATACGAGGACGCGGTTGCAGTAGCTAACTCGCTCACTCAAAAGTTTACTTCTGACTCTAATCCGGCCGAAGACGCCTCCGCCTGGTCGCTGATGGGCATAGCTTACGCTCATGTAGGCCAAGCCGACCGAGCGGTCTGGGCCCTGCGTCGCGCGGCAAGCCTGGATCCAGCCCAAGAAGAGCACTGTCTGAATCTGACACGTCAGCTGATGGAGTTACAGAACTACAGGGATGCCATCTTGGCCGTCCGCGAAGGATTGGCGGCGAACCCGCTGTCTTACGCTCTGCATTTGCGTCTAGGAGCTGCCAACCTGGCCGCGGGCCACTATGCCGAGGCGGAAAGCACTTTTCGCACTCTGGTCGCAGCGGGTGATCCTTTACCAACTGGCTACGTTGGATTGGCACAAGTCCTCATGCGCACGGGAAGAGCAGCAGAAGCCGCCATTGAACTTGCTGACGCCCGGCAGAAGCTCGCTCCAAACTTTCTGATCGCATATTTTGAAGGTCTGGCTCTGGATCGTGCTGGCAAGCAAGCTGAAGCAATTCTCGCCTTCGAGGAAGCTGTCCGGCTTGACGCGAATAGTGCCGAAGCTCATCTCGGTTTAGGGAAAACCTTACTAGCGGGGGGTAAAGTAAAGGAAGCGAACGCCGAGCTTAGCAAAGCCCTTGCTCTTAGCCCGGGCAATGTGCAGGCACGGCGTCTGCTCAGTCAAGCCTACCGTCGGGCCGGCGATATGAAAAATGCTGCGAAATATGCCCACGAAACGACGGAAGCGCCGCCAGCTCCTGAAGCTAATCTCGTTGGGGATTTCTTGCTGCCGCGGTGGCAAGAGCCATCCGAGCACGCTACCCCGTAACTATTTCCGCGTTTCCTTCCCGGTCGCAGCCACCGCCGGTTCGTCAATTTGGAGGATTTGCTCGCCGTGCACAGCTTTGAGAGTTTGCACTATGCCGCTCGGCCAGTGAATTTCGACGAGCTCGGCAACCGTTTCCGCACCCAGTCCGAAATGAACTCGCTTGTCGCTGGAGGACAGATAGCTGCTAGCCGTGGTTACCGTTGCGACCTGCGAGCCCTTGGCAGTCGTCACCTTAACTACGGCTCCGATCGCGTCCCGGTTGCTCTTGTGTCCGATGAGCTTCAAGGTCAGCCAATGATTCTGCGTTGAAGTTTCATTGCGCAGAATGTAAGCGGGACCATCATTAGTGGTTACCACGGCATCCAGACGGCCGTCGTTGTCGATGTCTCCTATGGCCATACCGCGTCCCACCCAAGCCTGGCGAAAAACCGGACCGGCATCCGCTGATACATCGACAAAACCTTGACCTGTGTTTCGAGCCAATAACATGGGCTCCCGATAACGAAGATGTGGAAAGGTTAGTTCGATGGTATCCAGATCGTGACCCTGCGCAATCAGAAGATCTTTCAAACCATCATTGTCGTAATCCAGGAATCGGACTCCCCAGCCGGAATGCGACATCGTCATGCGGCCGATCCCAGATGGATAGCTTTCATAAGTAAACGCGCCATCCCCGTTATTCCGATACAACGCGTACATTTGATTGGCCAGGTCGGTCACTACCAAGTCCGGCTTTCCGTCATTGTCATAATCGGCAAAGTCCACGCCCATGCCCGCGTAGGTGTGACCCTCTACATCCACAGCAACGCCGGACGGCAGCGCCACTTCCTCGAAGGTTCCATCGCCTTTGTTGTGGAAGAGAAATTCAGGCACGGAGTCGTTAGCGACAAAAATATCGATGTGCCCATCCTGGTCATAGTCCGCTAGGGCGATGCCCAATCCCTTTCCAGGTTTCGTGAAACCGATCTTCTTCGAAACTTCCGTGAAGCGGCCATTGCCGTCATTGTGATACACCAACGCCTCCGTCGCATGATAAGAATCTGGATGGCAGTACGCCCGATAACCCTCCTTGCGTTCTCCACACCATGTGTCGTCGAAGTCCCACTCCAGATACCGAAGCACGACTAAATCCAGCAAACCGTCGCCATCAAGATCAACCCATGCAGCGCTGGTGGACCAACCGCTGCCACCTACGC
>DATNMX010000091.1:0-4641 GCA_035602135.1 Candidatus Dormiibacterota bacterium
CATATCGTTGCCTTCGGGCCAAGCGATTGATCAGCAGAAAAGCACTGTCCTCCACTGGTCGTGGACAACTCCGCTGCGAATTCATGGCCTCGTTTGATCTGGAGTGGACGGCTCGGAAGTATTGAAAGTAACCAGCGAATAGAGGTAAACCAGCACACCTGCACTTAATAGAAACCCGCCCGCGGCGATATACGCGAGGAAGGCGAGGGGTCTGTTCCAAAGTAGGCTAAAAACTTCGACGAGCAAGCTAAGAATGATCAGGATGCCTGCTAGCTGAAGTCGCCGCTCGAGCGGCTTTGCATTCAGTTTCATTGCGCGGCCTTCCAAAACTTTACGTTATTCAATTGCTCGACGTTATGGACAGTTGCGTGGCATCCGCTGGATAAACAGGAGAGCTGGTTAGCTTTGATGGCCGGCAATGTCGCCGGGTCGACGTTGTGTACCGCGCCTTGCTCAAACGATCTTGCCCCCAGATGGCAGTGGAGGCACTCGCGATTGTTGTAAGCTGAGTACAAACGAATAGGCTGTGCCGGCTTGCTGAGATAGTTGATGTAAACGTGACGCAGGCCGCGCAGCTTGGAATGCACATCGCCGTACAAGGTATAGTCCGTGTGGCAGGTGTAACAAGCCTGTTCGGGCGGAACGCGGTGATTCTGATAATGGGCGGCTGCAAGGTAGCTTGGATCATCCACGAGTAAACTCTTCCCGTATGGCTCCATTATGTGGCAGGAAAGGCAGAATTTTGTCTGCTTGGAGTTCTCGATATGCTGGGAGGTCCCCATGGCCGCGCACAGTACTGGAAGAATGAAGAGCACAACGAATGCGAGAATTTTCCCGCCGCGTGTGGTAGTTACAGACGGGCGCACAACGAAAATGAAGGCCAGTAAAATACTCAGAACGATCAACATCCACAGGAACAGCGTAGGCGATATCAAATGCAACTCCACTTAGCGGAACGAATTGTCAGGAGCAACAGCCAGCGTTACTTCTTTTTGGGCAGATCGCGGATATACTCGACGAGCTCCTTGATCTCATCTGGCTTAAGACTCTTGGCGTAGCCCGGCATTTTGTTTTTCCCCTTGGCAATAATATCGGCGAGATCTGTGTCAGTTGCCTTTTGGACTTCTGGGGACGCGAAATCGTGCGCACCCATCTTCTTTCCGGCTGCTGTCTGGCCTTTGCCATCCAGGCCATGACATGCCGCGCACTTAGTCTTGTAGAGGTTTTGCGTCGTAGCGCTTTGAGCCTGCGTTGGCGTGCTTAATAGACAGATCACTGCGAGTACGGTCGCTCCGATTGCTAGCCTGTTTATCCATCCCATCGAAGTTGTCATTTTGTTCTCCCCATGGTTTGCGAAGCGCGTGCGGATTTCGATTGTGTCCGCGTCAGAATGCATATCGTACCGAAAGCGTGACTAGATGAGCTCTGAAATTGCGCGGCGCGAACAGGTCCTGGACCACCAAGCTATTCTCCTCGCTATAACCGTAATAGTTCCAATAAGCCTTCCCGGTCCAGCTTTTTGCGAACTGATACTCCAACCCGCCAAACGGCTGGTAATATTTCGAATTCAACGGCCCCTTCGGGACCTGCGGGGTAATGATCAAGAGCGCGTTGCCATCGGTAACCGTGATGTTCGCACCGAGATGAGTGGTGAAGCGGTTGATGGGCCTCAACATCAAGTCCAAGTGGCCATAGTTCGATTTGTTCGTGTACGTCGAGAGCTGTTCGTTGAGTATCGTCTGGCCAGGACACTTGGCAACGCCAGCCGGTGCGACGCTGCTGACATAACAGATCAGGATTTGCGAGAAAACGTCGTTGTAGTCGTATCCCAGCTCGAGCGCGAACCTATCGTTGGGTTCGAAAATCGCACTGAAGCCATAGGCGCGATTGTGCTGGAGATTATTGATTTGCGGCACGTTGTTCCGGCCTTCCCAGATGGCCGCCGATGCACTTAGATTCATCCAGTTTGCAGGTTTGTAGGTGCCGCGCAGCCGGTATTCCTGTGTTTGCCGCGGACTGATGCGCGTGAACGAATTGTCCGCGCTCATCAGATCGGTGTCGAAGCTGATGCGCAAGTTCTTGAGTGGCCGTGCCCAAAAACCAAAAACCGCGGCATGTTCGTGGATCGGTATTTCGCTGGAATCGACGAAAGCAGTGGGCGAACTCAGACACGAGCCGTCCGGGCGGTTCGGCGCGGAACATTTCATAGTGTTGAAAGGGGCCGGAAGCGCACGATTATTCTGATTGTTCGGAAAGAACACAAATGTGCCCGACGCGAAAGTCGCATCGGCAATGGTGCGGCTGCGGTAGCGATAGCCGAGCCGCGCACCGAAATGTTGCGTGAACTGATAATCCAGCTCCGCGAGGTTGGTCTTCTCATCCTGCTTAAGGAAGCGGCTCCAAACGGCCAAGGCAATGTCCGGTCCGGAAGACGTTGTGTGTGCGGGGGTCCCGGTAACGCCGTCTGTAGGAGCCGAGCATATCAAAGGCAGCGGAGAAGCGGCCGCGAAAATATTCGCACGTGTCAGAAGACTCGGGCTGAAAAAACCGCAGCTTGAGGAATCCCACTCCACTGGGTTGTGGAAGTTCCGGAAGTGAAATGAATCCAAGAAGCTGAGGCTTTCGGTGATGCGCCATGTGGCGCCGAAGTCAGCTGTAGCGGCCACGCGGCGTCCCATCACCGGCCCGCTCCCGAGGAAATTCCGTAGATTAGTGCGGGCCTCGCGGCCAGTGAACTGTTCGTTGTAGCCGAAAACATTCATGTCACTGCCGGTGTAGTTGAATCGCGCTGAAAGATCGATGTCTTGAAAGTAGTTCGATTGCAGACTGAACTGCTCGGTGGGAGCATTGGTCCGCGTTCGGCCGTTCCGCGAATAACTAAAAGCCGCGCTGCACGTTGGATTGACAGTTCCCGGCGCTGCGGGCGGCGGCAAGAATGTTCCGCCGCACGGCTGGTTCGCGCCAGCATTGAAGGAAACGCCGAGGTCAACGGGCGTCCCATTCGCGAGCTTAAAGAGTTGATTGTTGTCGCTGGAACCGGTATCGCCCTTGTAGTAGCTCCAGATCTGATCGTAGCTGATGCTGGTTCGCGGAAGGATCTGATAGTCCACTCCAAGGCGGTAAGAATTCACGGTGGTCTTCCAGTTTTGAAAGAGCAATTGTTCAGTACCTTGGTGAATCGTTGTGAAAGAAGGTCCGTCCGCAACGCTGCGCGAATAACCCAGACGGAAGTGCACCTTCGACTGCGGCAGGAGCTGGAGGTTGTAATCCCCCATTCGGCGCCGTGTGTTGAAGAGGTGTGGTGAGGTGCTGATGATTGGCGTGAAGCTGGTGGGTGCGTTGGCAAAAGGCGTTGTCGGGTTCAGGGGGTTTGCGAGGAGGGAGTAGTTCCAGAAATTCTCATCGCGGCGGAAAAGCGCGTCGAAGTTGTACCACTTGTTTTTGCTCATTCGGAGTCGCGAGACATTGTTTGGGTCACCGCCATACCCGAAATTGCTGAAGTAGAGCCGATCGATGAGCGTTCCCTGGTGATCGAGCGCACGCATCTCCGTCGTGAACCCCAGCAAACGCGGCCCCTGCTGTAGATTGATGAAGGTGTTGTAGGTCTGCAGGTTACCCGAGAGGCTCGTAATTCGCCCTCCGAACTCGACGGACTGCCTGATGTTATAGTTCCCCTGGTCGACCCCTTGCAGCTCCGGCTCTTGAGCACGCGCACCCGGTATCGCTACACAGAACAGCGCGGCCACACCGAGCCAGCGGAGCCAGTTCCTCCAGCGGACGAATCGAAGTTCCATTGCACTGATGCTCTGTCCCATGGCTACCTCTATTTGAAGAACTTTTTGTCAAAATTCGAGCCGTGTATCTGCGTGTGACACACTGTGCACGCCTGATACTTCTGCGCTTGGTTGTGGAACGACGGAATCGACGGTGCGGCCGTGTCGACCGTGAATGAGTGACATTCCAGGCAGAGCAGATTCACTTGGCTGCGCTTCAGGAGGCGCGGATTCGACGAGCCGTGCGGAGTGTGGCACGCGACGCAGCCTTCGGTCTTTGATACCGGGTGTTCAAAGACGAACGGCCCAGCCTTGTCGGTGTGACACTTGAAGCACACCACATCCTGCGCCGCTGTCGCGCGTAGTTGCCGCGTCAGGAACCCGCCATGCGGATTGTGGCAATCGTTGCACTGGACTAGTCCCTCGTTTACACGGTGATGAAAGGCTCGGTTGAACTGCTGCTTGGTTTCGAGGTGGCAGCCATAGCAGAGTTGCGGCTGCTTCTGTTTCATCAGAAATTGACTTTCCTTGGCATGGTGCGGCGAATGGCAATCCACGCAGCCGACATTGTTCTGCAGGTGCGCAGAGCGTGCGAAGTTGCTGTGCTCTTCGCCATAATTGTGGCAACCGAGGCATCGGTCGCTCGATTCCTTCGCGGAGACATTTTTAAATGTGAAGATCTTGCTCTTATCCCCTCCGCCCTCAACGTGCGCTTTGCCTGGTCCGTGACAGGCCTCACAGCCTTGCCACCCCGGCCCCTTCTTGGTGTCCAATGTAGTGACAAAGTGGGGCGTGGCTTCAAAATTCTTGTACATATCCTCGTGGCAGGTCTTGCAGGTTTCTGCACCCACATACTGCGAGGGATCGG
>DATNMX010000092.1:0-3774 GCA_035602135.1 Candidatus Dormiibacterota bacterium
GCAGTGGGTTCTGATTGAACCTTTTTAGTGGATTCGCACGATCGTGAACGAAATCGCCGCTTGGCAAGATACGAGGATCTGAACGATGCGCGGCGGCTGTCGAAAGATCCGACGTTCCGGTTGATCGGCTCCGAGAAGATCGGGGATCGCGTGGCAGCGTTGCCTTCGCGCCTGCATTGGCTCGAGCCGAGGTCCCGCCTCCCCAAGATTCAGCACGGCTCCAGTTCAACTGATGCCAGGAGGACACTGATTTTAAGAGGTGAACTGGGAGGAATTCCTGGATCTGTTATTGTTCGCAACGGTGAGGTCAATTATGCTTTGAGAGAGGCTATGCTTTGAGAGAGGCGGCAAGTATGGCCAAGCCTACATCAATCACCGTGCCCACCGAGCCGATTGACAGTATCCCAAGACCGATTCAGAGGGTGGTCGCACGGGGAATTCGTGGTCTTTACGCTAAGCGGTCGAATTGCGGCAAGATGGCAGGCCCTGTTTTCATGATGTTGCTTACTCTGCTTCTGCACGGTTGTGCTCGGCCATCTGTTCATGAACCGGTTACATTGACTCTTCTGGATGAGTGGTCGAACAAGACGTTCAGCGAGGCGCGCCAGCAGGAGTTGCAGCAATTCACTCGGGAAACAGAAATCCGAGTCAGTCTGCTTCCTTCTCCGGAATCCGCGCGGCAAAGGCTGGCTTTGTGGAAAGAGTTACTCGGGACAGGCGCCTCAGGTCCTGACGTTTACGGCATTGATGTGATTTGGCCCGGGATTCTGAACGAATATTTCATAGATCTCAAGCCATATTTCGCCAATGAAGTCTCCCTCCAATTTCCGGCCATGACTGCCGGCTACACCGTGGATAACAAGCTGGTGGCCATAGCGTATCGTGCCGACATCGGACTTCTGTATTATCGTACCGACCTTCTGCGACAGTATGGATATCGTGAGCCACCCAGGACATGGGATGAGCTGGAGATTATGGCGGCGCGAATTCAGGCTGGCGAACGAGCCAAAGGTAAGAAACAGTTTTGGGGCTTTGTGTGGCAAGGGGCGGCTGACGAAGTGTTGACCTGCGACGCGCTAGAGTGGCAGGCAGCCGAAGGCGGCGGGCGGATCATCGAGGAGGACCAGACGATCAGCGTGAATAATCCGCAGGCGATCAGGGCGTGGCAAAGGGCGGCCCACTGGGTTGGTTCCATCTCACCCCCAGGTGTAGTCGGATATAGAGAGTGGGATTCGCTAAACGTTTGGGTTGCAGGCGACGCGGCATTCATGCGCAATTGGCCGTCAGCCTACGTCGACAGCCAGGCGGCAGGGTCGCCAATCCGAAATAAGTTCGATACAGCCCTGCTGCCCGGTGGTAAGGCAGGCCGAATGGGTACCTTGGGAGGATGGGGCTTGGCAGTTTCTCGGTTCTCGGCTCATCCCCGCGAAGCCTTAGAGCTGGTCCGGTATCTCACCCGTAGAGACGTGCAGGTGAAGCGGTCCCGCGTGCTTTCGCAGCCACCCATTCTACCGGAACTCTACAACCTGCCTGAGGTAATTGAACCAAATCCCCGTTTTGACCTTCTGAGTCAAGCGTTCCGGACCGGCATAGTTTTGCGTCCTTCGAACGTTACCGGCAAAAAGTACCAGGATGTGACCGACGCTTACATCCGGGAAGTGCACTCTGTGCTGACCGGCGAGAAGAGTGCGCCGGAAGCGGCCGCAGCCCTGGAAAATGAGTTGGCTCGCATCACCGGTTTCAAGAAGGGACCGCCCCCTGGAGGATCAGCGCACCCCTGAATAGGAGCTCTGAACCGGTCCAAAAACCTCTCCCCGATCGGCTTCAGCTTCCTGCGCAAAAGGTGAGAGACGTGGCGTGAGTTCGAGGCCAGCAATAGCTCGATAGGAAGAACCGATGGGGATTCACACCGCAACAGAATTGAACCGTTGGGTCAAAACCGCTGAAGCGGAAACTCTTCATGCCGGTCGGCTCAACATCGGCCCCCGTTTGATCCTCGGCTTCGTGTTCATCATCCTGTCAATGTTAGCCGCGGATGCCATTGTCCTCTGGCAATTCCACTTGGTCCGTGCTCAGGCAGAGCGCCTGAACGATATCGACCAGAAGCTAGTTGCGGTTTTACGCGTGCACAGTAGTCTGTTAGCGTTTCATGATCGGCTGGATGCGCTCGCCGACTCCGAAGACGCCGGTGGACTGGTGACAGAAGCTGGACCCCTTCGTACCACGGTTCTAGAGGACATCCGTCGCGCAACGAGCACCCTCAGTCTTCTGCCTCTCGACCTTCAGCGAGATCCCACCATCCTGCCTACCCTTCACGTCATTCAGAGCGCGTTGCCATCGCAGCTTGAGGCCGTCACCACTCTGGCCGCCTCCGGCGACTGGCGGGCTGTGCACTTGCGCCTGGAGAACCAAGTACGCCCACTGGAATCCCTGACCTCGGCGCTCGTCGAGAGAGTTGACCACGAGGCCGGCGAACAGCAGGCGCAAACCGTGCTGAACATTAGGGGGGTGCAACGGCGAGTTTTCCTGATTGTGCCGCTGACCGTCGTCTTCACGTTGCTAATCGCCGGTACCCTGGGCCTGGCTATTACGCGCAGCATCACCCGGCCACTGGTGCGATTGGTAGAAGGCTCAAAAGCGTTGGCGCGCGGCGAGTTTCAGCATCAAGTGTCTGTCACCGGGAAAGATGAACTCGCTCATCTCGGGCAGGTGTTCAACGATACCGCCCGGCGCCTGCGAGATCTCTACGCGACTCTCCAGAGCAGCGAAGATCGCCTCCGGCGTGTCATCGACACAATGCCGGCGTATGTCTGGAGCACGCTGCCTGACGGCTCCGTTGATTTCCTCAATCAACGTTTGCTGGAATTTACGGGTCGATCTCCAGAGGACCTAGTGGGCTGGGGTTGGGACTCCGCAGTTCATCCCGATGACCTCGCAAGGTTCGTCGACGAGTGGCACGCAGCCCTAGCGGCTGGGAAACAGATGGAGATCGAAGCACGGGTGCGGCAGGCGAAGGGGGATTACCGCTCCTTGCTGATTCGCAACGTGCCGCTGCGCGATGAGCTGGGTAACATTGTTAAGTGGTATGGAACCGGTCTCGAGATCGAGGACCGCAAGCGCGCCGAAGAAGCGCTGCGCCAGGCGCAGGCGGATCTCGAACAAGTCAACCGGGTGACCACCATGGGAGAGCTGACTGCTTCCCTGGCGCATGAAGTGAATCAACCGATTGCTGCCGCCGTCACCAACGCCAATACCTGCTTGCGCTGGCTGGCGCGCGACACCCCAAACATCGAAGAGGCACGCGCGGCGGCCATGCGAATCGTGAAAGACGGAACGCGTGCGGGGGAAATCATCAGCCGGATCCGTCTGCTCTTCAAGAAGGGTACTCCGGAACGGGAGTTGGTCGATGCAAACGAAGTCATTCGAGAGATGATCGTGCTCCTGCGCAGCGAGGCCATGCGATTCTCTATATCAGTGCGGACGGAGCTGGCCGAAGATCTTCCCCAAATTCTGGGAGATCGCGTGCAACTGCAGCAGGTGCTGATGAACCTCATCATGAACAGTATCGATGCGATGAAGGAAGTGGAAGGGACGCGCGAGCTCGCCATCAAGTCGCAGCGATCTGAAAATGAACACCTGCTGGTCTCGGTCAGCGATACCGGCGTGGGGCTGCCCCCGCGGCAGGCGGACCAGATCTTCAATGCATTTTTCACCACCAAACCTGAGGGTACCGGCATGGGGCTTCGGATCAGTCGCTCCATCGTTGAATCGCAT
>DATNMX010000093.1:0-32600 GCA_035602135.1 Candidatus Dormiibacterota bacterium
CGGTATACCTCTCCTTGTACCCTTGACGCAAAAACTTTTTGCGCGGGAATTCGGATCGGATCACCTCGCCGGAATCTCGATCGTCACCTCGGTAATTCTCGGTGAATATCTTGTCGCTGCGATCGTGATTCTTATGCTCTCAGGGGGAACGGCCCTTGAACAATTCGCCAGCCGGCGTGCCTCCTCGGTTCTTGATGCGCTCGCCAAACGGATGCCGCAAGTAGCCCATCGCAAATGCGGCCCCGACTTATCGGATGTAAGACTCGAGGACATCGCGGTCGGCGACACGCTCGTCGTATTTCCACACGAGATTTGCCCCGTCGATGGAGTGGTCGTCGAGGGCCACGGGAAGATGAATGAAGCTTACCTCACGGGTGAACCGTTCGAGATTGCGAAAACGCCAGGATCCGAGGTGCTTTCGGGCTCCATAAATGGCGATGCTGCCATGCACATTCGTGCTGAAAAACTGGCAGTAGATTCGCGTTACGCGAGAATTATGCGAGTGATGCAAGACGCGGAACAACGGCGTCCCCGCATCCGTCGGTTGGGAGACACGCTCGGCGCCTGGTATACACCGGTGGCACTGTCGCTCGCAGGAATCGCCTGGGCAGCGACCGGCGAATCCCACCGGTTCTTGGCTGTGCTGGTCGTAGCAACACCCTGCCCACTTCTGATTTCGATTCCCGTAGCAGTGATTGGCGCGATTTCTCTGGCCGCGAGACGCGGTATCATCATAAAAAATCCATCCGTGCTCGAACAGATAGACCGTTGCCGTACCCTTATTTTCGATAAGACTGGAACGCTGACATACGGCAAACCTTCGATGTCCGAGATTCTTTGTGCTCCCGGATCTGCGAAGGATGAAGTTCTCCGAGTTGCTGCAAGCCTTGAGCACTATTCGAAACATCCTCTCTCCCGGGCGATTCTTGAGGCAGCTCAAACCGCAAACCTTCCCATGGAACTCGTCTCGGAAATCAGCGAGCGACCCGGTGAGGGGCTCAGAGGAAAGGTTGGCCAGCACAGTGTTTGGATCACGAACCGCAAGAAGGTATTGGAAAGACAGCTTGCCTTGCCACCAGTCGCGCCTGGGTTAGAATGCCTGCTCTTTATCGATGACCTGTATGCTGCCACTTTTCGTTTCGATGATATGCCTCGCATGGAAAGCCGCACTTTTATTGGGCATTTAGGACCGCGTCATGCGGTCAACCGTGTCCTGATCGTTTCTGGCGATCGCGACCAGGAAGTGCGGCACCTGGCCAAGCAGGTGGGAATCACGGAACTTTACTCTGCCAAGAGTCCGGAGGACAAGGTTGCTATCGTCCGCAAGGAGGCGGCTCAGGCCCCTACGCTGTTCCTAGGAGACGGCATTAACGACGCCCCAGCGATGCAAGCCGCAACGGTCGGCGTTGCCTTTGGAGTGCAAAGCGACATTACTTCCGAGGCCGCCGATGCAGTTTTGGAGACTTCCTTGAGTCGAGTGGACGAACTGATTCATATCGCGCGGCGCATGCGCCACATTGCTCTTCAATCCGCCATCGGCGGGATGGCATTGAGTATCTTAGGAATGATCGCTGCCGCGTTCGGATATCTGCCGCCAATCGGTGGGGCAATCATGCAGGAAATCATTGACCTCGCCGCAGTTCTAAACGCTGTGCGCGTTGCCTTGCCCACGCATTCGCTGACTGATTTCTGACCTGCAATCAGTATCACGAACTTTGGGAAAGACCACCCCATCATCCAGGACGAGTTGGTACCCGCGAACTAGGGATTTGAGGAGAGAGTGGGCAAGTTAAGGGCAAAAACTTCAGAAATTCGTAAATCAAACGCCCTCACTGTGTTGGGCAAGAAGTGGGCAAAGAATCAGCGAATTTCCCTCGTTTCGATCCATCAGCGCGATTGAATCGACGGGACTTAGAGTGTGCTCTTAGTTCTCATAACCCGAAGGTCGTCAGTTCAAATCTGACCCCCGCAACCAATCTATCTTTCTAGCTCACAGGGGTTGCTGGCTCACAGCAGCCCCTTTTGTTTTTTTGAAAAGATCCAGAAGGGTCCAGAATTTCTCCCAAGTGGGCCGCTATTAGCAGATCATCTTCCCTCACGACGTGACTGTAAACGCCAAGCGTCATCTCTACATCGCTATGACCAAGCCGCTGCTGCGGCAATTTCAGCGGAGTGTTGAGCCTGTCCATCACCGATGCAGCGAAGTGCCGAAACGCATGCAGCCCACACCGCGGAGCGTTCAGCTCTTCGAGGAGCGGGTGCTTTTGCTTCACGAGAAGGTTCTGATTCTTATCCCCGTCAGCAGTCACAGCCAGCCAAGTGCCTTTCCATCGACTACGAGTGAGATCAGGTGATATCACTCGACCTACGGAGAACCATGAAACCCTAACTTGACGCCAAAGACTTCGCAGGCGTAGGTTCAAGCTAGAATATTGTATGGAGGGACGCCCAGCTCTGGGCTCAGGCAGAGTGAGTTTTCGCCGCTCTGATATGCTGGCGCGATCTAGCGGGGATGCGCAAAAAGGACCCGAATTCGCAGCGCCACGACAGCACTGAGCGGCCTACGACGCTGGTCAATTCCCATAAGGCGAGAACACCTCCTCTTCATAATGAACGAGCCCCAATGGCCTCGGCGGGTTCAGATCTCTCCACGATCGGGCTTGAAGCGCCCTTTGAGATGCGAAGCGAAGCGCTTGCCACCTGTGTAAAGCAGGGCGACTGCATTGGCAAGAACAAGCGATTTGAGATCACCGAACGGCTCGGGAAGGGAGGAATGGGGGTCGTATTCGCCGCAGCCGATCGTCAGCTTGATCGCTCGGTTGCCATCAAGTTCATCCTTCCTGCCCCGCACATTCCGTGGGACCAACTTGTCAAGATTCTCAGGCGAGAAGCGATGGCAACGGCGCGGCTTCGCCACGACAACATCGTCGCCATCTTCGACATCGCCACTTGGAAGAGAGTCCCTTACCTAGTCATGGAGCATCTTCAGGGCGATTCGCTCGCTCAGATGCTCGCCCACGACCGTCTTAGCCTTCTGCGGGCTACAGAAGTCATGATCGATGTAGCTCGCGGAATGTCCCATGCTCACGAGAATGGGATCGTTCACAGGGACCTTAAGCCCAGTAACGTCTTCGTGTTGAAGGGAGGAAGGGCGAAGATCCTTGATTTTGGCTTGGCCGCCTTCGCGCAATTGCCGAGCCAACCGTCCGTTTCCAGCGGAGAGTCAAATCCCAACTCCGGAACTCCCGCCTCAATGGCACCGGAGCAGTGGCGTGGAGACTCGCAGGACGAACGGACCGACGTTTGGGCTATGGGCGTAATGCTCTTCCAGTTGTTTACGGGGCAGCGGCCCTATGCCTCGACGGACGCCGTCAGGCTCTATGAGGAGATTTGCTCGGAGCAGCCCGCGCCCTCCGTACTATCGGTTCAGGACAGCCTGCCGGAACAAGCCGAAATGATCGTGACCCGTGCGATGCAGAAGAAGCCGGAGGCACGCTTCCAGACCGCCGCGCAGTTGCTTGAAGCACTCGTCGGGCTTCACAACGTCCTTACGCGGTCTTCGGAGGCGAAGAGGGAGGCTCGTCGCATATTACAACGGCGCCAATTGACCTTCCTGTCTTGCCGTCTGATGTCGCTCGCGACGGTCGCCGAAGATCCCGACGAGGAGGGCGAGTCCTTAAGCAAGTTCACCGCGCTCTGCGCGGATGCCGTCAACACGCTTAACGGTCGCCTAGTTTCAGTCCTCGGCAGCAGGGTGTTGGCCTGTTTTGGCCATCCCATCGCTCGAGAGGGTGATGCCGAGCGCGCTGTGCGAGCAGGGCTTCAGATTGTCAAAGCAGTCGGCCGCACACCCTGGCAGCAAGGTGCAGCTCCGCCACGAGTTCGCGTCGGGATTCATACCGGGCTCGAGATCGTCGAAGATGTCGAAGGGGAACCTGAAGCGTTTCACATCCAGGGCACCACTCCACAGATCGCCGCTTCACTGGAGAGCCAGGCCGACGACGACGCGGTCGTGATCGGTTATTCAACCTACCAGCTCGCCCACAGTGTTTTCGATCTTGAGCACATCGGCTCCCTGGGAGTCGAGGGTGGGCCGCAGCCGATGGCGGCCTACAGGGTTCTGCGCGAGAAAGACATCGACAGCCGCTTCGACGCCGCGTTCGCCTCGAGCCAAACGCCACTTGTCGGCAGAGAGGCCGATGTCGAGCGCCTTGTCGAGCTTTGGCAATGTGCGAGGAACTCGACAGGGCATTTCGCTCTTCTTACTGGCGAGGCGGGCATCGGCAAGTCGCGCCTCGTGAGGGTCCTGAAGGATCGCATCGGCAGCGACGGAGTAACCCGGATGAGCTGTCAGTGCTGGCCGCAGTTTAAGAGCAGCGCCTTCCACGCTGTAATTGAGTTGGTGCTTAGGTCGACGGGAATCCTCCGGGAAGACTCTACAGAACACAAGATTCGTAAGTTGGAGTCGTCCTTATCGAGCCTTGAAATGGACGCTGCAGAGAGCATGCCAGTGATCGCGTCTCTGCTCTCGATCTCTCTGCCTGGGACTTCCGACTTTTCTCTGGATCCGCGGGAGCGCAAGAAGAGGACCATCGATACCCTGACGGCCATGGTGCTGGCCATGGCAGGCCAGAGACCCGTGCTCTTCGTCGCTGAGGACCTGCATTGGGCGGACCATTCGAGTCTGGAACTGCTGGGCGCGCTCCTGGAGCGAATGGCGTCCGCACGCATATTGGTCCTCGGGACCGCACGACCAGAATTCCGAACATTGTGGCCCAACCGTGCCCATTTTCATCAAATGCCAATTAGTCACCTGCCTCCTCGCCTGGCGGCCGAAATGATCAAGAGGACCGCCGGTGACAGCAAACTCCCGGCAGATGTGATCGAATCTCTTGTGCAAAGGACGGAAGGGGTTCCCTTATTCATTGAGGAAATAACCCGCACGTTGGTCGACTCTGTCAGAGAGCTGGGGGACAGAGCGGCAGTGAGCGAGTCTGCATTCGCTCGGGCGATCCCGGCGACTCTCAACGAACTCTTCTTAGCCCGCCTGGATCGACTCACTACGGCGACTAAAGAACTGGCGCAAATTGCGGCTGTTGTTGGCCGGAGCTTCCCCTATGCTCTGATTCAGCACATGTCGGGCATGGGAGAAACTGCCCTCCGCGACGCCCTGTTTTCCCTGACTGAGGCGGACGTGTTGTTGTGTCAGGGCCGACCTTCGGAGTCAAAGTATCAGTTCAAGCATTCCTTGATACAAGACGCAGCTTATCATTCACTGCCGAAGAAAAAGAGAAGGGCACACCATCTTAAGGTCGCTCATGTGCTGAAGGAGCTGCTTCCCGAGACGGCTGAGATTCAGCCTGAGCTGCTCGCGCACCACTACACTGAGGCGGGCGACGTTGAGCAAGCCCTCGGATATTGGGAGAGGGCTGGTCGTAGGGCCGTTGAGCGTTTCGCCAACGTCGAAGCGATCAGCCACTTCAGCCAGGCGATCCAGATGCTCGCGAAGATCGCAGAGGATCCCGACCGTAATCGTAGAGAGTTGTCCCTGCAATTGGCATTGGGCGCGCCCTTGATGGCGGTCAAGGGTTACGCCGCTCCCGAAGTGGAGAGAGCGTATGCGCGCGCAAGGGAGTTGTGCCGAAGCGCAAGTGAGGATATCCAGCTCTTCCCTGCGATGCAGGGATTGTGGCAATTCTACATGGTGGGCGGAGAGTTGCCAGTAGCTCGGGAGCTGGCCGAACAACTCCTCGGCGTGGCTCAGAACTCGGCTGATTCCACTTTGCGGCTGCTTGCGTATCGTTCGTTAGCTACCACTGCATTCCTGCAGGGGGAGATCGTCCGATGCCGGGAACTCACAGAAATGGGGCTCGCCCTGTATGACCTGCGGCAGCACGGCTCTTTGGGCTTGCGTTACGGGCACGATCCGGGCGTTGCGCACGGGCTCTATGCAGCCTGGGCCCTCTGGCTCCTCGGTTACCCGGAGCAGGCTCTAGAGAAGGCAATCGAGGCCGTAACCCTCGCCGAGAAGCTGTCTCATCCCGTTAGCATGGCCTTCGCTAGGTGCTACCTCGCAGTTATCCACAACTCTTGCGGGCAGTATGCGGAGGCGGCAGCAGACGCTGCGGCCGCAAAAGCGGTCTCCATCGCGCACCAGTTGGCGTTGTGGCTCTCGGTCGGGACGATGATGGAAGGATGGGCCCGGTTTGGTCTAGGGGAGTGGGAACAAGGGATCGCACTGTTTCAGCAGGGCGTTGCAGCCTGGCGTCGCACTGGCGCTCGTGCGGGAATGACATTCTTTCTTGTCACACTGGCGGAGGCCTATCGAAAGGCGGGACTGCCGACGGAGGGCATGGCTGTCTTGGATGAGGCTGAGGCCCTGGTCTTCAAGAACTCGGAGCATTACTACGAGGCGGAGTTGTATAGAGTCAAGGGTGAACTCAGATTCGCACTCGCCCCACAGGACCCAGCAGGCGCGGAAGCGGACATCGAACATGCCATCACGATCGCACGTCAACAGAAAGCGAAATCTCTCCAGCTGCGCGCGACGATGAGCCTTTGTTGCCTTCCTCACAGGCCGTCGCGGTCGGAGGAAATAAGGCAACTTCTGTACGACATTTATCAATCGTTCTCAGAGGGATTGGGCACAGCGGATCTGCTCATGGCGAGGACTGCACTTGAGGTGGTCTCAGAAGCTCGGCCAAACACCTCACCTGACTGAGCGATAGCCTCCCTTGACTCCGCTCTTCGATAGCACGATCTGCCAAAGCTGGGGTCCATGGCGAGCCCGGAAGCTGCCGGCGCATGACAAGAGATAGTACCTCCACATTCGATGAAAACGCCTCTGCAAGGCGGCCTCGCGGCCTTCCGCATAGTGCTCGAAGTTCGCATGCCATGCCATCAGAGTCCGGTCATAGTCCGCGCCGAAGCTGTGCCAGTCCTCTATGACAAAGAACCCCTCGATAGCCCTAGCGATCTCCACGGCGGAGGGCAAGGTACCGTTGGGAAAGATGTATTTATTCATCCATGGGTCGGTAGCTCCCTCGGGTCTGCACCTCCCCACGGTCTGGAGCAGGAATAGTCCATTTTCAGCCAGAAGGCTGTCGATGATCTTCATGAAGGTACGGTAATTCTTTCGGCCAACGTGCTCGAACATTCCTATGCACGCGATCTTGTCGAAGCGGCCCTCGTGCCTCAGTTGGGGGGCTCTGTAGTCGGAAAGGAAGACGCGGACTGGCAGGCCCTTACAGAAATCCTTGGCGCATTCACATTGGTTGGCGGAGATCGTGATTCCGGTCGCACGGCAGCTAAAACGCGCCGCAACGTGCTTGAGGAATCCTCCCCAGCCGCAGCCTACGTCCAGAATGCAGTCGCTCTCATGGAGTTCGAGCTTCCTGCAAATAAGGTCGAGCTTGTCCTCCTGGGCCCGGTCCAAGTTTGCCGCGTCTTTCCAGTACGCGCACGAATAGACCATCGTGGGACCGAGCATGGCACGAAAAAACTCGACCTCTAAATCGTAGTGGACCTTCGCGATTTCAGCCGCCCTCTCTTGGTTCTGCAGAATGAGAATCTGTGCCCTCAATATCTTGAGCGCAGATAGCCCAAACTGCCATTTGTTCGCGAAGTGGCACTCAAGGCCGGCCTCCATAATCTTGTGGATCGCCTCGTCGATCTGCCGGCAATCCCACCACCCTTCTACGTACGTCTCGCCAAGCCCCAGCGAGCCGTTGGTAATCACACGGTCGTAGAAGCGCTCATCGTTGACCTGGATGTCCCATGGATTGGCGCCGTCGATTCGGATGCCGGCCGCCTGGAGCGCTCCTCCCAGCAGGTGCTTGCTCCTGGCGTGGCCCGCTGCCACCCGCTCTTTATCGGCTGCAAAACCGAATTGCGGTTTCCCCTCTGAGGCCGACAGGCCGTTTGGACTCAAGGGATCTCCTCATCCTCGCGCAAGCGCTGGCTGCGCCCTTTTCGCGGTCTTTAGGTCCCAGATAAGCCCAGTCCAACTCATGATCTTCAGGAGGGAATACACGACGTCGATCTCCCACCACGCCATCCCCTGTCGCGCGGACCATGGGTAGTGATGGTGGTTATTGTGCCATTCGCCGAGCGTAATGAGCGCCACGAACCAGTGATTGCGGCTGTAATCTCTGGACTCGAAGCGTCGATACCCACCGTAGCTGTGACTCAGTGACTGGATCCAGTGCGTGGCGTGCCAAACAAGAACTGAGCTAACGCAGAACCCCCAAACGAACCCGGACCAACCGAACTGCAACAACAGGGCTAGGGCGCAGATCACTGGAAGGAAGGTGTAGCCCCACCATTGGTCCAGCCATACTATCTCGGGATACTTCGCCAAGTCAGGGACCGCGGAGCGGTCCGTTTTGGAATTCGCTTTGTCCAGGAACCATCCGGAATGGGCGTACAGAAAGCCCTGGTAGCGCGGCGAATGGATGTCGTCGGGCGTGTCGGCGTAGCGGTGGTGACGGCGATGAGTCTCGGCCCACCACAGCGGACCTCCCTCTAGCGCGAGTGTGCCGAGCAGACCCAGGATGAACTGCATTGGCCGGGACGTTTGGAATGACCGGTGGGCGAAATAACGATGATAGCCAGCTCCGAGGCCGAAAGAGCGGATGACAAAAGCGACCAGGCAAATCCGCACGCCTCCCCAAGTTACACCAGTTGCGAAGATGGCCAAGCAAGCGAGATGCACACCCGTGTAGAGGGCCAGGACGCGGAGATTGAAGCGCCTCTGGGGACGAGAGTACGTCGCTCGCGAGGCGATCCTCAATCGTTATTCCTTTCTCCCCGTTCCGGCCGACCAGTGTTGGACTCAGGGAACCGCACCTGCGCGGCGCGAGAATCTTGAGCTTTCGCTCTGCGGTGTATAATACCCAGGCACTTGAAAGTCAAGAACTAGGCTGGGGAGAATCGCACGCGCACGATTCGTTCGTTCGGGGTGGCACGAGGAAATACCAATGGCCTGGAGCGTACAGATTCAAGGGCGAGCGGTAGTGATCGAAATGCGTTCGAACCCGGTTAATAGAATGAACCCGGGCTTCTTCGAGGATCTTAATGGGGCGCTGGATATCATCGAGGATCGCCATCCACGGCTGCCGGTGGTCCTCACTTCGACGGGCAACACGTTCTCGGCGGGACTGGACTTTGAAGACGTGTTCCCTCGGTTTGCGGGCGCCGACCTCGGTAAGATCAGGTCTTGGTTTCAGCTATTCCGCGACTCGATCCTCCGCGTGTTTACCCTCCCGCGGCGCACTATAGCTGCTGTCAATGGTAACGCCTTCGCCGGAGGCCTAATACTCGCTTCCTGCTGTGACGTCAGGATCGCGTCTGCGAGCGAGGCCAAGTTCAGCCTGAACGAGGTCTTAGTCGGCATCCCGATGCCCGGGGTCTATACCGAGATCCTACGCTACGCGGTGGGCTCGAAAGCGGCGGCAGAGTGCATACTCGGAGGACGGGTTTACGACGTGCCCCAAGCTCTCGATCTCGGCTTCCTCCATCACGTGGTCCCCGCCGAGCAGCTCCTGGACGAGGCTTTGAGATACGCCCAGGTGATCTCCCCCGACTGCTTTTCTGCCTATGCCGCAAGCAAGCAGGCCCTCCTTCGCCCCACCATGGAAAGGATCGAGCGGGACGCCAGCGAGATGTACGAACTGGCTCTGCAGGGCGTGCTGGCGCCTGACTCGATTCGTGCTCAGACGATCGCACTCGAGCGGCTCAAGAAGAGGTCTTCCGGGTCAGCCTAAACGGTTCTCGCCAAACAGAGTGGGTGTAGGAGGCACGATCACAGGTAGCGCCGGGTGGGCGGTCCTGATCCAATCAAACAGGAGAACACAATGATTAAAACCATCCGTCAAGGCGATCTGCTTTTCATCCCACAACAAGAGGTTGCCGAGCACGTTCTCGAATACGCTAAGACTGCACCGCGCAAAAACGGCGTCATTGCGGAGGGCGAGGCGACCGGACATCACCATCGCGTCGAGGTTCTGGAAGATGCCCAGGTCTTTCAAGCCTACAACGATGTGTATGTAAAGGTCGGCCTGAACGGGGTCAGCATCGTGCATGAAGAACACGGCCCGGTGAAGCTCGCGCCGGAAACAACCTACAAGGTCAATCGCGCCCGCGAGTTTGACTACCTCGCGGCAAACACCCGTTACGTCGCGGATTGACGGACATGGAAACGAAAATCACGGCGTCTGATTTGCGAAAGCAGGCCGAAGCTGCTGATCGCTGCTGGTCGCATTCCATCCCTCGATGACGTTTTGCAAACCGTGTTCGAAACCCGGCGCAAATACACCGCGCACATTCTAGCGGCTCGTGCGGGTAAGGCCGTGCAGATGATGGTTCGATCGTACTTGAAGCTATATGTATTTTTGAGAGAGTCTTCTGGAGTGCCGTAGGCATAGGTATTTGAGTCGTACATCAATCCAGCCAGGACCCGCTCTATCTGTCTACGTGTCTGAAAAGCTCCATGTGGGTGATTCGACTCTTCTTGACCGACACGTCCAAGATGAGGCGATGCTCTGAATTGAAAAAATCGACCTCTCGATCTTCAGCACGAGGAGTCTTTTTCTCCGCCTGATCAAGTAGATCAAGAAGGGGAGAGCGGAAGACTTTGCTGGGCGACTTTTCGGTATACGCCCGCAGGGAGCGTCGACCTGGCACGGGGCCTTTGTTGTCATCGTCGTCCGATAGCGATGTTCGCCGGTCAAGTCCGATCTCCACATAACCGAACGGCGTCGAATATCTGGACCAGGTGGCGCCAAAATCGTCAGTCCGTGTTTGTACGGGTTTGCCGAATTGCGCGGTAGCCGTTTCGTCTGTCATCTCCGGCTGGAAATCCCCAAAGACTCGAAGGTCAACCAACTGTTTGATATCGGACTGCTGTTTAAGATGAATGCCTATCCTCTGACTCGGCCTCGTGACCCATTCGAGGGTCGCAAATGTGTGGACGGTCACGTTCTCCAGCGGCGGCGGAAAGGCTAAGGTTTCCTCGGAAATGTGATCGCAGCCGTGAAAGAAAAAAAGAAACAGTAGGACTACGGTCCCAAAACTGGTCAGAACGATTTTGGATCTTCGGCTCATTTGAGTCTCACGAAATCCTCTTTGTCAGAAATGGTAGAGTTTGGGCGCTACATCTTGCTCCCAGGATAGCCTGAGCCAGGAGGAGTAGGGTTATAGCCGAAAACTCCCCGTATGACTGGCCACGCGTAATACAGCCAAGCCGGATCTCCGTCCGGTTTGTCGGCCAGGTCTTCGCATTGCTGCGCACACGGCTTGTTCTTTGGACAAGCTCTGCCTTGTGCGTTGTCGTCACGATCGCTCTTTTGCATGGCAGTATTGCAACTAACGGCCTTTGAAGTCCGGACGCAGTCCAGAACATCAAGAAACTCCTTCCCGTAACCTGTGAGGAACGCGGCTGCCTTGCTTCCGCATTGTTTAACCAAATTGCAGCTGGCCATGCAGTGCGCATATCTGGGATGCCCTTCTCGGCTGAAGTGATTGAATTCATGTTTGATCCGATTTGCACACGCATAGTAGAGGGCAAGGTCACCAGCGATGGGCCAAAATGCATCCTGCGGAGCTAGACCGAATGGGTCCCTCGAACCCGTGACACTATTGTCGACGTATTCGTAGAAATCGTTACCGCCGTTGAAACGGATCGGGTCTTCGCTGAGGAATCTACCGGTGTTTGAGTCATAGTAGCGGGCCCTGGAAAATTGGAGGTTCGTCTCAGCGTCAAAGTCTAGCGCCGTGTAACGGAAAGGATTGGTGATCGACCCGGTTGAGGCCGTCAACTTGCCAAAGCTGTCATACGTATAGGTGTTCCCTAGCGCCCCTGCGGTGTTGCTCAACGACGTTACGGAGCCTAGTCCATCCGCCTGGTAGAAGCTCGTCGAACCGTTTTCGGGATCGGTGAACCCGGTGCGGTTCGATGCCGCGTCTGGTGATGGGCAAAGGCCTCGTTCTGGTCGGGATTGGAACGGTGATCGGGCTGGCGATGGGTTTCGGCGTCGCGAACAGCTCATGAATTCCATGCTGTTCAATGCCGGCGGCGTGGACATCGTGGCTTATATTATTGTCGTGCCGTCGCTGTTTCTGGTGACCATGCTGGCGGCCTACGTGCCCGCCGCGAAGAGCATCCCGGATAGCGCCGACACAGGCGTTGCGATACGAGTAGTGCAGTTAGTTCGTGAACGCCAGATCCGCTACGCACGCTTGCCGAAAGCACACAATGTTGGGAATTTAAATGCTCAACCCAGCTGCTCGAGTTTGCTCGAGATCGCGTTTCTTTCCGTACCGAAATGCCGCCCACACGCCGAGCGTCATGAAACCGAGCGGCGGAAGCAACAGTACAACCACCCCTTTGCTGATGGCTCTTTGCCCATCCTTGGAAGTCGCCTTAGCTGTGCTGTAACACATGGAGCAGGCCTGACCGAAGGCCGGCGTAACCCACAGCAAAAGGGAAACGGCGAGGATAGCGGCGCGTAACTTCATTTCACTCCCAGCGAAATGATGCGAAGAGCGTCGGGGAAGAAGATCATCATCAAAGCCAGGCAGGCAACCAGGGAGCACATGGTCAACCACTTCATTCGCGAGATTTCGTACTTCATGTGCATGAAGTAGCCGATGATTAGCGCCGCCTTCACAAGCGACAAGCCCATCAAAATGGTCAGCATGCGCACCGGCTGCATATTCTGATAGGTCAGATAGACTTCGATGGCGGTCATTACCAGGAGCGCGGCCCACACCCAGAAGAACTGCGACTTCCCGTGATGCCGGTGCTGTTCCGCGACGCGCTCGGCGATGGCTTGCTGAAAGGCTTCCATGTCTCCAGCTCCTAGAGAATCTTGGCGGACATCAGATACACCAAAGGAAAGATGAACATCCACACCAGGTCCACGAAGTGCCAGTACAATCCGGCGACTTCCACGTCCGAGGAATCGTAGACCTTCGGCTTCAACCACAAAATGACCGAGCAAACGATCGCCGCCAACAATAAAACGTGCGCTCCGTAGTGGAAGGGACTGTACGAAGGCGTTCCCAACCACGCCGCCAGCCAGAACACCAGCAAAATGGGAATGAACTTGCGTCGCAGCGCGACTACGCCGAGATAGATCACTCCCAGCGTCACGTGCAGCATGTGCATCCCGGTCAGCCCAAAAAAGGTAGCGGCAAACTGCGGTACGGTCTGCGCGACATTCGCGAACTCCCCGCCTGCCGCTTGCCCGGGCAGCTTTGGAAACACCGGAAGAGTCAGTCCCTCCGCGATCAGCTTGCTCCACTCCCTGCCGTGCAGGATAACGAAACCCATGCCGCACGCCATGGTCGCCAGGAGCCACAACCGCTGGGTCTTCGCGTCGCCCTGCACCGCGGCGCGTACCGCCAGCACCATGGTCAACGAACTGGTCAGCAAGAAGGCCGTCATGATGGTGGCATTCACAATGCTCTCGGAGTGGAATGGCGTCGGCCAGTTTGGCGTGGAGATGCGCCCGTAGCTGTACGCGTACAGTAAAGCCCCAAACGTCAGCGAGTCCGACAGCAGGAACAGCCACATCCCAATTTTCTTGGAGTAGGTTCCAAACAGCGACGGCTCGTAAAGCCCCGGCATTTCGTGCGGCAGGGTCGCGTCAGCCATGGGTCCGGTGTGCTCCTTTCTGTGACGTCTAGTGCACAAACTCCAGCAAGCACAAAATGTAAACCCACAACAAAGCCATGAAATGCCAATACCAGCCGGTTACGTCGAGCACAATCAATTGTGAATCGGCAGGCCGACGCAGAAGGGAAGCGATGCCCGCGGTCAGCAGGGCCACGACACCACCAAAGAGGTGGACGCCATGCATGCCGGTCAATAGATAGACAAAAGAACTGCTGGGGCTGCTGGACACGTAGAAACCGCTGGCTGCCAGTTCGCGCCAAGCCATCCA
The DNA here is from genome assembly GCA_035602135.1 of Candidatus Dormiibacterota bacterium. GTDB lineage: Bacteria > Acidobacteriota > Terriglobia > Acidiferrales > UBA7541 > Acidiferrum. Next base: position 13,947 of record DATNMX010000093.1, read on the forward strand.
TTGCCCGGTCAAAAAACTGAGACCCAGCACCACGGTCAATGCCAGCCAGGAGACTTTTTCATTGGCGTCTACAGAAACTCCGGGGGCCGCTGCGACCTGCGCAAACGCAGCCTTGCGAGCGGGATGGCGCCGCGCCAGTTCCATCGTGAAGCTGCTAATCAGCAGGACAAACGTGTTGATGAGCAACAACCGGGGCAAGGGCACCGGGAACCAATCGTGGAGCAGCGCGTTGGTGCGCGGGTCGAGCGTGGGTAAGCCTTGCCGGACGACGTACGCGCTCGTGAAGGAAATGAAAATCATTAGGATTCCGGTCAAGCCCACGACGAGTCCCAAGCGGGCGCGGCGCAGCCGCACATCAAAGAAGGGCGAACCGAAATCATCGCCGTTGCCGCGGAGCGGCGGCAGTACGCCGTTTCCTCCCGTGGAAGTTCTGGGATCGTCGATCGAAACCGTGGGCGTGTAACTGGCCATAAGGATCTAGTGTGCCGCCACGGTTGTGGGGTCGGTCTGCATCACGTAATCGCGCGGAGCGCCCGGCACGCTGTACTCGTACGGGCCGTTGTAAACCACCGGGGTATGTCCGGCAAAATTGTCGTGCGGAGGAGGCGTGGCGGTGGTCCACTCGAGAGTGGTCGCTTCCCAAGGGTTGTCGCTGGCCTTCTTTCCGTACTTCATGCTCCAGAACAAATTGAAGATGAAGAAGAACTGCGCAGTGATGGTCACGAAGGCGGCAAAAGTGATGAACGTATTCAGCGGAATCAGTTGCTCCAAATAATGCAGCTCTGTGAACTGCGAGTACCGGCGAGGCTGACCGGCCATGCCGGCGTAGTGCATGGGCATGAAGATGCAATAGGTGCCCACGAACGTCAGCCAAAAATGCCAGCGCGCCAAGTTTTCGTTCATCATGCGCCCAAACATTTTGGGGAACCAATAGTAGGTCGCCGCAAAAATCCCGAAGATCGAAGCAACGCCCATGATCAAGTGGAAGTGTCCGGTCACGAAAGCCGTATCGTGCAACGGGATATCCAGTGTCGGTTGCGCCAGGAACGGACCGCTGATGCCGCCCGACACGAACAAGGAGACAAAGCCGATGGCAAACAACATGGGCGAGGCCAAGCGAATGCGCCCGCCCCACAACGTCCCCAGCCAATTGAATGTCTTAATCGCGGAAGGCACCCCGATGGCCATGGTCATCACCGAGAACGCAAAAGCCGTGTACGGGCTCATGCCGCTCATGAACATGTGATGGCCCCACACCATGAAGCCAAGCAACCCGATGGACAACATGGCGTACACCATCGCCTTGTACCCAAAGATGGGCTTCCGCGAAAACACCGACACCAGCTGAGAGCACAATCCCATCGCCGGCAAAATCGCGATGTACACCTCGGGATGGCCAAAGAACCAGAACAGGTGCTGCCACAAAAGCGGTGAGCCACCTTTATGCGCCGCGAGTTGCCCGTTCACCGTCACCAACGGCACAAAAAAGCTTGTGCCCGCGTTGCGATCCAACAGCAACAGGATGCCTGCCGAAAAAAGTACGCCAAAGGCCAGCAGTCCCAGGATCGCGGTGATAAACCACGCCCAGCAGGTCAGCGGCATGCGCATCATGGTCATGCCCTTGGCCCGCATATCCAGCGTGGTGGTGATGAAATTCAGCGCGCTCATCAGCGCGCCGATGCAGAACAACGCGATGCTTATGACCCACAAGTCTGCACCCGCACCCTCACCCGGCCCAGCGGATTGCAGCGCACTCAGCGGCGGATATCCGGTCCAGCCATGCAGCGGCGCTCCCCCAGTCACGAAGAAAGCCCCGAGCATCACGATGAAGGCCAAAGCCGTCACCCAAAAGGACAGCATGTTCAGCACCGGGAAAGCCATGTCTGCAGCGCCGATTTGAATGGGTAGAAAATAATTCCCGAAGCCTCCTTGCGGCGCGGTGGTCAAAACGAAAAACACCATGATCGTGCCGTGCATGGTCACGAGCGTTAGATAGGTTTCCGGCTTGATGTCGCCGAGCAGCGGCAGAGCAATGTTCGGCCAGATCAGGTGGATGCGCATCAGCAACGACAAAAACATGCCGACGAACACGGCGGTCAGCGCCAGAAAATAATACTGCAGGCCGATGACTTTGTGATCGAGACTGAAAACCCACTTCCGAATGAAACCTTGCGGTGCCGCGTGAGCGTGAGCTTCGTGGGCAGCGAATTCCCGGGTAGCCATTACTGTTTCTCCGCCTCCCGTGCCGCCAGCCATTTGTCGAAATCTTCCTGGCTGACAACTTTTAGCATTCCGTGCATCTTGTAATGACCGAGTCCACAAAGCTCCGCACAGGTCACCTCGTAGTCCCCGATGGTAATCGGCGTGAAATGCATATGGATCGCCAGGCCCGGCACCGCGTCCTGCTTGAAGCGCATGTTGGGAATGAAGAAGCTATGGATGACGTCCTGCGCCCGCAAAATCAATTCCACTTCGCGATTCACCGGGACCACCATGATTCCCGCAACGACGTCGTCTTTGGAAGCGGGGTCGGTTGTGTCCAGACCGATCGCGCTCTCTCCGCCCGCGGACGCGTCGATCAACTCCGGCTTGGTGGCGCCGAATTTGCCATCCCGGCCCGGATAGCGAAAGTACCATTGGAACTGCATCCCGGTTACCTCTACTTGTGTAGCGCCGGGTTCTGCTGGCCGGAACCGTTCCGATGCCCAGATCGAGCTGCTCATCAGGTTCAACCCGATAAACAGGATTGCCGTTAGCACCGTCCACACAATTTCAAGCATATTGTTGCCGTGCACGTAGCGCGCCGGCGGCGCAGAGGGGCGCTCGCGATATTTCCACGCGAAATATCCCAGCGACACTTGCGCAGCCACGAAAACAATTCCCATCACGAGATACGTGGTGGCGAAGTGATGGTCGATGCCCGCAGCCGCAGCAGACGCTCCGGTTGGCAACCACCATGTCTTGGCGATAAAGAAGTAGGTGCTGGCGAACGTGATTAGCCAGATGACGATAAGAACAACGAGGCCCATGCAGCGCGACCTCCCGAGTAGGATTCTCGGCCAGCTCCACTATGGTAGCGCTTACAATCCCTGGAGTCACATCAGTGGAGCTGCAAACGAGGCGAGTCTACCACAGCTTGCTCCGCGCGCAAGCGCGTTGTTGCATTTCTTTAGTTCTTCCCCGTAGAATTTTTCCCGCTCGGAAGAATGTTCCCGGGAGCAGTGCAACTTGCAAACTTCGCAGAGACGCATTGACGTCCTTTTCCATTTTGAGTAACATCCGGCTCGTTTCCTGGGGGGTCCCGTGGAATGGTAAGGACCTCGCGATGTTGCGCATCAGAATTCTTCCAACTCGGCGGGCCCGGCACGCTAGTAGGCGTGGAGCGCTGCTCCCCTCCAAGCTTCGCTGATCGTCTCTTTACACATACTCCGCTTCGACCTGTCACCAAAATTTTCTGTTCTTCCCAAGGGAGGAAATGGGCGGCATTTTCCATGGCCGCGCACTAATTTCGAGAACCATTTTCCAGGAGGTATCGCATGGCGGGCCCGGAGACCCTGTCGGACAAACCGAAACCGGATGCGGCGAAGACGTCGGCTAGCGCCGGTGATGCAGCCAGCTACGTGGGCACGCCCGCGGTGGGTACCTCGAAAGCTGCGGCCGCCGCCGGTTTGGCAACCGTCGGTCCGAAGGACAGCCAAGTCAACAACCGTCGTCGTCGTTTGGTGTGGTGTGCGGTCTCTGGTTTCCTGGGCGCCTGGTTTATCGCCTTCCTCCGGTTTTTTCTGCCGCGCACGCTCTTCGAGCCTCCCACCGTGTTCAAAATCGGCTATCCCTCGGACTATGCCCTCGGCGTCGATACCAAGTGGCAGCAGAAGTATCGCATCTGGGTCGACCGCACGCCCGACCGGGTTTTCGTCATCTACGCGCGCTGCACGCATCTCGGCTGCACGCCCGATTGGAAATCCAGCGAAAACAAGTTCAAGTGTCCCTGCCACGGCAGCGGATACGACAGCGAGGGCGTCAACTTCGAAGGACCCGCGCCCCGTCCGATGGACCGCGCGCACGTCGAATTGGCTCCCGACGGCCAGATCATCGTGGATACTTCACGTCTCTATCAGTGGCCCAAGGGGCAGCCCAGTCACTTCAGTGACCCGGGCTCCTTCTTGCAGGTGTAAACCATGCCCGACGAGAAAAACGCAGACGGCAAATCGGTCGGCTTGATGGCTCGGATTTTGGCAGGCATGAAGGATGCCATCCAATCTCTCAAGAGCGATGTACCCGCAAAGGCCAAGGAGCAAGTCGAAGGTCTTAAGAATCCCACTAAAACCCAGCTCTACACTTCCATCTTCCGGCACAAGCACGACGACACGCCGCGCAATCGCGCCCTCGGCGTGCTCTCCAACGTTTTTTTGCATCTGCACCCCGCCAAGATCAACCGCGACGCGGTGCGCTACTCCTACACCTGGGGGATGGGCGGCATCACTTTTTATTTGTTCCTCGTGCTCACCTTTACCGGCGTGCTGTTGATGTTTTACTACCATCCCAGCAAGGTGCAGGCCTTCCGCGACGTGCTTTACCTGGAGCATGACGTGCCTTTCGGCAAGTTGCTCCGCAATATGCACCGCTGGGCCGCGCACCTGATGGTCATCGCCGTTGAGTTGCACATGTTTCGCGTGTTTCTCACCGGCTCGTACAAGAAGCCGCGCGAGTTCAATTGGAATGTGGGCGTAATCCTTCTGGTGCTGACCCTGCTGCTCTCCTTTACCGGCTATCTGCTGCCCGACGATCAACTCGGCTTCTGGGCCGTCACTGTGGGCACCAACATGGCGCGCGCCACGCCTCTTCTCGGCCACGAAGGCCCTTTCGGTGCGGAAATGGGGATGACTCCTTACAATGACGTACGCTTCGGCCTGCTCGGCGGCTCGATCGTGGATGCCAACGCGCTGCTCCGCTCTTACATTTGGCATTGCATCGGAATTCCTATCATCGCCTTGATCTTCATGATGGTGCACTTCTGGCGCGTGCGTAAGGACGGCGGAATTTCCGGCCCGAACTCAGTGATGCTCGAATCCGAGATCAAGGAGCCAAGGAAATAGCCATGGATTGGCGCCAACTTTGGGAAATCATCTCCGCGCCCGATAACGTGCCGATCGTCGCGCTGATCCCTCTGCTCGCCTTCTACATCTTCCTCGCCTGGCGGCAAGCTCATGCGAATGACCTGCTCATCGAACAGCTCGAAGGCGACGCGGCGCTGGCCAAGACCCATCACCGCAAAGCTTGGCCCTTCCAGCCGGGCTGGCAAAAGGAAGTCCACGTCTGGCCGTTCCTTCTTCGTATTGAATTTCTCGCCGCCATCATCGTCACCATTATTCTTATGGTCTGGTCGATTACCCTGAACGCTCCATTGGAGGAACCCGCCAACCCCAACCTGACCATGAATCCCGCGAAAGCGCCGTGGTATTTTTTGGGCTTGCAGGAAATGCTGGTCTACTTCGATCCGTGGATCGCCGGCGTGGTCATGCCTACACTCATCATCTTTGGCTTGATGGTGATTCCTTACATAGACACCAACCCGCTCGGCGCCGGCTATTACACCTGGAAGCAGCGCAAGTTTGAGATTGGCACGTTCCTCTTCGGCTTCATTGTCTTGTGGGTATCGATGATCACCATCGGCACCTTCATTCGCGGTCCAGGCTGGCAGTGGTTCTGGCCCGGGCAAACCTGGGATCACAACCGCCTCATCTACGAGGTCAATCGCGATTTACCGGACCTTTTTGGCATCACCTCCAACCTCGGCAAGGCCATCTTCGGCGCCGCGGTAGTCGGCGGCTTCTTCGCCATCGGCGGCTTTGTGGTGCACGCGCTGTACCGCCGCTACAACGCGAAAAATTATCAGCGCAAGAGCTTGCTGCAATACTCCATCTTGATGGTTTTTTTCCTGACCATGATTGCGCTGCCCATCAAGATGCTGCTCCGCCTGATGTTCCACATAAAGTATGTGTGGATTACACCATGGTTCAACGTCTAGGTGCTTTGGCTTTTGTAGGGGCGCAGCACGCTGCGCCCCAGCTTGGCAAGGTTGTGGCTCTTCGAGGGTTTGTAGCGCCCGCTTTCCGAAGCGGGCTCTTAGGTTTTCTGCGTTAGGAGGAACTGGTGCCCGATAAGCCCATTCCCGACGACGATCCGATCGTAAGCAAATCCCTCGCGCCGCACTATGTCGTGGCGGTGATCGTCCTCATGGCTACCTTGTTCTGGGCTTTGTGGGATGAAGACTTCGGCCAGCGTCCCTGGAAAACCTTTCAGAACGAATGGAAGACCCGTTACACCACCTTCCTCAAGAACGCTCGCTCCCAATCCGGCGCCTCGCAAAAAGAAGTGGAGAGCACCGCCGACTACCAAGCTCTCAAACAAGCCTACGAGCAGGCCAGCCAGAGCGCCGCGCCGCGCATAAGGGAAATCAATGAGAGGCTCCGCGACCTCAGCGGCAAAATCCTCGCGGTGCAAAATGTTTTCACTGACCGTCGCGCCTACGTCAACGCCTCCACTTATGACATCGAAACGGAGGCAAGTTCCTCGGCAAAGCAACGCAAACAACGAAATCTTGACGAATACAAGAAAGAAATCGCCACGGTCGAATACCCTGACGGCAGCAAACAGCGATACACCTTCCCGCAACTCGAAGACGTCTACAACGACCTCAAAAACGAGCGCACCAGGCTCAGCGCTGAACTTGGAGAGCTCATTAAGCCGGTCAATGAGAAAAAGGAAAAGCTCGACGCCTACGTTTCCGAGCACATGATCAATCTCACGCCTTCGCAGATCACCGGCCTGCAAGACAAGACCGAAGCTTGGGACGCCAAAATCCAGCAGATCAACGTGCCCGACGCCAACATCGTGGACCGCTGCGAATCCTGTCACATGGGCGTTCGCGAGCCTGTCAAACTCACCGCTGCGGCCATGTCTCTCAAGGGCAAAAAGCCTGATGAGTACGCCCTCGCCTTCACCAGCCATCCCGAGCCCGATCTGCTGAAGACGCACGACCCGGATAAATTCGGCTGCTCGCCCTGCCATCAGGGCAATGGACGCGCCACCACTAGCATCGAAAAAGCCCATGGCAACTACGAGCATTGGCTCTGGCCTTTATTCCCCAAGGGAAATATGGAAGCGGGCTGCCAGACCTGTCATGCCGCGGATATGGTGCTTGTGAGCGACGATGTTGGCTGGACCCTCTCTGAAGGCAAGGATCTGTTCCGTCAGCGTGGGTGCGTGGGCTGCCACCGCTACGAAGGCTACGACAAAGAGCCCGAAGACCTGCTGTCCATCGCCCAGCAAATCAAGCTCATCGAGCAAGACAAGAAAGACAACTTCAAGCAAGCCAGCTATTTCATGAAGCAGGCCGATACCGCCCAGTCCAACGAGGAAGCCAATCGCCTCAACGATCGCGCCGTAGCCTTGAAGGTCACCAACAGCAAACTCGACCTGCGCATCGTTCAGCTCGACCGCACCATCAAGAGCTTGTTGCAAGACACGAAGAAAGTTGGTCCCAATCTAAAAGACATTCGCCTGAAGCTGAACAAGAACTGGATTCCCGTTTGGCTGAAGAAGCCCAGCGGCTTCCGCGCTACCACCAAGATGCCCGATTTCCGCTTCAACGATGATCAGATCAAATCCATCTCCGCTTACTTGTGGCAGTCGGCGCTCGCCGATCCTTTGCCGAAGCATAAGCCCGGCAGCGCCTCGCATGGCAAAGAACTGTTCGAAACGCGTGGATGCCTCGCCTGTCATTCCATCGGTGAAGGCGACCAAGTACAAGGCGGAACTTTCGCCGCCAATCTCACGCGCGTAGGCGAAAAGGACAATTACGATTACCTGGTCCGCTGGGTCCACAACGCCCGCGAGCGTACTCGCCCATACTGTCCATACGAGAAGAAGGATATCGGCCCGGAGGATTACAAGAAGAAGGGCTTAGCTTATGTTTTCGATTTGGACCACAGCAAATGCCCCAACGACGGACACGAACTGCAAGTCCAGAACATGACCGTCATGCCCAGCCTGCGGCTCTCTCCACAGGATGCGGAAGATGTCGCCAGTTACCTGGTTACTTTGAAAAAACAGGAGCCTTCCTCCTACGCGGATGCTCCCTTCATGGATGATCCCAAGTTGAAGGACGACGGCAAGAAGTGGATTCGCCACTTTGGCTGCGCCGGCTGCCACGAAATTTCTGGCCTGGAAGACGAAGGGCGCATCGGCACGGAGCTGACCTCAGAAGGCAGCAAACCAATCGAGCGACTGGATTTTGCATTGCTGACCGAAACTGCGCAGCGAGGCGGCAGCGAGCCCATCACCGATCCGGACGATCTCGCGCGCCTTCCGGAAGGCCCAGCCAAACAGCCGTGGTATGACGACAAAGGCTTCTTCGAACACAAGCTCGCGGAGCCCAATGTCTGGGACAAAGGCAAAATCAAGCCCGAAGAAGAAAAACTGCGCATGCCAAACCTGCACCTGACCAAGGAACAGGTCCGCGCGCTCACCACTTTACTCATGGGCAGCCAGGAAAGCGCTCTTCCCGTCACTTATCAATACAAGCCCTTGGATTATCGTCGCGACGTTCAAGAAGGCTGGTGGGTGATCCGAAAATATAACTGCATGGGCTGCCACCAGTTGATTCCCGGCCAGAAAACTTCGCTGATGGCCCTGGCCCGCTATCAAGAAGCGCAAGAGCAGCTTCCACCCAAGCTTCTGACCGAAGGCGCTCGCGTCGATCCCCAGTGGCTCTTGCACTTCCTCACCAATCCGTCGCTCAGCGACAGCGACACCAACCGCAACGGAATACGCCCCTATCTTCAGGTGCGCATGCCCACCTTCTCCTTCTCGGAAAATGAATTGGGCAAGCTGGTGCGCTTCTTCCAGGCGCTCTCGCGTCAGCCGTTTCCCTATATTCAGGAACAGCGGCCGATGCTCACCGCCAAGGAAACCGACATGGCTCGCAGCCTCTTCAGCAGCCCGGCCGCGCCTTGTTTGAAATGCCATGCCACCGGCGATCCCGCCCACGATCGTACGGCCACCGCGCCCAACTTCCTGCAAGCTAAGGGACGCCTCAAACCAGACTGGGTGGAGCGCTGGATTATCGACCCGCAGGCCATCAGCCCCGGCACCTCAATGCCTTCCGGCTTGTTTAAGCGCGAAAATAACCGCTGGACTTTCTCCGGCCCCACGCCTTCATCCTTCGTGGGATACGATAAGGATCACACCAAGCTCCTGGTGGAATACATTTTCCAGCTCACTCCGGAGGAGCAGCGGCGAGTGAGCGCATCGATGGCGCGCATGCCGGCGGCGAGCGGCACTTCCTCTGGGGTGAGCGCAGCGCGCGGCTCCGCTAATCGCGCTCCCGAATAGGAGCCCGGATTTAGTTGACCTTTCAGGTTTCAAGGGTCAGATTTCAAGGGAGAGGCAGGAACAAAATGAAAACTAAAAAATCGCTAGCAATCTGGAGCCTATCGGTCTTGCTCGGACTGGTTCTGCTGGCCGGATGCGGCAAGAAGGAAACCGCAGAGGAGCAGCCCGCAGCTCCCACCGCAGCAACCCCGGCAGCCACGCCGATTGATCCCGCCACTGTCGCAATCGTAGTCGGAACGGTAAAATTCGAGGGTGCCGCGCCGAAGCCCGCAAAAATTGACATGAGCCAGGATTCCAACTGTCAGGGCTCAAACACTGCCGAGAACATTGTCGTGAGCGGAGGGCGCCTCGAAAACGTTTTCATCTACGTGAAAGAGGGACTCGGCAGTCGCACCTTCGACGTTCCGAAAGACGCCGTCACTCTGACGCAGAGCGGTTGCAGGTACAAGCCCCACGTGGTCGGCGTGATGGCCGGCCAGACCATTAAGATCGTTAACGGCGATCCCACCACGCACAACATTCACCCCACTCCGAAAGATAATCGCGAGTGGAACGAGTCGCAGGCTCCGCAAGCCGCGCCGATAGAAAAGAGCTTTGCCCGCGAAGAAATCCTGCTGCCGGTGAAGTGCAACCAGCACCCTTGGATGCGCATGTTCGTGAGCGTGGTCAAGAGCCCCTACTATGCGGTCAGCGGTCCGGACGGCAAGTTCGAAATCAAAGGCCTGCCGCCAGGCGATTACACGATTGCCTTCGTGCATGAAAAGCTCGGAGAGCAAGATCAAAAAGTGACGCTCGCCGCAAAAGACAGCAAGACCGTCGACGTCACCTTCAAGCCCGGCACGTAACTTTTGGAGTGCGGCGGTCTTGTTTATCCTGTTTACCCCGAGCTTCGAGGGGAGCTTCGAAGGGCCGCCGCCTCTTTTACGGTTTGAGCATGATCGAGTTTTGGGACGGACGAGACGCGGACCTGCGAGACCACGCCCCAACTTGGAAGTAAGGAGGTTTTTTGCTTCTACTGATGCTCTTGCTTTCCTTACTGCTCGGCCTTATCTCGCTCGCCGGCGTTGCCTGGATCATCATCGTCGGCTCTCTTCTCAGCGTCGACGGCCTGTTCATGAGCCTGATTCTTCTCACCGTATCCGGCATCTTCTTTCTGAATGTTCTCCTGGAATGTCGTGATCATGGCTTGATCGGAAAAAATAAGGGTGCTTCGTCAAAGGGCCTGCCGGCGGCGAAGACGGACTAAAATCCAAGAACCCATCAACCGAATACACATGGCGAGCCACCCACTAACGCCGGAAGCAGCGAATCCGTCTGCAGTCGTAGAGAATTCTCCGGCGCGTCCTGCGCGTATTCGCCACCGCATGTCCACTCGCAATCGCCTCCTTTTCTTCGTCACCGCCTGGCTCATTGTGCTTATGCCATTCTTGTTTTGGTGGAGCACCTGGTTTGGACGCCAGCTTTCGGACAAGCAGATCACCGAATACCTGAACGACGACAAGCACCCGCGTCACATCCAGCACGCGCTGGTGCAATTGGGCGAGCGCATGGCTCGCCATGATAGCGGCGCGACGCTGTGGTATCCGCAACTGCTGCGCCTTGCCTCGCACCCCGTGGAAGAAGTCCGCAACACGGATGCCTGGGTGATGGGCCAGGACACTTCGGCCGCGGCCTTCCACGAAACTTTGCTGAAGATGTTCCAGGATTCCTCGCTGATGGTGCGTGGCAACGCCGCCCTATCTCTAGTTCGCTTCGGCGACGCCACCGGCCGGCCTCAGATCGTTTCTCTCTTGCAGCCCGCGTCCGTCAGCGCTCCTGTCGCCGGCCGCGTCATTGACGCGGACAAGGTGGGAACCTCAATACGACAGGGCGGCCTGATCGCCAAACTTCAGGATGGATCGCGCACGACGGAGATAAGGTCGCCCATCAGCGGCCGCATTCGCACGCTTTCCGTCGCGACTGGGGCAACCGTAGCCGCCGGCACGGAAGTTGCCGCCATCGACCCCAGCTCAGAGCAAGTGTGGGAAGCGCTTCGCGCGCTCTACCTGGTCGGCCAACTCGATGATCTCGCAGCTATCCGCATCTACGAGCGCAACGTCCCCGAAATCCCCGATCGCCTACGCGAGCAAGCCCGCCTCACCGAAAAGGCCATTCGAGACAGAGCTATGCACCAGCCCTAGGCTTCCAATATCTGTTCTTTTCAGGGTTCGCTATTCCGGGCCGCCACAAAAATGGCCTCGGCCCTTATCGTGGTGACAATCGGTTTCTCACGATTCACGAGTCACTGCCGTTCAATACGTCATCGCCCCGACGACTTTTTCCACTTCGGCGATGTCGACCATCACAATGGCGTCCCACGGGCAACCATCGAGGAAGCATCCGTCTGGTCCCTTGCTGACGCATTTCTTGCACCCGATACACTGGATGGGATCCACTTGGATGCGCCCAAATGGAAAATTATCCTCGTCCGGCACCCAGAACATGCAGTCTTCCACCGGGCAATACTCCACGCAAGCCGGCGAGCCCGCGCAGCCCGTGCAGCATTCCGTTATGACCGCAAGTTCCTTTGGTTTCTTCTTGCGCGCTGTGGTGATCCCTTTGGAGCGAGGCTCTTGCTTTTGCTCGTCGGGAACCATTCCGGGGGCCTTCGCGACTTCACGCTCGGCTGCCATGCGCCTCGGCTATCCTCTTGTCACAATCATTTTGTCACACACGTACTTCTGCAGCGGGCATCCGGACCCCGCTTGGCATCCGTCCTCAGTTCCCCAGCAGGCCTCAGCGCGCCTTCACGCCACGCGCGTGCACGGGAAGCGCTTGCCGATTTTCGCGAAATAATAGTCCTCTCTCGAGGGCGCGTGCATGAATTCGTCGTACATCTTGGTGGGCACGTTAAAGAACTCGTACACGCCGCCATTCGAGAACTTCAGCTCAAGGGTCCCAAGGGTGTCCGTATCTTGATGGTATCCAACTTCTAGTATGCCTTCCGAGGAAACGGGGATCCGATTCATGTGTTGAGAGCCCCCTTTCGTTGCGGCGACTCTTCCAGCGGCCGGCTCGGGACACTCTGTCCGGTCACAGCCTTCGTCTCTACCCTGGTGTTCGGCCTGTTCTAACTGGGCTGCGCTGCTTGGTTCGTCGCCCGTCTTATGCTCCAACGGCGCGATTCTAATGCAAAATTTCCTTCGTAACTATCAAATTCTTCAATCCCTCTGACCGGTCCGTAGTAGTCGGCGGCGCAGCGAGCGCCCGGACAATTGGCCTGGTGAGCGCGACCGCCAAGAAACACCGCGCCCCAACCAGCTTTGCGCTGGCTGGGGCGCGGCAGCTAAGGACTATTTTTTTAGCTTTTGACCGGAAGTTTGACGGCCTTGGCCAGCTTAAACTTCAGGCGGCGCTCGGCGGCAAGGGTTATGTCCTTTGTGTCCTTTGCCTTCGCCGCATCGCTGTCGGTGGCATTGCTCTTGGCCGGGCTTTTGCCGGACGGATTAATCGTGTCGGTTACCAGCTTGTAGGACTTTCCGTTGAGGTCGACCGAAGCGAGAGCCACGGTCAACTGCGCCGGACCCTTCTTCTGGGCCGCTACGACGCGGCCGGTGATGTGCGTACCCTTCGGAATCACCGTCTTTCCGTCCACCTTGATGGACGAAGACAGGATCGCGGCAAAGGTATCACCCGCGTGGTTCTTGTTGCTGGCGAGCGCTTGGCCGATGGTCGCGCTGACAGTCGTGCCCTTCGGCACTGTGACCAGCGTCGTTTGCTGCGTCACTTTACTTGAGATGGTGACCGGCTTGGCTGCCGCGCCTTTCGCGGCGACAACCTTGCCCGCCTCGGGTTTGTTGGCGGCAGGCTTGGCTGCTGCGGGTTTGCTGGCCGCAGGCTTCGCTGCCGCAGCTTTCTTGGCCGGGGCAGGAGTCTGGTTCTTGGCTTGGTCCGTGGCCTGGTTCGAGCAGCCTGTAACGGTAAGAAACGCTGCCGCTGCTACGGCAAGGGAAAGTTTGCGAAGGCCCTGAGAGTTAAACATTTCACACCTCCAAAGCGGGAACCCTTGAGGCGAATGGGACGAGGTGACTGGTTTGACCCCTTCCCCTAATCAATGTACAGATCGAAACCGGCGGGTATCCCTTATGTATAAAGCGTACAAAATCCGGTAGATGGAGTCCCCACGCATTTGCGCCCCGCGTTTCCTTCCCAACACCGTCCCATCGGCCAGTAGCGCGCAAGTCCTTTATTTGCCACACATCCGGAAGCAGAAACCGGGCCTGTCAACTAAGTCGGAGGCGCCGGTTAGTCCGCGGGATGTTGGCGACGAAGTTTTTGGCGTCGCGGAATAGCAAACTGCGGTATATTGCGGGACCCCAGCGGACCGCAATCGAAACCTCAGTCGAAAGGCCGGAAGAACATGAAATTCGATTTCTTGCAGAAGCAAACCTCACGCCGCGAAATGTTGCGAGATTCCGCCACGCTGGCGGGCAGCGCTTTCCTGGCCCACCTCTTTCCCGCGACGCTTCTCCGCGCCTCGGCCGTAGACTACGCGCAACAGGCGCCTTCGGCGGCCGACCATCTTGCGAGTATTCGCGCGCAGATGGGGGCGGTTCCCATTCAAGCGCAAAAGCTCGCGGACAATCTCACTCTGCTCTCCGGCCCTGGCGGAAACGTCGTAGTGCTGAACGGACCCGACGGCAAGTTCGTCGTTGACACTTTCCTTTCGCCCGCTTGGCCCAAGCTCAAGGAGACGCTCGACGGCATCGGCAACGCCCCTCTGAAATTCGTCATTGATACCCACTGGCACTTCGACCATACCGACAACAACGCCCCTCTGCACGCCGCGGGGGCCACCGTCCTTGCGCACGAAAACACCAAGAAGCGCATGTCCGAGCCGCATGATCTGCCGGTGTTTGGCTTGCATTTCGACCCCTCGCCCGCGGAGGCTTTGCCTCAGCAGACTTTCGCCGCCAGTTACAAGCTGGAAGCCAATGGCGAGACGCTCAGGCTCCAACACTTTGCCCCCGCGCATACGGACACGGACATCTACGTTCTTTTTCAAAAGGCCAACGTCATCCACATGGGCGACACCTTCTTCAACGGCTTATATCCCTACATCGACTCCAGCACGGGAGGCAAAATCAGCGGCATGATCGCGGCCGCCGACAAAGTTCTCCCGCTCGCCGGCAATTACACCAAGATTGTTCCGGGGCACGGGCCGCTCGGCAACAAAGCGGACCTCGCGAAATTCCGCGACATGCTCGTCACCGCCCGCGATCGCCTGCAAAAATTGAAGTCCGCGGGAAAATCCGCCGACGAAGCCGTCGCGGAAAAACCGTTCGCCGATCTCGACCCCGTCTGGGGCAAAGGCATGCTCAACTCCGACCAGTTCGTCCAAGTGGTGTATCTCGCGCTCTGAGTCTCCGTCGGGGCACGGCTTCAGCCGTGCCGTAAGGGACGCCAAATCAACAAGGCTTCAGCCGCTGATGGCCTCGCTTTGATTAGTGTGTTAAAAGTGTGTATTCTAGGGCATGAGCAGCCGTGAGGTCATCCAGCGTTTGCGGGAACACGGCTGGTATGAAGTTGCGCACCAGGGGAGTCACAAGCAGTTTAAGCACAGTACGAGAAAGGGAAGAGTTACCGTGCCGCATCCGGTCCGTGACATCCCCATCGGCACGCTCAGAAGCATTGAAAAACAAGCGAACATCAGGCTGAGGTAAAAATGGACTACATCGCATATTTGCATAAAGACGGCAAATCTGATTTTGGCGTCAGCTTCCCTGATTTTCCCGGCTGCGTAACGGCAGGAAAGACACTCGATGAGGCTAGCCGTAGGGCTCCAGAAGCGTTGGCGTTTCATATAGCAGGCATGATGGAAGACGGAGAAAAGATTCCCAAGCCATCAAAGATAGATGATTTGGTTGAAGACCCCGACAGACAAAATGCGGTAGCGTTTCTAGTCACCCCGGACTTCCACAAGGCGAAAACCGTTCGCGTCAATGTTACTGCGCGCGAGAACCAGATCGAGCTGATCGACCGTCTGGCTGGGCAAGCCGGAATGACGCGCTCGGCGTATATGGTGCAATCAGCAACGTCAGGAGTCGCCTATAAGAAACGAGATGGGTCCACTCGCCGACGAATCAATGCAAATGCAAAGCGGGTGAGGTCGCCCAAGACGAAAAGGAGGTAGGTCAAGTTAGTGGTAAACACTTGGGAAAGCCGCACCCTTTGAGAAACGACACCTCAAAGGGCGCGCCACCCAATTCAAAAGCCTGTCTCACCCGCCAACGTGAGGAGCAAGTCCGAGTTGACGTAGCAGGCCTGCTGGAATTTCATGCCTGCTAGCTCGGGCTTCGGTTCCCGCGCTCTGTAACCCACCTTTGGACTGTGTTAGAGTTACCTAGACTTCACGGCAGGTGAGCCAGCCTCCCTAAATCCAGAGGAATTCAATCCATACGCGTCTCTTCTGTTGCCCGCTGATCGAGTTCCTCCAGAAAGGAGCGCCACGGTTCGGGGACGTGTTTAGGGCCTGCCATGAGGAAGATTCTCAGCCTTCATGTCGGTCAACAGATTCCAATGAGCGGCTTCCGCGGGGCGGTTCACCCGTAGCCATTTTCTTTCCGCTTCCGTTAGGGAATCGTGGCAGAGGGTGTCTTCCTTTGCCAGACGGGAACGGTCCAGAACAGCCGCGTATTCCTTCAGCCTCCGGCAACGTGGTTCGTCGCTTGACTCCCTGCTTGAAGGAGAAGCCCCCAATCGACTTGCGAGCGTGGTCACAAATCCCAGCCGGTTCTGCAGGTCATGGAGCTTGGCGTTCTGCACTGCCCAATCCCAGTCCAAGTCGGCATAGGTGAAGGCCAGCCACGGCAATCCTTCCACAACTCTAGTATCAAGGTCCGACTTATTCAGGGCGTTCAGCAGGACTTCCGCGGGATTGCGCCGCACCCTTCCCCGCACGTGCGCGAATCCGGGGTAGCCCAGCCCCGCGAGTTCTGATCGCAGCTTATCGCTGTCGCTGGGTGCACCGACCCCCTCCTCGCGCAGCGGAAGCGCCGTCGGTGAAGCATGCAGGATCTCCACCGCCTTGCGGACAAGGACAGAGGGCAAAACACGGTGGCCGCGCTCGACCATCGAAAGATAGGCTTGCGTAACCGCGAGCCTTTCTGCCGCGCGCTCCTGCGTCCAGCCCTCGCGCAACCGCGCTTCTCTTAGCTGTTGCCCATTCATAAGCAATCCTGATTCTCTGTGTCTGCTATAATCTTGTCACTAGAATATAACAAGTCTTGTTATAACTGTCGAGCAGCTCTTACTCTCGCCGCGAGTGCCCCAACCTCCAGACAACCTACGCCCGCAACCCTTTCATTCGCCGCGACTTGCCTTGAGTGCGTTATGCGAAGGGTTCCACTCCCCGGAGCGTACCTTCGTTGCGGCTTCCAAGATCGCATTTCGGTCTTTCTCTGTGCTCAGATGTGGCTGCGGCTCTCTCACTGCTCTTTGCATAATTTTGGTGCCATGCAAGTCATCTAGAATCAACACTTGCAAAAGTGCATCAAAACAAACAACTTTAACTTCCTTTAGAATGAACACTTATAAAAAAACGGGGGGAGGGGGTGGGGACACTCTTAGACATTCCGACGTGAGGTCCAAACCTGCGTGATGAGGATGATTTGCAAACCCTCGGTGGTTGAGGACACTTTGTACGATTTGCGTTGTACAATCGCGCTCCAATACACGGGGTGGCAGATATATGACGAATTCTGGGCATCATTTCGTGGCGGTAATTGGCGGCGCGATTTCAGGCTCGGTGGCGACCGAAATTCTGGCGGATCACGGAATTCGAGTCGCCGTGTTCGAGCAGAACACGCGGCCGTACGGCAAGATCGAAGACGGTCTGCCGCGTTGGCACGTCGAGCAGCGCAAACAGGAATATGGCCGAATCGACGCGCGCATGAAGAAGCCGAATGTGTATTTCATCCCCTCTACCAAGCTAGGCCGAGATTTTAATCTCCCCCAGCTTCTCGAGTGGGGCTTTTCGGCGGTGATTCTCGCCAATGGCGCGTGGCGCGACCGAGAATTGGGCGTGCCGGAAGCAGAGCAGTACGTCGACAAAGGCCTCGTCTACCAAAATCCCTTTATCTACTGGTACAACCACAAGAACGAAAAGGACTATCGCGGACCGCGCTATGAAACGCCCGACGAAGCGGTGGTCGTGGGCGGCGGGCTGGCGTCACTTGACGTGGTCAAGGTGCTCCAGCTCGAAAACTACGAACGTGCTTTAAGAACTCGCGGCATTCAGACCAACATGCATGAGTTGGAAAAAGGTATTCCGGAGGTATGCAAAAAGCACGGCATCAAGCCGGAAGAGTTGGGAGTAAAGGGTTGCCTCCTAATTTATCGCCGCCGCGAACAGGACATGCCGCTGGCGCAACCACCCGACAACGCGACGTCCGAGCAGATCGCCAAAACGGAACAGATTCGGCAGAAAATGCTGCGCTTGGCGCGCGCCAAATACCTGTTTCGCTTCCAGGATTGCAGGCTGACGACCGGGATCATCGTGCAAAATGGACGGCTCGCAGGGCTGAAGGTGGTTGAAACGAAAATCGAGGGCCGCAAGGCTGAACCGATCCCCGGCTCGGAACATGAACTCC
The DNA here is from genome assembly GCA_035602135.1 of Candidatus Dormiibacterota bacterium. Lineage (GTDB taxonomy): Bacteria > Acidobacteriota > Terriglobia > Acidiferrales > UBA7541 > Acidiferrum. Next base: position 31,973 of record DATNMX010000093.1, read on the forward strand.
GCGCGCCGCTGGTCGTTTCTTCGATCGGCTCGGTGCCGGAGAAACTTTCTGGGATCAACATGAATGGTGAATACTACACATTCGCTGGCAAGGATGTGCCGCGGTACACCGCTATGGACCGCGTATTCGGTGTCGGAAACGTCGTCACCGGACAGGGGAACATCCGTGTGTCGCTGGTGCACAGCCAGAAAGTGACCAAGCGCGTGGTGGATTGCATGAAGGCCGACGATGGAAACGCTGGCGCTGGCAGTGCTGAACAGCAAGTCGCGAGTGCCATGAACGCGATTGGGAAGCAGATTGAAGTGATCCCACAGCTTTCAGACGACCAGCTGGCGAAGGTGGAGCGCCAAGTTCATGCCCTGCAGCAAAAAGCGGGCTTCACTTCCGACTACGACTCCTGGATTGCCAAGGTGACTCCGCCCGATCTCGAATAGATCGTATTCCTTACAATTCGGTCAACTGAAGCTAGTGGTGGTCGGCGCCGGAGAGTTCGCGGACGATGTTGCCTACGAAGTTTTTGGCGTCGCCGAATAGCATTAGGGTTTGGTCGAGGTAGTAGAGGGGGTTGTCGATGCCGGCGAAGCCTGCGGCCATGCTGCGCTTGATGACCATTACGGTGCGGGCTTTG
>DATNMX010000094.1:0-3423 GCA_035602135.1 Candidatus Dormiibacterota bacterium
AATCGCTTGGCGCCTGGATTTATTTTGAAACAAATGAGCCGATCGGTCGATCGTATGCTCAGAACACAGAATTAATTCGAACGAATAATTTATGACACAACAAACACAACAAGCCCTAAGCAGGCAGAACGGAGCGAAAAGCTGACAGTCGCGCTCGATAAAAAAAGGTTCGGCCCCTGGGCACTCGTCACGGGTGCCTCGTCCAAAAACCGCTCCAGAATCGTTCCAGGCCGGCTCAACCGCATATTGAACGCCCTCGTCCCCGCTTCTCTTGCGCGGAAGATGGAGGCAGACTTGCTTGGTAAAGGCTTGCCAACAAGTCCGCTCCTGCAAACGCACGGGCAGAGGCCTGATCACTGACGGGCGACTGGTCGAACCGCTCGAACCATGCAAGAGCGAATCAGTCTTCTTAGGAGAGCCGATCAATACGCTGCTCGAGATGGGTCTGGCTTCCATCGTTTCTTTTCGCCCAACTGATCGCGCTCGGCTATCCGCACAACCTGAATAGCTCGTCCGAGCAGCGTGCCATGGAGACTTACGAGCAAGTCGCAAACGCGATCAAGGCGCTGACTCCGCACGGTCGGACCGGAGAGCCGGAGGACATCGGTTTGATCGTTGCATTTCTCGCGTCCGACGAAGCCAGGTGGCTCACCGGAGAAATCATCTTCGGAAGCGGCGGTCTCCGCTGAAGTTGAAGAAAGGAGCGGCAAATGAGTGATTCAGTGAATGCTACCGTCGCCAAACCGGTAAACAGCAGGATGGTTCACAGGGTCGGAAACTCTGATTGAGGATCGCAAGAATTCATCATGATGGAGATATAGTGAAAAAACTCATTGTGTTTGATCTGGACGGCACTCTTGCCGGAAGCAAGTCGCCTCTTGACTCTGAAATGTCGGGACTGCTGCATGATCTTCTCTTGATCGTCAAAGTAGCGGTGATCTCAGGAGGCGATTGGCCGCAGTTCGAAAAACAACTGCTCTCCAATCTTCCCCATGACGAACGCTTGGCAAATCTGTCTCTCCTTCCAACCTGCGGAACAAAGTTCTACCGATACGACTCAGCGGCATGGAAAAAGATTTATTCGGAAGATTTAACTGCAGAGGAACGAGACAAGATTCTGAGTTCTCTTACGAAGGCGATTATCAACGCGGACTTTAAGACAGACAAATTGCGGGGCGAACAAATCGAAGACCGGGGCAGCCAGATCACATTTTCGGCCTTGGGTCAGAAGGCGCCTTTAGAAGAAAAAAATAAGTGGGATCCCGATTTCAGCAAGCGGAAAAAGATCAAGGCAATCCTCGACACTCTTATTCCCGAATTTTCCGTTCGAATTGGGGGCTCGACATCGATTGACATCACCAAACCTGGCATTGACAAGGCCTATGGCATCCGGAAACTCCGAGACCTGTTGGGCATTTCGTTGAAAGAGATGATTTATATCGGCGATGCCTTGTACCTGGGAGGGAACGACTATCCTGCCAAAGAAGCGGGGGTGGATTGCATTTCAGTTAAGGATCCTAACGAGACGAAGCGGGTTATCCCAACAATCATCGAGCATTTAGCGCTCAGCGACCAGACAGCATGAGGTTATGAAAACATGAGCGGATTTACTTTGCAGCGTCTGGGAATGTTGATGGAGCCAGAGCCGGGTAACATCCAGGAGGTCGAAGGCGTGCTGAATCCTGCTGCCGCTCGCGGCCGGGACGGCGAGCTCTACATCTTCCCGCGGCTGGTTGCGCGTGGGAATTACTCGCGGATCGGCATTGCCCGAGTGCGGTTCAATGAAGCCGGGGACCCGGCAGGCGTCGAGCGTCTCGGCATTGCGCTGGAGCCGGAAACCGATTACGAGCGCGGGCCCGACGGCAGCGGGGGCTGCGAAGACCCTCGCGTCACGTTCGTCGAACCGCTGCAGCGCTACATCATGACTTATACGGCGCGTTCGCCGCGTGGCCCACGCATTGCGGCGGCAGTTTCGCAGGACCTCTTTCACTGGCAGCGGCTGGGGCTCGTCCCTTTTGCTCCGTTTCAGGGCTTGGATCTCAGCAACGTGGACGACAAGGATGCCTGCCCATTCCCCGCTGCCATTCCGAATCCCTCGGGGCAACCGGAGTTGGCCCTGCTTCACCGGCCGCTGTTTCCTGGAACCGCTCCGGAGGAAACCTGCCGCGCCGCCTCCCACGAGGTGGATCTTGATCGCGAAAGCATATGGATTTCCTACCGTCCGATTTCCTTGGAAGCTTTTCAGCCAAGTCTCGTCGACCAGTTTTCTCATCATCGGCTGGCGAGTCCGGTGTCGCCTTGGGAGCGGCTCAAAATTGGCTGCGGCACTCCGCCGATCCTGACCCGGCACGGCTGGCTGGTCGTTTACCACGGCGTCAGCGAGATTGGGCAACCCAGCAATGGTGTGCATCACTTGTGTTACGCCGCCGGGGTGATGGTGCTCTCGAAAGAACACCCGCAAGTCATCCGTTATCGTTCGACAGAACCGGTGTTAACGCCGACGCTGCCGCAGGAACGCCGAGGGACGATCGCCAACGTCGTGTTCCCCACCGGCATCGACCGGCGCGACGATCTCGGCTCACCGGACCGCTTCGATGTCTATTACGGGATGGCTGACTACCGAATTGGCGTAGCTCGCCTTGACCTCCCTGACTTCTTGCCGCCGGGACAAGTAGTTGACCGACCTGCTGGCCCCGGAAATTAACGCCCGTTTCCCCGTGGACGCTGTCTCACAGCCGGGTAACGAAGTCGCTTATAAGACGCACAACTTCATCCAGTCGCTCGATTTGCGGGAAATGGAGCCGCTCGCCTTCTTGACGGAGGCGCTGCCATCCGCAAAGGAGCGCGGGCCGCGCTGGTAAATAGTTTGGAAAACGATGTTCTTGAAGCGATCGAGCGCTGCAGGGCCGCGTTCGACCTTCATACAGGGAATTGCGCCCTCCCAGGGAGCCAGGAGGGCTCGAACATTCTGCTCTGACCCAGGAAAGCTCTGCTCGCGCGGCGGTCGGTTCCTTTCGGGCGCTACGAGGAGGTTTGGACGGCGTAAAACGTCCGTTCAATTCCTAACAGTAACCAGTTCCAGATCGTTCGCCGTAAGGATTTCTCCTTTCGCGTTTTGCACTTCCAGTCTAGGGGGTTTCTGGGTGCGTTTGTCCAGAACCTGAAAACGTTTCTCTCCGCGTGAGAAGAGATAACTTTCTCCCCACTGGCGCAAAGCAACGATGGCCGGGAACAAGTCTCGGCCTTTTTGGGTTAGGGCATATTCCTGGTAGGCACTGCCGTCCGAAGCCGGCACCTGTACCATGACTCCGCGCGCAACCAACTTCTTAAGACGCGCGCTCAGGACGTTCTTTGCCAATCCCAGGCTCTTCTGAAAATCGGAGAACCGGCGCGTGCCAGTTAGGGCGTCACGAACGATGAGCA
>DATNMX010000095.1:0-109661 GCA_035602135.1 Candidatus Dormiibacterota bacterium
TCGTGCAGGGCGTCCTCGGCAGAAACCGATGCGGGTGATCGCCGACAAAGCCTACCACAGCGATCCGTTGCGCGAGCGGCTGGCACGGCGCGGAATCGAACTGATCGCGCCGCATCGCTCCAACCGCAAGAAACCGGCGACGCAAGATGGCCGAGCGCTGCGACGGTACCGGCGTCGCTGGATCGTCGAACGCACCAACGCCTGGCTTGGAAACTTCCGCCGCTTGGTGGTGCGCTACGACCGCTCGCTCACGATCTATCGCGCGTTCTTTCATATCGCCTGCTTCATGATCGTCTTACGGAGGGTTGTGCAATAGCTTCTAAGCATTGGAGCCACCGCTTTAAGACTGTAGAATTTTCGCATTCACTGTATCGTGCAACACACATTTTGATGAAAAATTTAAACCCTAAGCAGAAACAGCAGGCATGAGCACAATCATCAGCTAAGCCGCATCCGACCTGGCTCCCCCGATTTTATCGACCGTCGCCGCTAGACTCTTTTCATCTTCCACGTTCAGCGCGGCTACCGATCGCTCAATTTGCCGCAATAACCCGGTAAGCACCTTTCCGGGCCCGACTTCTACAAATGTATTGACACCCTCTTCGATCAATAGGCGCACGGATTCTTCCCAGCGCACTGGCATCGATACCTGACGCACCAGCGCGTCGCGTGCTTCGTTTGCACTGGTGGTCGTGTCGGCATCGACGTTAGTAACGAGCGGCACGCGCAACTTGGTGAAATCTGTTTTTTGCAAATCTTTTTCCAGCTTCTCTTGCGCCGGCATCATCAACGCAGAATGAAATGGCGCGGATACCGAAAGAATCACCGCTCTTTTGGCACCAGCTTGCGACGCGAGCTCGACCGCTCGCTTAACTGCAGCCGCATGCCCGGAAATTACCGTCTGCTCGGGAGAATTCAGGTTAGCAGGTGAGCAAACTTGGTTTTGCGCCGCTCGTTTGCATGCATCCTGGACTATCGCTGGGGATAATCCCATGATCGCCGCCATCGCACCTTCACCATTGGGAACGGCTTGCTGCATATACGTTCCACGCTTACGGACAAGCTGAACGGCATCGGCGAACTTCAGCGCGCCCGCAGCCACTAACGCCGAGTATTCGCCAAGGCTGTGTCCAGCAACAAAATCCGGAGACAGGCCTTTCTCTTCGAGGACACGGTAAATTGCCACCGAACACGTCAAAATGGCGGGTTGAGTATTAGCCGTAAGTTTCAGATCTTCTTCCGTCCCAGCAAAACATATCTGGGAGATCGAGAATCCTAACGCATGATCCGCCTCATCAAAAACGGCTTTGGCCACCGGGTATTTCTCCGATAGCTCTTTGCCCATACCTGGGTATTGCGAGGCTTGTCCCGGAAACATGAATGCTACTTTTCCCATTGTCAATTCCTGTTCTTAATCAGTCACGCGCGTACCACGGCGCGGTCGGGATGAATAGTAGTGGCCGAGAGTTCCTCTTCGATTTTTTCGTTCATCTGTGCGCGAGCGAGGCCTGCAGCCACGCGAATGGCGTTCTTGAAGGCGTTGGCGTTGGAGCGTCCGTGCCCGATCACGCAGACGCCGCGCACCCCCAGCAGCGGCGCGCCACCGTATTCGGTGTAATCAATGGTTTTCTTCAGTCCCTTGAATGCACTCTGTGAAAGGAGTGCGCCGAGCTGCGAAACCAACGAGCTCTTCATCGATTTCTTTAACAAGCCGAATATTTGAACCGCTAGGCCTTCGCAAATCTTCAGGGCGATGTTGCCCACGAATCCATCGGAGACGATTACGTCCACGTCGCCAGAAAATAAGTCTCCACCCTCAACATTTCCGACGTAGTGCACGGAGCTCTTTTTCAGCCGATTGTGCACCTCGCGAGTCAATTCGTTTCCTTTGCTCTCTTCTTCCCCGATGGAGAGCAATCCTACCCGCGGGCGACGTTTCCCAAACGTAGCCCGGTAATAAATCTCGCCCATCACCGCAAACTGCACCAAGTGCTCGGGCTTCGAATCTACATTGGCACCAACGTCCAGCAAAACGGAAACGCCAGCCTTGCCGTTAGGAAAAGGGGCCGCTAGCGCCACACGGTCAACCGATTCCAGGGTTCCGAGCAAAAAGCGCGCCACCGTCATTACGGCACCGGTATTCCCGGCGCTTACAAACCCATCCGCCTTCGTCTCTCGGACGAGGCGTGCCGCTACGTGCACCGAACTATCTTTTTTCCTGCGGAACGCTTGTGCCGGGTGATCCTCCATAGTGATGACTTCGCTGGCCGGCACGACCTCGATCGGTAACTTCTGAATTTCATGCTTAGCCAACTCCGCTCGTATCGCCGCCGGCTGTCCGACCAGCAGAATGCGCACGCCGAATTCTCGTGCGGCAAGTACACTGCCTTCGACCTCGGGGCGGGGCGCGTGGTCTCCGCCCATGGCGTCAACAGCGATGGTGATCATGGGATTTTTGTCCGCGGGCTAAGACAAAAACTGAAATATTTAAGCCGATTCTTGCGCGGCTTTGCCTTTGTAATAACCGCAATGGGGACACACTTGATGTGGCTGCTTCATTTCGTGGCAGTTCGGACATTTCCCCAGTGCTGGCTTCGACAAAAAGTCGTGTGCGCGCCGGGTGCTAGTTCGTCTCTTCGAATGGCGCCGCTTCGGATTAGGCATAGCAGTACTCCTCGGTCCCGCCCCACTGGGCGGATGATATCGGGCTCGCAGCCCGGGAAACTATTGTTTTTTCAGCCAGTCCTGCTTGAGGCGCGCGAGAGGGGCCAATCGTGCATCCGTCGCGTGGGTCTCACACCGGCACTCTTCGTGGTTCAGGCTTGCGCCACAATTCGGGCACAAACCCCGGCAATCACTCTGGCAAATGACTTTTAGAGGTAACGCCAGTAACACCTGCTCTTTTACCACGTCCGCCAAGAAGAGTCCTTCACCTTCAAAGAAACCAATCTCCGTATCGTCATCCTTCAAACGGTCTTCTTTCGGTTTTGCATCTTTTGGTACGGGAGCATAAAAAAGGTCAAATGCGCGACTCACTTCTTCCACCACCGGCTCCAAACACCGAGCGCAAACCAACTGAATCTTGGTTTCTAGCTGACCCTCGATGCGGATCTGGCCCTCCAGCAACTCCGCCGTGGCGGTCACTTCGAGCGGACTCACTTGCTTGATCTCCGCCGAGTGAAAATCAATGTTGCCTGGCGCGTAACTCTTCCGAATGCGCAACTTGCGGACGGCAAGGTCCTTGACGTCAAGGAACATGTCAGCGCCTCCGGCGCGTACGCTCATGCTTTATCATTATTGAGTCGCGCGGTCGCCAAGTCAAGGAACGCCATGGGTACAGGCCGAGTTCGGTCACAAACCTGATACTAAGCCCGACCGTACTCACCTTGAGAGACGTCAGCCTTGACCTTTAGACCAAGAAAATAATCTTGGACGCCAAAAGCGGTGAATACTCACCTACAATGATCTTTACCCAGCAAATCAGACAGGCGGAGTGTGCTCTATGACCGAGGCCTGGAAACAGTGGGAAGGCCAAGTTGTTGATGGCGAGTTTCTCTTGCGGCAATATCTGGGTGGCGCGGAACACGGTGCAGTGTACCTCACCGAGCTCAGCCCGCCGGAGGCCAAAAAAGCGGCCATAAAACTCGTTCCCGCGGATCAAGCTACGGCCGAGGCTCAACTCAGTCAGTGGCGAAGAGCGACCCAACTCTCGCATCCTCATTTGCTACGCGTCTATCGCGTGGGGCGCAGCCGGCTTGGAAATACGGACCTGCTTTATGTCGTGATGGAGCACGGCGAAGAAGATCTTTCGCAAATTCTGCCGCAAAGGGCGCTCGAGCCTAACGAAGTGCGTGACATGCTCGAACCCATACTGGACGCTCTGGTGTACCTGCATGCCAAAGGCCTGGTGCACAGCCATATCAAGCCCGCAAACATCCTGGCCATCGGTAATCAACTGAAAATTTCCGCTGATTCTTTGCACCGCGCTGGGCAATCGGGTGCTGCGGGGCTAAAGAAAGGTATGTATGACCCACCTGAGTCATCGACCGGCGTGAGCTCACCCGCAGGCGATGTTTGGAGTCTCGGGATGACACTAGTTGAAGCGCTGACGCAGCGTCCTCCTAGTTTGCAGAACTCCGCAACAGCAGATCCAGCGCTGCCGGAAACCCTTCCCGCGCCGTTCCTTGAAATCGCGCGTAATTCCCTGCGTGTCGATCCCGCACGCCGTTGGAGTGTACCGGACATCGCCGCGCGCCTGAATCAGACTTCAACCAAAGTACCGCTGCCGGCATCTCCGATCATCGTTTCGCCTGTAACAACAGCGCCAGTTTCACCAGTGCGACCTTTATCGACGGAAAGACAGCAAGTCACTACCCGACCGCGAATCACGGTTGCTAAATTGGGAACAAGGCGAAGTTATACGGCCCCGGCGGTTGCTGCCGCTCTCGTACTCATTGCGATTATTGGAATTCCGAAACTTTTCAACCATCGTACGGAGCAACCGGCGGCTGTTTCGTCTGCGCCGGAAAAGCCATTAGCTCAGAAACCCACAGCGACGCGAGAGGAGCCTTCGCTCGAACTAAAGTCCGCTCCGAAGCCGGCACCCGTAGGAAGCTCGCAAAACATGCCGGAATCAACACCAGCGGCGATGACGGACAAGAGCGTTGCATCACAGAAGCCTAAGGCAGGCATTACGAGCACTGCCCCAGCTGCTCTTCGCTCCAAGAGCTTGCGGTCTGAGAGCGCAGACGCCCGCACGGGACGCAGTAAAAAAGCAACAGCGAGCGTTTCCACCGGCCCACGCGGCGAAATTCTGGACCAGGTTTTGCCCGACGTTTCGCAGAAAGCCCGTAACACTATTCGCGGAAAAGTTCGCGTTAACGTTAAAGTTCATGTCGATTCTTCTGGAAATGTGGCGAATGCAGAGTTAGATTCGGCTGCCCGGAGCAAATATTTTGCAGACCAGGCGGTACAAGCCTCCCGGCGATGGGAATTTACGCCTCCGGAAACCGGTGGTCGTAGTGTTCCTAGTGATTGGATCCTTCGGTTCGAATTCTCGCCCAGCGACACGAAGGTTTTTCCCGTGCAGACTAATCCCTAGCGTCGTAAAATAGAATCTAGTCCATCGTTAAAACGACGCGGAACTCCGCTTTACCGCTTGTCATTCGCGCGTAAGCCTCATTTACTTTTGTCAGAGGATATTTCTCGATCATGGGCCGCACGCCGGTCAACTCGGCGAATCGCAATGTATCTTCCGAATCGGGTGCTATACCTGAAGGCCAGCCCTGAATACTCTTACGCGCTCCAATTAACCGTATAGGTGACACCTCGATAGGCTCGGGTGTCGCACCAACCACCATCATTCTGCCGTCTACGCTTAATCCATCGATCAAAGCCGTCATGGGCTTCGCGCTAGGGGCCGTCGCGAGGATTACGCGCGCACCGCCTAACTTCTGCAGTTCTTCCGCCGCGTTTGAGGTCGCACTATCCAAGTAAATGTGTGCTCCTAACTTTTTCGCAAATGGTGCATTTTGGGGCCCTCGGCTGATGGCCACGACGCGATATCCAAATTTGTTCGCAAACTGAACGCCGAGATGTCCTAAACGTCCGATTCCCTGCACCGCCACCAAATCCCCAGGGCGCCCCCCCCCCGCTATGTCGCAACGCATTGAACGTGGTTATTCCCGCGCAGAGCAATGGAGCAGCCTCAGGCGCCGCGGGTGTATCCGGAATCAGCGCCAAGGCTTCCATTGGCGAACAGCGTCGTTCTACAAATGCACTGTTTCGATGCTCGGGTTAGCCCGAGCGTTAGGCAAGATGAGCAGCGATTATAGGATGTGAATTCCTAGCATTTGAATCGCCGCCCCAGATCTGGTCGACAGAAGCCTGTCTGCTTTGCCAAAAAAGATTCCCGATGCGCCTCCCATTGGCCACGCTTCACGGTCTCGCCAATCGCATTCCTATGGACTACCATATGCTTAGGCCGATTTTCTAGCGCGGCCTATTTCGGCGCGAAAGAAATCTCTATCGAGGTCAACGAGTTCCAGCGTTATCTGGACGGAAGGCTGTTAGCAACTAATTGATTAGATGGCCGCGCGACCCAGCCCGGCACGGCCATTTTGTCACTACTCACGAAGTAAGGAGCTTGCGTGCGCACGACGCTGAAAATCGTCCTGCCCTTGACAGTCAGCGTGGCGGTTGTTTCATTATTTTTTGCTGGCTACCAGGTGCGCACTGACAAGCGCATTCTTCGCCATGACCTCTCCCGCCGTGCGGAAATACTGGGCGAAAGCTTGCAAGAAAACGTGGAGCCGCTTCTAGACCGCACGCGTCAGAAAAATCTTCAACGCCTGGTGGACCGCTTCGGGCAACGAGAACATTTAAAGGGCGTGGTGGTGTACGACCCAAACGGTGCGATTCTGGCCATCACTCCGACCCTCGGGCCACTTTTAAAATCTCCGCCGCCGAGCGTCACTCGTGCCGCTCAGAGCGAAGCGGGGATCGGTGAATTTGTATACATCAACCAGTCTCCAATGCACATTTACGCTTTGCCGCTCCACCGCGACGGTCAGCTTGCGGGGACACTAGCAGTTCTCCACGACACCGGCTATATCGATACCCAGGTGTCTCATACGCTTCGGGATTCCCTGTTGAATGCCGTAATTCAGACGCTGCTCATCACTCTACTCGCGCTGATATTAGTCCGTTGGACGTTCACTGGCCCGCTAACGCGTACCGCTAAATGGCTGCGTACACTTCGCACAGGGCAGACGCAACCAGTTCTACCGGAAGGAGAAGTCTTCGACCAGCTTCACCATGAGGTAACCCATCTGGCAAAGGATCTGAATGCCGCGCGCGCTGCAGCGGAAAAAGAAGCGGGCCTCCGCGATTCAAACGCATCTCAGTGGACGGCCGAACGCCTTCGCGTCAGCTTGCGTAGCAAGCTAAAGGACAAGCCGCTGTTTCTGGTCTCCAACCGCGAGCCTTACATGCATGTCCTGAATGAAAGAGACCGGAGTGTAAGCGTGATCGTTCCGGCCAGCGGCTTGGTTACGGCCCTCGAGCCAGTGCTTAATGCGTGCGACGGCACCTGGATTGCCCACGGCTCAGGCAGCGGTGATCATGCGGTTGTCGATTCTCACGACCGCCTGCGTGTGCCGCCCGACAATCCAAGCTATACCTTGCGACGCGTGTGGCTTACTGACCAGGAAGAAAAAGGCTACTACCAGGGGTTCGCCAACGAAGGCCTCTGGCCGCTTTGTCACATTGCCCACACGCGGCCGATTTTTCGGCCGGACGACTGGCTGCACTATCAGCACGTGAATCGTCGTTTCGCCAACGTGATCTTGGAAGAGCTGGAAGGTACCAAATCACCCATTCTTCTCGCGCAGGATTATCACTTCGCGCTGCTCCCACGCATGATCAAGGAAGCTCGGCCGGATGCGCGCGTGGCCATCTTCTGGCACATTCCCTGGCCCAATCCCGAAGTTTTCGGCATCTGCCCTTGGCAGCGAGAGCTTGTGGATGGGTTGCTCGGCGCAGATCTTGTCGGCTTTCATATTCAGTCGCACTGCAACAATTTCCTCTCAACTGTAGATCACGCCGTTGAGGCCCGCACGGATTGGGATCGGTTCGCTGTCAATCGTCAGGGCCATGTGACGCGCGTTCGGCCTTACCCCATCAGCGTGGCGTTTCCAGAGAGCACCCACGTCATCAATGAATCGCGCAATGCGGGGGAAGAACGCGCAGCTTTATGCGCCGAGCTGGACATCGAGGCCAGTCTTCTGGGCGTGGGTGTAGATCGCATCGATTACACCAAAGGAATCATAGAGCGCTTCCGTGGAATCGAAAGATTCCTGGAGCTGAATCCTGCCTTTCAGCGGCGCTTTACGTTTGTTCAGATTGGCGCGCCCAGTCGCACCAACATCGATCGATATCGGCAATTCTTGGACGAAGTCACTTCAGAAGCGGAACGCATCAACGCGCGCTTTCAAGGAGGGCGGTGGAAACCGATCGTCCTCCTTAAGAAACATCATTCGCACGAGGAAATCGCTCGCTATTATCACGCTGCTTCCGTATGCCTGGTAACCTCGTTGCACGACGGCATGAATCTAGTGGCCAAAGAATTTGTAGCTTCCCGCGACGACGAATGTGGAGTCCTCCTGCTTAGTACCTTCGCAGGCGCCGCGCTAGAACTTACCGACGCGCTCCTCGTAAATCCTTACGACGTGCAGCAACTCGCCGACGGCATTCATCAAGCGCTGGACATGTCTGAGGAGCAACAAATGGTACGCATGCATCGCTTGCGGCGACACGTGCGCGAACACAATGTATACCGCTGGGCAGCGCAACTCCTCTCTGACCTGACGGATATCCGCATCGATACTCCTGAACAAGTCGAAGTATCCTGAAGGCCAATCCCCAGACCTGAACTATCGCTCTCACTGTGTAGTTCGCTGACTAAAACTTACTTCTTCTAATTCGCGCGGGTCGCTTGGGCCGCCCGGAATCAAAACGTCTAACATAGGTGTTAGTACAGCAAGAAGGATGCCGATATCAGGAATACTCTGTAATAATCGGGAATTATTTACATATCGCTAGCTGGATTTTATTTATTATTTTCCCTCTGTAGTGTTTTCGCGGCAACCTCCTCGAACAACATTTCATCATAGACGTTAAGCAGAGAGTTCCAGCCTGTGCTCTGCTGGGGTGTTGTGGCACTTAATCTAATTTCATCTGCAAGGAGATCTACGTATGAAACGCGTTGCACTTCTACTCTTCCTCGCGGGCTGGTTTGCGCCAGGCGCGTTTGCTCAGGAAAATGAGCATGTTCAGTTGGGGGTTTTCGCGGATTACTTCCGACTCTCGCAAACTGACAGCAACTTGGGCGGCGTCGGAGCACGAGCTGCCTTTATGGCCTACAAGCGGATCAAGTTTGAAGCCGAGATGGCTTATGACTTTACACAGGCCTTTTCTGAAGGTTTCAGGGATAGGGGCACTGGCGCCATAACGGTTCAGCGCACGAATTTTCGCGCGATTCACGGGCTTTTCGGTCCACGTGTGAATCTTGGGAGGCATGCCATACAGCCGTTCGTCACGGTAAAGGGCGGTTTCCTGAATTTCCACATCGATAATGCTCCCGCAACCCTTGGCACGTTTGCTAGCTCCGTGGATAATCTGCGTTCAAACAACGTGATGGGGACGCTGTATCCGGGCGTCGGTCTGGAAGGTCACCTTGGTCCCGTTGGATTGCGTCTCGACGTGGGCGACGAAATTTATTTCAACGGCGGAACGCATAACAATCTACGCGTAACATTTGGGCCAGTCATTCGTTTCTAACTGACCACAAACCTACGCGTACAGAACAGGCAACGACTAGGGGTGGAAGACAAACTTCCATCCCTATTTTATTTTTGAGAGTCATTTTCCCGCCGACGTCATTTACCTGTGTCGGACTCGCGGCTGCTCGTCCTAAGCCTACGTTTAAGAACAAACCTCTTTGCAGTCCTCCGCCTAGCCTGTACCGAAATGTTCGTGGTGTTGGCGCAGTAAGAACTGGTCCGTCATCCCGGCGATGTAATCGCAAACGACGACGTGTCGCGGTGCTGTGCGGGCAAGCTCCTGGTACTGCGCGGGCATCGACTGTTGCTCGAAAAGGTAATACCCAAACAATTCGTCCAGGCAACGAACGGAACGATCTCGGTCCTCGGTGATCGCTGGATGACTATAAATATGAGAGAAAAGGAAACGTTTTAGCTCGGCGTTGGCTTCTGCCGCGGCGCTGCTGAAACCTGCCAGACGTTTTGGCGCATGTCGAATGTCTTCCGTGGTTGTTACACCGGATTCGCTGATGCTCTGGCGCGTGGACTCGATGAGATCGGTAACAAGTGCGTCAAGTACGCCCTTCAGAGCTTCGTTGAATTTAAGTCGCTCGCGTGCTGCCGGATGTTCGTCATCTACCCGCGAGTATTCACGTTCAAATAACGAGACTTCCTTACGGAGCGCGCCGACCTCCAAGAGCCCGGCTTCGAGCGCATCGTCAAGATCCGCGGTGTTATAAGCAATCTCATCCACCCAATCGATCAGCTGAGCTTCCAATGGCGGCCACAGATCCAGAAGATACTCGGCGAGCTGCGGAAACTGCCGGGACGAATAGTCCCGCGAGTGCTTGATAATACCTTCGCGAACTTCGAAAGTGAGATTAAGCCCGGCAAAATCCAGATAGCGTTGCTCAAAGTGATCGACGATGCGGAGGGCGTGAAGGTTGTGATTGAAAATGGCGCCATTCGCGCGCATCAGCTCATCGAGTTTGCGCTCACCGGCGTGCCCGAAAGGAGGATGGCCGATATCGTGAACAAGTGCGAGGGCCTCGACAAGTCCTGTATTTAAGCCCAGGACAGAACCGACCGTGCGGGCGATTTGCGCCACTTCAATGGTATGCGTCAGACGATTGCGAAAATGGTCGGAAAATCGCGTGGTAAAAACTTGCGTTTTGGCTTCCAGTCTGCGAAACGCCCGCGAATGGATGATGCGGTCGCGATCACGTGCATACTCACTGCGGTAGGGATGCGGTGGTTCTGGAAAGCGACGGCCACCAGAATGTTCCGCCCGCATAGCCCAGGGCGCTGGTGTAGGCGATTTTTCGATGAGCCGCTCCCTGTTTTTCTTCTGAGTGTTGTGATTGAGAATGGCGAGGTGCCGGTCACTCCTCAAAAGCCTGGTAACTCTAGGATTTCGGCGAAAGCATAGCAAGCCCGCGATCAGCTTGTTCGGCTATCGTTGAGTCCGGAAATTCCTTTTTTATTTGCTCGTAAATGCCGATAGCTTCCTGAGGATGGGTTTGCCGAAGCAGTCCCGCCAATTCCAGTAAAACTAGCGGGCGGGGCACAAATATCGAGCCTCGGTCGGCCAGCGCTCGGTAAATCTTGATAGCCTCGTCGGATTTACCGGTTCGTGCATAAATGACGGCGATCTGGTATTGCGCCATGGCCGCAAGTTCTTTGTCGCTGCTGGAGCTGAGTTTCTTCAGTTCTTCAAGGGCTTGGTTATGGCGCTCCATATCTTCGAGACAAAGCGCGGCGTAATAACGCGCCAGCTTGCCGGGGTTAGTGTTGGGATATTTGTTGGCGAGGGCGGTAAACTTCTGCTCAGCGTCTTGCGCACGCGCGGTCTCGTTTGGATACGTCGGCTCTCCTGGCTCCGCGGGTTCACTCGTAGTACCGATGCGCGCGCTATAAACTTTCATCGCAGCATCAAATGCCGCGGCCGCTTCCACGGTCTTGCGGTCGATATAAATCTTCCAGCCGCCATAACCAGCCGCCACCACAAGCACCACTAGTAGAATTGCCAGCGTTAGCTGACTATGGGAATAGACCGCTTCCGCGCTATGCTCGAGGGTCTCCTTGATCTTGTCGTGCTTTAATTCTTTGCGCGAAATGTGTTCCGACAATGGCGCTCTCCTTGTAGGTTTGAACTCACAATCGTAGCATAAGAGGGCGTGCGCAAAGGTTTGGCCGATAACATTCGCCAGTTGGCATTAGCATGGCGAAAAGACTGGTTATGGCCGCTGCAAGTCGACCCCTTGCGGTTCGATTCCTACGATTTGCCTTTGTGAGATACTGACGCAGATTCCCCATCACCAGAAGCCATGAATCAGATTTCTGCCTGCCTAATTACGCTCAACGAAGAAACGAATCTTTCGCGTGCGTTGGCATCGCTGGCGGGTATTGCCGATGAGATCGTTATCGTAGACTCCGGAAGCACGGATCGCACCGAAGCGGTGGCACGCGAACATGGCGCAAAGTTCCTTTTTCGTGCATGGACAAATTATTCCGAGCAGCGTAATTATGCGGCACAGTGCGCAGCGCATGATTGGATTTTAACCGTGGCGGCAGACGAACAACTCAGTACCGCGCTGCAAACCTCACTACTCGAATGGAAGAACCGGGAGCCGGGATTCTTCGTGTACGAAATAGCGCGACGTACCTGGTACCTGGGCGCATGGATTCGGTATTCCGGTTGGTATCCAGATTTCCAACGGCGATTATACCGTCGCGATGCCTCACGCTTTTCAGGCATCATCCACGAGTCTTTGCAGTACCCGGGACCGACGGGACGCCTGCATGGTGATCTGCTGCATTACACGGTCCGGACGTTTTCGGAACATGAAGCAAAAGTTGAACATTACACGGCGCTTGCCGCGGAACAAATGTACGCCGCAGGCCGCCGGAAATGGTTTGCCGCAATGTGGCTGGCAACTCCATGGAGTTGGTTCCAGAATTTCTTTCTGCGCGGCGGAATTTTGGACGGCTATCGTGGGGCACTAATCGCACGAATGGCGGCGCGCTCAGTTCGCTTGAAATACCAAAAACTCGGCGCGCTTGTGAATAAGTCACCGAAGCGGGGCCAAACATGAAAGTGCTCTTCGTGGACTTGGAACGCGAATGGCGAGGCGGCCAGAGTCAGGCATTTTTGACTTTGCGAGGCCTACGTGACGTAGGGTATGACGTAACATTGCTGGCCGCGCGGAACTCGCCGCTGTCAAAGCGCGTAGCACACATGGGTGTTTCCGTTCACGAGGTTGCGCGGATTGGTTTACGCGCTTGGGCGGCAAAAGCAATGAGCGAATTGATCGCTAATCACCGGTTTCAGCTCATCCACCTCAATGAACCACACTCACTTACGGCGGCGTGGATGGCTCACGCACATCGTCATTTGCCGCTTCTGCTCTCGAGAAGGATCGGATTTCCGCTGCAAAAGAATCGTGTCTCGCGTGCGCGTTATCGATCGGTCGAGCGATTTCTCGCAAATAGCAAGGACGTTGCGCGGAGTTTAATGGAGTCCGGTATCGCGGCGGATAGGATTTCGATTGTCAATGAAGGCGTCGAAATTCCCCCATTAGTAACACCGGAGCAACGCCGCAAAGCTCGAGCACGTTGGGGATTTGGGAAAAATGACTTTGTCTTCGGGTGCGCTAGCGTTTTTGTTCCAGAAAAAGGCCAGAGGCATCTGATCGAGGCTCTTACACAGCTAAGGAAGACACATCCTGATGCGAGGCTTCTTCTTGCGGGTGACGGCCCGTTGCGTTTTGAGCTCCAAGTTTTAGCCAGTCGCCTAGGTCAGACGGCTACCATACTCTTCCCGGGTTTTGTCGAAAATATTGCGCATGTTTATGCAGCATTGGATGCATTTGTATTTCCCTCGGAATTCGAAGGTTTGGGCACGGCATTGCAAGCCGCCATGGCAATGGCAATTCCGTGTGTTTCTACTGCGCGCGGAGCGTTAGAGGAAGTGGTGGACCAGGAACGAACTGCGCTCGTCGTTGAGCCAAACGGGAAGGAGTTCCATGACGCAATGCTTCGCTTGATGACTGATCAGGACCTTCGACAGCGAATTGCTTTAAACGGAAAGCAGGAAGTCGAACAGCGATTTTCCGCTTCCCAAATGGTTCAGAATACCGTGCGTGTCTATGAAGACGTTCTCAGAAGGAGACATGCAGCGTGAAGCGGCCCGAGCTCACCGTGATTCAGCACGCCGTACTCGCACGCGCGGCGGTGTTGGGTTTGCCAGTCGGAGCGCGCGTCCTCGATGCACCGTGCGGAGACGCCGCACTCACGTTAGCGCTCGCGGAAAAGGGCTTCAAAGCTTTTGGGGCAGATTTGGACATGCAGGCGAAATCCTTCCTCGGTGATTCCGTCGTGCAGGTAAATCTCGACGCGCCACTTCCTTGGCCAGCCGAGAGGTTCGACGCCGTCTTTTCGACTGAAGGCATCGAGCATCTAGAAAATCATTACTCTTTCTTACGCGAGATCTCTCGCATTTTGAAACCCAAAGGCTTGTTCATTTTGACCACACCGAATATCACCGCCCTGCGTTCGCGCGTGCGCTTTTTCGCTAGTGGATTTTTTGGCCGTGATGCGCGACCTCTTAACGAAGCCGCCCGCCATCCCCTTCATCATATCGGCTTGGCGACACTCCCCGAGTTGCGATACGCGCTGCACACTTCGGGCTTTCGTCTTATGGAAGTCACGCACACACATATCAAGCCAATAAGTTATTTCTACGCGATATACGCGCCCTGGATGTGGCTTTATACGCGGCTGGCGTTCCGCAAAGAGAAAGATCATGAGCAGCGCCAAAGGAATAAAGAAATTCTCGCGACGCTGCTGTCGCCTTCGGTCTTATTTGGCGAGTGCTTGCTGATTATTGCCAGGAAAGTTTAGTGCCCACAACAACTTATCCCCGCGCCCAAATTTCTCGACAAAAGTAAAAGCGCCGCGGGGTCGTCTAACTAACCGCCGCGGCGCTTCATACAGTTTTAATTCTGCGCAAGTTATCTTCTTCTCTTGTTCCTGGCGTTCCCCTCCTTTCCGCTAACCGTTTTACGTCAGCTATCTTGGGGATTGAACAACCCATCGCCCTTGGGCTTCGAGAAACTCCACGCCGACTGCAAAGCCTTCGCCTTGCAAAGGTTGGCAGTAGGCTACTCGGGCCGAGGAGCGAAACTCTCCAGTACGCGAGACAAGGGTCAATTTTTCCCCTTGTTCCCAGCGGCGCACACTCACTACTCGCGCCCCGCGCGCACTTACGTTTTCCGTAAACGTCGATTCCGAACCTGGTACTTCCCGATGGCCGTTCAACACCACGGGTATTTCCATCAAAATGCGGCGTTCGGCACGGTGGAAAACAAAATTATTCTTGCGAGGAAGCATTTCTTCATCCTCACAAGCACGCGGCAATGCGCGTAAGATTTTTGACGTTGCTGTTCCCGCCGTTTTTCATGTGATATAGTGCGCGGTCGGCGGCACCAAGTAGTTTTTCCGGCGTATCCCCATCGTCCGGATAAGCAGCCACACCGGCGCTAACGGAAAGCGCCGGAAGTTCCGCTTCCGCCGCCAGGCGCTCGCCAACCCGCGAGGCCACGCGCGCGGCGATGTCAGCTCCCGCTTCTGGTAACACCACGGCAAATTCGTCGCCGCCGTAACGTGCTGCTGTATCGATGGCGCGCGAATGATTGCGCAGGATTTTTCCGAGACGCACCAGGGCACGGCTGCCCGTGAGATGTCCGTAACGATCATTGATGATCTTTAGGCCGTCCATATCGACCAGCATGATGCTGAACCCACGCTGCGTGCGCTTGGAACGTTCCACCTCGGCTTCCAAAACGCTGATTAGACGCCGATAGTTGGCCAATCCTGTCAGCGGGTCGCTGATCGCCATGGAATGAACTTGATCGAACAGACGCGCCTGATCCAATAACGCGCCCCCCAACATGACGACATAACTGGTGGTCTTGCTCAATTCAGCGAGAAAAAACGGACCATCGAAAAGTTGGACTGAGAAAGCCGCGGACACCTGGCAGATAAAATTGAGCGATGCCACGATGAAAAGCGAATACTCATGGATGGACTTCGAGGATTTCTCACTCTTGAGACGCTGCCGAAAGCACACCGCAGCGAATAGAAACAATGCGGCCGGAAGTAAATCCCATGGACGAGATACGATGCTTCCCGCGTGCGCAACCGGTGCGGCTGGAGCAGCTAGAAACGTGGCGCTCGTCAGATAAGTCGCAATGGCTACCACCAGCAGCGCGCCGGCGGTTTCTTTGCTGGGTTGCCGCGCGGTCGGCATGAACCGTTCCACAGCGAGGGCGGCAAGCAGGATGACCGCCAAAAGCGTGCGGCTGACCATCCAGCCTCTTGGGATCTGCGAGAACGTGGCTGGGCCCGCTACAAGCGTGTCGGTCAGACCGAAATACCCGACTGCCTCAATAATCCCGGATAGGGCAAAGCCAAACGCTAAAATCAGCGTCGTGCGGTCATGAGTTCCGCGGAACCTTACCAGAGCGTTGGCGGCGTAGCAAAAACTCAATAGCGTGCCGCCTATTTCTAGGTAGAGATATACCTGCGGAGAGCCCGAGAAGCCCACTTGGCGCAAATAGAGGATTACGCTGAACAAAAGGGGTACGATACCCACTACGGCCACACCGATGAGCAGGCGCGCTCGTAAGTTCTTTGAGATGATCGCGTCGCGCTCACCCCCCAGAAACCCTATGAATTTGCCCAATCCGCCCACGATTTCCCCCGAATGCCAACGAAAACCCACAACTCCCTACGATTGCAAGTGAGTGCCCTTTGGCAGGGGGAAAATTATATCGGCGTAAATAACTGATTTTATGTTAGTTATTGGATGAAGCGCGGCAGACGAGGTGTGATCGACCGGCGATGAGAGACACCGGAAACGGGGCGAAATCGCGCGATTAAAAGATTATCATTTTTGTTTCGTTATAGTTACCGGTACGTGAGAACAGTATCAATCTGGGAACGGTAGTTGTCTCACGTTGAGACGGTCTCAGGCTGATTTTCTTGTCTCAGTACTTCACATCTGCGACTTGGGCGCCGGAAGTTCGCGAGACACCACCGTGTCCGCGAAACCGCAGGCCTTATGAGAGCCATCGCAAAAAGGTTTGTTCGAAGATTGGCCGCAGCGGCAAAGCCCGATTTTCGTCCTGCCCGCCAATCCGAACACTTTACCTTCGGGGTCGACAATTTCGAAATCGCCCTCGATGCGCAATGATCCATTGTGTTGCACCGTGATTCTTGTTGCCGCCATTGATTCTCCCTTTGATGCGCACAGAGTCTGAATTTACGAATCAATACTTGGGAACCGACGGATCGACCTCGTCCGACCACGCGAGGATACCCCCCTTAAGATTCACAATCTTTCTAAACCCGGCCTTTCGCAGAAAATCGACCGCATCCGCAGAGCGCTTGCCACTGCGGCAATGCGCCACAATCTCTCGCGACGAATCGAGTTCGTGCACGCGGCGTGGTAGTTCCCCTAGCGGGATTAGGTGCCCATTCAGATTGCAGATCCGAAACTCGTGCGGCTCGCGTACGTCGAGAATAAATACATCGTCTCCACGATCCAACCGGGATTTCAGCTCTCTCGGTGAGATCTCCGGCACCTGCACGTTGGGCGCAGGCGCTTCTTCACCGCGAACCCCGCAAAATTCATAGTAATCGATAAGCTTCGTGATGGTGCGGTGCTCACCGCAAACCGGGCAATGCGGGTTTTTGCGCAGCTTGAGCTCGCGGAATTTCATAGCCAGAGCATCGAACAACAGTAATCGCCCGACGAGATTTTCGCCGGTGTGCAAAATTAATTTTATCGTCTCCATTGCCTGAATCGAGCCAACGATGCCGGGGAGAACACCCAGCACCCCGCCCTCGGCGCACGACGGCACCAGCCCAGGCGGAGGCGGCTCAGGATAAAGGCAGCGATAGCAGGGACCGTCCGGCATGCCGAAGACGGTGACCTGTCCCTCGAACCTGAAGATAGAGCCGTACACATTCGGCTTGCCCAGAAGAATGCACGCATCATTAACAAGATAGCGCGTAGGGAAATTATCGGTGCCATCTACGATAACGTCGAAATCCTTGAAAAGCTCCAACGCATTCTCGCTGGTGAGCTTTGTCTCAAAGGATTCGATCTCAATATCTGGATTTAAATTCGAAAGTCGTGCGCGCGCCGCTTCTGTCTTTGGTTTACCCACGTCGTCCGAACCAAAAGTAACCTGGCGTTGCAGATTGGTGAAGTCGACCACATCGAAGTCCACAAGCCCAAGCCGCCCCACCCCCGCTGCCGCCAGATAGAGCCCAAGTGGTGCTCCCAGGCCCCCGGTGCCAATCAACAGTACTTTTGCGTTCTTGAGCTTGAGCTGCCCCTCCATGCCAACCTCCGGCATGATAAGGTGGCGGCTATACCGCAGAATTTCCTCGTTGGATAGTGTCGTCTGCTTAGCAATAGTGGTTGCCGCGCTGGACTGGCTGGTCACCGGCTGAACTTTAGTGGACATTGCTGCTCCCTGCTCCTCTAATTCTCAATTTCGGCCAACTGAATCTCTGCGATCCACAGTTTTTCCTGCACACGAATCGTGGTCGCTCAACCATAAACCCCGCCCGCGATAGACGGAACAATACTGATCGTATCGCCGTCTTTTGTGGGGGTATTCTCTTTGGCGAGGTATCGAATGTCTTCATCATTTACGTAAACGTTGACGAAGCTGCGCAACTTCCCATCGGCGGTAAACAGGTGGTTGCGCAGCGCCGCAAATTCGGTCGTGAGCTGGCCCAGGGCTTCGCCCACGGTTGTCGCGTTGACCACCGTGGAATCGCGCTTACCGGCGTAGGCCCGCAACGGCGTTGGAATAATCACTTTGACAGACATTTCAAAAGCTCCTTCGAAATTCTAAAATCGACTCTGCCATGCCTAATTCGCTGCCTGGTTACCGAAGCCGATCTCTTCTTGCGTAAATTCCGTGCGATCGTCGCTCAAACGCCACGAGGTCATATCACCAGGGGCCTTATTGGCTACACTCACGATGATATAGCTGTACCACGGCCAGGCGTGTTCGCGGTCATACTGGCTCGGCTGCGCCGGATGGTCCGGATGGGAATGATACCAGCCCACCACCTCCAGCCCTTTATCATCGGCCGCTTTTTCAGCGCTGTGAACATCTTCCCCAGTAACCGAAAAGCGGTTTTGAGGCGAATCCTCCCGTCGATTAACGAGCGGAAACAACGCATGCACCTCACGGTACATTCGTTGCCCTGCTACCTCTGTATCGTGACCCAACAGAGCGCCGCAACATTCGTGTGGATAGGTTGCTGCGCCGTGACTTCGAATCTTGTTTGCTAGCTCAGGCGTAATCATCAGTTGCGCTGCGGTTTCCATTTTGTAAGCCGAAACTCTTGGCACTCATTTGAAAATAAACCTCGTGCTAGAGTTCCTCCCAGAATCGTTCAGTCATGTACTTCGAGGCGGAATCCGCGAAAACTGTGACTATAACGGCCTGTTGGTTACGCGGAATTTTCTTCGCTACCTGAAAACAGCCCTGCAAGGCAGCCGCGGCGCTTGGACTCGCCAGCAAACCTTCTTCTTGTGCCAGAGGTTTCACTAGCCGATACGCCTCTTCGGTACCCACCGCAAGGTTCTCGTCGGCCAGCATATCGTCATAAATCGCCGGACGCATCGCGGTCTCCATATGTTTCCAGCCTTCCAATCCGTTAAACGCAGAGTCCGGCTGTAGACTCACACACCGAATTGACGGGTTGAGTTCCTTCAACCGGCGCGTTACCCCCATAAAAGTGCCGCTGGTCCCCAGGCCCGCTACGAAATGGGTAATTGCGCCTTGAGTTTGCGCCCAGATTTCGTTCGCTGTTGTGTCGTAGTGCGCCTGCCAATTTGCCGGATTGCTGTATTGATCGGGATAAAAATACTTTTCTGGATTAGCCGCCACAATCTCGTGCACACGGCGAATTGCGCCGTCTGTGCCCTCATCTCCTGGCGTCATGACCAGTTCCGCTCCCAGCGCCGACAAAATCCGCTTGCGCTCTTGCGAAGCGCTGTCTGGCAAACATAGCGTTACGGGATAACCGAGTGCGGCCCCAATCATGGCATAGGCGATCCCCGTATTGCCGCTGGTCGCATCGATGATGGTCTTGCCCGCGCGCAGCGTCCCACTTACCAGGCCTGCCTGAATCATGCTTAGCGCCGGTCGATCCTTTACAGATCCGCCTGGATTAAACCATTCTGCTTTTGCGAGAAATTGCAAGTGCGGATATTCAGTTCCCACTCGCTCGAGCCGCAGCAATGGCGTGTTGCCAATGCATTCGATTACGGACTGTCCAGCACGGCCCGATGGCCCCGCCGGCTGGTGAAGGGACTGCGCGATACGCTTCGTCGTGGCCATTCCTCTAACTTTTGCGCCTTTGCCCGAACTGCAAGAATATCAAGCAGTTTACCTCGAATTAGATGCGGCGGACTAGACGCGGGATATAGCTGCAGTTTAGCGCCATCTGCACTGTTGCTTCGATTCCCGATTGACACTATGGTAGCGAAAACGCTAATTTCCGTTGGCAACTTTACAGAACTCCCCAGGAATCGTACTCTACAGGACACCATGTGGAATATTGATGCGCGGTTTGATCCCAAAGCCATTGAAGGTCTGGCTGCTTTAGGCTTCAAGGTCGGCAGTACGCGTGGCGTTGTGCGCGTGGAAAAATATGGCGCAGGCGCGGAGTTCCGCCTCGGACCCGATGGCCGCTATGAAATGACGATTCTTCCCACCATCATGCTCAACGGAAAATTCACCCGTCTTTGGGACGCCGGTTACCAAAAATTTCTCCTTACCGATGACGGCTTGAAGCTGCCCGCGCTTGCCGCGCACCTAGAAAGTCTGCGCAAATTTAACGAAGAGCTGCGGACCGCCCTCGGTGTGCCTACTTTTTACAACGAAGCGCTTGGCTCGGTGAGTCAGGTTAGCGTTTATGACCGCGTGAAAGGCCGTGAAGGCGACATCCCCGATAAAACCGTGGGTGTGCATGCCCCCGCCAACAGTCATTAGACTTCATCGGAACAATACCTGCCTTCTACGCTCACGCATTTATCGCAATCTGCTCGAAGGTTGTTCCGAATGCGTATTAACGAAACGTCGCCATGCTTGAACGTAATAAAGGTACAGTAGCGAGAGGCTAGCACGATGGGAAAAGTCGTAGCGCTTATGGATGATCTGTTTTTTCAAATGAAGCTTGCGGAGACCGCCAAACACCTCGGCGTGGAGCTCAAAGTTGCTACGACTGGAGATGCTCTTTTGGCATTGATGGACCCGGCGCCCAAATTGGTCATCGTGGATTTGAACGCCCGCAGCCAACCGATCCAGGCTATTGAAAAACTTCGTGCCACTTCCAAAAACGTACGCATCGTCGCGTTTCTTTCTCATGTGCAGAAGGATTTGGCCACCCAAGCGCGAGCCACTGGCTGCGATGAGGTTCTACCCCGTTCCAGCTTCACGCAAAATCTTGCCGCCATTTTAAGCGTCGCAAGGGATTAAGTATTTTGCATCCATTGCCAGTTCGGTCTTTCCTGCTTTTGGCGCTCTTTTTGACATTTTCGCTTGCTCCTCTCGCGGCCCAGGAATCTAGCTCGAATCCACAACGCACCCATGCTCCTGTGACAAACGGAGCAAATATTGCCGATATGGCACCCGTTGTGGAGGTGCCGGGCAGCCCTGCGGTCGCGCTGCGCGATGTACTGTCGGCGGCGTGCTCGCAAAACGAGAAAGATTTCACTCAGTTTCTCACGCTAAGAAGTCGCCAATCGTTTTCGCGTTTGACGCCCGCCGCGCGGCTTGCACTGATGAAACGATTTGTTTTGCTCAACGATCCTGGCAAACCCACCCTCGCCGTCAATACCGAAGGCCGTGCCCTGCTCCGCTGCGTAACGCCTGCGGTTACTACAGAAACACAAATTGGCAGAGCGCAGGTGCATGACAACGTCGCATTTCTGTCTATGGAGCTTCACGCTTCTCTGGATTCCAATGGCACTAACGTCCGTCAAATTACAATGGGCCTGGTCCGCGAAGATGGTCAGTGGAAGCTGTTGTCTCTCGGACTGCTGCTCCTCGATCTGCCTTCGCTAGAGGTGGAATGGGATTCTGCGGAAATCGATGCGAATGAAAGCACTGTAATCCTTGGAATGGAGAAAATCTCAGACGCCGTCGAGAGCTATCGCCGGTCCTACACGCGGCTGCCGGAATCGCTGGCCACGCTCGGCCCCCCAGCGCAGGGAGCGGCCAATGCTGGTGCAGCAGGTTTGCTGGAATCCGATCTGGCCGCTGGACTCAAAAACGGCTACGTCTTTCACTACGTAATTCTGGGCGCCAGCGCCTCCGGTGCGCCCGCCAAGTTTGAACTCGCCGCCACACCTGCCACCTACGGCCGCACCGGAAGGCGTTCTTTTTTTCGCGATTCCGCTGGCACCTTCCACGCAGCGGATCGTCAGGGCGTGATAGGAAGCGAAGGCGATCCCAGGCTTAAGTGACTGGGCTCGTCTCCAGCCATTTATATCTTCCCGCAAAGGCATTTGTGCCCCGGCAGCAGTTGGCGCTACTATCTTGCGATTCGTTATGGGCCCAGCACACACTCGATTGCCGCGTCTATTCCTTCTTCTGGTGGCAGTCGCAGAACCGTCAGTATCTCTGCTGGCAGATCCGCAGTCCCAAATAACTTCCTATGGACCACTTCCCGTCTTCGAATTGCACAGCGGATTCTGGTTCAATCTTCACCATACTCTCTATCATCAAGCGCGAGAGCGCGACGCCGCTCCGCGCAACCGCAGCACTACCAATAAAAATCCGCGCAATGCTCTAGGACTTGCGCTAGACACCCGCGTTGCCTTGTCCTCCTCGGAACAACGCATCTGGGACGACGCCCTCGCCTACTATTCCGCAAACTACGCAAGTAAAGATTTGCAATTCACCACCGAACTCATTCTCCTGAAAAACCAGCTCGGCGATTTCGAGGATTGCGATGAACTCTCCGGCACCAAAAAGCAGGCTTGCGACGCCGGACTGTCTCCCGGCCTTACCCATGTGCTGGAATCTGCTGCGCCCATCTACCGTGCTCATCAATGGCCGAACCACGATCGTGCTAATCGCCGCTGGATCCTGCAGGTTGCTCCTCTTGTGCGGCAGCAAGGTGTCGGCCTGTCCGAGCGCTTGGCGGACCTTTATCAAGCTAAGTGGCCGAGAGAGAAAATCCGGGTAGACGTCGCAAGGTTCGCCAATACTGCCGGTGCCTACACCACGCTGGATCCTCTGCGGGTCACTATTTCCAGCGCCGATCCGCGCAATCAGGGTGCGGCAGCGCTCGAGGTGCTCTTCCACGAAGCTTCCCACGGCATCGCCGAGCCTGTGCAGGACGCCATAATCCGGGAATGTCGTCAGCGCGGAAAGGCCATTCCTCGCGACTTGTGGCACGCACTCATCTTTTACACCACTGGTGAAGTCATTCGCCCCGTGATGACCGGCTCGCACCTCGAGCAAGACCGCAGCGTGCCAGGCGGAGGCTACACACCTTACGCCGTACGCGAAGGCTTATACCAGCGTGGCTGGGATGCCTACTTCAAACTGTTGCAAAAGTTCTGGCAACCCTACCTCGACGGCAAAGCTACCTTCGACGATTCCATTGCTCGCATGGTGTCCGCCCTATAAACCATTAACCCCACTGTTTGTCGCACCATTCGAATTTGTGTTAGTCTTTGCTTGCGAAAATGGCCCGGCCAAGCGCCCGCAAGTCCAGCGTCGCTTAGGTTCTCTTCTTTCGTTACCGATAGCATTCCGCAGGTGGGACGCCCCGCCTGAGGAAGTCGCCATCGCGCAACTCGTAATAAACCGTTTTCGCAAACACATTGCGGTCGGATTTTCAAAGGACGCTAGCAGCCCATGGCAGGCACCCAGTCAGCCTCGAAGACCGAAATGCAAGCGGTGGAAATCAAGCTTGCGCACTCGCCTGATTCCGATGACGCTTTCATGTTTTATGCGCTGGCAACCCACAAACTTTCCACGCCGGGCTATAAGTACACTCACGTTCTCTCTGACATTCAAACCTTAAATGAAGCCGCCCTGACGGAAACCTACGACGTTACTGCGGTGAGTTTTGCGGCCTATCCTACCTTGCGCGATAAATATATTCTGCTGGATTGTGGCGCAAGCTTCGGCGAAGGTTACGGCCCCATTGTCGTCTCATCGAAGCCTCTCAGAAAAGAAGAGTTGGCGGGCAAGCGTATTGCCGTGCCCGGTCTTAAAACCACCGCTTACCTTGCTCTAAAATTGTTCGAGCCCAATTTTGAGCCGGTCGTTATGGCCTTCGATAAAATCCTGGACGCCGTGCAGAACGATGCCGTCGAAGCCGGCCTCCTCATTCATGAAGGTCAATTGCTGTTTCCTCAGCTCGGCTTGCATCGCGTGATTGACCTGGGCGCCTGGTGGCACGAGCAAACTGGCCTACCTCTCCCGCTGGGCGGCAATGCTGTTCGCCGCGCGCTCGGTCCGCAACTTGGCCGGCAAATCGCCAAGACCATCCGCGAAAGCGTTGAATACGGCTTGGAACACCGCGACGAAGCCCTCAATTACGCCATGCAGTTTGCGCGGGACATGGAAACCGAGACCGCCGATAAATTTGTCGCCATGTACGTCAACAAGTGGACCGTCGGCTACGGCGCTCGCGGTAAGCAGGCGGTGACCGAGTTGATCGACCGCGGCACCCGTGCCGGTCTGTTGCCCGGCCCTGCTTCGGTAGAATTCCTGAGCGAAGAATAGTCATCAATTTCGGCGTGTCGCTACTTATTGTCTTGTTGTCTTGTCGCCAAAAACCTCTTTCTTCGTAACCCGCAACACTACCTCGTCTTGACGCTATGGGCTGAATCACTTACTGTCTTTTGTTTGGGATGAGATCGCTAACTTGTAGTTTAGTCATAACCTTGGCGCTCGCTGCCTTCAGCTTAGGGCCCTGCGCTCAACGCCAGACCGCCACAGAGCGTCCCGCGCCTGCCGGCGGACCCCAGTTCTCGGAGGTCAATACTGCCTGGCCTCAGCAAGCTGTACGCAGCACCCACGGCATGGTGGCTACGGACGAAGAGTTAGGGTCCCAGGTCGGCCTGGAGATCCTTAAACGTGGTGGAAATGCCGTAGATGCAGCGGTGGCCGTCGCCTTCGCCCTAGCCGTTGTGGAGCCCGCAGCTGGGAACATCGGGGGCGGCGGGTTCATGCTAATACGGCTCGCCAACGGTAAGTCCTCATTCTACGATTATCGCGAGGTTGCACCAGCTAAAGCCACGCGAGACATGTACATCGGTGCAAATGGCCAATTGGATGAGGACGCATCGACCAACGGGTATAGGTCGGTGGCCGTTCCTGGAACAGTAGCCGGACTCGAGTTGGCCCTCAAAACCCACGGCACGATGAAATTGGCCGACGTGATGGCGCCTGCTATCCGCTTGGCGCAAACCGGATTTCCTGTCAGCGCCAAGCTGGCGCACGAGTTGCGTGAAGAGCGCCCTGACCTGCAACGCTTTTCCGTGAGTAATCGCATCTTTTTAAACAACGGGCGCTTATTTGACCAGGGCGATACTTTTCGCCAACCCGAACTCGCGGCCACGCTGCAACGCATCGCGAGGAACGGTGCGGCTGACTTTTATTGCGGTCAAACTGCTCGCATGCTCGCGGCAGATATGGCACGTCTGGGCGGTCTGATTAGCCTCGAAGATTTAGCGAATTACCAGCCGAAGATTCGAGAAATACTTCGTGCAAACTATACCGTCAAAGACCACAAGTGGGAAGTGCTGTCCGCTCCACCGCCTAGCTCGGGCGGCGTGGCCATTATCGAAGCACTGAACGTGTTGCAGAATATTCCGCTCAAGGGCTGGGACGACCCGCAAAGCGTGCACATGGTCGCGGAGACCATGCGCCGAGTGTTCGCCGACCGTGCGGCTTATCTGGCGGACCCGGATTTTTCGGATGTACCTGTCGCCGGCCTTACCGATCCTTGCTATGCGAAGGACCTGTTAGCCACCGTCGATCCTGCCCACGCCTCTTCAAGCCAGATCGTGAAGGCTGGGAATCCTCACGTGTGCGGAATATCGGCCAGCAATGCCGCGCCAACCCAGATCATTGCCAGCCTCCGGGAAGGCCCGCACACTACCCACATTTCGGTCGTGGATGGCTGGGGAAACGCCGTGGCGAGCACCTATACCCTGAACAACAGCTATGGTTCGCATGTGACTTCCAGCGCCGGCTTTTTGCCGAAAGATGAAATGGATGACTTCACTGCGCAACCTGGCATGCCTAATGCCCTCTTCGGCCTGATTCAATCTGACGCCAATGCTATTGCGCCTAGTCATCGCCCCCTGAGTTCGATGACTCCCACGATTCTGTTGCGCGACGCAAAATTGAGTTTTGTTACTGGCTCGCCGGGCGGCCCAAGTATAATTTCCGCGACGCTATTGAGCGTGCTGAATTGGATGCGCTTGGGAATGGAGGCGCAGGCCGCGATTAATGCGCCACGTTTTCATCACCAATGGCTTCCGGACACCCTTGTGCTGGAAAGGAAAATTCCCGCAGCCCTGGAATCCGCGCTGAATTTGCGCGGGCATCGTACCCGGCGTAGCGGCCATATCGGCCTGGTAAACGCCATCGCCATCGATCCGCAAACCGGCGAGCGGCTGGGTGCCGCGGATCCGCGAGATGCCGGCTCGGCTCTTGCATATTGACGGCGATTTTTGCAATCGACAATTTGGAACGCCCTTGAGCGAGACGGATAAAAAGACGGAACTATGCAGAGACTTTTATCTACCTATTTATTTGTTTCCAGAAAACTGACGCCGGAACTTCTCGGACAGATCGCCGACGCGGGATTCCAGGGCGTCGAAATTTTTTGTTCCCGCTTTCACTTCGATTACACCTCGCGGGCGGAGGTGCGCTCCATGGCCGAGGCATTGACTAATCACCGCCTTTGGCTGTCGTCGCTCCATGCGCCAACTAGCCGTGACCTCAGCGCTACTCGCGAAGGCTCCATGCCTCTCTCCATCTGCGAAGCAGAGCGCGTCCGCCGCATCGAAGCCATGGATGAATTGAAGCGCGCCATCGACGTAGCTGACGATATGCGTTTTCCCCGTCTAGTCCTGCACATGGGTGGCGCGCGCGAGGCTGCCGACCCGCGTAAACGCGATGCTGCTTTTAGTTCCCTGGAGCATTTGATTTTGCACGCGCGGCACGCCGGTGTAAGCATTTGCGTAGAGAACACCACCAGCGAAATGGGCGATCCAGCTTATCTCCGCGCATTTGTGGACGAGACTCGTCTCGCTGACTTGCGCTTTAATTTTGATATTGGGCACGCTCACCTCGCCGACGGTCCGAAAGAAGAGCGTGTTGCTAAGAGTTTTGCGCACCTACGCGATCTCGTGGCGAGCGTTCACGTCCACGATAACCACGGTGACACAGATGAGCACCTTCCGCCCTACGAGGGCGCCATTGACTGGCCAGCCGCCCTCCAACTCTTCGATACTGCGCCGGAAACAAACCTGCCTCTCGTTCTTGAGTTGAAAGAAAAAACCGGCCATGAAGTACCCAGCGTGCCTAACCAACTTGAAGCGGCACGCCAAGCCATCGACAAACTTGAAGAGGAGCACCCGTAAAGACTTCAGTGCAGGTGCGGGCTTTAGCCGGCACAACTGCCCATGAGAGCGGCCCCTAGGCCCGCCCTTTCATAAATTGACTTTTGAATTTCAGGAAAAGGCCATGACTGTTATCACCATTGAGGAAGCGGGCAAATACGTAGGCCAGGAAGTGACGCTCCGCGGCTGGCTTTATAACCTGCGCGAATCCGGCAAACTTTTGTTTCCTATTTTTCGCGATGGCACCGGAATCATACAGGGCGTTTGCGCGCTAAAGGAAAATCCCGGAGCGTTCGAATCGCTCAAAGGATTGACTCAGGAATCCAGCGTCATTGTCACCGGCAAGATTCGCGAAGAGCAGCGCGCCACCGGCGGCTACGAAATCGGCGTCACAAAAATCCAGATTGTGCAAAAAGTCCCAGAAAATCAGCCTTATCCCATCCAGCTCAAGGAGCATGGCGTCGATTTTCTCCTGAATCACCGCCACTTATGGATTCGTTCACCCCGCCAGGCCGCCATTCTTCGTATTCGCGCGGAAGCCATTCGCGCGGCCCGCGAATATATGGACAGCCAGGGCTACATCCTGACGGATGCCCCAATCTTTACTCCAGCAGCTTGCGAAGGCACCACCAGCCTTTTCGAAGTCCAGTACATCGACAACGAAAAAGCTTACCTGACGCAAAGCGGACAACTGTATATCGAAGCGACCGCCATGGCGCTCGGCAAGGTGTATACCTTTGGCCCTACTTTTCGCGCAGAAAAATCGAAAACACGCCGGCACCTGACGGAATTCTGGATGCTTGAGCCGGAAGCTGCCTACGCGGACCTCGCCGACATGATGACGTTAGCCGAAGGCCTGGTCAGCTCCGTGGTACAAGCTGTAATAGAGAACAAATCGCGCGAGCTGGAAGTTTTGAAACGCGATATAGCTCAGCTTGAAAACGTCAAGCCGCCATTTCCACGCGTCACCTACGAAGAAGCCCTCGCCGTCCTCAACAAACACGGCAATTCCGCCAAGTTTGGCGATGACTTTGGCGGTGACGAGGAAACCATCATTTCCAAGGAATTTGATCGTCCCGTAATGGTGCACCGCTACCCTGCAGCTATTAAGGCCTTCTACATGCAACCCGATACACAGCGCCCGGACCTCGCCCTGGCATTCGATATGATTGCCCCGCAAGGTTACGGCGAGATTATCGGCGGAAGCCAACGCATTCATGATTACGATTTGCTGGTCAAGCGTCTCCGCGAACACAATCTGCCCGAAGAGCCTTTCCAGTGGTATCTCGACCTGAGACGTTACGGTAGCGTTCCCCACGCCGGGTTTGGCCTAGGTCTGGAACGCACTGTAGCGTGGCTTTGCGGAACCGAGCACATCCGAGAGGTGATTCCCTTCCCGCGCATGATTTACCGGGTATACCCTTAACTACGGCCAGGAAACGAGAATACGATGGCACAAAAGATTCGCATTATCGGTGTGCCCATGGATTTGGGAGCGAGCCGCCGCGGCGTCGATATGGGCCCATCCGCGCTGCGCGTGGCAGGATTGCAAGCTCGGCTGAAACAACTCGGCCATCAGGTCGAGGACATTGGCAACATCTTGGTGAAACAGCCGGAAGAAATGTCTTTCGGTGAAAAACGCGCAAAATACATGACCGAGATCGCCGACGCCTGCAAGGACCTCGCTTCAATTGTTCAGAAATCGCTGGAAGAAAATTATCTGCCGCTAGTGCTCGGGGGAGATCACTCCATCGCTGCGGGCGCAGTTACCGGTGTTGCAGCGCATTTTCGTAAAGATAAAAAGCAGATCGGTTACATCTGGCTGGACGCTCACGGAGATATGAACACCCCGGAAAGCTCGCCGTCCGGAAACGTGCACGGTATGCCGCTCGCCGCCGTGATGGGCTACGGCGCTCCAGAGCTGGTAGACCTTCTGGGCTTCCAGCCCAAGGTGGAACCTCACAATATAGTCCTGGTCGGCGTGCGCAACCTGGATACCCAGGAAAAGAAATTGATGAAAAAATCCGGCGTGCGCGTTTTTACCATGCGCGATATCGACGAGCGCGGCATGCGCGAAGTGATGAGCGATGCTCTCAAATATGCCATGGACGATACGGACGGGATTGCGGTGAGTTTGGATATGGATTTCGTCGATCCTTCGGACGCCCCCGGCGTAGGAACTCCCGTGCGCGGCGGTGCAACGTATCGTGAAGCTCATTTGGCGATGGAAATGATCGCCGATAGCGAATCGATGGTCTCAATGGAAATTGTGGAAATTAATCCGGTCATTGACGAACACAATCGCACGGCCCTGTTGGGCGTGGAGTTGGTGCTGTCCGGCCTTGGCCAGAAGATTTTGTAGAGGTTATTTTGAATAGGGAAAACAAAAGGCTGCGTGTTGGAGTGCTCTTTGGTGGACGGTCGGGCGAGCACGAGGTCTCTCTGGTTTCGGCCGCTTCCGTGATTCGCGGACTGGACCCGGACAAATACGAGCCCGTGCCGATTGGCATCACCAAGGAAGGCCATTGGCTGATTGGCGTCGACGCACAGAAAATACTGCCGGAGGTGCTACGTGGCGGTCAGCGCGTAATGATGACGGCTGACCCAACCGACGCCGCACTGATGCGCCTGGATGGCGCGGGTGTCGCACAGCGATTGGATGTTGTTTTCCCGGTTATGCATGGAACATTCGGAGAAGACGGCACCATCCAGGGCTTGCTAGACCTCGCGGGATTGCCCTTCGTCGGTGCCGGCGTCCTGGGTTCAGCCGTTGCCATGGACAAGGATGTTGCGAAACGTTTATTGCAGGCTGTCAAAATTGCGGTAGTGCCGTGGATTAGCGTTCAGCGCGCGGACTGGGAACGCCGTCCCAAGGAAATCGTGCGCTCCATCGAAAAGAAATTTAAGTATCCGGTGTTCATAAAACCTGCCACGCTCGGGTCCTCCGTCGGAATGACTAAAGTTCATTCGCGCGCGGAATTGGCGCCCGCGCTGGATCTCGCCGCGGAATATGCGATGAAAATTTTAGTGGAACGCGCGGTGATCGCGCGCGAGATCGAAGTCTCCGTTTTGGGTAACCACGATCCGCAGGCTTCCATTCCCGGCGAAATCGTGCCGCACCGCGAATTTTACGATTACGCGGCGAAATATTTGGAAGACGGCACGCAACTCTTAATTCCTGCAAAACTGAGCTCAGCGCAGGTAAAGAAAATACAGTCACTGGCGGTGGCCGCTTTTCGCGCGCTGGAATTAAGCGGCATGGCTCGCGTGGATTTTTTCCTCGAAAAACGCGGCGGAAAAATTTTTCTCAACGAAGTAAATACCATTCCTGGTTTCACTTCCATCAGTATGTATCCCAAACTTTGGGAAGCGAGCGGAATTCCCTTTCGCCAGCTCATCGACAAACTAATCGATCTCGCACTGGAACAGCACCGCGAAAAAACCCGTACAAAATATCAAATCGAATTGCCAAAAGGCGCCGCGGGCGCCCTGCAAGTTCAATAGCACGCTTCCGTTTCACGCCGGAGCCTTACCACGCAGCACCCAAAATTCAGCAGCGTAAAGGCGCCACGCGCAGGCCGCAGCACCACGAAAGCCACCCGACGTAATGCCGTACCATGCCAGAATCGCGCGTCACGCGATTTTCCGCTCTGCTTCTTTCTGAAACTAAATCGTGCAGCAACTCCAGACCGCGAGAAATATTCGCGGCAAGTATTTTCATCACGAGAAGAGCTATACTCACAGCTAGCACTAGCTTAGAAAATAAAATTGAGGACCGAGACCACGGTATGACATTGCTGGATGCACCCGCCGAGATACCGAACAAATCGCGCCCCATGGCTATCGCTGCAATCGCATTCCTGGCCGTCGCGATTATCGGACTGTGGCTTGCGTTTCGCTATTATCCGGAAAAACGCACGGCGGAACGCTTCTTTGATGCCTTGGTGGCCGGCGATACCACGAAAGCTTACGCGCTGTGGAAACCGGGGCCCAGCTACCAAATTCAGGACTTTCTGGCTGACTGGGGGCCAAACGGCTATTACGGTCCGGTGAAGAGTTACAAAATCCTGAAAGCCAGCTCACCACGAGGAGCGAATGCTGTCGCCATCAGGGTGGCCGTTAGCCCGTTCTCTCCGATGCCGGATATTTCGGACGCGGAGAAGAGCCGCAAAACGCGAGTAGTGACCGTGTGGGTGTTGACCTCGGACAAATCGTTTAGCTTCCCGCCATAATTGTTTTTCCTACAGCAGCAACACGCCTTCGCTTAAAACCGAACCAGCGCAGAACGCCTTAGGCTCTTTCCTCCTCGCGAGTTGGAAAGTTCGCATTCCTTCTACCCCATCGATGCCTGCTGCTCGCCAAATTTAGTAGTCGTCGCGATCGGGTCACAGCCCTTGTATTAATGGCGCGGTTCTTCTAGCGCCCGAGCCAATTCCTGCGGGCTGACGTTGGCGGTACCGAGTTTGCCAACTACTACACCTGCGGCGATGTTGGCGAGGGCGGCCGCATCTGCCAATGGCGCTCCTGCCGCAACGGCCAGCGCCAGTACACTAATTACAGTGTCCCCGGCACCGGTAACATCGAATACCTGTC
Organism: Candidatus Dormiibacterota bacterium; assembly: GCA_035602135.1. GTDB lineage: Bacteria > Acidobacteriota > Terriglobia > Acidiferrales > UBA7541 > Acidiferrum. The sequence continues at coordinate 31,606 of DATNMX010000095.1, forward strand.
GACCAGTGGCACCGCGCTCCACGCCAGACTGGCCAACGCGAGCGTAGCTCACTTCAAAACTTGTCGCAGGGATGTGAATGTGTCGCGGAGTGGCTTCTTCAAAAACACTCATACCCTTTTCGCCGCGGGTGATCACCACCGCGCTGCAGCCGAAGTGTGCAAGGAGCGCGCGGCCTGCCTCTTCGACAGATTTTTCATCGGTGAGTGAGCGCGTAACAAAAAATCCAGCTTCCTTGACATTGCAGACGATCACGCTAGCGCCGCGATAGGCGTACAAGCGCGATGTCTTAGGTTTTACGAATACCGGAACATGCAATTGATGGCAAGCACTGAGCACGCGATCGGCGAAATCGTCGCTGATCATTCCCTTGTCGTAGTCGGAGAGCACTAACGCGTCGAGGCGCTTTAACGCTGGAAAGAGCAAGCGAAGAAGTTTTTCTGAAGTTTCAGCTTCGAGCGGCTCCCTGCGCTCGCTGTCCACCCGAACGACCTGCTGGTGGCGGGCAATGATGCGTGTTTTTATGGTTGTGATGCGTTTGGCCGAGGGAATAACTCCGCTGTCGATAATATTTGAAGTTTGCAGACATTTTTTCAGTGCGCGACCTGCCTCGTCTTTTCCAATAGCGCCAAAGACTTCGACGTTAGCGCCAAATGCAGCGATGTTGGCCGCGACGTTGCCTGCGCCGCCGAGACATTCGGTCTGATCGGCAAATTCCACGACAGGGACCGCGGCTTCCGGGGAAAGCCGAGAAGCGGTGCCCCAGAGATAGCGATCCAACATCAAATCGCCCAACACGCCAATACGTTTTCCACGCAAGCGTGGAATCCAACGTTTCAGGCGTAGCACGGAATCCATATTCTTCGCGTCTGTCAAAGTGCCAGCCTTCCGCCGCGCCTCATTCTGGGGCCACCGTCGCTTCCTCCGAGAGCATGATGGGAATATCGTCACGCACAGGATATATGCGACGACAAGATTGGCACTTCAAGCCGGAACCGTCCGCCAGTAATTTCACTGGGGTCTTGCACACCGGGCAAACCAGAATATCGAGAAGATCCTGCGGAATAGCCATGTATGCCTCCCGGGAGCGCGCTTGGAATGCTTGCTTCGCGCGAAGGGGCACTGTATCAAGGGTGTCCAGAAGGAGCAACCAGACCCCGGCATCCCCTGGTTTTTGGAAGCGTGTCATTGCAAAGAGGATACGGGGTTTTGAGTGCGTAAGTGTATGAAAAGAAAGAGCGATCTTTGGGCCTTTTCGACCAACCACCTAAGTGCGGATTCTAAAGGTGTTGTCGAGCAAGGGACAGCCATTCCTGCGTTGCGGACGAGGTCAGATTGCAGGTGGGAAGATCGTACATGCCAAGGATGCTAGTGGTGCGCGCGTCACAAAACCATGATGACAATAAATCAACGATAGATTAAGATATTACTGATTAGTATAAGAATGATCTGTGGAAAAATTGGCTCTGGTGGCTGAGACGCATGACGAGTGGCTAATTAACGTGGCAGGCGGCATTGGGCGCTCTAGCCCAGCCACTCCGGGTGATGGGCGGTGCCGTCGAACTGGGAGCTGGTCTTGAAGGGTTCGTACTTGCCGTCGGCGGCCGCGGTGGCGGTCTTCTTCAGCATAGCGGAAATATCCGACTTGCTTAGAGAACCGTAGGTCTTGGCTGCTTGAACAGCTTGCTCGAGGATGGGCATGCTATCAATTCCAGTGATGACTACCGAAGTTGGCAAACTCAACGCGTATTGCAGGCATTCCATCGGTGTTACAGTCTTGCTCTCCAAAATGTGAGGGTCGCCCAAAGACTTCATGCCTAGCACCCCTATCTGCTTTTTGACAAGAACGGGAAGGACCGATTTCTCAAAACTGCGAAAGTGCGCATCCATAACATTGAGAGGCATTTGGACGGCATCGAAAGTAAAGCTGTGTTTATCGGCAAGCTCCAGCATGCGCAGGTGGACGCTAGGATCTTTGTGACCGGTGAACCCCAGGTAGCGGATTTTGCCGGCTTTTTTCGCTTCCAGCATAGCTTCCGCAGCGCCGCCATCGGCAAAGAAGCGATCAGGATCTTCCATGCGGATGTTTTCGTGAAACTGCCAAAGCTCGACACGGTCGGTGTCCAACCGCTGCAAGGATTCATCGAGCTGCTTCAGGGCAGAAGTTTTCGTGCGGCCGTCGAATTTGGTCATTACGAAGACCTTATCGCGCTTGCCTTTCAGAGCTTTCCCGATGCGACGTTCGCTTTCTCCATCGTTGTAGTCCCAGCAGTTGTCAGAAAAATTGATCCCGCGATCGAAGGCCGCATTGAAGAGGTTAATGGCCTCGGCCTCCTGCAATTTGGACATTCCTAAATGATAGCCCCCTAAACCGATCACCGAGACTTTTTGGCCGGTTTTCCCTATGGCGCGATAAGGCATTTCGCCGGCGGTAATCTCTCCACGAGTTCCAGACGAGATCCCGCCGGTTGTCGATACCACCGATAATGCTGCGAGGCCACCAATAAATTCGCGCCGCTTCCAGTTGTCATTTGTCATGAAGCCTCCCAAACCCGGGAATAATACGAGAGCCATAGACGGTAGGTTAGTCTCTGTTCGCTTGCCCAGCAGGTAATTACCCGATGGAAGCTTAGCCGCCAGTATCCGACGGACACATTCTACGCCAGGCACTGGTCGGAAATCTTCGTGAGCTTCCTACAGGTCTATAGGCGGGAGTAACTCAGAGGCCTTTGGATTGACGGAAGGCGCGGATGACGGCAGCGGGGTCGCGCTGTTCGGCGTCCACCAGGTAGTTGAGCCGGCGCATCTCGGCGGCCGAAACTTTGCCAGAAAGATCGGCGAGGGCGGGGCGAAGTGTGGGGAATTTTTCCAAGGTTGCGCGTCGGACGATGGGCACCGCGTCATATGGCGGAAAGAAATGGCGATCGTCTTCCAAGACAACCAAGCCGAGCGAGTCAATGACACCGTCCGTAGAATTGCCGGCGACGATATCCACCTTTTTGTCGGCAAGTGCGCGGTAGATTAGGCCGAGATCCATGACGCGCGGCCGCTCAGAAAAGTGCAAGGCGTAACGCTCGGTCCAACCACGGAAACCGTCAGGACGCTCGAGAAATTCATAGCCAACTCCAACGCGCCATTTGGAAGCTAACGAGACGATGTCTGAAGTGCGATGGAGGTTGGACCGCTGGGCATCATCTCCGCGGATGACCATCGCGAAAGTGTTTTCAAAACCCAAGGGCTCCGTAACCTCAAGTCCAAAGCGCTGCGCGTAGAGTTGCCGCACACGCTGATAGACGGAAGCAGAATCGGTGGAGGGAGGTTCGTTAAGGACGGCGGTAAGTGCCGTTCCAGTGTATTCGACATAAAGATCGAGTTCGCCTGCAAGCATGGCTTTGTGAACGAGCAGGGTTCCCCCGAGGTTGGTTTTACGATCCACGTTAATGCCGGTGCGCGCTTCGATGTGCTGAGCGAGAAGTTCGGCGAGTACAACTTGTTCCGTAAAAAACTTCGAACCGATACGGATTTTGGGCTTCTGCGGCGCGCGGCAGGCACCGTTGGACCACAAGAAGAATCCAAGCAAGAGAGGAAGAAAGCGGCGCATGCACATGGGAGTTTCTCATGAAAATCGAAAATCCAGCATCTCAGGCATTTCGAGGCCATGAACAGCTGCGGAAATGATGACAGCTCACACGATCTTGAGGCGGCGCTCAAGCAATCCAAAGAAAATGTCAGCGCTGATGGCGAGGAGCGCTGCGGGAATCGCGCCGGCGAGGATGACCGCATCGTTGACCATGGAGACGCCACGAAAGATAAAGGTGCCTAGACCGCCAGCACCGACGGCTGCGGCGATCGTGGCAATACCGATTGTGAGGACCGTGGCGGTGCGAATACCGGCAAGAATCACGGGAAGCGCCAGCGGAAGACGTACGCGCCAGAGGATCTGCGCTTCTGTCATACCCATAGCTTCAGCGGCTTCGAGGACCGCGGAATCAATACCGCTCAGGCCGACATAAGTGTTGCGAAGAATAGGCAGCAGAGCGTACAGGACGAGCGCCACAATAGCGGTGCGACGCCCGATGCCTCCAATGAACGGGATGGGGATGAGAAATCCGAAGAGCGCGAGGCTCGGAATGGTTTGAAAGATGCTGGCAGCGCCGAGCGACAAGGTACGCAGTGCGGGGCGATGCACAATCAACATGCCCAACGGCAGGCCGATGAGTACGGCAAAGGCCATAGCCACGGCGGCCAGTGTCAAATGATCGAGAGTGGCGCTGAGAATTTCTGCACGATGCGCAACGAAGAAGCTCCAAGTAGTCATACGGACGCTCCCGGTGTTACGGCCAGCGAAGCAGTAAAGGCCCTCACTTCCGGGTGATCGAGACGCAGGAAATCCTGAGGCACGGCGCTGGCGACGATGCGACCCGCTTCGACAAGCATGATGCGTGATGCCAACAGGAGCGCTTCGCGAAGATCGTGCGTAACGAAGATGATGGTCTTACCCAGGCGGTGAGCCAGCGCGCTGAATTCGCGCTGCAATTCCGCCCGAGTGACCGGATCGAGCGCGCCGAAAGGCTCGTCCATCAATAGAATCGGCGGATCGACGGCGAGAGCACGCGCCACGCCAACGCGTTGGCGTTGACCACCGGAGAGTTGAGCAGGGCGGCGGGCGGAAAATTCGCCGGAATCGAGGCCCACCAGGCGCAGAAGTTCTTCTACGCGCTCGGCGATACGTGCCGAATCCCAGTTTTCCAGCGTGGGGACCAAACCGACATTTTTCGCTACGGTGTAATGAGGAAACAGCCCCGCTTCTTGGATGACATAGCCGATGCCGCGGCGAAGACGAATGACGTCCCATTCGGACGTAGCGCGTCCGCCGACAAGAACTTGCCCAGAGATGGGGAGGAGCATGCGGTTGATGAGCCGAAGAAGAGTCGTTTTGCCGCTGCCGCTTCGCCCGAGCAGGACGAGCGTTTCGCCCGGGGACACGCTAAGGGAAATATCAGAGACGATATCGGAAACGATAGCGTGCGGCTTACGGGTTATACCGTATGTCACATGCTGGAACTCAATAGTAGCCTCGGGAGGCGCTGAGGGTTGGCGATTCATTTAACGGTCATTCACGCAGTGAATATCATCATGCCCAAGGGAAGAAATATCATAGCGTTATTCGAAAGGCTTCGGTGGGTGTAGAATTTAGTTCCTCTCGCGCGACGGCGACAAGCAAGGGCGAACGTCATGCAAACATCTAGCGGCGCAGTTCGTAGCCCACATAACTTTTTGACACGGCTGGTACAGGCTCGCGGGCGTACCGATGAGCTGTTCGGCATCGTGCGTAGCGAGGCAATGTACGACCGTCCCATCCCGGAGCGACATCGAATTATTTTTTATCTGGGTCATGTGGACGCGTTTGATTGGAACTTGCTGGCAGAGCGCGCATTTGGATTAAGACCATTTCAACGCACGTTCGATCAACTTTTTTCCTTCGGCATCGATCCCATGGATGGGGGCCTCCCAAAAGACAATCCGTCGGACTGGCCATCGCGCGCAGAGATTGAAGAATACGTTCGACGACTGCGGCAAGAACTAAATCAGGCTATTGAGAAATCGTTGGCGAATCCCGCCGAGGGTCATCCGCAAATGCTTACCATGCTTGAAGTGGCGATCGAGCATCGCTTGATGCACGCGGAGACGCTCGCTTACATGCTGCACCGGCTGCCCACCGAGCGAAAGATTGACGGCCCGGTTGAAAAAGCAAAGAAATCAAATGGCGCGAAAACAACGCTGGTGGAGATTCCAGCCGGGCGCGTGACGCTGGGCTTGCGGCGTGTTAGCGGCAATGAATTCGGGTGGGATAACGAGTTCGAGTCACACACAGTGGATGCGCCCAAGTTCTCCATTGAAACGTGCAACGTCACTAATCGTGACTTCCTGCGTTTTATCGAAGCGGGCGGATACGAAAATCGCGGCTTGTGGAGCGAAGAAGCCTGGCGCTGGAAGGAAAAAGAACGGCTGCAGCATCCCGCTTTCTGGCGGCGCGCGGGAAACCTCTGGATGTATCGCTGCATGTTCGGAGAGATTCGGCTACGGCTCGAATGGCCGGTGTACGTGAGCCATGCCGAAGCAACGGCCTACGCCAAGTGGCTGGGAAGGACGCTGCCGAGCGAAGCGCAGTTTCATCGCGCAGCATATGGAACTGCCGATAGCAAAAGCGAACGCACTTATCCTTGGGGGAGCGAAGCTCCGGCGGCCCGGCACGGCAACTTTGATTTTCATTCCTGGGATCCGTCGCCGGTGGGGGTCCATACGGCGGGTGCCAGCCAATTCGGTATACAAGATATGGTCGGAAATGGCTGGGAATGGACGAAGACGGAGTTCGCACCATTCCCGGGTTTTCAACCGATGGCTTTCTATCCCGGTTACTCCGCACAATTTTTTGACGGTAAGCATTACGTAATGAAAGGCGGGTCGGCACGTACCGCCGCGTGCATGCTGCGGTCGTCCTTTCGCAATTGGTTCCAGCCTCATTATCCGTATGTCTATGCAACGTTTCGCTGCGTCGAGGAATAAAACGCCCAAGCCCCGGAGCAATCATGCTGACCTATAGCCTTCCGGTAAGACATGTATCTGACTTTGCAGCCGATGTCCGCGATTCATTGGTAAAAAGTGGCCAGCGCGAGTTGCCTTCAAAATATTTGTACGACGAGCTGGGTTCAGCGCTGTTTGAAGCCATCTGCGTGCTGCCAGAGTATGGCTTAACGCGAGCAGACGCGCGATTGCTGGAGAAATATGCGGTAGAAATTGTTGACCGCTTGCCCACGCCGGTGAAAGTTGCGGAATTGGGAAGCGGCACCGGAAAAAAGACCCGTTGGATTCTGGAGGCACTGTCGAAACGCCAGAAGACGTATTACTACCCAATAGAAATTTCGCCCTTTGCTCTGGCGGCAGTTGAAAAGGAGTTGGGACACATCGATCTTGTAAGCATCGTGGGCTACGAAAGGCCGTACCTGGAGGGCTTGCGCGCGGTAGCAGACCGCAGACTGGAACAGGACCACTTCCTGGTGCTGTTTCTTGGAAGCACCATTGGGAATTTTGACCGAGAGGCGGGCGTGAACTTTCTGCGGGAAATGCGGATGATTTTACGGACAGGTGACGCACTGCTTCTCGGCACGGACTTAGAGAAAAACATTCGCGTACAACTGCTGGCTTATGACGACCCCACCGGCGTGACAGCTGCTTTTAATTTAAATGTACTAGCGCGAATTAATCGTGAATTGGGCGCGGATTTCGATTTGCCGTCTTTCCGACACGAGGCGCGGTGGAATATGGTCGAGCGGCGCATCGAGATGCATTTGCGTTCCCTGAAACGCCAGCGGATAACTATCCCCGCCGCGGCACTCCGCGTGATACTCGATGAAGATGAAACGATCTGGACAGAGAGTTCGCACAAGTACAAAGCGGAAGAAGTGATCGAGATGGCCGCACGCACAGGCTTTCGTTGCCAGGGCCAGTGGATTGACTACGAGTGGCCGTTTGCGCAGAACCTGTTGATTGCAGAATGAGTTGAACCCAGCCGGGATTCCTTCGCGCCTGCGTTAATTAGGCCCAGGTAAATTAAAACGCTTCGACGCGCCAGACCAGCCGGGACGACCAGTCTCTGTGGGAACGCAAATCGGGATGCCACAAGGCGAGGATCTGCGATCCCTGATAAACACGTTCGAAACCCTCTTCTGATTCCGAAACCGTCTCGATCGGAGCAACCCAAAATTCGTGTGCGGTAGGCGCCTGAAGAGCGATGCGAACGCGTTGCCAGCCATCTTCCATGCGTATCAAAGGACCAGGAACAACACCACTGAAGCGCAGATTTTGGCGGCCCGCCGGAATTTCAAAAAAACGATCGGGTGCGTCGGGGGCGAGCAAATTGATAATCGATTCAATGCCCACAGCAATGGGTTCAGCGAGAGGCTTCGAGGTGTTGATTTCGATCTCGAGAGCAACCTCACAGCCGGCAGGGGCGCGGCCGAAGGAAAAAGTCTTGTGCAGCGAAATCACCTGCGCGGCAGACGGATGCAACGTGTGTGATGCGATGGCCCCTTCACGCAGGAGTTCCGCGTGATGCGCGGCAGACATTTTCATGTGAAATGGGCCGGCAGCGAACCCGGCGTCTTCGTGAAGCTCGAGAGCCTCATAGTCAGCGTGCGTTCTGGCGGGATCAAAAAGTAAAACGCGGAAGGCGTGGCGGGGCCAGCGGTCATAGCGCAGAAAATGCTCCAGTCCGGGCTCTTTGACGCGAGTTTGCACAGGGCTAAAGGATGTCCCGGCAGTGATGCCCGAAGTTTCCCGCAAACGCGTGTGATAGACCTCCGGACGGCGCATGATGGAATTGACCAGCGTGGCCGCGGCCGGACGGAAATCGAAAGCTGCGATGGTGGCGCCGTCGGCGGGTTTAAGAAGCGCCTGATACTCTGGCGCTGAAAAGAGTAGTTCCTCCGCGCCATCGGCGTCGTAATCGAGCGACTCTACACGCGGAGCGAAGGCCCTGGGCGTATGGCGATCTGCAATTATTTCCGCGCGAATGAGATTGCGCCACAGCTCGGTGCGAAGATGAGGCGCATACAATCCACCAAAAATGCCGTGCCAGTAAGCGTCATTGCATTGGGCCCGGAGCACAAGATCGCGCGCTTGCAACAACTCTTCTGCAGCTTTTGAACCGTTGCGGCGTTTGGGCGCACCGTTAAGCCGGGCGGAGACTCGCAACATTTTTTTATTGAGCAGGTTGGATTCCGGGTACTTACGAAAAAACCCGCGCCAGGAGCCGCCGCGTAGGAAAGAGAGCACGTCGGGACGCGAGTCGAACTCTTGCAAGAGTGTGTTATAGCGCTGGCGGATGCGCGTAGGCAAAACCCATTCCATCATCTCCGGGTATGAAGCGGCAGGTAGATCAGCGCGTCCCAGAGGCGCGTGGGCGGCAAGATATTCGCCGGGCGTGGATGTCTGCAACCAATCGGCATTGGCCTCTACAGCACCAAAGAAATCAGAGAGCCAGCCGTTTTTGAAACAGTGCTCGTTTGTGCCGGGCCACACGCCAAATTTTTCCATGTCGTCACCCATGGCAGCGACGCCGTCCGGATGTTTATGTGATGAGTCGCGCAAGTAGTTGATGACCTGTTCGACGGTACCGAAGGGAACGAGATAACGAAGAACTTTGTGCGTGGGATACAAGACCACGGTCTGGCCGTGGTCTTCCGCCACGTAAGTGCCAAAGAGTTCATCCGGTTCGAACCCCGCAGCCAGAAAATGGATGTCGTCCACGATGGTATAAGCCACGTTGGCCGCCGCGAGGACGGAGGGCAGTTGGGGTTCCCAAACCCGTTCGGCTAGCCAGGCGCCCCGAGGGCGTTGGCCGAAATGCTTTTCCACATAGTTTGCCAGGCTGGTGAGTTGCTCGCGCTGGTCGTCGGGAGAGATGGACACGAGAATTGGCTCGTAAAAGCCACCTCCCGCAAGCTCCACTTGACCGCTCTGCACCAAAGACTTCAACAACGTGAAATACTCAGGACGATTCTTTTCCATCCACATCAAGAGAGAACCTGAGTAGTGCAGTCCAATATGAACACTTGGATGTCTTTTCAGTAACTCCAGAAAAGGGAGATAACAGGTCTTGTATGCTTTTTCAAATACATGGCCAAAATTGCCAATGGGCTGATGTCCATGGATGAGCAGAACGAGATGGAACTTTTGCGGCATGGGTCATTTTATCCAAAAGCATCTTAACCCGCGCTTGCAACTGCATACTGAAGATGCATACGCCTTGCGCGACACAGGCCATGCCTTGATGCATGCGAAGCGCTAATAGAGGCGAAACCGCTTCACTTGAGACGAAAGGCTCGGCAAACACATAAAAAACTATTAGCTAGGCAAAAAAAAGCGGCACGCCGAAGCGTACCGCGAAAGGTGAAAACAGTTTCACGAAGGCGCCTACTTGGCTGGGTCGCCTACTTTGCCTTGGTGTACCAATCGGCGTTAACAGGCGTAAAACTCTGCCATTTTTCTGGCAAGTCTTCGAGAGCGAAAATCGCCGTCACTGGGCATACCGGTACACACGCACCGCAATCAATGCACTCCACAGGACTGATGTATAGCTGGGGCTCAGCCTCAAAGCCAGGTTCGTCCTTGCGCGGGTGGATGCAGTCCACCGGGCAGACGTCAACGCAGGCGGTATCTTTTGTGCCGATGCATGGCTCGGCAATCACATAAGCCATTCACGATCTCCTTTATACGGGCAACGAGCCAGCCGCTGTTTTGTTCGTCCATGTACACCTAGCACGCATCCCATTGGCCAGATGCCATACAGACAGCACAAGCAACGAACTGCTATTGTACGCAACGTGAATCAGATTCTCAACTTTCGTGTGTGCAGCTAGAATGGTAGGGATGGTAGAGCGATGACGATGCTGAAAGCTATTGCCGCGGTTGTCTTGTGCTTTGCTACCGCGTCGGCTGCTATCCCGCAGGCTTCGAAGAGGCCAGCGGCACGAGACCCTGAAGTAATTGACGCCAAGGAATATCAAAAACTCGTGCAAAGCTATCAGGGGAAGCCGCTCTTGGTGACGTTCTGGGCCACATGGTGCGAGCCATGCCGGGACGAATTTCCGATGCTGAACGAATTAAAAAAACAGTACACGACCCAGGGACTGCAGGTTGTGGGCGTCAATCTCGATGACGATGGAGATTTAATTCTTATGCGCCGATTCCTCGTGAAGTACAAACCGGCGTTTCTTAATTACCGCAAGAAAGCTGGAGCGGAATCAGCCTTCGTGAAAGCCGTGCTGCCCGGCTGGAGTGGCGCAATCCCAGCTTCATTCTTCTACGCTAAAGACGGCCGCCAAATCGGCCATCTCCTCGGGGCAAACAATCGCGAAACCTACGAGGCAGCGATCCGTATGTTACTCACTTCCGGAAACGGCAGTGACGCAGCTCCGCAAACGAAATAGCTTCTTAGTCCACCCAATACTTTCTACGGGAGTAATTTCATGCTGACTACAAAAGGCAATCGCATTACCTATTTTGGCCACAGTACTTTTTCTCTGACCACGCCATCAGGGCAAGTTGCGCTGATCGATCCCTGGGTCATGACCAATCCAATATGCCCGGCAAAGTTGAAAAAGGTTCCGCGCCTGGATGCGGTATTCCTGACGCACGCGCATAGCGATCACCTAGGCGACTTGCTGGCGCTCGCCAAGGAGCACAAACCACAAATCGTGGCGATTTTCGAAACTGCCAAGTGGCTCGAGACGAAAGGCTTTGCCGACGAAGCACGGCCTATGGGCAAGGGCGGGACGCAAAAGGTGGGCGACTTCCAAGTGACTTTGACACATGCGTTTCATTCGAATTCCATCGAGGATAACGGCCAGCGGATTTATGCTGGTGAGCCGGGTGGATACATCGTGCGCATGCCCGGAGGTTTCACGCTATATCATGCGGGCGATACGGCCGTGTTCGGCGATATGAAATTGATCGGTGAGCTGTATAAACCGGACCTGGCATGTCTCCCGATCGGAGATTTGTACACCATGGGCCCGCACGAAGCAGCACAAGCGATTCGCTTGCTGGGCGTCAAGGACGTGATACCGATGCATTACGGAACATTTCCTGCGCTGGTGGGAACGCCCGCAACTTTGCGTAAAGAATCGAGAGGTATTACTGGGCTGGAGATTCACGCGTTAAAACCCGGTGAACAACTGTGATACGCAGCGATAATTTGCGCAGCGCTTTCCTGCAAGAAGACGTGGACAATTATTTATATGCGCTGCTGCCGGCACGAGACGCAGTGCTCCAAGAGATAGAGGAGTACGCAGAGCAGAATCGCGTGCCGATTATCGGGCCCGCGGTCGCGCGAGTGCTTGCCCTTCTGGTGCAGACTTCCGGTGCCACGCGAATTTTCGAGATGGGATCGGCGATTGGTTATTCGACGATTTGGCTGGCACGCGCGGCTGGACCAAAGGCTAAGGTCTTCTACACCGATGGTGACCCCAAGAATGCGCAACGTGCGCAGACGTATTTTCGGCGTGCGGGCGTCGCGAAACGCATTCAGATTCAGGTGGGCGACGCCGTTAATCTGCTTAAAAAAGCGACCGGCAAATTTGACCTTATCTTCAACGATGTCGACAAACACCAATATCCTGAAGCACTGCGTGTCGCACTCCCAAAGCTGCGCCGGGGCGGACTCTTCATTGCCGACAATACGCTGTGGTCCGGCAAAGCGGCGCGTGCCGCAGCGCCAGACGACTTGAACACGCTTGGAGTGCAGAAACTAAACCGGCTGGCTTACTCCGCCGAAGAGCTATTTTGTGTATTACTTCCGTTGCGCGATGGCGTCACGGTTTGCCGCAAGTTGTAGCAGGACAATCGTAAGGCAGCAAGCGACTAGAACGAAACAGATTGCGCAACAAGAAGCCCAGGTTCGCGGGGCGCTCGGCGATGCGCCGCGTGAAGTAAGGAAACCAATCGACGCCGTATGGAATGTAAATACGAACGCGGTAGCCATCTCTCACTAGCTGGCGCTGTAAATCTGTTCGTACTCCGTACAGCATTTGAAATTCGAAATCGTCCTTCGAAATTTTGCGCGCAGCGGCGAAACGAATGGTCGCAGCAATCATGCGAGGATCGTGCGTAGCGATGCCGTGGTAAACGCCGCTGGGAAGTAGCTGCTGCATCAGGCCGACAAAATTTGCATCGACATCGCGTTTCTTGGGATAGGCAACCTTCGAGGACTCCTTGTACGCTCCTTTGCACAGACGGATGCGGCAGCCATACGCCAATAAGTCGGCAACGTCCTGCGCACTGCGATAAAGATAGGCCTGGATCACTGTTCCGACAGCGGCATTCTGTGCGCGCACGCGTTTAACAAGTTCGATGGTCCGCTGCGTGTAGTCCGAGCCTTCCATGTCAACGCGCAAGAAATTGTCAGACCTTGCAGCATGTTCGGCGATAGAGAGAACCAGACCTTCGCAAAACTCGTTGCTGAGATCTAGCCCCAGCTGTGTAAGCTTGCAGGACACGTTGGCGTGCAACCGCTCTGCAGCGATGCGTTCAAACATCTCGAGATAAGCATCGCGCGCGCGCTGGGCATCGCTGGGGGTGGAAACGTTTTCGCCGAGGTAATCGAGGCTGGCGAACATCCCGGCATTGTTGCAATCGCGAGCCGCGGTAATGGCTTCGTCCAGCATTTCGCCGGCTACGAAACGTTGCGCCATGCGGCGCGTAGTGCCGTTGGAAATTACCCATTTCGCCAGTCTTCGGCTTTCGGACAGCTTGAACAAGGACGAACGTAGCATGCCAGTGAAGTATCGCAGGGGACAGAATACGAAACTAGTCCATATGATGCTCTTCGAGGAACTTTTCCGCGTCCATGGCAGCCATGCAACCCGAGCCTGCAGCGGTAACGGCCTGGCGGTAACGGTGATCCTGAACATCCCCAGCTACAAACACGCCGGGGACAATGGTTTTGCTGCCGTGGTGCGACAACAAATAGCCGTTGCTATCGGTTTCTATTTTGCCTCGGAAGGCGGTGGTGTTCGGATCGTGGCCGATGGCCACAAACACACCGTCCACGGCGAGTTCGGCGGTTTCGTTGCTTTCCGGATTTCGCAAACGCACACCTTCGACCGTGCCCTTACTAGGCGTGAGAATTTCCTCCACCACGGCTGGCATGACAAACTCGATCTTTTCATTGGCCCGCACGCGGTCCAGCATAATCTTTGAAGCACGGAATTCGTTACGCCGGTGGATCAAATAAACCTTGGTGGCGTAGCGACTGAGGAAGTTGGCTTCTTCCATTGCGGTATCGCCACCACCCACCACCGCAATAGGTTTGCCTCGGAAGAAAAAACCATCGCAGGTCGCGCAGGTGGATACGCCATGGCCAAGCAGCAAGCGTTCCGATTCTAGCCCGAGCATGCGCGCGGAGGCTCCAGCGGCGACAATTACCGTTTTCGACTCATAGATGTCCTTTCCTGCGATCACCTTGAAGGGGCGTGTCGAGAAGTCAACTTCATCGACGAGGCCGGCTTTGAATTCCGTTCCAAATTTTTGCGCTTGCTTGCGCATGTTTTCAATAAGTTCCGGACCGAGAATGCCTTCGGGAAAGCCCGGGAAGTTTTCGACCATGGTGGTCAGCGAGAGTTGCCCTCCCGGTTCGTAACCGTCAATCACCAAGGGCTTTAAATTGGCACGCGCGGCGTAGATGGCGGCGGTAAGACCGGCGCAGCCGCTGCCGATGATGACCACGTTATACATTCTTGGGCTCCTGGTTATTCGATTCGGATCAGGGACTGCTGGATACAATATTCAAATCGGTTATTGTAGCATCCTCATGCGCGGGATTTGGAATACACAGACGACCAAATTGGAAGGGATTTCTTCATTGAGCCACGTAGACAGATGCGCATACCCACCACTATAGTCCGAAGAGAAAACTAAGTGAGTCCAGAACAGGTGAACGTGAAAGGAGAACGCAAATGGATCCGCGTTACCCCATCGGAAAATTCGAGATGCCCAAAGCCGTGACACCCGCCCTGCGATTGGAAGCCATCGATGCGATCGCCGACACGCCGATGAAATTGCGCGCTGCCGTAATGGGATTGAACCAGACGCAGCTGGATACGCCGTACCGCGACGGCGGATGGACGGTGCGGCAACTGGTGCATCACGTTCCTGACAGCCACATGAACGCCTACACTCGCCTGCGCCTCGCGTTGACAGAAGACAAGCCTACGATTAAACCGTACATGGAGGCTGCATGGGCGGAATTGGTTGACGCAAAGTCGGCGCCCATTGAGGTTTCGCAGATCCTGCTCGATGCACTACATCATCGCTGGGATCTTCTGTGGCGGTCTTTAAAAACCGAACATTTCGCACGCACGTTAGTGCACCCGGAGCATGGCGAGCGTAGCATAGACTGGCTGCTCTTTATCTATACATGGCACGGTAAACATCACACCGCTCACGTCACGGAGTTGCGCAAACGCAAAGGCTGGTAGCTCGAGGGGCAAAACCATCCTGAACCACCGTGATCTTAATCATCGCGAGCTGTGGTCAACACTAACCCACCCCAATACGGCCGAGTGATTGCTCCCTCCAAAGTAGCGCCCGCCCAGGGCCTCATGTAGGATAACTTGATTCTTAAGGAGAAACGCATGAGCCGAGCCGCAGGCACTTACGCCATTTTTGAAACTTCCCAGGGCAATATTGTTATCCGTTTGCTTGAAAAAGAAGCGCCGAAGACGGTTGAAAACTTCGTTGGCTTGGCTGAAGGCACCAAGGAATTTACCAACGAGCAGACCGGCAAGAAGGAAAAGAAGAATTTCTACGATGGATTGGCGTTTCACCGTGTGATTCCGCAGTTCATGATTCAAGGCGGGTGCCCGCAAGGCACCGGTCGAGGTGGACCTGGATATAAATTCGCGGACGAGTTTCATCCAACCTTGAAACATTCCAAAGCCGGCAAACTCTCGATGGCTAACTCTGGGCCGGGCACCAACGGCAGCCAGTTTTTCATTACTGTGGCCGCTACACCATGGCTCGACAATAAACACACCATTTTTGGAGAGGTGGTGGAGGGCCAGGACGTTGCCGACAAGATTTCCAATGTGGCGCGCGACGCTAGCGATCGCCCGCGAACGCCGGTGACTTTAAACAAGGTACGAATCGAACGCGCCGGATAAGCGCAAAGTACTGTGCGATGTTCACTCCTGAGCGCCTGCTCCGACTATTTATCGAGATAATTTTCCTCTTGCTCGGGGTCCTGATGGTTTGGCTGGGCCTTACGGGGAACATTATGTTTAACCGGCATAAGATTTCCTGGCTGGTTTTAAGCCTCGCTGTGATTCTCTGGGGTCTTAGCGCGATCTACAAACCGGCGCGTTTCCGTTCACGCGGAGAAAACTGGACGCGCGGTATTACCTTAACTCTGTTGGGCGTAGTTTTATTGTCAATTTCGTACGTGCCATTTGCATGGGTTGGGCCATTGCTGGCTTTTGCCGGTGTATTACTTGCGATTCGCGGCATTTTAGGTGCAGCTCTGATTCTTCGACCACGCTAAATTGTTCCGAGCCGGCCGGACCCTGAGGCTAAACAAATTACGCAGGTAAATGCGGGCTCTGATTAAGCGAAGGTGTCGCACGATGTGGAAGGAATTCAAGCGATTTTCTATTCGAGGCAGTGTCTTGGACCTGGCAGTTGGCGTGATTATCGGTGCGTCCTTCGGCAAGGTCGTCGGCAGCCTGGTGGAAGACATAATTATGCCTCCTATTGGCCGGCTAGTAGGGCACGTGGATTTTTCTCAGCTTTTCATCAGTCTTGACACCAAACACTATGACACTTTGGCCGCAGCCAAAGCTGCGGGAGCACCAACCATAAAATATGGGATTTTCATAAATACGGTAATCAGTTTCGTGATCGTGGCCTTCGCCGTTTTTCTTCTCGTACAATTGATGAACCGCTGGTCACAGAAACCTGACCCAGATACAAAGATTTGCCCGGAATGCGCCATGACGATTCCACTCGCAGCAAAGCGATGCGGCCATTGCACTTCGCAGCTGACCTAGGATTGAATAAGGGGAAACCGGGTAACCTGACGATTACGTTGTAGGGTTGCGTTTCTTCTGATTGGCTTCGAGGTGTTCGCGTAGTCTCCTGACCACCTCATCTTCGTGCCCTTCATCCAGTTCTTTCTGAACTTCCTCCAGAGCGAAGTGCACGACATCGTGGTGGTGCAATTCCTGTGGCGCTAGGATTTCGCTGAAGCGCAGCCACAGCCGGTGCAGAAGATTAACTTCGTTGCCGGTCAGGTTGGGAGCATGTGGCCCTAACACTTTGTAAATCTTGTCGCCATTCGGCAGGTGAATTTCGAGGTTGAACTGCGGTTTCTGATCGCCTAAGCGTTCCCAAGCCTCTCCAATCTTGCGTGCCTGTTCTTCCGTGCTTTCCTTTGCCGAATGTCCCAGAACGATGGTGCTGGATTGCAAGGCCGTCGCGGCACGCAAAATGCCGTCCCACAAGTCATTCGCAGCTACAACTGCCAGGCGAATGGACTTCCCGCGCTTCTCAGCCATAGCTAGAGCTTGCGAAAACAGATGTTGTTCGATACTGCCGAAAAGTTGATCGGCATCCAATTCATTTTCGCCTGACGCAGAACGTCGCAATAATCGGATGTGCAACACCACCACGTCGCGGCGCCCGGGCTTGACGCGATCGAGCACATTGCCGAGATGATAGAGCGCGTAGTGATTGCTAACCGGTACGAGGATATTGCCCGGACGGACGCCCACACCTTCCGGGGTCAGTTCCCCTTCCAGTTCTAGATTGAACTGGTCCATTTCCACATGTGCCACACCACCATGTCTTCCGCGACGCTCAGAGACCGTGAACACAATGTAGAGCAACACCGAAAAAACGCCGCCGGCTATCGTGGCAATGGGCTTGGTAAAGAGGTTTACGATGGCGATAAGGAACAGCGTCAGCGTAATCAAGCCGAGCCCTACGGGAATTTGCACACCGCGAATGTTAAAATTTAGCGGAACCTGAAAATCGCGCTGGCCTGGCCGCGTGTAGCGAAGCACAAGCACAGCCAGCCCATTCATCGCGAAACTCCAGATCACGCCGAAAGCATAGAGGTTGGCTAGAAACGTCACGTTTCCGTGGCTAATAAGGATGGTCGCCATCTGCAGCAAAACCACGATGTTGATAATGCGGTAGCTCGTGCCGAATCGCGGGTGGGGTTGGCGGAACCAATCGCTTAGCACACCATCTTCCGAAACGCGGTTCAGTACGCCGTTGGAACCTACGATCGCGGTGTTTACCGCTCCCGCCAAAATAAGAGTGCCTACGACGACAACGAATCCATGGAAGAACAGCCGCACTAACAGCGGTCCCTGTAAATTCATCGCCAGGCCGCCGATCAAGTTTTCTAGAAAGCCTTGACGCACGTCGTCCGGAATAATCATCACCGCGAAAAAGGAGACCAGGGAAGTGAAAACTAGGCTGTAAATGAAAATGACTAGGCCGGCCTTTTTCAGGTTAGCTAGCTTGGGGCTTTCGATTTCGCGATAAACTTGCGCGAGAGATTCCTCACCGCTCATGGCCAAGACGGAGTGACCCAGAGCAATGAAAATAGCGAGGATGCCGAACATGTGCGGCAGGCTGCTGTGCGCGAGCCAGCCAAGCGCGCTGGGTCCAAGTTTCAAATTGCGCGGATATGGCAGCGGCGGCAGCGCGGAATGGCGGACGATCGCCGTATAAATGCACCAGCCGATCAGCAGCACCACCATAACAGTAACTAGCTTCATGATTTGTAATGCTTTTTCGCTGGACTCGGAAACGCCCTTGGTGTTCTGCCACCAGAAATAAATGGTGACTAAGATAGCGAAACTCGCGGCGATGAATCCGATTCTGCCCGGCGACAATGGGCCGCTCATGTGCATGTATTGCAAAAGTTCGCTGATTAGCCCGCCTAAATATTGTCCCGCTGCGACGCCGCTGATCGGTCCGGTCAGAATGTAATCGAACATCAGCGCGGAAACGCTGAATTTGGCTAGCGAACCACCAAGGGACATCTTCACGGCGCGGTAAACGCCGCCGCGCACGAACATGCTGCAACTTTCCACGTAGACGGCGCGCACCGCGTACGAAAACAACATGATCGCCAGAATGAACCACGGGGCCGTCTTGCCGATGTAGCCTTCCGCTTCGCCTCCGGCGTAATAGGCGGAAGAAGCAAGATCATTTAGGACGATGGCTGCGGCGCGCCAGAAGGAGATGAAGCTCAGCAGCGCTGTGGTAGCAACGATAACGCGCGGAATACCGTTGCCGCGGCTGCCTGCGGCCGCAGGGACCTTGGGAGTTGTGCTCATTTATGGCTGTCGTTACTTGCGGGTTAAAATCGTCGCATTTTTTCGGCGTGAAGTCTAGCCGCGCTCTGAATAATTCTAAATTAAATGATCTTAACTTGCGGCCGTGCGAAACGCTTTGGCGCACTCCGCGCACGGGCAAATCGAACGCAAGTGATCGTAGCTATAGATGCCCGTCGCGTGGCCGTCGTTGAAGCTGATCTGGACGGCATAGTTGCCGACCTGAGTGGCGGATGCCGCGCGGAGCTTCGGTTTGAACATGGGTAACGCGATAGAAGGAAGGACCGGTGAAGTCGTAGCTGGATGCTCTCGCTCATTTTCGCGTTTTTCGTTGCACGTCGCGCACGGGCACTGCTCGCGCAAATAGACAAAGTCGTAGTGGCTGACGTGCTTATCGGCCCACGTGATATCCACTCCGGTACCCGCTGAGACGTGAATTTTAATGCTGCTAGGTTTCTTCCGTTGATCGATGGGGATGGGCATCGCTTAAGGCCACTCAAACTTCCGACCGATGATCACAGCAGTCGCCCGGGGGGATAGGTTTGCCGTGTGGACAAGTCTTCGGATGTCCCAGGAAAGTGCAGATGCGCTGGTCCAATTCCGGGCTAATGATGTGCTCGAATTTGCACGCCTGAGTCTGCGCCTCGGAATCGTCGATCGAAAATGTGTCTTTGAAGAGTCGCTCCGCCAGGCGGTGCCGGCGCACCACATCGCGCGCGCGACGGCTGCCGGTGGGGGTCAGTTGAACTTCACTATCTTGCATCTCCACCAGCTTCAGATCAGCCATGCGATGCAGCGTTTGCGACGGCTGGACGGGGCCCGGAGCGCGTATACCCTCGAGCGTCGCGGACTTGCCTTTCTCCCCACAAATCCAGATTTGCTCGAGCAAATGATCGAAGCGAATTCCATCGTCTGTCGAAAGTGCGGAGTCGGCTTGAGTGGTGTCCAGGATCAAGCGCCCATGCGCCAGTTCCACGCGCCGGTCGGCCTGGCGTGCGATATCAGGATCGTGCGTAACCATCAATATCGTGTGACCGGCGAGATGTAGTTCGCGGAATAGCTCGATAATAATTGCTTCGTTCGCAGCGTCCAGGTTGCCAGTAGGCTCGTCCGCGAGAATCAGTTTAGGCTGATTAATAAGAGCGCGTGCGATCGCCACGCGCTGCTGCTCGCCACCGGATAGCTGCGCCGGTAGGTGCGTTAGCCGGTCGCCAAGGCCTACGCGCCGCAGCGCTTCTTCGGCCTGCTTTTCATCCGTCACGCTATGGAAATACTGCGCGAGCATGACGTTTTCGAGCGCCGTTAGGTACGCCACCAGATGAAATTGCTGGAAGACGAAGCCTACCTTTTCTGCGCGATACCGCACCAGTTGGCCATCGCTGAGTCTCGTGAGATTGACGCCATCAACGACCACATTTCCCGAAGTCAGCGTATCTAACCCGCCAAGAATGTTGATGAGCGTAGTTTTGCCGGAGCCGGAAGGCCCCATGAGCGCAACCCATTCCCCGGTGTGCACCGCTAGATTCAAACCATCCAGCGCACGAAGCGTTCCATACTGCTTCACCAGCGATTCGATGATCACCTGCGGCACCGTCGGAGACGCCCCTTGCGAGGTCACGCCTCACCTCGAAAGACAGATGCCGGGCGAATGTTCGCGAGCCGCCGCAGCGGATACGAACTCACAATCGCCACGATAATTGTCAGCGCCACAGTTACAGGATACACAATCAGCCGCGGGCGCGCCGCCACGCCAAACACGGCTTTTCCGAGGCCCATCGAAATCAAGATGCCTGCGGCCGCGCCGATTAGGCCGCCGACAAGTCCTAGTAACGCCGCTTCTGTCAGAAATAATCGCAACACGCGCCGCGTTGCGCCACCAATTGCTTTCATTAAGCCGACATCGTTCTTGCGCTCCATCGCCACGTTGGTCATCGCCGCCATTACACTCAGGCCAGTCAGTAGCAGCACGATGGCTACCGTCGCTGACAGCAATCCGCTGATACGGTTATAAATTCTTGCTTCCGCTTGAGTAAATTGACGGATGCCCTGAACGTCGGCGTCGGGGAGACGTTGCGCAAGCGATGCTATGAAGTTATTAATCTGCGCTGGCGTCCCGGGAAAGCTTACGCGGATCAGGCTAATTCGACCGTCAAGCCCGGTCAGTCTCTGCGCCACAGGCAAGCTAACAACTACGTTCGAATCATTCTCACTGCCCGGACCTTCCACAGCAGTAATATGGCATGTGAGTTCGGATTCTTCTTCTCGAAGAAAAAGTCTGTCGCCAGCATGCACTCCTGCCTGTGCGGCAACCTTACTCCCCACAAAACAGTTCATTTCATCCCTTGAAACGTAGTCGGATACTTCCTGAATCAGGCCAAACCTTTCCGAGGTCCATCCCTCCTCGCGCGCACCAACAACCACGGCAGGAATTGGGCGTGTCGATCCAAATGACCGAATTTCCCCGATGGAAAACAGAAGGGCACTCTTTCCGCCCATGGTAATTAGTATTGTGGGTACTTTGTCGTAGTCAGTTTCAGGTAGCGTCCTAGCTTGGGGCGCCGAGTCAGCAGTAGACTTCGGAGCGACAACGACATTGGCTCCAAAAGCGCGGAACTCAGTTGTGAGGCGGCGTTTCGCATCGACCTGCAAATTGAGCAGCGCCGCAGTCACCGCCGCTCCGGCGCCGAGTGCCAAAAGAATCACGAAGACACGGCCGCGGTTGGCGCCCAGTAGGCGGCGAATGATGCGCCAGAACATCTTGCGGTCAGGCATTACTCCCCTCGCAGGATGGGCGCCGGCTCATAACGCGCTGCGCGTCGCAGCGGAATGGCGCTGCCCAGAAGTGTAATGATGGCGGCAAGACCCAAAATACTTGCGAACACCAGCAGCGATGGGTGGGGAGCAGCGCCGAAGATTCTTTCCCCAACCACACGTGCCAGCAGGATACCCAACGCGTAACCCAGGCCTCCGCCCACTACCGCCAGGAGTAATTGCTCGGCAGCCAGGAGAAAACCCACGGTTCCGGAGCCCGCTCCGAGCGCTTTCATCAGCGCGATCTCGGTGCGGCGCTCGATCACCGACGCCGCAGAAGAAGCACCAATCGCTAAGGCCGCAGCCAGGAGCGTCGCCGCGGTCACCAACCAAAACAACAACCGGACACGTACCAAAATTGCGCCCTCACCCTCGGCGATGCGCCGAATCACGCGTACATCCGCGCCCGGCAAAACCTGTTTGATCTGATAGGCGATGGATGAAACATATGGCGTGCATGACCAACGCTCGAGTTCCGCGGGAGTCATACCTTCTGGATTGCGCCGGCCAAAATTATCTTCCGGCTTGGTCAATGCGCTTACATACATCTGTCGATACTGCCCTTGCTTCTGCGCAAGTTCCTGCGAAATCTCCAGCGGAGCGATCACCGCTTCGTCTTCTGAGCCGCCCGATGACAAAACTCCCATAACTTTAAGCGTTTTCCAATACGCGTGATTTCCTGCGCTGACATGCAACTCATCACCTGGCTTGATTCCGTTTTTTTGTGCAAACAACGCTCCGACAACGCATTCTTCGGAGTTTTCTGCAAACCACTTTCCGTCCACGTGCCACCAGGGATTTGTTTTCTCCACGCCAGTCACAAACTGCCCGCCGTCCGCTAGAGGGACGCTGTGTTCCGCCCAAGTTCCGATCAACATCGCTTGCCCGGCAACTGCCGGCGTCAGCCAAGTTTTGGACGCCTGTGACCATGCCTCTACGGGAACCTCTAGCACTGGAGCGAAGCCCATGATGTTGTTGTGCCAAAAAATCGTTTTAATCTTATGCACATCCGCTTCTGGCAAGTACGCACCGGCATTCGCGGGGCGGTAATCGATGCCAGCAATTTCCAGCGGAAGCGAATCAGCCTGTGGCGTCACCACCAGGTTCGCGCCGAGGCTCCTAAATTCACGCCCCAGCCGGTCGCCCACGTCGAGCGAGACGCTCAATGCAGCCGTAGCCACAGTCATACCCAGCGCAAGGGCGGCTCCGGTCAGGAGCTTGCGTTGCGCCCGACGTCCAAAAGAATCGGCAATGAGGCGTAGAAACATTTAGCTGGGTTCGTTGTGACTAAAAATCCTTGTGATTAAACATCCGACGGTTTGCTTCTCTTCGCTGGTGGCGCTGTCTTGTGTCCGCTTACTGCGGCACCTCACGCACGGCCTGGGTTAGCGCCGAAATATCTAGCACTAGATCCCCGCCCTCAATATGCGAAGACACGCCAATAGGGTTGCAGCCACCCTGGTCGCCCACCGAAGGCACATAGATGGCCGACCCGCAGTGTCGACACACAACATTCTGCCCATCCTGGCGGTAACCCTCCGCGCCACAAATCCGGCACGCATCCAACGCTGTACCGTAACCGTTGGGCTTCTTGATGACCATAAATCGCGGCGCCTGGCCGCCAACAGTACCCCCGAGATTAATGGTAAAGAGATGCAGGGTGGCGTCCTGCAATTGAGTCAGCGGTATTCGCACTTGATTACCCACGGCGGTGATGGGCTGCGCCGACGGAGGTGCGGAATTGGCCCGCGTGTAAATGAAGTCGGCGGTAAGCACCAGAATCACTACTAGGCAAGCACCCGCAGCCGCAATTATCCAGCTACGCTGGCGGCGATTCTGCGCTTCCAGCAGCCGCTTCTCCGCTTCACTGTCCGCGTGTTTCATGGCCGCAGCATGCGAAGCACTCTGCCATTCGCGCAGCACCAGGAGCGCCGCCGCGCCAAAAATAAACACGAAGAAAAACAGCTCATTGCGCACGATCGGGCCAATCAATGCCATTTCCGCTTTGCTGGATGGTAGCCATCCCGCTTCGCTCATCTCGTGCAAGCCGGTCAGCGCGAGTTGAAACGCCACCAGCATCAAGATCACGCTCGTCGCCGCGAAGAAACGATGCAGTGGCACGCGCAGAGTGCCCTTGAAGAAGAAAAGCCCCACCGCCACGGCCCCGGCAATCCCCGTCGCGGTGCCGATCCAAATCCGCAAGCCTTCGCTGGATAGCTCCACCGCGCGCAGAATCAACGCCAGCTCTGCGCCTTCGCGCAAAACCATCAAAAAAACAAATAAGAATATGCCCCAGCCTGCGGCGTTCCCGGTGCGCGTCGCGTAACTCTCAACTTTCTGCTCGATCTCTTTTTTTAAGTGGCGCGCAACGCGATTCATCCATACGATCATCGTAATGACGAAGACGGAGGCGATCATCAGCATCAGCCCTTCAAAGCCGTCTTGGCTGATGCGCCAGCGTTCAAGGGCAATCGCCACGCCAAGGCTCAGCGCTGTAGCTGCCGCCACGCCATACCATACGAAACGTGCCAAGCTAGCGCGGCTCGTACGTGACAGATAAACAAGGATGATGCCAACTACCAGGGAAGCTTCGACACCTTCACGCAGGGCAATGAGGAAAGCCGAAAACAAGGGTTCTCCAGTTGTAAATGGTTTGCAACTGCAAAATCCAGTTTACGCCCCCGCTTCACCTCCGTCAAGCCGTGCTCTTCCTCCACCCGGGCCTCACGGTAGAATAAGTGTTGCTTCATGCCCGTAAATAGATTGATGACTTCAAGTTCCACCCACCGACCTGCTTCTCTGCTCCTCGCGCTATTGCTATTCGTCCTCCCGGCACCCAGCCAAGGGCCATCTGGCCCGCCGAGCGAGCCAGTCACCGTACGCTGGGACGCCAAGCGTGCGCAAAAGGCCGCCGAGCGTGGAGACAAAGCGGTTTCCGCCGGTCGCGTCGATGAAGCACTGGCCGAGTATCAGGAAGCGGCTCGCTATGCACCGCAAGATGCTGACATTGTAGGACGCGGAGCAGCGCTGCGCTCCAAGTTGATCCGTGTGCATGTCGATGCTGCGGAGCGCAACGCTCTCGAAGGACACCTGCAGCAGGCCACGGAAGAACTACACGCCGCGTTGCGCATCGATCCGCAAAACGCCATCGTGACCGAACGCCTTGCGCAGATGAAGGACCTTGAGGATGAAAAGTCTGCGGCCCAACCCAACGGGGAAATCACCGGGATACCCAAACTCCGGCCACAGCCCGGCAAATATAACCTGGACATGCGCGGCGACACACGATCAGTTTACGAGCAGCTGGCGGAACTTTTCGGTGTGAAAGCGTCCTTCGATCCAGATCTGATCTCACGCCCGGTGCGTCTGCGCGCAAACGACATGGATTTCTATACCGCCGCATCGCTCCTAGGCACTCAGACCGCAACTTTCTGGCGCCCTCTGAATCCCACACTCTTCTTTGTCGCCGCGGATACGCCAGAGAAACGTAAGGAGTACGGTCTGCAGGCTCAGCAAGTCTTTCCTCTGTCGGCAGCTGTGGGCAGCGAGGAAATGACCGAGCTGCTGCGTCTTCTGCGCGACATTACGGGAGCTACGCACATCGAGATGGATTCTGGCAGTCGCAGCATAACCCTCCGCGATACCCCCGAGAAACTGGCGCTGGCCGGCAAGTTGATCAAAGAAGTCGAGCAAGCACGCGGAGAAGTGATGCTGCAAGCTGAGCTGCTCGAAGTGGACCGCAACGCCCTGCGAAAGCTTGGCATTACGCCTCCATCGTCCACCTCGCTCATTTACTTGAGTCCTAACAACGTCAAGACGCTCCTGGCATCCAAAGATTTGCCCAATCTGCTCACCAACGCGCAACAGATATTCAGCGGCAAGGGCTTTTCCAGCATTCCGCCGTTTGTCATAGTCGGCGGAGGATTATCCACTTTCCTTCTCACCTTACCGGGCACCGCCGTTGATTTCTCCGATTCGCTTTCTTTGGTTCGCAGCGGCAGGCAGATCTTACTGCGCGCACAGGACGGCAAGCCCGCCACATTCTTTGTCGGCGATCGCTTCCCGGTGACGCTATCCTTGCTCTCCGGAAGTCTGGGCGGGGTTCCTACATTTGCGGGCGTGCCAAGTTCCGCTAATTTTCCTGAAACCTCTTTTCCCGTCGGTAATAAGCCTGCCGCTCTGGCCGCCAACAAATTGACCGGCGGAACGCTGCCTGATCTCGCCGTTGCCAATCTCAACGACAACACGATTACCATTCTGCAAAATGGCGACAAAGGGGATTTTTTCCAGCCGAAAACTTCTCCCATTTTGCTAGGCAAAAACGAAACCGGTCCGGCTGCGCTGGCTACTGGAATTTTCCGAAACACTAATCCCGATCCCGCTGCGCTCGGCCCGGCCCCAGCGGATCTGGTGACAGCAAATTCCACTTCGAATACCGTGTCGGTTCTTTTGGGCAAGGGGGACGGCACCTTTACTGAGGCTCCAGGTTCACCCTTCGCTGTTGGAAAACAACCCAGCGCCGTCGTGGTTGCGGACTTCAACGGTGACGGAAAACTGGATTTTGCCGTCGCGAATAAAGGCGACAACAGCATCTCTATCTTTCGCGGCAAAGGTGACGGCACTTTTGCGCAGTTCCCTAGTTCACCCATCGCACTGTCGAATACCACTAATGTTTCTGAAAAAGGACCGGTGGCCATGGTGGCAGCTGATTTCCGCAACAAGGGCCGCTCGGATCTCGCCGTCGTCAATCAAACTTCCAACAATGTTTCGGTCCTACTAGGTTCAGTCGACCAGAACCTGAACGTCACATTTCTGGAGGCTCCCCAATCCCCCATCAAGGTTGGAACTTCCCCTGTCGCCATCGCTACCGGCGACCTCGACGCTGATGGCACTCCTGATCTGGCGGTCGTGAACCAGGGCGACAATACCGTTTCTATCTTGCTCGCCTCGCCGAACGCCAGCGGAACGTTCGTTCCGGCGAACGGCTCGCCTTTACCTACCGCCTCAAGCCCAGCGGGCATCGCGATTGCAAATTTTGCCAACAGCGCTGTGCCCGACATTGCCGTCACAAACCAGGGCCAAAACACCCTCGGTGTCTACTTAGGCGCCGGTGGGGGCACCTACGCGCCGCGTATCGAACTCAATACTCCCGCAAGTCCCGGCGCCATGATCACCGCGATTTTGACTACCAGTGGACTTCCGGACGTCGCATTTACCGGGCAAGGAACAACTGCGAACCAGGGAATTGTGACCGTTGTGCAGGATACCCCGAGTTTTGCCACCGGCAGGCTTGCTAGCGCCGCCCAACAGCCTTATCCAGGTGCAGAATTTATCGACCTCGGCGTAAAAGTGAAAGCTACTCCATCGCTGCATTCCAATGACGAAGTTACGCTGCAACTTGAATTTGAGATTCGCTCCCTCGCCGGCGTCCGCATCAACGGCATTCCAGTGATCTCCAATCGCACGATCACGCAAACCGTGCGCGTGAAAGAAGGGCAGCCAACATTGCTGGGAGGCCTCACCGATCGCGAAGAAACCCGCGCCATCACTGGACTACCCGGATTTGCGGACCTTCCCGGCGGCATCGGCTATGCCTTCGGTGGACACCGAGACTCGCTGCAAGATACGGAATTGATGATCCTGATTACGCCGAAGCGGTTGCGCGTGCGGGACCTTAATACGCGCACGATTTTCGCTGGGCACGGCGAGCGCGGCACCACACCGAGCGATCTGCCTTCGGACCGCGCGCAGCCCCGCCCGTAGACATAAGCATTCCCTGACCGCAACTCTAAACTCCGTGGGCTAAGCTAACGGTTCGAAAACCACTACTGGCTGATACGTGCGTGGAACTACCGCTTCAGCAATCGCGATCAGTTTGTCTTGCTGGCTGAAGACCCGCAACCGCGGCGGCTTGGGTTCTCCCCCGTCAAGCTGCATGGTGGCCCCTGGTGGCGGCTCCACCCTTCCCGGCTGGATCTGCGCGATAGAAATATTAAACTTCGTGCCATGACGCACGCGTCTTTCTATCACCGGCAGCACATTTATGCGCGGAAAATTAGGCAGCAAATTTTCCAGACGAATCATGCAATCGTAAAATTTCCCAGCGCGATTGGCTTCTGCAAGTTCTTCCAGTTTAATAGCTTGCTCCAGCGAAAATTCTCCCACCGCCGTGCGCCTAATTTCTGCCAGGTGCGCTCCGCATCCTAGTTTCTGACCCATTTCGTGCACCAGCGAGCGAATGTAGGTGCCGGATGAACATTCAATCGTGAAGCGTGCAATCGAACCCTCGATTTCGGTCAGCCGGTATTCGAACAACTCCACTTCCACGGCTTTCAAATCCACCGGTTTTTTCTTGCGCGCCAATTCGTACGCCGGACGTCCTTGCACCTTTTTCGCGGAAAACGATGGCGGAATTTGTTCGCTCCGCCCCATGCTTGCCGCCGCGAAATTCGCGAGCGTCTCGGCATCGAGCTCCGGATTCGTTTCCAGCCCCTTCGCTTCGCCGTCGGCATCATAAGTATCGGTCGCAAAACCGAAACGGAAGCCCGCGGCGTAGCGTTTGCGGCGGCCACTATAAAATTGCACGAGACGCGTCGCCTTTCCCAGCAGCAGCACTAATACCCCGGTCGCCAGTGGATCGAGGGTCCCAAGATGCCCGATCTGGCGGAAACCCGCCAGGTGGCGCACCGCATCGACAACGTCATGCGACGTTTTTCCTTGCGGCTTATCAATCACGAGGGCGCCATCGAACGGCGCCGGCTGCGGCTGGCGTGGCATTTGCGGTGATCTCGGTATCGGAAAAAATTAAGGATGACGGCTTGTAGGCCGTCGCTGCAAATGATTGCAACGCCCGCTCCCTTGCGGGCATCCTTATCGCGTCAAAAAATAATATAACCGCCCGCCCTGGTATTATGGCCCAGAATGTTACGGCGCAGACGGTTTGTCCTTCTTCATGTCATTCAACAGTTGTTCGATGCGTTCGACATGTTCCTGCGAAAGATCCAGCGTAAAGTGCAACTCCGGCACGCGGCGCACTTGTAGTCGCTCAATGAGTTCGCGACGAATGTATCCCGCGGCATGTTCTAGCGCTTTGACGGCGTCGTTTTGCTCTTTGCTGCTTCCGCGCATATTCACGAACACCCGCGCGTGCTTCATGTCCTGCTGCACGCGCACTTCCGTAACCACCACCATGCCTTCGAGTCGCGGGTCCTTCAGCTCTCCCACTAACATGGCGTTGATTTCGTGGGCGATCTCTTCACCCACTCGTTCATGGCGGTGATTCGCAGGACTCATCGGCGTACATGAAAAACTTCTTAAATATATTCGACCTGATGACTGATCAAGACCGGCCCTAGGATGCGGTCCGCCTCGGCCAGCACTTTCTGCAACGATTCTTCCACGTGACGCTCTTCATTGGAAAGCGTCACCACGCCTACCACGGACCGCTGCCACGTATCCTGATGCTCCAGCTCCGCCACCGCCACATTAAACTGCCCACGCAGCCTGTCCTTCAAGCTGCGCAGTACTTGCCGCTTATCCTTCAGCGATTGCGCGTCTGGGATGTGCAGCTCGAGGGTGAGCAGGCCGACCGGCATAAGCGGCTCCGGGGAACAACGTGCAGCTTATTTGCGCGACGCTGCGGCGGTAGTGCCTTGCGCCGCCGCTTCCGCGGCGCTTATCTTCGTCACTTGGAAGCATTCCAGAACATCGCCGACTTTTACGTCGTTAAAATTCGCAATGCCCACGCCGCATTCAAACCCTGTGCGTACCTCGCTCGCATCATCCTTAAAACGCTTCAGCGAACTCAGCTTTGACGTGTAGATGATCGCGCCATCGCGCAGTACACGAACCTGGCCGTCGCGCTTCAGCACGCCATCCACCACGTAGCATCCGGCCACTGTGCCCGTACCCTTCACTCGGAAGGTGTTGCGAACTTCCGCGCGGCCCAGGTAGCTCTCCGTCACCACCGGTTCCAACAGGCCTTCCATGGCCTTCTTAATTTCATCGCTGACTTCGTAGATAATCGTGTGCGTACGAATATCTACGTGTTCCTGTTGAGCCAAATCCATCGCTTTGCGATCCGGCCGAATGCCAAATGCGATCACGATGGCTCCGGAAGTTGATGCCAACAACACATCATTTTCCGTCACCGCGCCAACCCCGGAACCTATGATCTTCAGCTTCACCTGGTCCGTCGAAAGCTTCGGTAACATTTCGCTCAGCACTTCCACCGAACCTTGCACGTCCGCTTTAATGACAATCCCCAGTTCCTTGACCTCGCCGGCTTTCAACTGTTCGTGCAGCTGGTCCAGTGTGATACGCGCGCCACTGCTGCGCGCCATCTGCGCGTCGCGTTGCTTGCCTTGACGGTATTCGACGATGTGTCGCGCCTTGGCTTCGTCGCTCACCTGAAAGTGATCGCCCGCTTCGGGAACGCCTTGCAAGCCCAAGACTTCCACAGGCGTTGACGGTGGAGCATCGATAACTGGTCGTCCACGGTCGTCAAACATCGCGCGGACTTTGCCAAATACCGCGCCGCAGATGAAGAAATCGCCTGGCCTTAGTGTCCCGTTTTGCACCAGGATCGTAGCTACCGGCCCGCGGCCTTTGTCCACGCGCGATTCCAGCACTGTTCCGCTCGCTGGCGCGTCCGGATTGGCCTTTAGCTCGCGCAGGTCCGCCACCAGCAAAATAATTTCCAGCAGCTTGTCCAGATTCTTCTTCTGCTTCGCCGAAACTTCCACGAATTCTGTTTCACCGCCCCATTCCGCGGGCATCAGACCGGCTTCCGTAAGCTGCCGCTTCACGCGCTCCGGCTGAGCTTCCGGCTTATCAATCTTATTGACTGCCACGATGATCGGCACCTTCGCGGCTTTGGCGTGATCGATCGCTTCCTTCGTCTGCGGCATGACTCCATCATCCGCCGCCACCACCAGCACCACGATGTCCGTCACCTTGGCGCCGCGCGAACGCATGCGCGTAAATGCTTCGTGGCCCGGCGTGTCCACGAAAACAACGCTGCGATCGTTCACCACAATTTTATACGCCCCGATATGTTGCGTAATGCCGCCGGCTTCGCCGCCGGCAACGTCCGCTTGTCGTATGGCGTCCAGCAAACTCGTCTTGCCGTGGTCTACGTGACCCATGACCGTCACCACCGGCGGCCGCGGCTTCAAACTCTCCTTGGTCTCTTCCTTCGCAACCTCCAGCACCATCTCCTCTTCCAAAGAGACCACGCTCACAACGCCGCTGAAGGATTCCGCCAGCGTCGTCGCCGTAGCTATATCTAGTGCCTGGTTAATGCTCGCAAAAACGCCGCGGTCCAGAAGGTTTTTCAGTAGCTCCTTGGCGCGCACATCCAGTTTTTCCGCCAGCTCACGGATGGTAATGCCTTCGGTTATGGTTAATTCGCGCGGCGCACGGGGTTCCGGCGGCGCAATTAACGCAGCTGCCGATCGGCGATCGCTCGCTCCGGGACGCTGCCGCGTCGGGTGCAGTTTGCGTTCGCCCTCTGCTTCGCGCTTGTCGATAACGGGCCGCTGCCGTTGCGGCGGTTTGCGTGTGTAGAGTGGCTTGCCCGGCTCCGCCTTCGGCGGCAATTTTTCCGGGAAGGGTGGCAGCATGCCGGGACGTCCTGGGGCGCGCGGACCGGGCCTGGTGCCCATGGGCATGGCCCCGCGGCGCTGCTCGAATGGCCGGCTCGGAGCTCCGCCTAGGCCCGCACTTCCTCCAGGACGCGGCGTAAAAGTTCGCCCTTGACTTGGCTGTTGCGGACGTATCGGCTGCCCGGGCCGTGGGCCCGCCGAGCCGCCTGCGCGCTGGCCCCCCTGACCCAGGGGACGCGAAGCTCCGTGTGTTGACCCCGGCAATGGTCCGCGATTGCCGGTGGGCAATGGGGAACGCGCAGCGACTCCAGGCTTTGCAGCAGGCGCTGTAGAACGTGCCGTAGCACCTGACGTCCCAGCACTAGATCCAGCTGCCGGTCCTGCAGCAGCAGGCCGCGTGGCACCTGCCTGACCACTGGGCCGCCCTGTACCAGGTTGACCACCCGGCTGAGAACCGGGTTGAGCACTTACTTGAGTACCTAGGTGAGAAGTCGTCGGGTGCGAGCGCTGGCTCGGCCCGGCTGGCACCGGTCGCGCGGACGAACCCGCAGCCGGTGCTGGGCTTCGAGTTGTCCCAGTAGGGACCGTAGGCCCTGCTGGTGCTACCGGCGCGGCTGGTTTCGGCGCATGTGCGACCGTCGAGGGTGCGCTCGTCGAAGGGACGCTGACGGGGCTTGCAGCCGCAGGTGCTGTCGCAACGCTCCCAGGAGCAGTCGGCGCTGGAGCAACGCTCACCGGCGACTGCACCGCTGGCGCTGCAGGCGCCGATGCCGCCGGCGCGGCTGCCGGCCTCATGCGCGCCGCCTTCGCGGCCGCTTCCTTAGCTTGTTTTTCCGCTTTGGCTGTCGCTTCCGCCGCTGCTTCCGCGTTCGCGGCGCCTTGTAGGTGTTCGCGAACTTTTACCGCGACGTCTGCCGGTATAGAGCTGGAATGTGTTTTCTTTTCCGTGACTCCGTAGCCCGGCAGAAGATCAATGATCGCCTTGGCTTTGACCTCGAGTTCGCGGGCCAGCTCATTAATGCGGACTTGATTTGTATCGCTCAGGACTTCGCCTCTTCCGGCTGTTCCGCGTGGCCTTCTGTGGAACTAGCCTCTCCAGCATTCTCTACGTTTTCTGTCTTCTCTCGCGTTTCGTCCTCGGCTGGTTCGCTACTCTCGGCGTGCTGCTCGCCCTCGGCAGGTGTTTCGGTAGCTTCCTGGGTCTCTCCACTTGCTCCCCCGGTCGCTTCTTCGGCAGGCGTCTCGAGGTCTTCCACTCCAACTTCCGCAGCCACTTCGCCTCCGGTGGTAGCCGTGGTTGCTTCGCCGGTCTCCTCTGCAACCCCGCCACCTTCGTAGAAGCGGTTCACCGCCTGGTAAATCTTGTCGACCATTTTCTCGCCAATTCCCGGAATTTCCATCAACTGCTCCGGAGTCATGCTGGCCAATTTTTCAACGTTGGTAATCCCCGCAGCTTCCATTTTCTCGATGGTCTTCGCGCCCACCCCCGCCAACGAGCTCAGCGGCGTGGCCGGTGCGGTCAAAGCGGTCATCTGGTCTTCGATTTCTCGGCGCTTCTCTTCTTCGCTCTTGATATCGATGTCCCAGCCAATCAACTTGCTCGCCAGGCGAACGTTCTGTCCCTTCTTCCCAATCGCCAGCGAGAGTTGCGAGTCCTCCACTATGACTTCTAGCTTGTGAGCTTCCGGGTCGGTAATCTGCACGCGGCTTACTTTCGCCGGGCTCAGCGCTTTCTGCGCAAACGCTACCGTCTCTTCGCTGTACGGAATGATGTCGATCTTCTCGCCGCGCAGTTCCCGGATGATGGACTGCACGCGCATACCCTTCATCCCTACGCATGCTCCTACCGGGTCAACATCTTTGTCGCGGCTCGCTACCGCGACTTTTGTGCGCTCTCCTGCTTCGCGTGCCGCAAAACGGATCTGCACCGTGCCGTCGTAAATTTCCGGCACTTCCATTTCAAACAGCCGCTGCACCAGATGAGCATCCGCGCGCGAAACGATCACTTGCGGGCCTTTGGCGGCCCGGTCCACCATCTTGATCACCACCCGCAGCCGTTCCCCGATGTTGTACGTTTCCAGCTTCGATTGCTCGCGCTTCGGCAGCCGCGCTTCCGTGCGCCCCATGTCCACGATCAAATCCGGGCCTTCGGCGCGCTTCACAATTACGGTAACCAGCTCTCCCACGCGGTTGTGATATTCGTTGTAAATCGTGTCGCGTTCCGCCTCGCGAACCTTCTGCAGGATCACCTGCTTGGCCGTTTGTGCCGCGATGCGCCCCAGCACATCGGTTGGCTTGGCGGCGACAATCTCCGTGCCCAATTCCGCTTCGGGATTTTTTTTCTTGGCGTCCGTCAGACTCACTTCTTTATTCGGGTCGGTAACTTCTTCCACCACCATATGCACCGAAAACACGTCTACCTGCCCGCTTTCCGGATTGAACTTCGCGCGCAAGTCTTCTTCCGTCTTGTAATATTTCCGAGCCGCGACCACCATCGCGTCTTCAATCGCCGCCACCACGATTTCTGGCTCGATGTGCTTCTCGCGGCTCAGCATTTCGATCTGTTGATAGAGCAGATTCGCCATTTCGCGTTCCTAAAATTCCGTCTCGAGAATTCTGTGCTCGAATTCCTGCCTAAAATTCCACTACCAGGTTGGCCTTGCGGATTGCTTCGAGCGGAAGCTCGACCGTGCGCGGCACTTTGCCTATTAGCTCCATGCGGATCTTTCCGTCCGCGAATCCTGCCAGCCGCCCCTCGAAAAACTTTGTTTCGCCAACCGGCTCGCTGGTCACTACTTTGGCCAGGCGCCCCTTGAACCGCTCGAAATCCGCCGCCTTCTTCAGCGCCCGGTCCATTCCTGGTGAGCTGACTTCCAGGACGTAGCTGGGTCCCGGAATCAAATCCTCAACGTCCAGGATCACGCTCAATTGCTGGCTCACCCGTTCGCAATCCGCATGCGTGATCTGCGCGTACGGGCTGCTTACCTTATTTGATGCCGTACTGCCATTGCCAGCGGAAGCCTCTTCCGGACCCACTCCCGCCACCCCAGCCGTCGATCGCACAGGTGGTACCCGGTCGATATACACCCGCAGAAGTCGCTGTTTGCCTATCTTCCATTCGACATCAGCGATTTCCAAGCCTTCCGAACGGGCTACTCGCTCGGCGGCTCCGCGGATTTTTTCCAGATCCAAGCGAAGACTCCCCGGCCTATGCCGGTCCAGCGTGCACTGCAACCGGTGCAACAAAAAAGTGGGCTTGCGCCCACTCATGAGTGCGACCCGCTTCAGAGCGAAATATGAGTATATTCCGCCCCCCTCCCAAAAGCAACCTGCGCCCCTCTCCACCCGCCGCAGGGACTCCGTTCCGATGATCCGTGCCCGAGTAGCTCGTTCGCTGGGTGATAAAGATTTGACGACAGCGTCTAATGCAAAGCCTCGGTCGGGTCGGGTCCGGCAATAACTGCCGTGTTTTTTATCCCCTATGCGGGCTAGCTGGTGCGAAGAGCATTCGCGACAGCAATCAAATAGAAACCAAGCGGTCTAGCCCTCTTGGCCTCCGGAGAACCGAGTCCCGCTATGCCAAAACGCGGTTCCCGACACCTGCCATGTCGTAGTCGCAAGGATCGTAGTCGCGAGCTAAGTCTCCTGGGAGAGGAGAGAGGATTCCTCCCGCCGAACGAGGCGGTGCGAACCCGTCCTCAGTTCTGTAACACTTGCCACAAAGGCCTGCGTCGGCGTATAGGATAGTTAATGCAAACGCCTACGGACATTCGGCGCCACTTTGCTCGGAAAGCCGCCCCGCACAACTCCGAACCTGACCCACGCGAGGTCATTCCGTTCGGACGTTACGGTGGAGGTCTTCTTATGGGGCACCCCATCGGACTGGTCGTTGTGCTCGGTCTGCTTCTGATGGGCTTAGTAGGATTACCAGAGGCACGCTGGTTTTTCGCTGGTACTCTTCTTCTGGGCAGCATCTGCGGATTTTTCCTATGGCTTCGTCACCGATAGGGTGTTGTGCCTCGTTTCAATTATTCTAACCAACCCAACCTTGCTCGTTCGAATACTATTCAGTAAACTATCACCCTGCGCTCTCGTGTTCCCGTATCTAGTTTGCTTGCCACTCTCACAAACTCTACCTCCTGTAACCCACATTGCTTGTCACTCCTACGAAAACAGGTGGGGCGGGGGTATTTGCTTCCCAAAAGGGAAAAGCCCCGGAAACTTCTTCCGAGGCTTTTCCCTGCAAAATGCTCTACCCGTGCCGCTGGCCTGCCGTTATGGCTTCTCGGCGGGAGGCTGCGTCGTCGGCTTGGCCACTGGTGGCGTGGCTGGCTTGGGAGCCGGTTTGGCCGCGGGCTTCGCCGGCGTGGCAGCGCCACCCTTGGCTGGATACGCTTGGTCGTACAGTTTGATGATTTCCTGCGTCAAGTCGATCTGGCTGGAGGCATAAATAATCGGCGTGCCTTGCGCCGACGAATCAAACACCACCACGTAGCCATTTTCGCGCGCGTAACGGTCCAGCACATCGACCATCTTGCGCCCGATTCTGTCGACCACCTCGCCTTGCGAGGCGTTGACGTCTTCTTGATACTCGTCCTGCTTGCGCTGCAGCTGCCGGGCTAGCAGTTCGCCCTGACGCGTGAGCCGCGCCTGCTCTTCCGGGCTCAGTGTTTGTGCCCCCGCCGACAAGCGCTGCCGCAGGTCGCTGATCTGCTTATTCAGATTCTCCAATTCGGTTTGGCGTGCCGCGAATTGCGCTTGCAATTCCGCGGATGCCTGCTTGCCTTCCGCGGTGCTCACGATGGCTTGACGCACGTTGATTACACCGATTTTCCCCGCCGTGGCAGGCGCTGTCGTGGCGGTTCCCTGCGCTCGCAGGGCTGCCGTGCTCAACAAAGACGCAGTGATGAGCGTAGCTGTATGAAATATCTTTCTCGAATTCACTTTTCTCTCCTTATTTTGTTTGGCTCGACTAAATCCGGCCAAACGCGCCAATTTTCCATCGGCTGAAACTTAATTTCGCTCGCTCAGCCGCTTCCGCAATGGCTGCCCAAACGCGGAAGTATAGCCGAGGCGCTTCGCCAGCCGCAATCACAAAGCATGAAAGCCACTCGCCAGAACGACTAATATCCTCGCCTCCGCACGAAAATGAATATCCTTCGCTTCCTGCGAAAACAAATTCTTCCCAGCAGCCAATCACTACGGCAGCGGGAACAACAGCACCCGGTTGTTGGCCTGGTCCGCAATCACCGCCAAATTCTTTATCGTGTGGATGGCCGCAGCGTATTGCGACGAGCCGCCAATTCCCAGCGTCGCCTTGGTCCGGAAAGTCTGCGCGTCAATCAGAGAAATGGTGTTGCTCAGCGCATTCACGGTCAGAATCGTGCCGGTCTGAGAATTAATCGCCAGCGAGGTCGGATTAATACCCACCTTGATCGCCAGCGAGGAGCCGGAATCCGCATTAAAGGCCGAGATCAAATTTGCTTGGCTGGAAGTTACATAGAACGGTCTGCTGGGACCCGCCGGATCGAATACGATTCCCGTAGGCGTGGCCAGAACTCCTGTGATGCAGGATGTGTTTGACTTAACCGGAGTGGCTGCTCCAATGTCGACAACGTCCAGCGCGCCAAATGCTCCAGTGCCGCAGGTCAACACAAGCGTAGTCACCACTGCCACGCCGCGATTATTTGTTCCGCGGTCGGGATCGATGGCCACGGCAATAGGAGTTTGATCTACCGCCACGGTGAGTGGCGTCAGCGTTCCTTTCGGAGTGGCGGTGAGCGGCGTCAAGTCAATGGTGGTAACGGTATTTGAGCCGGTGTTGGCGATCACGGCGATTCCAGTTTCCTGATTGATGGCCACGCCGTTGGGAGCCGAACCAACGGTTACGTTATCCGCGGCTTTTGCGTTGGTATCGAGATTCAGGATGGACGCGCTGCCCGCGGCGTTATTCGTTACCACCGCCAATCCGAATCTCGGCATCACTGCGATAGCGGTGGGCGTTCCTGCAGCAGGCAAGCGGGTCGTGACAATGCCCAGATTGCTCGGCTTCAAGCTGATCACCGCAACATCAGCGCAGCCGGCATTGGTAACAAGAGCGATATCACGTTGCTCGTCAATGGCCACCGCGCCCGGAGCGGAAGCGGTGCCGGAACACGCCGGGATAGCCACGGATTGCACGACTGTGAAATCTGTGACGTTGGAGGCCACGCCGGCGCTATTGACAACGTCCAAACCGAAACGGCGCGGCACTGCAAGAAATTGCGCAGGGATGTTGATATCGATTTCGCGATTGCTGATTACGGTTCCTACGCCCACGAGGGTGCCATCCAGGCGGACTTGCGAACCGGCGTCGAAGCCGGAGCCAAAAAGTTTCACGCCGGAAAGCGCGGTGGTACTGGTGAACGCCGCTTGCGGGAGGACGGCACCCGGCAAGGAAGGCGTTACAACTTGCTCGATGTGCACGCGCTTAATAAATTGGCTTAATTTGAAAACACTGAGGTTATTGCTGCCGGAATTAGCTGCGAGAGCTAAATTCTTTACGGGGTCGACCGCCAAAGCGCCGGCAAGTTTCAGAGTGACGCTCGTGCCGCCGCTGGAAAAAGTCAGATTTTTTACGCCTGTGCCGGAAGTCGGGACAATTGCCAGCCTCTCGAGACGCACAGGATCAAGCAGCGATACCTGATTGGTCTGCGGATTAAACGAAACAGCGGTGTTCGTAAATGGCTGGTAGGCCACATTTGTGGCACCAATTTCGGGCGCGCCGCTCGTGGCAACTCCGCTGGCTCCGGTATACAAGGTGAGAGAGGAAACGGCTTGATCCAGCGAACTGATAAATTCGATTTGCGAGCTGGGAGCATTGGGATCGGCCAAGACCGCGGTGCGCGTTTCTGGGTTGATAGCAATCCCCTGGGTGGTGGGCGTGAGTGAGAAAGTGAGGAAGGGATTGCCATAGGTGACCAGGCTCACGCCTGCGGTGCCCGTAGCGGTGTCGTCTGCAGCGGTTTGTGAATAGGTAAAACGCGTCGAGTCGATAACGCTGTTAACGGCAAACGAGCCGTTAAAATTTGTTTTGCCGCTGGTAACTCCGCTGATAAGCACAGTGCCTGGGTTGCCGGGATTTAAGCCGTGGGTCCTCGACGTCGTCACGGTGACGACGTTGGAGGTTCGCGAAATCGTGGTTATCTCCACTTGCGTGGCCGGACGCGTGAGGTCCACAACAGACATATTGCCGGCACCGCCAGGCGTCACATAGGCCAAATGGATGCGAGGCTCAAAAGCGATTTGCGGCGATGCTCCGGTGTTTAAAGTGACCGAAGAAACCACACAATAGGCGGCAGGGGCCGCCGGCGCGTGGCCCGGCAAACAGATGGAGATTGGCAAGGTGGGATCAAGATTCACGACAAAGCCCACATTGGTGGAAGAAAACGCGACGAGCGCGCGATGCGTGAACGGATCGATGCCCACGGAATACGGGAAGGGTGGCGTAGCTCCGGACGCAGTTGGAATTAGCGTGCTTAGATCAATTTTAACGAGGGGCGTCGTGGACGGGGCTTGCCCGGGAGCCGGAATTTGAAACACCCACAAGCTTCTGTCTGCATAATTAACAACCGCGGCAATATGCAACATTTCGTCGACAGCGACTCCTGTGGGCACACCACCCGAAGCACTGCTGGAGGGAACAGTTCCGACCTGAATTTGCGGCCCTAATAAGACTGGTGTGGTTCCCGTAACGTCGAGAAACTGAATCTTGCTGGCGCCAGCTTCCGCTACCACAGCAACACCGAGGACGGTGTCCAGTGCAATTGCACTGGGAGCTGAATCGACAGGCAAGGAAAGTAAAGTTGCCGCAGCATCCGGTTTGTTGGTGGCGAGATAGTCCGGAATCACAGCGATATTGGTGTAGGACGTGGAAGGCGAAGCGCCGCCGTTGGTCACGCTTACGGGATACAAGCCGGAGAGCGCATTCAGAGGGGGCAGGGTAACGTTCAACTGCCGAGGCGTGGATTGGCTGGGATCGATAGGCAGCGTGGCATTATTGAAAGCCGCGGATGCAACGGGACGGTTTGGAGGACCGTAATAACCGCCGTCAATCGTAACCGATGGTCCATTGGGAAGTAGCGATTGCGAATCCTGGGGCAGACTAGCCGGATTGGAAGCAATCACGGATGGCTTCACGGGAACGACGTTAACTGAAAAGTTTCCACCGGGAACCTGGGTGACTGGACTAGCCGGATTGGTGCTGGAGATTCTAAACGTTAGCAGGCCAGCTCGTGATATCTGTTCCGCGGTCAAGCGCACCCGCGCACCGATCGAAGAAGCGGATGAGGTTGGACCGAACAAAACTTTAATTTGTGCCGGGTCAATCGGCAATGTGCCGGCGGGCGAATCCATGGTAATCGTCTGTCCATTGGAAGTCAGGTTGGTTGCGGCGAGGAAAACATCCTGGAACAATCCACCCATGGGCGCAGAAGTGGGAGAAACACCCTGGAAACTGATCGGTCCAGCCAGCACGACAGTAACAACTGCGCTGCCAAAGCGAGTGGTATCCAGGATGGAAACGGCCACGATGGTTACGGTTGCAGTCGTAGGAACGGTGGCTGGCGCGGTGTACAAGCCATTGCTATCAATCGAACCGCAAGCGGGATCGCATTTCGCGGCGGTTGGCGAAATAGTGGTGGCCTGAGTAACAAGCCAGGTGACGTTGTTGGGTTTCGGATCCGTGGTCAAGCTGGCCGTAAATTGAAATTTGGAACCGGTGGCCACGGTGGCGGTTGCCGGGACTACCGTGACGCGAATGCCGGAATCCAGATTAATAACGGAGGTGGCGTTTTTCGTTTTATCCGCATTGGATGTGGCCGTGATGGTGATGGTAGGAGGTGGATTAGGAACGGTAGCGGGCGCAGTAAACGTCACGGTAGTGGGCTGCGGATTTGAAAGTTGTCCAGTGGTTGCGTCGCAAGGCTTCGGAGGGGAAGTAGTGGTGGTTGTGCCGGAGGTGACTTGCGTAGTGAAATTGCAGGTCCAAGTGACGGACGTATCGGTGGCGCCGGTGACCAAAGCAGTTGCCGTGAAGGACTGATTAACGACCAGCGTTCCGCCCGTGGGCGACACCCTGACTACCACGACATTGGTGGGGGTGCTGCCGCCGCCGCAGCCGCTTAGGCTCAGCGAAGCTGCGGCTATGCCGAGAAGTAAAAAGTTTGTGATGCTGCGTAGCTTAATTCGCACTGTATCCCCCACGTTGGGCCAACGATTGGCCACTTGCGCAAAAATGCGGACTGCGTGTCCTATTCTTTCCTCGAAACATCCACTCAAAAGCATGCCCGACGTTAGAAAGTTCGACTGACCGTAAAACGGAAAGTGCGCAACGGCTCAAAATAATTCAAGCGTCCCGGATTATTAATGAGTTCGTTCACGGCCGGTACGAATTGATACTTATAGAAATCCTTGAGCGCCGGGTTGTTTTTAATCAAGTCAATCTGGCTTTGTTCGATGAAACTGGTTGGCGAGATAACCTGCGTGTGCACGCGGTTCATGTTGTAAGCATAATAAATGCGGAAAGGGGCCTGAATGATCGGAAGCTGCACAACAAATTCAATGCCGGCTGAGCTGCGCAAACGGAAATTCGTTCCCGGGGCGATGGCAAGCTGTCGATTCAAATTCCCATCACGTACGGCGTTGGGAAATTGGCTAGTGAGGGCGGCAAAACCGGTGGGATCGAGTTTTAATGCGCTATTGCGGACAATGCCGGTGGTTCCGGCGTCGAAAAACAGCGCGGCAGTGACCGGGCCGACGATGGGAATGCGATATTCAAAATTGCCGTAACTTTGCAAATCGCCACCCGGGAAGGTGATGGTGTAGTTCAGCACGGGGACGCTGAGGGTACGCTGAACAGGCGAGCCGGCGGAATCCAAGGTGGTTGGATCGAGGTAGACGAATGGCTGAGCCGATTCGGTAGGAATAAACGCCACCGGCGAGATGGAACGAACATCGAAACCGCGAATGTCGTTTTCGCCCCCCATGTAAAAACGGCTGTACGGCGGCACTTCCTTGCCGCCGAAGCCGGTGGTGAACGCCGAGCTGGCGTGAAAACCAAGAACGTTGCGGCGTTTATTAATGGGGCGGAAGTATTTCCAATCGAAAATATTGGTCAGACTGTTTACATTGCCGCCCAGCGGACCTCCGGACAGTGCCACCGAATAGTAGTAGCTTTTGCCGCCGGTGGGATTCACGGGATGGTTCACGGTGTTATAGGTGATGCTGGGAGTAAGAGAGCTGGAAACGATGCCATTCAGCGCGCTTGGACCAGCAACGCTGCGGTATTGCAGCTGAGTAAAGAGCAATGTAGAAGCCTGGTTGAAAGCCGTAATGTTGGTGCGCGAAAGGCCGTAGGACAAGCTCACGCGCGTAAAAGAATTGCGCTTGAGCGGATAACTGGCATAGGCCGTGAATCCGGTACTGTCTTGGTTGTAATTCTGGATGAACTGCGGGTTGATGCTGACCGACTGCCCGAGCAACAAGGCTTGCTGCCTCGCCTGGTCGAATTTATAGCGGCTGGAAAAGATCGAAAACCCGGTAGAGATGGGCCGATCGAAGAGGTAGGGCTCCGTAAAGCTAAACATAAAGCTGCGCTGCAGGCTGCCGACTTGCGCGGAGAAAGTAAGGGTCTCGCCAAGTCCTAAGAAGTTATTGGTCTGATAAGTCAATCCAAGAAAGCTACCCGAGAGGCCGCTGACTCCACCTTGCAAACCGATAGACTGTTTGCCTTTTTCCTTTACCTTCAGATTGATATCGACGGTGCCTTCCTTGGCGTTGCGTTTAATTTCGGCGGCTTTTTCCGGGTCAATGCGTTCGAAATAATCGAGCTGGTTAAGGCGAAGAATACTCAACTCCCAAGCGCGTTTGTTAAATAGCTGTCCTTCATCGATCAGCAACTCGCGGCGGATAACTTTATCGCGGGTGGTGGTATTACCGCTGAAATCGATGCGTCGCACGTAATATTGCTTCTGCTCGTCAAATCTGAGGGTTACGTCAATTCTTTTGTCGGCGTCGTCAAAATCAAATTGGGGTTCGGTAGTGAAATCGATGAATCCGTATTGTCCGTAGGCTTCCACGTAGCTCTTGTTGGCTTTGCGGACTTTGTCAGCTGAAAAAATATCGCCGGGCTTCAGAGGAAAAATGCTCTTGAGGGCCTCGACTTTCAGGGACAGCGCTTTATCCGGGTCGGCACTGACAATTTTCAGGGTGCCCATGTGATAGCGCTCACCTTCGTCAATGGGGATGGTGATGTTGACGGACTTGCCTTTGTGCGGGCCGAGACCGGGAATGGGCAGGCCGATGCCCATATGAGTGGCGTCCACATTTTCTAGAATGGGATCGCGGACGACTACTTTGAAATACCCATTGTCCTGATAGAGGCCGCGGACGCCCACTTCGAGATCTTCATTGAGTTTGTCGCGATCAAAGGTCTTCGACAGTACGTTAATCTCC
This sequence comes from Candidatus Dormiibacterota bacterium, assembly GCA_035602135.1. Taxonomy (GTDB): domain Bacteria; phylum Acidobacteriota; class Terriglobia; order Acidiferrales; family UBA7541; genus Acidiferrum. The sequence continues at coordinate 74,418 of DATNMX010000095.1, forward strand.
ATGAAATAAAGCGGGACGGCATAAGGCCGATCATGGCGCATGGCGCGAACTAGCTTGCGGCTGCTGAAGGCATGATTGCCCGTAAACTTGATGGTGCCGACCTTGACTTTGGGCCCTTCTTCAATCTTAAAGACGAGAATGACCGCGTTGCTGGAAGCGATGCGTTCGTATTGAGGCGTGACCTTGGCGAATTGGCGGCCATGTTCGCCGAGCAAATCTTTCAGGACGACTTCCGCTTTCTTGATGCGCGTGGGATCGAACTGACTTTCAACGCTGAGGCCAACTTTCCTTTCTTTGAAACGCTCAAGAATGTCGGACTCTGAGACGGAGTGAATGCCGTCATAGCGAATGCGGCGAATCACAGGGCGTTCCTTGACGTCGAATACAACGATCTTGGCGTTCTCGCGGCCCGGCGAATCCTCCACCCGCAATTTGACGTCTTCGAAAAATTGCGTATTCCAAAGCGCCTGGAAATCCCGGCGCAAAGTTTCTTCGTTGTAGAGATCGCCTTCGCGGCTGAAGATGCGCGCTTTGAGGGTATCGCTGCGGATGCGGCGGTTCCCAACAAATTCGATGCGTTCGATGATGGGTTTCTGGGGGGAAGCAGTTTGCAGCTGAGCAACAGGAGCTTGCGGGACGGAAGCGCGGTGCGCAACGGAAGCAGGCTTTGGGCCACTCTTGCCGGCGCGAGCCGGCGAATGCGAGGCTGATGACGAGTCTGCGACGGGAAGAAGGCGCGTGGCTGCAGGTGAGGAGGTCGCGAACAAGAATGAGATGATCGCGAAACTGCTAACCCGGCACGTCAATTTCCCAAACGACGAACAAACTCTTCTTTGAGCGGCCATTGAGGTGATCAAGGCCGCGCCCCCAAACCCAAGATATTCATCTCCCGCCGAACCCGGTATGGGCCAGCCGTGCGTCGAACGCGAAGCGGTCGCCAAAAGATCGACCGCCTTAGCGGCCACGCGTGTTGGTGTCAGATTCCCTAGTGGACGACTGGGGTTGCCTCACCGACAGGACGGAACGAAAGGCCTTCCCCGGCGACGTAAATCTGCAGTGTCGCGGGCCTTTGAATTCCACCCTGGATGAGTGCCTCAGACAGCGGGTCTTCCACATACTTCTGCAGAGCCCGCCGTAGCGGCCGCGCCCCATAACTGCGGTCAGCACAGGTTTTTTCGAGTATCCACTGGCGTGCTTCCGGCGAAACCACAATTTGCACCTGGCGGTGAATCAGCGTGTCGTTCAGCTGGCCCACAAGCAAATCAATGATGCGGAGCAGATCGTCGTCGCCGAGAGGATTGAAAATAATAACTTCATCAAGCCGATTGAGAAATTCCGGATTGAAGGCCCGTTTAACTTCGTTCATCACCATTTCTTCCATGGACTTCAGGCTGGCTTCGTCGGCGCCGGATTGGAAGCCGATGGAAGTGCGTCTCTGCAAATGGCGCGCGCCCAAATTGGAGGTCATGATGATGATGGTGTTACGGAAATCGACGGTATTGCCGAGCCCGTCCGTCAACTGGCCGTCTTCGAACACCTGTAACAATATATTAAAAACGTCAGGATGCGCTTTCTCAATTTCATCGAGCAAGATGACGGAGTAGGGCGTCCGGCGTACGCGTTCGGTCAACTGACCGCCTTCTTCGTAGCCAATATAACCTGGAGGTGCGCCGATCAATTTGGAGACGGAATGCTTTTCCATGAACTCCGACATATCAAAGCGCACCAGCGACTTTTCCGAGCCGAACAGAAATTCGGCGAGGCGGCGCGCTACTTCCGTCTTGCCGACACCGGTGGGCCCGAGAAAGAAAAAGCAGCCAACCGGACGCAGCGGAGACTTCAGGCCGGCGCGGCTGCGGCGAATGGCGCGAGCGAGCGCGGTGATAGCTTTGTCTTGACTAATGACGCGCTTATGCAACTCAGGCTCGATGCGCAGCAATTTCTGCTGTTCGTCTTCCTTGATGGAGGTGACCCCGATGCCTGTCCAGCGGGAGACTACTTCTTCGATGTCTTCACGAGTAACGATCCCGGTGGAAGCGTCATCGAGCTTGAAGCGTTCGCGCAAACCGCGGAGGTTTTCTTTTTCCTTGCGCTCTTCCTCGGAATAAAAACGCGCCTTTTCAAACTCATGATTGGCAATAGCGGTTTCCATGCGATGAGTAATGAACTTTACGCGCTTTTGAACTTCACCAACTTCTTCAGGTACGCTAGCTTGACGGAGCTTCACGCGAGCGCCAGCTTCATCGATCAGGTCAATGGCCTTGTCTGGAAGAAAGCGATCCGGGATGTAGCGGTTGGAAAGGTATACGGAATAACGAAGCGCTTCGTCGGTATAACTGACGGCGTGAAACTTCTCATAACGCTCGCGAACACCGGTGATGACCTGTACTGCTTCTTCCTCGTTGGGTGCAGGAACTTTGACGGATTGAAAGCGCCGTTCGAGCGAGCGGTCTTTTTCCACGGACTTGCGATATTCGCCGGGAGTAGTGGCGCCGATGCACTGGATTTCGCCGCGGGAAAGCGCGGGCTTCAAAATGTTGGCGGCGTCGAGAGAACCTTCGGCAGAGCCGGCGCCCACGAGAGTGTGCAACTCATCGATGAACACGATGGAGTTCTGGCTCTCCATCAATTCCTTCATGATGGTCTTGAGGCGTTCTTCAAACTGCCCGCGATATTTGGTGCCAGCGACAATCAAGGAAAGGTCGAGAGAGAGAATACGCTTGTCGGCCAAGAAGGGCGGCACGTCGCCATCCGCGATGCGCTGCGCCAGGCCTTCGACGATGGCGGTCTTACCGACACCAGGCTCACCAATTAAAACCGGATTATTCTTGGTGCGGCGGCAGAGTATTTGAATGACGCGCTCGACTTCAGCTTCACGCCCCACCAGCGGATCGAGCGAACCTTCGGACGCGGCTTGCGTAAGGTCGCGGCTGAACTCCGCCAAGAGTGAAGTTTCCTTGGGGCGCGCGGCGGTGGTCTTTTCGCCGGAAGTGCGCGCGAGCTCTTCGCGCAAAGTGGAGAGGCGCAAACCGCGTTCCATTAAGATTTCCGCGCCGAAACACTTTTCCTCGCGCAAAATTCCCAGGAGCAGGTGTTCCGTGCCGACGTGTTTGACGCCGAGTCGTTCCGCTTCTTCGCCCGCCATGTTAAGGATGCGCTTGCACTCAGCGCTGAGGGGCACTTCGACGGAAGTGGAAATACGCTCGCGGATGGTGATGCGGGCTTCGATTTCTTTGCGAATGGATTCAATGGAGCCTTGCTGACGGAGGAAGCGGTTAGCGAGGGCCTTATCTTCGCGCATTAGGCCGAGCAGCAAGTGCTCAGTCTCAATGTATGGGCTGCCATACTGGCTGGCTTCATATCGTGCAAAGAAAATAACGCGTCTTGCCTTTTCTGTATAGCGTTCGAACACGTTAGCTCGCTTCTCCCTCGAGGGTTCCGCTCGCCGAGGCCACGACCTGGCGAGTGTGCAGAACTCCATGCTCCAGTGCCAAGACACGGTCGCATCGCGCGGCGAGCGTCAGATTGTGCGTCGCGATTAGCGACGTCAATCCATGCGTGCGATGCAGCCGCTCCAGCAACTGAAACACGGCCCAAGCATTCTGCTCGTCTAGATCTCCGGTAGGTTCATCGGCTAGCAGCACCTTCGGCCCAGTGACGAGCGCCCGGGCAATCGAGACGCGCTGCTGTTCCCCACCAGAAAGTTCGCCAGCACGATGATCGGCGCGGTCCTCCAAGCCAACCTCCGCCAGCCACTTACGCGCTGTTTTGAGCGCGGAAGCAAAGTTTTCGCCGCGCATGAGCAGCGGCATGGCAACGTTTTCCGCGGCCATAAAATCGGGCAACAATTGGTGCCGTTGCCAGAGAAATCCCACCGCGCGGTTTCGAAATTCAGCGAGCGCCGCGTCTTCAATCGTTTCAATGGGTTTCGAGGCGAAGTATACTGTACCGCTCGTCGGCGTGTCTAGCGCGGCTAAGAGATGGAGAAGGGTACTCTTACCTGCTCCAGAAGGCGCAACGATGGCGACCATTTCCCCGCGCTGCAAGGCCAGGTTTGCGTCGACTAAAACCGACAGGCTTGTGGCGCCTGTGCCATAAATTTTCTTAAGGTTGCGAGCTTCGAGCACCACGCCTGACAAGGGTGGGGAACCCACCGGAGCGGAGCGCAGAGCAGAGGCAGTCGCGTTGGAATCTTGGGTCGTCATGCTGAGCAACTTCCGGGATAATCTACTCGGCAATTTGGTCGGTAATCTGGGCGGTTGGCGGCAGTGGCTAGGGCCGTGGCGTTCGCCACGTCTTCGATCATGTTTGCTAACTTTGCCATTGCGTTTGCCACGTTTGAGTCCGTATGCCACCCAGTCGGCCAGGTTTCCCTCGGTTAGATGCTTCAAATGCAATCTTCGTGCTCGGCACAAAAATGTACTTAATGTCGGCAGGCGGTCCAAAGCAGTTCCGTTAATTGGCGGTGCTTTGCCTCCCAAAAAACCGGCACTTTCGTTCTCCTTTTAGGAAGTGCGTAAGTGACCACTGGTCATTCACTTATGAGCAGCAAGGTCACCATCGAGACCCCGCTGTCCCAGCGGCAGAGCGCTTACTGTCCGTGCAGCAATTATAGGAGCAACCTACCCGCCAAAGCATCAAAGAAACCAAAATCGGGGACATTTACTCATACCGCAGAATTTCGACAGGAAGGAGGCGAGCGGCGGCCCGCGCGGGCAGAATAGTTGCCGCGATGGAAATGGCCATCGCGACGATCGTAATCCAAACACCATCCATGGCGGTGGGGTGAAACGGCACAAACGGCACGGCGTAGACCTGGGGATCGAGAGGAATAGGATAGTAAGTTCCCGCAATGGATGCGAAAAGATAGCCGACAATCAAACCCAAAATCGTTCCGGTGGCGCCAATCGCGATTCCCTGTAAGAGAAAGAGCTTGCGAATCTGCGTACGGCGCGTGCCCATGGACATGAGCACGGCGATGTCCCGCGCCTTGTCCGTGACGGTCATAGAAAGAACGACAAGAATATTGAGGCCGGCAACAAAGGTGATCAAACCGATGAAAATTGCGGTTACCAGTCTTTCCAGGCTGAGAGCGCGAAACAATGCGCGGTTTTCCTCCATCCACGTCGTGGCGACGAATCCTGCGCCAGATTGTCTTTCCATCTGGCGGGCAATCTCCGGTGCACGCTCGGGGTTAGTCAGGCGAAACTCCAGCACATTGACCAAATCATCGACACCCGACAGCGCTTGGGCCGCGCGCAGGGACAAGAAACACCAATTCTCGTCGTAATCGTAGAAGCCGGAATCGAAAACGCCTGCGACGCGGAATCTACGCGAACGGGGCATCAAGCCAAAAGGAGTAAGGCGACCTTGTGGACTGGTAAGGGTAACGTAATCGTTTGGAGCGAGTTTCCATTCCTGAGCGAGCTGTTTGCCTATCAGCAAGGCCTCGATGCCGTCAGCGTCGGGTGAAAAATCGAGCCGGCCGGCAACAATCCGCTGCAAAGCTTCGTTACTTTGCCGCTCTCGCTGCAGATCTATCCCTTTGGTCACCACACCGCGCGCCTGACTTGCAAAGGAGAGCAGCACGGTCTGGTACACGGCTGGCGTCACGGAGCGAACTCCTGGCGTGGCAGCGAGCTTGGTAGCCAGGACTTCATAATCATGAATGCCGGAGGTCCCTGGGCGGGTGAGCGAGATATGAGCAGTGACGCCGAGGAGGCGATCCTGAAGAGTTTCGCGGAAGCCGGTATTCATAGCTAAGGCGATCACCAAAGTAGCTACGCCCGCTGCCACACCGATGACCGAAAAGAGCGTCACCAGCCGCAGCACCGCAGGTCGGTAGGGCGAGCGTAAGTAGCGCCGCGCGACGAACCATTCGAAACGCATTTACTTAGACACCATCATGAGCCGCCGCATCGCTTTGGGATGACTGGCCAACCATGCGGTTCGGAGAATCTCAACTGTAGCACTGCCGAAGGCTACGTTTTGAGGCCATCATTTTGTGTTGGAAGGATATTCGACCGCTGCCGCACGAGCATTTGGCGTATCCGGACGCAAAAGTGGGAAAAGAATAACGTCGCGAATGGACTGGGAATCGGTCAGCAGCATGGTCAAGCGGTCAATTCCAATTCCCTCCCCGGCAGTGGGCGGCATACCGTAGCAGAGCGCGCGAATGTAATCGGCGTCAATCTCTTTGGGAACCTGATCACCACCCTGGGCGATTTGCTCCAAGAAGCGGCGCTCCTGCTCGACAGGATCGTTGAGCTCGGAGAAGCCGTTGGCAATTTCCATGCCCGCCGCGTAGATTTCAAATCGTTCGGTCAGGGATGGATCGTCGGGTTTCTGCTTCGAAAGCGGAGATATATCAGTGGGAAAGTCGTAAAGAATTGTCGGCTGGATGAGTTTGTCTTCAGCGATGGTCTCGAAGAGAAGCCCTGTCCATTCGCCATCGGTTAAGGAACCTTTTGCTGCTGCATAAGGCGCGCCAGCGCCTTTGGCCCAGACGTTGTACCGTAGGGCAGCACTGCGTGGGCCGCCGGGAACAGCCAGGTCAGCCGGTGTGGGCGGGGTCCCAGCGGCAGCGGCCCAGTATTTGCAAATGGCCTCGCGCATGGAAAGCCGTTGAAACGATTCGAAATGAAGGTCGACGTCTGCATATCGCACGACGTTCGATCCGGTGATGCTCTTGGCCAGCTGCGCAAAAAGCTGCTCGTTCAAATCCATTAAGTCCCGATAGTTACTGTAGGCTTCGTAAAACTCCAGCATGGTGAATTCTGGATTGTGCTGCGTGGAGATGCCTTCGTTGCGAAAATTGCGATTAATTTCGTAGACGCGGTCAAATCCTCCAACGGTCAACCTTTTTAAATACAATTCGGGAGCAATGCGCAGATATAGATCGATGTCGAGAGTGTTGTGGTGGGTTTTGAAGGGGCGCGCCGCGGCGCCTCCCGGGATGGTGTGCATCATAGGCGTCTCGACTTCGAGGTAATTGCGCGCGTCAAAGAATCGGCGCAATTCCTGAATAATGCGAGCGCGGGTAATAAACACGTGACGTGCTTTGTCGTTAGCAATAAGGTCGAGGTAACGTTGGCGATAGCGCAATTCGATGTCGGTCAGACCATGCCATTTCTCAGGGAGCGGAAGCAGGGCCTTAGAAAGGAAAAAAAGCTCTTCGACCCAAATGGAGAGTTCGTTCGTTTTGGTGCGGAAGAGGTGTCCGCGCACGCCGATGGAGTCGCCAAGATCAAGCAAATGAAATAACCGAAAGCCCTTTTCGCCGACAATATCTTTCTTTACATAAATCTGAATGCGTTTGCCGCCGCCCTGAAGATGAGCAAAACCTGCCTTACCCATTAAGCGATAGGAAACCAGGCGGCCCGCGACATGCAATTCGCGCTTGTCAGTTTCCAATTGAGGCCCCAGAGCATCGGCGTAGCGCTCGACCAAAGCTGCGGGCGAGTCCGTCCAGCGAAATTCCCGTGGAAATGGGTCGTGGCCCAGGGCTTGGATTTGCTGCAGTTTCTTTTGTCGCTGCTCAAACTGATCGCGAGGCTCAAATTCCAACGGAAAATCCTTTCGCAGAAATTGGAGGCGAGTATAGCGGGCAGCCCGGCCTGGGGCAAGGAAGCAGGGTAAAGTGTTGGACGCCGGTCGACGAAGGAGTTAGAGTTAAATGGGTTAAATATTCGCAATTATAAACATAAATTGATATTAAAAACGTTGCGACCTGTAGAAGTTTTGCTATACTCGGCGCTCCCGAGGAGATGACCTGTGCAAGACCGCGTCGTCCTCCAGCCAAGATGTGGAACGTCCGTCAATAAGGACTGGCGCACCCGATTGCCGGATGAAAAGTCAAAAGTTTTTACCGCGTACGCCCGCGAACTCGAATCCACCTACGTGATGTTTAGCGTTTTGCTTAACGAAGCGATGGAGCTGCGTCAAAGCGGAAGCGTGGCAAAGTCCTGCGAGGTTGTGAATCGGACGCGGGATTTTTGTGCGCGGCTCGCGGAACCCCTAATGTCTCTGCTACGCGCACTCGGGGACCATGCAAAACACTATGGCACGGTGCCCAATGCCGTCCCGCTCGATCCGGCCAATTTTGAAGGGGCAAAGGGCCAGCGCTCAGCGCGCATGAATGGTCTACTGAGCCGGGTGCTGCTGTCGCAGCGTGCCCAATTCCTGCACAAATTAGGAACGCTGGAAGAAATAGTGGAGGATCTGGCTAAACACTATCGCGAGACCGCCGATGAATTGGCGGGCGGGATGTCAACGGACCCGGGCACGCTCTGGGAGACTGTGGATGCCGACCACTATGACTTGAATACTTGCCTACGCGAAACCATCGTTCTGTTGAAATGTTTTCTTCTGGCCGTGCCAGAAGACCAGTTGGCGGGTTTTGAGAAAGCCGCGAGCGAACAGATGCGCCCTCGGAGCGCCAAGGGCATGTTTTCCGCCCCTGGGTTTTCTACCATAGACGTCTGAGACGGATCGCGGGAGAATAGCCAGGGCTGCCGGCCGGCGGCAGCCAGTGTTCAACCCGGGAAGAAGTTCATCCCCGCGTGTTCGTTTGGCAACTGCCGGCTACTGCAAGGACAACTCAAGGGGGCATTCGGTGCATCCGAACCTGTGGATGCGCCGCAATTGGACCGTTGGCGCGGAACCGACCAAGCGATCCGAGCGTTTCGAGCTCACCGTCATCGAAAAGAGAAATTGCGTCGCAATCGCCGAGAGTGGCGAGTACTTCGCAAGCTCCCAAAACGATGACGGAAGCGGAGGCTATCCGCCTGGCACAAGCCGGGGATGCGGCGGCGTTCGAGTTTGTCTATCGGATGCATAATCGGCGCGTGTACGCCTTGTGCTTAAGGATGGTGGGTAATCCGACGGACGCGGAAGACCTAATGCAGGAAGCATTTCTGCAACTCTTCCGGAAGATCGGAACGTTTCGCGGCGAATCGGCGTTTTCGACATGGTTGCACCGGATGACCGTGAACGTAGTGCTGATGCGGTTGCGGAAGAAGTCACTCCCTGTGTCGTCCCTGGAAGAGACGACGGAGCCAGATGAAGAGACCGGAGGGCCCAGGAAGGATATAGGGGGACCGGACTTACGGTTGACTGGCGCGGTGGACCGGCTCAATTTGGAGCGTTCCATTGAGAAGTTGCCGCCGGGGTACCGTACGGTGTTTGTACTGCACGACGTGCAGGGGTACGAGCACAACGAAATTGCGAACATCATGGGATGTTCAGTAGGTAATTCGAAATCGCAGTTGCATAAGGCGCGGACTCGCCTGCGTGACCTGCTGCAGGAAGAAGTACGAGAGCAGGCCAGGCAAGTACGGCAAGCAGCAAAAATTCAAAGCGAGCACGCCAAGTGAGTTAGAATGCTGGAAACTGCCAGGTGCCTGGGCTGAAGTAAGAAGTGCCCAGTGAACTTCTAGAAGGTGAGCGGAGAGGACCATCCAGCGTCGTTTCCGCGGGGTGAAGTGCGATGCAGTGTAAAGAAGTGGAAGCTGTTTTTGAACAAGAAGGTCTAGCCACATTACCGGAAGGGGCGCGGGCCCATTTAACGGAATGTAGTGCTTGTCAGAGTTTTTTTTCCGACCTAAGCACAATTGTCGACCTCGCGCATGAGCTTCCGGCAGAAGTAGAGCCACCGGATCGTGTGTGGATTGCGTTACGCGGGCAACTGGAACGCGAAGGTATCCTCAAGACACCAGCAAGCTCGGCGGTGGAACGCGCACCTTGGTGGCAAGTGTTAGGCGAATTCTTTCGCACGCGCGCTATGGCTGCTGGAGCAGTCGGAGCGCTGATCCTGATTGCGTTCGCTTTGTTATGGAAGAATCCCTCCCCGCCTGTTCTTCAAGCCAACGACACCTTTGCCGACACTGCAGTGCTACTCAGCCAACAAGAACAGGATCTGGCAAACATGCGGCTTGCGAGCACGTCTACTGTGGACACATCACTGCGACAGAGCCTGCAGGACGTCGACGAATTTATTGCGGAGTGTGAGCGCCGGATAAAAGAAGAGCCACAGGATAATCTGACGCGCGAATATTTGTCCGGAGCTTACCAGCAAAAAGCAGAGTTGCTGTCCGCGATGATGGATCGCGGCGGGAGCATAAACTGATATGACACTCGGAACAATAGAACGCAGCATGCTAACGGTAATGGGAGCGAGTTTCCTCCTTTGGCCAATGGGGGCGGCCGCGCAACGGGTCGAGAAGCGTTTTGCCGTAAAAGGCCGGCCGGTTGTGGTCATCCACAACGTCGGCAAAGGTCGCATCGAAGTGAAATCCTGGAAGAATTCCGAAGTTGTGGTTACGGGAACCCAGACTTCTGGCAAAGCCACCATAGATACTGAACAAGCCGGGGATCGAATCGATGTTACGTCGGCCGTTAGGGATGTCAATGCGCCACCCTCTGAAACAGAAACCAATTTTCAATTGACAGTTCCCGAAGAAACCGAGTTGCAGCTTAAGACCCAGACCGGCCTTATCTATGTGGAACAAGTCATGGGAGACATGACTCTGGAAAGCGTTGCAGGCGACGTGCACCTCAAAGAAGTTTCCGGATACATTATCGTTAGCACTACGGGAGGTTCGCTAATTTGCACGCAATGCGCGGGCAAGTTGGAATACACCTCCATCAGCGGAAGCGCACAAATTCTTCAGCCGGCCCTGAACAATGTGAAGCTTCGCACGACGACGGGCAACATTCTTTTCGATGGCGACTTTATACGGACCGGCTTGTACAGCATGAGAACCGGCAAAGGGCTGGTAGAGGTGCGCTTCTCTGGAAATGATTCTTTCGATCTAAATGCGCAGACCGCGGTCGGTACGGTTGACAATCAGGCAGCCGAGTTTCTGAAGCCCGATTCCCATGGCGTGAAACATAGTGCTACGAAATTCTCGAAAGGACTTTTCGGCACCGTGGGGCAGGGCCTGGCCAAAGTCGAACTCTCCTCTTACAGTGGTATAATCCGCATTCTAAAGCGCGATTAGTTTATCTGCGCTCTATATCGTGACGGAACCATCCCCTTTGCGCGGGCTGCAATCCCGTGTGCCGATCGTATGCCTGGCGGGCTTTATGGGCTCCGGTAAAACAACCGTGGGCGCGCTATTGGCCCGCCAGTTAGCCTGGCGTTTCGTCGACCTCGACGACCGCATCGAAGAAGCGGCGGGCCTGCCAATTCCACAAATTTTTGAACGCCTTGGCGAAGCATCGTTTCGCCAAATCGAAGCGGAACAGTTGCGGTCGGCTCTGGGACGCGCGCAAGCGTCAAAGGAGGGGACCGTGCTGGCGCTCGGCGGCGGCACCTACGCGCAGCCTGGTTGCCCAGAATTTCTCCGTAACGCTGGCGTCCCAGTGCTTTGGATGGATTCGCCGATCGAAGTTCTTTTGGCGCGTTGCATGACCATGAGCGGCCGGCCGCTGTTTCGCGATGAAACGAGCTTTCGGGCGCTGCTCGCTCAGCGCCTGCCGTCTTATCAGCAAGCCGATCATCGTGTGGACAGTTCCGGGAATCCTGCGGAGGTAGTAGCGGAAATTTTGGGCCGCGGGGTGGTTGGCGCCGGTAACCGCGAATCACATTTGGTAGTGGAGAAACCCCAGACTTGAAGGAGGATTTGATGGCGGCGCTAAAGGTCTCACTGAAGGTCCCATTGCTGTGGGCGGCATCCATGGCAACCTTGATCTGCATGGTGTTCGTGGCGGGGCAAGAGAGAACCAGCGCAGCGGCAGGCGAGTCCGTTCTAGCTCAGGACAAAGGAAAATTGACGATCCAGCTTGACGGCCAGAGTGTGGGGCACGAAGAATTCGAAATTTCGCCCTCCGGAGCAGGCTGGGTAGCGAAAGGTACGACCGATATAAAACCGCCCGGCGCAGCGGCCACGCGGGTAACCGGAACGTTGACGTTGCAGCCCGATGGAGCACCTATCAGTTACCACTGGACTTCTCAGGCGGAAAAAACAAACGGCGCACATATTCTCTTCGCCAATGGAGTGGCCAAGATTACGCTGGAAATGCAGGGTGCGCGTCCATTCGAACAGGATTTGTCATTCAACGCGCCGCTGGTCGCTGTGCTGGATAATAATCTCTATCATCAGTACGCGATTTTGGCGCGCGTTTACGATTGGTCCAAGAACGGGATACAAACTTTTCCGGTACTCATACCCCAAGAGCTAACGCCCGGGACAATCACCGTGGAATCCACAGGTTCGGCGAACGCTGGTGGAAAATCCTACCAGGGTCTTCGCGTGACAACTACAGATTTGGAAGTGCTGCTTTTGGTCGATTCGAATCACCGGCTCATGCGCTTGGAAGTTCCTTCGGCCAAGGTTTCCGTCATTCGCGACTAGGGCGGAAGTTTGAGCGCAATCATGCATTACCTGCGCCATTCCTTGTGGGTAAAAAAACGTCGGCGAAATGCTGGCGCCTAAAAAGTGGGGCAGACATTTCTGTCTGCCCCGTTTTCGGACCTGCGCTATTCCGGCGAAGCCGGCAAAAAATAGTCCTCACCGCGTCCGAAGTAGCAAAAGCCACTAAAAATTAACGCGCGAGCGGCCGTGGAAACGTAGGCGTGCCGGGACGTCGCAGCGAATAATTCTGCGGTTGCGCTTGACCCAACGTTGAACCATGCCCATTGGTATAGCCAGTCCCGATGTGACCGTTAACATTGCCGTTCCCATTGCCATTTGCCGAGCCGGGCTGTGGGAGGCGGGCTGGGTTACCGATAGGGCGAAGGTTGACCGGAACCGCATGGACGTGATCGCTGATGGCCTGCAGGCGCTTCAGAATGGACTGCCACTGCTCCCAATCAAGCTGATGCAAAAAGGGACGCAAACCCTGGATGAACGGATCTTCCAACAATGCTTCGCCGTCGGATTCCGGAATGAAGAAGCGGTTGAGGCCGACGTTTAAAGCCTCGGAAATCTTCTCCAGCGTGCCGAGGCTCGGGGTCATCTGGCCGCTCTCGATGCGCGACAAGTAGGAGCGCGAGACTTTGGAGCGCGATTGAAGTTGGCTCTGGGTCATGGAACGCGATTCACGAAGTTGGCGGATCCGCTGGCCGATGTTCTCGACCGTTTCGCGATTCACGAACCTTTCGGGCGCGACTTCAGCGGCTGCTTCCTCCTGGGGTGCAGATGGAGGAATCAGAAACTCCAAACGCTGAGGCAAGGCACGAACGCAACGGCGGCAATTGCCAGTGCGCGTCCGGTATTGGACTAGGCCGCAGGTCTTGCAGCGAATGACTTCCCGATCCATTTCTAACGAATCTAACGAATTCATCGTCTCTTTATCTAATTGTGACGACACCGGTACTCCTTGTTGACTGTAATTTCCGGCGTGCGGATGGGATGAGGAACGTCGGAACGTTCTTAGGGGGGAAGACAATAACTGGCGCGAAGGGAGTGTCTCGCGAACTGTCATTTCCTGTCAAGCATATTTTAAAAAAATTTTAAGCTTGCTCACCGAGCCCTGAAAAACCTACGCCAAGCTTTCGCCTGTCCTTCAGTACAGGCTCGCTTGGAGCACAACTGTGCGGCTTTATATCAATCTCTATAATTCGCTGCAATTATGTTTTGAGGGAAGTACCGAAAATTGGGTACCGGTGCAAAATATTTGTTTGGCGGAGGGAGCGTTGAAGCGCGTCGGGACCCACGAGCTCCACTTCGGACATTTGCCAGACAGTTTTAGCGATCGTTCTCGCAACGAATTAGTCAGAATGTTTTCCTGTATTCTATTGGGGAATTTTGGAGAGAAGGATGCCCACTCGCGACGAGGCCTGGCAACTATTGTGCGAACATACTACGTCAGAGAGCTTGCGAAAACATATGCTGGCGGTCGAAGCATGCGTGCGCGCTTACGCTCGCAAATCGGGCGCCGACGAGGAACTTTGGGGCACTGCGGCGCTGCTTCATGATTTCGATTACGAGCGCTGGCCCAACAGCAACCACGCGCCGGAAAATGAGCATCCCGCGGAAGGCGCCAAAATACTGCGCCAGCACGGCTATTCTGAAGAAATCATTCGAGCGATATTGTCGCATGCCGACTACACAAATGTGCCGCGGCAATCGGCTTTGGAGCACACTCTTTTTGCTTGCGACGAACTGGCTGGATTCCTGACCGCTTGCGCGTATGTGCGCCCCTCGAAAAGCATTTTGGACCTGGAAGTCGATTCCGTGAAACGCCGGCTGAAGGACAAAGCGTTCGCCAAAGGCATCAGCCGCGAGGACGTTCGCAAAGGCGCGGAAGAGCTCGGCGTAGCACTCGAAGAGCACATCACCTTCTGCATCGCAGCGTTACGCCAACACGCCGATATCCTCGGATTGCGTGGAAGCGTGGACGCGCAAACGGCATCCTAGGAAGAGAGATTGAGACATGTAAGTCATTACTAGCAAAGCATTTGCGTGACTTTGGCGCCGCGTACTGTCCGGCCAAGACAATCCAGATCGACTCTCGTTTCACCGAAGGCGAAATCACGCTAGAATTGTTAAACATGCTCAATCAGATTGAAGGCTTCGACTCCACCGCCGGTAAACACGCGCGGCGCAAGACGTTCGCCGTAAAGGTGGGACATGTGCGCGTGGGCGGCGGCGCGCCGATCGTCGTGCAGTCCATGACGAATACGGACACCGCCGATATCGAGACAACACTTAAGCAGACCATCGAGTTAGCTGAGGCGGGCTCGGAAATTGTGCGCTGGACGGTCAATGTTCCAGAAGCTGCGGCGGCCGTACCAGAGATAAAAAAGCGCATGCTAGACGCCGGCTGCGATGCTCCGATCATCGGCGATTTTCACTACAATGGACACGTACTGCTGACAAAGTATCCCGCGTGTGCGGCAGCACTCGACAAATATCGGATTAACCCCGGAAACGTGGGGGCTGGACAGCGCCGCGATGAGCAATTTTCCACAATTTGCAAAGTGGCGCGGGATCATGGGAAGCCCGTGCGCATCGGCGTAAATGGTGGTTCGCTCAATCAAGAGTTGGTGATGCGCAAGATGCAGGAGAACACCGACAACAATCAGGGCAAGAGTTCCGAAGAGATCATTAACGAATGCATGGTGCTTTCCGCATTGCAGTCGACGGAATTAGCGCTAGAGTGCGGCCTCGGTAACGATCAGATCATCATCTCGTGCAAGACGTCGCGGCCGCGTGATCTGATCACGGTGTACCGCGATCTTTCGGCGAAAACCGAACAACCGCTGCATTTGGGTCTCACGGAAGCGGGGATGGGGACCAAGGGGCTGGTATGGTCGGCCGCATCGCTTGGTGTACTGCTGTATGACGGCATTGGTGATACGATCCGCGTCTCGCTGACGCCTCGGCCGGGAGGCGACCGTCGAGAGGAAGTATATGCGGCTTGCGAACTTCTACAGTCGCTAGGGCTGCGTTCGTTCTCGCCAAGTGTAACGGCTTGTCCGGGTTGCGGGCGTACAACCAGCACTACTTTCCAAGAATTGGCGGAAAGCGTTCAAGGGTACATTCGCGACATGATGCCTATCTGGAAGATGCAGTATGAAGGGGTCGAAGAAATGACCCTCGCGGTTATGGGCTGCATTGTCAACGGGCCAGGCGAGTCAAAAGCCGCCAACATCGGCATTAGCCTCCCTGGGACTGGCGAAGCGCCGCGCTGCCCGGTGTATATTGACGGCCAGAAGGATGTCACTCTAGAAGGCACCTACGACGAACTGGCGGTTGCTTTCCAGGCGCTTGTCGACAACTACATCGCAAAGAAATATCCTCGTAAAGCCGCCGCAGACAGCTTCGCCACCTCAGACGTGGGTCGCGTGCGCCAGTGAGACCCATTCGTGAAAATTAGCAGGGAAGACGTTATTCGCGTTGCCGATTTGGCCTATCTAGAATTGAGCGAGGCGGAGCTCGAAACTTACCGCAAACAGATCGACGAAATTCTGGAATACATCGGGAAGTTGAACGAGGTGGATACCACGGACGTGCCTCCGATGGCGCAAGTGCTTACCGACGATCAGACAGCGGACGCGACATTGCGCGAAGATCTAGTTGTGCCATCTGCCGTCGCAGAAGACATCTTGCGACAAGCACCCGACCCGGAGCCACCATATTTCCGCGTGCCCAAAGTGATCGAAAGATAGCGAAAAGCACCTTACCGGGCGGCATAATCGGACCCTCAAAAACCAGTGCACTCGTAGGAATGAAGGACGAAATGACGGCCAATTGGACCATTGACGGGGTATGCGAGGCTTTGGCGACGAAGAGAGTCTCGGCGCATGAATTGGCGGGAGAATTCTATAAGCGTATCGAGACGCAAAACCCCGCCCTCAATGCCTATCTTACGCTTTCGCCGGAGCGTGCTTATAAGCGCGCGGACAAGATCGACGCTTTGATCGCCGCGGGAAAGCCATTACCAACGCTGGCGGGCGTGCCCTTGGCGATTAAGGACGTAATAAGTACACGTGGCATCAGGACCACCTGCGGCTCGAAGATCCTCGAGAACTACGTGCCACCCTATGATGCGACGGCGGTAGAGAGGCTAGAAGCCGCAGGAGCGGTAATCCTCGGCAAGACGAACTGTGACGAATTTGCTATGGGCAGCTCCAATGAAAACTCCGCCTACGGTCCGGTGAAGAATCCCGTAGCGCTGGACCGTGTACCCGGAGGTTCAAGTGGAGGCTCGGCGGCAGTTGTGGCGGCAGGGCTGGCGGTAGCGTCGCTGGGAACGGATACCGGAGGATCAATTCGTCAACCGGGGGCGATGTGCGGTATACCGGCCATGATGGGCAGTTATGGACGGGTTTCGCGATATGGATTAATTGCGTTTGCCTCCTCGCTCGACCGCATTGGCCCATTTGCGACTAATGTGAAAGACATTGCCACTATTCTGAAAGTTATCGCCGGCCGCGACCCGCACGATTCCACTTCGACCACGGCTGCCGTACCTGATTACGCAGCGGAACTTGGCAAGCCAGTGAAGGGGCTGCGGTTGGGCATCCCAAAAGAATATTTTGCAGAGGGAATGGACCCAGGTGTCCGTAAAAAAATTGACGCGGGGCTAGAAATTTACAAGAGGCTAGGATGCGAACTCGTCGAGATCCGCATGCCGCATACGGACTACGCAATTGCAGCGTATTACATAATCGCGACAGCGGAAGCGAGTTCGAATCTTGCAAGGTATGATGGTGTGCGTTACGGCTTGCGGGTTGATGGCGATTCCCTGCTCTCGATGTATCGGAAGACGCGTGGCGTGGGATTCGGAGCGGAGGTTAAACGCCGCATCGTGCTGGGCACCTACGTTCTCTCGGCAGGCTACTACGACGCTTACTATCTGAAAGGGCAAAAGGTCCGGTCTCTGATTGCCGAGGATTTCAAGAATGCTTTCGCGAAGGTGGACGTCATCTTGACGCCGACTTCTCCGGTGCCAGCGTTTAAGCTCGGCGAACGCACCAACGACCCGCTTCAGATGTATCTGGCTGATATATATACAGTTACAGGATCCCTGGCTGGGGTTCCAGGAATCTCAGTGCCTTGCGGAAAAATTGATGGTAAGTTGCCGGTCGGTTTACAGATTTTTGCTCCGGCGTTTGGAGAAGCGCGGGCGCTGCAATTGGCGCACGCCTTTGAGCAAGCCGGCGGCGCGACCGTCTAAATTCTCAATAAAATTCTGTTCCCATTTCCCAGAATAAAATTCGAATCGGATGAGTCGACACGTCGACGCTGACACCTATTAGTCGACAGTGATGGGTCGAAAGGTTATAAAAAGCGCGGGGCGCGGGCAAAGTGCGAGAAATCAAACACGGAAATAGGTGTTGGCAGAAGATACAGATAAGACGAAGTGCGGCAAAATCTACCGAAACTCATAGCGGGTGTGCAAAAGTGGGACGATATAACTCCTTATCTGATGATCAGCATTCTTAAAGACGACATTTCCAAAAGGGAATAATGTGTTGATTCACAGGCATTTGGACCAGAAGTACTAGCCTGTCAGATTTAGCCAAGCAAACGGAACTACTATTGCTCGGCAATAGTACAGCCGATACGCTGTTAGTCAGCATCTAAGTCGGTGAGCGCAAAAGAACAGCGGAAGAGAATCAGGAGTCGGGACGTGGTCACAGTAAAATCGAGTCAAAAAATCTTCACCGACGCAGAGGTCGCCAGCTTAACCGGGATATGTGTCGATCATCTGCATAACTTCGCCAAGAGCCGACACCTGGGATTCATCGCGCGAGCCGCAGAAGCAGCTAGTATCAACGCGGACCAGTGGCTTTTCACGCTTTCGGATTTGATGGTTCTGGTTACTCTTTTTCCGAAGTGCACGCACTAGGGTCCACGGCTTTATCTAATTTCGAGAGCTCTCGACCTAATCGAGAGTTCTTTGCTTGTTTCGACATTACTTCTTTCTCGTAAGGCCTCCCATCTCAAAATAGACTTAGTTGCAGGCTGCCACCGGACCGGCATATGCTGACGATAGAGGCCAAACCTGGCAGCGGAACAACCAGCTCCGGGTGGGACAAGTCCATGACTTCGTTACGCGTACCTGTGGGTCTCTTTTCTATCGTGGTGCTCTATTGGTTCGGGCCAAACACGTACGGGCAGTCCTCAGGTCGCCTGAATCCTGAACAAGACCAAACAAGTTCCCCAACTCCGGCTACTAGCAAGGATTTGGCTACAGCGCGGTTGCCTCGCGGAAAGAAATTAGTGCTGAAGGACGGCAATTTTCAGTTGGTCAGGAGCTATGAGCGGGTAGGTGCGAGGGTACGCTATTTCAGCGTGGAACGGGGTGATTGGGAAGAAATTCCCGCCGCGATGGTGGACTGGGAGGCCACGGCAAAGGCGGAGGCTGAAGAAGAGAAGACTTCAGAGGCTTTGCTGAAAAAGGTACATACTCAAGAGCAGGCGCAAAACATTGTAGCCGTTGTGGATGTCGATGCGAGCTTACAAGTGGCTTCTGGGATTTTCCTGCCGCCAGGAGAGGGAATGTTCGTAGTGGAAGGACGGGCCATAACATTACTTGAGCAAGTTGGTTCGCAGATCAAAGTAGACAAGAAGAGAGTCCTGGAACAGGTCCTGTCGCCAGTGCCGCTGGTGCCGAGCAAACACCACATTGAAATACCTGGTGCCAAAGCTAAAGTACGGATCACCACTGAGACCGGATCGCCTGAATTTTACCTTCGAGAGGCACCCCCAGACCCAGATCGCACAACACCCATTCACAGAAGCAGCCGGCCGGGGGAGTCTGGGCCGGAAGTCGAATTGGTACGGGCAAGTGTGAAAGGGAATAAAAGGCAGCTCGAAGCGATCACCAGTATGTTCGGGCAGGAGGTATCCAGGAAGTCCACGACGATATCAATACAGCGCTGGGAAATTGCTCCGGGAGTTTATCGCTTTACGCTGAGCGAGCCGCTAGCGCCTGGGGAGTATGCCCTGGCGGAAGTTCTACCGGATGGGATGAACTTGTATGTATGGGATTTTGGCGTTGATGGGGGTCGTCGAAGCCCGTGAAGCCGAATGGAGATACAGACGAGACCGGCCAGTCAAAGGTAAGTTAGTGCTGAACTTTTTCGGCGGTAAAGCTGGAAAAAATCTCGCGAAGTACCGCTAGCACGTCCACGATACGGAAAGGCTTCCGCAAGCAACGCGGGTCCTCTACTATGGACGCTTCGGTGCCCGTCTGGATCAGATCTCCAGTCATATAGATTAGCGCTGGTTTGCGTGGTCCGGCTGAGGCGAGAAGACGCTCCGCTGCATCGCGGCCGCTTAGAGCGGTTCCATTTGAAGAAAGATGCAAGTCGCACAACAATGCGTCATAGGAGCGACGATGGAGCAAGGTCAAAGCTTGATCCTCGGTAGCGGCACAATCCACCTGTAAACCTCGGGCAGATAGCCCTTCTTCCAAGAGCACGCGAATACCTTCTTCGTCATCTAGCACCAGGACCGCCCGGTGCCTGAATAGATCAGGAATACGAGGCAAGAACTCTGCGCGTAGATCAGGACGGCTGTAATCCGCAGTCACCTCGCGAGCCGGGGATTCCTGCGCATTGGCGATGGGAAGATTGACAGTAAATGCTGAGCCTCCGCCAGGTAAAGCCTCGCCCTCCATAGTGCCACCGTGTTCGCGCACGATGGACATGCAAATACTCAGGCCCAGACCCGTGCCACCGCCAGGGCGCTTGGTGGTGTAGAAAGGATCGAAGATACGCGGAAGCGCGTCTGGACGGATTCCGACGCCATCGTCCTGCACGGTAACAAAAAGGCGGCTGGCATGACGACCCAAGCGGATATGAATGTGGCCGGCGTCCCGCACTTCGCGGATGGCCTGCTCGGCATTAGTGACCATATTTAGGAACACTTGGATGAGCTGATTGGCGTCGCCGATAACTTCGGGAAAGCCCGGCTGGGGATGAAATTCGACTTCGATGTTGTTGCGCCGGAGAGAATGCTCATGCAATTGGAGGGTACGTTCGAGCAGACCATTGAGATCGAGAAGCTTTTTTTGCGGAGACGCCGGCCGAGAAAATTCAAGAAGATTCTGCACGATGGCGGCAGCGCGCCGAGCCTGACGGTGCGTCAAGTCTAGCTGGCGCTTACTAGATTCATCTGTCTCGGCACGTTCGCGGAGAAGTTCTGTGATTCCCAGGATAGCGGTAAGCGGATTGTTGAGTTCATGAGCGACTCCAGCAAGCATCTGGCCCATGGCGGCCAGCTTTTCGGCTTGGATTAACTGCTCCTCCAAGCGCTTCAAGTCGGTGACATCGCGGCCGGAGAGAACTACGCCATCAATCTTGCCGGCCTCATTGAAGAGCGGACTAAAGTTATATCGGATGCGGCGCCACTCGCCTCGCTTGTTGCGGTCCCGGACCTCGAGGGAGGCGAAGGACTGACGCCCGGCGAGAATTTCTTGATATAGAGAGTGGAGAGCGGCACGGTCCTCCGGATGGGTGCGACCGCCGAGTTCCAGCTCGCGGGTTTCCTCGGGCTCCAAACCGAGAACGTCCATGATGCGGGGACTGATGAAGGTATAACGAGCATTCGTGTCCAGCACGAAGATGAGGTCTGGAAAGCTGTCGACCAGACGGCGAGCAAATTCCTGTTGTTGATGTAGGCGGCGCTCCATCTCACGGCGGCCGGTGATGTCCATGAGCGAACCTTGATACCGGAGCACTTTACCCGAATTATCACGAACGGCGGCGGTGGTGTTTAAACAAACGATTGAACTGCCATCCTTGCCAATCAAGGTGATTTCGCGTCCCTGAAGCATAGGCTGTCGTTCGACTTCGGCTTTAATGCTCTTGCGTTCCTCGCGATCCACTAGTATTTCAGGCACACGTTTGGCAAGAAGCTCTTCTTTGGAGGTATATCCAAGCATACGAACGAGCGCAGGGTTGGCGTCCAGAATATCACCCTCTGGATTGGTGATGTAGATGCCCTCCTGGAGAGTTTCGAAAAGCTCGGTGAAACGCGCCTCGTTCTTGCGCAACGCGCTAACGTCGCGAGCGAGTACGGTGATGCCATGGATTTGATCCCCGCGCATCATGGCATGTGCAACGCAATCGAAATAGTAAATGCTGCTTTGGTTCTTCAGGCGAACCTGAATCACGCCGGTCCAATGGCGGCGCTCAAGAAAGCGTGGCATGGCGCGCTTTATCAGCTGCGAACCTTCGCCACTTCCCTCTTGCACAAAGTCCGTGACGGGCTTACCGACGATCTGCTGAAAAGGCGTCGCAACGAGATCGGAGAAGCTACGATTGACAGCCCGAATCTGACCGTCTAGAGATACCGCGAGAAGAACATCGTCGAAGGAATCGATGAGATCTCGATAACCCTGCTGAGAGCGGACAATCATTTCAAAGAACTGATCGAGTTGCTTGTCGCTGGGCAGCGCCGAGTCGTGTTGCTCAATTCCCCGGACCATACCGCGAAGCTCAGAAATCTCCTGTGTGCGCTTCCAAGCGTAGAACCCAAAAAGAGCAACAAGAACCACCAAACCAATCGGCAAAGCTTCAAAACGATGCGCGAGAGAACGGACGGTATCCCAAGAGGTCACTGCGAAAACGAGGGTAAGTACGAAGAGGAGAAAGAACGTGAGGCGCCACAATTCGCTTTGACGTTTTTCAAATTGTTCGAGACGCGAGGATACGTTGGGACGGTTATCACCGCTAGGCGATGTACTACCGGTTGAGCTACGAGAGGGGCTACTTGAGCGCTTATCGTTATCGAACATGATCGTGGACGGCGCCTTTTAAACCAGAGGTGGGCCGTAGGGTTGTCTTAATACTTACTTATTGTAGAAACGGCAGTCGTCCTGGGCAATAAGAGGAACGGTTTGAAGTTCGTGAAGGATACCCCGGTGGACAAAAATAGGCGCTCCGATTGGGAAATCGGAGCGCCTGGTGTAGGTTACCTAAAACCCGCCGCTAGATAGATTTAGCCTTCGGCGGCAGCGTCGGCTTCGGTGTCTTTCTGCAAGAAATCGAGTGCGGCAGCTTCTTCCGCCGTGAGCTCGGCCGCTTCAGGAATTTCGTCGACCGGCGAGGGAGCGGGCATTTCCGTCAGCAACTGAATGCTACGGTAGTGCTCGAGCCCCGTACCGGCAGGAATGAGCCGGCCCATGATGACGTTCTCCTTGAGGCCACGCAGATAGTCGACCTTGCCAGCGACTGCAGCTTCCGTGAGAACACGGGTGGTCTCCTGGAAGCTGGCTGCCGAGATAAACGAATCGGTCGAAAGCGAAGCCTTGGTGATGCCGAGGAGTAGTGGACGGCCTGTTGCGGGGCGGCCACCATCTTTGATCACCTGGTCGTTTTCCTCGCGGAAACGGAACTTGTCCACCTGCTCTTCAAGGAGGAACGAAGTATCGCCGACGTCTTCCACCTTGACCCAACGCATCATCTGACGAGAAATGGTCTCGATATGCTTGTCGTTGATGTTGACGCCCTGGAGGCGGTAAACCTCCTGAATTGCGTTGACGAGATAGGACTGCGTAAACTTTTCGCCAAGGACGGCGAGCAAGTCGTGGAGGTTGAGCGGGCCGTCAATGAGCGCCTCGCCAGCCTTAACGTGGTCGCCTTCCTGAACGTTGATGTGAATGCCGCGCGGGATGGAATATTCCTTGACGGTCTTGCCATCCTCAGATTCGACGAGAATCTTACGCATGCCTTTGGCGATGTCGCCATACTTGACGATGCCATCGATTTCGCTGATGACAGCAGGATCCTTCGGCTTGCGCGTTTCGAATAGCTCGACAACGCGCGGGAGACCTCCGGTGATGTCCTTGGTCTTGGTGGTTTCACGAGGGATCTTGGCGAGAACATCGCCAGCCTGAACCTCGTCGCCATCCTTAACCATCAAGTGGGCACGGGAAGGCATGAGATATTTCTTGCGAACCTTGCCGGAAGAGTCGCGAACGAGAATGGCGGGCTGATGCTTCTCATCGCCCGGGGGCAGAGTGACGACGTCCTGCGAAAGGCCAGTCACCTCATCCACCTGTTCTTCGATGGTCAGGCCGGGCCGCAAATCGTCAAACTTAATGGACCCGGCGGTTTCGGTAAGGATCGAGAAGGTGAAAGGATCCCATTCGGCAAGGATCTGGCCGTGGGTGACCTGCTCGCCGTCCACGACGCGCAGACGCGCACCGTAAACGACGTGGTAGCGCTCCTTTTCGCGGCCTTTTTCATCAACGATAGCAATCAGGCCGGAACGATTCATGGCGATGTAAGTGCCGCCGCGGCCTTCCACGTATTTGAGGTCCACAAACTTAACGACTCCATTGTTACGAGCTTCGAGAGTGGAGCGCTCGGATACGCGTGTGGCGGTTCCGCCGATGTGGAAGGTGCGCATAGTGAGCTGGGTACCGGGTTCGCCGATGGACTGCGCAGCGATGACGCCGACAGCTTCCCCGAGTTCAACCATGCGACCGGTGGCCAGGTTCCGGCCGTAACAAAGAGCGCAAACGCCACGCCGAGATTCACAAGTAAGCACGGAGCGAATGCGCACACGCTCGATACCGGCGCCTTGCACTTGGTTGGCGAGTTCTTCGGTAATTTCCTGGTTCACCTCGACGATGACGCTGCCCTCGAAGTCCTTGATTTTATCGAGAGAAACGCGGCCGACAATGCGATCACGGAGCGGCTCGACCTCGACTCCGGCTTCGATGATGGGCTCGACGAAGATGCCGTCAGTGGTCCCGCAATCGCGCTCATTGATAATGACATCTTGAGCGACGTCTACGAGGCGGCGGGTGAGGTAGCCGGAGTCCGCAGTTTTGAGAGCCGTATCGGCCAAGCCCTTGCGCGCGCCGTGGGTTGAGATGAAGTACTGCAACACGGTCAGGCCTTCGCGGAAGTTAGAAGTGATGGGCGTTTCGATGACTTCACCGGAAGGTTTAGCCATCAAGCCGCGCATACCAGAAAGCTGGCGGATCTGCTGTTTTGAACCACGAGCGCCAGAGTCCGCCATGACGTAGACGGGGTTGATGTTGCCTTCTTTATCCTGGTTTTCGAGAGCCTTAAACATTTCGTCAGCAACTTTTTCAGTGACGTCGCCCCAGATAGCGATGACCTTGTTGTAGCGTTCGCCGTTCGTGATAGCGCCATCGAGATATTGTTGCTGGACTTTAACTACTTCCTTTTCGGCGTTTTCGACCAGCTTGTACTTATCGCTGGGGATAAGCATGTCGTCGATGCCGATGGATATGCCGGACTTAGTGGCGTAATGGAAGCCCAAATCCTTCAGGTGATCCAGCAAAACGACAGTGTCTTCCAGGCCAAAGCGCAAGTACGCGTAATAGACGAGTTGCTGAACGCCTTTCTTCTTGAGAAGACCGTTCACGTAAGGGAATTTTTCCGGCAAGTGAGAATTGAAGATGACACGTCCGACAGTGGTCTGGATGAACTGGCGCTCCATCTTCACCGGGACAGTATGCGGAACGTCCTGGTCATCGTAGGCAGTCGTCAAGTCAATGACTTCACCGGTGTAGCGCAAACGGACGGGAGTAAGCAGCTCAACCTCGCCAGCTTCCAGCGCTAGTATAACTTCATCGGTAGCACCAAAGACGCGACCTTCGCCCTTAGCGCCGGGCTTGGACTTGGTGAGGTAATAGATACCCAGCACCATATCCTGCGACGGCACCGCGAGAGGCAATCCGTGCGCGGGGGACAAGATGTTGCGCGAGCTAAGCATGAGCACGGACGCTTCCACCTGAGATTCGGGCGAAAGTGGGATGTGCACGGCCATCTGGTCGCCATCGAAGTCCGCGTTAAACGCCGTGCAAACCAATGGATGAATACGGATCGCCTTGCCTTCGACGAGTACTGGCTCAAAGGCCTGAATGCCCAGACGGTGAAGCGTAGGAGCGCGGTTGAGCATCACGGGATGTTCGCGAATGACGTCTTCCAGGATGTCCCAAACGACCGGATCCTGCTGCTCAACCATTTCCTTGGCTTGTTTTATGGTGGTGCAATGCCCCTGGGCTTCGAGCTTGTGATAGATGAAGGGCTTGAAAAGCTCAAGGGCCATTTTCTTGGGCAGACCGCACTGGTGGAGTTTGAGTTCCGGGCCGACAACGATGACGGAACGGCCGGAATAGTCCACGCGTTTGCCGAGAAGATTTTGACGGAAGCGGCCCTGCTTGCCTTTTAGCGTGTCGGACAGAGACTTGAGCGGACGGTTGTTGGTCCCGCGGAGAACGCGGCCGCGACGGCCATTATCGAACAGAGCATCAACAGCTTCCTGAAGCATGCGCTTTTCATTTCGAACAATGACGTCTGGCGCCCGAAGTTCCATAAGCTTCTTCAATCGGTTGTTGCGGTTGATGACGCGGCGGTAGAGATCATTAAGGTCCGAAGTAGCGAACCGGCCGCCATCGAGAGGAACGAGTGGGCGCAACTCCGGCGGGAGCACCGGAATTACATCTAGAATCATCCATTCTGGCTTGTTGCCGCTCTTACGGAAAGCTTCGAGAACCTTGAGGCGCTTGGCGAATTTGATGCGCTTCTGAAGAGATGGATCCGTCTTCATTTTTTCGCGCAGCTCATCGGAAAGCTTTTCCACTTCAACGCGGCGGAGAAGTTCTTTAATGGCTTCGGCGCCCATCTTGGCATTGAACTGTCCGGGATATTCTTTCTGCAATTCGCGATATTTTTCCTCAAGCAAAACTTCACGCTCGCGGAGTATAGCGACCTCGCCGGGATCCACGACAACGAAAGCTTCGAAATACAGGATGCGCTCCAAGTCGCGCATGGAGATGTCCAGTAAGTATCCAATGCGACTCGGTAGACCTTTAAAGAACCACACGTGGGAACAGGGTGAAGCGAGCTCGATGTGGCCGAGGCGTTCGCGACGGACTTTGCTAAGCGTAACTTCCACGCCGCACTTGTCGCAGATAACACCGCGATGCTTCATCCGCTTATATTTTCCGCACAAACATTCCCAATCGGTGACGGGGCCAAAGATTTTGGCGCAGAAGAGGCCGTCCCGCTCGGGTTTAAAGGTGCGGTAGTTGATGGTCTCCGGCTTGGTGACTTCACCGTGAGACCAAGAACGAATTTTTTCCGGACTCGCCAAACTGATGCGAATAGAATCAAAATCAGCAATCAAACTAGCGCGATCATAGGGGCTGCTGCGATACAAGGTTATTTCCTCCCTCCCAGTCTGACCGAGTCGGACCGGGCTGCGCTCCGATGGGTAACATCGGAGCGGCTGAGAACCCAACTACCAATTTACAAACCGCGAGATCAAGGTCACAGTCACGAATGACTGTGCTATTAGTCCGCGGCCTTATCTGCCGGCGGCTTTTGCCGTTTCATTAATTCCACGTCGAGACACAGCGATTGCAACTCGCGAACAAGCACGTTGAACGACTCGGGCACTCCGGGTTCGATACCCGGTTCGCCCTTAACGATGGCCTCGTAGATCTTCGCGCGACCATAAACGTCGTCAGACTTGGCTGTGAGCAACTCCTGCAGAATGTGTGCTGCGCCGTAAGCTTCGAGAGCCCAAACTTCCATTTCACCGAAGCGCTGGCCGCCGAACTGAGCCTTGCCGCCAAGCGGCTGTTGCGTGATGAGTGAGTAGGGGCCGATGGAACGCGCGTGAATCTTGTCGTCGACGAGATGCGAAAGCTTGAGCATGTAGATATAACCTACGGTCACCGGTTGATCGAACTGGTCGCCGGACATACCGTCGAAGAGGTTAATCTTGCCGGCGTGAGGCAGACCCGCGACTTCGAGTAAATGCCGAATTTCGGCTTCACGCGCGCCATCAAACACGGGCGTGGCGAAGGGAATTCCTTCTTTGAAGCCTTCGGCGTACTCGAGCAATTCATCGTCGTCCAGTTTGGCAAGGGTCTTCCAAACCGCGGTTTCGGTAAAGACCTCGCGGAACCAACGGCGCAGAGCCTCGGCGCGCACTTCCTTGCTGAGCAGGCGCTTGAGACTGTTGCCGAGCTCCTTTGAAGCCCAACCAAGATGGGTCTCGAGAATCTGACCGACGTTCATACGTGATGGAACGCCGAGCGGATTGAGAACAATCTCAACCGGAGTGCCGTCCGGCATATACGGCATGTCTTCCTGCGGAACGATGCGCGCGATGACGCCCTTATTACCGTGACGGCCGGCCATTTTGTCGCCGATGGAAAGCTTGCGCTTCATGGCGATATAGACTTTGACCAGCTTGATAACGCCCGGAGGCAACTCGTCGCCCTTCTTCAGTTTTTCCTTGCGCTCCTCGGTAATCTTACGAAGCACATCGATCTGCCGCGAGGTCATCTCTTCGATCTCTTCGATTTTCTCAATGAGCAGGGGATCCTTCTCGTTGAGCTTGAGGCGCTTGAGGTTGCGCGTGGAAATCTTTTCAATGATCTCGCGCGTAAGCTCGACGCCCTTGGTCAACAGGCGCTTATTAGTCTTTTCGTCGTGAAGGTCAGCCTGTAGAATTTTGCCGCCAAGAAGATCCGAAAGGCGCTTGAGGCGCTCATCCGTGAGGATGCGGATTTCGTCAGCGAGATTTTTCTCAAGCTTGAAGATTTGAGTCGCTTCAATGGCCTTGTGACGCTCGTCTTTTTCGCCACCCTTGCGAGTGAAGATCTTCACGTCGACGATAGTGCCCTCGATGCCGGGGGGGCAATATAGAGAGGCATCGCGAACGTCGCCTGCCTTTTCGCCGAAGATAGCACGAAGGAGCTTTTCTTCTGGGGTTAGCGTAGTCTCCCCCTTGGGAGTGACTTTGCCAACGAGGATGTCGCCTGGCTTCACAACCGCGCCGATACGAATGACGCCGCTTTCGTCGAGGTTGCGGAGGAAAGACTCGCTGATGTTAGGAATATCGCGAGTGACTTCCTCGGGTCCGAGTTTAGTATCGCGAGCTTCGATTTCGTACTCCTCGATGTGAATAGAGGTGTAGTAATCGTCTTTGACTAGTTTTTCGCTAACGAGAATAGCGTCTTCAAAGTTGTAGCCGCGCCAAGGCAAGAACGCCACGAGCACGTTGCGGCCCAGAGCAAGCTCGCCGCGCTCCGTGCAGGGACCGTCGGCCAGCACTTGGCCTTTCTTGACGCGGTCACCGACGCGAACGAGCGGCTTCTGGCTGATGCAAGTATTCTGGTTCGAACGCTTGAACTTGATGAGCTGGTAGATGTCCGCACCAACTTCACGACTGAGCACACCAGAGTGATCCGACTCGACGCGCACGATGATGCGTTCGGAATCGACTTGATCGACGATACCCTCGCGGCGGCAGAGCACAACCGCGCCAGAGTCACGCGCGGTAACGCGTTCCATACCGGTGCCGACGAGAGGCGCTTCGCCACGGATGAGCGGCACAGCCTGGCGCTGCATGTTCGAACCCATGAGCGCGCGGTTAGCGTCATCATTTTCGAGGAAGGGTATCAAGCTGGCGGCTACGGACACGAGTTGCTTCGGCGAAACGTCCACGTAATCCACTTCATCGCGGCTCTTTAGCACAAAGTTGCCGGCCTGGCGGCAGTTGACCAGCTCGGTAGTGATCTTCAAACGGTCGTCGAGGGAAACGTTGGCCTGCGCCACAACGTACTTGTCTTCTTCCCATGCGGAAAGATAGAAGCAATACGGCTCATAGGTAACTTTACGGCGCTTGAGCTCCTCGTTAAGCTCCTCTACGCGGTCTTTTTCTACGATTTCGCCGGCCTTGAATTCACTGTCACCAGCGTTGACAATGTGCACGTAGTCGATGATGCGACCGCCCTTCACTCTGCGGTACGGCGACTCGATGAAACCGTAGTCATTGATACGCGCAAAGCAGGAGAGCGAGCTGATAAGGCCAATGTTCGGACCTTCTGGTGTTTCGATGGGGCAGATGCGGCCGTAGTGCGTCGGATGGACGTCGCGCACTTCAAATCCGGCGCGCTCACGCGAGAGACCGCCAGGTCCGAGAGCCGAGAGACGCCTCTTGTGGGTAATTTCACTGAGCGGGTTGGTCTGGTCCATGAACTGGCTGAGCTGTGATGAGCCGAAAAACTCACGAATGGCGGCCATGACAGGCTTGGCGTTGACCAAGTCGTGCGGCATGGCCGTGGACATTTCCTGGTACACGCTCATCTTTTCTTTAATGGCACGTTCCATGCGGACCAGTCCAATGCGGAACTGGTTCTCCAGGAGCTCGCCGACTGCGCGGACACGGCGGTTGCCGAGATGATCGATGTCATCGACGACTCCGATGTTCTTGCGCAGCTTGAAGAGATACTTAATGGCCGATACGAAGTCCGGCGTATCGAGCGTGCGATTGTCTAGCGGCGTATCGAGTCCCATCTTGATGTTGAATTTGAGGCGGCCAACTCTGCTGAAATCATATTTGCGCGGATCGAAGAACATGCCGCGGAAGAGATTGGTAGCCGTTTCCAGCGTCGGAGGATCGCCGGGACGCAGCTTGCGGTAAATTTCGATCAGCGCTTCTTTCGAAGAGCGGATGGAGTCCTTATCGAGGGTACGTGAAAGCACCACGCCGATGTCGTCGCGCTCCGGGAAGAACACATCCACTTCCGTGATGCCGCTTTCGGCAAAAGCTTGCCAGAGATCAGCGGTAAGTGGCTTATTGGCTTCGAGCAAAACTTCGCCGGTCTGGCGGTTGACGATATCTGCGACGCTATAAGCGCCCTCAAGATCGCCCAAGGCCGCGCGGATCTGTGAAACTTTAGCTTTGATAAGTTCCTTGAAGAGATTTTCGGTAATGCGCTTGTGCGCACCGACGATGACGTCTTCGGTCTTGGGATTACGGATTTCGTGGGTCAGCTTGCGATCCACGATACCTGGAGAAATGTTCCAAAAAAGGTCTTTGTCGCGAAGCGAAATGCGCTCGACCTGGTAGAAAGTGCGCAGAATATCTTCATTGGACTTCATCCCCAGCGCGCGCAGGAAGATAGAGCCAAGGAACTTGCGCTTGCGGTCGATACGTACGTAGAGAATGTTTTTGGTGTCGTATTCGAATTCGACCCATGAGCCGCGATACGGAATGATTTTCCCGAGAAAATAGGTACGATTGTTGGCGCTTTCGAAGAAGACGCCTGGCGAACGGTGCAACTGGCTGACGATCACGCGTTCAGTGCCGTTGATGATGAAAGTGCCGTTTTCCGTCATCAGCGGAATGTCGCCGTAGAAAACCTCCTGCTCTTTAATGTCGCGAATGGTTTTTGCGCCGGTGTCCGGATCTTTATCGTAAATGGTAAGGCGAATAGTGACTTTAAGAGGCGCGGAATAGGTCATACCGCGTTCCTGGCACTCGTTCACATCGTACTTGAGTTGCATGGCGACGGGATCGCCGCACTTATTGCAGAACGTCGGAGTATTCTTGTTAAAGGTGCCGCACTTATGGCAGATGACGTCGCCCGTCTGGTACGGGTTGGTGACGACGGACGCGCCGCAATGGCGGCAGGTTGCGCGGAGGTGGTGTAAGCCCTTCAGGTTGCCACACTTACATTCCCAGTTGCCAATCGAATAGTCCACGAACTCCAGCTGTGACATCTCGCGGAAGTCCTTGATCGGAAACACAGACGTAAAAACGGACTGAAGGCCGCCGTCATCGCGCTCGCTCGGCAGAAGATCCATCTGCAGAAACCGCTGATACGACTTCATCTGGACTTCAATCAGGTTGGGAATCTGGATCGAGCCCTGAATTTTTGCGAAATCCAAGCGCTGGCGTTCCCGGATATGATGATTGCTGTTCGGCATGCGTGATCTACCTCATCCCTTTTGGGCAGCGTGCAGAAAAATGGAGAAAAAACACATCAATCCCGGCGGGCTTGCAGGGATCGATACCGTGATAGCGCGCTCTCTGCCCAAAGTCAGCGCGCACACGATTGCCGGCAGTCCCAGAAGGACCTGTAACCTTGTAGCAATAACCGGCGTCGACTTGCGTATCTGAATTCCTTCGGCGCGGCGGCCCCTCGCCCGGGGGACCGCGCTCAAAATCTAAAACCGAACTAAAAAATCATCTGCGGCCGCCCTGTGTGCGTTCTGGAGCATGCAGGACAGCAGTCAGATTGATGTCAAGAACTACTTGATTTCAACCTTGGCGCCGGCATCTTCGAACTTCTTCTTGATAGTGGCGGCTTCTTCCTTGTTGACGCCTTCCTTAACGGTCTTAGGCGCGCCATCAACAAGGTCCTTAGCTTCTTTAAGTCCCAGACTCGTGACTTCGCGAACCGCCTTGATGACGTTAATCTTGTTGCCGCCCACATCCGTGAGGACGACAGAGAATTCCGTCTTCTCCTCCACCGGAGCAGCGCCACCAGCAGCAGCGCCACCAGCAGCAGCTACGGGAGCCGCCGCGGCCGCGGAGACGCCAAATGCCTCTTCCATTTTCTTCACAAGGTCGGACGCTTCGAGCAGCGTCAGCCCCTTGATCTCTTCCAGGATCGTTTCGACTTTCGACATGATTCCTTTTTCTCCTCTCAAACTAGAAATAAGAACTATTGGGCCGCTTCAGGCGTTGGTTCGGAAGCTGGTACTGCTGAGGGCGGTTCGGAACCCTGTTCGGAATTGGGTTCTGAGCTAGGTGCTGCTGCAAGCTTGCCGGACCCAAACTTATTGGCCTTGATGGCTTCTCCGACGGTGATGGCAAGATTGCGCGGCAGCGCATTTAAGGCCATAGCAATACGCTGTGCAGGTGCATTCAGCAGGAACATCACCTTGCTGATCAACTCTTCCTTGGAGGGCAGATTCGCAAGCTGCTGAATCTCCGAGATGGAGATAACTCGCCCTTCGACCACTCCGGCTCTAAATTGAAATGCCGGGACATCTTTAGCAATCCTAGTTAGTGCCTTGGCAAGAGCCACGGGGTCTTTCTCACTGTATGCGAGGGAATTTGTTCCACTCAAATTCTTGAGTAGATTCTCTGCCGGCGTACCCGTTGCCGCACGCTCCGCGAGCGTGTTTTTCACGACCTTGTACTTACCGCCAGCCGCCTGGACAGCGCGACGAAGTTTGGTGTCCTCCTCCACGGTAATGCCCTGGAAGGTCGTCAAGATAACGGTAGAAACTCTGGCCAGCTCTGTTTTGAGCTTGTCGAGATCCTGTTGTTTTTCGCTGCGCTTTTTCATAAGTTCGCTCCGCTATTGCACGTTGACAAAGAGCCTCTTAGGCAGCTGCCGCCAAGGATTCGGCCTCACCGAGATCAACGGCAATCCCAGGGCCCATCGTTGACGTGAGGGTGATTTTCTTAACGTACTTTCCCTTAGATGCGGCGGGCTTAGCTTTCACGACTGCGCCGATAACCGCATGGGCGTTTTCCGCAAGCTTCGCGGCGTCAAATTGAATTTTGCCGATGGCGCAATGGATAATTCCGGCCTTATCGACGCGAAACTCCACCTTGCCGGCTTTAACATCCTTAATGGCTTTCGCGACGTCAAAAGTAACCGTTCCGGTCTTGGGATTGGGCATCAGACCACGAGGACCGAGAACTTTGCCAAGTTTGCCCGCAGACCTCATCATATCCGGGGTCGCGATCACCGCATCGTAGTCTGTCCAGCCTTCCATAATCCTTTGTACAACGTCATCGCCACCGACGAAATCAGCGCCCGCATCCTGCGCTTCGCGAACTTTGTCACCCCCGGCGATCACCAGCACACGGACAGACTTTCCAAGACCGTTAGGTAGAACAACGGTGCCACGTACCACTTGATCAGAATGTTTGGGATCGACACCAAGATTGATGGCCAACTCAACCGTTTCGTTAAACTTAGTATGATGCGTCTTTTTCAAAAGCTCAGCCGCTTCACCGAGCTTGTAGGGGCGTGCTTCAACCTGCTTGCGCGCATTTTCCACATGCTTGCCAGACTTTTTTGCCATTGCGGCTAACTCCCCTTCAAAATCATTTACCGTTCAGCGGGTATCTGCTCCCCGCCACATCGATTCGCCGACGGACTTGCACTAAGCCTCGACTTCGAGGCCCATGTTGCGGGCCGTACCCATGACCGTGCGAACAGCTGAATCGATATTCGTGGTGTTCAAGTCGACGAGTTTGAGCTTAGCGATTTCTTCGACTTGCTTTTTGGTTACCTTGCCAACTTTGGTGCGATTCGGCTCTGCAGAGCCTTTGACAATCCCGGCGGCGCGTAAGAGCAGGATCGAAGCCGGCGGGGTCTTCAGAATGAAAGTAAACGTGCGGTCGGTGTATACGGTTACCAGCACGGGGAAAATCATTCCGTCTGGCTCTTTTGCTGTCTTTGCATTGAACTGCTTGCAAAAATCCATGATGTTTAAACCGTGCGGGCCCAGCGCCGTACCGACGGGCGGCGCGGGAGTCGCTTTGCCTGCGGGCAACTGCAACTTGATAGTGGTTTGAATCTTCTTTGCCATATTCCTGCCTCAATCTCTTGTTTGAACTATTTGCACGCTGCTGTTCAATTCAGTTTCTCAACGCTCGCGAAATCAAGCTCCACCGGTGTCGACCGTCCGAAAATCGTTACCGAAACCTTCAGGCGGCTGTGATCATTGTCAATCTCTTCAACCGAGCCGTTGAAATTAGCAAATGGGCCATCGACTATCCGCACTTGCTCGTTGCGCTCGAAAACGACTTTGGGTTTCGGGCGGTCTTGCGGAGTGTGTACGCGGTTGATAATCGCGTCCACTTCCGTCTCGGATAAGGGCGAAGGCGAAGTTGCGGAACCAACAAAACCTGTGACGCGTGGAGTAGAGCGCACGATATGCCAGGTATTCTCGTCGAGATCCATTTCCACCAGCACGTAGCCCGGATAAGACATCCGCGATGAGACGACTTTCTTTCCGCCGCGAACTTCAATCACATCCTCCATGGGGATCAGTACGCGCCCAATCTTGTCCTGAAGCGTGAATGCCGCGACACGACTTTCGAGGCTTTCTTTGACTTTCTTCTCAAAACCCGAATAGGTATGGATGATGTACCACTGCATGCCCATGAATTCGCGATCCCCTTACACACCGAAAGCTTTAAAAATATGCTGCACACTACGGTTAACAGCCAGGTCCACCACCCATAAGAAAACGCCGAAGAAAAAAACGGTAGCGATTACCACGCCGGTGGTGGAAATGACGTCCTCCCGGCTTGGCCAGGTAACCTGCTTCATCTCGATGCGCACATCGTGCAAAAATTCGCGCGTGTTCGCGAGCGTCCCAGTAACGCGATGAGCTAGCTCGGAGCCCTTACCGCTACGCGATTCTTCGTTCTTTACTTTCACCGCTTGCGTTGCCATTCACCCTCTTATTCATTAAAAGGGCAGACACGGATGTCCGCCCTGCAAATCTCTGGCAGGGGAGGAGGGATTCGAACCCCCATACCCGGTTTTGGAGACCGGAGTCCTAGCCGTTGGACGACTCCCCTTCGCCGTAAGCCCGTACAGCGGACGAAGTTCCTCTTTATAAGACCAACTGAACTACTGGCTCGGCTCCAACCTTCTGATTCTCTTTCCTAAAAGCTACCGCTCGGTGACGTTACTTAACTTCTTTGTGCGCCGTTTGTTTGCGGCAGGTATTGCAAAACTTCTTGGTTTCCATACGCTCAGTGTGCTTCTTCTTATTCTTGGTCGTGGTGTAGTTACGATTCTTACAATCGCCGCACTGCAATGTAATGATGTCGCGCATTCCTTGTCTCTTTTCCCGCGGTTGCGTCTTGAGCTTTCCTCGCGGCTGATATTTACTCTACGATCTCCGTGACCGCGCCTGCGCCCACCGTGTGGCCACCTTCGCGAATCGCGAAGCGCAACCCCTTCTCCAACGCTACCGGCGTGATCAGCGACACTTCGCAGCTCACGTTATCCCCTGGC
>DATNMX010000096.1:0-3147 GCA_035602135.1 Candidatus Dormiibacterota bacterium
ATAACCCCCGGCTGGGCATAGGTCCATGATCAAAAGTTTCCTGGCCTTTATCGGTTTTACCGCAGCTTCTTTGGGCAAAGCCGCTTCAATTTTCACGCGGTCTTCCGCGGGCACATCATCGATTGAAGTGATCGGCAGTACCCGAGAGACGGCGTCGATAAATTCTCCAAAAGCGGGCCGCACAGCCTTCTCGAATCCCACTAGCGAACGCTCCAAATCCGCGGAGGGATCCGCAGCGCCGGTGGCTTGCACCACAATGGCAATCGGCTTCACAACCAGAGGCCGCGAGCAGTTGCCGCAGTGCGACGTCGGAATCAGCGAGTCGGGACGCTCCCGCTTGCTCATTTCCATCAAGAATGCTGGTGCTCCCGCGACTCCGGTACCAAATGAAACCGGCTTCCCCGCAAGCTTCAAAGCGCTTCGATCTTGCAAACTCACCACCATCAGGCGCGAGCTGACTACGGACAAACCATCAATCGGCTTAATTCCCAGCTGCATCCACTGACCAATGTTCGCGCTGACGCCAATACGCTTCCCGAGTGGCGTGATGGTCTTCATGAGCTCTTTCGGATCCCAATAAGCCGGAGTGGTGCGACGGCTGCCATTTTCAATCGCAACATTTACATTTGCGTTGCTGGCCAGCGTATCCACAGATGTCAAGGATGCCGGGTCGGGATTGCAGACGATGGTCTCGATGCCGAGAGCTTTCGCAAAATCGAACAGCTTGCTCCAGGTGCTTTCGTCTTTTCCAACATCGCCGACGTGATACACCGGCGTATAAAGATGCAACGCCGTCAAACGCGCTTTGATGGCCGTGAGTTCGTCGGGAGAAAGGTTGGCGTCCAGATTCTTTGCGATTTCCGCACTGACTTTTTGGCTAGAGAAACCCTCTATCGACATTACGCCAAGAGCTTTGGCTTTTTCCGCTGTTTCCAGGAACGTTAACTGGGAGAAGGCGTTGGCGGGAATACCGACCTTCCAGCCAAGCGCTCCGGTAATTTCCCTGCGGATCTCCGCGCGGCGCATGGGCGGATCTTGCGGCGGCGCTGCCAGCGGTTCTGCCGGCTTTACCGTAGCAGGCGCGGTTGGCGGTGTTTGCGCGCTAGCCGGGACCAAACCGCAAAAGGCCCAAACCGCCATGGAAGCAATCATCAAGCCAGTAACTTTTCTCATTTTATTCGTGCCTCTTTTCAGCGGCGAAAGCCGTAGCAATGCTCAATCAATTTTGACTATTGAGTTTTTGTTTTGCGGCAGGGCAAAAACATAATAGCCTTGCGAACCAGGTTTTGCCGCTTTAAATACAAAGTCCGTTCCAGATCCCGGTGTTGGTGCTGGTCCTTGTGCTTGTCCTTGAGCCGACGCTGCAAAAAAGGCCACATACTCACGCCCGTCGACTTCGTATACCGCTGGGATTCCGTCGGGATTAGCATCAATTTCCGTTTCCCAAAGCAGCTTCCCTGTATCCTTGTCATAGGCGTGGATCATACGATCCGCTTGCGAAGCGATAAAAATCAATCCGCCAGCAGTCACCACTGGTCCGTTGCGCAAAAGCGAAGAACTACCGGTGTTTTTTATTCCTTTGGCCGCGAGGCCCGGTGTGGTCCCCAGTGGAAAGCGCCACTTGATGGTTCCTTCATTGAGGTCATAGGCCACTACTTCGCACCATGGAGGCCCCATGGCAATAAGGCCGTTGTTTGCGAAAAAAACGCTTCCGAACGGACCAAAGTAACGGGCCGGGCCGGATGGCGCCGGATTCGCCGCGTCTTTTGCGTTATCGGTGGAAGATTCGCCGGCTGCTGGATTCCGAAGATACGCTATTAGATATTTCACCACCTTGGGCGGCAAGCGGCGCTCGGTAAACGGCGGCATCTCTTTTCCGCCGTTGCGCAGCACGCTCAGGAAGCGTTCTTCAGTTATGCTTGCTGGAAACGTGATCCGAGCGCGGTCTGCTCCATGGCACGGCAAACAGTTGCGAACGTATGCGGCGTGGCCGCGCTGCTCGGGCGGGCCGACCTCCATTGCCTGAATCGGCCCAGGGTCCAGCGAAAGCTTATGTATGGTGGGCGCGTCATAAGAACGTACATAAAGCATTCCGGTAGTAGGATCGGCGGCGGTACTCCCCCAGTTCGCGCCGCCATTTTCTCCGGGGACTCCGATCTGGTCCCGGTCTTTGGTCTGCGGAGTGAACATACCTTCGTTCCTTGCGTTTAGCAGAATATTGCGTAAACGCTCCTTTTCTTCTGGTTCAACATACGGGTTGATATCGTCCACCGTAAACTTCTGGCGGGCGTAGGGCGGCGGATTGGTGGGAAACGGTTGCGTGGGCCAGGAGTGCTCGCCGGGCATATCACTCTGAGGAACGGCGCGCTCTTCTACAGGCCACAGAGACTGACCGGTGACGCGGTCAAACACATAAAGAAACCCGAATTTCGTGGGTTGGGCGACGACATCGACCATTTTCCCGTCGTGACGGATGGTGAGCAGTTTCGGGCCGGTGGTGAGATCGTAGTCCCACAGATCGTGATGCACGACTTGAAAGTGCCACAAGCGCTTGCCAGTCCTGGCATCCAGCGCCAGCAAGCAATTCCCGAAAAGGCCGGCGCCGGTGCGATCCGCTCCATACAAGTCGTAAGTAGGCGAACCCAACGGAAGATAAACAATGCCGCGCTTCACATCTAGAGACATCTCTCCCCAATCGTTTGTTCCGCCGATATATTTCCACGCATCTTTCGGCCAAGTCTCGTAGCCGTATTCCCCGGGATGCGGAACGGTGTGGAATACCCACACTTGCTTTCCGCTGAGTACGTCGTAAGCACGAATGTCACCAGGGGGCGATTCGTACAACTCACCCGTCGCCGAACCCAGGATGACCAGGTTCTCGAAGACCCGTCCCGGTGTGCCCGATTGAATGGTATCGATGCTCTCAATCGAACGTCCCAGCCCTTCGCGCAGGTCAACCTTTCCAGCAATTCCAAAAGTGTTGATCTGCTCGCCGGTCTGCGCGTTCAATTCCTGGAGGTAGTTATTGACCGCGAAAATGAGTCGTCGGTCAGACCGATCATGATTCTCCCAGTAATTAAAGCCGCGATTCGTCGGTGTGCCTTCCATGGGCCGTGACCAGATTTGGCGTCCCGTCGCGGCATCGAG
>DATNMX010000097.1:0-6807 GCA_035602135.1 Candidatus Dormiibacterota bacterium
GGCGGGCGGAATATTTTCCGAAACCGACGGCGGCGTAGAGATCTTCCACTTTGGAAAGGCCATAATCGGAAACGAGGTTGAGGGTGTCGGCTTCGGGAATTTTCTTGAGGCTGCGGCCGAAGTGACGCGCTTCGTTTTCGAGCAGGCGCTTGCCCATTTCCGTGGCTTCCTCGCGTTCCTGCTCGTTGATCCAGTGGCGGATCTTGCTCTTCGCCGAGGACGACCTAACAAAACTGAGCCAATCGCGGCTGGGGTGGTGGCCCTTTTGGGTGAGAATCTCAACCACGTCGCCGCTGGTGATTTCATGGCGCAGCGACACCATCTGGCCGTTCACCTTTGCGCCGACGCACTGGTGCCCCACTTCGGTGTGGACCATGTAAGCAAAATCGACGGGGGTGGCACCACGCGGAAGTTCCAGCACGCGGCCTTTCGGCGTAAACGCATAGACTTCGACCGGGGCGAGATCCACTTTCAGTGTGGAGAGAAATTCTCCGGGCTCCTGAAGCTCCTGCGACCATTCGATGAGCTGACGCATCCAGGTGATGCGCTGGTCGTCATCCTCGGAGGCCGGCTTTCCGGATTTGTATTTCCAGTGCGCGGCAACACCTTCCTCCGCGATGCGATGCATTTCCTGCGTGCGGATTTGCACCTCGAAAGGCTGGCTGCTGTGGAGCACGGTGGTATGCAGCGACTGATAAAGATTCGGCCGAGCAATAGCGATGTAGTCCTTGAACCGCCCGGGGACGGGGCGCCAGATGTGGTGGACCACGCCGAGCGCGGCGTAACAGTTGCGCTCCGAATCGGTAATAACGCGCACGGCGAGAAGATCGTAAACCTGGCCGAGACCGATTTCCTGGCGCACAATTTTGCGGTGCACCGAATACAAACCTTTTACGCGAGATTCGAGCTCAGCGGGAATGCCCGCCTCAACGAGCTTGGTCTGAATGGTGGCCTGGACTTCCTCGAGAAACTTTTTGTGGATGGGCGCCTTTTCGCTTATTTCTTTTTGCAACGCAAAGAACGCTTCGGGCTCGAGATAGCGAAACGCCAGGTCCTCGAGCTCACCGCGGACCACGCCCATTCCCAGGCGGAGTGCGATGGGCGCGTAAATGTCCAGGGTTTCGCGCGCGATCTTCTGCTGCCTGTCCGGATCGAGGTATTCGAGCGTGCGCATGTTGTGGAGCCGGTCAGCCAGCTTGACGAGCACGACGCGGACGTCATGCACCATGGCCAGAAGCATCTTGCGGACGGTTTCCGCCTGGCGCGTTTCGGGCGCCATGATGTTGAGGCGGCCGATCTTCGTGACGCCCTCGACAAGATGGGCGACCTCCGCGCCGAAGCGCTCTTCGATGCGGGAGACGGGATATTCCGTGTCTTCGATGGCGTCGTGAAGGAGGGCGGCGGTCAGAGTGGTGGCATCCAGGCGCATGTCGGCGAGGATGTGCGCGACCTCAAGAAGATGGGAGAGATAGGGCTCGCCGGATTGACGGAATTGGGCGCGATGCCGCTCCGTCGCAATCTCATAGGCGCGGCGGACCATCCAGGGATCTTCGGAGGGGCGGTTCTTGCGGAGCTTTTCGAGCAATTCCTCGAAGCGCGCGTCGAGCTGGCGAACCGCGCGATCGCGGTCGAAGCTGAGCGGCAGATTACTCGGAGAGGGCATGGTCTAGTTTACGCCGGAAGGGGCTCCTCCGGAAAAGATGACCTGAAATAAGGAGGTAACGAGGTTAGGAAGTAAGACGCGTACACCCACCCCCCGGAATTTTGTAAATGTTGCATCTAAAGGATTTAGCCAGGCCGTAAGTCTTTTGTTTGCAACACTTGCGGGGAGGTCCATAAGTGTTGCAGCTAAAGGACTTATATTGCACCAAAACTGTGCAGAGTATGCCCCATTTCCGCCCGCGGGAACGGGCTCCAGCATCTCTGCGATCTTTACGCAAATGGTGCGCGAAGATGCTGAAGAAAGGACTTAGAGGAGTCGAGGGGCAAGAAGGGAGGCGGACGGATTCCCGAGAGGAATCTTTTTCGGCAAGATCGGAATCTTCCGGATAAGACGGGGACAGGTCGGTCGATTCGCGATGCTCGCGCGGGCCGAACGAGGAGGCTGGCGTCCAGTTCATACAAAAGTTTAGCACGGCCAGCGCTAACTGTCAATAAATATTATTATATAGATATCATTCGAATGGAGCGGAAAGGTGTTGAATAGGCTAAGGGTTAGGAGTTGATGAGCGGAGTTCAAGGGATGGAGATCCGGGGCGGGAAGCCGAAAATCTCGAAACGTGAGGGTGGGGCAAAATGACGAAGGAAAATTCAAGGCCTAACGTGTGGCCACGACTGGCGGCGCCTTCTCCTTTTCAGGCTTGCTCTCGATTCGTCGCTCAAAATCAAATGTCGGAGCAATACGCTTATTCCGCCGGTCTCTAAGTGACTTGTAGATGTATCCAGATGCAAACAGGAGAAGGGCGAATCCCGCGTACATGGCCAAAAGTAAATTGAATGGATTCATCTTGCCCTCCATTTTTCAAAAGACATTCCGACGAACTGAAAGAAACCAGCGACACTAAAAATCTTGCTAATGGAATAGACGGTGAGCCAAAAATCCAGTTTCCATGTGCCATCGAGGGATTTAATCCAAATGTCAAGATTTCCGAATACGAAGATGAGTACCGCAGCCTCCCTGCAAAACTCGCCAGCCATAGCGAGATTGCCCTTCTTCTCCTCAGCCATCTGTTAGAGACCTAACACGTGAAGAAAGTTGTACTCTATCCGGCTAAGGTCTGTAAAGCCTGATTTCATTAGGCTCTGCTAGATTCGATGTGTCAACCGGACTTTGGTAACGGTCTTGTTGAAGTAACTGTACTTGGGATCGAGGATTGGCTTCTTAGAACCACGTCAGTTCAAGGAACGGGGATGCGGGGCTGGAAAGCGAAAAATCTTGAGAAAAGGGTGCGGAACAACGTCGGAGGAAGAGTCAAAAGACCCACACGTAAAACCGACGAGTGCGCCACCCAGATTCGTCATAGCATTTATCGTCCGGGCCACCCGTAGCATAGATTATGGCCTTTATATTTCGCTAAAAAGCAAGTAAGGGATTAGCTTAAGCTTTCTATCGTATGAAGATTGTTGGGCGACAAATTCGACTCGCGGGGTCAGATCTGAGCAACCACCTTGCATGCCGGCACCTGACCACGCTGGATTCGCAAGTAGCGCGAGGCGAGCGGACGGCGCCGGATTGGGCTGCGCCCGACCTGAAGGTGATTCAGGAACTGGGGCTGCGGCATGAGACGGCGTATCTCGCGCATCTGGCTGCGCAGGGACTCACGGTCGAGAATCTGGGATACATCGAGCATCACGAAGAGCAGCGGCTGGTAGCAGAGACGGTGGCGCTGATGGACCGTGGCGCAGAGGTGATTGCGCAAGGGGCGCTGAGCGACGGGGAATGGTTTGGGCGGCCGGATGTGCTTCGGCGGGTGGAAAAGCCGAGCAAGCGGTGGACTTGGTCGTGCGAAGTGGCAGACACGAAGCTGGCGCGAGAGACTAAGGCGACGACAATCCTGCAACTGTCGCTGTATTCGGAATTGCTGGCGAAAATTCAGGGCACGATGCCGGAGTTCTTGTGGGTGGTGCCGCCAGGCGAGGGATACGCGGGCGAAAAATATCCGGTCTTGGAGTATGCGGCGTATTACCGGCATGTGCGGAAGCGACTGCTGAAGGCCGTAGGCGAGGTTGCGGGTAAAGAAACTTATCCAGAGCCAGTGGAGCACTGCAACGTTTGCCGGTGGTTCAAGGAGTGCGACGCGAGGAGGCGGGAGGATGATCATCTGTCGCTGGTGGCGGGAATCCGGAGGCAACACCGGGATCAATTTGAAGCGTGGAATGCAGAGACAATGGCGAAGCTGGCGGCGCTACCGATTCCGCTGAGGGAGCGGCCGAAACACGGGTCGAAGGCGGGATATGAGCGTGTACGTGAGCAGGCGCGCGTACAGGTAGATGGGCGGACGGAAAAGAAGCTAAAGCATGAGCCGCTTTTACCGGCGGTGGAAGGAATGGGATTTTGCCGGCTACCTGAGCCTTCGGTAGACGACATGTTTGTGGATTTGGAAGGCGATCCGTTTGTGGGCGAGCAAGGACTGCAATATCTGTTTGGGTTTGTATTTCAAAACGCGAGCGGAGAGTGGAGTTACGACAAAAGATGGGCGCTGAACCGCGAAGATGAAAAAAAGGGATTCGAGTGGTTGGTGGACGAAATCACGCGGCAGCGTGAAGCAAATCCGAAAATGCATGTGTATCACTTCGGAGCGTACGAGCCGGGAGCGTTAAAACGATTGATGGGAATGTATGCGACACGGGAAGACGAGATCGACCGGATGCTGCGAGCGGGGGTGTTAGTGGATTTGCATCAGGTGTTTAAGCAGGGCTTGCGGGCGAGCGTGGAAGAATATTCGCTTAAGAAGTTGGAAGCTTTTTGCGAATTTGAGCGCAAGACACCGCTTGAGGATTCGCGCAGGGCGATGCGATATGTGGAGCACCGGTTAGAGCTTGGGTGGGGAGACGAAGAAGTGCCGGAAGAAATTCGCGAGGTGATGGAGGGATACAACCGCGAGGATTGCTTTTCAACGGCGGCGTTGCGGGACTGGCTGGAGAAGGCAAGGAAAAAGTTAGAGGAAGGTGGAGCGAACATGCCGCGCTTCGCAGACAGGGATGAGGAAGCATCCGAAGAACTAGATGAGAGGCAAAAGCGGGTTGCGGCGCTGGTTGAAGGGCTAACGGCGGGAATACCGGCGGACTTGAAGGAGCGAAGCAAAGAGCAACAGGCGCAGTGGCTGCTGGCGCAACTCTTGGACTGGCACAGGCGGGAGGACAAGGCGACCTACTGGGAGGGTTTCCGGTTGGCAGATCTGAACGATGAGGATTTGCTCGAAGACCGGGCGGGACTGGCGGGGCTCAGGTTATTGGAGAGGGTGCTAGTTGAGCGGAAGATTCCTGTGGATCGCTATGCATTCGAGAAGCAGGAGACGGAAGCACGCGTGGAGAAGGACCTGTATTACAAGCGCGAAAAGTTCGGAAGCGTGTTGGCAATAGATCCTGTGGGACGCTTGATTGACATTAAGAAAACGAGAAAGACAGCCGAATTACACCCGACAGCTGTGTACGTATGGGAGCGGCCCTTTAACGCGAAGGAGCATGCCGAGGCGCTTTTCCGGATCGGCGAGTGGGTGAGGGCGAAAGGCATTGATGTGGCCGGAAGATATCGTGCGGGGCGAGATTTGTTGCTGCAGAAGGGGCCACGGCTCGCGAGAGGCGAGGCGCTAGAACCGCTCGGGGGAGAAGAGCCCAAGAGCACGGCGTGCCG
Organism: Candidatus Dormiibacterota bacterium; assembly: GCA_035602135.1. Lineage (GTDB taxonomy): Bacteria > Acidobacteriota > Terriglobia > Acidiferrales > UBA7541 > Acidiferrum. Next base: position 5,354 of record DATNMX010000097.1, read on the forward strand.
GATTGCCTCGGCGCTTCAGGACTCAGTGTTTGCGATCCAGGGGCCGCCGGGTGCGGGGAAGACATTCACCGGCGCGCGGATGATCTGCGAATTGGTGGGGAAAGGAAAGAAGATTGGAATTACAGCGCTAAGCCACAAGGTGATCCGGAAGCTGCTGGAGGAGGTGGTGGACGCGGCAAGAGAGCAGGAGCAGGGCGACGTGCAGTGCATGCAGCGATCGGATACTGAAGAGCCCATCGAAGATATTGCCATTGCTAGGAAGAACGAGGAGGCATGGTCCGCCTTAGAATGTGGCAAAGCAAACGTGCTGGGCGGGACGTCGTGGCTGTGGTCGCCGGAGGCAGCGTTTGAGGCGGTGGATGTATTGTTTATCGACGAAGCGGGCCAGATGGGACTAGCGGATGTGCTGGCGGTATCGCAGGCTGCGAAGAGCCTTGTGCTGATTGGTGATCCACAGCAACTGGAGCGGCCGCTGAAGGGCAGTCATCCGGACGGCGCTGAGAAATCGGCGTTGGAGCACCTGCTGGGCGAGCGCAAAACGATCTCGAAAGATATGGGGTTTTTGCTGCCGGAGACGTGGAGATTGCATCCGAAAGTCTGTGAGTTTACATCCGCGTTTTTTTATGAGGGACGGCTGCAGTCCCGGAAGCTATTGCAGAACCGGGTCCTGGAGGGGCATGCGTGGCTGAATGGGGCGGGATTATGGATTGTTCCGGTGGAACAGGAGGGGAATCGCAATTCGAGCGCAGAAGAAGTGGAGGTGGTGGCGCGGATCGTGGAGGGATTGCTGAAGCCGGAGGTAAAGTGGTTTCGGAGCGCCGGCAATCCGAGGAACTTGAAAGAAGAAGACATTTTGATTGTGGCGCCCTACAACGCGCAGGTTGCGGATTTGTCTGCACGGCTGCCGAAGATGCGCATTGGGACGGTGGACAAATTTCAAGGACAGGAAGCACCAGTGGTGATTTATTCGCTGACGACATCGTCGCCGGAAGATGCGCCGCGGGGGATGGAGTTTTTGTACAGCTTGAACCGGCTTAATGTGGCAACATCCCGGGCGATGACGACGGTGATCTTGGTGGGCAGCCCAAAGCTCTTCGAACCGGAATGCAGAACGCCGCGGCAGATGCAACTGGCGAATGCGTTTTGCGGTTACCTGGAAATGGCTATTACGCATCATCCTTCCTCGATGTAGGTAAGGCCCGATAAAGCGAGGAAAGTCGCGCTTAGGCGCGACCATAATAGTCCAGAGGGCACCCGGCACCGGAGAGAGCTAGAAGAAGAGTTCCGGGGAGACGTGGAAGCGGCGGCTGAGGCGTTTGATGTGGTCCTTGTTGAGCTCGCGCTTGCCGCTGAGAACCTCGGAGACGATGCTGGGCGTGCCGAAGACGTCGGCGAGGTCTTTTTGGAGAAGGCCGTGCTGGTCCATGAGGAAGTGGAGAACTTCGAGAGGCTTG
>DATNMX010000098.1:0-3801 GCA_035602135.1 Candidatus Dormiibacterota bacterium
CACAACGTGAAGTGGAAATGATCAAAGCCGCGTTGGCGGAATCCTATGGGCGCATTTCTGGTCCTTCGGGCGCAGCCGCCAAGCTCGGGATTCCGCGACACACACTTGAGTCGAAACTCAGAAGACTTGGCATTAGCAAACATGGGCACAACGTCCCATCGGTTGAGTAGGTTCGGTTAACCGAACGAAGACGGACTCAGGATATACTCCGTCTCTCCTGTCCTTTAGTCCTCACCACGGCCTCCCTCCTCTGGGAAATCTACTTGAACCTAAAGCTGCTCTCGATGCCTTGCTGAGAGCTCCGCATTTTGCTGAGAACACAGCACGGAGTATCAGATTAACTCCTTGTTCTCCAAGAGATTTCGAATGGCGTCCCGAGTGCATATCTGTACGTCGTCGGAACATCGACTGGACGCGCCCGCTGGAGGCGCAGGCACCGTTGAAGATTGACGATCATCGTCGATTCAGGAAAAGGTTTGCGAACATTGACGAAACATCAAGTCCAGAAATGAAGAGGTATGCTGAATCTCCAGGCTGTTGAGTTAAGCAAGACGTACCGCGGGCGTAAGGTCGTCGATGATGTGGAGTTGGAGATTGGGCAAGGCGAAGTTGTGGGGCTGCTGGGTATGGCAACGATTCGGTATTCATCGGTTTCCTAAAGCACATTCTTACCTATATCAATCCAAATGGAGATCACTCATGCGCACTTCGCAGGCAAAACAAGATGAACTCAGGAACCTATTCCATGGCGAGGTAATCGAACCCTCGGGTATTGGCTACGACGAGGCGCGCCGGGTCTGGAATGGTGCCGTCGACCATCACCCTGCATTGATTGTGCGCCCGGTCGATGCTGCTGCAGTGTCGGTTGCTGTTTGTTTCGCCAATCGCAACGGCATGCCTATTGCTGTACTGGGAGGCGGTTATGACTGGGCCGGTCGCTCCGTGCGGTCAGGCGCAATGGTCATAGACCTTATCAATATGGCGTTCGTGGACATCGATGCGGAACGGCAAATAGCTAGAGTAGGTGGCGGCTCGAAGAGCAATGAGGTCCTGGCGCGTGCCGGAGAATGTGGACTCGCAGCCATTACCGGCGCGGTCGGCCATGTCGGCATCACCGGCTTCACCCTGAGCGGAGGCTATGGTCCGTTGACTCCAAGTCTGGGACTTGGAGTGGATAATCTGCTCTCCGCCGAGCTCGTCCTCGCCGATGGAACCCTGAAGACGGTCAGCGAAGAAAAATCCTCGGAGCTTTTGTGGGCGCTAAAAGGCGGGGGAGGGAACTTCGGCGTCGTGACGTCCCTGGAGCTGAGGCTACACCGGGTATCAGAGATCCTCGCAGGCAAAGTTCTCTACCCCTGGAGCGGGGCTGCCGCTCTGCTGGAGAATTATGGACAGCGCATGGAAAGCGCTCCCGAGGGTCTTGCGGCCACACTGGCTCTTGTGACCGCTCCTGACGGAAAACCTGCCATCGCTCTCGCGCCGTGCTGGCAAGGTGACCTCGCGGAAGGAAGTATCGAGCTGGAGAACCTGACGGCGATCGGCGAGCCGGTACTCGCGAAGATTGGAAAGATGAAGCCGAAGGAGCTGTTCTCGCTCTTCGAAGCAAACGCCGTTCCCGGCAGGCGCTATGTGCAGCAGACACGATGGCTCCCCACGCTTGGCCCGGACGTTGTCCAAGCATTACTGGCTGCAGCGCAGGCCAAGAGCTCTCCGCTGTCCGCCATCGCTATTCAATCGTTCCACGGTGTGCCTGCACGTGTGCCTGTTGATGCCACTGCCTTTCCTATTCGCAGCCCGCATTTCCTGGTCAGCATCGTCGCAGCCTGGGAAGATCAGAGCGCCGAAGCCGATAAGAAGAACCGCGCCTGGGCTTCTGAGACCTCAAGGGCGCTGGAACCATTCTCGTTGCCTGGCGGATACGCAAGCCTCTTGGGTCCCAATGAGACGGAGCAGATAGCACAGATCTATGGCTCCAATAAGGAGCGGCTGACGCGGATCAAGCGCCAGTTCGATCCCTCAAACCGCTTCATCGCGAACGGGCCTATCTCGCTCTAACGTTGCACCGCCAACGCCACCACGAGGAGGTCGCCTTGGCGGTTGAAGACCGATACGTCGCATACGACGTATCGGTCTTCTGTACCGAACGACAACAGTGAACGCATGATCTTGGACTTGCATGAGGTCACACTTGTGCACGCAGACGTAATCCGATTCCTGAGTACGAGCGAGGAAGAGGGGATCACATTGGTTCGTTGCCCGCCGTACGTGCGCGAGTGGATTCAACGCGAACGAGCGGAAGGAGAAACTCAGAGTGATGAAGAATAACGCCGGAAGTGATCCGTCAAATAATCCGAACCACGCAAAAAGGGATTCTTTCGCGACCAAAGTGGCGGTTGTGACTGGTGCGTCACGCGGTATAGGTCTCGCAGTAGCAAAAAGGCTGATCGCAAACGGATATCGCGTGGTTGCAAACTCTCGCAACATCGGGTCTGCGATGACCCTGCAGAACACGACCGATTTGAAACTGGTCGATGGCGATATTGCTCTTCAGGAGACCGCGAAGCAAGTAGTCGCCATCGCGGTCCAGAATTTTGGGAGAATTGATCTGTTGGTGAACAATGCGGGAGTTTTTATCCCTAAGTCCTTCACCGAATACACGGTCGAAGAGTTTCGAGTGGTAACTGAAACAAACCTTTCGGGGTTCTTCCACGTTTCCCAACTCACCGTTGAGCAGATGCGCCGGCAGCAATTCGGACATGTCGTGAATATCACGGCGTCACTCGCAAGCCAGCCTATAGCGGGGGTAGCAGCGAGTCTTACAAACCTCACAAAGGGTGGTTTGGAGTCTGTCACACGTGCGCTGGCGATTGAATTTGCGGGCGAGGGTATCCGTTTCAACGCGATTGCGCCAGGGGTCGTTGACACACCGATGAATCCCGCAGATGCACATGACTTTCTAAAGCAATTGAGCCCTCTGAAGCGCTTAGCCAGAGTTGAAGAAGTTGCCGACTTGCTGCTTTATCTCGAATCTGCTCCGTTTGTAAACGGCGAAATTGTGCATCTTGATGGGGGAGCGCACTCGGGGAAGTGGTAGTCAACATAACTGAGGAAGCAAATATGTGGCCGAACAATCGCATTCTCAAACTCTTTGGTGTCGAGCTACCAATTATCCAGGCACCCATGGCTAGTTGTGTTTTCTCCGAAATGGTTGTGGCGGTTTCGGAAGCCGGAGGGCTAGGCTCGCTTCCTTGTGCCTTGTTGAGCCTCGAACAGATGCGCAGCGAACTGGGAGCAATACGTCGCCACACCAGTCGCCCAATCCATGTGAATTTCTTTTGTCACACCCCGCCGCGAGCCGATGCAAATCGGGAAAAGGTCTGGAGACAACGCTTGCGGGGCTACTACGTGGAGTTTGGGCTCGAACAGAACATGCCCGTTCCGAGCGCCAACCGGGCGTCTTTTGACGACAAGATGTGCGACCTCGTCATCGAATTCCATCCAGAGGTTGTCAGCTTTCATTTCGGCCTTCCGGAACAAAAAATGGTTCGACGGGTTCGAGGTACAGGGGCGAAGATCGTTTCCTCGGCCACTTCGGTCGATGAAGCGCGCTGGCTGGAAGATCGAGGATGTGACGCTATCGTTGCTCAGGGCTACGAAGCCGGTGGACACAGAGGCAATTTTCTCAGCGAGGATGTTTCGACGCAGTCCGGTACGATGGCGCTCGTCCCGCAGGTTGTCGACGCTGTGAAAGTGCCGGTCATCGCCGCTGGCGGCATCGCCGATGCGCGTGGCATTGTTGCG
>DATNMX010000099.1:0-4501 GCA_035602135.1 Candidatus Dormiibacterota bacterium
CTGGGGCGAACAATTCGGTTATGATCCCTGGGGCAATCTACTTAGCATCTCCGGCATATCTTCGGCTTATACCGGCTGCACGCAAGAGAGCCTGAGCATCGCCGTGAACGCCAAAAACCAAATCATCGGCAGCACGTATGACTCCGCCGGGAACATGATCATCGCGCAACCAGGCAATGTGCAATACACCTACGACGCCGAAAACCATCTCACCGCCACTGCCGGCCAAGCTTATCTTTACGACGGCGACGGCAAACGCGAAGAAAAAGCCACCACCGGCACGCCCCTCGTACCCAACAAGCTCTACTGGTACGGCACGGACAACAGCCCGGTGATCGAGACCGACGCGGCGGGTAACGAACTCTATCGTTACTTCCGCTTCAGCGGCCTGCTCGTCGCTCGCGAAGAAGCCAACGACTGGGTCGACCACTACGGCCTCGACGCCCTCGGCAACGTCCGCTGGCTTTATGCCACCAACGGCGGATCGCCGTATACAGTCGGCTGGGATATCTCTGATTACTATCCCTTTGGCGGCGAACGCGTGATCCAGTCCAACTCCAGCAATACCCGCAAATTCACCGGCAAAGAAAGAGACACAGAATCAGGACTCGACTACTTTGGAGCGAGATATAACTCGTCAGCGATGGGCCGCTGGATGTCGCCGGACCCGATCAACCTGACTTCTGCTCGGTTAGTGAACCCCGGAAACACTCTCAACAAGTACGTTTACGGTGCCAATAACCCGCTGAAGTACATAGACAGGGACGGCGAAGACATCACGGTCTTTTACCGGCCAGCCGGTGCCGGTGCCACAAATTTCGGCCACCTCTTCATAGGAGCATTTAACCAAAAGACAGGACAAGTAGGATTCCTCGATTACTATCCAAAAAGGGGGACTGACAGTTTAGGCAGAGGCCCCGGAACCTTCAACAACGGGAATATGCAGGATAGAGCATCGCAAGCCGACCAATTCGCGACCCTGACGATCCGCACGACCCCCGAAGAAGCTCAGAAGGTTTTGAATTTGATCGACAAATTAAAGAGCGGCTCTGCGCAAGACTACGCAGCCCTCTCGAACAACTGCACGACCGTCTGCGAGGACGTCCTCCACGACTTGGGCCTGGATTTTGGCGACATCTCGCCGGACCAGTATTGGGCAGACCTGTATCGGCATTTCTCGCAGGACGTTCAGGACAATCCCTTCAAAGCATTTCCCTTTGTCCAAGCTCCGCGTCAAACGGGCAAAGATTACGGGAATCCGCGCGACTACGGAGTCAATTTCACGTGGCTGCTATTTCAACTGTACTTGAACCAGAACAAACCGCAGCCCAAAGCCACGGTCTGCACTGACGACCATCTCGGCAACAAATCCTGTAGTACGCAATGAAGCTCAAATGCTCGGAGTTAATGACATGAGCGAGCCAAAGACCGTGAGCGGTCACCATTGGCGCACATTCGCGATGTTCGCCGTCCTGGCCGTCCTGTGCGCCCTTTCCTTCCTCAAGTATCTTGGATGGGCTGCCTTTTACAGCGGCAACCCTTCCGCTGGCGAGGCGGCCGGGCACAAGGCTGAGTTGTTCTTAGTGGCCTTCGTCATCCTAGAGGTGCTAGCGGCGCTGGTAATCGCTTCGCGTATCCGGCTAGAGGGCACGTTCTCGTCCAATGCGGTCAGACTCGTAGCCCGCTACGCGACTGGGTTGCTAGTATCCATTCTTACGACGGGGGTCGTTGTCGGGGTGCTCGTGACGATTGGGTCTCGATTACGCCCATGACCTATCACTACGACGCGCTCCGCGAGAAATTCACCGGCAAAGAACGGGATAGCGAGAGTGGCCTTGATAACTTTGGGGCTAGGTATGATTGGTCGAGCATGGGCAGATTCATGTCCCCCGATCCACTGGGCGGTCATCCCCAGGACCCACAAACTCTGAACCGCTACGCCTACGTTCGGAATAATCCGGTGAGTCTGACCGATCCTACTGGGCTGGATTTCTACCTCAGATGCGGCGATAACTCTGACACCTGCCAGAATCACCGTGTGGGCAGCTTCGCCACAAATGACGACGGAAGCAGGGGAGCTTTTAATGCGACCGTCGTAACGAGCGATTCAATTCGGAACGGAGATAACTCCGCAACCGTGGGTCCGAACGGAGTTGAGGTCACGACGGGAGGCAAGACTTACACGGGAGAGTACTTCGAGAATCCCGACAGCATCAAGATGGAGAACGTCAACGGTGAATCGACGTTCGTGGACCACAATCAAATAACTCTCGGCGGAAAAGCAGGGAGCGGCCTAGAGAACTTCTCGTTTTTCGTTAACGGGAACTGTAGCGGGACGTGCCTAACCTCTGGCACGTTCGACTTCAACTCCACGCCAGACCAAACCCGGAACTATTTGGATGCTCACGGAGCGTTTCGGTCCATCGTTGATCGGACGATTCCGCTGTATGGAGCGTCCCTTGACGAAGAGTTTTTCCATCAGGGTACAACCCAACATCGATTCGGTGAGGGACCGTCGCTACACGTTTCGGTTCCACGCGATCCAAAGGCGACGGTTCCCACGATGGGTCTCTTCCACGTGGACAAAGACGCTCCCGGTCTCGCACACGCGGGATGCGCATGGTTCGGTGTCGGATGCCACTAGAAATCACATTAATCATCATCGGGCTTCTACCCACCGTTGCAGCTTGGCGTGCATGGGCCTCGAAAGATCGCGTGTCGCTGAACGGAACGCGCAAGGTGCTGTTCCTGGCTGGACTGGCTGGTGCCTCAATCGCTCTGACAACCTACCTCGCGTTCGTGATCTACGCGCTCCGAATCCACGGGTTCGGTACGAACTTCCCGGCGATGCTGAAGTGGGCACGTCCGGGCCTTTGGATATCACTATTCGCCATCTTGTTCGTTCTGGCAGGCCGAGGAAGGAGCAGGCTCTTCGGCCTCGCCTCTTCGCTCGTAGTGTTCCTCCTGTGGATCATCCCGGTCTGGGGTATGTGACATGCGCAACACACGACTAGCTTGGACTTGGAGTTTAGTCTTCGGCTTCCTGCGCGTGGTGATCCCGCAGAGGGCAGCGGCGCAAGGAACTTCGACACCGGAAGAGCGAACGAGATGGGCAGAGATCACGCACAAGCTGGAGAGCAATCCGTTGGACGAGAGTGTGAACAAGGACGGCGAATGGGCGCTCAACCGGCTCAGCGAAGCGCACGACATCCACGTGCCGTTGTGCCCGGCGCTCCTGGGGGAATTTAACGACGCGAAGTACAAGTACAGGCATGCGATCACGCGGCAGTACATGCTCGCCAGCGGCGCGTTCCTGATCGAGAATCCCGCCAAAGCTGGCGACGTGGCTGCGATGAACGTAGCCGCCGTGGAAAGCGTCCTCAAGGTGTACAGCGCGATCCTCCAGCAGAAGTCCGACGCGAAGTCCAAACTCCTGGACGACCTGCTGAAGAAGCAGAGCCAAGGGAAGCTGGACGACGCTCTGCGCAAACAGTGTAAGTGAGGTGGAATAGAGCTTATGGGCTGGCGAGGATGGACAGCGTTCGCCGTCGTGCAACTGGTGGGTACGGTCTGCGTGTGGGAAGGGCCGCGCATCCTGACCGCTCCGGGGCCGGTGCTCTTCCTTAGCGGCCTAGTCTTGCTCGCACCCGGTGGACTGCTCAGTCTGGTGATCGTGGAGAGGCTGCTGTGGAAGAGTGGGTTGACGCTGTCGGGGATGACGTGGCGTCTCCGTTCAGAGTGCTAATGGAGCTACCGTCGAAGAGCTATCGGCACCGTTGAAGAATGGCCAAATCGGAGTTACGACTGTAGGAGACGTTCGGGTTGCGGGCGGTGATGTAGTCCAGACTCCGCAAGACGGGTTACCTAACCATTGCGATCTTTGTGGAGTAACACCAGAACAGGCTAGTGGCCTTATGGAACAGAGACCAAACCCGGCTAGAGCTCCGAAACCGCCAAAGGACCAGTAGGAGGGACATAATGGATGAAAGAATATTTCTGAGCGCTGCCGGTCATTACCCAAATGTAAAAAACTACCTGACCCAGATAGGTACGAGGAAGGATCTGGAGCGCACTCGACTCGTACTCAAGGAAGGTCTTCGGGTGAAGTTTTATAGTGACGATGCGGCTGATGATGGCACTCCAGACGATCTGTTCTTTGAGGGCACTGTTCACTTCGACGCGGACAAGAAGTCATGGTATGCGCTTCTTGATCCGGATAGCTTTCATCATCGTTCGGAAGCGTTAAGAGGGAAAGGGTGAGTGTTGAACAGCCCTGATGCTCCAGCAACTGGTGGAGGGAGGCGCGAAATCTATGCTTACGACGCACAAAACAATCTAGCCTTCGACAAACCAGCCAGCGTATCAAGGCGACAACAGCATCGCGGCTTGCTGGGGCGAACAATTCGGTTATGATCCCTGGGGCAATCTACTTAGCATCTCCGGCATATCTTCGGCTTATACCGGCTGCACGCAAGAGAGCCTGAGCATCGCCGTGAACGCC
>DATNMX010000100.1:0-31385 GCA_035602135.1 Candidatus Dormiibacterota bacterium
CTGTGGTAGGCGCGTAAAGATTTCCTCTACCGAGAACGTCCGTGACGTTTACCGTGACAGCTGGCGCAGAGCGTAATCAAATTGTGCGTCACGTCCCCACCCAGTTGGCTCCTACGCTTCATGTGATGAACCTGCAAGTCCTTTACGACACCGCAGTCTTGGCACCGCCAACCATCTCGTTCCAGCACTTGCTTTCTGACCAGGTCGTATTCTTCCGGGTTCAGTTTGAGTAACAAACGATAGGAGGGAAAGTGACGAAAAATGGAACACAAGAAGACCGCTGCGATACGCAGCGGAAATCTTATTAAGGTTGGCAGCGAGCGTGAAGGGTGGCGGCCGTATGGACTGCGTTAGTTCCGCGGAGCCTGGTTACTTTCGACTCCTATGCGAAGGGCGAGTCCGTCGGATTCTGTTGTACATATATAAAGGTCCAGTGAAAACTGAGGTGCGTGACCCAATCTGGCGGTGTTTCGGTGCGATTTTGGACCGAAGCGGACGGTTTACCTTCCTGCCGGCTGGTTACGTCGCTCTGCAGTAGGCGATTTCACCATCTTCTCATTTGATGGCTTGCTGCGCCTTGGCGCCAATTCAGTTTGAAGCAAGAACGGGACGCACCGGTGGCAGTTCAACAAAGACTCTATCTATATGACGCCGGCTCTGCGAGAACAATTTCCCGTGGTCGAAAAGGCTTTCACGCCCACACGCCTCTTGTTTGGCGAGGGAGCACCATGCCTGATTTGAGAAAGGGGACCAAGCGACTAGGATCGCGATGTTCTCAGCTCTTACTGGATGGGAGAGCGATGAGACTCGTGGAGATTCTGGAAAGCCAACAGCACTGCGCGGGCCGTGGTCTGTTTCCCTTGCCTCGCCTCCCCGTGCATCGCGACTAACGCGGCACGATCACTAGCTCGTCTCTCGGTATTGCGTCCAGCGTCGCCCGGTCGATATTGAGATGTGCCATCACCAGCTCGGGTGGGGTGTGTGCCAACCACTTCGAAAGCGACAAGTCTTGATAGAAGCTGCTTTTGAACATCTCCAGAAAGATCAGGTCTGAATCCCCTGTATTCTCGATGTAATGCAAGAGCGTTTTTTCCACGTACCCGACGTCTCCCGCCTGAAAGTCCATGGTGCGAGCGCGGTTACCTGTCGACACCACAGTCATTCTTCCCTTGCCCGCGATGTAATACTGCCATTCGTCGGCGTTGGGGTGCCAGTGCAGTTCCCGCAGCCCTCCCGGATGAACCGTGACCATTGCCATCACAACGTTAGTTGAGGCCTTGAACGTGCTCGAATCAACGATGCGTACTTCTCCGCCTTTCGTGCGCTTCGTCGGAGGCATTTCCATCGTACGGAAAGCGAAATCGCTCGACGACTTCCCAAGTGCTCCCGCGGCTGCTTTCTGGTCCGCCTCCAGTGCTCCGGGAACGGCAGTCTGGAAAATGAATAGCTCTTGCTTGGGGAGATTTTTTAAAGCCACTTCGGCAACGCCGAAATTCTTTGACAGGACCTCAGGCGGCAAATGCGCCATGGAGTCGCTCAGCAGAACCGTTTCTGACTCTGAAAAATCTCCATCGTCGAATACCAGCATGAATTCCGTACCGTCCGGATCGAGGCCTTGAATCGAATGTGGAATCCCGCTAGGGAAATACCACAGATCGTTTTTCCTCACATCGGCAACAAAGCTCTTGCCGTCCCGATCCACGGCCGTGATCCGTGCCGTCCCGTATAGCACGATCGCCCATTCGTCCGCCGTATGCCAGTGCAGTTCACGAACGCCTCCGGCTGTGAGTCTCATGTTTACCCCTGCCAGGGACTTCGAGACGGCTAGTTCCCGAACGGTCACCTCCCGTGACCATCCGCCTTTGTAAGTCCGCTTGTTCGCCAAAGAGAACGGATATTTGAACGTTTGAACTAGGCTCTTGGAATCGGTGGCGGGTGGCCACGCGGAATCCGGGTTCTGTGCGTCCAGGGCGTTATTTGTGGGACCTGGATCGGTCGAGCTCCGATCAGTCCGAGCATTGCCAGCCTGTTGGCCTTCCTGCGCCATAGCGCTGCTTATCGACAAACCCCCAGCCACAGCGGCCAGGGCAGCCGATCCGACTTCAAGAAATCCACGACGCGAAAATTTATTGTTGTTGCTGTTATTTTCCATTGTGCGTAACTCCTCCCCAAAGAAGTTCAAGCCACAAGGGTGAATCTAACGGATCGCTACAGCACTGCGCCACTTGACTGACTGCATGCGGTCCTCCAAACCGAGGCTTTGCCGCTAGCACAAGGGTTTCCAAGGCCTTATGTTCAGCGGTACAAAAAAAGGCCTGTCCGGAGTGTCCATAGAATGATAGTGGCGTCGAGATTTGGACGGTCTCAACGTTTCGCGTCACCATTCAGAGCTGCGGGTGTGGATTCAGGTTTCTCCACTACACCCCGATGACAAACGGGGCGGTTTGGAGTTACGCTTCTTTGTATCCAGTGAACCGAGGCAAGCCTAGGATTGCAATGCGACCTTCGTGCGGCATTTGTAGTCGAAGACAGTTTGTTAGGACCGGCACATTTGCCGGAGCCGCGCTCGCAGTTGCCACCCAGCTTTCCGCTTTCCCCTGGCCACAGACCCCAATGACGGCAAACGGCGGGACCGATCCTTACCCAATTCCGTGGCTGGACAAGAATGGCAGCCACAACCAGCCTGCCGGGCCGAACCTGGAACCTTCGCACATTTTCCATTTCAAGGGTCGAGTGGCCCGATGCAGTACCTTCTCCGGAATGGGCAGCGACAATAGCGAGAATCGGATCGCATTTGGCAGTCCAACTACCGACTACGGCGTGATGCAGGGCGAGTATTGGGCCGCCCGCGCGACACAGCAGGGCACCTTCGCTCACATATGACTGACACTTTTCAGGGGACCGGTGGCCCCCGCCAACCAGATTCATGATTTCCACCCGCCGATTGCACCTTCTGGACTTTACTGGGTTGTGCCCGTCCCAAAGGAAACTCTGAACATCAGTCCCGATGGAAACACGATCACGCTTGAGATGAAGAACGTTTCGGTCGTCGATCAGCCGCGCTGGCCAGCGCTGAATTCCATCACGACTCCAGCTCAAATGACCTTCAAGATGGTTTGGAAATCAACCGGCGTCCTGGCTGTTTACGAGGACGCCTCTAAGCAATTCCGATTCAAGGGTACTCGCGCTAGCTGCCAGATGGAGGCGCAAATGGAAGTACCTTCGATTGGATATTCGTGGAAATCCGATCCGTTGGAGAAATCGCGAGCCGATTTCGCGGTGATAGGAGAGGAAGTCAACGGATGCTATTATGGATAAGCAAGACGGTCGGGAAGTTGTAGACGTGTCCACTGTGCGCGATTTCTCCTCGTTTCTCGCTTGGTCGGGATCGTGGGGATTCGTGGTTGATATCAGCGCGACGACTTCAAAGGATTAATTAACGCACAATAGAAGTACCTAAAATATAAACACACGAAGACCGCTGTGATACGCAGCGGAAAACTTATAAAGTTGGCTGCGATCGGGAAGGGTGGCGCTGTATCGACGGCGTCATTTCCGCGGAGCCTGGTTACGTCCAACTCCTATGCGAAGGGCCAGTCCGTCGGATCCTGTTGTACATATATAAAGGACCAGTGAATCTTTTGAGTATTGTGAAAGCCTACGTCCGCGTGTACCGAGCCAGGCAAGGGCCCGGAGGTGAAATTACAAGACGAACTAGGCGAAGGACCGTGTATTCAACGACTTAGATTATGCGAATTTTCTCGACATTACTTCTGGTGTAGCAAATCGCGGACTTGAGCAGCGTGGAGTCGTTGCAGAGATCGATCAACAGATGGAGAACTGTCACTGCGACAGCCCGACGCGCCGCACCAATTCCTGGAAGCGGGGGTCGCTGCGCAGTGGGTCAAAGGTTGGGTCTACCTTCAGGGTGGTGAGAGCATTGGAATGTTCTGAGTACGCCTTTTGAAGCCAGGCGAAGGCGTCGTCCTTGTCATCCATACCAATGTACGCCAGAGCAATGTTTATGCGGCGATCGCCGTCCGAACTTTCGATTAGAGCCCCGGCATCTTACGCGGCGTTGGCAAGAAACGCAATCTCAAAATCCAAGTGATGAGAATGCAAAAAATATTCCAGCTTTTTGAAGGCTCGTGTAATCCGATCCGCGGCAGAAGTGCCGTGACTGATTGTTATCTGGTCAGAGTTTGAGGATGCGTGCTGCGTTGTCGCCTAAGATCATCTTTCGTTGCCCGCTCGTTATATTCACCTGATCCAGGAAATGCACCGGCCTTTCGTACCCCATGTCCAAGCAGTAGTCGCTCCCGATCATGATGCGCTCGGCGCCCACCTCGCTGATCACGAACTCCATGACGGATTTCGAGTGGACCACGGTGTCGAACGAAAACCGCTGCAGATATTTGCTAGGAAGCCGCGGCAACCCTAGCTTTTTGATTTCCGGCCGCACGGTCGAACCGTGATCGATGCGTCCTATCAGCATCAACAACACGCCGCCGCCGTGCGGCAGGATGAAGTGAAGTTTCGGGTGCCGGTCGAGCACGCCGCCGAAAATAAGGTGGCAGGTGGCGATGGCGGTGTCGAAAGGGAAGCTCAGCAGGTTCGAGAGATAGAACGGCGCGGTGCGCTGGCCGCCGACCACCTGCAGTGGATGCAGGAAAACGGGAAGGTCCAGCGCCTCGATGCGGGCAAAAATCGGCTCAAACAGCGGGTCGTCGAGATCGCGATGGTCGATGTTCGTGCCCATGTAAACGCCCCGTATTCCCGGCAATTTGCTGGCGCGATTCAGTTCGTCGATGGCGCGATCCGGGAACAGCATGGGAAGCGTCAGCAGTCCGACCAGCCGCGTCGGATATTGCATGTGCGCGGCGCTGGCCGCATCGTTCCATGCGCGCGCCAGTTTGTGAGAGACTTCTTCGTCGCCCCAATACGCCATTGGTCCGGTGAGTGACATCGCCTGCACGGCGGTGCCCTGCGCGTCCATATCAGCGATCCGCTTCTTCAAGTCGACGATCCGGTAGGGAAGCGGTCCCTGGAAGCGCACCTCCGTCTTGATGTAAAAACCTTCCTCCGCCGCGCGATATTCCACATTGAAGCGCGGCCCCTCTTGCGCGAGCACGTCGAGATAGGCTTGCGGGAAAAAATGCGCGTGAATATCGACGGGGCGCACACCGGTCACATCATGGTTCAGCATGATCAGTGATCTCCTGAATTGTGATAGTCAACGAATCGAACGTGACCGCGGAACATAGCTTAAATTCAGAACGTCTCAACCGGTCAAGTTCGAATAGAAATCGCGCGGATGATTTCGTGCGTAGTCCGCTGGAGACAAGGCAGTCGCGTAGCAGTGTCAGGTACAAGCGAGTTCTATTGCATCCGCTGAATGCCCAGGCGATCAGCGAGTTCCTCCAAAACCTTGCGCAGTTCGGCGCCGAGCGGAACACCAAGGGCCATCCGATCGCGGTACAGTTGCTCCGAGCGCTCTCCCGGCAGCCGGACTTCATCGACGCCCGGTAGCGTCGGCGACGACTTCATGACCTCCCACAGCTCGTCGACTTTCTGCTTAAAGGCCTGCACGTCCGCGAACATCGCGATATCCACTGCCACAATGGACTGCCCCGTGTTGCTTGCGGTCTTGGAGTCCGTAGTGTAGTCGACCACGTCCCGGCCGAACGCAGCTCCGTTCAATGTTCCGGCGAGCAAACCAATCATCAGCGCCAGTCCATACCCTTTCGGACCGCCGATTGGGACAAGGAAGCCTTCGCTTGCGCGCTTCGGATCGGTCATGGGCTGACCTTGCCGGTCGATCATCCAGCCTTCCGGCATCGGCTCATTGCGTTGGGCCTTGAGCCTGATCTTACCGAAAGCGGTGTTCGTAGTGGCCATGTCAAGCACGATCGATGGATGCTGCAAAGCTGGCACGGCGATGGCAATGGGATTCGTGCTGAGCAGTACCTCGGTGCCGCCCCATGGGGGCAGAAGATTGGCATTACCCACGCAGAAATACAATCCGATCATGTCCTGCGCCGCGGGCATCCGCGCGTAAAGCTGCGCCGGGCCCGCATGATTGCTGCGCCGCGTGCCTACCCAGCCAATGCCGGAGTGACGGGCTTTCTCGATAGCCAGTTCGGCAGCTCGTTTCATAACCAGATGCCCCAGGGCGTTGTCGCCGTCGAGGAGCGCCGTACCAACTCTGTCGCTCAATATCCGAATGTTGGGCCGCGAATTGATTCCCCTGCTTTGGATCTGCTTCACGTACTGTGGCAGCCGAAACACGCCGTGCGCGTCCCCGCCGCGTGCGTCGGCTTCGGCCATCAGAGCAGCCACCTGAGTGGCATCCTCCGGGGGAATTCCGACAGACTCGAGCGCCCGCGTGACGAACCGCTTGAGCTCAGTAATTCCAATGCGTGGGTGATCCGGCGCGGGTTTGGCGGTTTCGCTCATGATCACACCCTCTATTCTGCAATGATTCGGTAACGACAAGCTGGCTTCCCCAGCCTCGGCTCATCTACGCCAGACAAAAAGACTTCCGAGAAAAGTTCTCGACGGCGACATGCCTCAAGGTAAGTAATTAAAGACCATGAGATGGGCTTCTTCGATTACTAGGTCAGAAAGCATCGAAGTTTGCCATCCGGCTTTCTTTTCGCGTGCCGTCACACCTTGCGCGATGTTTAATTCCTTAAGCAAGTCGGTCTGTAGGTCCTGTGTTCCGTGGCGCGCAGTGAGAATGTAGTGCCTTGGTACAGCCGAATAGAACCGATTCAGTTCAGGTACCCAGAGCCCGGTCTTAGAAATTGCCCCGGTCGGAACTTTTCCGAGAAGCTGGAAGTGATCCGGGTCCTTCTCCTTAAAAACAGCAACGGTGCCAGTCGTCCCTACGAAGTAAATGCGCCCGGTAGCCGCGTCATATTGGAGGTCGTCTGCGCCGCCCACGCTGTCCAGTACTTGAACCACTTTTCCTGTCTCTGTATCCATGACAACTAGTTTCCCCGGTTCATGCTGGTGCCCGCCTCCAATATTGCCGGTGTGGGCTATCGTCCGACTACCCACGAACAGGCGATGATGGGCTGCATCTAAACCCGCGGTATGGGGCACCGGGCCTCCGGTGATTGGCCACTGGGCGACCACGGTGCGTTTTTCGAGGTCAATGACTGCGACATGGCTGTCACCTCCCACAATATCTCCCATAGTGACGTACAATTTTTTCCCTGACGGCTCGATTGTGATCCCCGCGGGATCGCCGCCGGGGAGCTTAATGCTGCCCACCAATTTGGCGGTCTTTGTGTCGACTAAGTCGATGGAAGCATCCGTAGATCCGTGCTGGCCGCTGCCACCAAAATCTTCAAAGACTTCTACGCCGGCATAAATTAGATGGGTCGTAGGATCGTAAGCCGCGTTATCCGCTCCCCTATTCGGATCGCCATATCCAGACAATTTGACCGTCTTGGTTATCTCGTACGTAGTCCCGCTAATGGCTACGACCGTACTATCGGTAAGGGTCATCCAGACTTCGTCGGTGTCGGGGAGATAGAACGGCTTCTTGGGCATAGCGGAAAGCCTTTTGGTCTCGTGGATCACCTTGCCCGCGCGTAAGTCCACAACTATCAGGCTCTTTGCAGCCTCCCCAGAAATAAATAGGCGCTGGCCTTTTACGTCTGCCGCTAGATGGTCCATGTACCCATCCCCTGGCAATGGGATGGTCTCAACCAGCCCCAGAATGCCTGACATATGCATCATCGGC
This sequence comes from Candidatus Dormiibacterota bacterium, assembly GCA_035602135.1. Lineage (GTDB taxonomy): Bacteria > Acidobacteriota > Terriglobia > Acidiferrales > UBA7541 > Acidiferrum. The sequence continues at coordinate 7,754 of DATNMX010000100.1, forward strand.
AGTTGTTGGCTCGACTGCTGGCCCTGCGTTTTCGAAACGAAGGCCGTCAACAAAGTCACGAGAATCACGAGAAACCTTTTCATTCCTTCTCTCCTCGATCGGAATTTCGACGGCCTTCAGATAGAAATGGGTGGTTGCCGGCGAGCTAGGAAACAATTGTCCTAGGCAGTCTCCGAGCGACCGGCCATTGGTTCTTCGCTATTACCAAATGACCTTCAATGCAAACTGAACGTCTCGGGGTTGTGTCGCCAAGTTGTCCATAAATCCGTTGTTTTGCGCCGCCCCGTTTGCCTGAAAGATCGACGCGCCAGCGAGTGGTTCCGGAGGCACAAAGTTGGAGTGATTGAAGATGTTGAAGATCTCCGCCCGGAATTGAACGTTGAAAGTCTCCGAAATGCGAGGGATCGGGAAATTCTTGGTGGCCGAGAAATCCAGGTTTACTAATTTGGGCCCAACGACGGAATTGCGGCCCGCATTGCCTAGGAGATTCGCGCAATAAACCTGCCCGCTAGGCGGGGCTGCGGCTCCTGAGAAGGTTCCGCATTGGGCGGCAAGTGGCGATGAAGCCGATACCGTGGGAAGAGTGTAGCAATTCACGTTGATATAGGAAGGGCTTGTACCTCCAATGTAATTGTGATTGACGGGATCGCAGCCGGGAATGAGGTTCGGCATGCCGAATTGGTCTGCACCATCATTTCCCAATCCTGCTGGGTCTCCGTTGATGATGACCGTCGTCGGAATCCCAGTATTGATTTTGAAGATGCCGCCCACCTGCCATCCGCCTACCGCCGCCTTCGTTAACCCATGGAAAGACTTCGGCGTGGGCAGAGCCCAGAGCACATTAATGGATGCGTTCTGGCCGACGTTGAAGTCAGAAAGGCCACGGAGTGATTTCGGGGCGAACCAGTACAAAGAATTGAGACTATTTGAAAACGTATCTCCCGCGATGGTTGACGAGTTGTCGTCAATCGACTTTGACAAAGTGTAGGCGATCTGGAATTGGAGGCCATGGCTCATCCTCTTGTCAACGTTTACGTTCATGGCGTGGTAGAAGGAGTCGCTTCCCCAATAGAGATACCGAATAGTCCCTAGAGCCTGGTTAATCTTCGCAGAGGGTGCGGGCGCGGGTACATTCGGGGTGAGGCCTGGCGTGCAAAAAGCGTCAGTGGATTTGGCAAAGCCGCAGGGAAACAGCAATCCGGCGGAGGTGCGAGTAGGAAGGGTCACATTGCCGTCGTCTCCGCGAATCAGCATGTGTACGCCGTGGGAGCCTATATAGCCCAGCGTTATCGACAGGTCCGGGGAAATTTGACGCTGCACGTTGAGATTCCATTGCAGCACGTAATTTCGGTGAGGGTTCGCTTCAACCGTGGAGGTGCTTAGCTTGCCTGGCTGGACTCCCTTTGGTGGGTTTGTCAGGAGATTCTGCCCTCCCGCGAAAAATTGTCCCTTCAAAGCTGCAGGTTTATTTACGCTGTCAAATATCATGAACGGTGCGGCCTGGGCTTGCAGCACGAGGAAGTAGCCGGGCAGCGGCAGCACATCGTAAATACCAAAGCTGCCGCGCACGGAGGTCTTTCCATCGCGGAACGGATCCCACGCAAATCCAATCCGAGGCGCAAAGTTACGAAGCGTAGGGTTGTGGTAGTAAGGGCCAACGTTGCCGCAGGCAGAGCCTGGGAGTTGCTTGCCCCCCGGAGCGAACGGGGACGTAAACTGGACCCCGCATTGTGGCGCCGGGTCGGTAATATTCAACAAGCTGGTAATCTTGCCCTGCGCATCCTTTATGACCGTAACCATTTCATAGCGCAGGCCGAGATTCAAAGTCAGATTGGAACGAAGGCGCCAATCATCCTGGACATACCCTCCAACAAGGGTCTGTCGCAGTTCACGCGGTGAAATTGTGGAGGGTATGCCCGCCTCAAAATACTTGGCATTGTTGGTGAGAAAAGCCGCCAAGTTTGAGAAATTCCACCGTCCGCCCGGCGTGACCCTGGCAATGAAATTGTATTGCATCCGCTCGATATCCGTACCGAACTTCAGGGTATGAGCCCCATGTGTCCAGAACGCATCGTCTGCGAACTGATAATTATTAAAGGTGTGCTCGTAATTGGAGGACGCTCCGACGCCCCCCTGATTCCTCGTATAGCCACCAATAGCCATGAGAGGGGCCGTCTGTCCGGTCGTGCTGCCTAGCGACGTGAATGACGCTGCGGGATTAATCGCCCCGAAGGGTATAAGGTTGAGCGCATGACTGCGACTGTAACCGACTCGCGCGGCATTGACAAAGCTGGGACCGAACGTGTGGCTCTCTCCGAGCACCACGGTCTGCCGCCTGGTATGCGACTTGAGGAGAACGTTGTTGAAGCTGTCGGGCTGCGTGAAGTCCGTGTCGTCGAACAGGTAGGTTCCGAATAGGTTGTCATTCGTCGAAAGCTTGTGATCCACACGGGCGGTATAGAAATTCTCCGGCACAATTTGCAAGCCGGAGTTGATGAATTTCCCTGCGTCCAGAACGGACGTGCCAGGCGTCGCATGGGGGAACATTGCTAATTCCGCCGCTGCTGCAGGGTCCACCGTCACCGTACACTCGGTTGGGGAGGTCGCGGTGCACCCACCCGGGGGGAGAGTTCCTTTTTTGTAGTGGAGGTGCCCCGCGCGCGCTGTGTCAGATGGAACGGTAATTGTCGTTGTAATCCCCTTGGCTTGGCGGAATCCTTCATAATCTCCGAAGATGAAAGTTTTGTCCTTGATGATTGGCCCGCCCGCCGCGCCGCCGAACTGATTGCGCCTGAATTGCGCCAGCGGCGTGTTGGCGCTCCTGGAGAAGTAATCTCTCGAGTCCAAGGCACTGTTTCGTATGAATTCGTACACGTCGCCATGGAAGGAGTTCGTGCCGGACTTGGTGATGGCGTTTACGACTCCGCCGGTGGCCTTCCCGTATTCGCCAGAGAAGCCGCCGGTCAGAACGGAGAACTCCTGAATGGCGTCCACACCCAAGGCCGCACCGATCACGTTTCCCGGGCCGCTGTTGGCGTAATCGTTGACGCTAATGCCGTCCAGCCGGTAGTTGTTGTTTGTTGTCCTCTGGCCGGAGATGGTGAGTTCCGCTCCGAAGCCACGATTACCGCGTGCGGACTGAGCATAGTCCACCTGGGTTTCGATCAGGTTTACGCCAGGGTGAAGAGTAGCCAGCGAAGTCCAGTCGCGGCCGTTCAGGGGCAACTCGAGTATCGTCTGAGATTCGACTTGTCCAGTTAGGGTTGACGAGGTGAGATCGATCTGCTGTGTAGCCGCCGTCACCTGGACAGTTTGCGATGTTTCCCCCACCTTCATCGGGATGTTGAGCTGCTGTTGAGCCCCCACGGCGAGGGTGACGGTCGAAACCGCTGTGTTAAAGCCCTTAGCCGTAACCTTGATCTCATAAGTCCCAGGGGCCAGATTCGGAGCCGTATAGTAGCCGGCGGTATCCGCCTGAAACTCTTTACTGATACCGGTGGCAGTATTGCTGATGGAGATTTGCGCTCCGGGTATTACACCGCCAGATGGATCTGAGATAGTGCCGGAAAGGGTTGCTTCGGTTACCTGTGAATACATTGAAACGGCGAGGGATAGATCAAAAACGATTACTATCAAGGGTACTAGGATCTTCGCGAGTGTTCGTGAGTTAATAACATGCACGGAGCATCTCCTGAATGATCAGCCAGTGATCGTGGTCCGAGCTTTCGGTTGAGTTCTGGACTTCCCATTTTGTGAATGGTAGGAACGTCCGCGAATTGAATAACTCCACGGCACGGATGTCAAGCATTTTCTTGCTCACTGCTGACAGTTAACAGGCATTGTAGGGTTGCCTAGTATTTAAATGAGATATCAAAATAAAGCATTATATACACGCCTACCCGTATTTTTCTGTTGACTGTTGACTGATGGCAATCTATCCTCCGCGACCAAGGACGTCGTGGTCCCAATAAACTCCTTGGAGGTGGTCTGATGAAGATTGCTTGCGGCCTCTTAGTGTATGTGATGTTGTCACTCACTGGGCTTGTGTCCACTCCAATCCATGCACAAGTGACCGGAGCCACCCTTGCTGGCACGGTGACAGATCCGTCCGGCGCGCAGGTTCCTAATGCCGGCGTGTCCATCAAAAACAGGGCGACCGGAGTCGCGCGGGACATCACTACCGACTCGGCCGGCTTTTACAGTGCGCCAAACTTGCTGCCAGGAATTTATGACATCACAATTACCGCTTCAGGATTTTCCACCTCCGAACAGACGGGCCTCACGCTAACCGTGGGAGCTTCACAAGTCCTGAATGTTTCCTTGAAGATTGGCGAAGTGACTCAACGAGTTGATGTCGCCGGCATAGCGCCGGACGTGCAACTCGCTTCATCCACGCTGAGCGCCGAGGTCGATTCCACCACGGAGCGCGAACTGCCTTTGAACGGCCGCGACTGGACGCAACTGGCAACGCTCCAGCCGGGAGTCACTGGTGTCCGAGTTGAGGCGGGATCCAGCAATCGGGGCAATAGAGGCTACGGAACTCTTTTGTCCATCTCCGGACACCAACCGTACGAGAATAATTACCGGATCAACGGGATCAGCATCAACGACTATTCGAATGGGTCGCCGGGCAGCTCGCTGGGCGTCAATTTGGGCGTGGACGCGATTCAGGAGTTTTCAGTCCTGATCGGTAACTATTCGGCGGAGTATGGTCGTGCCTCGGGTGGGGTCATCAACGGCATTACGAAGTCGGGGACCAACCAGTTCCATGGAGATGCTTACTTTTTCATGCGCGATAAGGTCTTGGATGCACGAAACTTCTTCGATACCACTCTGCCGCCATTTCACCGCAACCAGTTCGGGGTCGCTGGCGGAGGCCCGATCAAAAAGGGTAAGACCTTCATCTTCGGTGATTACGAAGGGATCCGTCAGAGGAAGAGTGATACTTTCAGCAATATCGTGCCTTCTGCGGAGGCTCGAATGGGCAAGCTCTGTCATCTAGACCCGGTCTGCTCTGCGCAACCCTCTTCAAATATCAAGGTTGACTCGAAGGTGGCGCCCTATCTGGTTTTTTATCCGCTGCCCAACAACGGTCTTATCGGAAGCGGAGACACAGGAATCTTCACGATTACCGGGGCCGAGCGCTTGTCCGAAAACTATGTAACCCTGCGGTTCGACCAGCATTTCTCAGAAAAGGATAGTTTTGCAGCGAGCTGGTTCTATGACCGGGCGCCTCTTACTATGCCCGATTCATTTGCGTACACGCTCACCCAGAATTTTACGTTAAGACAAATGTACAGCCTGGAAGAAACCCATATCTTCAGTCCGACTTTGGTGAATACCGCGCGAGGAGGTTTTAGCCGTGTACGCGCGACGGTCACCGAGCCTGTCAGTGCACTCAATCCGCTCGCCAAGGATCCGAGTTTCGGCGTGCTCCCCGGACGGTTTGCACCGGAACTCGCGGTCAACGGTCTCGACACCATGGACGGGGCTCTGGGCGATGTCTCATCAGATCTTCTGGCCTGGAATTCCTTCCAGTTTTATGACGATGCCTTCCTTACTCGCGGCACGCACTCCTTGAAATTCGGGTTTGCCTGGGAGCACATGCAAAACTTTGAGTTCTCTGGGGGGGTCCCGCCAAATGGACAATTCAGTTTCGGTTCTCTGAAGAACTTCCTCGTGAACCAACCCGACGGCATCAAGCTGGACGATCCGACAACCACTCGACCGATTTATGTGCGACAGACCCTTTTCGGAGCCTACATCCAAGACGATTGGCATTGGCGCTCGAACCTTACGCTGAACTTTGGCGTGCGTTACGAGCCGGTCACGCTACCGACCGAGGCCCATAACACGTTCGCTGTCTTGACCAGCCTCACCAGCCCGGCCGAGACGCCGGTTCACACCCTCTACGCCACGAACCCAACCCTTCACAACTTCCAGCCGCGAGTCGGTTTCGCGTGGGATCCCTTCCGCAATGGCAAGACGGCCGTCCGTGGCGGCTTTGGAATTTTTGACGCCCTACCTCTTTCCTGGGAGTACACCCACGGGAGCACCGGGGTCCTACCGTACCAGCTGCAAAAAGGTCTCTCCCCCTTACCCGCGGGCTCGTTCCCGAAGGGGGCGGTAGCACTCGTCACTACCGACCTTACAAATGCGGGAGTCCGCTTAATTGAACAGAATCCGCACCGCAATTACGCCATGAACTGGAATCTCAGTGTCCAGCGCGAAATCGTCCCAAACTTAACTGCGATGCTCGCCTATGTGGGTTCGCGCACGGTCCACTCCACTTTCAGCACGGATGACAGCAATATGGTCCTTCCAACCTTGACGTCGGCTGGTTACCTCTGGCCCTGTGATCAGACTTTTACGCCCTGCACTGGTCACGCAAAGAAGCTCAACGAGCAGGTAGGCCGCATTCGAGCTACCTGGTGGGATAACAGCTCCTCTTACCATGGCCTCCAGGCGGGAATCGCAAAAAGGATGAGCCACGGATTTCAGGTTCAAGGCAGCTATACCTGGAGCAAATGCATGGACTACGGTTCGGGTGGCCTGCTGGGCGACCCCTACGCGAATTCACTCTCCAGCCTGATGTTTTTTAACCGCGGGGGCAGGCGTGGCGTGTGTGACTTCAACATAACCCAAAACTTTGTGGCGAACTACCTTTGGCAGCTTCCCTCACCAAAGTTTGGGGGCGCAGCCGTGCAGCACATCCTGGGCGGCTGGGAATTCGGGGGAGTCATCGTCGCCAGTACCGGCTCGCCCTTTACTGTCCTGGTAGCAGGAGATCCGCTCGGCCAAAGGAGCACTGACGCGATAGATTTCGCGTCGCGCGTCGCGGGAGCCGCATGCGCACATCCCGTCACCGGCAATGTCAATGGCTACATCAAGGTATCTTGCTTTACTCCTCCGATGGCGCCCGCTTCGTTCGCCGGGGTATGCCAACTCGCTGTGGATAAGAATAGCAACCCGATCCCTGGCACCTGCTTGAACCTATTTGGCAATGCCGGGCGGAACACCGTGGTCGGACCGGGACTGGTCAATGTCGATTTCTCTGCATTCAAGAACACCTACCTACCGAGAATCTCGGAAACCTTCAACGTTCAGTTCCGGGCTGAGTTCTTTAACCTTTTTAACCACCCCAACTTCCAGGCGCCCGTCAAACACAATGCAGTCTTCAATTCAGATGGGTCGCCGGCCGACTCAGCGGGTCAGATCAATTCCACATCAACTTTCTCGCGGCAGATTCAATTTGGCTTGAAAATCATCTGGTAGCGAGAAGCGCCGTAATGAGCAGCATCAACGAATTTGAGGGTTGCGGTGTGCAGAAACGAATTCGTAAGACTAAAATATAATCACTAAATCGAGGAGCTAGGATGAAGAAATTCTCGTTATCTTTGCTAGTTTTTTCCTTTGCATTTCTTGGGACGGTTGCTCTGGCAAGTCCGCCGGGTCCGGGTTATCACCTGATTAAGAAAGTCTCTTTGGGCGCAGCACCGGGTGGCGGCGAATATTTCGACTACGTCACCGTAGATTCTGCCGCGCGGCGCGTGTATCTCTCGCATGGTGCTGAGGTCAAAGTGCTCGACGCCGATACCTTCTCCGTGGTGGGCACAATTTCCGGCTTAAAGCGCTGCCATGGTGTCGTTGTGCTCCCCGAACTTGGGAAAGGATTCATCACGGACGGCGATGCCGCTACGGTGGCGGTATTTGATCTTAAGAGCCTGAAGATCACCGGCAAAATCAAAAGCTCCCCGGACACGGACTCCATTACCTACGATCCCATGTCCAAGTTTATCTTTACCTTTAATGGCGACAGCAAGAATTCTACAGTCATAGATCCGGTCAAGGAGACGGTAGTGAAAGTCATCGACATGGGTGGCGCGGTAGAACAGCCCGTGGCCGACGGTAAGGGCACTCTTTACGATAACAACGAAGAGAAAAACGACGTGGCCGTCGTTGACACACACGCGCTCACGATCAAAGCTCGTTGGCCGGTAGCGCCTGCCGGAACGCCCGTGGCCATGGAAATGGATCGTGAGCACCGACGGCTATTTTCTAGCGGCCGCAACCCGCAATTTCTCGTCGTGATGGATGCGGACAATGGCAAGATCGTCCAGTCGTTGCCGATCAGCTCCGGTGTGGACGCCAACGTCTTCGAGCCGGAAACAGGGCTGCTGTTTGTCGCCACCCGCGTGGGCAAGCTCCACGTTTTTCATGAGGATTCCCCTGACAAGCTCACGGAAGTGGAAACCGTCAAAACTGAGTTTGGCGCCAAAACGATGGGTCTCGATCCCAAGACGCACAACCTTTTTTTGACCACTGCGGACTTTGGCCCGGCTCCTGCTCCGACGAAGGAGAAACCCCATGCGGAGCGAAAGCCGATTCGTGGAACGTTTCGCGTGCTGATTTATGGGCGCTAGAAAAATCATCCTGAAGCAGGGGGCGATCTTATGCCGCCTCTGCAGTCTCCCGAATTTTGTGAGAAAAATTCTCCGTCGCGTCAACCGCCCTTTTGTTCAAATAGTGTTGGGCTCTTCGTCCGGCGAGCAACTCGAATTTCAATCAAAATCGGTTTTGACCGGTGTTGCGGCGGGCCTGATCCGGTCTTTGGAAGCGGACTAAATTCATGCGCGCAAAAAAAACTGCACTCGTCTTTGCTCTCTTGCTTGCGCCGCTCGCTGACTGCGCGCCTGATCGCTCCTTCCATTTGATGGAAACTTCTATCGCTGGCATTCACAAAGCGATGCAAGCGGGTACCCTGACTTGCCACCATCTGGTCCAGCAATATCTGGATCGCATCCACACTTACGACCAACAAGGGCCGGCGATCAATTCCATGCTGTACATCAACCCGGCAAGCCTCGAGCAGGCCGATGTTTTGGATCAGGACTTTCGCCGCACTCACAGATTAAAGCCGCTCAGCTGCGTCCCCATCGTTCTAAAAGATAATTTTGGCACTGCAGACATGCCTACAACCGCTGGTGCCCTCACACTTAAAGGTGCGCAGCCTGAAAAGGACGCTTTCACTGTGAAAAGGCTTCGCGAAGCCGGTGCCCTCATCCTTGGCAAGGCCAACTTGCAGGAATTTGCCAGCGGCGGCATATCCGTAAGTTCGCTGGGCGGACAGGTGAGGAATCCGTATGACCTCACCAGAACGCCAGGCGGCTCTTCCGGCGGTACAGCTGCCGCGGTTGCTGCTAACTTCGCAGCTGCGGGCACTGGATCGGATACCGGCGGCTCCATCCGCTCCCCTTGTTCCGCAAACAGTTTGGTAGGACTCCGGCCAACCCGCGGCTTAATCAGCCGGGACGGTATTGTGCCGGTGTCTTTTACCCAGGACACCATCGGCCCCATGACCCGCAATGTCGACGACACCGCAAGATTACTGGACGTTATGGTTGGATACGATGCGAATGATCCTGTGACTGCTTTTAGCGTCGGCAACATTCCAAAAACCTACACAGCATTCCTGCAAAATGGATTGAAGGGAGCCCGCCTTGGCGTGCTTACGAACTTATTTGGTAGCGGCCCGGAATACGAAGAAGTGAACAGGGTTATGGCCAAAGCTATTGACATGCTACAGGAACAAGGCGCCGTGATCGTCCGCCTCGAAGACGCGGCCCTCGACACGAACATGTTGACCGCAAAATTTCGCTTGAACGAGCCGGAGTTCAAGGCGGCACTAAACCGCTACTTACAGCAGCAGGGCTCGCACGTACCAGTGCATTCGCTCGCGGAAATCATTGCTTCTGGCCAGTACCACAAGCCCACGCTAGAAAAATTCTTCGCCACAGCACAGAGTTATGAAGATGGCCCCAATTCCGCGGACTATAAAGATCGCCGGATGAGAATGGAAGAAATCAGGATTGAAGTAGCCAACCTCATGGCGAAAAATCAACTGGATGCGCTGATCTACCCCCATCAAAAGTGTTTGGTCCTTCCTATTGGGGCCACGTTTCAGAAAGACCGCAACGGCGTTATCGCTGCTCTGGCGGGCTTCCCGGCCATCGAAGTGCCCGCCGGCTTTTCTACGCCGACGTCAGATGCTCCTATCGGGGTGCCGGTGGGGATGGAGCTTCTCGGCCGCGCGTGGGCGGAGCCCGAATTGATAAAACTCGCCTTCGGTTTTGAGCAGGCAACGCACCTGCGAAAGCCGCCAGTTTCTACGCCTGCATTGCCGGTGCCGCGGAGTGCGAAACCTTGATGACCATCTTGGACTTAGGGGGATTCACGATATGAACAACAAGGATTTGCTCGTACAACTAAGAAGTCGGCGCGCAGAAACCCTCTCTTCCCTGGTCGCCGAAGAACTAGAACGGATGATCATCAGAGGAGAATTGCAGGCAGGAGATCGCATTAACGAGAGCGCGCTGGCCCAGGTGTTCAGCATTAGCCGAGGACCGATACGGGAAGCGTGTCGGAGTCTGGAAAAAAGCAACTTGGTCAGGGTTGTCACAAATCGCGGCGTGTTCGTGCGGGAAATGAGTGTGGTTCAAGCAACAGAGATTTATGACGTGCGCGCTCATCTCTTCGGCCTAGCAGGCCGGCTCGCTGCAAGTCGTATCGTTTTCCGAGACGTTGTAGAACTTCGTGCCATGGTGGCCGAAATGCAGCAAGCGAAGGATATAGATACGTATTACCCCTTGAACGTAGCTTTCCATGCTCGCCTAGTAGAGTTGTCAGGCAACCATCGTGTCGCTGAGCTTTACTGCGCTTTGAGCAAAGAGCTTCATCTTTTCCGCCGCCGTGGCCTCGTCCAGGGTGACTCCATGGTTTTGTCAAACCAAGAACATATGCGCATTGTCGAAGCACTACGTGACCACAACTGTGATTTATCAGAACACACCATGGTCGATCACATTTTGGCTGGAAAAGCGAGATTGCTGGAAAGAGTCAAAGAACAAGGTCCTGAAGGTTCGGAACCCGGGCTGCGTGCCACTAAGGAGAGCGAGTGAAGATTAGAGAAATACGCGCAAGCGTACATTCTTCGACTATTACCATCCCACTGCTTGAGCGAAAGGTCCATGGTTATGGCCGAGAGGAGCAAAAGGAATTTGTCTTTTGTGAAGTTAAAACGGATGACGGCCTCTCGGGTATGGCGATCACCGGTCATTTCCTCGCTCGCTCCGTCGTGGTGGCACTAAAATCTTACGTATTGCCGGCAGTGCGCGATATGGATGTGCGGGATATGGAAGCCATCCATCAGAGGATATGGTCCAAGCTAAACCCTCGAGCTATGACCGGAGTCATTTCAAGCGCCTTATCATGCCTCGACATCGCTCTGTGGGACATTCAAGGTAAGGCGGCAGGCAGATCAGTTGCCGGTCTGCTTGGGAATGCCAGAACTTCGATACCGGCCTATGTGACCTTCGGGTTTCCTCAGTACGATCGCGAACAGTTGGCCGAAGCTGCAAAGCTGCAGGTCTCGAGGGGTTTCTCCGCAATGAAACTCATCGTCGGAGTGGACAAGAAAGGTTGGCGCGAGGATGCCAATCGCGTTCGCACCGTTCGCGAAGCTGTGGGCTGCGACGTCGACCTCATGATCGACGCCAATTATCTGTTCAACCCGGTGGAGGCCAAACTTCTTTGCCGTGCGATCGAAGACTGCAACATTACATGGTTTGAGGAGCCTTTGCACCAAAACGATGCCCGAGCACTCGCAGACCTGCGTGCGCATACCAAAATACCGATTGCCGCAGGGCAAATGGAGGGGCATCGTTGGCGGCTTCGTGAACTCGTAGAGAGACAAGCGGTAGACATTTTGCAGCCGAACTGTTGCTTTTGCGGTGGCTACACCGAAGCGCGCAAGGCTGGTCATTTGGCCCAGATTTACAACCTGCCGATTGCGAACGGCGGCGGTTGGCCCCTTTTCAATATGCATACTCTTGCCGGGCTTATGAACGGTTGGATAGTGGAGTGGCATTTAGGCATGGTTCAGGTTGGCCAGATGCTTTTCCTAGATCCCCCAGAGCCGGTAGACGGAATATTGACGATACCTGACGCTCCTGGTCTCGGGCTGACTCTCAACCGCGATGCGCTGCGCGAGAGCGAAGTAGCCGAATGAAGATTCTCGATATTCGCGAAACCGTTGTCCCCATCAAATCAAATATTCGCAATGCCTACATCGACTTTAGTCAGATGACGGTTAGCGTTCTGGCAGTAATCACGGACGTAGTACGCGACGGCGAACGTGTTGTCGGTTTCGGTTTCAATTCTAACGGCCGATACGCACCGAGTGGCCTCTTACGTGACCGCTTTATCCCGCGCCTGAGGGCTGCAGACCCCCCTAGTCTCATCGATGACACCGGCGATAATTTCGACCCGTTTAAGATTTGGAACATTCTTCTGCAGAATGAGAAACCAGGGGGACACGGCGAAAGGTCAGTGGCAGTCGGTGTCTTCGATATGGCGATATGGGACACCGTGGCGAAGATCGCCGGTGTGCCGCTCTATCGTCTTCTTGCGGATCGTTTTCGGGGTGGGGTCGTTGACACAAGAGTTTTCGTCTATGCGGCCGGTGGTTACTATTACCCTGAGAAAGGCCCCTCCGCCTTACAACAGGAGATGCAAAGCTATCTCGACCTGGGTTATTCCGTAGTGAAGATCAAGATCGGGGGAGTTTCACTACCGGAAGATCTAAAGCGCATCGAAGCTGTCCTGAAAATCTTAAAGGACGGGAACCAGTTGGCGGTGGACGCGAATGGACGTTTTGACCTGGAGACAGCGATTGCTTACGCGCGTGCTCTTGAACCCTACCAGCTGCGGTGGTACGAGGAACCCGGCGATCCGCTCGATTATGAGTTGCAAGCGAAACTTGCCGTCCACTATCAAGGTCCCATGGCCACGGGAGAAAACCTTTTTTCAGTTCAGGACGCACGCAATCTGATCCGGTACGCAGGCATGCGGTCCGATCGCGACGTCCTGCAGTTCGATTGTGCACTCAGCTACGGTCTGGTCGAATATCTGCGGATATTGGACATGTTGAAAAAGTACGGATGGTCTGCGAGTAGTTGCATTCCACACGGTGGTCATCAATTATCGCTAAATATAGCCGCCGGCTTGGGACTTGGGGGGAATGAATCCTATCCCGGTATCTTTCAACCCTTCGGTGGATTTGCGGATGACACTCCTGTTGAAAATAGTTACGTTGCGTTGCCGGATATTCCAGGAATTGGATTTGAATCAAAAAAAGAACTGTTCCGTCTACTAAAGACACTTTCCGATAGTTAGAGGCTGCACCATCGAGAGGGAAACCTTGGGAACAGAAACGCACGAGACGTCCCACACCAACAAACGCCGGCGACGAAATAATATTACTCTTCAAGTCCTGTTGGCTATCGTGGCTGCGATAGTGCTGGGTATAGTCGATCCCAAGCTTGCCCTGGCCATGAAGCCGCTTGGTGATCTCTTTATCAAGCTTATTCGCATGGCCATTGCGCCCATTGTATTTCTCTGTGTTTCAACGGGAGTCGCGCACATCGGCGACCTTCGCAAGGTAGGGCGAATCGGTCTCAAGGCCCTCATATATTTTGAATTGGTGACGACACTTGCTCTCGCTATCGGTCTAGCGTCGGTCACAATCTTCAAACCTGGAGCTGGCGTCAACGCTCTCCAGTCGGTCTCGGCTTCGGGGGATTACGCGGCCTACGCCAATAAGGGTAAGCAGTTTTCATTTCTCGAGTTCCTAATGGGAACTGTTCCTGATAACGCTCTGGGAGCTTTCGTAAAGGGTGATTTGCTCCAGGTCGTGGTGTTTGCATTGTTAGTCGGTATAGCGCTAATCGGGATGGGGAGTCGCGGTCATTCAGTTGTTCGGGGTTTAGACAGTGCGATGATGGTATTTTTTGGAATCATTAGAGTCATTATGCGAATCGCCCCCATAGGAGCCTTCGGGGCGATGGCGTTCACGGTCGGGAAGTTTGGCACTAGCGCCCTCTTGGCGCTGTCCAAGCTTGTCTTGGTCACCTATCTGACAGAAGCGTTTTATGTCTTCGTTGTTTTGGGGATCATAGCTCATTTCTTTGGCTTTAGCTTGATTCACTTCATTAAATACATTCGTGATGAAATTCTTCTAGTGATCGGCACGTCTTCATCCGAGAGCGTTCTGCCTCAGCTCATGCAAAAACTTGAGCGATTCGGGGCCTCGCGCTCCGTGGTCGATTTGGTCTTGCCAACCGGATACGCATTCAATCTGGGCGGCTTAGCCTTATCGTTGCCGATCAGCACCGTTTTTATTGCACAGGTCTATCACGTTTCGCTCAGCTTCAGCCGCCTCTTAGCTCTGGTGGCCATCATGCTAATAACTTCGAAGGGAGCGGCCGGTGTCACTGGAGCTGCTTTTATAGTCCTAGCAACGACTGTCGGGGCGTCGGGCATTCTGCCTCTAGAAGGACTCGCACTCTTGTTTGCTGTCGATAATTTCCTATCGATGGCGCGAGCGCTCGCAAATGTTATTGGGAATGGAGTCGCGACGGTTGTGATTGCAAAGCTAGAGAACGAGTTTAGTTCTGAACGGGCTGCAGAGGCAGTTTCCCAATAGCCCAGAGTATACGTTGCGGGCGGGGGATGACGGGTTGGAACGACGATGGCTGATGATCAAAACACGAAGCTAACTGTCGGGCGCAGTGGTGGCCTGTTGACGCGGCGCGGTTTGTTACAGCGCGCAGCTTGGATTCTTCCTGCTACGGGATTTCTAGCCAGATGGGAAAGCGCCGCGCAAGACGTGAGCCCGGTGATGGTCAAGCTGAGCACTTACATGGCTGACGCCGGGAACAGCGAGCTGCCGGAAAAAGTCGTGCAGGACGCCAAGCATCACATCCTGGACACGATAGCAGCTATGGTCTCTGGGTCTGAGTTGCCACCAGGACGCGACGCAATCCAATTCGCTCGAACCTATGGTGGCGGCCAGAAGATCGCCACGGTCGTCGCCTCGAGGACTCTCTGCGGACCGATCGACGCGGCTTTCACCAACGGGGAGCTGGCTCATTCCGATGAGAGCGATGACGATTACACATCAGGCGGGGCACATCCAGGTTGTGCAGTCGTGCCCGCCACGCTAGCACTCGGGGAGCAGTTTCAAATCAGCGGGACGCATTTTCTACGCGCGGTGACGCTCGGCTACGACATTGGAATGAGGGCATACAAAACCTTGAAAGGGGGAGTTCTAAACGAAACCCACAACATAGTGGGGACGATGGGAGCGGCGGCCGCCAGTGGCTGCGTTGCGAGTCTAAATGTCCAGCAAATGCGCTGGCTGCTCGACTATGCCACTCAACAAGCCGGCGCTGGCATCGGTACGTGGCGAGATGATACTGAGCATATCGAAAAGGCTTTTCTCTTTGGCGCAATGGGAGCGCGCAACGGAGTTACCGCTGCGCTGCTCGTGCGATCGGGATGGACCGGCGTGAACGATGTTCTGTCCGGTCCGCAAAATTTCGTAACGTCCTACGCGCCTAAGGCCGATCCGGCGCGCTTGACCGAAGAGCTCGGTACGCGCTATGAAGTATCGCTGACCAGCATCAAGGCTTGGACTACGGGAGGTCCGATTCTGTCGCTACTCGACGCGATCGTGAACTTGAGAAAGCGGCATCCATTCGAGGCGAGCGATGTACGACAGGTCGTCGTACGTTCGGCCACCAGCCAAGCCGAGCGCGTGAACAACCGCGAAATGCCGGACATAAATGTTCAGTATTTGATGGCAGTGATGATGATCGACAAGACAGTCTCGTTCCATGCGGCGCACGACAAAGCACGCATGCAGGATCCGGCGGTTCTCCGCGAACGTGCCAAGGTTCAACTGGTTGCAGACGAGGAACTCGAACGCCTCTTACCGACTCGGGTAGGAATCGTCGAGGTCGAGCTAATCGATGGGACTCATCTCACCGAGCGTGTGGAGAACGCACGCGGCACTCCCGAGAATCCAATGACCCGCGACGAGGTTGTTGCGAAAGCCCGCGGATTGATGACGCCTGTTCTCGGTGCAGCGATATCGACGAAATTGATCGACCGCTTGCTTGATATTGATAGCGTCAAGAACGTCCGGGAGCTTCGTCCCTTGTTGCAACGTGCATAATTCAGAATTTTGCACAGCCGGACGGAACTGGACATTGAAAGTGTTAGAGATTCGCTAATACGATTGTTCTCGAGCGAAGACGAATCAAGATTCATCAGTTCAGGACCGATCAGTGTGTTTCGGACCAAACTTCCGCGCAGCGCGATGGTATATGGCCTGTATTTATGCCGCCTGTTAGCAGAGCCGTCTCTGTTTTTCATCAGGTGATTCGAAGCACTATCGGAAGATTGAGGGCTTTAAGGTACAACACACAGTCCACACCCTCGCAGTAGACCTAGAGGCGCACCGTGTTTACACGCCAGAGCAAGAAGAGAATGGCAAACCCGTAGGGCGGATGGTGGTGTACGAGGCCGTCACCGTTCACTAGATTTTGTGTTACTGCCTCTCGAAATGAACGCAGGCACTTTACTTGAAACGACTTCCGGCTACTGCCAACCCGTTACGATGCCGACCATGATTCCGAGCGCGCTTCGAGTTTTGACGCGCGATGGATGGCTTCTGTTCCTTACGCGATTTACGCGCCTCTTCGCTTACGGCTCGTTATCTGTGATCTTAGTTTTTTACCTGGTTGGCCTGGGATTTACGGAAGCCCAGACTGGCCTGCTTCTCACCCTGACACTAATCGGCGATATTATCGTCTCCCTATACCTTACTACCCGAGCCGATCGGATCGGGCGGCGGCGCATGCTGATTATTGGTGCCATCCTAATGGCTGGCGCTGGTTTAGCTTTCGCGTGTACGAGCAATCTCTTATTCCTGATTGTTGCAGGCACCATCGGCGTGATAAGTCCAAGCGGTAACGAAGTTGGGCCCTTCCTGCCAATTGAACAAGCAGCACTGTCGCATGTTGTTCCCCATAGAGCTAGAACAGAGGTGTTCGCTTGGTTCACGCTCGCTGGTTCCTTAGCGACCGCCAGCGGCGCGCTATTTGGTGGCGCCATGACCGAGATACTGCAGAAGAACACAATGAGTGCCGTTGGGAGCTACAGAATGGTGGTGATTCTGTATGCTGCTCTGGGCGTTGCGCTCGCCTTGCTTTTCACGCGCCTATCTTCTGCCGCCGAGGTGGGCAGTGAAGAACCGCGGTCACAAACGACGGTGACGAGTTTCTTCGGGATGAGGCAGTCACACCACGTGGTGATGAAACTCTCAGGCCTGTTCGCACTGGATTCATTTGGCGGGGGCTTTGTCGTGCAGAGTTTTGCTGCTTATTGGTTCTATCTGCGATTCGGCGTAAATCCAGGAACTCTAGGTGTGATTTTCTTTTGGGCCAATGTTTTCGCTGGGATTTCCGCGCTGCTTGCTTCGCGACTCGCGTCGCGCATCGGACTGATAAATACCATGGTCCTGACGCACCTGCCTTCGAACGTTCTGCTCATTCTTATACCGCTGATGCCAAACCTTTCCTTGGCGGTCCTGGTTCTGCTTGTGCGTTTCAGTATCAGCCAAATGGATGTCCCGACACGGCAGTCATATACCATGGCAGTAGTTAGTGCGGATGAGCGATCTGCAGCTGCGGGTATCACCGGAGTCGCACGAACAACCGGCGCAGCCATTAGTCCGTTGTTCGCAGGGTTTTTGTTCTCGCATCCGTCGCTGATAAACGTTCCGTTCTTCATAGCCGGAACACTAAAAATCATCTACGACCTATTGCTTTACAGGGGATTTGTTGCCATTCGACCGCCAGAAGAAACGAGCTAGCTCCAGCTCGCCGTGCGGTGAATGGTCACGTGTAATTGGGTGGTTACGTCGAGGACCACACTTACCCAGGGGGATCGAGTTAATCGTCTGTTTATCTGGGCCCGAAGAGAATATTGACTTTGGTTAGGTGGTGGCGATGAGAAGTCTACGGATTTGCGTGACACTTTTGGCAGTTTTCCTTGGGCCTACCGTGAAATTGAGTGCGCAAGGCAAAGAGTCTTTGCGGCTCATTCAGACCATTCCAATGCCGAACGTCAAGGGACGCATCGATCATATGGATGTAGACGTGGAGGGCAAGCGGCTGTTCGTAGCCGGCCTAGAAAATGGCTCAGTGGAAATCATCGACCTGCAATCCGCTAAATGGTCTCGCAGCATCCCAGGATTCAAAAAACCTCAGGGTATCGCGTACGTTCCGGCACTGAACAAAGTTTTTGTAGCAAGCGGTGACGATGGGATGCTTCGCGTTTTCCGAGGTGATAGCCTCGAGTTACTGGAGTCCATCAAGTTGGATTTGGGCCCGAACCGCGTCACATACGATCCGGCCAAAAACCTACTTTATGTGGGTTACGGTGGGAAGGACGCAGGTAAGGACTACGGCGTGGTTGGAATTATTGACGCACGCACGGACAAACATATCGGGGACATGCAAGTCACCGCACACCCGTCCGAGCTATTGTTGAACACGTCCGGAGAGACTTTATTTGTTTTCGTTTCGATTGCCAGTCAGGTTCAGGTTATCGATACAAAAAAACGCCAAGTAATTGCCACTTGGCCGGTCAGCAGCCAGCGCAACGGTGACGGTGCATTGGATGAAGCGACACATCGACTTTTCTTAGGTACGCGTACTCCTCCGAAGATGATCGCCATGGATTCGAATAGCGGAAAAGAAGTAGCGGACCTTCCTACAGTGGAAGGCATGGACGGCGTGTACTTTGACGCAGCGCATCGCTGGGTCTACGTGTCAGGCGGGCGCGAGGCAGGCGGGGGGTACGTCTTCATCTATCAGCAGAAGCACGCAGATCATTACGAGAGCATCGCAAGAATCCCAACAAGAGCGGGGGCCGGTACGTCCTTCTGGTCGCCCGACTTGAATCGCTATTACGTTGCAGCTCCAGCCCATGACAATGACGAGGCCGCGATTCTTGTATTCGAGCCGCAGCCCTGAGTAGGTTTTTTACGATCTTCTTGAATTTTTCCAGGGAGCACAGCAGGGATACCAGGATTCCTCTAGGGGGACTATGAACAAGCTGCTAGCAGTCGGTAGCGTGGCATTGGCTGCCTTGGGCATGCTTGTGGTCCGAGGCACAAAGACTACCGTCACCCACGCGCAATCGCACGATCTTCTTCCGCTTCAATTGGAAGAACAGATTCCGGTGCCCAATGTGGCTGGTCGGCTCGATCACTTCACCGTTGACGCAAAACGCAGAAGGCTGTTCGTTTCCGCGTTAGGCAATAACACGGTGGAAGTAGTAGATGTATTCGCCGGAAAAGTCATCCGCAGTATCAAGGGATTGGCACAACCGCAGGGGCCGCTTTATGTTCCTAGCGTAGATAAACTCTACGTAGCGAATGCTGAAGACGGGAAAGTACGAGTGTATGACGGCGCGACGTACACGCTTCGGAAGACGATCGATTTTGGCGAAGATCCGGACAACCTTCGTTATGACCAGGCTTCGAAGAGAGTATTCGTCGGATTCGGCCAAGAAGATGGCGGAATTGCCATGATTGACCCGCAAACAGACGAACGAGTAGGGGACGTTTACAAGACGGGAGGCCATCCAGAATCCTTTCAGGTGGAAGCTTCCGGCGGACACATCTTTATAAATGTTCCAGACGCGGGAAATATAGTCGAGTCCATTGACCGCAAGACAGGGAGTGTCTCGAAATGGCCGCTGAAGGGACTGCGTTCAAATTACGCGATGGCCTTGAATGAAGAGGACCATCGACTCTTTACGATTACTCGTAAGACCCCCATGTTGGTCGTTCTGAATACCCAAACCGGTAACGAGGTGACTAGACTGCGTGCTGCCGGTGAGTGCGATGATGTTTTCTATGACGCATCCCGGAAGCGCATCTATGTGATCGGGGGCGAAGGTTTTATTAGCGTATATCAGCAGAATGACCCCGATCACTATGAGCTGATCGCCAATGTTCCCTCGGGGATTGGAATTCGGACCGGCTACTTCTATACAAAGCGAGACCGCTTCTACGTGGGTGTCCCTGCAAAGGGCAATGAACCAGCCGAAGTCTGGACGTACGAGGCAGAGGACTAGCAGAGTTTTGAAAACTGTCTGCAGTTTGACCTGAGGCTAGGCGGCATCACTAAGGAATATTGAATTGCATCCAGAAGAGGGCGCTTTGAAACTTGCAGAAAGTCACCGCTCTTACTACGGGTTCCGGCCATTCAATTGCTTCCACGAGGCGGCTATTCTAGCTACCCTCTATGCAGCCTTTATGTGTGCGGGACCGCTGGTTACTCAAGCGCAAGTCGCCGGAGGCAGCATAACTGGAACGGCTAGAGGAGACTCCGGTTCCGTGGTGCCGGGAGTCCAAGTCTCTATAAAGGATGTGAACACCGGGCAGCTCAGGACAGTGGTTACCGATACGTCCGGCTCTTACAGCCTACCTGCGCTACCTGCTGGCAACTATGAAATGACGGTCTCCGCTTCCGGCTTCGTTACCCAAATCTGGACGGGCATCAGCGTAGCGGTCGGAAGTCAGCGGGTCCTCGATATTCTTATGCGCCCTGGCAATTCCCAGGCTGTGGCACGCGCTACTGTGTCGGGTGGGCCCTCACAAACGCCCGGTAACGTTGACAATTCCATCGTGCAGAATACGCCGCTCAACGGACGTGATTGGGCTCAGCTTGCTACTTTGCAGGCGGGCGTCACCGGCGTTCAAACCGGAAGCGCCAGTGGCGGCGGAAATACCGAACGCGGGTTTGGAGCGCCGATAAGCATCTCTGGCGCCCGGCCCGACCAGAACAGCTATCGCCTGGATGGAATCAGCATCAACGATTATTCCAATGGTGCTCCCGGCAGCGTCCTTGGTGACAATCTCGGAATCGACGCCGTTGAGCAAGTCTCTGTGCTGGGCAGCAATTATCCCGCCGAGTATGGACGAACTTCAGGAGGCGTGATCAACGCGGTCACTCGTTCCGGAACCAAAGCGTTTCACGGTGATGTCTATGAGTTCTTTCGCAATAGCGCACTGGACGCACGAAACTTTTTTGACGGCAGAATTCCCCCCTTCAAGCGCAATCAGTTTGGCGCCTCAGCCGGTGGACCGATCCAGAAGGATCGCCTGTTCATTTTCGGAGACTACGAGGGTCTTCGGCAGTCACTCGGTGTGACCACGGTGGACACTGTCCCCTCGCCAGCCGCACGCGCTGGAAACCTCTCCAGCGGGAGCGTCACCGTCGATCCCAACGTACTTCGCTTCATTAATGCGTTTTACCCGCTACCGAACGGTCCTCTCCTGGGCAATGGCGATACCGGGATCTTTTCCTTCGCCGGCCAGCAAGTAACGAATGAAAACTATTTCACGGTCCGAGTTGATCGGAAGTTTTCCGATAAAGACATGCTGGCTGCCACCTACATGCGCGATAACTCCAAAACCGTCCAGCCCGATAACTTCAACGAGCTGCTTTCCAATACCGTTTCGCGGCGCCAGGTCGTGACCATCCACGCGCAGCACCTCTTCAGTGCGGCCTTCGTGAATGCTGCTCGCTTGGGTTTCAGCCGTTCCGTTGGCATTACTGGAGGCTTAACCAAGATTTTGAACCCGAACATGCTTGACCCCTCTTTCGCATTTGTGCCAGGAGGTTTGGCCGGTGAAGTGCGTGCGGTGTCCGGCGTGACCAATTTCTCCGGCGCACCCACGACGGGGGGAGTTCTCCTCTCCGAGAAGTCTCTTGCCTGGAATTCCTTTCAAGGCGGTGACGATGTTTTTCTCACCCGCGGTATCCACAGCATAAAGTTCGGCGCGGTCGTTGAACGCATGCAAGACAACCAGCTTTCGCTTCCTGCCGTAAACGGGCGTTTTCGCTTCGATTCGTTGCTCAATTTTCTGACCAATCGGCCCCTCGTATTCCAGGGATCCGGCAGTCCTAGTGTGCCGGATGTCGGATTGCGCCAGACCTTGTTCGGCGCTTATGCACAAGATGACCTCCGGCTGCAGAAGAATTTCACTCTCAACCTTGGCTTACGTTATGAGATGGCGACGGTTCCGACCGAGTCGCAGAACCGCATCTCGAACCTGGGGAACGTGACTGATGCTGTGCCTCACGTCGGCGCGCCGTTTTTCAAAAACCCGACCTTGCGGAATTTCGAGCCGCGCGTTGGCTTTGCCTGGAATCCGCGAGGTGGGAAGACCCTGGTGCGCGGCGGTTTCGGCATTTTCGATGTGCTGCCGCTGCCTTACGAATTTCAATCTTCATTTCAACTTGCTGTACCCTTCGTGCGTTCTATCTTCGCCAATACTCTCCGGCCCGGCATGTTTCCCACCGGTGCTTTTCAACAATTCAGTAATCAGTCGAATTTCGGGCTTGGGACCTACGTCGAATTCCATCCCAAACGAAATTACGTAATGCAGTGGAATTTGGGGATCGCCAGGGAGCTGAGCTCAACACTTTCCCTAACCATCGGCTATGTCGGGTCCCGCGGAATTCACCTTCCGTACCGTGTCGACAACATCGATATGGTTCTTCCCACGCTGACTCCGGCAGGATATGTGTTTCCACCGACAGCTACCAGCAGCACCCTGAATCCGAATTTTGGCCGCATCAATTCGACCCTTTGGCAAGCCAGTTCCTTTTATCACGCCCTGCAGGCCGATATGGCCAAGCGCGTAAGCCATGGAGTCGAATTGCACGCCGCGTACACGTGGGGCAAAAGTATCGACACGTTATCTGCAACCGCAAGGGACGACGCCTTTCCCAATGGTTTGTTCAATCAGCTTTTCTTTGATCAGCACACTACGCGCGGGATCTCCGACTTCAACGTGGCACAAACTTTCGTCTTGAGCTTTACCTGGGAACTCCCCAGTCCCGCCTGGAGTTCTCGAGGCTTGACTTGGGCGGCCAGTGGTTGGCAATTGGGCGGCCTCTACAAAGCAAGCTCCGGCCAGCCTTTTACTCCAATCCTGGGTGGTGATCCTGCCGGCATGAAAGTGGATGAGACCAGTGAGCTCCCGAACCGCTTGGCAGGGCCGGGCTGCCGCATACTTAGTAACCCGGGAAATCCCAACCACTACATCAAGACGGAGTGTTTGGCCTTCCCCGGTGCGAACAAATGGGGAAATTTGGGTCGCAACACCCTGATTGGTCCCGGCGTGTCCAAGTTGGACGTTTCTATATTCAAGAACAATCGCATTCGGCGCATCTCGGAAAACTTCAACGTACAGTTCCGAGCCGAGTTTTTCAATATTCTTAATCATGCCAACTTCGCTTCACCCACCGACAATTCGACGGTTTTCGATCAGCGTGGGAGCCCGATCTCCAGTGCCGGACTCATCACCTCCACGCAAACAACTTCTCGTCAGATTCAATTTGCCATCAAGATAATCTGGTGAATCGGCAGTTTGCTGTTCTTCAGATCCCCACGACTCTGTTGGTGATCGGAACTTCGCTGTTTCCCTGGCGTGTCCGAGCCAGAGTTTGATGACCGTCATTCATGGAGAACACATTTTTACCGCGCCAGCGCACCCGTGCCGCCACGCTCTTCCGCGGGTGGTGATATATTGTGAGTTGTGGTTATTATCGAGGAGACGCTGGCTGCACGTGCATGGGCGCATGTCACGAGGAAGCACTTTGGATTGTATTTCTTCTTGTTCTCTGCCGTTGTGTACCCATTACGA
>DATNMX010000101.1:0-29673 GCA_035602135.1 Candidatus Dormiibacterota bacterium
TAGCACAGCATTCGGCGCGGCAGCGGATGCCTCGCCAGCCTCCGCAGTCGCCTGTGAAGAGTCCCCGGTTTGTACGGCCAGAAAGGCCAGAGCCAAATGTGCAGCCGGGGTGTGGCGGTTTCGAAGATCCGGCGCAAACAGTTGTGAGGTTCCAGCCCCAGTGCACGCTGAATCGTCACGACTTCCGCTTGTAGATCACCGGACATTTCTTAGGCTGTCGCCAGCCAGGACGAGATGTCCGTCCGATTAGGTT
Source organism: Candidatus Dormiibacterota bacterium (assembly GCA_035602135.1). Classification (GTDB taxonomy): domain Bacteria; phylum Acidobacteriota; class Terriglobia; order Acidiferrales; family UBA7541; genus Acidiferrum. Next base: position 254 of record DATNMX010000101.1, read on the forward strand.
CCGCGCGGGCCGCTGCTTTCAAATAAGGTATCGCCTTGGCTCCTTCACCCTTCGTTTTTGCAGGGCGTTTCCTGTTTCATGTAAGCACAAATGTGCTAACATGAGGTCTGGTGGTGAATTATGCCTAAGACCAAACTCAAGAAGACCCCTCGCCACTCCCCTTTACGGATCGAAGGGACGGAATATCGGGGAAAGCAGGCGAAGACCGGCAATTCGCTCGGCTTTCGTTTTGACCGAGCGTTGTTCAAAAGCCATCCCGAATTCAACGGGGAAGTTAGGGCCAAGGTGATTGCGCCTGGGCGAATGCTCGTTTCTGCGGAAACTGCCGCTTCCGGCCGACGAAGCGACGATGTAGTGGTCGCGGCATTCTTGGCGTTCCTCGCCAAGGAGATGCAGCGAGAACCACAGGCGATTACGCCTCTTGATCAGGCTCTGACGCACCGAATAGATGCGCTGGTGGAAGGTGTATCGGGTTCGCCTGACGAGGATCTCGGAGATGGGGCCTTGCTTTAATGGTGATAAATGGCTGGAGGCTGTTCGCCCATCCACTCTTCACTCAACAGCTCGAACGCCTCACCGCTCAGGTCGAAGCCCTCGCCGCAAAGGACGTCGCAACATACAAGGAGCAACCCGCGACCAAACTGCTTGCTACCATCAGACGGTATATTTTGGAGATCATTCCGAGAGCCCCGAACGCCGCAGAATTCCGGCAGGGAAACACGCTCGGGCAAGACAACCGAAACTGGTTTAGGGCGAAGTTTCACGAGCGATATCGTTTGTTCTATCGCTTCTCAAGCCAAGACAAGGTGATCATCTATGCTTGGGTGAACGATGAAGATTCGTTGCGAAAGGCGGGAGCCAAAACAGACCCTTACGCGATCTTTCAAAACATGCTTGCTTCCGGGAATCCTCCAAGCAACATGGGCCAGCTCCTTAGCGCTTCCAAGGAAATTCCACAAACAGAAACCGGGAAGGGCTCCTCGTCGCAGGAACACAAAACCAAGAAGCAGGCTCGACAAAAGACATAAGTCGCTTCGTGATAGCCTCACCCCGAGAATTTTGGCGATCTCGACCTGTGTCACTTGCGTCGCTGCAGAAGCAAAGATTGGTGACAGTTGAGGGAATACAGCAATAAGAGGGTGAACAAGCATCGAGAATGTTACCCAAGTTTGGCCTTGTTGAAATCATTGTGATCGAACGCTGATGACATTCTGTCGATTTCCGTTCGTGCGATACCGAGCCCGTCTGCTTCACGTCGCCATGGTGCGACAGCCTTGGCAACCTCGGCAATAACCGCTCTAGCGCGGTCGAATGACAGGCTGAAATATTCCGCAACGCTTAGTACGAGGTCGAGAGATGCGGTTCCGTCATCAAGATCGATATTGGTCGTGAGTATGCGGGGTCTTAGCTCGGCAGAAACGGGATTGAGGTGGAAGGCCGGTGAAAGACTCCAGCCAGCTTCTCCGGAATAAAGGAAACCCAAATTTCGGAGATGATCATCCGTATTTGAAATAAGTACGTAAAACACGATGCGCCGCCACAATTGCTCAAGATCCTTCTTGACCTGTGCGCCGTGCTGCCGAAGAGCGTCGACCAATTCAAGATAGCTATGAGTCTCCCTATCTTTTGCCCCCAACATGCTCATCGCAGACAGGAAGGGAAGTCGCCGTTTACCTTCGCGATCGAATCGTTGCAAAAGTAAGGCTGGCTTTCCTGAAACCTGTTCGAGTTTCCATGGCGCCACCGTGATACCGGCTTTGGCCGCCAGCTTCAAAGCCAGCGCTTCCCACAAAACAGCGCTCGTTTCATCCGTCTTTTGAGGAAACTTGGCAATCAGGAGCTGGCCATCACGGCCTCGTACTGAAGCCTTAGGCCGACTTATCGTTCGAGCCCGCGGGAGCCAAGATAGTCTTCGTAGGTTTTCCCATTTTTGTAGATAAGATGTGCCAATTCCATAGGCTGGAGAATTCCGTCCACAATCATTGCCGAGCCCAGGCCCGTACCCAGTCCGAGGAACAACATGCGGCCTCCTTTATAACTGCCAAGCGCCTGCATGGCGGCATCGTTGATGATTTTTACGGGACAACCAAAAGCTTTACGGAAGTTGAATCCCATCCAGCCGCCTCCCAGGTTGTGGGGCTCGCGAAGAGGGTGCCCATTGATGATGGGCCCGGGATATCCCATCGCCACACAGTCGAACTTCCAATCTCGGACCGACTTTTTGACCAAGCGGATCATCTTGCCCGCCGTCATGGAAGGGCCAGACGGAATTTTGCGCGGCTCTTTTTCCCCCGTCGCCAGCAGCTTAATGTTTGTGCCGCCGACGTCGATGACAAGGACTCTGGGAGATTTTACTGTTTGTTTAGCTTTCATGGATGCTCCTACTTGGAATCCATCCGAGTTTTACGGGCGCTTTCTTCTTGAATGATTCAAACAACTCGTGTCATCGTTCCGATTGTGTGTAGTTCGGGTTCTTAACGCGCAACAGGTGAACGAAGCGAAGCTGGGCGAGATCCTGAAAAAGATTTATCCTGATTTTTCAGACCTGCAATCGCTTGATTTTCTCTAGAATTTTTGCTTCTCGGTTAGTCGTTTAGGAATGTGATGGCCCCGGGCAGTGCCCGGAGTGTACCCGCCCCGACGTCTTCCGAGTTTGAGAACTGTGCCAGAACGCAAAAAAGTGCGCGAGTACCCAGCCGTGCACGTCGCCATGCCGCAGCTGGGTCACATTTCACCCGCCCAGCCGGGACTGGCACCCTATTACTTCGATTCGTAATGTTTATATTCCGCAGATGTGATCGGCTTATGCCCAACCGCCTGGGCGATACTCATCTTGCCGTTGGGCAACGTGCTGCCAAAATAGAAGTGATAGATCATTCCGTCGGTGGTGGCGACAAGGTCGGCGACCTCCTTGGCCTTATCCGGCGGCAAGTCAAGAACCTGCACCCTGCCGCCTGCGATCTCAATCTTGTGGTCATGCCAGTCTTTGTTCCATTCCTGCAGCGGCACCTGAGTCCGCGTCAGCTTCTTGGCATAAATCCACTCCACCTGCACGAGGTTGGCATTGGGTTCGGTCGAGTCGTAAATCAGGCACTGTATCTGCGGGTCTGGCGCGATCACCTTGCAGTAGTGGTGGTACGGCCCCATCTGTTTGCCGTCTACCATATGGGGTGCGAGTACGTGAACGTTGTATCCTTCGGCAGGGGAGGCTTTCGCCGGGGCTGGTTCCTGGGCCGCTGGCTGTGCAGCCCGACTCCAGCGACTAGTCGCAGTTACAAAGAACCCGAAAACAGCAAGCAGGCAAATGGCAGCAATTCTCGTGCTCACGGTCTCCTCCATTTGATGGATTGTGCCGGACCTGAGATTCTGCAGGACGGAAACATACCCAAAACTTGGAGGGTGGTCAATAAGAAATGGTTCTGGCGCGGCCGGAGGGTCTCGACCAGGTTCGGAGTTCGGTTGTGCATTATCTCCGCGACGTGCTCTGGTTCAGGGGACGGGATTAAGCCCCGGCTTCGACCGTTCCGCAGCCGCAGATCTACTCTGGACCATCGCTGCGCATGTGGGAGGATCTAGTGGTTCAGCGCGGCTGGAGCGCCGAACAGTACCAGGAGCACGTTACCCGCTTGCTCCTCATGTCGCTTACTACACCGCCCTCTCATCAGTAAAATTGGACACCAGCGGCCTGCTCGCTTGACTCTGCTTGGCGGCTTTTTGGAAGCCATGCTAGAAGGAAGATTTGGTTTTGTACGTTTAGAGATTAGTTTTTTTGCCAGCCTGCTAGCTATTCTTTTTTTGGTGCCTTGGCCGCTGCGGGCCTGGCCTTCAGCTCTATTTGAAGTCCCTCTAGGGGCTTATCGCTCGCATTTTCACTCTCGTGTTTCGCGGGTGCGTTCCAGACGGTCTCTCCAGCCTTCGCCTCTTTTTCCACTGTCTTCCCATCCGGTAAAGTAAACTTCACGTGGGCGTCAGTTAGAAAGACTACAATGTTTGCCGGATGTTGGTGCATCACGCTTTTCTCGCGCGGACCATATGTGAACCTCAGCACGCGGACCTGAGCGTTCTCAAACTCCACTTTGTTGTGGGTCGGATCTATCTTGACGGGATCTTGAGCCTTCGCCGTGAAGGCGGCAACAAAGAATACAGCCGCTAACAACAATGCTCGACGCATTTCAGTCTCCTTTGCTTTGGAAGTGTCCTCGGGATTGGGACCGTCAAGCCGCGAAGTTCGACAAGACTTACTTAGACGGAGTTCTGGTCAGGTCAGTGCGTGGTTTCTTTTTGAACGACTCAAACAGCTCGTGTCATCGCTCCGAGAGATGTGCCTTCAATTCCGCCATAAGTTCGGCTCGAGCGTGGTGAGTAATCGTCTGCACACCGTCGAGAGGTCGCGGCGCTTTTAACATCGCGCTGTGAGCCCCCCAATGAAGAGTGGTCAGGCTGCTTCATTGCAGCTTCGCGTACTCCGTTTTGGCTTGTGTCAGAATGGGATGTCGGAAGGCGTAATTCTGGCAACCCGATGCGGCGTAGAAGATCGGTGAAGCGCGGATCGGAGCGGATGTTGTCGAATCTCGGATCAAGATTGATGTCAACAACGCCTCGTCGAGCAAACTCCTTCTCGAGAGCGGCAAATGCAGCGTCTTTTTTGCGCAGCAGCGCGTAATTCCCAGCCGCATGGTAGTAGTCGCCTTCAACTTCGCTATCCTTAGCAGTTTTTCTGAGGTATCCCACGTACCCTTGCTTCTCAAAGGTTCGCATGAGTTCCTTAGCACGCGCTGCGTGACCCTTTAAGCGTTCGATTTTGAGCCGCTGCTGCATCGCCTGCTTGTAGTTCCCCAATTGCTCGTACGTGTGACCAAGAATGCTCAAAGCCTCGGTGTTGTCTGGGTCGATCTCCAGAGTCTTGTTCGCCTGTTCGATCGCATGACTATAGTCGCGCGCGAAGAAATACTCATCCGCGAGGGCAAAGTTATTCATTGGTGAGAGCGGATCAAGTGCGATCGCTTTGCGGCAGTCCGCAAGGGCTTCTTGAGTTCGACCCTTGCTAGCTTGAATCCAGCAAGACACTCCGTGGGCGTAGGCAGAATTGGGACCAAGTGCCAGAGCCTTCTGACTTTCCTCTTCTGCCTCCTGGAAGTTCCAGAAATAGTTAAAATCAAGATTTGCTAAAGCAGCATGCGATTCTGGAAGTTGGTCATCGAGTTTAGCCGGAGCCAAGGAGCGATTAGTTTCACTCCAGGTTACTACTCCCGGCGAGTATGTCGTCTATTACCTTGGAACGTCGCAATTGGTGCCAGCAGTAAATTTAAGAATCGCTCGCCTCGATTCGTTTCCTTGACCGCCCCGCATTCCGAGTGCCAGAATGCCCCGTATTCCACCAGATCTCTCCGACCGGAAGGAGCGGTACAATGCACAGGTCCAACAATCGCTCTGCTGCGCGTAGGCTCCTTACATTTCTTTTTCTCGGGTTCAGCGCGATACAGGCGAACCGCGCCGTGGCACAACGATCCACGGTCGCAGAACCTGACTGGTATTTGAACGCCACCGTCATGGAGACGTGCAGTTGCCCCATGTTTTGCCAGTGTTACTTCCATTCGTACCCAGCGGCACACAATGGTCATGGCGGCCATGACACCGTGGAGCGCTTCTGTCGTTTCAACAGGGCGCTACGAATCAACCGAGGCAACTTCGGCAAGACGCAGTTGGACGGCGTGAAGTTCTGGATGGCGGGCGATTTGGGTGCAGACTTTTCAAAGGAAAATTACGACTGGGCGGTATTGATTTTCGAACCGTCTCTCACGAAAGAGCGGCGTGACGCGCTCGTTGCGATCGCCCAGCATGTCTTCCCTGGCACCTGGAATTCGTTCACGGTCGGGAAGGACGCCACTTTGGAGTGGAAGCAGACAAAAGATCGTTCCGAAGCGAGGTTGGATGGTGGAAAAACCGCGGAAATAGCCCTTCGCCATGCTGCAAGGATGACCGCCGATCCGGTCATGGTCAAGAACCTCAAGTACGAGGGCGCGGCTCGTAACGACGGGTTCATTTTGATGCCCAACGAGATCGAGACCTACCGGGTCGGGCCCAAGGCGTTCGAATTCAAAGGCACGAACGGGTTCGTGACTACCATCGATATGTCGTCGAAAGACTTAAAAAAGTAGGAAGGCGCGACGCGCCTCACACTCTAGCGGTTTCTTTTTGAACGCTTCAAACAACTCGTGTCGTCGTTCCGATTGCGTATAGTTCGGGTTCTTAATTTTTCGATTGCTTCGCGTTCATCGGGCAGGGCTATCACAAGACGTAAAGAGATGGTCGCCGTATTCAGTTTCTACTGGGTTAAAGGACGCTGAGGACGACATGTTGGAATCGTGATATAACTTCTAAGTCGCGTCTTCTGGGTGTACTCCGATCCCATCGGAGGGGGTGCAGAAGCGCGGGAACAACCATAAAAAAAGCAGCTACAAAGACGTCTTTAATACTATCCAGCCTTGGCACCAATCCTTCTTAGAGACCGGATGAATCCTACCAAATTACCTTCAAAGCAAATTGAATTTGACGTGAAGTCGTTTGGGTGGAAATGATCAGTCCGGCATCCCCTACCGGATGTCCTTTGGAGTCGAACACATTTCGCTTGTCAAGTGGCGGTGCAAAATTCGTGTGATTGATAATGTTGAAGAACTCTGCGCGGAACTGGACATTGAAGGAATCGGAAATTCTTTTGATGTAGTTGTTTTTAAATACCGAAAAATCCAGGTTTATCAGACCGGGGCCGATGAGCGCGTTGCGACCTAAATTGCCACGGAGATTAAGACACGTATTGGGATCGGGAATAGTTTGATGGGTCACCGGATCAATGTTGATGACGTTAACGCAATTGGCTGCTATCTCAGTAGTGGTTGCGGGCAGCGCGAAACATTGAGTCCGAATGTAATTATTGGGATTGCCTGAATTGGTAAGGCTTCCGCACCCAGCACCGCCAACGAGGTTTGGGACATCGATGGCTGGATCGGTACTTCGTAGGCCAAGCGTATCGCCACCGAAAGTGGCTGTAAATGGAACTCCTGTACTCGCCGCGAACACCCCACCGATTTGCCAGCCGCCCAAAGAATTTTTCAGGAGGCCGGAAGTCCACTTTTTCGGCGTGCCGATGTCCCAGGTGTAGCTGACTTCAAGATTGTGCGCTATGTTGAAGTCCGACAGACCGCGATTGAGGGAAGTATTGAACCATAGCGGACTGGAGATTGAATTGGCGTATTCATCGCCCACTACGCTTCCGGAAGAAGTGTCAATCGACTTGCCCCAAGTGTATGAGCCTTGAATTTGGGAACCGCCTCCGAGCTTCTTTTTCAAGCGAAATTGAAGCGCATTGTAATAAGACTGGCCTTCCCAAAAAAGAGCGGTAATGCGGCCCGCGTTGTTGTTTAGCCTTGTGCCACTCCCGATCGGCGCAGGCCAGAGGTAACCCTGCGAAGTAAATGTTGGGAGCACAATATCGGCATCCTCAACGCGAAATGGCTGATGAATTCCCCGCGATCCCACGTAACCTACCCGCAGGTCCATATCTCTGGCAAGCTCGAACTGAAATGTCAGGTTCCACTGCATCACGTAGTTGCGGCGCGGGCGAGGATCGAAATAAGCCTGCCGAAACGTTTTGTCTGACGCCGTCACGATATCGAACGCTCCGCGAGGGAAGGAGCCTTGGGGCAGGTTCGTGGCGCTTCCAAACGCAAAGAAGGGTGCCGAGAAAAGTTCATTTGTTTGGAAGAGGTATGGCAGTGGCAGTACGTCGAAAATTCCGAAACCGCTGTTGACAGAGCTTTTGCCATTTTTGAATGGGTCCCAGGCAAAACCCACGCGCGGCTCGAAATTGCGAAGAGTTGGATTGTAAAAGAGCGGATTGCCAAGATGCGGAGCCGCGTCAGTCAAATTCCTTAAAACTGCAAGCCTTCCGTGGACATCTGTCATTACGGTTGCCATTTCATAACGAAGGCCGAGATTTACACTTAAATTCGGCAGCCAACGCCAGTCGTCCTGCAGGTACCCGGCTAAAATTGTCTGACGGATCCCACGTTCGGTGACTGTAGTGGGGATCGCTGCTCCAACCGAAAAGGGCCTGTTGCTCAGAAAGTCGGAAAGAGAATTGAAGGAGAATTGACCGGAAGGGCGACTGCTCGCCAGCATATTGTCGCGGATACGCTCAATACCCACACCGAACTTTAAGGAGTGCTGCCCCTTCATTACGGCCATGTCGTCGTAAGCCTGAATTGAAGTCCAATGGAAATGGTAATTTGTCAGTCCATTTATGCCCCCATTGAAGGTGGTAAGGCCTGGAATAGCAGTGCTCGCAGCATTTTGTCCCGGAACAGTTCCGAACGATGGATCACTGGCGAGCGGATTTCCACTAGGGAAAGTTAGTCCGGTATTGGCGACAACACGATAAATTCCAAAGCGAAACGAGTTGATGAACTGTGGAGTAAAGCTGTGGTCCTCATGCAAAGTCAAAAACTGACGCCGCGAGTTGTAGCCAGTCCGTATGTTGTTCAAATTGTCAGGCTGCGTCACGTTGCTCATATCGAACATGTACGTCCCAGAGAGCTTGTCGCGGTTCGACCATTCATGATCGATCTTGGTGGTGAGGTAGTTTTCGGGGGTAATATCCTGACCGGAAAACGTAAAAATTCCAGTATCCCCAGTTTTGAGGAGAGGTCCGTTTGGCAATGGGTAAAACGCGTTTATAAAGCGCAGTACATTGGGATCGACGGTAATGAGTCCGGTGGAAAGGTTTCCAGCGCGAGCGGCTGCCGAGGGAACCGTGCCCACTTGCGTGATGCCCAACGATTGGCGAAGCCCCTCATACGCGGCGAAAAAATACGTGTGATCGCTCTTGATTGGTCCGCCCACTGACGTGCCGAATTGATTACGGCGAAATGGCGGTTTGGCCTTGTCGAAGAAATTGCGGGCATCAAACGCACTATTTCGGATGAACTCAAATACACTACCGTGAAAATGATTCGTACCAGAGCGCGTTGAGGCTCCGATAATTCCCCCGGATGAACGACCAAACAGCGCGGGATAGTTGCTGGTGAGTACCGAAAACTGATCTACAGCATCGGCACCGAGATTGACGCCCAATGCACTGCCCGGAGGTCCGTTGGCGTAGTCGTTGACGCTAATCTTATCGAGCAGCGCATCATTTTGGCGGGGGCGTCCCCCCGAAATAGTCATCTGCGTGCCGTAGCCATATTGGCCCTGTCCTGAAGACTGCGTGCGTGCAGTAGCCACACCCGGCTCAAGCGCGGCCAAGTCGGACGCGGACCGCCCGTTGAGTGGGAGTTCGCTGACGCTTTTTGAGTTGATGACGCCGCTCACTGATTGTCCTGTGTCTTTGATCGGATAAAGAACTATACCCGCAACTTCATCCGCCTCCGCTGTGATGGTGACGGTTGCGCGTGCCGGGGTGAATCCGAGAGCGACGGCCGTGATTTCATATTTCGCTGGCACGAGGTTGTTTGCAATAAATGTTCCGTTATAGTTTCCAATGACGTCGGTTGTCGCGCCGCTAGTAAGATTTTTGATAGTAAGTTTTGCGTTCGGAATCGGGGAGCCAGTGGAAGAGGTAATTTTGCCAGCGATGGACCTGCCCATACCCTGGGCGGGAGCTTTGTCGGGCACCAATCCGAGCAGGACGATAGTCACCGGGATTAAAAGTAAGAATTTGCTCAAGGATCACCCTTGATAAACCGCCACTCAAGTCGTAGCCGCTAAATCTTAGCGTCCAAAAATCAGCACGCGGGCCGTTCCCTTAATAGTGCGGCCAGCCGCGAAATCCGAAGTTATCAGTATCAGGTTGTGGGTCTTTGGATCCATGGCCATTGTCTTGGCCCCATATTCGGTGTTGATAGTGTCCACCTTCCTAAGCTTGTCGGGTGAGTCTTCGTGGAAGACGTGAATCATGCCTTCACGCGTGGAGGAGAACACCATACCCGTTTCAGGGTCATAGACGGTCGCGTCCACTCCGGCGGTGATTGGGAACGATTGGAGCACTTTCCCGTTGTCCGCATCCATCATGACCAGCATCTGAGGACGGCGACCGGCGGAGAATAGGCGCCGGTGCTGTCGGTCCATCGCCATAGCGACCGGCTCTCCGGCTGGCGCGACCGGCCATCGGGCTTTGACGGTGAGTGCGCGTGTATCGATGGCCACAACTTCGCCGGTGTCCTCAATGTTGTCGTAAATCATTCCATGGCCGTCGGCGACAGGCTGCTCCGGACCGCCGCCCATGTTGAGGGTCTTCACCATAGTCTCCGTCACGGGATCTATAACGGACGAGTTCTTGCTGTCGCCGTTGAAGGTAAATATAAGTTTGGACGCCCGATCGTAAACAAGCGAGTCCGTGTCAGGGTAGGTCTTAATCTCACCGGTAACTTTCAGCTTTTTAATATCGAACACCATTACTTTACCGGCGTCGCCGTCCGTAATAAATCCCTTGCCGAGCGCCTGGACGACGACGACTCCGTGGCAACGTTTCAAACCGGAAATGGTACCCACTACCGAGAAGTTATCGGCATCGAGCACTTTGACCTCTGCACCGTGGGCGAAATAGATGCGGCGTGCGGCAGGATCGACGGTGACGTAGTCGAAATACTCGCCGCCACCCGGGGCTGCCCCCAAAGGAATTTTCTTGATCAGGTGGTAACCGCTTCCAGTCTCACTTGGGAGGGCGACAACTCCGAGCAGTCCAAAAGAAACATAAGCTGCAATACGAGCCATGCCGAAAACCTTCATTGAAAGATTCTCCTTTAGACTAGTAAGCGGCGAGGCTTAGCGGCGCCAATACGAACCGCAGCGAGGTCCCCGACGCACCAGATATAGGCCATACCTAAATTCTAGTTAGCAAGTGAAGTAGCGTCATTACATAAGACTCAAGCACAACTTCAAAGACCACGATCTTGCGATGTAAATTAGCATTCGACGGTCGCCTTATTTAGTGTGGCTACGTCAGTTAACTCTGCGCCGACGAGCCCTTCCTCCGGCTTCATCCAAAATGCCAGGATAGAACCCAACAAAAACATGCCAATGCTGCCGATGAATGGCAGCTCCCAATTTCCTGTCTTGTCGATTACATATCCAAAAACCAAGGGAGAGATAATCGCTGCGAACGCAGTTCCCGAATTCATAAGACCACTCGCGGAACCTGCGAACCTTGGAGCAATGTCCATCGGGATGGCCCATAAGGGGCCAATCGTAAACTCCGAAAAGAAAAATGCCAGGCTCAGACATATTGCCGCTCTGGACAAATTATGGGAGAACAAAAGGGGCATCATCGAAGCCAATGAACAAAGGAATCCTGCGACCACCACATTGCGACGCGCTTTGTTTCGACTGCCCGTTCTGGATAGAATCCGATCGCTTACGATTCCTCCCAGCGTGTTACCCAATACGCCACTAAAAAATACGCCCGCCGAGAACAGAGCCGAATCCTGCAATTTAAGCCCGTAGCGCTGAAGAAAAAACGAGGGTATCCACGCCAGATACAACCAGAGCGTCCAAGCGTAGCAGAAATAAACTGCCGTAACTGGAAGCATTCGACGAGTGAGGGAAAGCCACGGAACGCGTTTTTTGGTCCATTGCTGTTTTGCGGCATAGCACGGCAGTGATTGCAATTCTTGAACAGTAATTGCGGAGTGGCTGCCAGGGTCGTCTCGAAAATACAATCCCCACGCCACGGCCCAAGCCAGACTAATAATCCCGAGGATGATGAAAGACCCCCGCCAGGTCACGACCGCAATCAACCAAGCCACTAGAGGCGGTGTAAGCGCATTGCCGAGTCTGGCGCTGGAATGCGTAATTCCCTGGGCAAAGGCGCGTTTTTCGCTGGGCACCCAATCACTCATTGCGCGCGTTGCGGTAGGGAAAGTCGCGCCTTCCCCGAATCCGAGCATGACGCGGGCGCAGAGAATCGCCGCCAAACCGTTAGCCATTCCGGTCAATGAGGTAGCGGTTCCCCAGATGATCGCGCAGATGGTAAGCGAAAGTCGCGCCCCAAACTTATCGCTCACCCATCCTCCGATGATCTGGAATATCAAATAAGGATACGCAAATGCGGAAAATACCAAGCCCACTTCGGTGTTCGTGAGATGGAGTTCTTTTTTGAATACGAACGCGGCCGTACTCACGTTATTGCGATCGATGTAAGTCAGAGCATACATTACGCAGAGCAGAATGAGCACTTTCCTGGATGCGGAGAAAATCTTCTGATGCAAGTCGGTTCTGTTGGGTTCAACAGGCATCAGCAATCCCCAGTGTCTTCGAATCCACCAAAGGTGGCGCGTCAGTTGGCGATTTTGACGGCTCCGACAGCCGCTCGTACGCTGGCACGGTGAGAAATTCAACAAAAGTTGGTGACTGAATAAGCTCTCGCAGGAACGTGGCAGCAGTGCGGTATTGTCCGGCTTTAAACTGATCATCTCCTACAGACTGCTGCATCCTCGCCAGTTCTTCGTCGGCGATTTGGAGGCACAGGTCAAGGTCGATCAAGCGACCGTCACTCAGATGGGCCTGGTGGTGGATCCACTGCCAAAGCTGGGCACGGCTGATCTCTGCTGTAGCCGCGTCCTCCATCAGATTGAACAGGGGGACGCATCCAACCCCCCGCAGCCAGGACTCCAGATATCCGATGCCTACGGCAACATTCTGTCTCAGCCCTGCCTCGGTGATGTCAGCCTTGGGGACAGACAGTAAATCCTCTGCCGTGATCTGTAATTCGTCCAGCTTTCTGCCGATCTGGTTGGCTTGAGGCATGTGTGCATCGAACACTTCTTTAGCGAGCGCAACTAAGCCGGGATGTGCCACCCAGGTTCCGTCGTGCCCGTCCTTCACCTCACGTTCTTTATCGGCGCGGACCTGATCCATCGCATTCTGATTGGCAGCCACGTCATTTTTGATCGGGATGAACGCCGCCATTCCCCCCATGGCATGCGCCTTGCGGCGATGGCAAGTTTTGATGAGCAACTTGCTATATGAATGCATGAAATGGGTCGTCATGGTCACTCGGGCGCGGTCAGGGAGTACGGCGGGGCTTTGGTTTGAAAACTTCTTAATGAAGCTGAAGATGTAGTCCCAACGCCCACAATTCAATCCGGCGGAATGCTCGCGCAACTCATATAAGATTTCGTCCATTTCAAAAGTTGCTAGAATTGTCTCGATGAGCACGGTGGCTTTGATGGTTCCCCGTTTCAGTTCAAGTGATTCCTCCGCATGGACGAAGACATCGTTCCAAAGGCGCGCCTCAAGGTGACTTTCCAATTTAGGAAGATAGAAATAGGGGCCTGTGCCGCGCGCGAGTTGTTCCTTCGCGTTGTGCCACAAGAACAATCCAAAATCGAACAGCGAGCCCGACATCGGTGCTCCGTCAACGGCGACGTGTTTCTCCGGCAAATGCCAACCTCGAGGCCTCACCATCAACACGGCCGTGTCTGGCTTTAGGCGGTAAGGTTTGCGCGACTTCGGGTCAATGTAAGCGATCGTCCTTCGGACAGCGTCACGCAGATTGAGTTGGCCCCCGATGATGTTGTCCCAGGTGGGCGTGTTGGAGTCCTCAAAGTCTGCCATGAAAACCTTTGCCCCCGAATTTAAAGCATTGATGACCATCTTGCGGTCCACCGGCCCCGTGATCTCCACCCGGCGATCAAGTAAGTCGGCGGGCAAGGGCGCTACCATCCAACTGCTGCTGCGGATCCCAACCGTCTGCGGGAGGAAATCTGGACGTTCACCGGCATCAATCCTCTTTTGTCGCGCTGCCCGCGCTGTCAACAACTCACGGCGTGTTGGACCAAAGCGCCGTTCCAGATCGGTTACAAACTTCAATGCTCCAGGGGTCAGAATTTCGTCGAACTGCTCACTGCGTGTGCCCAGGACTTCGACTCCGGTGATGTTGTAAGATTTGTTTGCCACGGGATGTCCCCATTCTCATTTAAAATTCGACAAGACGTGACCTCGCCACTACCAGAAAGTCGTTGAGACTTTGTGGCAGAATTTCTTCATGTACCAGAGTGTTTTCCCTTGATGGTCGACTAGACTTGGAACTTTGTCGGATTCTGCTCAGCTAAAATTTGCCAATTTGCGCATAGCCGCCAGATTCTCTTCAAGGGGCGCTAGGGGGCGGTATTCCAGACCTACGCTCCCTTGGAAATTTCCACATATGTCGTAAATTGCCTTAAAGACGTTTCGATAATTCACTTCACCCGTACCGGGTTCGTGGCGTCCGGGCAGGTCTGCAACATGGAAGTGCCCTATGCGCTCTATGTGGTAGTGAATGTTGTTGATAAGATTTCCTTCCATCATCTGCACATGAAAGAAGTCGTAGAGTATCTTGACGTTCGGGCTGTATGCGCGGTCAACCATTGCTGCGGCATCATGGAGGTTAGAAAGAAAGTAGCCGGGATAGTCCACGTTGTTAACAATCTCAACAAAAGCTGTGATGCCGTTGTCTTCGAGGATTGGCGCGGCCGCACGCAACGCATATACGGCGTTCCCTAGTTGCTCAGCACGAGAGATGCCGCCTACTTCATTTCCCGATAGTATAAGTAACCCCTTGGAATTCAGCTTCTTCGCTGCCACGATTGCCAACTTGACCTGTTCCACGAAACCATCGCGCTCGGCAGGATTCACAAGGCCGCAGCCTGGCGCTGCGGGACCCTTGTTAGCTAGTATGCAAGCACACTCTAGTGGATACTTCTTTTGTTCTCTGACGAAGGACTCAAGCGTCTCCGGATTACGCCAATCGGGCAGCTCAAATGCGTCGTACCCGAGGCGGCTGAGCATGGCCATGCCCTCGGCTATCGACACTCTTCCGAGCGTGCTCCAGACTACGGAAAGACGTACACCTTTCTTATCGAGAGGGTTGGCGCGGGCAACTTGGAGAACTGTTGTGCCGGTCAAAGAACTCGCCACAGCGCCAGCAGCCGCGTTCGTCAGAAAACCCCTCCGAGAAATTATTCCGACCTTCGCGTCTGTTTTATCGTTCTCGGGCATTATGAACTCCTTGCGACTCTCTTAGGGGCAGCGTCAATGTTGATGTTGCCGAGGCTTGAGCCGAGTTCGTTGATCAAATGAGCCTTACCGCGAATCAATTCTGCGGCAGGGAAGTCTCGACAATGTTGGATTTTTCCCAGGAGCTTCTGAGCGTTGGAGTGAACGTGCCACGACGGCCCATCTTGAACAACACCCTCATACGGTGGATCCAGATACGGATTCTCGACAAACGCTGATCGCGACAGAGCTTGAACGTCTTGACCCTGCGGCTGCAGACTGTGGCTGTCCGATCCGCCAGTTCATGGTATTTAGTCTCATTTGAGATCGTTTCGTACGATTTGCCCTCCCTTCATGACAAACTTGACCCGCTCCAGCTCGGTAATATCTGCGATTGGATCACCAGACACTGCAATCAGATCAGCGAACTTTCCTGGTTCGATCGACCCTACTCGGTCTTGCCAGCCCATCATCTCTGCAGCAACAGAAGTTGCAGACCGAAAGGCCTGGGCAGGAGTCTGGCCACACTTCACCATTGATGCGAATTCTTTGACTTGTGTACCATGGGGAAAAGGCCCCACCCCAGTCCCAAACGCGATCTTTACGCCTGCCTTGACTTTCCTGCCATAACTCTCGCAGGCGGTTCGATACAGGCTGTATTTTCCGTCGGTTTTTTCCAGGTCACGGTGTTCGTCCAACAAATAGTGATAAAGAGTCGCAGTGGTATAAATACCTTTGTCAACCATCTTCTTAATCGTCGCATCGTCCATGTCCATGCCATGCTCTAGAGTATCGACACCGGCGTCCACACAGTTCTGCAAGCCCTCGCCCCCAAAAGCGTGGCAAGCCACTTTCGCGCCTCGACGGTGGGTCTCATCTACGATGGCGATGATTTCTTCCTTCGCGAGGGTCGGCATGGTCCAGAAGTGGCCATCCGGGGTAAAGTAAAAGTAGTCGGTGTCGTCCACCTTGATGAGGTCGGCGCCGTTAAAGAGTAGCTCGCGGACGGCCTTGCGAGCCTCCCAAGGCGAATCTACATCTATGCTATACCTGGGTAGGCTTAGTGTCGGCGAGTAACCTTTTAGTCCGTAGCTACCGGTAGAATTAATTCCCCGCGAAGCCACCTGCATCCGGGGACCCTGAACCAGGCCGCGGTTTATTGCATTGCGCAAATCCGCGTCGCCGTACATGGCGCCCATTGAACGCAGGTCGCGAATCGTTGTGAAGCCCGCCTTGAGATCGGCCTGACCAGCCACCAATGCCTCCAACATGCGGTATTGCGGAGAGGTTGTAAGCAGATCCCTCGGAATGTCTCCGGTCTCAAAGACGTGAGTATGACCGTCGATTAGCCCCGGTCCCACAGTGGCATGGCTGAAGTCAATCACTTGAGCTCCGGACGGTATCTTTACGCTAGTCGCTGGGCCGACTTGCTCGATTCGGTCTCCCTTGATAATGATGACCTGATCCGTTACCAAGTGATCCGACTTGCCATCAAACAATCGACCGGCGCGAATAGCTACTACCTGTGGCGATGACTGGCCTACCAACAGAGCGACACAGCCGAAGATCGCTACCAACGTTCCCATACCAATTTTCAGGCGCATTATTATCTTCTCCCTAGGGAAGTTCAGATTTCGGACGATGAATTGCGAGGATTAACCTAGTACGAATGTAGAATTAAATTCTATTCAGACTTTGAGTGGAATGGCGCTAGCAATTGGTTCGCAAATACTGTTCGTACCGATTCTGGATCTACGCTACCGATGCAACGACACAGGAGACGATTACTGAAAGCAGGATGGTGTTCGCCATCTAGGAGAAGGAAATAGGATATTCCACCCGTGCTACTTCAAGTCTCGCGGGACGGGGATCGTTACTTGGCCTGTCGCCGCCCATTCCGTGCCCCGTTGGAGGGTGATTTGAAAGCCACTGCTTTGCATAGCTTTTGCGTCGTGCCCAAGGGCGGTTTGAAATACTCGGCCAGCACCGTAGTTCTGAACCCAAATCAGTGGTTCGTCCTTCCCTGTGCCGCAGCGGTCGCCGGGACTTCTGCAATTCTTTGGATCGTCCCAAGCCGTCGCCAGGATGTGAACGTTCGGCTGAAACAAAAGTCCGTGATAAAGCTCATCCGTTTCCGGCAGCGAAACGGGTATCCCCTTAGTAATGGGGTGATCCTGGTCGACAATCTTGAGGGTATAGGAATGGTAAGGCGAATGTCCGGCGGTCTCACGCCACGTGCCGCCTACTAGCTTGTCATATTCTGGCCATCCCCAGAACGCGTTATTGGAAGCGTGATAAATCACTATGGCCTTTCCGTTCCGAACGAAGTCGAGCATCGCTTGGCGCGCGCGATCGTCCCACCAAGGGCCGGAATTCTTCCAGTCGTTGTAGTTCAGCAGCAAGACATCGTAGGGCGCAAAGGTCTCGGGACCGCAACCGCGCCCTTCTTCGTTAACCCGCGTGTCGAAACGGCCAGTACTTTCTAGGATTTCGCGCAACACGGGTGTAGTTGCGCGCCAATCGTGGTTGTTCACGCCCGTGAGGATCAGTACCTTGATCTTAGCCGCTGGCTGAGCGTGGATGAAGCCGCTGCCCAAGATGGTCAAGATCGTTGCCAGGACGAGTCGCGACATGACAATCACCTCAGAAAAAGGAATAGAGCTACCGGTTATGTGCAGCCAGCACCTTGGGTGAAAACGCAAAACACATCGTAAATCTGGAGGTTCTCAGCGCCAAAGGGCATAAGTGTTACAACATGTGATTAACAATGTCCCGTAAAGCGACCCGGTTGTAGGGTCCGCGGGCCTATGCGAGATTCGTTCCCAACTCGCTCTTGACTCCCGCGAGTGGAAACTCTGTCCGGAAACGACTGCCATGCGGCTCCGCGTTGAACACCTTAATTTCTGCGCCGTGCGCCGAGCAAATCGCTTTCACGATAGATAGCCCCAAACCAGTCCCGCCCGTCTCGCGAGAGCGAGCTTTATCGGCGCGATAAAATCGCTCGAACAAGAAAGGCAGAGCTTCAGCTGGAATGCCCGGGCCATTATCGGCGATCTCGAGGATACCAACGTGGTCTACGGCGGCGACTTTAACCTCAACCCATCCGCCAACCTCCGCATATTTGATTGCATTGTCCAACAGGTTGACGATGGCTTGTTTCAAATACAGTGGGTCGCCTTCAACTTCTACACCTTGGGCTACGACGTATCGCACTTCGACTGACTTGACGTCTGCGAGCAATCGCATCTGTTCAGTCGTAGTTCTAGCAAGATCACCCAAGTCAAGGCGTACCTTTTCTCTGAGAACCTCGCCCCCGTCCAACCGGGAGATTGCGAGCAGATGGACCACAATTTTTTGGAGTCGCTCGGTTTCCTCGAGGGCGCTGCCGACAGCATCAAGCAGCTGGGGGATGCTATTTTGCCTTACTGCCTCCTCGAGTTCCCCTCTCAGGATGGTCAGAGGCGTACGTAGTTCATGCGAGACGTCCGCAGAAAAACGGTTTGATTGTTGAAATGTCTCATCCAAACGAGCGATCATTCGGTTGAGGGACCTTGCGAGCCGCTCGACCTCGTCTGCCGTTTTAGGAACCGGTATACGTTCATATAGAGTGGTCGAACTAATGCGCTCTGCTTGTTGCTCGATATCGTCCAATGGCCTGAGCGCTTGCTTCATGAACAAATTACCACCCAGAAGCGACGCGCCCACAATGGTTGGTAGGCCCAGCACCAGCGCCAGCAACAGGCGATATAATACTTGGTCAACTGTATCAGTAAGTCTGCCCGACTCAATCAAGTACCAACTCCCATCTCGGCACCTAAATGGAAGAGTATAAATTAGCAGTTGATGACCACCAGGTAAGTTTTCCTTCCTTAGATACCCTCGTGTAACAAGACCAATTGGAACGGACACGCGGGAAGGATCGAAGCTCTGGTCGTTGGGTGGACCCGATTGATACAACACTCTTCCGTCCTTTCGAGTCACCCTTATAAAACGCGCGTAGTGCGCGTAGAGTTCCGGCCCGTAGCGTTCGTTTAACGCACTGGTGAGATATGCTTCCCCACGATCTGCCAAATTAACAAGCAACTTCTCGCCGATGGTCCGAGCATGATCCTCCACTGAAATGTTGAGGCCCCGAGCGAGATAGTGTCGAACGACGGTGTAAGTTAAAACGCTGTTCAGGATCAACGACCCCGCGAGTAGGGAGGCATGCCATACCGAAATTCGAAATCGAAGGGAGTGCGCGTTCATACTTCGTTTGGATCGCTAATTAAGTAGCCTGCACCGCGCACAGTGAGGATCAACTTGCGATCGTGCCCATCATCGACTTTGGTGCGAAGATGCCGAACATATACATCCACGATATTTGTTAGGCCATCAAAGCTCTGGTCCCACACGTGCTCAATGATCATGTTTCGTGAAAATACCCTGCCAGCGCTACTCATGAGATACTCCAACAGGGCGTACTCTTTCGAAGTTAGTTCGATGCGCCTTCCAGCCCGTTTCACCTGCTGTGACAGCCGATCGAGTTCCAAATCGGCTACTCGTACGGTACTAGAGCGGTTAACCGGACCACGCCTGAGTAAGGCCTTTACACGCACAACTAACTCAGCGAACGAGAATGGCTTGGTCAAATAGTCATCCGCCCCCGCCTCGAAATTGTCCACTTTATCCTGGACCGCATCTTTAGCAGTCAGAATGAGAATTGGCACATGCGAGTTCTTGCTTCGAATTGCCCGCAACACCCCACTGCCATCGATTACGGGCAACATGAGATCGAGGATAATTAGGTCGTACTGGTAAGCCGTTGCATACTCTAATCCGCTCCCGCCGTCGCGCGCAACGTCCACAGCAAACTTCTCCGCAGCCAAACCTCGGGATACGAAATTCGCGACCTTAAGCTCATCTTCGATCAGAAGGAGGCGCATCGTTAAGTCACCATAAACAAACCGAGATCATTACCAGTACACATTAACCTACTACGAGAGCTAAATTAAATTTCATTCATTTTGGGAGCGAAATAGAATCCGACCTCGGCCGCCACGCACTCTGAAACTTGCACCTGTCGGCGGAGCTACCATTCAGATTTGTACATTCTCTGTTTCCGCGCGGCATTGTCCTCACGTTTAATATGACCCATCGCCGTTATGGGAAGACAGCTTCCGGCCCTTCTTCCCTTCCTGACTCTTCACTAAATCATTGTTCATTACGATGGGTACGACACGCGGCACTTGCAGAACGCTGCGGTTGATGTCATCACCTACGTAGCCGACCTGAACAACTATTAATGTTTCTTTAAGACTCGCTTCATGTGATTGATATTCCTTAATTGGTAGAGAATTTCGATCTTTTCAGTCAAACAGGTCACAAGCGGACCCACCATAAGGTCATAGGACTTTCGCGAATGGGGCTCTGATGATTCACAGCGGCCGTCATTTCTTGCAAATTCCGGGCCCGACGAATTGTCCCGATCGGATCCTACGAGCAATGGACCGTCCCGTTATCGACCACCGCGGTCCCCAATTCGCAGAATTAGCCTTGGAAGTCTTGGAAGGCATTCGTTCCATTTTCAAGACAAGCGGTCCAGTCGTCATGTATCCGGGTTCGGGATCGGGCGCGTGGGAGGCGGCCATCGTAAACACGCTGTCGCCCGGCGACCGAGTTCTGATGTTCGAAACCGGGCACTTTTCGGAACTGTGGCGGCGCATGGCTGAAGAATTTGAGTTGATTATAGATTATGTGCCTGGGAACTGGCGAAGAGGTGCTGATCTCAACTTGCTCGACGCACGCCTCGTGGCGGATGCAACGCACGAATTTAAAGCCGTGATGGTGGTTCACAATGAAACCTCAACCGGAGTCACCAGCCGCGTTTCTGACATTCGGCGCTTAATGGACAGTGCGCATCATCCAGCCTTGTTGATCGTTGACAGCGTTTCATCGTTAGCCGCGATGGACTTTCGGCATGACGAGTGGGGCGTTGACGTTACGATCGCGGGTTCACAAAAAGGTCTGATGCTGCCCCCCGGCTTGGGTTTTAATGCGATTTCCGAAAAGGCGTTACGCGCCAACGTGACCGCTCGGATGCCGCGATCTTACTGGGACTGGCAGGCGATGTTGAAAGAACTTAAGTCCGGATTTTTCCCATACACGCCAGCGACGAATTTCCTCTATGGGCTTCGCGAATCCATTCAAATGCTGAACGAAGAAGGTTTGGAGAACGTGTTCCGCCGACACAACCGTCATGCGGATGCCACGCGCGTCGCCGTTCGCGCTTGGGGCCTTGAGATAGTATGCGAGCTACCCGAGGAGTATTCGAGCAGCGTAACGGCCGTGTTCACGCCTGAGGGCAGCAATTCGGACCATCTGAGGAATGTCATTCTAGAAAAGTTCAATATGTCCTTGGGGGCCGGGCTCTCGAAGCTGCAAGGTAAGTGTTTCCGGATCGGCCACCTGGGCAGTTTCAACGACTTGATGCTATTGGGCGCGCTAGGCGGAGTCGAGATGGGACTTCGGCTGGCAGGCTTACCGCACCGTGAAGGCGGCGTGATGGCAGCACTCGAACGCTTATGCCCGTCGGCGAGAGCCCAGGAAAAGCAACCAGCGACAGTATGATTTGCGTATCAGCTCACTGAAGGACTTTTGGCTCGGCGGGCGCAGGCCTAGAATGAAATATGCTTGGTCTTGCAGCCTCCCCTGAAGACTATGACTGAACTGCCGCTCAGCTCACACGGTAAGGCCGTTGACGTGTTTCCAGAGGCACGCGCTTTGGAAAGCGAACTGCGGAAAGTTATTCGGGGTGAGGTACGCTTCGACCTGCGGCAGTCGAGCGCTCTACTCGACAGATGCTTCGAACTACCGTCAAGTCCCGATTGGGCTGGTCCTTCCGCGAGATGCGGACGACGTCGTCGGCGCCCTAGCTGCCTGCCGAAAGTTTGGGGCCCCCGTTTTACCGCGGGGGGCCGGCACGAGCTTGGCGGGCCAGTGCTGTAATGTTGCCGTTGTGCTCGATTTCAGCAAGTACATGAATGAAGTCCTCGAGCTGGATCCAGAGCAACGAATTGCCTCTGTTCAGCCTGGCGTCGTCCTCGACAACTTGCGCAACCAGGCGGAAATCCATCGGCTCACATTTGCGCCTGATCCCGCCACTCACAGTCGTTGCACGCTGGGCGGCATGATCGGCAACAACTCATGTGGCACGCATTCATTACTCGGCGGAAAAACGGTCGATAACGTCGAGGAACTCGATATTTTGCTCTATGACGGCACGCGGATGAAGGTCGGCCGCGCGAACGACGGCGATCTCCAGTCGATCATTGGTCACGGGGATCGCCGCTCCAAAATCTATCGAGGGCTGATGGAGATTCGCGACATGTACGCGCCGCTCGTACGCGAACGATTTCCCAGAATTCCGAGGCGAGTCTCCGGCTACAACCTCGATGAGCTGTTGCCTGAAAACGGATTCCATGTTGCGCGCGCGCTGGTCGGGACTGAAGGCACATGCATGACCGTACTCTCAGCCAAGCTGAAACTGATCGAGAGTCCCCAACAGCGCTCCCTTGTCGGACTCGGCTATGAAGACACCTTTCTTGCTGCTGACCAGGTGCCGAAGATTCTTGAATTTTCTCCGATCGGCCTCGAGGGATTCGAAGGAAGCATGGTCGATGCATTGGGCAAAAAGCGAACTCCAGACCTTGAACTCCTGCCGGAAGGCAGAGGGTTTCTTCTGGTCGAATTCGGTTCCGACGCCGCCGGCGAGACAGATCGTCGCGCTCAACAAATGATGGAGGTCCTCAAACGCGGGCAGGGTGCTCCAAACATGCGACTCTATAGCAAGGCCGAGGCAAAAGTAGTGTGGCAAATTCGCGAAGCTGGACCACGCGCCTCGGCCTTCGCGCTTGGAGCGCCACTGGTTTGGGAAGGTTGGGACGATGCCGCCGTGGCACCCGAAAAGTTGGGCGCGTATCTTCGAGAATTGCGTAAGTTGCTCGATGAGTTTAGCTACTCGGCTTCCTTTTACGGACATTTTGGGCACGGCTGTATTCATATGCAAGTGAGCTTCGATTTGCTCAGTGAGCCGGGCATTCGGAAGTACGTCGAATTCATCGACCGCGCTGCGGACTTGGTTCTGAGTTTCGGCGGCTCCCTCTCCGGAGAGCACGGCGACGGTCAAGCTCGCGGTGCTTTGCTGCCTAAGATGTTCGGCCCCGAATTAATGCAAGCGTTTCGTAAGTTCAAGACCCTGTGGGATCCAGACGGCAAGATGAATCCGCACAAGGTCGTGGATGCATACTCGCCGGCTGAAAACTTGCGGCTGGGCGGTGACTACCATCCATTGCAGCCCAACACTCATTTTAAGTTTCCCGAGGACGAAGGTTCGTTTTCAAGGGCTACACTCCGCTGCATCGGTATCGGCGCATGCCGCAAGAGTGATTCCGGAACCATGTGTCCGAGTTACAGGGCGACCCTCGAAGAGGAGCATGGCACGCGCGGGCGCGCGCACATGTTGTTCGAAATGCTGCAAGGTGAAGTCGTGAGGGACAGCTGGAAAGACAAGCACGTGAAGAACTCGCTCGAACTGTGCCTCTCGTGCAAAGCGTGCAAGAGCGAGTGCCCAGTGAATGTGGACATCGCAACGTACAAAGCCGAATTCCTGTCACATTACTACGAGAACCGGCTGCGGCCAGTTCGCGCCTATGCCTACGGTTGGATCGATAAATGGGCGCGGGTAGCTTCAGTCGTTCCCACGATTTCGAATTGGTTCGCTAACGCGCCCGGTTCCAGCCAGGTACTGAAAAAGGTTTTGAGCATGGCCGAGCAGCGCCAGTTCCCCAAGTTCGCTCCGCAGACTTTCCGAAGTTGGGCGCGCGAGCACAACGTTCCGCTGGTTCGCCGAGACTCTTATTCTCAAACTCATAAGATGCAGGCAGTATCTACCGGAAGGGTGATCCTTTGGACGGATACCTTCACGAATTATTTTCATCCGGAGGCGGGCCGCGCCGCGGTGCAGGTGCTCGAGAACGCGGGGTTCGATGTCAACCTTCTGCCCCGGCAGTTGTGTTGCGGTCGGCCGCTATACGATTTCGGAATGCTGGATGCTGCGAAGCGTTACTTGCGGCATATTCTGGGCGCTATCGAGACCGAGATCAGAAACGGCACTCCGGTCATCGTCCTCGAACCGAGTTGCGCATCCGTATTTCGCGACGAACTTCACAACCTGTTTCCTGACGATCCGCTTGCTGATCAATTCCGGCGCCAGATCTTTCTGCTGAGTGAATTCCTGGAATATCATGCGCCGGGATACAACCCGCCAAAGCTCGAACGCAAGGCGGTACTGCACGGTCATTGTCACCAAAAAGCACTCATGAAGATGACGCATGCAGAGTCTTTGCTTCGCAAAATGGGGATCGAGTTCACGAGTCTTGATTCGGGCTGTTGCGGGATGGCCGGACCGTTCGGGTTCGATCGCGAGAAATACGAGGTTGCGCAAGCGATCGGAGAACGCGTGTTGTTGCCCGCCGTCCGCTGCGCGAGCCAGGACACCCTGATTATTACAGACGGATTCAGTTGTCGCGAACAGGTTTATCAAAGTACGGGTCGGCAAGCATATCACCTGGCTGAAGTAATTCAACTCGCGCTGCAATTGCAGCGCCGGACCAGTTGAGCAACCGATAGCAAACTTTGAGTCTAGTAGGTTTAAAGATCTGGACTGCCTGATAAGAAGGTTCTTATGAACTAGGGTACTTGTCGAGGCAGCTTGGAGCATTGTTCCTAAGATGTTGGGGACCCAGCGGATCGAGGCGTTTGTGCAAACCAGCCAAAGTCTGAACAGAATTTAATGCTGTGTACGTAATGCGTTAATTCTCGCAGTTCAAAACGCTCTCAGCTTTTAGCACGTCAAAACAAAGCACGACAATCTACAACAGGGGCGGGTGCACAAGAGACGTGCTCGGTGCGGATCAACGTTGCGCAGGGGACGAATGCTAGGAGGCAGACCAATGATTTATTGGAAGTCTTTGAAGATTCATTTTTTCAGGTTTGCTGCGGTCGTTGCGTTAACACTCGGCGTTTCCACTCAGGTTTATGTATATGCCCAAGTATCCGGAGCAGTGCTTTCGGGCTCCATCACGGATGCCTCCGGCGCCCCAATACCTGATGTGACAATCTCCATCAAGAATACGGCGACGGCTGTGACTCGAGACGTTGTGACGGATTCCGTTGGTTTCTACTCCGCACCCAATCTCCTACCAGGGACTTATAACGTCACCATTTCGGTGAAGGGATTTGCCACCGTCGTCGAATCGAGTCTCTCGCTTGCCGTAGGCGAGGCGCGAAGCCTAGACCGGACCATGCAGGTGGGTCTAGTCACTGAGCAGATCAACGTGACAGCAACCGAGGCGACCGTACAGCTTAGCTCATCCGCGATCAGCGCGGAGGTCAATGCCACGACCATGCGTGAGCTACCTCTGAACGGGCGCGATTGGACCCAACTGGCAGCTCTCCAAGCCGGAATTGTTCCTGCGCGAACTCAGCCAACAAGCGGATCGCAGGGTACCTCACCTCGAGGCAATCGCGGGTTCGGAAACGAGTTATCTGACGCGGGTCACCGACCCTCCGAGAACAACTATCGAATTAACGGAATCACCGTGGTCGACTACGCAAATGAAGGTCCGGGAAATGTACTGGGAGCCGCATTGGGCGTCGATGCGATTCAGGAGTTTTCCGTCGTCACGAGCAATTACACGGCGGAGTACGGACGAGCCTCAGGCGCGGTCATTAACGCTATTACGAAATCGGGGACCAACACATTCCACGGGGATGCCTTTTGGTTTATGCGCGATAAAGTCTTGGATGCGCGCAACTTCTTCGACACCAGACTCCCGCCTTTCCATCGAAACCAGTTTGGGGTGTCCGGCGGAGGCCCTATCAAGAAGGATAAAACCTTCATCTTCGTCGCTTACGAAGGGATTCGTCAGAGGAGGAGCTTTAGTTTTCACGATTTCGTGCCTTCGGCGGCAGCACGGGAGGGAAGCCTTTGCTCGATTCCCAATGATACATGCACGCCAACCACCATAGCGATAAACCCATTAGTAAAGCCTTTCCTCGGTTTTTATCCGCTGCCCAACGCAGGCCTTGTGGGGAACGGAGACACAGGAATCTTCAATGCTTCAGGACTCGCGCGATTCACTGAGAACTATGTCACCGCGCGGGGTGACCAGAAGATTTCAAATAAGGACAGTCTTGCCGTGAGTTGGTTTTGGGATAGGGCGCCCTTCGTCTCCCCCGATCCATTGGGGGACGTGCTCAACGAACTTTTCACATTTAGGCAGACGGGAGGCCTGGAAGAGACGCATGTATTCAGCCCGACATTAGTTAACACAGCGCGGGTAGCGTTTAGCCGTTCCGTGGGACTCAACAATGTTCCTGTGAGTGCCATTAATCCCCTTGCCGCGGATCACAGTTTCGCTGCTGTTCCCGGAGGATTTGCGCCGATCCTTGCCGTACCTGGGCTGACGCTGATGCAGGGATCCTTGGGCGCGCCGTCCCACACGGATCACGTCTATAATTCCTTTCAGTTCTATGACGACGCATTCCTTACCCGCGGGAGCCACTCGTTGAAATTAGGGTTTGCGTGGGAGCGAATGCAATACAATGTTTTCTCCGTCTCTCGGGCTAACGGATTTTTCCGATTCCCCTCTCTGGCCGGATTCCTTCAAAACAAGCCAAGTTCTGTCGCCCTCTCCGATCCAGCCTTCACCCGAGAGGTTGGTAACCGCCAAACTCTGTTTGGAGCCTACCTACAAGATGACTGGCACTGGCGCCCAAACCTGACGCTGAACTTTGGCGTTCGTTACGAGCCAACGACCTTGCCGACGGAAGCTCATGACAGATTCCAAGTGGTACAAAACTTCTACGGAGGAGGCCCAGTTCCAGTCAAGACTCTCTGGGCGCATAACCAAACTCTCTTGAACTTCGCGCCGCGGGTCGGTTTCTCTTGGGATCCGTTCCACGATGGCAAGACTGCCATTCGCGGCGGCTTTGGAATCTTTGATGTGCTGCCCCTCATTTGGCTATATGGGTTAAACAATGCCTCCTCGCTGCCATTCCAATTTACCGAATCCGCCAGCAACTTGCCTCCGGGTTCGTTCCCAAAGGGGGCGTTCGCGCTGCTCGGTTTCAACCAGAAAATAGCCAATGTCGCGTTTTACGAACAGAACCCGCACCGTGCCTACGCTATGAATTGGAACTTTAACATCCAGCGCGAAATTATCCCAACTCTGACGGCGACGATCGGCTACGTGGGCTCTCACAGTGTTCATCAGTCTTTTTCCACCGATAGCTCGGATATGGTCCTTCCAACCTTGACATCGGCGGGTTATCTCTGGCCTCTCCCAGTGGGCAGCGGAACCAGGCTCAATACTAGTGTAGGTAACCTGCGCGCGGTCATAGCGGATAACAGCGGCTCTTATGAAGGCCTTCAAGTGCAGGTCAAAGAACGAATGAGCCACGGTTTTTTGGCCCAAGGTAGCTACACTTGGGGTAAATGCTTTGACTACGGTTCAAGCGCTGGGGTTGGAGATCAGTTCAACAATTCACTTGCATCTCCTTTGTTCTTCGCCCGCCGGGTCCGCCGCGGGCTGTGCGACTACAATGTTGCCCACAACTTTGTGTTGAACTACGTTTGGGATCTTCCCTCGCCGAAGTTTGGGGGAGCCGTCGCGCAACAGGTCCTTGGTGGCTGGGAGTTGGGGGGAGTCTTTACTGCCTCCACCGGTACCCCCTTCACGTTGCTGATTGCTGGAGATCCGGCCGGTCAGGGCGGTGACCCATGGCCCTTCCCAGACCGGCTGACCGGGCCCGGTTGCACCGGTAACCCGGTCAACGCCGGGAATCCCAACAACTTCGTGAAACTGAATTGTTTCAGTCCTCCGATCGCGCCCGCCTCGTTTGCCCCACTATGCCAGCCGGCAGCGCCCAGTGTTGCCGCCGTGATCCCGAACACGTGCATGAATCTTTTTGGTAATGCAGGGCGCAACCAGTTAATTGGACCCGGGCTTGTTAACTTCGACTTCTCGCTGTTCAAGAACTTCCCCGTCGCGAGGATTTCAGAGACTTTCAGGGTTCAGTTCCGGGCGGAGTTCTTCAACGTTTTTAACCATCCCAACTTCCAGTCGCCACTCGACAACAACTATATCTTCAACGAGGACGGAACTCCGGTGGGTGGCGCGGGTGCGATTAATAGCACGACCACGGATTCCCGGCAGATTCAGTTTGCGT
Source organism: Candidatus Dormiibacterota bacterium (assembly GCA_035602135.1). Taxonomy (GTDB): domain Bacteria; phylum Acidobacteriota; class Terriglobia; order Acidiferrales; family UBA7541; genus Acidiferrum. The sequence continues at coordinate 28,553 of DATNMX010000101.1, forward strand.
TGAAGGTCATCTGGTAACTGACCAACGTACGCCTTATGAACCAGAACCATTCGTCTGGTGACGCCGTGGAGGTTCGAATCAGAAGAAGAATGGGTCATGACCCATGATTCAGGGCTGGGCAAGCTGGGTAATTGCTTATTGTTTACAAGTGGAATCCTTCGGTCCGGGTAAAAGCGCCGCGCGTTCCGAGAGGTCGCGCCTGTTCTCCGTTGCTAATTTCCTTGCCTCAGGACTCGATCATCGGATCACTCGCCGGCCGTGGGGTAACATCGCCGACTCCAAGTAAGTCATCCTTTCCTTTTACTGAGGGATCCGCGGAACAAAAAATATTGTCGTCGATATATTGCAGTTAAGTTAGCTTCCTTCGGAGTTAAACACAGCATGAAAACGATTAAGGGACCGGCAATTTTTCTGGCCCAATTCGCGGGCGACCGTGCTCCTTTTAACAATTTAGGGAGTGCGGCGCGGTGGGCGGCGGAGCTTGGTTATCTGGGCGTACAGATTCCTTCCTGGGACGTGCGCCTGTTTGAACTGGATCTCGCGGCGGAGAGCAAAACGTATTGTGACGAAGTCCGCGGCATTCTAGCGAACCATGGCGTGCAGCCTACGGAACTCTCAACACATCTTCAGGTCCAGTTGGTTGCTGTACATCCGGCCTACGGCCTCGCGTTCGATGGATTTGCGCCGGAACGGTTCAGGGGCAACCCGCGAGCAATTAGACGCCTAGGTATGGTTCGGGAGCCTTAATCCAATCGGACGATACTATTCTTCCGAGTCGATGACGGGACGAGCAAGGCGTCGGCACGCAACAAATTAAGCCTCAATCGTAGTCTCGCCAGGTCGCGTCTTGTGAGTAAGTTCCCAAGCAAGACCTCGTCCACTAATTCTGTCGCATCGGAGTGCTTGTGGAAATAACCTGGATTTGCTGGTGGTCCTTCATGGCGAACACATTTTTACCGCGCCAGAGCACCCGTGCCGCGCGCTCTTCCGCGGGTGGTGATATATTGTGAGTTGTGGTTATTATCGAGGAGACGCTGGCTGCACGTGCATGGGCGCATGTCACGAGGAAGCACTTTGGATTGTATTTCTTCTTGTTCTCTGCCGTTGTGTACCCATTACGA
>DATNMX010000102.1:0-6905 GCA_035602135.1 Candidatus Dormiibacterota bacterium
GCGCGTGCCGGAAGAGGCGGAAATTGTGGGACGCGTGACGGGCGTGGTTACACGCTTGAACGAGCCGGAAAACGTTCCTCATCGAGGATCTGCAGAAGAGCGCGCAAGTTCGAGCAGAAAAGCTCCTTGAGATAATCCGGCACCGCTTCCGGCAGAAGGACCCGGTAGGCTTCGATGCGGCGCCAGTGAGGAACCGCGCCAGGTAACCCACCCTCCATGCCGGCGAGGCAAGCCCGCAAATCCTTCTCCTGGCTGGAGAGTGGCGCTTCCAGTATTCGTTCGAAAATCTGTTCATGACATAGCTGCAAGGCCTGCTGGATTGCCGCGTCCGGATAGAGGGCGGCTAGACCGTCATGTTCATATCTGCCGCTGGAGAGATCCCGCAAGGAAGCGATGTAGGTCAGCCGGGCAAATAGCCCGGGAATGCCAGCCAGAGTCGTCAGGGTGAAGTCCTGAATGACTCTGCGGTTTTGCTGAAACTGCGTAAGCGTGCTCATGCCGCGACCTGTTCCGCATACGGAACATTTTCAAGCACAGAACCCCACAAAAACTGTCCCTCCTTAGCCTGCTTGTCAGGAGGGATACTCCCTTGAAAAAAAGAACACTTGCCGTGGCAGTTTCTCTTTTCGCGGTTTTGATGGTACTGCCCGTTGTGCGGTCCGTCAAGCTCCCAGCCGGTAAACCCGTCACGATCGATCGGACGTTGAGGGCCGATGGCTGGCCACTTCCTCCCCCGATACCGCCGTCGCAAGCCGGGACACTTGTCGCCGACGGCTGGCCGCTTCCTCCCCCAATACCCCCGTCGCAGGCCAGGACACTTGTCGCTGACGGCTGGCCGCTTCCTCCCCCAATACCCCCGTCGCAGGCCGGGACACTCGTTCTCGCATGAGAATCCTCTAATTTTTCAGGCCGGATGAGCCACGCCATCCGGCCTGATACTTCCGTACCGGCACGCTGGCGCATCGAAAACTCCATTCCTCACACAATTACGAATGTGTTAAGATGCGCCCGTGAGAATAGAGATCGCGCAGTTCCAACAGATCTTGTCGGCCGTGAATGCCGCGGTGGGACTATTTCTATTAGTTCTATTGGCAGTCCGCAAGAACTACCGCGCGTTTCCGGCTTTCTCGTTCTACGTTCTACTGAACCTGGCTCTGGGCGCTCTGGCCTTCCTCATGTACCGCCGTTGGGGATTTTCCTCACCGTCTTCGAGGCAAATCGGATGGGGAATGCAGGGTGCAGTGATCTGTGCGCGGGCTCTGGCCGTGGCGGAAGTGTGCAGACATCTTCTCGCGCGCTACCGCGGAATCTGGGCGATGGCTTGGCGCATTCTCCTGGCGTGTGCGGCCCTTGTGTTGGTTTATTCGATCGTGGCAGCTAGGCATTTTTGGGAACTTGCATTGCTAGCGGGGGACCGGGGCATGGAACTGTCGATTGCCGCCGTGGTCGTGGGCGTCTTGCTTTTTACCCGCTATTACGATGTGCAGGTTAGTGCTGCGGATCGTTCCCTTGCGGTAGGCTTTTGCCTATATTCGTGTTTCTGTGTTCTGAACAATACGATTCTCGAGCATTATCTTCATCGCTATAGCGAGCTTTGGAATCTACTCGGGATGTTGGCGTTTCTGGCGAGCTTGCTACTCTGGACCTGGGCCCTTCGCAAACCGCAGACTGAAACTGTTCCAGAAGAAACCCTTCTTTCCCCGGGGATCTATCAAACGGTTGCGCCGCAGGTCAACCTGCGATTGCGATTGCTAAATGATCAGTTGTGGAAAATCTGGAAGCCAGAGGTTCGTCGGCAGTGAGTCTCACCCTGATTCTATTCTTCGGCTTCGTCGCTGTCCTGCTCCTTGCACTCGGCTGGGCAGTGTGGGAACCCCGGGAGCGGAGGAAAATCGCGGCCGATCCGTGCTCGGTGGAAGAGCGCGGCCAGCGCCACGCAACCTACTTGCCGCAGATCCGCCAAGCGTTGGCACCGGCGGACTACGAGTTCCTCTCGAAGAAAGTCCCCCGCGAATTGCAGCGGCGAGTCCGCCGGGAGCGCCTGGGAGTCGCCCTCGCCTATCTGGCTGCGTTGCGCGGGGATTTCCAGAGTCTGTTGCGGATGGCGAGAGTGATTGCCGTGCTATCTCCGAAAGTAGCTGCGGTACACGAGTTCGAGAGGCTTCGTCTTACGGCAAAGTTTGCGTGGCGATACCAGATGATTCGATGGAAACTCTTGACGGGCTTGGCGCCGATGACGCAACTGGCCGGATTGAGTGATCTGGTCAGTGGACTAAGCGTCCGAATGGAAACGGCGATGACCGAGCTCGGAGAGCGCGCCGCGGCTGCGGCAGAGTTGGCTTCATCGATCAATCGCCGCGGTCTGGACGTTGTTTAGCAGCAACTCGTCCACCGCCGCCAGGAGATCGCTCGCCTTGAAGGGTTTCTGAAGAATCTGACGGCCATTCCCGGCAATGTTCTCGCCTGCATCTTCAGAAGGTGCGACGGCACACATCCAGATCAATTTGCGGCTGAGCGCGGGCTTATGCTGGGCCAGCCATTCGCCCAAGCCGCCCCCGTTTGCCCCGTCGGAAACATGCAGATCCGCGACGATCAGATCGAAGTCCTGTTTTTCAAGCAGGGCGCGGGCTTCACGAATGTCTTTTGCCGTCTGTACGCGATGATCGCGGCCACGCAGAATAGTCCCGACGGCTTCCAGCACGGAATCATCGTGATCCACCAGGAGGATCCGTCCATCCCTTCCTGAGATGGCCCCTTGCCCCGGCGTAGAGGAGACCGGAGACGCCATGGGTTGAAAAGGCAACTCGACGGTAAACGACGCGCCACGCGCCGGGATATTCCTTACGCGAATGGTGCCCCCATGCTCCGTGATGATTCCATAGCAAATGCTCAGGCCGAGACCCGTTCCTTTCCCGACTGGTTTCGTCGTGTAGAAGGGATCGAAAACCCGGGAAGCGTCTTTTACCCCGGGCCCGCTGTCGGTGATCTCAATGCAGAGGCGGTCGCCATTGAGCGCAGTGCGTACCCAAATATCGCCTTCGGTAGAATGTTCCAGGATGGCATCAACCGCGTTGTTCACCATGTTTAGAAAGACCTGTTGGAGCTGGTGTGGATCGGCAGAAGTAACGGGGAAATTCTCTGCCAGGTCCAGGTGGATGCGGACATTGTGCATCCGCAGGTCATAATCACGCAACGCCAGCGTCTCCTCGAGAGTCTGGTTGATCTGCACGGGAACACGCTCGGGCTTGTGCTGGCGGGCGAAGCTCAGGAGATTCTGAACAATACGGTGGGTGCGTTGTGCCTGCTTGTAAAGTTTGTCGGCATACTCGATGCCCTGCTGTCCCATCTGTCCGCTGGAGGTCAACAACTGGCTGTAACCGAGGATGGCTGTAAGCGGGTTGTTCAATTCGTGCGCGACGCCGGAGATCAGCTGGCCGACCGCCGCCAGCTTCTCGCTGTGGAGTAACTGCTCCTGTGTGCGGCGCAGGTTTTCGTAGGCTAGGCGCGTCTCCTCATAGAGAATCGAGCGCTCGATGGCGCTAGAAAACTGGCTGCCGACGGCGATAAGCAAGTTCACGTCGGCCGCGGAAAACTCTCGGGGCGCGCGGCTGCCGACGACCAGACCTCCGATGACGCGGTCTTTGGACCACAACACGACGACGTAAGCGTCAACAATCGCCTCTTTGAGCTGGACGTCGCGGAAAATCGGCGGCAATGACAAACCCTGGGCGGAAAGAAACGTCGCGTGCACAGCCTTGATGTGCTGCATCAACTCCGGGTTCACGGAGACGGGCGGAAAGCGCCTTGAGAATTCGGAACGATGGCCGACCGCCGCGATGCGCCGCAACTGCGTGCCATTCTGATCGAACAGATAGAGAGAGGTGGCGTCCAGGTTGAAGAGCTCGGCCATCTGACGCAGCGTGCGATGCAGCGAATCGCTCAGGTCCAGCGATTCGGTCAGCGTCTGGCCGATCGAATTCAGCACCAGGAGCTCCCGGTTGCGGCGCCGGATTTCGTGTTCCGCCTGCTTCCGCTCGGTAATGTCGAGCAAGAAACCCTGATACGCCGTCACGTTGCCGGCGGCATCCCGGACCGCGATGGAAGACTCCAGCATGAAGCGTATTTCGCCGTCCTTGCGCCGCATTTCGAATTCGAAATCGGCAACCTTACCGTGCTGCTGCAAGAGTTTCTTGAGCCTTTCGCGATCGGAGCTGTTGGCATAGAACGCTGCGGGAATGTCGACCTCCAGCAGTTCTTCACGGTCCTCGTAGCCGGTCATTCGAAGAAGCGCATCGTTGAAATCCAGGAAACGTCCCTGAGGCGTGGAGATAAATACGCCTTCCTGAACGCTGGAGATGAGCGTACGGTATTTTTCCTCCGCGCGTTTTCGGTCGGTGATGTCCTTCAAAACGTGAACGGTTCCGAGTTGCAGGCCACTCGGATCCGTAAACGTGGAGTTGGAGGCCAGGAAATAACCGGGCAGCCATGGATCGGGATTGTCGCCTTCCCCGCCAATTCCCTCGCAGTAAGGGCAACTCTTGTAGGCAGCGTTTTGGACGGGGAGGAGTTCCATGACGCTTCGGCCGACAAGAGCGCTCCCCTCACGCCCCAGGAGTTGGCTGAGCCGCTGATTGCTGCGCAGAATGCGCCCCGCGCGATCGTGGACCAGGATCGGGTCGCCAATGGAATCGAAGGTGTATTCCCACTGACGCTGTACCGCGGTGACTTGTTCAAACAAGCTCACGTTCTGAAGCGTCAAGCCGAGCAAGTTAGCGATGTTGACAAGATAGGATAACTCGTCCGGGTGAAATCGTCCCTGGCGCGTCGAACCGACGGCGATGACTCCCAATGGGCCTTGCTTGCCGGGAAGAGGCAGAGTGACGAGGGTTTTCAATCCAGCTTCGTCGACCCGCTTTCGAGCCTTGGGATCCCACTCTTCTTCGGACTCCAGGAATTGGCACTCCCCCTTCAGCACTCGCTGTGCCCAGGGCTCCATCGCGGAGAGTTGGGCATAGCGAGTCAAGTACGACTGGTCAAAACCTACCCATGCCCGCGCCACGAGTTGCGCGGAACTCCCCTCGCCTTGCCTCAGGCGGACGATGCCGTGTGTGGCGCCAAGACTCTCCACGAGATGCGATAGAACTTGTTCAATCACTTCCTGAACGGAAAGCGTCTGGGTGCTTGCGGCTGTCAAGAGCGTCAGTCGATGCATCTTGTCATTCAGTTCTTCGCTTCGAGTGCGCGCACCTTCCAGGACGACCACCACCATGGCGATTCCCAAGGCCATTCCCATAAAATGGTCGAACGCGACGCGCAACAGGAAGAGCGGGCTATCCGGCCAGAGCGGACGGTCCAGCCCATGCAATCCGCTCATCAGGAATATCCCTGCAAGGAGCTGCGCCCCGTGGCTGTGGCGCGCCAACTCCGACCTCCACATCATCCAGCCGGCAAGCAGGCAAAGCGCCGTCTCGAAAATGGCGGTTTCCCAATGCAGCGAAGCGACCTGCTGCGGGCCTCTCCGCTCGATATAGTAGATGGCTGCCAGGACCAAGCCGATCAGCGGAACCGGAGACCAGATTCGCCGCTCCGATCCCGATGAGCAGTGCACCACGGCTACCAGGAAGAGCAGCAGGGCGGCGGCCTGCGCCAAGACGCTTGCCAGATACAATCCCGGAAGCTGACGAATCAGCAGCGCCACCTCGCACAACGAGGAGAAAGTAAGGCAGCACCACCCGGTAAGCCAATAACGGAAATAGTCCGTATGGTGATCGCGGCGGAAAAGAAGAAAGAGAACCAGCAAGATGATAGAAGCAGTTGCTTCGAAGAAAGCGATCCCGAGCAGGCCTTGATTCGCCAACACGATGCCCCGCCTCCCGGGCGGTAGTGCCGTCGCTGCGGTGATCGTGCTGCCCCGAAGCTTGTTATGGACGGCGAGAAGGCTCCGAGTGAGAACCCTTTAATGACGCTAACACGCTATTTTCTGACTAGGCAAGGCCGCCACCAATTGTGTGTGCCGTCACATATAATGCCTAGTGGGGGCAAACCAACGTGGAGATGGAAAACATACTCGTCGTGGACGATGAGGAAGCGATTCGAGAGGTCGTTTCGACCATGCTCGAGTCAAAAGGCTATCACTGCACGGCCGTGCAGAACGGCCGCGTCGCGCAGGACCATGTCAAGAAAGTGACGCCCGACCTTGTCTTGAGCGATATGATCATGCCGGAGATGGATGGGATCCGGTTGCTGGAATGGATGCGGCAATACGATCCGGAAGTCCCGGTCATCATGGTCACGGCAATCCACGACATTTCCACAGCGCTGGAAGCCATTCGCCGCGGGGCCTATGACTACATTCTCAAGCCCTTCGAAAAGGATCAGCTCTTTTTGGGCGTTGGACGGGCGCTGCAGCACCGCCGGCTGATCATCGAAAACCGCAATTATCAGCGCAACCTGGAACAGCTCGTCGAGGAGCGCACCGCGCAGCTCACCGCAAAGCACGTGGAACTCGAGCAGTCCTACGACGACACGCTCGAAGCCCTCGGAAGCGCCCTGGACTTGAAGGATGCCGAAACGGAAGGACATTGCCAGCGGGTCACCGCGTTTTGCATCTCGATCGCCAGAGCCATGCCCGTGCCTGATCTATATTTGCCCATCTTGGCGCGTGCTGCTTTTCTCCACGATATCGGCAAGATGGCCATTCCCGATGGCATTCTGCGCAAACCGGGTCCCCTGAACGACGACGAAAAGCAGATCATGCGCAAGCACTGCGAAATCGGCTACAACATGCTGATTCGCATCCCGTTTCTGCGCGACGCGGCAGAGATCGTTCTCGCACACCAGGAGTTTTTTGACGGCTCGGGTTACCCCCGGGGACTAAAGGGCGAACAGATTCCTCTCGGTGCGCG
>DATNMX010000103.1:0-28452 GCA_035602135.1 Candidatus Dormiibacterota bacterium
CGAACGCACCAACGCCTGGCTTGGAAACTTCCGCCGCTTGGTGGTGCGCTACGACCGCTCGCTCACGATCTATCGCGCGTTCTTTCATATCGCCTGCTTCATGATCGTCTTACGGAGGGTTGTGCAATAGCTTCTAGCCAATAACGAATACTGGTGACCTCTCCGGGCTTTGTACCACGTTCATTGAGAGCGTATTATGGGATACGTCCGAAGAATGCCAATCTGGAGCTGGTTACCTCGCGACCCAACTACTTGAAGCCTCTGCCGTTCGCCCGGATTTCGGCTTTTTTGGGAATGAGCAAGTCTCACTTCACGCGCTTCCCCAAGAAGTTCAGACCCTCGTTTGGCATATATCTGAACCACTTCCAAATTGCCAAAGCCAAGGCTCATCTTAGCTTAACCGCTAAGCTCATGTCTGAGATCGGCCGGACGTTGGCTACTCCGTTCAAAGTTATTCTAGGCTTATCTTCCGGAGGCTCGTTCGAATGACCCCTCGACAATATCGGAGGAGTTCCGGCCTAGCCCGTTAAGTTAGAGCGGCTGTGTGGAGAGAACAGTAATCATCATGAAAAGCCCGCACCTTACCCGCCGACAGTTTATGAGCTCTTCCGCCATGAGTGGATTGGCATTGCTGGCTCACTTGCGTGCGACACCCGACGCGGTCCGCTCTATGCCGAAGTCGACTATCGCCTTTGAAAACATCCTGGCAAGTTCCGGCATCGCGTTCGTTTTGGACAATAGCAGCACTCCACAGAAGTATCAGATTGAGACCATGGCGGGTGCCGTAGCGGCGTTTGACTACAACAACGATGGCCTCCTCGACCTTTACTTTACTAACGGTGCCCGGTTGCCGGATATGGACAAATCTGATCCGAAATTCTTTAACCGCCTATACCGTAATAACGGCGACAGGACGTTTACGGACGTCACCGAGCACGCGGGAGTTCAGGGTTCATATTATTCTATGGGTGTCGCGGTGGCCGATTATGACAACGATGGGTATGCGGATCTGTACGTCGTGGGTGTAAACGGTAATCAACTTTTTCACAACAACGGTGATGGTACGTTCACTGACGTTACGCAGAAGGCGGGTGTGTCAGGAGTTCGGCCCGATATTGGCAAACCTTTTTCGGTCGCTGCGGGCTGGTTCGATTACGACAATGATGGCCATCTCGATCTCATGGTCATCAATTACCTCAAATGGTCGCTCGAGACCGATCCGAGCTGCACTGTAAAGGGCATCCGCACGTACTGCTCGCCCGACAGTTTCGCCGGATTACCTAACCTGCTCTATCACAACAACGGAGACGGTACGTTCACAGATGTCTCAGTCTCTTCGGGGATCTTCCAACATGTTGGCAAGGGCATGAGTGTGGCCTTCGCTGACTATGATGATGATGGCTTTACGGATGTTTTTGTCTCTAACGACAGCTATCGAAATTTTCTTTTTCACAACAATGGCAACGGTACTTTTTCCGAAGTCGGGATTTTGACCGGTGTTGCCTTCAACGAAAATGGAAAGACTGTTGCAGGTATGGGCGTGGATTTCCGAGATATGGACAATGATGGACGGCCGGACATTTTTGAGACGGCCATGTACGGCGACACTTTCCCCTTGTTTCGCAATCTGGGTAAAGGTCAGTTTGAGGATGTGACAACCCGGTCCCGCGTGGGAAGCGCCACCCATCGATTGACGGCGTGGGGAAATGGCATCTTCGATTTCGATAACGATGGCTGGAAGGACCTATTCACGGCGAATGGCGCCATTCTTGACAATTCCGAAATTGTCGATGGATTGCCCTACAAGCTGGCCAACAGTTTGCTTAAGAACAACCGGGACGGCACGTTCGTTGACGTAGGTTCGGCGGCGGGCAAGAGCTTCAACCTGCCGGATGCGCACCGTGGCACGGCCTTCGGCGATCTGAATAACGACGGACGCATAGATATCGTAACTACCAGTTTAAACTCCAAACCTGAAATCCTGAGCAACCGCTCCGAAAATTCCAATCACTGGCTGCTGATTGCCTTATTGGGAAAACGCAGCAATCGCGATGGTTTGGGCGCGCGTCTGAAGATCACCACGGCCAGCGGCACACAGTACAATCACGCCACCACAAGCGTGGGTTATGGATCCTCGAGCGATAAGCGTGTGCATTTCGGCCTCGGCACCTGTGCGAAGGTTGATAGGATCGAAATAGCCTGGCCGAGCGGAATCAAACAGGTCCTAAAGGACGTTGCTGCAAATCAGATTCTTACTGTAACCGAGCCGGAAGTGAGATAAGTTTTCCATCGCTCCGGCGCATGAGCGGGCCTTTGTTGTCATTCACGGGACTGATCCTTCGGGAAGGCCTACAACGAATCACTGTTGCGCTTTGATCCAATCCTCATGTTGTTGCGCTTCTTCCAGTCGGTGCATGGCAAAGTACGCCTTGGCCAACAAGGAATGCGAAGCGCGGAGCAGTTCTCGATTGTCTCCCGCATACTTCAACGCTAGTTCGCCGTCGCGCACCGCCTCCTTATGTTTTCCTTCCTTCAGCAGATTCTTGGCCCGCTCAATGTAGCCCGGACCGAATGAGGGCGCCCATCCCAGTAACTCGTCATTCAGTCGGTCCGCCTCCTCGTGACGTCCGTGACGTTCGAGAAATTCAACGTATTGAATCGTTGATCCGGGATCCGGCGGTTTCAGCTTTCGGTTTGAACTCAGCGCGGCCTGGAACGCGCTTTCGGCTTCCGATAGGTGATTGAGATCACCTTCCGCGACGCCGATCATGGTCTCGATTTGCACGTTGGCCCGTTCATTGAGAGGGTCCAGCCGTTGCGCCTGCCTGAGTTCTGCCACGCTCAAGGCGAGATTATTATTGAGCCACAGCAGTTTACCATAAAGATAATGAGCCTCCGCGTCGTTCGGAAACTCCCTCACGGCTTTGCTTAACAGCTCTTCGGCCCTGTTACTCGTATTGTCATGTATTAGCGCTTCACCCAGGGCTTTCATGTACGCAGCTGAGCTGGGCTGTTGTTCAATCTTCGGTTCGAGCTTCGCTTTGATCTGCTTCGCGTTCAGCTCCGTTCGCAACAACGCAACATACTGTGCTTGGAGATCAGTGGTCTGAGGGTAGCCTGCCAAACCTTGTTCGCAAACCGCCAGCGCGTCGGCTGCTTTTCCAAGGTTGCGGAGAGCAGTAACGCCCAACGTGTAAAACTCGGCTTCAAGGAGCTGGCCAGAGCCCATAACCGTCTCAAGCTGCTTGTTTACGCCAAGCCAATCTCCTCGGCTGGCGTAAATCTTGGCCAGAGCTTTGCGGGGTTCCAGGAGGGTGGGATCAAGTTGCACGGAACGCTCGAGCTCGGGCCGCGCCTCCGCAAAACGTTTCTGTTGAAAGAGTAGGACGCCCAATGCAGCATGTCCGTCGGCCGAGAGGGTTTCGAAGGACAGATATTTTCGCAGCGAGGACTCAGCCCTTTCAGGCTGGCCCAGTTGGCTCTGGCACATCCCCAGCGCAAAATACGCCTCATAGAACGTCGGTAACATCTTAACGATTGATTCGTAATGGCTTTGGGCCTCGTCGAACTTGCCCTCCCTGAGCAGCGGTTCCGCCAATCGAAGTTCCGAGCGCAAGCTTATGCCTAAAGCCTGCTGCGCATCCTCCTGACGGATAATCTCCTGAACAGCCCGGTCTTCCGCCTCAGCTTTTGCCTTTTGGCCATCTCGCGTGTAAATACGCAGCAACAAGAGATGAGCAGCTCTATCGCGGGGATTTTGCCCCATCGCACTAACCGCATCAGCCTCAGCACGAGTGAATTCCTTGAGAACCTCGTAGGCAGTAGCCCTGCCGTAGTACGCCTCCGTGAGTCGCGGGTCAACGGTCAGCGCCTTGGTATATGCTTGCACGCTCTCACGCCATCGTCCTTGATGCCGCAAATACTGACCGTATAAGTAATCAACGTTGGCGTTGCGCTTGGGGAGTTTAGCGTTCAGTTCCAGGGCCGAGGAAAAGTTTGCGTCAGCTTCTGTGGTGTTGCCAGCCAAACCCTGGGCATTGCCAAGATACGCCAACAGTTCTCCGTCAGCCGGAGATAGCCGGACAGCTTGCTTAAAGGAGCTAATCGCGTCGGCAATCTTAGACCCGCCAAGATAGTTTGCACCAAGCGCCTTCCAAGCCTCCAGGTTATCCGGCGCTAAGGCGGTGGCTTTCACCAGCGCTTCCTCCGCCCCGTTGTTGTCCTTCATCATCAAATTTAAGAGCGCGGCGTAGTAAACCAGCGCGGGGACATCATTGGGGTCCGTGGTAAGCAGTTCTTGTAGCTCGAGAACAGCATCAAAAGGTTGCTTGAGATGAACGAGCGACTGAGCATGCAGCACTGTTGCTTCCGCGGAATCTCGCCGTTCCTGGCGGCACATTCTGAAAAATTCTTCAGCTTGGGTCCATTTGCCACGGGCGGCATAATTCTTCGCAAGCTGTAAACGACCTGTGAAACTGTCGCCGCGGGCTGCTGTTACACCAGTCCCAAAGCAAAGCGCCAACCCGGCGGCTACAACAATTGTCCGGCGGGCGATATCGTATCTTTTGAGCACAAGTTAATAATAAGGCAAAAAAAGAGGGCGTGCACCGTAGTGCAAGCCCCTTAAATATGAGTTATTGACCCTTCGAGTGCCTAGAAAATAAGCCTCATAGAGACCTGAATATTACGTTCGTGGTTCCCAGCGGCCGTGATCAACCCGAAGCGCGAGTCGCCCACCTTCGTGTTATATTGTCCAAAACCTCGAATGTTGAATATGTTCAAACCTTCCATCCGGAGCTGCAGAAAGCGGCTTCCTTCGTGGCTGAGGGGAAAATCCTTCATCAAGGAAAGATCGTGATTGACGTTGCTGGGATTTCGGATGTTGCTGAAAGACGAGGGAATGTTGCCATAAGTAAAGGCTGAAGAGTCCAAAAACGCATTGGGATTTAGGCGTCGCACCGCACTCGACGTGAGCGACGGCACTGGTTGGTTGGGGCCGTAAAGCACCTGACCGTTGCCACCGAAGGTGGCATCGCCTGCGTTTCCGGGGCCGTAACCGGACGCCCATGAACCGAAGGTCTGCTCAACACGGATTGGATTGCCAATATTGGCATGGGAATAATCCAAGAGGACCGGCCGACCGGACCGCCACAGAGTGGTTCCGGCGAAACTCCAGCCGCCCACTACCTTGTCGAGTACCTTGGCCCCGGTACTCGTCGGGTTGCCGAGGAATTTCCGGCCACGGCCTATCGGAACGCCGAGTACGTACGACACGACCAAGCGGTGTCTTTCATCGAGGACACTGTATCCGTAAACGTCGCGAACTGTGTCCACGCTCTGGTAACGTACGAAGCCGAGGCCTCCATTGTTGGAGATACCTCCACTGTCGGCGTTGGGCCCCCCCACGTTGTCCTTCATCCACCCAAGTGTATAGTTGGCGATCAGAGCCATGTTACGCGACAAGCGACGCTCTGCTCTAAAGTTGAAACTTTCATAGTGAGATTTGCCGATATTTGACCCGAGCACTTGGAAAGCGTGAAAGTAGGGGTAAGGATATTCGAGGAAGCCGAGATAGTCCTTCGCTGGCTCCTGGGTTTGCCCGAACGTGGGCACAGCAACCAGAGTCTGATATAGCTTGGCGTTAGACCCGTCCGGGCCACCCGTATACAACGGCTTAGGGAAACGGCCCACCAGGTCTGGACCTAACAACCCGACGCCGCGGTTGGCCGAGTAATCCACTTCAACCAGGAACGACTCGGTAAGCTGATGCTGGAAGCCTAAATTCCAAGTGAGCTCATACGGCATGTGGGAGTTCCGGTCGTAGCCTCCGGGCCCGTTGCTAGTGAGAGTCGACTGGAAATTAGCTACCTGAGCGTCGCGAGTGTAATGCGATATGTACTTCGGATCGCCGTAAGGGTTCTCGTAACTGTTGATGTAGTAGCGAAACGGTCCCGCCGCAGTGGTAGCGTGCCAGCCGTCAAAGGCGGAATCCGCCATCGCGATTCCGGACCCCCCGGCTACGGAATTCGCAAGACCAGTCGTGCTGAGGTACGTCTGTCCAAAAGATCCGCGTACCACCGTCTTGGACGTCATGCGGTAAGCTGCCCCGATCCGGGGCGCGAACTGCCAGGGGTGAAAATACTGCCCGGCACGTCCTGGGAAATCCGGAGTGCCTGCCACGCGAATGGCGCCCTTGGGGAAACCATTCTGCACCCAGGCCGGGGTCTGAACTTGCGACGGATCGATCTTTGCATCGGTCAAAGCCTTAGTGAAACTGTAGCCCGGGTTGATCGTGTACGGCGCCGGAGCGTTAGGATCCCAAAAGTAAAGCTTGTCGTGGCGCTCCGTCGTGGGCGTCTCCATATCCCAGCGCAAGCCAAGATTCAAAGTGAGCCGGGGGGTTACTTTGAAATCATCCTGCACATATGCAGCATGATAGTTGGTATTGGTGGCTCGGCTCGTCCGGCCGCTGGTGGGAGCATAGCTCAATATTCCGAGCAGAATGTTGGCGGTGGAGTTTACGAATGCCTGTTGGCTCCAGCCCTCGTCTCGAGCATATTGGTTTACGGGGGCGCCGACTAATTTCCAGTCCGAGCTGGCTCCACTGGAATAATTATCGTAATAACGCCGATGTTCATAACCGAATTTCACCGTGTGGCGGCTGAGGATTTTCGTCATCGACACCCCAGCGTCGTAGGTAGTTAAATTGGAACTGTTGGCCGTGGCCCCGTCAATCAACGCGGCCTGGCCGTTCATCCACGCGACATTAAGCGTTGTTAGCCCTTGGGGGCCGATTAGGGAAAGAATCTCGGCATTGTAGGGCAGCACATTATTGTTAAAGCTAGAGCCTGCCGCCGTGCTATTGCCACCCACAAAAGGATTGTGATGCCCGCCCAGTCGAGCATTGAAGAGCAAAGTCGGCGACACGTTCCATGAGTAATTGAGGGTTAACCCAAACCCGCCATCCACGCGTTGGGAATAAGCCGTGGAAAGGGGGCCTCTCCAAGGCGTCTGGGAAGAGCTGTTTGAAACTCGGGTGAAGCGGCCAAAAAGGTGACTGTTCTGGGTAAAGTTTTGATCAATACGTAAGGACCATTCGTTCGAGGTCGCCCGTGTGTTTTGAGGGAATTGGTAGTTATTCTGATTGCTGGTGCCAGCTACCGGGTCGTGGTTAGGCAGGGGCATCAGTGACAACATGGCTGCGGCGAACGGGGAGATCCTATCGGCCGGCACGTGCATTCCGTCGCCGCCCAGCAACTGGGTGCGCCTCCAGGCGTTTGCCACGGGATCCCAAACCTGCGGGCCGTTGGGGTCGTACGCTTGAATCACGGAGCCGTTTAGGAACGTGCCCGTAAGATCCCCAGTCTTCTGCTTAGCGGTGAGAACCGACGTGGTCTGCAAAGTCCCTGCTTGGCGGAAGCGGTCACCCTCATAGTTGAAGAAGAAAAAAGTTTTATCTCGGCCATCGTAGAGCTTGGGAATGTAGACGGGGCCGCCGACGAGGCCTCCGAAATCATTGTTGTTGAATATGGCCTTTTTGCCGCCCAGAGCACCCTGCTGCCAGGAATTAGCATTGAGGTGGTCATTCTTAAAGTATTCGAAAAGCTGCCCATGAAGTTGGTTCCCGCCGGAGCGCGTAACCACTTCCACAAGGCCGCCGGAAACGCGGCCGTACTCCGCCGATAATCCGTTCGTGATGACCTTAAACTCTGCAACCGCGTCCATGTTTGGCGTTGTTCCGGAGACGCTGTGCTCCGCGCCGGTACCGGCGGTGATTCCGTCGACCAGATAGTCGATACCCTGCGTGCGACCTCCATTCAGGCGCGTATCGTCGCCGTTCATTGGATCATTACCAAAAGCGCCAGCCATGCCCATACCATCCGCCCTTTTGCCGCTACCCTGCACATTCCCAGAAACGATCAGCAACTGTAGAGGATCACGGTTAAGCTGGGGCAGAGCTTGAATTAGCGTGTGGCTGATCACTTCGCCGGTCTGCGCGTCGGTGTCACGCAGCAGTGGCGCACTCTCTGTTACCTCCACAGATTCGCTGGCTTGCCCAATTTCCAGCCCTAGGTCCAAAGTAATACGGTCGTCCACTTGTACGGTCACACCTTTTCTCACCAACTTTTTGAAGTTGGCGATTCCGGCCTCTACGGTGTAGGTACCTGGTGTCAAATTCAACAATTCGTAATAACCCGAAGAATTCGTCGTGGATTCCTGGCTAACGTTGGTTGCGTCGTTGATGGCCTCCACTTTAACTCCAGGGATGACTCCCCCTTGTGGGTCGGTCACTCGACCGCTGATACTCCCAAAGCCGGCCTGCCCGTGGGCGGACGCAGTGATCGCTAGACAAAGCAAGAGCATGTTGAAGGCAGCAAACATTCTGTTCATAAGCACCGCTTTTATCGGACTATTTGGCTCACTGCCTGCGGGGCACTCGAGATGTTGGAGACCGTGCCGAAAACGAAGGCGTTGACGACGGCAAAAGCGGAAGCACACAGAAGAACTGAGACCCGAATCAGAAGAAAACTTGTAAAACGGAAACAATGTGCATCGTGGCATAAAGTTTCACCCCTTCGAATTTTCCAGTAGGCGGATACCTATCCCTGAAACACCCCTGTTGACAAACCTATTCGAGTCACTACCCGCGGGGCGTACGCTTACCGCCCACACAGTCTCGAAAACACAAGAAACTGGCCGTTGAAAAAACTACCGAACGGTGACTCTAATTTCGGAGAGTCTTGTTCAAATCGTCCGATCCGTAAAGTCTGTTGAACGTTACGGCGTTGTGAGGTCAGCAAGTATCTTAAATGCAATTAGATAACGTTCTTGTTGCGGCAAGCGTCGTCTTCTTAACAGGGGCTACGTTCGCTCTCGGGGCGACATTTGGGTGATAAGGTGAGCGCAGAATGTGCCTTGAGTACTCCCAATTCTCGGGCCAAACAGGCTCAAGGGTGAGAAAAGAAGGAAGATAGTGCCGAAGACATGGGTGTCCTTGGTGCCAACCAACTTCTGGACCGGCTTTGCTTGGATATCTCAGAAGGCTACTGATTCTTGGCAGGGTGCACAGCCATAATCTGCGTGGAGATCGGAACCCCTTTTTTCAACTGGACTTGAAGCACGGCCTCGAACGGCGGCGAAGCATTTCCACTGTTGCCCGCTCGCTCGAGCAACTCCCGCAGACTGTCCGGATTGGACACGAACTCCGCCGCTGCTTGTGTCCCGTACGTGGTCGTGCCAGCCAAGGTCAGCACGTGACGTCTCTTTCGGTAAGCTAAAGCGACTAAAGCAAAATCGTACGCCGGGGGATTCGCCTTATCTGAGACAAACACCACCGGTTCTCCGGATCGTGGATGGACATTCCGGATGGTCCAATAGCTGTCGTGCATTGCAGGCTTCGGATTCGGTTGGAAAACAAATTCCTCATTCATAGGAAGGTCCTGAAGCGGGGGGTTCTCCACCGGGGAGCCGACAAAGATAATGTCATTTTCTTGTGCGTCGTCCAGCGGAAGCAAGCCGCCCCTCTTTACACGTAGTGGCATGCGCAACGCGGCAAAAATGCGGTCCAAAGCGTGCACCGCCACGACTTCTCCCACGCCTGTATAGCTACTGACAATATTTTCCCTTGTCTCACCCGCCACCAGAAGATGCATTCCGATGACAGGAGAACCGGTGAATTCACCATTGCTGTAAACAACTAGGGGTCCTTGCGGATTCTGAAGGAATGGAGCCCAAAACTGACGTAGTGTGGGCAGATCAGACGGCTGCAGTCCGAAGGTTTGTAGGGCGGTCATCGTAGTGGCATCAAGAAGCTGCCGATAACGCAGTGCCTGGAAGATCGTCACGAGGGCAAGTAATCCATTGATCGCAACTGCAAGTATCAAGAGCCGACGCCGCGAAGGCGCGTCTACTGACAGTTTTCGTTTTTGAAATGTCAGGCCCAAGCCGCGCTTCGGCATATCGATGATAATTTCATCTTCGGCACCGATCGTCGTGTAGTATTCCTCAAGTTTGGATCGCAGCCTGCTTATCTGGGCGCGCACGGAGGAGTCGATCTTGGGATTGAAATCTGAGCGCCGACCCAGCACCTCAGTGGCAATCCGGAATTCGCTCGTGGATACTCTCGGTTCCTGGACAGCCGTTTCAGCTAAATGGCGTAAGAGCTTGCACAAGCCCTCGGAACCCCGAAGCACGGGGCTGGCGGCGATTTTGTCTACATACCGCATCAACATTGGTGTTTCGTTGTGCATAGGAATACTCGCTCTTGGGTTGTGCGAGACGATATTCAGTCTCTGGGCCTCTGGACGGAATCAATTCTGACACCCGCCCCGCGGAATTCGGCAGTTTGGCGTGCCTTCGCGCGCCCCAACCTGAGGATCCCCACTAGATCTGGAGCATATTGTGAATCCAGACGAGCAGGTGACGCAAGCGGCAGTGAACAGAACGAGGCGACCGCGTACACTGTCACCATTCGACGGGTGGCGACGCCTCTAGTCTCCCCCAGATACAATGGCACCACGCCCGATGACAAGAGACTAGAAACATCCGTGGGTAGCACGCGTCAACTATGCCCCGTTCAAACTATAAGCATAGAATCATCGAACCACTACGACCTTGTCATCGCCTGCTATCGCTACCTCTGGGGAGAGCATTTGCTTCACGGCTACTGGATTCTTGGGGAAAAATGAAAGGAACGTTGGAGGAGTTTGCGAATGAAATTCGCTGAAGATTCCAAAATACCGCGATGCCTGAGTAACATCCTCGCTGTCCTCGTCATTTCTTGTCTTCTTGCGGCATTTCTGGAGCGCGCCTCTGCGCAAGTACCACCGTCGGCAAAATCCGCCGAGCCGCAGAGCGTAATCATTGATACCGACATAGGCGATGATGTGGACGATGTTTTTGCGCTGGGTCTTGCGCTCAACAGTCCAGAAATCAAGATCGTTGGAATTACTTCAGCATGGGGGAATACGAAACTTCGCGCCAAGATGATTCTGCGGCTTCTAAAAGAAGTTGGGCGCAGCGACATTCCCGTTGCGGTGGGAATCGAGAAACACCACGCAGGAGAGGGAGCATTTTCGCAAGAACGATGGGCAAAGGCCGGGCCGGACGCGGCGAGTCGAGGCGATGCTGTGGATTTCCTTTTACATCAAATCCAGGACAAGCAGGCGAAATGACGCTCGTTGCAATTGCTCCGCTCACAAACATTGGGGCGGCGATCGATCGAGACCTTGCGACGTTTCGCAAGCTGAAACGTGTGGTGATCATGGGAGGATCTGTCGATCACGGTTATGACGACCTGGGGCAGGTCGTTAATAAGGCCCCGGACCGAGAATACAACATCGCCATGGATGTGCAGGCCGCTCAAAAGCTATTTACATCCGGTGTGCCGCTCTATGTGATGCCTCTTGATTCCACGCAACTGCGGTTAGACGAGGTTAAGAGAACTTTGATTTTCACACAGAGCACCCCTCTGACCGATGCGCTTACGCTGCTCTATCACCAATGGTCAAGAACGACGCATCAACAAACCCCTACCATGTTCGATCCTATGGCTGTCGCATATGTCGTAAATCCAAGTATTTGCCCAACCCAGGCGTTACGCTTGCGCGTTGATGACCAGGGCTATACGCGGCGCGAGCCAGGTGAGCCAAACGTGAATGTTTGTCTGAAGTCAGACCCCACGCATTTTTTCGACTTTTTCATTCCGCGCCTGATCAGAAGTGCCGAAACCATTCCTGGGAGCAGCCGCCTGGCAGACTGAGTATCGCGACACTTAATGTTGTGGTGAGGTATACAGTGGAAAAGAAAATACCGGAAATTTCCGCATTGTTCACGATTTTGGTGGGCGTTCTAACGATAACCCAGTTAATTGCAAATGGACAGCAGGGTGAAGCACAAAGCCGCATGGCTCAACAGCGGCGCGACTGGCCGGCGTATGGAGGCTCTTCGGAAAACAATCATTATTCAAGCTTGGCACAAATCAACAGGGGCAATGTGAAGCAACTAGTGGTTGCGTGGAGCTTCGATACTGGCGAAGAAGGCGGTCTGCAGACCAGCCCGATCATTGTCGAAGGTGTTCTTTACGGGATCACTCCAACACAAAAGATATTTGCCTTGGACGCTACCACCGGGAAACTGCTCTGGAACTTCGACTCCAAAATCAAAGGGACACAGCCTGATCGAAGCCTCGCTTACTGGACTGACGGCAAGGACAATCGGATCTTGGCAGGTGTGATGAATTTCCTTTACGCACTGGACGCCGCCACTGGCAAATTAATACAAAGTTTTGGAAACCAGGGTCGAATCGACCTCCGCGAAAATTTGCGGCGAAACCCCCTCAGTGCACAATCAGTTTACCTAACCAGCCCAGGTATCATTTACAAGGATCTGCTAATTGTCGGCGGCCGGAACCCAGAAACTCTTCCGGCGCCGCCAGGGGATATTCGCGCCTACGACGTCCGCACCGGAAAACTTCGCTGGTCGTTCCACACGATTCCTCACCCAGGTGAATTCGGATATGACAGCTGGCCGAAGGACGCCTGGAAATCCAGTGGCGCAGCAAACAATTGGACGGGTATGGCGTTGGATATCAAGCGAGGAGTTGTATACGTACCCACAGGATCAGCTGCATTCGACTTTTACGGCGGTGATCGTATCGGCAACAATCTTTTCGCGGATTGCTTGATTGCTCTGAATGCCCAGACGGGAGAGAGAATCTGGCACTTTCAGGCAGTCCGGCATGACCTTTGGGACCGGGATTTTCCTTCGCCGCCCGCGCTCCTCACGGTAAAGCGCGACGGCGAGGAAATCGATGCGATAGCCCAAACTTCAAAACAGGGGTTTGTCTATCTTTTCGATCGCACCAATGGGAATCCTCTCTTCCCGATCGAATACCGCAAATACCCGCCCAGCACTGTGCCTGGTGAGGTTGCTGCTGTAGAGCAGCCACTTCCGGTTCGTCCGGCGCCCTTTGCTCGCCAGTTGCTCACCGCAGACCTTATTACAAATCGCACCCCAGAGATTCATCAGTGGGCGCTAGAAAAGTTTGCGAAATTTCGCAGCGAAGGCCAATTCGTTCCGTTCGATGTGGGGAAAGATACCGTCGTTTTTCCCGGCTTCGACGGCGGAGCGGAATGGGGAGGCCCGGCAGTAGACACAGAAACAGGCATAATTTATGTAAACGCAAATGATCTCGCCTGGACGGGGGCGCTCGCGGAAAATACTAGCGGCAACGGTCCAAGAGCCATTTATTTGAGCCAGTGTGGTGTCTGCCACGGAGAGAATATGACCGGTTCGCCTCCGGCCATTCCTTCCCTGGTAGGAGTTGCGGACCGCATGAACCCGATGCAGATTGCGACGGCTATCAAGAATGGAAAGGGGAGGATGCCAGGTTTTCCGAATCTAACCGAAGATCAAAGGGACACCTTGGTCGGCTATCTCATGAGTGGTGAAAGTAAGGAGCTCACAAGCTCGGCGCCGCCTCAAACAGCCATGAAATATCGGTTCACTGGGTATAAGAGGTTTCTCGACCCCGAAGGATACCCCGCTGTCGTCCCTCCGTGGGGGACTTTAAACGCCATCAATCTCAATACGGGGGAATATGTTTGGAAAATTCCACTGGGTGAGTATCCCGAACTTGCCGCCAAGGGGACGAAGAACACGGGAACCGAGAATTACGGAGGTCCGATCGTAACGGCGGGGGGACTCCTCTTTATAGGCGCGACCAACTTCGACAAAAAGTTCCGTGCTTTTGACAAATCGACTGGCGAGCTGCTCTGGGAGGCAACCCTCCCTTTCGCGGGAAATGCCACTCCCGCCACTTATGAGCGCAACGGCCGGCAGTTTGTCGTTATTGCCGCGGGAGGAGGCAAGGATCTCAAAACCAAGTCTGGCGGAATTTATGTTGCCTTCGCACTTCCGACGGCTTCTTCCCTTGCAGAATCCAAGCACTGATCGTAACAATCTGGAATGGCGGGCCCTTGGATGTTCACTCGCCGGCCCCGTGGATGTCGGCCCTCCGACGCATGCTTTGGGGAGCGCGCTTCATAGCCGCCACGGCATAATCGCACAACTTGTTGTATTCTTCCTGCGTCCTCGCCAGTAAGAGATATCTAGCTTTATTTCAGCGCACTTTCGTATGGTTTAGAAAACAGGCGACATTAAGGAAAACGATTATAGCTTGTATTTGGCGCGATTGCTGGATCGCGTTATACATGGCCGATCCGCTGAGCAAACAATTGCTAACATTCCTTTGCCCAACGGCTTGCCTGCCGGGCGTCTGTCAGTATTTCTAGCAATGATGTCGTATCACGATGGAGATTTTGCCATGAACACGAAGTCCAGGCGGCAGTTCCTGAAATCATCGGCGGTTTCGAGCGCCGGTCTATTCGCGACACGTTCCCTACCCTCATGGTTGCAGACGTCCGCGAAAGGTCCCATCGTTCCTGCACTTTCGGTCTTCGGGTACTCGAATGTGCAACTCGTCGACGGTCCTCTCCGCCTCCAGTTCGATCAGAACCATCAGCTGTTCCTGCATCTAGACGAAGATGCGTTGCTTAAGCCCTTTAGACAACGCCAGGGGATGGCAGCTCCCGGCCCTGATTTGGGCGGCTGGTATGACAATGCGGGCGACTTTAACTACGAGAATAATTTTCACGGGTTCGTTCCCGGACATTCATTTGGACAGTACGTTTCCGGCTTGGCTCGAGCATACGCTGTGACTGGATCAAAACCGACCCAGCAAAAGGTTCACCGCTTGGTGCGCGCCTTTGCAGAGACCGTCGAACCTACGGGGAAGTTCTATGCTGACTATCGGCTGCCGGGCTACACCTTTGACAAGACATGCTGTGGGCTCATTGATGCTCACGAATTTGCCGCCGATCCGATAGCTCTCGATGTGCTCAAGCGCAGTACAGAGGCGGTGTTGCCCTTTTTACCCGAGAAAGCCCTGAGTCGCGCCGAGCAGGAAGCTCGTCCACATAAGACTGTGGCCCACACATGGGATGAAACCTACACGCTGACGGAAAACTTCTTCCTCGCGTACCAGCGCAGCGGCGACAAACGCTATCGTGACTTGGCGGAGCGTTTTATCTACCACGAGTATTACGATGCGCTGGCGGACGATCGAAATTCCCTTCCCGGCAAGCATGCATACAGTCACGTGAACGCGTTAAGCTCAGCGATGCAGGCTTATCTAGTGTTGGGCGAGGAAAAATACCTGCGCGCTGCAGCAAATGGCTTCCGAATGGTACAGGAACAAAGTTATGCAACGGGAGGATGGGGGCCGAATGAAGCATTTGTAGAACCCGGCAAAGGCTTACTAGCCGCGAGTCTGGGAAAGACGCATTCCAGCTTCGAGACCCCGTGTGGTGCCTACGGGCAGTTTAAAATCACACGGTACTTGCTGAGGGTGACGCGCGACTCCCGTTATGGAGACAGCATGGAACAGGTGCTATACAACACGATCGCAGGCGCCAAGCCCATTCGTTCTGATGGCACGAGTTTCTATTATTCCGACTACAACAACGTGGACGCCAAGAAGGGATATCACAGAGACAAGTGGCCGTGCTGTTCCGGCACTTTCCCACAATTGGTCGCCGACTACGGCATCAGCTCATACTATTCGGGCAAAGACGGAATCTACGTTAACCTATTCCTTCCTTCTCGATTTACTTGGATGCAAAACAGAACGTGTTGTACCCTTACGCAGCAAACTAGTTATCCCGCATCCAACACCACACAAATTCAGCTGGAAATGGCGCGTCCTGAAAACTTCACCGTCTATGTGCGGATCCCAGCCTGGACAGATACCAAAACGCGAATTTCCATCAACGGCAAACGTCTGGAGGGTGACATTGTTCCGGGAAAATTCGCTGCGCTGCCACGAACCTGGAAGAATGGAGATCGGGTGGAGTTCGAGCTTGGAATGCCGCTTCGCCTGCAAGCGGTCGATGCGCAGAACACTAATACGGTGGCACTGGTTCGCGGGCCGCTTGCTCTCTTTGGTGTTGGCAATCTGCCCGAAAAGTTCACCCGCGCACGACTACTCGCCGCAGAAGCTGCCTCGCAATCTTCAGAAGATTGGCTGGTGCGGGGCAACAGCGGAAAAGTGACATTTCGTCCCTTTGCGGCAATCGGTGATGAGCGGTATCGTCTTTATCAAAACGTAGGAGCCTAGTCATTCACGTTAAATGAACTTCGCATATCGGTATTCGGCAGCCGAATTCCTTTAGGCAGCGCTCGCCACGGATCCCTCGCAACGGCGCTGACGTGCCCTAGTTTAGCTGAATGTTCAGAGCGGCCACGGAAGCCGGCGGAAACTCAACCACAAAAGTTCCTCCACTCAAGCTCAACGGTTTTGTCCGAGGCACAACCACGTTCCGTTGCTCAAACGTATTATGCGCATGAATGTCGGAATCACTTATCAAGCTGATGGTGGCTCCCTTAACAGATGCTCCTCGGAGAGCGATTTCCGCCAAACGAGATTCGTTTGTGCTGGGATTAACTGCGGTGATCGTCAAGTTTTTGTCACGCACGGAGGCTGATCCGTGCAATCCCCAGAATGACGCAGGTTTTCCGTCCCGATCATAGTGCAATGTGGGCGCTGAAAAAATCGAGCGCAACGCGTTCCCTCCTTGATGGCTCGCATAGAGTTCGAATACGTGGCCGACCGGCGTAATCACGAATTTGTCTTCATGCGCGAGGTACAGGTTGTTCAAGCAGTTGATCAGCTGCGCGCAATTAGCCATCGCAACCTTGTCGGAGTGCCCGTTGAAGATGTCGAGCGTCATGCCGCTGAACACCGCGTCCCGCAACGTGGGAATCTGCTCCAGCAAGTTGCCGGGCGTGGCCTCGCTCCCAGGGCGATACCAGGGTCCCCACTCGTCCACGATAAGTTTCACTCGGTGCTCATGGTCAAATTCGCCCAGGATCTGCCAGTGGCCAGTGATTAGGCCTTCCATGCGCTCTCCTTCGCGGAGCAATTCATACCAATCTACCGGGTCAAACTTTAACGCGTCTCCTTTGCCAGCCTCCCAGTCCTGCGTTTTTCCGCGACTTAAATTCCAGGCGTAATGATGGAGAGCCATCCCATAGATGCGATGTAATTCCCCTGGGCCTTTGCGCACGACTTCTCCCAGAAACTCCCGGGTCCAATTCCAATCGTCCGTGTTCGGGCCGGAGGCGATCAGTCTCAACTCGTCTCCATATCCTGGAAGCCAGGTTGCATACCGCCGGAATTCCACGGCATACTCCTGAGGTGTAAATTCGCCCCCACACCCCCACGACTCATTCCCGACTCCCCAATACTTCACTCGAAAAGGTTCCGCATAGCCAGCGGCTGCACGTGCATCCGCCAGCGTCGTGCTTCCCGCTGGGGAATTGCAGTATTCCACCCATTGGTAAAAGGCCGACGCAGGCAAGCTTCTTACGTTTGCGGCGAGATAGGGCTCGGCACCGATTAGCTTGCAGAAGTGCACGAATTCATTGGTTCCGACCGCATTCGGATCGTACCGGTGGCTTGACGGAGCTTTCTCTGATTCAGCGTTTGCCCAGAAGTTTGTGCGGCGGGGACGTTTTTCGGCAAGGCCGATACCGTCACGCCAGTCGTAGCTATCTGCAAAGCATCCGCCTGGATAGCGAATCACCGGCGCCTTGATCTTGCGCATGTGTTCGATCAGTTCTTTTCGAAGCCCATTGATATTAGGGATACGCGATTTTTTTCCGACCCAAATGCCATCGTACAACACGCCACTGAGATTTTCGGCAAAGTGGCCGTAAATATTTCGGGAAATTGTGCCAAGAGGCTCGTCGAAAAGAACCTCAATGCGAGAATCCGTTGTTTGTGAGACAGGCGCGGGACTCCATCCCGTGTTCGAAGAGAGAATGAATCCAGCCGTACCTAATGCCCCTTTGTGCAAAAAATCTCGACGCTTCATCGTCATATCCTCCTAGTTCATTACGGTTGGATCTGTGGCCAATCCTGGGGCCAGGTAAGAGAATTCACGAAAAGATACGGCGTTCCCGCTGGCAGACGCAGTGCATGAAAGGTGATGAGACTTTCTCTGCTCTCGGCAAGGTATGCGGTCTGTCCCCCAGGAGCGCTCCATGTTGTGCCATTCCCCTGCAGGAGGATCGTCCCGCCACCCTGCAGCATACTGATGTTGGACTGATCGAAAAACGGTCCATGAGGACTATTTCCGCGTCCCACCGCAATCTTGTAGTTGCTTTGATAGGGATTGGGGTCACAGCAGAAATCGAAGGAGACAAACAGGTAGTAAAAACCATTGTGGAGAACGATCGACGATCCTTCGATGGGATCGAATTGTACGCCGGGGCGCGCTGCCAAATCATAGACGCTTGGGTTAGAGGCGAGAAGCAAACCCGTGTTTCCGTCAATCTCTCGCTGTTTGATTCCCGTCCAATAGCTTCCGTACGTTAGCCAGGCGCGAGCATCGGCGTCCACAAAGAGGTTGGGGTCAATAGCATTAAAATCGTCCGTGGATCGCGAGGATAGGACCTCGCCGTGTTCCATCCATTGATAGTTCGCCCTGTCCGTCGCATCCAGCGTCTTATTGGTCACGAGTCCGATGACAGAAGTATTTGAGCCGAAAGTCGAGCCCGCGTAATAAACATGATAGAGACCATTGAAATAGGAGACATCTGGTGCCCATAGCCCGACGATTCCGGGAACCTTTGCCGTAACCCAGACGGGAATTGTGTTGAAGATGTGACCACACGGGATCCAGTTCACCTTGTCACCGGAGCAACGAATCTGAATGTAGCTGCCGACCACGCCAGCGTCTGTGGAGAATACGTAATAGGTGGATCCTTGCCGGATCATGCTCGGGTCACGCACCATGCTCGCTGCTCCTGTCAGTTTGTAGTTGTCCAAGACGACCCCACTGGGCGGGTTCGGATTCGAATTTAGGGGACTGTATCCTCCTCCACACCCTTCCAAAGCGATGACAAAGGAAAGTAGGAAAAAAGCACACTCGACGGCGCGAATCGAAGCCCGCTTCGCGCGAAAAGCGCCACGTGCATGTGGCTCTTCCAACTCAATATTCTTCTTGCGAAGCATCAAGGTCCAGCGCGGCGTCGGCCAGCCGTTCGTCCACGTTAAGGTGGAAATCACAATGAATTGCAATTTTGGATCGAACCAGAGGAAACCTTCTTACCATAAGCCCTGGTACCCTCCCACTTATCCAAATTACGCCCGTTCAGATTTTCGGTCCCTACTTTCTTGCAAGCCAGATTAGTCACCAGCTTCCTCACGACGCACGGGGATCGTTGGGATCTGCGGGGCTAAGAGGGAAATAGACTCCGAAAATTCAACCTTAGCAGGATCATTCAATTTAATTTCCATATACGCTTTTCCTTTAGGCATAAGCATATACAGCTTATTGGAACTGAAATCCACGGTCACGATTCCGTGTCAGACATTTGGTCAGTTCTCACTTTGGCAGCACCTTCGTAGACCTTCGTCTTGCTGGTCTCTCCATTCTTGTCCCTGTCTACGATATCAGCAGAAAACTGTTTCATCTGGGCCATGGCACTCGTAGAAGCACACGCCTTCTGCAACATTTGCCCGCCGCTCCCACCCATAAGGGCCCGTTTTTCGCCAGTTGGCGAGTAAACGATTGGAGTCTGCATCCTAAGCGTAGGTGGCGCTACGGCCGTTATCGACGGAGTCTGGGATGTTGGTGATCCGGCTGTTGTTGCTCCCGGCCGAGCCGTAGCCGTAGAACAACCAATCGCGGTGGAAATCAGCGAACACAGAACAGCTTCAGTTTTTCGGGCGTTACGAAATCGTCCATAGCACTGACCTTGCACGCTTTGCGAAACTGATTCAGAATAAGCACAAATTGAGTACAAACGGTAATCCGGTGCCAGCCGGAAAACCAGTAAAGGCTTCTAGTCAACGATGCGGGAGTGGCGGAACTGGCAGACGCGCAAGACTTAGGATCTTGTGGCCGAAAGGCCGTGGGGGTTCAAATCCCTCCTCCCGCACCAGTCCTAAAAACAACCAATGTTTATGATGTTTTCTGAATGACCAACGTTTATGTTGACAGTGCGTGTACCCAATGATAGGCTTCTCTCTCAGCATGGAAGCCAAGGTCGTACTCGCTGCGAGGGTTAAAGACGGCTCATCGAACAAGCCAGTGCTGGCGGTCGAGATCAAGAACCGCGCCATTGTGTTGCCGGTCGTCCGTAAAGATGGCCGAAAGTTCGTCCTACCCGTCGACGGTAAAGAACAGAATGTGATCGTATATTTTCTGGCGCGATACCCAGAGAACGGTAAACGCGTATCCAGATCGCTCGGCCTCGATCCTGGCGCGGCTTATACACAATATCTGCAGATCGAGCAGGACTTTGCTAGGAAACGCGCTGGCCTGCTATCACTGGTGCCGGAGAAGACCGTACCTAGGCCTCCAACGAGCTTGCAGGCGGCTGCCGTGAAGTTCAATCAAGACGTCACAGCGCAGGGTTTGAAGAAGGCTTCTATTCGTGGCTACATGGACGCGGTGCACGCCTTCGTGATGTCCTGCCGTAAGGATTCAATCGAAGATGTCGACCGCGACGACATGCTTGCGTACGTCAGATGGCTACGCGCCAACCTGCAGAAGCGGAAGTTCGGCGACCAGAACCACACAATACGGACACGCCTTCGGAACGTCGGCACCTTCTTGAATCATTTCGGTAAGGTCAACCCGCTGCCGACAAAGAGCTGGCCGAAGGGCACGAGGAGAAACCCTGACCGTTATTCGCTCGGGATCGTAAATCAGATGTTGAAAGTTGCCAACGAGAACGAGAAGGATCTCATCCAGTTCTTCCTGAATACGGGCTTTCGCGACGAGGAAGGTGCTTACGCATATTACAGCGACATCAATTTTAAAGCTGGCACGATCAATGTGCATGAGAAGCCCGAATACGGCTGGTCGACTAAGAACCATGCGCAGCGTGCGCAGGACATCGTGTTATCGAAAGCATTTCTAAAGCGGATGAAAGCGAGACGAGATAGGAACGGTTCGTCCAAGCTGATCTTCCCCAGTAGTGTGGGGAAGCCGGATATGCATCTGGTTCGAATTTTACAGACCGTTGCGGAGAAGGCGAAGATCGAAGGAAGGGTTACGCTGCACAAGATGCGGCGCACGTTTGGAAGTCTCGTCTCAAAACAGTTCGGCCTTGAACAGGCGCGCCTCTGGCTCGGGCATGCAGATATCGCGACCACGCAACGGTATATCGCCGCCGATGAGATGGTGAGTGAGTACTCGAAGAAGCAAGTCAATACGATGTTTGAGGCGCTTGGAGATTGACTATAACGCTGGCACCGTTCGTTTCTGTATGAAGCGTTCTACATCGGCTTGACGGAACCGCAGTTGGCCGGACTTCTTTACAGTGTCTAGCTTGCGGTCGTGGACATAACGCTGCAATGTGCGCTTGCTGATCCTCAAAATTGCCATGACTTCCGGAGGTTCCAACAATTCCTTTATAGGTAGGGCTCTTTTAGGAATTGCTGAACGTTCGTCAGACTTATGACGAAGGACGAACTCCATCGAATCGGCATCCCCGATGACTATTCCGTAGCTATCACCTTGGCTGCCGCTTTTGATGACTTCGATGACTCGTCCCTTCGGATCACCAACCGCGCGGGCCATAATTTTTAGATTTCGTATAGACACCTAGGCCTCTCGCTCCACGTTCCGACGAGCTACTATTCTGGTGCGCTTCGGCACCAGGCCGCGCCAGTTAAAGTCCCCGGCAAATCGCTTCAACCCCGTTCTCCGTCTGGATGTAGATGGGCAGGCCGTTGTTCATGTGCTCTAAGACCCTATCCCGCTCTCTTCGAGCGGCATCACGGTTGAACATTGGCAGGGCACTTATCTTTTCGCCAGCACCAGGCCATACCGTCGAACCACCGAAATGTTCGCGATAACTGCGAACTGCGCCTTCGGTGACGACCTCTTCTTTGCCGTTGCTATAAACGACCGTCAGCTTGACATCCCAGGAGTTGCGACCGCCGACCACGTTGACGCTGCACAGGCCGACGACGCTATCAACGAAATGTTTCTTTTTAGGCATTCACTCCCCATTGAGCCTCTGTAGATATCGGGAACACCTCATCGGGATTGCTCGACGCGGCCTGCCAGAGCGGCTTCTAATTTTTCAACGCGGTCTGCAAGATTTTCCGTCTGTCTCTTCAGCTCCTGCTGGAGCTCGCGGGCATAGAGCTCAAACTGTCGCTCAAGATTCACCAATGTTTTGACTGGAACCCAGCCAGTGAGATCACGGACATCCTTGTCGAGCCGACGCTCAAGTCGAGCTAATGGCTGGGGTACACGGCCGAGCTTCTCGGCGTCAGTGGCTGGAACCCATCCCGTAAGGTCAACATCCTTGTTGTCGGCAGCCGCCTGTGGCTTCTTCTCTAGATAATCTCTCACCGCTTCACGAACGAGAGAGCCGACGCTGCGATGCTCCGACCGGCTGATCTGCCGCAACTTCTTGAGATTGTCGCGGTTGAATTGAATTGAAGTTATCGTCATATCTTGTTAACCTCTTGCTAAGAAGTTGTTAACCAAAGTACGGAAAACTGGCGGATATGTCAACAGCCATCAGGAACCTGAATGATAGGCGGCGCCGGAAGGTTATGGCACTAAGACATCTGCGGGCGGCCGTTGGTGATGCTAGGTGAGAAGTTCGAGGTTGTTTGAACCGAAGAAGCCGAGTTAATAAGCCGTCATTTCCAACGGTTGGACTTCACATCGGTCATGTTTTCAGAGAGAGATAGCAGGCAGTTATCACACGATTGTTTACACAATGAGGTCATAATGTCAGAAAGAAAACAAGGAGTAATACGTAGTTGGAATGAGTCACGCTGCTTCGACGTCATCAGAGTAGGCCCGCCTTCATCCCTTGAACGATACTTCCTCCACGTATCCCAGATTAGATCCGGTACAGCCATTCCGTCGGTCGCTGCCGTTGTGCGTTTTGAAATAAACGATTCCAAACCCCCCGAAGAGTACAAGCTCCCACAAGCCATTCGAGCGGATATCGAGATGGAAGTTCTACCACCTCCTCCTGCCGTGACTGCGGGGCAACGATGACCTTCACCAATAAACGTGAAGACATAGCAGAGTTGCGTCGACAGTTTCCGCCGACGGCGACACAGATGGAGGCGGAAACAGCGATACCTCAACCAGGCCGTCTATTTCAACCAGTTGGCAAGATCTTTGTGGATGGAAGCGGCCATAAATTTAATGTCCTGAAGTACTCCGATGGCCGATCCGCAGACTTCTATGTGGCCGAGCCGCTGCACCGCCCTTACCAGTTATGCGGTAGCGATGCTAGTGGCAAACAGGTCTGGACGTTTAGCGGCACATCGGTGGACGACTTCCCGCGATTGATCGATATCAAACCGTTCAACGAGTGGATCAAGGCCGGGCTACCTGGGCCGACTTACACACCAGACGAGTTGGCGGCTGCAGCAGATGACTATGAGGACGAGTTAAACAGTCGGTTTGATACCGAACTGGAGCTGTATTGCCAACAACACATTAACGATCCTCATTTGCCAGAATCCGCAGAGCTAAAGTTCTTAAGAAAATATAAGCGTCTGCCACAACGGTACTTCAGCCTGCAGCCAGTTTCAAAAGAAGAGAGAAAGTCACTAATAGAGCGTGGCTACACCTTGGAAGCTACACCAGACGCCTTTACCCACATGACGTTGATAGGCGATGGCGCCGCTCAGTACGTTGAAGACTACAAAGCCAAACATGGAAAGCCCCCGATCAACATGTTCGTTTATGGCAAAGAGCTTTCAAATGCTGATCTGATCGCTGCCGCGTCTGCCGTCGTGCCAGTCGATCCGAACGCAGAGCCAGAGCTAGAACTAACCGAGCTTGTCGCCCGACCGATCTTCCCGACATGGATCATGGCTGGTACAAGTCTTTATAACGGCCTTATAAAACCCGCGATAGACAAGTCATCAAAGTATGCAGAGATGATCTTCGTGCCTGGGGTCCAATTACTACTCAACGTGATATCAGGAAGAGTTCGGCTGGAGTTTAGAAACTTAATCCTTAACATCTTTTTAGGGGTAGTCGCTCCACCAGGGAAGTTCTTCAAATCATCCTGCTGCGAACTGTGCCACCTGTACTTCAACCTGATGGGGTTATGCGCTGACTACACCCCTGAGACGAGTAATGCCGATGGTAAGGTACAGATCTTCTCCGCTGGCAGCCCTGAAGGTATCGGCCTCGGTATGACCAGAATCAACGGCAAGAACGCGATCCTGTACTACGACGAGTTAACAAAGTTCACCAGCAAGGCGGGTATAGAGAATTCCAGCTTCGCGAGTGAGCTCACAACGATCTATGAGTCGGGGCGGTTCGGGAATGAAATTAAAAGTAAGAAACAGTCGTTCGCCTTCGCGGCTGGTAGCTACTGCTTCGGCTGGTGCTGGTGTACCACTGACGGAAATTTTATCAAGAACTGGGCCAAACTATCTGGCATGACGAGCGGGCTGGACGACAGAATGTTCTTCTTAATCACTCCAGCCACCCCCCGACCTACGACTATGCTTCGAGATCCCGAACTACTGCCCGGCGCGATAGAGACTAAAAAGCTGATCGATAAGGCCATCACTCAGGGTGTTTATGCGTATGAGAATCGCGCAGCAGTCGAGAAGATGGCCGTGGGGTTAGACCCGCGCTCGATCGGTCTGCTCGAGAAGTTCGCCCTGTACTTCGCCGTCGACCTGGGACGGGATGTGATTGATGTGGACTGCGTCAAGCGGGCTAAAGCTCTCGTGGTCTACCGGAACCAGGCGACCAAGTTTCTTAACCCTATTGAGGCTGAAGGGCCTCTAGCGAGACTTCAGGTGGAGATGATCAGGATGCTTCAGAATAGCGAGGCGAAGATGCGTTGGCGTGAGTTTACTCATAAACTTCATTCCGAACGGTACGGTACCGAGCTGTGGGGCCGGGCGATTAAGGGTCTGATTGAAAACGGGACCATTGATGTGAAGCTCAAAGCCAGGCCGCGAATGGTCTACCTTCTAAAGCAAGAGGGCTTAGTGACCTAAGTGACCAACCGTGTGAACCGTGATGAAGTGGCTCCAAAGGTCTGGGGCCACTCTTGGGCCACTTGGCGTTATTTCGGGGTGGAACCACTCTTGGGGACACTCTTAGAACTAGTCTAAAAACAGAAGTGGCCCCATTGCTTGGGGACACTCTTGGGGACACTCCGAAACACGGCTAACTAATATTGTTTGCCATCACATAGACCTAGCAAACAGAAGTGGCCCCCCAATATAGGGCGTCTGAAGAAGCGATTAACCAAAGGCTTATTTTATTAAAAAAAATGGGACGCACATCCATAACTAAAAACAGCGAATCGGTGTTTCTTTCAGAGGTACCCCTGATTTGGGGCCACTCTGGATCCACTCTGTTTTTGGGCCGCCAGACAGCTTATAAGCTAAAGGTTCATTCTCCGCTGGGGCGAACGATATAAGGGACATAGACGGTCGAAGACATATAACAATAAGAGTGTTAAGCGATCTATTCTCGGCGGCGAAGCACACTTCGAGCAAAAGTCTCTGGTTTGCCGCCAGGCACGATGGCAGCAAGGACCCGGCGCGACAGTAACGTGCTGCGCGGGGATGCATAAGGATGATCGCATTTGACAGGCTTCCAGGCCGGGAATTGGGAGCAATATCTGCCTATATCAAGGCAACTAGTGTCTGGCAATCCTCTAGGAAAGCTGACTTAGAACTATATTCGCCATTTGGCCCTTTATGAGTGCTAACCCATTGATTTATAAGCACGTTACAATTTAGTTTTTACCGTAAGACCGCCGGTAACCTCCCTTTTCAGTTTCCGACATGATGGCGGTCGATCCGGACAAGGATTGATCGACCGCAACGGCAGCGGCACGCAGTTGGTGTCCAAGTGATAGTGGGCGTTACTAGATGGCTGCTATATCTAAATCGGGAACTCAAAGTCGTCAAAGCCTAATGTTACTCTGGTCTTAAATAAGTTGGAGGCTGGAATGTTCTTCCGAAAACACTATGGCAATCCCCCGATGCCGGAGGCTGTTCAAGACCGGCAAATGCGTATTGGGTACTGGACAGGCGGGGTCTGCTTCGGTCTGTTGCTTCTAATCTGGTTGTCGCTAGAGATCAGTAAGTTTCTTCATTAAACGCTCGAATAATACGCACCGTGGTGCAAAGAAAAGGCCTCACCAATCAAAGGACTTAGTGAGGCTTCTGAAACGACGATTATTACGCAGCCAAGCTGCAACGGAGCCGGATCGTTCCTTCCGATACTCCCAACCGCCGAGCGATAGCCCGAACCGACAAACCTTGCTGACGTAGAGCGGCAAGTGCAACCGGATCGATCTTGAGTTTCCGGCGACCGAGGATCTTACCTTTCGACCGAGCGATCTCTAACCCGGCCTTAGTGCGTTCGCTGATTCGTACGCGTTCCTGTTTCGCAACCGTCGCCATGATTGCGATGACAGCATCTTTGAACATTCCGCAAGAGTCGAAGTACTGCTCGGTGAAGGAACGATATCCGACACCATAGGACGTGAGCCGATTAAGGTGCTGCAACGTTTCTATGACGCCTTCACGGCTCAACCGATCCAGCGACCAGAAGAGCAACACATCAAACTTCCGCTTACTGGCATCTACAAACATCACCTGAAACTCTAGCCTGTCATCCGTCGAGCCGGTGCAATGATCGACATATTCTCGGTGGATCGTCCAACCTTGTTTCGTGGCGAAGTCACGCAGCTGGACAAGCTGATTCTCTGTGTCTTGACCTTTGTCACGGGTAGATACCCGGGCATAAATCGCAACGATCATGATTTTCCCCCCTTAGCCTTCGCGATGTATTCCCGGCAAGCTTCTCGCACCACATACCCAATACTGCGGTCGTCGCGTTTAGCTATCGCCTCAAGAGCATCATAAGTTTCCACATCTAGGCGAATCCCGAATGCCTTGTCCTTTACTGCAACCGGTGCAACCTTGCGCGGCTTCAATATAATTTCCTCCACGTTTTGCCGAGACTTCAAACGACTTTCCGCCAAACCTAATTTGGTGCTCCTTTGTTCGACGTGTGACAACGTGCACAGTGTGCATGTTGTGCACGATTATGTCAAGCAAGATTATTTTCCTAGCTTTTGGATTGAAGGAGGAGAAGAACTATCTGCCCGCAAAGGGCGTTGGGAGGTGTAGTCGTGAATATTACATCAGCAACTTCAACTTCGACTGCCACAATCGTGAAGAAAACGCTGGGATGGTCTGTCGGTCTTAGCGCCCTGATGATAGTGGCGGGCCTTCTCGCCATCGTAGTACCAACAGTGGCGGGAATGGCGGTGACTTTATTTGTCGCCTGGCTCCTTATTTTTAGTGGTGCGGCACATATCTTATTTGGTTGGCATACGCGAAGCAACGGAGGCTTCTTGTGGGAGCTCCTCGTGGGCATCCTGTATATCGTCGTCGGAAGCTACCTATTGGTGAACCCGGTGGCAGGTCTTGCCTCACTCACGCTAGCACTTGCGATATATCTATTCGCGGAAGGAGTGCTGGAATTGATTTTGTCATTCCAACTCGAGCCACTTCCAGGTTGGGGCTGGCTACTGTTCGATGGAATCGTGACTTTAGTCCTGGCCGCCATGATCTGGAGGACGTGGCCGTCGAGCACAACTTGGGTGATTGGTACGCTTGTGGGGGTCAGCATGTTCTTTAGCGGCATTGCTCGTTTGATGCTGTCTCTGGCAGCACGCCGCCTGGTAAGCGCGCTGGCTTAACCACCGCACCCTAGTTTCACCGTTGGGATGGCCAATTGCAGGTAAGATGAGCCGCTCAGCGCACAAGACTGACTACTCGTTATACAAGACAAATGCGTTCGCCAAAAGAATGAATGACAATGATTGGTTCGCGTAGTCATCCGGGAGTATTTATTTTGTAATTGGCATATGGCGGACGAGCTACAACCAAAGCAACCCCTTAGCGTAAGAGTTCTCGGGCGAAGCGGATCAGCCGAGGCGTACGCAATCCGTGATTTTCTCCACCGCAGTGATGTGCCATTCGAATGGATTGAACTAACAAATGACGAGGAAGCGCGTCAATTCGGTGTCAACGGTACAAACGATCCCAGACTGCCGGTTTGTGAATTTGCGGACAGTACGCGAATGGAGAGACCCACCATCCGGCAGATCACCGAGAAGCTGGGATGGTTTCACGATCCATCGCGCTCGGAATACGACCTGGCCATTTATGGGGCCGGCCCGGCTGGTCTGAGCGCTGCCGTTTATGGTGCATCAGAAGGCCTTAAGACTGTTGTGGTTGAACGGTGGGCTATCGGTGGGCAGGCTGGGAGTAGTCCTAAAATCGAAAACTACTTGGGTTTTCCGTACGGAATTAGTGGAGCTGATCTGGCCGAACGGGCT
>DATNMX010000104.1:0-5715 GCA_035602135.1 Candidatus Dormiibacterota bacterium
TCGGTTGAAAACTGCGTCTCCTTCTTGGATCCGCTGATTGAATCCTGGGACATAGACCTCAATAATTTTGGCATGGAAATTGTTTTGAACCGTCGACTCGCCCCAGGACACCCTAGGAAATTCGAGTTCGTTGAAAGGGAACCTGATCCTGAGGTAGGGCCCGGATTCGAAGAATTTCTTAATGATAGTTCCCTCAGCGGAACTGCCTCCAAGGAAGACATGGAGTTTCTAAAGAAGCTAAAATTCAACGGAAAACGCCCTACTTCACTCTATTATTACCGGGAATTGCAAAACCTCCGAGACCCGCTCCATTTTCGTGAGGCATAAAGTTGAGCAAGTAGGAGAATGACGTGCTTTCTCTCCCTCGCATTGGCCGATTTAGAATGTGGCGGCATCAACAGAGAAACAGAACGCCTGTTCGCCTACCACCATGGCAAGAAGCACCGCCATCGCGCCGTTGGGACGAATGCGCATTTTCTCGATTGGCATAATCAGCCTGATCCCGACCTCGGTTGATGCGTACGCCCAAAAGGCGGATACCTATTTTCAAGAGATGTTGATGTTGTCGCGGGAAGTGAAGGCTCTCGGCTGTGGTAAGAACCCGGTTTCCCAATTCTTCGTTCGGCCTTTACCCTTTAGCCTTTGCGCGAACGGGTTCGAGCATTCGGAGCAGATATCGTATTCCTTGCCCGCAATGTCCTTCTGCAGACAATCCTTTGCTGCGCCGCAGAAATCGCAAATAATCATGGATTTCCCTCCTTGAAACTCGTTGCAACTGTTCTTTATCGAAAAAGCTCAGGGTCCGAGTGGACCGAGGACCGCCAAGGAAGCACAACCCGTGAGATCTAGACTCAAATCTAATTCTTTTTCTTCTGCGCTTCTTTTTCTAGCGTCTCCAGCTCCCGGGCCAGTTGTGCGGCCTGATCCCGAAGACGGCGGAGGCGTTCAGCGAGCGCGGGTAAGCCTTGCCCAGTGGCCGCCGGAGCAGGGGCGGATGTAACCGCGGCGAGAGCAGGCGCGGCCGACGCGGGGCCGCCCGTTAGCTCGGCCAGGGCCTCCCCGAATGTATCCCGGTAAATCAGCCTGTTACCCATCGCCAGTACGACCTTCTTGAGCTGTGGCATACGGGCCTCGGTGGCCTGAATGTAAATGGACTCGACGTAGAGGAAGCCGCCACTCACCGGCAGAGCGATGATGCTTCCGCGCAGAACGTGCGAGCCCTGCTGGTTCCATAGGCTGAGATCCTTGGAGATGTTCTGGTCCTGGTCGATGCGCGACTCAATCTGCATGGGGCCGTACATCAGTTGCTGTTTCGAGAGTTGGAAATAAATCAGCTTCCCCAATCGATCTCCGTCGCAGCGGGCAGCCATCCACCCGATCAAATTGTCTTTGCCCCGCGGGGTGAAAGGCAGGATCAGCAGGAACTCAGGTTCTTTCTCCCCAGGCAAGGTGGCCACTACGTAAGTGGGCTGCATGGCCGCAGGTTGTCCGGACTGGCCAAGCAGGCTGTGTGCGATCTCCCATATGTCTTCCTTGTTGTAAAACACCTGTGGATCGCGCATATGAAAAATACGGTAAGCCTCGGCCTGCGTGCGAAAAAGAACCTCGGGGTAGCGGGCGTGCCGGCGCATGTCAGGGGGCATTTCGGAAGCAGGCCGGAACAGTTTCGGGAACAGGTTCTCGAAAGCCTGGATGATGGGGTCGCCCGGATCGAATACGTACAAAGACATTTTCCCCGTGTAGGCATCCACCGTGGCCTTTACCGCATTACGAATGTAGTTGGCGCCTTCGTCCAGCCCGGTCACAGGCAGCGTCGCCGAGTAAGGATGCGAGAGCGAAGTCGTGTAGCCGTCCACCATCCAAACTAACCTGCCGTCATCTGTAATCACCAGGTAGGGGTCAGGGTCCCAGTGCAAGAAGCCAGCCAGATGTGCCAATCTTTCTTGCACCTTGCGGTGGATCATCATGCGGCTCTGTCCGGTAAGATAGCCCGTAACAATAATGTTCGGCTCGCCCTGAGATATCGCCGCGGCGGTTTTCACCAGAAAAGAGCCAACGGGAAAACCTCCTGTGCCCTGGTATGTTGAATACTTGTTCTGGTCGCCGGAAGGATAATCGAACTCCTCGCGGGCGGTGTGCACAAACACAGGATCCTGAGTGCTTTCGCCGTAGTAGATCTCTGGCCGTGTGAGCCGAAACCCCGAAGATTTGATTTCGGGCGGTGCGTTTTCGATGAGCAGGACCGGCAGGCCGTCGGGCGTAATCTTATTGACCTCCGATACGACCACGCCAAAGCCGTGCGTATAAATGAACCGCGGATTGATCCAGCTCTGGCGCGCCTCGGCGGATAATTGGCGGACATCGATGTCGCGCGGGGACAGTAGTACCTGCTTGATGCGGCCGTTGATGAAGTAGCGATCAACGTCCGTGTCGGGAAAAGTGTAATACGGGCGCAGCGCCTGGATCTGGGTGATAGTTGCGTTGTAGGCGCGCAAGTCCCACAGACGAACATTATCGAGCAGCGTGGCGTCCTGAACAGCATCGACCGTCTCTTGCCCGGAAGCAGTGAAGGGACGTTCAGTAGCACTCCGATTCAGGCCGAAGGCAACCGTAGTAGCCTGAATATGACGCTCGATGTAAGGTCGCTCCATCGAGATCTCATTCGGTCGCACATAAACGGCGCCAACGATGCCTGGCAAAACCAGTTTCAGGATAAATGCGGCGATTAAGAGGGCTATCGCCTTCTTGTATCTCGATGTCCAAGCCAGCGGGAGCGCCGCTAAAACGGCAATAATTAGGAGCCAGCGCAAGGGAAGGGTAACCTTTTCGTCCACGTAATCTGCGCCGGTCATGAAGGCGTGGGAGTTGAACAAAAGCTCATAGTTGCCGAGAAAAACCCAGGTAGCAAGACCAAGCAACAGAATTACGGCGATTACGCGGACGAAGCCGGTACGGGTGGCGCCCCGCAGCAGCAGCGCGTGGGGCCCCAGATCAAGAGTTCTCGGTGACCCGCCCCGCAGCCATAACTGCCATCCCCGGGCCGTGGCCCAAAAGACTAGGGCGCAAAGAATCGCCAGCACAAACGCAAACCCGAGTACTTCCGAATAGAAAGGGAGGTCGAACAGGTAAAACGGCAGGGCGCGCGAAAAAACCTGGTCCTTCCAAGCGTCGGGGAGCAGCGTGACCCCCCGCGACCCGAAAAAGCGCATGATCGTCCAGTAGTCAATCGAGGCCGAGGCGAACAACATCGCTACTATCGCCAGCCCCACCGGAACCAGTCGGGAGTACAGGCGGAAATCCCGTCGGCGGACGCCGGCGAAGTGCAGCCCCTGCGCATGGGCCACCCACAGCGCGATGAAAGCCACCAGGGCGCCCGCCGCGGCGGGGGCAATGCTGTACCACAGCATGCTAATCCACGTCTCAACCTGTCCGACCTCTTTCCACCAGTTGTACTCGACGATGAAATTGGCAATGGCGCTCGTCGAGCCCAGGATGAGCGCCAACAGCACCGCCAGCAGGATCAGGTTACGAATCTGTGAACGACGCATAAATTGAAATGGCCATTCATTGCGGCTACCATCTCCTCTTAGTTTATTCTTTCGCGTAGCATACACGGAAAACTGGAATGCGGTCCACAAACGCTAGCGCTCTATCGGAGGCGCGTTTTGAGGAATGACTGAAGTGAGGCGAGGTGCTCTGCGCGCGTTCGATAGAGCCGTTTGAAAACGCTAGAAACGGGTTGTGGGAGATCAATGACGATCTCCGAGAACAGGCTCGTTTCGCGGAGTTCATATCTACGAGTGGCGCGTCATACCGCCATGTTCGACGTCACAGAACTGTGTTGAAATAGAGGCCTGTGAACTGAGTCGAAGATAGCGGTTTTGGGGAAGGGAAGAGCGGCGTAAACGACCCCGTTTCAACATAGGATGGGAATGCTAATCATCCTCCGACATTTTCACGAGTCGAACGGCCCAGTGGTTTCATATGTCCACGGAACCGCCCAGCTTTCGATTGCATCACGTCCAAATCGGGCTTCAGACCACCCACATTCTTCTATGACACAGTTTAAGGGAAGAGTTTTCGTTTGGGCTTTCTCCAACGAATAACCGCCGTGCTTTGGCGACAGCATCCAAGAAGTTATCGGCCTGTTGCACTTCTCACATCGGAAAAGGAACACGTACACAGTCTCTTCAACGATGCCCTTGCTCATGCTGGCATTTTCCCGAATCGCTGCCCGGTGAGTCAACGGAGTAGTTTCTGACGGAAAAATCTGAGTACAAGTTGAATACGAGTGAGGGTTTCGGAAGGGTCGATTTCGGAGCTAAGCAAACGCCGAATCCAACGTAGGATGGGAAAGCTAACCGCTGAAGCAAAGGCAGCGTTGTCGGCCAGTACGCACAGGCCACGGCTTCCATGCGCTGGCTCCCGCGACTCCTCCATGAATGACGTAATGAGTCATGCGTCCTCCGTCGTCACAACAAGCCAATTGTCGTGAGCCAGTAACGCAGAGAACCGGCAACTGTAAACTCTGAAATCTGCACTACGCCAAGCGAACGCCGTGCGCGGTGGCGGAAGGCGGGTGATGTTCGCCGTGGGCAAGCCGCGAATCACGGGCCGGCAGTAGCAGTGCGTACAATTATGGGTGTGCCGGTGGTAGACTGCGGTGATGAGCATAAAGAAAACGAATCGGAAAAAGAATCAGAAGAAGCAAAAGCCGAGAGCTTCCAAGACGTTTACGCAGAAAGCGAGACTCACTGCGAAAATAAAACCAAAGGCAAAAAGTAAAGCCGCGAAAAGCAAGCCTGCGAAAAACAAGGTTTCGCACAAAAAGAAGACAGTCCGTGCAACGGCTGCTGTGCGAAGAAAGAACCAAAGCGTCGAGACCGTTTCACTGGAACCGAAAGGTCTGGGAACGCGCGCCGGTGTGGGAGCTGGAGACCTTCAGGGCATTTCCATTCTTGAGAACGTGGATTCGGAGAGCGCAGAGGAGCTGCTCGAAGAAGGGCAGGCGTTCGAGGCTGGGATCATCAGCGGCGTGGAAGATGCTCCGGATGCGGACAAGTCCGAAGTGACCACGCATGAGGTTCCGCAAGACGATGTTCCCGGCGAGTATGACGATAAGGACCGGCCGTAGATCTTTCGCCCTCAGTTTTAATTCACCAATCGTGACCCACAATCGTTTGGGGGCCGAAAGAGACAAGGATTTTGGGCAGGGACATCAGATGACGTCAGGATGCTTTGTCAAGTTCTTCGGGAGTCTTACTGTTTGGCTGAGTCTCAGTCCGCGAGTAGAAGCTGCCTAAACCTGGGTCCGGGGAACGCGAGCGGAGTCGACGTCACCGACCCGCTACCCATCGGCACCGTGTTCGAAAGCGCGAACTTCGCCAAGACCGCATGCAAAGTCGTAAACGGTCATTTAACCTGCAGCACAACCTACACTCCCTGCGCCTTCAACAGCGGCACGGTCACTTGCAATATCGGCGATCTGGCGAAGTTTTCATTTACGAACCCAGCCGGAGCCGCTATCCCAGCTCAACGGGTCGATGCAACACCATCCAATTTGTTGATCCGACATCCATGATAAGTCTTTGTCAAGAGGGCAAAAGCTCTCCTGACGCGCTCAGGAGGAGCGCGTGAAAAAGTTTTTCAAGGTCCTTCAGCTCGCGTTTGTTGCCTCTCGGCAGTGGTTCTTGCTTTCAGCAGAACCAGACATCC
>DATNMX010000105.1:0-7605 GCA_035602135.1 Candidatus Dormiibacterota bacterium
CGCTGCGAATATCCGACAGCTCGATCTTCTGAACCAACTTTAGTGGCGGCGTATCCTGAGCAAACACCGCGGCGCGCGGCGGACCACCCGCAACGAAGACGAGTGCAGCGAACCAGTAGCGATACCTGCGCATCATATCCTTCTCGACTGCAATCTTCGGAGAACAACATGGGAACAATGGCCAAATCTTAGCACGCCTGACGCAGATGCTAGC
Source organism: Candidatus Dormiibacterota bacterium (assembly GCA_035602135.1). Lineage (GTDB taxonomy): Bacteria > Acidobacteriota > Terriglobia > Acidiferrales > UBA7541 > Acidiferrum. The sequence continues at coordinate 215 of DATNMX010000105.1, forward strand.
TTAGCTGATAGCTAGCAGTCTGTGGTCCCGTGGGGCCAATGGAGGGATCAACCCCGTCTATCAGATTGGCGGTCCGCGATCGATCCAGCTGGCTCGTAAGCTTCAATTCTGAGCAACGAACCGGGGCCGGTTGGCAGCCGACTTGCCGCCCACGTTTCCTATCGTCCGCAACAACATGCTTAGATATGGCAGAAGCGTTTGGTAGTCAAACCGACGGTTTACTCTGGTAGTCCAAGTAGGCCATCTAACGACCCCGCTGCGAAAGCTAAGTGATTGCGGCACCGCGTCTTAGCTTAGAATATACATCGTTCACAATGAGGAGGCCGGGGGTTCGAATCCCCTCTCGTCCACAATCCCCTCAACGACCTCGAGCGTAGGAACCAGTTCTTAGCGCGACGCGCTCGGACTTGAGGAAAGAGCCGGACATTTTGCGCAGTTCAACGTGGGCAACGGATTCATCTGGGTTAGCGGCGCAAGAACAATTGAATCATCATCAGTGGCTCGTGGAGCGAGTGATTGGAATCGAATCCACATCTGAAGCTTGGGAACCTTCAATACTGCCATTGTACGACGCCGCTCTGCTCTCTAGCTTGTTGATATACACAACTAAGCGACTGCTCGTAGAGACCGGCCATTTTCCATATTTTCCAATTCCATATTGGAAAACGCGGCCCGCACCTGTTCGAGTGGAATTTCTCCGGTGTATCTCGCCGTCATCACCGCAGAGCTGTGACCCATTTGTTGGCGAAGAACGGGATTGTGACCGGTGCCCAGGCGGTTGTGCCTACAGCCGAACCGCTGGTGATTTTACTCAACGTAACGTCACCAGATCGCCAATCACGACCTTTAGTATCACGTTTTTATGACGGTTGGTTGGCCAGCTTCGCAGATCGCCATTTCTGGCCAACTTCCGAGCGGCCGACGGGAAGGCTCGAGTTGTTGATTGCAAAGCAGGCCAGGATCTTGGCGACGGACAGGTTGCCGATACCAAGCTTGCGGAAAGTCAGCCGATCTTCAGGTATTACGACCGCAGTCTACGTCGCAAGATGCCGCCCATAGCCACCAGACCGGTCCCAAACAACGCCATGGAACCTCCGTGCTACACCGAAGGTGTCACCAGTCGCTTACGTCGTCGGAGGAATCCCCCTACGATGGCAAGGCCAGACCCAAACAAAATCAGGCTCGCGGGCTCCGGCGCGACGTCCGACTGGATGAAAATGTTATCCGTTATAGTGCCAGTTCTGTTCTTCCATGTGATGGTACCAACCAACTGCGGCGTTCCGTTCTCGACGGCGTTGCATCCTCCCGGAAAAAAAACAGGAACGACACAAGGCCCCAGACCGTTCGCCTCACCCAACGCATTCGGACGGTCGGAAGTAAACGTGAGGGAAACGCAGCTTCTTTCCTCACACTCACTGTTATCCGAACCTGGGGTAAAACCACCAACAAAGGTGTCACTGACTTTGCCTGTCGTGCTGCCCTCGCCCAACCTGTAAACGATGCCTGCAGGGTTTGCGCTAATAAAGGGGGCCAATAGAGTTGCTGTGCAGGTTTCGGTTACAGACGAACACGAAATCCCGGTCAACCGGTTTGACCCGCTCAACGTGGGTGAGTCCGTAAGGTCTCGGAATATGATGCTGTCTGCTTTAGCAAATTGTGCGGCCAACACGAAACAGACCATGAACAAACTAACAAGCACTATCGCCTTTCGGAGCCTCATGTTATTTCCTCCTCGAAGCGCCTTCTTCCCTCAAACTGGGGCCTGCACCCTGACCATATGCAAACGACATACCAATCAACCGAAAGTGGGTGAAACTGAACTCGCTTGAAATGAAAGGACATAAGAGAACATCACTCTGGCCGTCTTGGAATGAGCCTGAGAAATCTATAAGTTCATATACACTCTCTACAAAAACTCTGTCACCAGACCACCGCGCACGATAGTGTGGGCCCGTGAGCTAAATCAATTGCGAGCAAGAGTCTGCCTGGCCTGTTCTGCATCCTCGCCCACCAAACGCAACCGCAAGGCAGACTCCAATTCATCCTTTGCTCTCCCCTTTTGCCCAACAGCCGAAAGGATCATGCCGAGGTGGTAGCGGTACCCGGCGGAGTTGGGTTCTTTCCCGACGCATTCCTGGAGCAAAGGAAGCGCGCTGGCATAGTCTCCCTTCTTGTATAGTACCCAGCCCAGCGTATCGGTTATCGCATTGAATTCCGGCATGAGCTGCTTGGCTCTCTGGGCCAAACCCAGGGCCACGTCCAGATTACCGCCTTGTTTTACGTAGAGAAAAGCGAGGTTGTTCGCTGGGACGGCTAACCTCGGATTGATGGCCAAGGCTTGTTCGTAATACCTTCGCGCGGTAACCAAATTTCCGGTCGCATCATAAAGCGTGGCAATCACTGCCAACAAATTCGCAGACTTAGGTTGAAGAGATAGCGCTGTTTCGCACTGGCCAATGGCGGCCTTGGTTTGTCCTTTCTGCTGGTACAACCGGGCCAACTGGAAATGAGCTTCGGCCAGACTCGGGTTCAGTTCGATCGCCCAATCGAATTCTGCTTGGGCAGCGTCGTACTTCTTTGCATTGAACTGAGTTACTCCCAAGATCAAGTGGGCCGAAGCGTCCTTCGGGTAGCTCGTTAAGTACTGTTGAACGCGCTCGATTGCTTTCGGTCGCTCGTTTCTCGCCACCCAGAAATCCGCAAGCCGGGCCAATGTTTCTGTGGACCGAGGGGCCAAACGCAGGGCCGTTTCGAACTCCTCTTCCGCCTTGGGCCAATGCCGCTGGTGGGCGTAGATCACACCCATGTTCAAATGAGGAGCTGGGGCGCCCGGTGACAGTTGCTGGGCAATGCGGAGCTGGTCCTCGGCAGCCTTCCATTGACCTTGGTCGGCTAGCACTGCACCCAAGAGCACTCGGCCCGCGGGGTTGGCCGGGTTTTGTTGTACGCTGCGCTGAGCATATTCCTGTGCCACAGAAATCTCTCCGAGCGACAAGTTCAGTTCAGCTAGGCTGTTCAGCGCTAGTATCATGGTCGGTTCAACGCGCACGACTTCTTGTAGTTCACTCTTGGCTTGACCGGTACTGCCGTTCTGCCAGTAGGCAAGAGCCAGATAATAGTGGGCCGGAGGTGAGTCTGGCGCCTCGGTCGCTTGCTGGCGCAATTCAGAAATGGCTTCATCGCTCTTTCCTTGCCCTAACAGAATGCGGCCGCGAGCGATGTGGGCAACGAGATCCTTTGGCCGTTGACGCAATAGCCCATCATTGAGCTTGGCCGCTTCTTCATAACGTCCGGTGGACAGAAACAGCTCCACCAGGCGCTTCTGGATCTCCAAATTCTTCGGAGCCACTTCCAACCCGCGCCGGTATTCGACCGTGGCCTGATCCGTTTGTCCCCTACTGACATAGAAGTCGCCGATGGCAATCGCCACCTCTGCCGAATTCCGTTGCCGGTCTCGCAGTTTTTCGAGAAACCCTTCAGCGCCTTCTTTTTCTTGCTGCGCATAGAGTAGATCCGCCGAATAAATGTAAAGAGGGGCTGCATCGGGATTGCGTTCTACTCCGTCTTTCAGAACTTGCTCCGCTTCGGGAAGTTGCTGCCGCAGGCGATAGAAACGTGCCAAGTTCGTGTAGTTCGGGACGGAAAGCGGGGCCACTTCAATTGCTTTCCGCAAGTGTTGTTCTGCCTCTGGGAAACGCTTTAAGCTCGACTCTATCAATCCCAGGTTGGTATAAGAAACCGGATCCTGCGGCAGCAATTCGGTGAGTTTACTGTATGCCTGTAATGCCTTCTCTAGCTCCTGACGAGCCAGCATTGCCGCGCCCCGCAATTGGTAGGCCGATGCGTTTGCAGGTTCACGCTCCAGGATATAGGAGGCTTCGTCGTCAGCCTTTTGGTACTCCTTGGCTGCCAGGTAGAGGCGTCCCATATCGACGTGAGTGTCGACGCGCTGCGGATCTTGGTTGATCGTCTGCTGGAGCGCGGCAACGGCAGCGCTCCATTGCTTGAGCAACAATTCGGCTTGGGCCAACTGATAGTAAGCCTCTGCGAAACGCGGATCGAGCTTGATGGCGTTGCGGAACTGGATCGAGGCTTCCTGGTACTTGCCCGCCTTCAGATAGCGCTTTCCGCTCTCGAGGTACTTCACCTTCCCCTTTTGGGGGTCAAGTGAACAGCCACCCAGAATGACAACTAGCAAGAAGACCTGCGCTGCAGCAGCTTTCAATCGCCAACTTCCGACGAACATAATTCCCCCCCCGAACCCGATGGACTTGCTCAATCCGGAATGAATCTGCTTAAGCGCGGATAGAGCGCTTGCACGAACTGCACGGCGTGCGCCCGGGCTTGGTCCTCGCCGTTTCTTGTCGGGGTCAATACTCGGACAAGGGCTTCATCCGTTCTGTTCCGAGTAATCGCATCGAACACGAGCCACGCCTTTCCCCTGTACTCACTTGCAATCACCCGTCCATGCGCCTGATACCAGTAGAGGACCAAGTACTGTGCAGGCCCCTTCTCCACCAGATACTCATTCACAACGATCGCCGGCGCAGCAGCGATTGGGATCGTCAAACGACCCGCGCGCACGGGCTCCCAGCCGGCGCCAGGGAGGCAGTTCTTGGGCGAGTGAATAGTTTCGCCGGTGCGCTGGCTTCGGTAGTAGCTGACGTACAAACCAACAGGTTGCCCGCCGCCGCTCATATAAGCGCGGTTGACGTAATCACTGACGCCGAGCGCACTTACTATTCGTGCCTCCAATGGGTCGTCCTGACCCAGCCAACCATCCATGGCCATCGGGAGATGCCCGAGCGGCTGACGCAACGGCACAGGTTCTCCGTGGCTGACGCCGTGAAGAAGCACAATGCCCGTCAGGAGAATGCCTACGGTGATGATGAATCGACCGCCAAACATGTGACTACGCACCCGCCTTCCTCCTCAATGGTGCTAGGTGAGACAGGAACCAATGAACGAACAGCATGCACCCCACGGCAGAAACAAAAATGAGCCAGCCCTGAAAGAAATGAAAAAAACCTTCCGCATATTGCGGCCCCCAGAAATAAGTGACCACGCCTGCCCCGACCACGCGCAGCGCGTTGCTCGCAACGGCGATGGGCAGCATCATGACGACCAAAGTGATTCGTGCCCAAAGGCGCTGCTCGACAAAGTAACCATAGGCAACAGCCAACGCGATCAGCGACATCAGCGAACGGATTCCACTACATGCTTCCACGACTTCGAGGGAGTAGGTCGGCAGCACGAGAACGTTTCCTTCTCGCAAGACAGGAATTCCAAGTAGCTCTAAAGAATTAGAAGCGAGTCGCGACGCCAAGAGCTGAAGCGGAAAAGTCACCTGGTTGTAGATGAGCGCCGGCAGCGGAATCATCAGCGCGAGAAAAGCCAACGGGAATGCCACGGCGCTCAGCATCTTCCAACCGGCGAAAAACAGAAGAATCCCGCCCAGCAAAAAGAGCAACGAGGAACGACTGACGAACAACTCCGCGCCGAGAGTCCCCACAAGCAAGAGCCCGATCGCGCCAAGCATCAACGGAAACCCGAAGTTGTTGGGCTCAAGCGAAACCTGCCGCAACTTGTGCCGTCGCTGGGATAGCACGTAACCAACGAATACAGGTACGACGAACCTATCGCCGTAGTCCGGGTCTTGCCACCATTGGATCACCATCTGTGTCAGCACTGGTCCGTATAGAGCAGCGACCAGACCGACGATCACTAGCCCCTTGGGCAGAGAGATCTCCAGCCGGTCTGCTCTCGGGACCGCTTGTGCTGTCGTGCTCATCGTTTGAAGCCGAGTACTCCCTAGATGCACCACGCCCTGCATTTACTTCTGGCAAGCGTGTGACCGAAGTGGCCTTTTGGAACCGTCCCTAGGGTCCTTCTAAGGAATTGAATCGATGCGTTTTGGGGGGAGCCCGCCGCATGCTCTCAAACTCCTGCGGTGGGCACGAAGCAGATCTATAGGGGTGTCGCGCAATTCTATAAAGACTTAGACATCGAAGTCTGACCGACGACGTGTTGTTATGCGACGTTCGTGTTCGACTCAGAAGCCGATTGGGCACGAATCGCCCAGAGGTCGGACCTGTCCCCGGACTGACCTTGGGGGCAGTAGCGGGGTTCCATAAACGTAGCGAAAATCTCAATATGAGTTCGTCTCCGCACTGTCGACAGAATCAGATCGGGGTTGAATCTCGTGCAGTGATTCCAGGGACGTGGGCCTGTCTCATAACGTCTTTCATTGTCTTTCTGTTGTGTGCAGGTTGTATCGGGCTTTCGGGTGCACCGACCATTACGCCCACTCAGCTGCCAGCTGCGCGAGCTGGCGTACCCTATTCCACCACGCTAAGTGCCAGTGGGGGCTGTGCACCCTATATTTGGAATATTTTATCGGGAGCATTGCCGCCTGGCCTGAATCTCAATACTGGGACAGGGGGATTGTCCGGCACCCCCACACAAATAGGGAGTTTCAAATTCTTGGTGCAAGTGTTCGATTCCTCGTCGCCTAGTTCCAAGGCAGCCACGGGATCGATCGGTCTGAACGTAGATCCACCTTCCCCCAAATCACGACCAGTGTCTTGGTGAACGCCCAAACGGGCATTCAGTATCAAGAAAGCGTCCACGCGACCGGAGGGGTGCAGCCATACGAGTGGAGTATAGCCTCCGGGCGGTTGCCTTCCGGCCTTTCGCTCAATGCCGCCAGCGGCATGCTCTCGGGCACGCCTTCGCAGGGAGGCCAGTTTGACTTCTCTGTCCAAGTGAGCGATTCTTCCTCTCCGAAGCCGCAGACTGCGATGAAAGCTTTAACGCTCTCCGTTCTTGCGTTCGCCCTGCAGATCAATTCTGGTGGATTGCCGAGCGGCCAGGTGGGCATACCGTTCCAGGCTTCGGTCAGCGGCAGCGGCGGCGTGACGCCCTATATGTGGACCATTGCGGGCGCGCTGCCTTCTGGTTTGCGCCTGAACGCATCATCTGGCGCCTTCACCGGAACGCCGACGCAAACCGGCACATCGACATTCGCGATTAACCTAACGGATTCCTCCCAGCAAACGACGCAGAAGTCTTTGAGCATCACGATTTTGGCGCCTGGAGTTCAGCCACTCGCCATTTCCACGACGACTCTGGCACAGCCTACGGTTGGAAACGTTTATTCTGCGACTCTGCAGGCGACAGGAGGGACCCCTCCCTATATGTGGACTGTGACGTCAGGACAATTACCCTCTGGGCTTGCGTTCAACTCCTCTACGGGACAGCTAACGGGAACGCCTGCGTCCGCAGGCCAATACAGCTTTACGGTGCAAGCACAGGATTCCGGGGTTCCCCCGCAAAGCGCGTCGAAAGCGTTTAGCGTCGCTGCCTCAGCGGCTTCCCCCTTGGATCAGTAC
>DATNMX010000106.1:0-30843 GCA_035602135.1 Candidatus Dormiibacterota bacterium
CGTGCGTGATTTCCAGTCGGCATGGGTCTGGTTGCCGTAGGGATCGCCGAAGGCGATGTGCACGCCGGGAAATTTTTCGTCCTGCAACAAAATGCCGATCATTTCCGAGAGGCCGATATTCGTTCCGAACGCTAGCTCGCCGACACGATCACTGTTTTCGTCGGTGTGGCAATACTGCCAGAATTCCTGTTCCAAGTCTTTGCGCTGACATTCCACGCGAACAAGGCGGGCGCCAGCGATCTCGAGGACCAGCGGCGTGGTGCGCAGGTCACCATATTTACCGTTAAAGTGATCGCCGGCGGTGGCGTCACATACGAAGGTGCCGTCGACGGTGGCGGGAGTGGTGAAGACTTCGCCGGCCGGAAGGTTTGACCAATAACGCGGGCTGATCAGGCCACTGGTCTTGACCCAGTCCAAGCCGCGATCGAAATGGGCAGCAATTTTTGTTCCCGCTTCGGACTTCACGGTCAGCGTTTGCGCGCGAAGCATGCGCTCGCGAAGCTTGTCGCTCAAGCGGTCCACCAGACGGTAATCCGCACGCATTCCTTGTTGCATGATCTCCGGCGTGACGCCGACCATGTGGGCGTAACGGATTTGGCGGCGCTCGATCACTCGCACGATATCCATGCGCGCCCCCAATTCGCCGGGCTGCGGGCGCATGCACAGCACGCCCACGTCAGCGGACTCCAGCGCGTCTAGAATCTGCTTGGGCGCCTCGCGCAGGGGCCGCGGTCCGAAATCCTCCAGAAGAAACCCGGAATAGATTGCGCCGCGATTTTGGAGGGCCGCTGCCAGACTGGCAGCCACAGGTTCACTAGCCTTATCCGCGATTAGCGCCACGTGCTCGCCGGGCTGCACACTGAGGCAGGTTTCTATGGCGTTTTTCGCGCCAGGCATCAAGGCCGAATCGGACGACGAAAAGATCATTCACTTATTTTAGCGAATCCGGCAGGGTTTTGTACCGCGAGAGTCTAATCGTGGGCAGTCGCGCGGCATCGGCGCAGGCCGGAGCGCGTGTTACGCGGCGCTGGAGTCGCGCAAGGCGACGCGGAAAGCGGGGACTTGGCCGCCGCCGCTGGTGACATTAGCCAATCCAGTCGCACTTAGCCTGGTGAGGAAGCCAGCCAACTTTCCGCGAAAGAGATAGGGAGCAAAATCCACTAAGATGTCGCGGAACTCCACGCTTGCATTGTGCGTAATGTAGGGAAAATTTTCTCGACGTACGGGTATGCGTTGCTGCACGATCCAGCAACCGCCTCCAGCGTCCGGGTTGCCGGCGGAAATGGCCTTTTCAATGGCGGCGTCCCAGGCCTGCTCATCCGTCTCCCAGCCCAGAGTAACGCCCGTGCCGCCGTATTCGTCGCTGGGCTTGAGCACGAGGTTCTCGCGTTCTTTGCGAATGAAGGCCAGCAGTTCGAGCGGTTCACCTTTATGGGTGGTACGAACGTCGGCAACGACTCTGGTCCACGGCACATGCTTCTTGATTATTTCACGTTCTCCATGCGAAAAAAGCGAGCCGTTCCGCTCGTCAGTCAGCACGGCAAAAAAGGCTTTAACGTGCGGAATCTTGCAGCGAAAGGAATTGGCGACGCACACAGCATTCGCGGTATACGCTTTAACCAAAGCGGCGCAAGCTTCGGGGCGAGCCACGATATCGTTGATTAGCACACGGCGATACACGAGATCGATTTTTTTGCCTTGGGCCGTGAGGGTTTTGCCGTCGAAGAGCAGGTCGCGGGGATCCGCAAGCACTACGGGAACACCCATCTTTTCGAAGCGGGTTTTTAAGATCTCGAATTCGCTCCAAGTAGGTACATCCTTCCAGTCAACAATGGCGATTTGCGGGCGTTTAGACGTTCCGCCCCAATCCATAAAACTCAGAACCAACGCATCGAGGAGCTTGGCGATCAGCGGATAGCTGTGCATTTCGTAGCGCTGCGAGAATTTTTGCGTGAGCGGCAAATCGCTAAAGATATCGGCAAGCGTTTCCGCGTAGCCTGCGCCCGCGGGGGATTCCCCGTTGTATTCAACAAACTTGAGCGAACCAGGAAGCAAAAATGCATCCAAACGCGAGGCGGTACAGGCACGTCCGTATTGCGAGGGCAGGCGCGCGAGACGTCCCTCTGCCGGGCGGAGATGCAATTGCGCGAAGAGGTTCTGGTCTTTCAGGGCTGCCGCGGCGATGCGTTCCCCGAACTCGGCAATGCTCTCAGAGACAGTACGCACGCGTTGTTCGTCTTCGAGCGAAAGAAAAAAAGGCCGAAGGAATGGGCAGAGAACCCGGTTTCCAAAAGTCAACTTGGCGGCGCGCAGACGTTCGAGGAACGTCACGGTGAACTGGGGCGACTCGTCCAAGACGGGCCGCAGGAGATCGTGCCAGCAGTCCGCTGGGCCTGCAGATGCCGTACTGGTAGAAGAGGCACTGGTCATTTGGTATTAGTCCCCGTGGGTCGCGTGGAGGAAGTGCTCCCTGGCGCCTGCGCTGTTCTAGCCTTGGAGCCGGCAGCTTCGGCAGATGCTTTGTCTGGCGCTTTATTGGGCGTGGCAGGGACTTCTGCAGCTACTGTTGCACGTGGCGCCGCAGGCACTTTGGCGGGTGGTCGAGTAGAAGTTTGGCGCTGCGGTGTGCCCAGGAAACCCGCGGGTCCCGAAGCTTGCGGGTCAGCGATGCCGATGCCAAGCAGGTCTTCCCACTGCGGCCACGAATTTGCGATATTCCCGGTCAAAGCGCGATCAATCACCAAGCGGGCCATCTTGTCCACGACGATGTCAAAATAAAAATCGGTGATGCGTTCGCGTTCGAAGTCCGGGGCAGGATTGAGGAAGTCAATGGCATATGGCACGCCATCCTTGACAGCGAATTCGATGGTGTTCATTTCATAGCCGAGCGCTTGATTGATAATTTGCGCGTCTCTTACGATCCGGGAGCCCAACTCCGCTGACAAGTAGTCGTGATCGACGAGGTAACGCCGGTCTTGGGGGTCGTAGCGCACGGGAAGAATGTCGGCCTTCCCAAAGGTGAAGCAGCGCACGTATTGAGTGAAGTCGATGAACTCCTGCAACGTCATGCAATAGGGTGAAGTTTTGTCATAGGCAGCGAGCAGCTCTTCGCGATTATGTACCTTGTATACATGCTTCCAGCCGCCTCCAGAGTAGGGCTTGAGGATGGCGGGGCGGCCCACGTAATCGAGCAGCGCATCCCAATTCAAGGGATATTCCAAGTTATGCAGAGATTCGCTGGTGATGTCCACGTCGGGAGGATAGCCTTTCTGAGGCAGCAGAACGGTCTTGGGAATAGCGATGCCCAACTTGGAAGCCACGGAATAGTTGAAAAACTTGTCATCGGCGGTCCACCAGAAGGGGTTGTTGATGACGTAGGTGCCCTGCAGAACGGCGTGCTTCAAATGGCCGCGATAATAATCCGCTTCATGGGAGATGCGATCGACAATCACGCGGTACGGGGAAGGCGCGTCCATGCGGGTGCCGCCCAATTTCACGAATTCGGCGGTAACACCATCCGCGGCGCCCAAAGATTTTACGCGCTCGATAAAAGCCGGGGGAAAACTGTATTCGCGGCCACAGAGAAGACCTACTTTTTTCATGATGTTCTCCTAACCAGGAGATCCGAGAACAACTGCGTTTTAAAACCCCAGATCCGCGTTCCTGAGACACAGAGGTGGCGTGCCGCGGCGAAACTCCTAATTTACGGCGTGCGCGGAAGACGAGCGCGGTTCGGTTACACCGCTGCGTGTTTCCTCCACGAGATGGCGCACGACGGCTTTGAGGTCGCCGGTGTCGTGATAGACGCGGAGCTGACGCTCGGCACTGGTTCCTTCGTTCAAGATGGTATGCACATACTCGACCGCGCTGCGGCTGCCCAATTCATCCACGACGTCGTCGACAAACATCAGCAGCTCCGGGATGAGTTCGCGCATGGGGACTTCCACTTCCTTGCCGAAGTCGACGAGTTTGCCTTCGATGCCGTAGCGGGCAGCCCGCCATTTGTTCTCTTCAATCAAGGCGCGGCGATAGAGGCGGAAGCTCATGTTTCCTTTATAAAGTCGATAAAGTTTGACGACGATGGCTTGGGTCAAGGCGGCAATGGCGACCGCTTCTTCGACCTTGGTGGTGACGTCACACATACGGAATTCGAGTGTGCCGAAGGCGGGATGCGGACGGACGTCCCACCAGATTTTCTTTCCGTTATCGATGCAATTCAGCTTGACCAGGAGGTTGACGAAATTTTCGTAGGCACTCCAGGACTCAAATTGTTCGGGGACGCCGGTGCGAGGAAAGCGACGGAAAACTGTAGTGCGGAATGATTTCAAGCCGGTGTTGCGCCCCATCCAAAACGGCGAGCTAGTGGAAAGGGCCAGCAGATGCGGCAGGAAATAGCGGACCATATTCATCATATCGATGGTGGTCTGCTTGTCAGGCATGGCCACGTGCACGTGCATGCCGAAGATCAGTAGGGAGCGGGCGAGCTGCTGGAGCTCTTCGATAATATTCTGGTACCGTTCGCCGGGCGACATTACCTGGTCGATCCAACTGGAGAACGGATGTGTGCCGGCAGCGGCTACCTGCAAGCCGACGCGCTCGGCTGCGGCGACCAGCTCGCCACGCGTGCGATGCATTTCGATGCGGAGCTCGGCTACATTATCGCAAATGTTGGTGCCGGTTTCAACGATGGACTGATGCATCTCATGCTTTACCTGTTCGACTATGTCCGGCGAAGCAGCGGAAACAAGCTGCATGACATGGGAACGCAGCTCGCACGTGGCGGGATCTATAATTTGAAATTCTTCTTCGACGCCGATGGTAAAGCGGTGAGCCACGGACGGGGCCCTCAGTATACCGGTTCAAATCGGGAACTTCGAAGTCGTATCATAGCGCGCTAAAGGATAAAATACACCTTCGCGTGTAGCCGGAAGAGAGGGAAGTAAGAGCAAAGAAATGGGGCAGAATTCCTATCCGCCCCACCAATTCTTGGACCGCGTGAAAAAGGGAGTTAGAGCTAGGCCGCGCCCAGTGCCCGCCGTTGCTGGAAGCACTCACGACAGAAAACCGGTCTGCCTTGGGTGGGACGGAAAGGAACCGTGGTTTCCTTGCCGCACTGCGAACAGTTCGTTTTGGTCTCCGCGCGCATCTGATAGCCGCCACCAGCAGGCGAGCCACCGTCAACGCGCTTGGCTTTGCAACCTTTGCAACGTTTGGGTTCGTTCTTAAAGCCCTTGTCGGCGAAAAACATTTGTTCGCCGGCAGTAAATACAAACTCGGCACCACACTCCGAACACTTCAGGACCCTGTCGTGATATTCCATGACCCGCTCTCCCTAGGCCCTAGGCGGGCAGGAGATGGGTAAACCTCGTATCTCAGAGCCTAACTGCTTGGGTGTACCGGTATCCGGGGAAGCCGGGCGCGGATCCCATGGGCCTAAGTGCACGAAGCTAGAAATAGAAACCCAAACGTCACTGCCTACCGGGGCCTGATTCTCGGAAGTGCGGCGCCGAGCCGCAGCGAGAAAGGGACGAGAGTTAGTCCAATTCGCGCCGCTGCTTCTTGCGCAGTCGCTTCCGCGAAAGCGCTTCCTTGGCCCGGCGCTTCTCGCCGGGTTTCATGTAAAAGCTATGCTTCTTGATTTCCTTGATGATGTCTTCCTGCTGCACCTTGCGTTTGAAGCGACGCAGGGCATTTTCCAGAGATTCGCTCTCCTGGATGATTACTTCGGCCACTTTTTCAATTCACCCCCAATCCGGTTAGGATTGGATTCTTGCGGCGCCTCTTGATGAACGCTCTGCGTACACCTGAACTTGCCGGTGGGCACCGCCCCTAGCAGCAATTATCGCACGAGGGTTGATGCATCTTCTAATCAATAACCCCCATAGAAGTCAAGGAATCTTTCTACCCATAGGCGGGAAAGGGAGTTGTGACGGCGACTCGTACCTAGTTTATAAACCCGTAGTTAATAGTAATAGGACGTCGCAAGGCCGGGCTTGTGCAGGACCTTGTGCTGAGGCTTGCGCTTACTGTTAGAATGAGCCCCGTTTTAGGGATCCCGGAGACAGCTCATGAGCGAGATGCGCGACGCCATCGGAGTACTCCTTGCGGGGGGCCAGGGCGAACGCCTGTGGCCACTAACGCGCGACCGCGCCAAGCCAGCCGTTCCTTTTGGCGGGATGTATCGCATCATCGACATTACGCTTTCGAATTGCATCAATTCCGACTTGCGGCGAGTCTTTGTTCTGACGCAATACAAAGCGCTGAGCCTGAACCGGCATATACGGGCGGGGTGGTCTCCGCTAGCGGGATTGGGAGATTACATCGAAGTTTTGCCGCCGCAGATGCGCGTCTCACAGCAGTGGTATCAGGGCACTGCGGATGCCGTTTACCAAAACATTTATTCCATCGGCAGCGAGCGGTCTAAATACGTGTTTATTTTGTCCGGCGACCATATATACAAAATGAATTACAGCCGCATGCTGCAGCAACATGTGGACGCAGGCGCGGATGTGAGCGTGGCGACGATCCAAATTCCGGTGGAACAAGCGGCGGGTCAATTCGGAGTGATCGAAACGGACAAGGACTGGCGCATCGTAGGCTTTGAGGAAAAGCCGGCGATTCCTAAACAATCGCCGCACCAACCGGGACACTGCAACGCGTCCATGGGCATCTATATTTTTAATACGCAGCTGATGATTCCGATTCTGCTGGCTGATTCCGAAGACTCCAAGTCGCACCACGATTTCGGCAAAGACATAATTCCGCGGATTATTTCGAAGCACCGCGTGTTTGCTTTCAACTTCGTGGACGAAAACCGCAAAGACGCTTTGTACTGGCGCGATGTGGGAACGCTAGACGCGTATTACGAAGCCAACATGGACCTGGTCAGCGTTTCGCCCATCTTCAACCTTTACGACACTTCCTGGCCGCTGCGCACGTGGATACACCAGTATCCGCCGGCCAAATTTGTATTCGCGGACCCTGAACGCATGGGCGTGGCACTGGATTCGATCGTGGCGGGAGGTTCGATCATTTCGGGCGGACGCGTGATGAAATCCGTGCTGGGGGCGGATGTACGCATCAACAGTTATTCGGAAGTGTCCGAATCGATCATTTATAACCATGTGAATGTGGGACGTCATTCGCGTATACGGCGCGCCATCATCGACCGACACGTCAGCCTTCCGGAGCGAACGGAGATTGGGTATGACCTGGAGGCTGACCGGCGGCGATTCCATGTGACGGATTCCGGCATTGTGGTGGTGGTGAGGCAGGAGTCACTGATCGAAGAGCCGGAGACAGTTTAGGGGTATTGGGGGCGGACACGCCCACCATTCCGCGTTTTGTAGATTGCCATTCCTCGTTTCTCCCTCGATGTGTCGATGTCTGCGCTGTGCCTAAGAGGCAATCTTCTGTAAAATTGCCAATTCGCTTTCATCGAGGAGAAGAAACACTCATGGCCACGAAAATAACAAGAGTACACGCGCGCGAAGTCCTAGACTCACGGGGCAATCCTACGGTCGAAGCGGACGTGACGCTGGACTCCGGAGCAATCGGAAGAGCGGCGGTGCCGTCAGGGGCGTCGACCGGAGAGCACGAAGCCCTGGAGTTGCGCGATGGAGACAAATCGCGGTATCTAGGCAAAGGCGTCTTGAAAGCCGTGGCCCATGCCAACACGGACATCGCCAAGGCCGTAGCCGGTCTGGATGCCGCAGATCAGCGCGCAGTGGACCACAAGATGATCTCGCTCGACGGCACCCCGACTAAGTCCCGCCTGGGCGCCAATGCAATCCTGGCTGTATCCATGGCCGCAGCACGCGCTGCGGCCATCGCCCTAAAGCAGCCGCTTTACAAATATCTTTCCCGGTACTCGACGGATACTTCGGCCAGTCTGCTGCCTGTGCCCATGATGAACATACTCAATGGCGGAGCGCATGCGGATAGTTCGGTCGATTTTCAGGAATTCATGGTGATGCCTGTCGGCGCACCTAAATTTTCGGAGGGTCTTCGCTGGGGCGTGGAAATTTTCCACGCGCTGAAGACTGCTCTGAAAAAACGCGGATACTCCACAGCAGTGGGAGATGAGGGAGGGTTTGCACCGAGCTGTAAATCCAATGAAGAAGCCATTCAGATCGTGCTGGAGGCGATCGAGGCAGCGGGCTACAAAGCCGGGGAGCAGGTGAGCATCGCGCTGGATCCGGCGTCCAGCGAGTTCTACGACAAGGCTAGCGGCAAATATGTTTTCAAGAAGTCCGACAAGTCGGCACGCACTTCGGCCGAAATGGCTGCTTACTGGACGAGCTGGGTGGAAAAATATCCAATCGTCTCCATCGAAGATGGAATGGCGGAGGACGACTGGGCCGGATGGAAGACGCTGACGCAATCCGTGGGGAGCAAGAGCTCGAAGAAGAAAATACAGCTGGTAGGCGACGATCTCTTCGTCACGAATACGGAGCGCCTGGGACGCGGAATTAACGAAGGTATTGCGAATGCCATTTTAATCAAGCTGAATCAGATTGGAAGCGTGAGCGAAACGATTGACGCTATCGAACTGGCGCGCAAGGCCGGCTATCATTCGATTATTTCGCATCGTTCGGGCGAGACCGAGGATACGTTCATCGCGGATCTGGCGGTAGCGACTGGAGCCGGGCAGATCAAGACAGGGTCCGCGAGCCGCACCGACCGGATTGCCAAGTACAACCAATTGCTGCGCATTGAGGAAGAATTGGGAACATCAGCGAGATTCCCGGGCGGGAGGATTTTTTCGGCGTAGCGCGGCAGAAGAAGCCAAGCGCGTCGCCCAATACAAGCAAGGCCCGCACAATTGAGGAAGAACGCTGTGGTCTGAAGGGAAGTTGTTTTATTATGGGAGTTACCGGGATGCCCGGATTTCCCGGCAACGACGTCTCTCTACCCAGCCAAGGCCAAACCAGTTGAAGTCCGGACGATTAGGCCACCGGTAAAGTGAACTAGCAGAGCGGAAATCCCGTCAACTGAGCCGGAGAGGAACTTTTATGTCATTTACGCTGTATGCGGTGGGATTTCTTATTCTAATCGGCGGGCTGGCCTATGGGGCTCACTTGATGCATGTACCGGCACACTGGATTGTGGTTGGCGCAATCGTGCTATTGGGTCTTGGGATAGTGACAGGCGTTCAGAGCACGCGGCAGAAAGATCCGTCAACCTAACTAACACGCGCAGAGCCGGAATCTTTTTGTCCGGAAAGCACCGCGGTCGTTCGTCCAACGAATGTGGACTGCGGTTCATTAACTCACGCGATTTCCAAAGATTACGTCTTTGAGGCAAAATACGGGCTCAATTCTCTGGAGTCTTGGGGTATCCATGAATCGCAGTCTGGCACTCGCATCGCTTATCTATCTTGGCGTATCGATTACGGCTATCGGAAACTATGTGGGCGCCGATGAGCAATCATTAGCCGGCTATTCCGCCGAATCCTCGCGCGTGGAGCGCCAGTGGGAAGAAAAACTTCGGGCCATTCCCAGCGCGGACAATCTTCGTGCCTACATGCAACGCCTATCCGCCCGGCCACACCACGTCGGCTCCCCTTACGACAAGGAGAACGCCGAATGGATCGCCGCCAAATTCAAGGAGTTCGGGCTGGATACGCACATCGAACAATTCGATGTGCTGTTTCCCACGCCGAAGGAAAGGGCCGTAGAGGTCGTGGATGGCGGGACCAAATTTGTTGCGAAGCTACAAGAGCCGGCACTTCCCGAGGACCCCACATCCAACCAGCACGCCGAGCAGCTCCCCACGTATAACGCGTACTCCATCGATGGGGATGTTACGGCTCCGTTGGTCTACGTGAACTACGGAATACCGGAGGATTACGAGCAACTCGAACGAATGGGGGTTTCCGTCAAAGGCAAGATCGTGATCGCGCGCTACTATCACTCGTGGCGCGGCATCAAGCCGAAGGTCGCGGCGGAACACGGCGCTGTTGGCTGCCTGATTTATTCTGACCCGCACGAAGACGGTTACGTGCAGGGGGACATTTTCCCGAACGGCCCTTATCGCCCGGGCGCTGGAGTGCAACGCGGGAGCGTTGTGGACATGCCACTGTACCCGGGGGATCCACTAACTCCCGGCGTGGGCGCCACCAAAGAGGCCAAGCGGCTTAAGCGCGAAGAAGCCGTTACGATTACCAAAATCCCTGTGATGCCAATTTCGTATAACGATGCGCGTCCTCTGCTGGCCGCGCTGACCGGCGCGGTAGCCCCGGAGAGCTGGCGTGGCGGCCTAGGCGTTACGTACCACGTCGGCCCAGGGGCCGCGCAAGTTCACCTGAAAGTGAGATCTAACTGGGACATCAAACCGGTGTATGACGTCATCGCGAAAATTCCCGGATCGACGAATCCCGACGAATGGATCATCCGAGGAAATCATCATGACGCGTGGGTGAACGGCGCAGAAGACCCCACCTCCGGCATGGTGGCGGTTCTCGAAGAAGCCCGGGCGCTGGGGGAACTTATCAAAGCCGGCTGGAAGCCAAAACGCACCATTATTTATTGCGCGTGGGATGGCGAAGAGCCGGGATTATTGGGCTCAACGGAATGGGCGGAGGCACATTACGACGAATTGCGGGAGCACGGCGTGGTGTACATCAATTCAGACTCTAACGGGCGCGGGTATCTGGAAGTTGCGGGTTCGCACACGCTGGAAAAGTTCAGCAACGACGTGGCGCGGGAAATTACCGATCCGGAGACGAAGCTCTCCGTTTGGAAGCGGAATCAACTGCACGAAATTGCGGGCGCCACTAGCGACGAGCAGCGCAAGGAAATTCGGCAACGCGCGGACCTTCGTATTGAGGCTCTAGGTTCCGGCTCCGACTACACGGCGTTTTTGCAGCACGACGGAGTCGCTTCGCTGAGTATCGGATTCGGCGGGGAAGATGGCGGCGGTATATACCACTCCATTTACGACGATTTCTACTGGTACACGCATTTCAGCGACACAGATTTCACCTACGGGCGAGCACTCGCGCAGACTGGGGGGACTGCGGTGCTGCGCCTGGCCGATGCCGAACTGCTACCGTTTGAGTTCGGCAATTTCGCTGATACGGTGCAGACCTACGTGAAGGAACTGAAGACGCTGGTGGAACACAAACGGGATGAAATCAGCGAGCGCAATCATCAAATTGAGGAGGGTGTGTTCAAGGCCACCAATGATCCGAAACGCCCGCTGGTACCGCCGCCGACCGAAGGCGTACCTCCCCACGTGAATTTTGCGGCGCTTGAGAACGCGGCCGACGCGCTGGCGCGGAGCGCTGACGAGTACCGTAAAGCTTTCGAGCAAGCCAACGCCAGTGGTGGGAGCACGTTAAAATCCAGCGCTCTGGCGGATGTGAATAAACTACTGATGCAAAGTGAGCGGAAACTTACCACTGCGGAGGGATTGCAGAACCGGCCGTGGTTCAAGCATCAGCTATATGCTCCCGGGTTTTATACGGGCTACGCGGCAAAAACAGTGCCGGCAGTACGCGAAGCTATTGAACAAAAACAATGGAAACAGGCTGAGGACGGAGTGCTCGTCGTAGCGCGGGTTCTACAGGACGAAGCGGCGCTGATCTCATTGGCAGCGACCAAGCTCGCCGCGGCAACCGCACATTGATAAGCGTACTGCAGTTGTTTATTTATTTGGGGGTTGCCCGGTCGTATTGCTGAACATAGTGCGGGACCGGTATCGCCGAGTCACATTTCTCGTCGCGAATCGCAACACCTGCAGCAAGGTGAAGAGGAATCACGCCAGCCCACACGGGAAGCGCGTAATCCGGCGCATCGTCTTCCGGCGGGCCCACGCGCATTTTGGCGGAAACTTCCGTGAGCGGCAGACGCAAAATGCTGGTAGCTTTCAACTCCTTTTCATCAGGCTGACGCGCGTCGTTCCACCGTCCTGGCAGAATTTTTTCCGTGAAGGCTCGCAACGCCTGGAGTTTCTCTTCAGCTGTATCAATGAGCGTCGCCCGCCCAAGCGCCACGACGGAGCGGTAATTCATGGAGTGATTGAACACGGAGCGCGCCAGCACTAGGCCGTCAGCGAGGGTTACGGTGATGCATACGGATAGACCTTCGCTGGCGCCACGCAACATGCGGCTAGCCGCGGACCCATGAAAATAAATAGCCTCGCCCACACGCGCAAACATCGTAGGAATCACGTAAGGCTGGTCATTCATCGCAAATCCGACATGACAGACGAATGCTTCATCAAGGATTTTGTATATCGTATCCCGATCGTAGGAGCCGCGATGGGGTTCGCGCACGACGCGGGTGCGCTCAGTTGGCGAAAACGTTTCGAGCACGGTACACCTCATTGAGAACGTGGCGCAGGGTTAATAGTCGGCGCCACCGCAGCATGAGTGAGGAATAACAATTCTCATGCTAACACGAGGTAATTCCGGCACGAGACAGCGATGATGGATGGAAAGGAAAAAACATAACCAATTTGGCGCTTTGAATTCAGGTTTGCTACGGTGCAGTAAGCCCGAGACCGGTGGGCCTAATGGTGGGCAGCGTAATACGCTTTGTGAGAAACTAACGGGCCGGAGAGAAACATGAGCACGCTAGCTTTGTATGGAAGCGAACAAAAATTGTTCGATATGGCATGGGTGCGGGAGCAATTCCCGTCACTAGGTATAAAAGTCAACGGACATAACGCGGCATTTCTGGATGGGCCGGCCGGGACGCAGGTTCCCAAACAGGTGATCGCGGCGATCCAGGATTATCTGCTAAACGCCAACGCCAATACGTGCGGTGCGTTTGCGACGAGCCGGCGCACCGACGCGTTGATCGCCGCCAGCCGAAAGGCGATGGCGGACTTTCTGAACTGCACAAGTGAAGAAATTGTTTTCGGGCAGAACATGACCACGATCACCTTTGCGCTGGCTCGTGCGATTGGGCGCGAGATGAGGCCGGGTGACGAGATCGTGGTGACCACGCTGGACCACGACGCTAACGTCGCTCCCTGGCGGGCGCTGGAAGAGAAAGGTGTGATCGTCCGACAAGTGGACATTCGCGAAAGCGATTGCACGCTGGATCTCGATGACCTGAAGCGCAAAGTAACGGATAAGACGAAGCTCGTAGCCGTAGGCTATGCGTCCAATGCGGTTGGCACGATCAATCCGGTGGCTGAAATTACGCGGCTGGCACACGCGGCAGGAGCTTTGATGTTTATTGACGCGGTGCACTACGCTCCGCACGGATCCATTGATGTGCAGGCTCTCGACTGCGATTTTTTGGCGTGTTCGTCTTATAAATTTTTTGGGCCGCACATGGGAACGCTGTATGGGAAACGCGAGCATTTGCTGCGCTTCAAGCCTTACAAGGTAAGACCGGCGCCCGACACGCTTCCGGACCGCTGGGAGACGGGGACGCAGGTACAAGAATTAATCGTGGGGATTGCCGCCGCGGTGGAATATATCGCGGAGCTAGGGAAGCGCTGCGATCCGTCCGCTAGGGACCGGCGTAGCGCGGTGCTCGCGGCGTATCGAGCAACACGAGAATACGAGACAACTCTGGTTACAAGGTTAATCGAAGGATTGGTGGCAATTCCTGGGCTGCGGCTCTTTGGGATTAGAGATCCCAAGAGATTTCACGAACGATGCTCCACGGTTTCCGTGCGTTTGGGGCAGCATACGCCGACGGAAGTGGCTACTTATCTGGGTGAGCGCGGAATTTTCAGCTGGGATGGATCTTTCTATGCGCTTAATTTGACACAACGGCTGGGCGTGGAAGAAAGCGGCGGGCTGCTGCGAATAGGACTGGTGCATTACAACACCGCGGAGGAAGTAGACCGATTGCTGGTCGCACTGCGCGAATTCGCAACCAAGTAGCAACGTTTCCGCAAAGTCGTAAAGAACTCTGTGCAGCTCATCGGCGTACTCGCATCGCCGACAAAGTGCCGTGCCGCTGAAGTGCGGAATAGTATTTATCTCGAGGAGCGATGAGCAAAAGGCCGAAACCAATTGTACTGACCGTGCTGGATGGCTGGGGCTACCGCGCCGAGACACAAGGCAACGCCGTAGCGCTGGCGCGAAAGCCGGCTTACGATCAGTTGCTAAGTATATTTCCAAACACGCTGATCCAAACCTCGGGGCCATTTGTGGGGTTGCCTGAAGGACAGATGGGCAACAGCGAAGTCGGACACATGAACATCGGCGCGGGGCGAATCGTGCACATGGACATCACCCGCATCGACCTGCTTATTGCGAATAAAAAGCTGCAGACAATTTCGCTCTTTCAGCAAGCCATGGAGCGTGGGCGTACGCGACAGTTGCATTTCCTGGGGCTGCTCAGCGATGGCGGTGTTCATTCACACATCCAGCACCTTTTTGCCCTCCTGGAAATGGCTAAGCAGCAGAAGGTGGAAAAAGTATTTGTGCATTGCTTCCTGGACGGACGCGACACTCCGCCGCACAGCGGGCGGGGCTTCGTCCGGCAGCTGCAACAAAAGATGCGCGAGTTGGCCATCGGCGAAATCGCCACGCTCGTAGGCCGCTACTACGCCATGGACCGCGACAACCGGTGGGAGCGGGTGGAATTGGCCTATCGCGCGATGGTGCATGGGGAAGCCGAGAAACGCACGGATGATCCCGACGCCGCGCTTCAGAAGAGTTACGAACAGGGCGTGACGGATGAATTTGTAAAGCCGATTGTAGTGACGAAAGGCAGCGATGGTTCGGCCCGGCCGGTAGGTTTGATTCGTGACGACGATGCTGTAATCTTCTTTAATTTTCGCGCGGATCGAGCACGGCAGATGACCTACGCGCTGGCTGCGCCAGAGTTTGACAAATTCGTGGATCCGCGACGCCCCAAGAATTTGTTTTTCGTTGCGATGACGCAGTACGACAAGAATTGGCCATGGCTGAAGTACGTCATCTCGTCGGAGAAGCTTGAGCACATATTGGCGCAAGTGTTCGCGGAATTGGACTACAAGAATTTGCGGTGCGCCGAGACGGAGAAATATGCGCACGTCACTTATTTTTTTAACGGCGGCGAGGAGAAGCCATTTGCCGGCGAAGAACGCATTCTCGTGCCATCGCCGAAAGTGGCGACTTATGATCTGAAACCGGAGATGTCCGCACAGGGAATCACCGACACGGTGATAAAGGCCATCGAACAAGGCGAGTTTGACGCCATTATCATGAATTATGCGAATGCCGACATGGTGGGACATTCCGGGAAGCTGGAAGCGACGATCAAGGCGGTGGAAGCGGTGGATGCGGGATTGGCCCGAATTTATCAGACGCTGAAACCCCGCGGTGGAGCGTGGATCATTACGGCGGATCACGGGAATGCGGAAACGATGATTGATCCGGCGACCGGCGGGGCGCACACATACCACACGACAAATCCGGTACCGCTTGTTCTTGTGACCGAAGACGATCGTGTACAGTTGCGGCCCGGTGGCGCGCTGCGGGATATTGCGCCGACTATGCTGGGTGTGTTGGGACAGTCACAGCCGGCGGATATGACAGGGAAAGACCTGCGGATTTTGGGAAAGTGGCTAAATCCTGAAAGTGCAAAGAAGCATCGCTAAAGTTTTTTGAATGATTCGCACAACACCTGAAAGAACAAAACTTCTCATTTGTGTGTGGCATCCGTTTACGGAGTGGAGACCCCAGCCGATGATGGCGGAGACCATCCGCAAGCGATGGCCAGAGATGCGCGTCGTACATTTGCCAAACTACGACCGGCTGGCGGAGGAATTGCCGGACAGCGATATTTTTGTGGGTTACTCGTTGCGGGCGCCACAGCTGGTCGACGCAAAGAAGCTGAAGTGGATTCATTCGACGGCAGCCGGAGTGGCGCAATTGATGTATCCGGAATTGCAACAATCGGGAATTGTGGTGACCAATCCCAGCGGGGTGTTTGCGGTACCCATGGCAGAGCACACCATGGGATTGCTGTTGGCGCTGGCGCGCAATTTTCCGGATGCCGTTCGGCAGCAGGATCAAGCGACGTGGTCGCAGCAGACGTTGTGGGACAAGCCGCAACATCTGACCGAACTCAACGGAAAGGTGTTGTTGATCGCCGGGTTCGGGTCGATCGGAAGAGAAATAGCTAAGCGGGCGAAGGGATTTGATATGCGTGTGTGGGGCGTTACGCGTTCAGGAAAAGGAGATATGACGGTCGCGGAGCGAATTGTGTCGGCTTGTGTATTGAACGACGTACTCCCCGAAGCCGACTACGTGGTGATTTCCGCACCAGAAACAGCGGAGACGAAACATCTAATCGGAACTCCACAGATTGCGCGCATGAAGCGCGGTGCCCGGCTCGTGAATGTCGGGCGCGGGTCACTCCTGGACGAATCGGCGCTGATCGGCGCTTTGAAATGCGGAAAGTTGGGCGGGGCGGCACTGGACGTGGCGCAAACCGAACCGCTTCCCACGGACAGTCCGCTATGGAAAACGCCAAATTTATTCATCACGCCTCATACCAGTGCGGTGAGTGATCGTTTGTGGGAACGCGAGACGTCGCTATTGATGGAATTGCTGGTAAGGTGGTTTGATGGGCGAGAATTATTCAATCGCGTAGATTTCGCGCGGGGATACTGACGCGCAGAAAAAAGAAATAACATCGACGAAGAGGTCCGCAGAGAGAGGGTATTCTTCAAACTTCGAGAGTGCCATGAAACTGTTTGAGACCATCGATCGAGCAGAGCGCTTCGCGATATTAAATCAATCGCCGACGCCACCTTTTGGAGCCTGGTAACCTTCGCGAGCGTAAACTACGTATTTCTGTTTCTTTCCCTTCTGGTCCACGACGGTAAGAGGGCCACCATCGGGCGCCACCAATTCGACTTTAATCTTGTGAAACTTGCCGTCTTTGGCGCCATTCGCGGGGCTATAGGAAATACTATATTGATGCCGCAGAAATGCGGCCACGTCGCGGAATATACCGGGAATTTCTCCGTCGAATTGCGGAAACCAGGCAAAGCCCCCGGTTTGCTGCGCAAAAGTTCTTAACTGGTTTTCCCCTTGCAGGGCATCCATCCGAGTGCCTTGATAGCCGCGAGACTCGAGAAAATTGTTGTACGGGCGATCGAGGCCTACGGCAAAGATGGTGACATCGCTTTGGCGCAACTGCTTCATGGTCTGATCCAAAGTGTGTTTTGAAAAGGTGTCCACGCCAGTAGCGAGTACCAGAATCGATTTCTTACCTTTGACGTCCTTTAGGCGATCCACGGTCTCAAGAAGCGCATCAAAGACGTTCGATTCACTGAAACCCGGAAAATAGAGATGGTAGATCGCATTGCGAACTTCGTCTTTGTTCTGTGTGAAATCGACTTCGAGGCGCGTCCGCATGTCGAACGTTTCGAGGGCTACCCAATCCTTGGGCTGAAGATTAGGGAAGAAAGCGTCTGCCCAATACTTCGCCTGGTAAGCGAACCAGTCATAGTAGCCGCGGCTGCTGAACTCTAAAAGCATGACGATAGTGATGGGTGCATCCGTCGGCGCAAAGTTCGTGATAGTTTGCGGAGCGCCATCGTCGAGAACGCGAAAGTTTTCTTTTTTTAAACCGGTGAGGATATCGCCATTTTTGGTGGCAGCGATGACGTCCAGCGTAACTACCGGAACATCAACGGCAATGGTAACGCCGGATTGGGGCGCTTGCTGTTGTGAGGGAGCCGCAAGCGCGGGCTTGGGAGGAGCGCTCTGTGGCGGCGGAGAGCCACCCTGCGGGCCTGACGGGGCTTGTGCGTAAATCGAGCGCTCCGCAATTGGCAGGAGCAGAATCGCCGCCAGAGCCGTCAACACAATTGGCAAGAGAATCGCTTTCATACAAAGAACCTCACCCTAAAACACAAACGCCGATTAAACAGAATATTCGATGCTTCGAGGGTACTGGCTCACGCTGTAATGTATGCACAACGTTAGACTACCCGCAGTCGCGTGTCGATACCTGCATGTTAATATGAAGCGCTTTCGTATCAAAACGTTGCTGGCGAGAATGTTGGGAAAACGGAGGACCGATTCGTGAATTGGAACTGCAAGAGGCAGTTGATTGTAAGCTCCGCATGGTGGCTGGCGACTGCGTGGTTGCCGGCTGCGGCGCAGCTCGCGCCAACGGTGGCTCCGGGAATTCCTGCAAGTCCCTCTCACGTTGGAGATACAACCGCGCTGGCCCAGGAAGCACAAGGATGGCTCGCGGATTTGATCCGCATAAACACGACAAATCCACCGGGAAATGAACAAGCTGCTGCCAAATACATCGCCGGGATTCTGGAGAAGGAAGGCCTTACGCCAGAATTGCTGGACGTCGCGCCCGGACGCAGCGCGCTGGTGGCGAGATTGCGGAGCACGGCGATGGCCGATCCTTCGAAAGCTCTGTTGCTTGTGGCTCACATGGATGTGGTGGGAGTGGACAGGGCCAAGTGGACGGTAGATCCCTTCGCGGGAGTGCTCAAGGACGGCTACTTGTACGGTCGGGGAGCCATCGACGACAAGGGAATGCTAGCGGCAAACCTTGCGGCGTTCATCGCCCTGAAGCGATCCACGGTGCATTTGAACCGCGACGTTATTTTTCTGGCAACCGACGATGAGGAAGGTGGCGGAAACGCCAGCATCAAGATTCTGATCTCGAAATATTGGGACAAATTCGCCGCGGGATACGCATTGAACGAAGGTGGCGAGATTCTTGTAAAGAATGGGAAGGTACAGTACGTGGCCATCCAGGCAAGCGAAAAGGTGGCGGTAAATGTGGCTGTAGTGGCACAAGGGAAGTCGGGCCACGCCTCGCAGCCGACGAAAGACAATGCCGTAGTGCATTTGTCCGCTGCGGTAGCCAAAATCGGAACGTACTCCGCACCGGTGCACTTCACAACTATCGTGCGAAGATATTTTGAGCAGCTGGCGACCGTTGAGGACGGTGAGATCGCTAAGTGGATGCGCGCCCTGGACACGCAAGATCGGGGCGAACATGCGCAGAAAGTAATTTCCGAGGCCAGCCCATTGTGGAACGCCATGATGAGGGACACGATTGCACCGACCATGCTATCGGCGGGAATTCGCAACAACGTAATTCCTGGGGAGGCACGCGCCAATCTGAATATCCGCTTGCTGCCGGGAAACACCATTGATGTGCTGCTCGCGGACCTCACCAAACTCGTGAGCGATCCACAGGTACGCTTTGAAATGCAACCGGATGGGGGCCTCGCAGCACCCCCATCATCGCTGGAGTCTGATCTTTACGTGACGATTTCGAAGGTCGCCTCCCGGGAATTTTCAGCACCTGTGCTTCCCTTCCAATCCACCTGGGCAACGGACTCGGCACAGTTGCGGCTACATAATGTTCAGGCCTACGGATTTGTGCCATTCCCGCTCACGGATGAGGATTATCGGCGGATGCACGGCGATGACGAGAGAATTCCAGTAGCTTCTTTTGCGAAAGGTGTAGACGTATTGACCAAGATTGTCGCGGAATTTGCGCGCGCTAGATAGACTACGGCTTCAGCATCAGTGCCGTAGCACCACTTAATTAAACCGTTTGGGAGAAGTAAAAATAGACGAGGAGTTATCCCGGCAATACCATGAATTTTCGCCACTCAAAGATAGTTTGCACCATAGGACCAGCCAGCCGCTCACCACGCATGATTAAGCGCTTGCTGCAAGCTGGGATGGACGTGGCGCGGTTGAATTTCTCGCACGGTTCCCACGCAGAGCACGCGCGAAGCATCGCACTACTACGCGCGGCTTCGATCGAGCATAAGAAACCGATTGCCATTCTGGCTGACCTGCAAGGGCCCAAGATTCGCACCGGACCATTGGCGGGCCGTGGACCCGTACAGCTCCACGCGGGCCAGCGGTTCGTGATTACCACCGCACGTATTCTCGGCGATTCCACGCGGGTAAGTACCACTTTTAAATCTTTGCCGCGGGAAGTACGCCCCGGCAATCGGATTCTGCTTTCGGATGGGTTAATTGAGTTGCGAGTGGTGCAAGTGCGCGGCGTGGAAGTGATCTGCGACGTGGTTAATGGCGGTGCGCTCGGCGAGAACAAGGGAATTAACCTGCCAGGGATAAAACTTCGCGTGCCTGCACTCACGGCGAAAGACAGGCAGGATCTCGTGTTTGCTCTAAAGCAAGGCGCCAACTACATCGCAGTGAGTTTTGTGCGCCGCCGCGAAGATGTTTTGCAGGCCAAGAGCTTGATTCGGCGAGCGGGAAAAGACACCCCAATCATCGCCAAGCTAGAGAAACCGGAAGCCATAGAAAACCTCGATGCGATTCTGCGAACGGCGGACGGCGTCATGGTGGCACGTGGCGATCTTGGTGTGGAAATGAAACCCGAGCGCGTGCCGGTGGTCCAGAAGATGGTCATCGCGCGGGCCCGGGAATTTCGCCGGCCAGTAATTACCGCAACCCAGATGCTGGAATCGATGACGGAGAATCCACGGCCGACGCGTGCGGAAGCCTCAGACGTGGCGAACGCGATTTTCGACGGCTCGGACGCAGTGATGCTATCGGCAGAAACGGCTACCGGAAAATATCCGGTGGAGACGGTAAGCATAATGGCGCGAATTATTGAAGAGGCGGAATCGAGTATTCGTGAGTTTCCGCGACCATCGACGCAGGAGCAATTGAAGGTAGCGGAAACAGTTGCAGAGCTGGTGTGCCATGCCTCACGTGAACTGCACATGAAACTGATTGCGGTGTTTACGCACAGCGGTTTCACGGCACGGCTGGTCTCGCGATATCGTCCGTTGGTGCCGATTATCGCGTTTTCGCCAGAAGCCGAGACGCGGCGGCGAATGGCGCTAATTTGGGGAGTCATGCCAAAAAACATCAAGGATCCTCACAAAATCGACACGTTAGCGTCGCTTGCGGAAAAACGTTTGCTGGAAGAGCGACTGGTCCGCAAGGGGGACGTGATCGGAATAGTCGCAGGTACACCGATGGGGATTCGCGGCACAACGAACTTCATGAAATTTCACGTAATCGGTGGAACGATATAAGCCTGGCTCGTGGATGTAACTACGCTCATTAGAATCTCTAATTAACCCAGTGGTCCGGATTGGACGGCGGTTCGTCTTTGTGTTTGTTCATATACACTTCGAATCTCTTCTTATTGCGCTGAACTTTCCAGTCCGTAACGCTATTGCGCACGTTATAAAGGAAAGATCCGCGGCGCAAATAGACGTAGCCGACGAGCATGCCGCCGAGATGACACAAATGGCTGACGCCGTCGCCTCCAGATCCAAGCGTGCCAAAAAATTCAATTGCCGCCATAACCGCGACATAAGGCCGCATGGGAATGGTGATGGGGAATGGAATTAGCCAAATGCGGCGGTCCGGAAACAGAATTGCATTGGCGATCAGAATCCCGAAGATCGCTCCGGATGCACCGATCGTCGCTACGTCCGATGGCGGCCTGCCAAAAAA
Organism: Candidatus Dormiibacterota bacterium; assembly: GCA_035602135.1. Lineage (GTDB taxonomy): Bacteria > Acidobacteriota > Terriglobia > Acidiferrales > UBA7541 > Acidiferrum. The sequence continues at coordinate 21,401 of DATNMX010000106.1, forward strand.
AACCGGAATGGTCTTGACCACGACGTTGATTAGGCCGGCGCCCACTCCACAAAGGAAGAAATAATTCAGAAATCGCCGCTTGCCCCACACCAATTCAAGTTCGCGACCAAACATCCAGAGCATGAGCATGTTCAACAGCAGGTGGACTAACCCGCCATGAAGGAACATATAGGTGAACGGTTGCCAGATGCGCAGGCCATGGGTAACGGCGGCCGGAATTAAGCCGAAGTTTTGTGTAATGAAGTGATAAGCCGGCAGATCGCCAAGCAGGATATTGGCTAGCGTCTGAGCGAGAAAAACTCCCGTGCAAATGAGGACCAACAGCTTGACGCCGGGAGTGATAAACCCCCGCCAATCGAAGTTGTAACGCCGCGCGCTCACCGACGGGGCCATAAATGCAGTGTACGGCGGCTTAGGGCGTGCGTCAAAGTGTGACAAGTGCGCGTGTGTAAGGAGCTCAATGCCTCAAACTTCGCACGTACCAACTTTAAATTTCTGCACTTAGTTGAGCTTCTTGCGCGCAAAATAAAACAGCGAAGCCGCCAGCAGCAAAAACATAAAAATTCCGGCGAGGTTATTCGTGGCGAAAGGTCCTAGAATTTTCGGGCCGAATGCCAACAAATCAGGATGCCATGGCAGGCGCAGTAAGCCAGCGAACCAGCTGGGTACGCGAGTAGCAATTTGCGGATCTTGGAGGATATTGATAATGATGGCCAAGAGGCCGAACACTCCGCCCGCAGCAATTAGGCCGCTGGAGTACAGGGCGCCGGGGCTGGCCTCACTGTCAGGCTGACTATATTTCGTGGCGCGCTCCACCAGCCAGCGGACCAGACCGCCTGCGAACATGGCCGCGGTTGTGGCAATGGAAAGATACGATCCGACGGCAAAGGCCAGCGAACGCACGCCAAGTATCTCTACGGCTAGAACCAGAGCTACGCCCATGAGCACCAGTCGCCAGGGAAGACGTTGATTCAGGATGCCGCTGATAACGGTAGCCATCAACTTGGCCTGAGGAGCGGCAGCCTGGTCGCTTCCGATTCCATGTACCCACTGGACCTGGATCTTGCTGGTGGCGGGGTCGTAGAGATATTCACCGTCTGGAATTTCGCGTGAACCAATCGCGTTAATCAGTACGTAGCTCTTGCCTTGATAGCTATAGGTGTTCTGCTCGATACGCACTCCTGACGGGAGTTCGGAAACGTTCACCGGAATTTCAACGGGATTGTATTTTTGCAGCCCGCGATCCATGAGCGTAAGCGTTCCGCCGACCGCAATGGTTGAAACAGTGACGCCAATGAGCAGTCCAAACTGCTGCCAAATAGGGGTTGCGCCCACCAGGTAGCCAGTCTTGAGGTCTTGCGAAGTAGCGCCAGCAATAGCGGCCGCGATACATACGACTCCGCCGATGGTCAGAGCGAGAACCGCATAGTTCGGCGCGGTCCAGCCGGAAACTAGAAAAACCGCACAGGTAGCCATGAGCGTGGCAATGGTCATGCCGCTGATGGGATTTGAAGAGTTGCCCAACAAGCCGCTGATGCGCGAGGCCACGGTGACGAAGAGGAAACCAAACACCACCACGAAAACAGCGGCGAAAGCATTCTGATACCACAGCGTCTGTGCGCCGGGGATCGGGCGAAAGGTGAGTAGCACCCACATCATGGCGATAATAACGCCCGAGCCGAGTACCACGGTGCTCATGGGCATGTCGCGGTCAATGCGGCTCGCTGCCCCCGAAGAGCCAGCGCCCTCCGCGCGCAAATCTTTCACTCCGGAGCGCAGCGCCGAAACGATCGTAGGAAGAGTGCGCAATAAAGTGATCAATCCCGCAGCGGCCACCGCTCCTGCACCCATGGGCCGTATGTAGCTTCCCCATAGCTGATCAGGCGTCATTTGCGGTATGGGAATCGTCGCCGGATAGATCGGCGTGTTACCCGCAAGCTGGCCGAAAAATTTTATGGCCGGCATGATCAATAACCAGGAAACGATACCTCCCGCGAACAGGATGCCGGATACTTTGGGGCCGATGATGTAGCCTACGCCGAGATATTCCGACGTAATTGCCGCGCGGAAGGATGCACCGGGGAACCAGTTCGGACGATTTTCGGGTTGTGCGGGCCATGCTCGCACCGTGTTCATAAGAAAGGTGTAAAGGCCACCGAGGCCCAGCCCCCAGAACACGCGTCCGGCAAAGGATCCACCACGCTCGCCTGCCACAAGGACATCCGCACAAGCGGTGCCTTCGGGATATGTCAGATTGCCGTGCTCCTTCACAATGAGCTGACGGCGCAGCGGAATCATGAACAGCACACCTAGCCAGCCACCCAGTAGCGCTAGAGGAAAAATGCGCCAATAAGTGAATTCTGAGCCGTAACCGAGGAAAATTAGCGCAGGAAGTGAAAAAATCACTCCAGCAGCAACCGATTCGCCGGCTGAGCCGGTAGTTTGCACGATGTTGTTTTCGAGAATGGTCGAACGGCCAAACGCTCGTAGGATGCTGATGGAGAGAACCGATATGGGGATGGATGCGGACACCGTGAGGCCCGCGCGGAGGCCCACGTAGACGGTCACGGCGCCGAACAGCAGACCAAACAGGGCACCAAGAATGACCGCCCGGAAAGTGAATTCCTTCAGAGTCTCTTCCGCGGGCACGTACGTGCGGAATTCCCCGGGCGGTGCCGTGGAACTCCATGGACGCTCGCTCACCTAAAACCTCCCTGGCAGGATACCGGATGTTAATCCGGGTGCGGGGGGATTATGCCGCAGGCGGGCGAAGCGGGAAAGAGGTTCCTGCGGATGTGGCATGTAGATACGGAAGGTCATACGGTATCCATATAAGAAATAACCAGCCCATGGTCAAAGATTCTTTCGCTGCCACCGGCTTCACACCTCCCGTCGAAGCGGGTGATGGCTTCCAGCCAATCCCACCTGAAGAATTGAAAATGACAAGTGAATCGCAGGCCCCAGGTGCCCCAGCGATCATTCTCTTCCGCCAAGTAGACCGGGACGACAACGGCCGAACTTCACATCAATTTAATTATAGAGTTACCCCAGTTACCCGGCACTACTAACGGCCTCCAACGCACTGCCAAATTGACATTGAATCCTACTGGCACGCTGACCGGCGAGGTGAAGGAAGTACGTATGGGCGATCCCGCAGCTTATCAACGCCACGCGCTGCGTGCCGCCACGACAGACACCGACAAAATCAAGCCGATCGAGACCCTGCTCGCGCAATCGCTGGGAACTTTTCACATTCAAAGGGCTACAGTCGCCAACCTGACGGAGACGAATTCTCCACTTATATACGTCTATTCGCTTATCGCAGAAAATTATGCGAAAACTACCGGAAATCTGCTTCTCGTGCGCCCCCGTGTGGTGGGCTATAAGTCGCGCGACTTGCTGGAGACCAAGGAACCGCGGAAATATCCCGTCGAGTTTGATGGACCGTCGCGTGACATCGACACTTTTGAGATCGCGCTCCCGGCCGGTTATGAAGTGGACGACCTGCCACCGCCCGTCAACGCGGAGTATACTTTCGCTACCTATCACAGCAAAGCGGAAGTTGCCGGCAATACACTGCGGTACACGCGCACGTTTGAGGTGAAGGAACTGAGTGTGCAGGTCAGTAAAGCTGAGGAGTTGAAAAAACTCTACCGCATCATTGCTAGTGACGAACGCAATACGGCCGTTCTGAAGCCTGCCGCAAAATAGCCCGTTTTTCGATTGCTCTTTCGATTATTTTCTTGTGCTGACAAACACAAGAGCCGCTGGCGGATGGAGTGCACTCCACTGGCGTCGCAGCGACCCTGGAGCCGCATCGAGCAATTCGGCCCGCAATGCTCTTGCTGTCTCAAAGGGTAATACGCAGCGAAAAAGATCAGCACGCCGGGCATGCGAATACTTTTCGTAACGCGGGGCGGTGCCGCGCGCGGCACCCAGCAAAACGTTCCACGGGCTGACCCTGCGAAAAAGACGTTTCCTCGAAGCTTCCTTGCGCGTTACCTCGACCACGGAAAGTTGCGTACCGCCGCCAATTTCCAGAAGAACGGCGCTAACTGTTTGTGGATCGAAGGCGCGCACCGGATCGTCATCGGGAAACTCCGCAAGGAGACTCGCTACATCGGCCGAGTCTGTAGAAAATCCGTCCCACCAATAGCGATATCCGTTGTAGACGACGGCGCCGGCTCGCAAGATTTTCTGCACTTGCGGTGCGTCTTTTCCGGCGACGCTTACCACCATGTCGACAAGTTCCAAGAGGCGAAACGATTGTTTCATTACCGGGCGAACGGTAACGTAGCCCGCATCATCTTCGGTATAACGCACCGCAATATTCTCGGGCAGGCTCATGGTGACGATGTGCGTAAGCAGGCGCTAAGTTTCCACACGCCGGGTTCAAACTCGTCCTGCTTCAGACGGGCGGGAACAGAACTCAGCCAATTTTGGACAGGCGATCGCGAACGCGGTCACTCAGCGCCTTCCCATCTACGGTCCTGCCTTCCAGCATGACCTTAGCGGCCTTTACGACCGCTCCCATCTGCTTGATGGAGTTGGCGGACGTTTCAGAGATCGCCTTCTCAATGGCCGCATCCATTTCTGCATTACTCGCGGAAGCCGGAAGATAACTCTCTAAAATGACGAGTTCTTTGGCCTCTTTGTCGGCGAGCTCCGGGCGCCCTCCTTTAGTGAACTGATCGATGGATTCCTTGCGCTGCTTCACCAGCGTTTGCAGGATTTGAATGGATTCGCTCTCATCGAGCGGTCGGATTTTTTCGATTTCCTTGTGCTTGATGGCCGCCTTAACGCCTCGCACGACACTCAGTCGGAGTTCGTCTTTGGCGCGCATGGCGTCCACAAGATCTTTCTGAATTCGTTCTGCGAGACTCATTGAAGTTCCTCCAGACAAAGCTGCGGCGCGCTGCTCTCGGCCGTTAGGTTTTGTTGAATACAAAACTATAGCAGAGGGCAATAGGGACAGACAGGAATGTGTGTCCCGGCGATTTGACAGCCAGCAAGCGGCTCGCTACCTTGGTTAGTTTATTGTTAGCAAGAAATACCGGACAACACAGAGAGAGGCTGAATGAAAGTTATCGTAGCGGACAAAATCAGCGAACGCGGTGTGCAATTGCTCAAGCAACAGCCGGGCTGGAACGTGGTGTTGACCACGAAAGACACGTTGTACGCCGAGATTACCGACGCTGAAGCGCTGATCGTGCGAAGTGCCACCAAAGTTACTCCGGAGTTGTTGGATAAAGCGACCAAGCTGCGGTGCGTGGGGCGCGCAGGCGTGGGTGTGGACAATATCGACCTGGAAGCCGCTACCAAGCGTGGTGTGTTAGTAATGAGCACGCCTGGCGGCAACGCCGTGAGTGTTGCGGAGCACACGTTTGCGCTGCTGCTGTCGCTTGCCAGGCAAGTGCCGCAACTCGATAAAGCAATTCACGAGGGTCGCTGGGAGAAGTCCAGTGCCGCTGGGACCGAAGTGCGCGGCAAGACGCTCGGACTGATTGGTCTGGGCCGCATCGGCAGCGAAGTTGCCATGCGAGCGGAAGCTTTTGATATGCGCGTGTTGGGCTACGATCCTTATATTAGTGAGGCAGCGGCGAGAGAGGTTTCCGTCGAACTTGTGCCGCTGGAAAAGTTGCTTGCGGAGAGTGATTTTGTCTCCCTGCACACCGCTTTGAGTCCCGCGACTCAAAATCTTATTAATGCTGCATCCATCGCACAGATGAAGAAAGGCGCGCGCATCATCAACGCCGCACGTGGCGAGTTAATCGACGAAGCAGCTTTGGCTGACGCGCTTAAGAGCGGGCATCTTGCAGGAGCCGCGCTTGATGTTTTTGCCGTGGAGCCTCCGAAGAATTCGCCACTAATTGGTCTTTCCACGGTGATCGGTACGCCGCATGTGGCGGGCTCAACAACCGAGGCTCAGGAAGAGGTCGGCACACAGGTAGCTGTTCAGGTGCGCGATTATTTAGCGGACGGAATTATTCGTAACGCGGTGAATCTGCCGGCGTTGTCGGCTGAGCAGTATCGCCGCGTGCGGCCTTACCTCGAGCTCGCCAACCGCCTTGGTTCGCTGGTTTCACAAGCCGCGGCTTCGCGGCCGGCGCGAATTCGAATCCGCTATGCGGGCGAAGTAGCCGAAGTGGGCACTCACCTTCTGCGCAGCGCAGTGCTCGCCGGTGTGCTGAATGCCGTGCTGGATGAAAAAGTGAATGTCGTGAATGCACCCGCAATCGCCGCGGCGCGTGGCCTCATTGTGGAAGAAGAAACGCGGCGCCGGGAACATGGCTTCCCCAATACGCTGGAAGTTGCGGCTCTTCCAGAAAAGACCGGCTCGGCAACAGCATTCACTGCCGAGGGGACCGTCCTGTACGATGGCTCGCCGCGCTTGCTGCAGATCGAAGGGATCGCGCTGGAAGCGCAACTCGAGGGAACGATTCTGTACTTGAGAAACCGCGATGAACCCGGCGTAATCGGCCAAGTGGGCTCCACTTTGGGAAAACTCGGCGTTAACATCGCTACATTTGCCTTGGGCCGGCGCGAAGCGACCCGCGGTGCGGAGGCTGTTTCTCTCGTGCGATTGGATGGAGAAGTTTCTACCGCTATTCTTGACCCCATTCGTGCAATACCCGCGATTACCGAGGCTAAACTGCTTCGTCTGGCCGGCGCCTAGGAACGCAGCACGCACGATATTTAAGAAGACAAACCGCCTCATCAAACCACACGTCTTGACATGCTGGGCTAAAGTGGTTTAAAAATCATACCAACACAATAGGTGAAGTAGGGTCGGGGAAGAGATGTAGTGGGGTCTTGTCTATCCTACGTTGCTCCAAATTTGGTTTCAATTCAGGCTTTCCCGCGCATCGCGCCGCGTTCGTATCCCGTTTAATTTCTATGGCACAGTTTGCGAAAGGAGCAGTCTATGAGGGTCCCTCACAATATACTTGGCACCGAAAGGGAGTGGTCTATGGACTGTTTGATTCGGTTGGCGGCTTGGCTATTTTCATTACTCGTTGCTCTGATCATGGTTGGCGCTGCATACGGTCAAGGTGCCACAACCGCGATCATTGGCGCTGTGTCCGATCCTCAGGGGCGGCCGGTTGCCGAAGCGAAAGTTTCGGTAAATGACGCAGCCAGCAACGTCAACCGCGAAACGCAGACGGATTCGGACGGGTTCTACCAGTTTTTGGCTTTGAAGCCTGGCACCTACACAGTCCGCGTGGTGGCCCCAGGATTTCGAGCCGGACAGGTCAGTAATGTCGAAGCGTTGGTCTCCACCACGCCGCGCATTGACGTGAAGCTGGAGCTAGGCTCGGTTAGTGAGACCGTCACGGTCACGGAAGCCCCTGTAGCGCAAATCAACACCGTGGACGCAAGTCTTGGGAACGCCTTCGATTCGAAACAGGTTCTTTCACTACCTTTCGAGGGGCGGGATGCCGCGGCAGTGCTCAGTCTCCAACCCGGTGTAGCCTTCATCGGAACGCTTGCAGCAAGCCCCACAAGCACGGTTGACACTAGAAACGGCGCGATCAACGGCGGGCGGAGTGACCAAGCAAACATTACGCTAGATGGCGTGGATAATAATACGCAGGCAACCGGCGCTGCTTTTCTGGGTGCGGTGCGTTCCACGCTCGATTCCATCGAGGAATTCCGCGTCACCACGGCAGGCATCAACGCCGATCAAGGACGCTCTTCTGGAGGCCAGGTTACGCTGCTCACCAAGAGTGGCTCTAATAGCTTTCACGGATCAGCCTATATACAAAACCGTTCTCGGATCGGGGAGGCGAATGACTGGTTCAACAAGCACACGCAGCTCGGTTCTGGGCTACTCAATAGTCCGCCGGGGCTTGTGAGAAATGTGTTCGGAAGCTCGCTCGGCGGGCCGATCTGGAAAGATAGGCTGTTTTTCTTCGGCACCTTTGAAGGATTGAGGCAAAACGAAGCCGCGCAGCAGAATCGGAGCGTTCCCGGGCTTGCGTTGCGAGATGGCATCGTGCAATACCCCTGTGCGGCCGCTGCCAGTTGTCCTGCAGGAACTGTGACGGGACTCGATGGTAAAGTATTTAATTATGCCGCTGGGACATTTGCGGTTGGGCCCACACAAATTGCCCAGATGGACCCAAACTGCACTGCCAATGGAACTTGCCCCAACGGAAACGGTGTGGACCTGGCAGCAGTGGCGGTCTTCCAAAAATACCCTACCCCCACACCAAACGTGAACACCTGCACCAACGGAGATGGCTTCAACATCGCTTGCGTGTCATTCTCTTCTCCCCTGCCTTTGCACCAGAACACTTCAATCGCCAAGCTCGACTACAACATTAACCGGAGCGGTACCCATCACGTCTTTCTTCGCGGAAACTACCAGGCGGATGCCAATTCAGCCGCGCAGCAATTCCAGGGCGGACCAGCCACAGACGTGGCGCGTGACACCAGCCGAGCGCTTGCAGTTGGCTATTCCGGAATTCTTTCAGCGAATTTGATTAATACCTTTCGATATGGATACACGCGTCAAAGCACCTCGCATCAGGGATTGCAGACCCAACAGCTCGTATCGTTCCGCTATTTGGATGATCTCACGCCGGCAACTTCTACCCGCGATTCGCACATTCCCGTGCACAATTTCGTCGATGACGTTTCTTGGATAAAAGGGAAGCACACGCTTCAGTTTGGAACCAATCTCCGCTTGATTAACAACGTGCGTGCCTCAAATGCTACTTCTTTCAACTCCGCGCTGCTCAATCCTCTCTATTTAAAAGCTGCTCCGGCAGGAAGTGGTGGCAGCCTGGACCCGGCTGCATTTGGGTTTCCCGCCGTTGATCCCGCCAATTTGAGCGTCTACAACAACCCGATCATTGACCTGGTCGGAATCGTGAGCCAGGTCACGGGAAATTACAATCGAAACAAGACGGGCTCTACCTTGCGCCAGGGACAACCCGTTCCGCGCCATTTCCGCGCTTGGGAGTATGAAGTCTATGCTCAGGATACCTGGCACGTGAAGTCCAACCTCACAGTTACCGCCGGTCTGCGCTATACCATTCTCGAGCCTCCGTATGAAACGACGGGAACGCAAGCAGCCCCCAACATCAGTCTCCATGATTTTGTAGACACGCGGGCGCGCCTTATGGCCTTGGGTCAAGTCTATAGCCCGACCTTTGGATTCGACCTTTCTGGCCAAGCCAACGGCCGCAAGCCGTATTGGGGATACGACTTCAAGGATTTTGGTCCGCGCTTTTCGATCGCCTACTCTCCCAGTGCGACGCGCGGGCTGTTCAAGTCTCTTTTTGGAGGTCCCGGGAAGTCTTCGATCCGGGCGGGCTTCGGAATCGTCTACGACCATTTTGGCCAAGGGATCGTGAATACTTTTGACCAAAATGGCACCTTCGGATTGAGCACGTCCATTACGAATGCCGCTTCTGTACAGACAGTGGACGGAGGCG
>DATNMX010000107.1:0-40823 GCA_035602135.1 Candidatus Dormiibacterota bacterium
AAAACTGTGGCGCAGAGTGTGCGGCCCAATCTTTTTCTGGATGCCGGCACGAACGGCGGCCGCTTTGCAGATATTCCAAACCGTCTTGTCGGAGATTGGTTGTTCCAGGCCACGATGACCGGAGCGGCTGGGAAATAGATAGTCCTTAGGTTTATTCCAGCGCCAATATTCGCGTAAGGCCTCCAGCAGCTTGGGCCTCAGGGGAAGATCGCGGTCCCGGGAGCCTTTGCCCTGGCGGATGTGCATCACCATGCGCTGGCTATCGACGTCACTCACCTTCAACAGCGACGCCTCGGTTCGGCGAATACCCGTACCGTAGAGAACCATGAGGATGGTGCGATGCATGGGGTGAGGTGTTGCTTCGATCAGTCGTGCGACTTCTTCCGGACTCAGCACGACCGGTAGTTTATTGGGTCTCTTCGGGTAGACCAGATCATCAAAGGTGAGATCGCGTCGCTTCAGGGTTTTCTTGTAGAGAAAGCGCAAGGCCGACATGCGGATCTCGACCGTGCCAGGGGCGAGTTTCTTCTCGTTGAGCAGGTAGAGTTGGTAACGACGTATCTCCTCGGCGCCTAGTTTTTCCGGAGACTGGCCGAAGTACTCTGCAAACTGCTTTACGGCAAGAATGTAACCACGGGTTGTAGCTTGGGAATAGTTGCGGCGTTGGAGTTCTTCCAACATCCGTTTACGAAGTTGGGTCACAGGGACCTCCTTGTGACCCAAATTTATCTCAGCGGAGCGCTGGGGTCCAAGCGCTTGACCTGGCGCACGCTCAAGCAGAGCAGTTCGGCGGCTCTGGCACACGCCACCTCTCCCTTTAAACATGCTGAAATAACCGCCACTCGTTGCAACTCTTTCTGACTCAATGCGAATGTCTCCCTGTTCATAGGGTGACATTTTCACCGGGCCATTAAGGTGTGACAGAATTATTGGGCTAAGACAGGCGTTGACCTGATAACTGTTCAGCACCTATTAGGTCATGCTAGGATTACGATGACCGCTCGCTACTCGCATTCTTTGCCCGAAACGCGGATAGCGGCGGTTCAGCGACTTGAGACAGTTTCGACCTCAATCGGTCTCTAATCGGACCCTGGAAGCCGACGTCACGAGTCCCAAGGAACTGTTTAAGTCTTTTATAAATAATGATTTAGGCCCGTAGCTCAGTTGGTTAGAGCGCCACCTTGACACGGTGGAGGTCTGCGGTTCGAGCCCGCACGGGCCTACCATCACTCCCTAATCAGTGAAAGCCATCACTATTGCAGGAGATAGAAACGTGTTCCAACACAACAGATCGCGTCGCGAAGTGGACAAAAAACGGGCCGGTTTTCCCAGCCCCTATGGTATTGCCGCTCTTCCCCGGAAGAAATGAAAGATGATCGAAATAAGCGCCAGAACGAGCAAGATGTGAATCAAGCCACTAGTCACATGAAACGCTGTGAATCCCAAAAGCCACATAACGAGCAAAACACCCGCGATTATTGCTAACATTTCAACCACCTCCGTCCTAAATTTTCTATCGCCACACGTGTGGCACGAGACACTATTTTCAGTAAAACTAAGTGTCACGTCGATAGAGACATGTTCTGATCAATCAAAGGGACATACTGTAGGTAAAAACAGCCTAAATGTTGAAGGGGCAGCGCAAAACGGTACGCATAACTGGGCGTATAAAACGTATGAAATAATGCTGCTACTCGGCGTGTAAGACGGCCTTGGCTCGCGTTATCAGGCGTGAGAGGTCCTCGGACTTACTAAACACGGCATCAACGCCGGCGGCCTGCGCTGCTCCCTGGACTTCCGGTCCACTGTGAACCGTTAACATAAAAATTGGAACTCTAGGCAGGATCAACTTCAAAAGCTCAGCTGCTTCCAAACCATTCATTACCGGCATAGATAGATCGAGAACGATGATATCCGGCGACAAGTGGTTGGCCTTCGCTAAGGCGTCTAAGCCATTGACTGCTTCTCCGCATACGTCAAATCCCGCCTCGCCCTCGAAAAGGCTGCGCACGGCCTGACGGGAGGTGCCATCGTCATCAACGATAAGTACTTTAGACAACAGGCTTTGCTCCGACCGGGGGGAAGAAAGCGTTCTTAGCCCGCTGCGTGTTCCGGGCAAACCCTACCTCTACACCACATTCCCCGTAAGAAGAATACAGCATTTACTGGACGCAGCTGGAGTATTCAGCGTGCCAAATCCAAAATCAATTTTCAGCCTTGTCCAGCCCGAATTCACGATGCGTCGTAATCAACGCGATTTTCACGGCCTTTTCTTCCACCACAAACGAAATGTTACTTTCCGAAGATCCTTGCGCAATCGCTATTAGGTTTACGTTTTCACGGCCAAGTGCATTGAAGGTTTTTCCCGCGATCCCGGGTGTGCCTCGCATGTTTTCCCCTACTACCGCCACGATGGCAATATTCGGATCCACCGTAATGTGTTCAACCTTGTGGTGTGCCAGGTCCTGAGCAAACTCACGCCGCAAAGCCTCTACGGTTCGCTCCGCATCCGCAGTGGACACGATGAAGCAAATGTCGTTCTGCGAGGAAGACTGCGAGATTAGAAGTACGTTCGCGCGCAGTGCTGCCGTGGTCGAAAAAGTCCGCCCCACCACATCCGGTAACCCCACTATTCCCGGTCCGCCAACGCTAATAAGCGCCACGTCTCTAATTGCAGTCAAGGCCTTAACCCCTCCGCCAATGCTGCGGCCTTCGGGAGTGATCTTCGTTCCCGCGCGCTCAGGCGCGAAACTGTTTCGAATCCACACTGGAATGGCCGCGTTCATCACGGGATTTAGTGTTTTTGGGTGCAGCACCTTAGCGCCGAAAAAAGCCAATTCCGCTGCTTCGCGATAGGAAATCATCGGAATCGTGCGCGCATCTGCCACCAATCGCGGATCCGCAGTCAGTACGCCGTCGACATCGGTCCAGATGATCACTTCATTCGCATCCATCGCCGCACCCAGGATGGTCGCGGAATAATCTGAGCCGCCGCGACCCAGCGTGGTTAGCTTTCCGTCTTGCGTAGCGCCTATAAAGCCGGTCACTACGGGAACAATTCCTCGTGTTAATAGCGGACGCAATCGCGCCTCGGATCTTTCGCGCGTCAATTCCAGATTTGGTTCGGCGCCACCGTGAAAGGAATCGGTAACAATAAGTTCCGTCGCGTCTACCGCTTCGCTTTGCACGCCTAATACTCTGACCGCAGCCGCCACCAAAGGAGCAGCCAGCCGCTCGCCCAAGCTTGAAATAGCGTCAAGTGTGCGAGGCGTAAGCTCACGAAGCAGCGCCGTGCCCTCGCAAAGCCGCCGACCCTCCCGGAAAACCTCCTCCATGCTCTGTAAAATATTTTGGCGGGCGCTCTCGCTCGGGATCAGACTTGTAAGCGCGGCCTCATGCTGTTGACGAAGCGCAGTCACGAGCGCAGCACCTTCACCGCCTTCGCCTGCCCCAGCTCGCTTAGCGGATACGATTAATCGGTTGGTTACCCCGCTCATCGCCGAGACCACCACAATGCAAGCATTGTCTCGAGAAGCCTTTGCGATGATTTGTGCCGTTCGCGCGATACAAGCCGCGTCGCCCACAGAGGTACCGCCGAATTTCATGACTTGCAATCCTGGCTTCATCTTATTCCGTCCGCTGAAATGAAACTAACTTCGCACGCCAAGTACTTTAGCAGAGGCGAGTGACGTCTTGACATTCTGACTGAGTATGCGAGATACGTATCTTTTGAATTCAAACACGAGTGTGGTTGAGCCTCGGATGACCCGAGTGTTATCCTGCCATGTATGGCGGACCCTGTCCTATCTCCGCCGGAAGTGGTGGTTTCCGCGCCGCTCGATCACTCCCGGCGTCAGCTCGAAGCCTTGCTTGAAGTAAGCGAGGTCATAGCCCAGCAACGCGATCTCCCCGCGCTATTCCACGAGCTCGCCGGTCGCCTTCATTCTGTAATCGCCTTTGATTTTCTTGCCCTGACACTTCACGACCCTGCGCGGAACGTTATGCGGCTCCACATTCTGGAAACACGCATACCTACTGAAAAGTACGCCGGCACGGAAACTCCTATCGAAGGTCATCCTTCTGGCTGGGTCTGGCAATCGCAGCAACCCTTCGTCGTTCAGGACGTCGAAGAAGAGAGCCGGTATCCTGAATTTTGCCGGTCACTGAATAAGTCCGGCGTGCGCTCCTTGGCTATCGTTCCGCTTACCACCGCGCAGCGCCGCCTGGGCGCCATGGGTTTTGGACGCTTGGTTCCGCAAGCAATCACCAGCACTGAACTTGAGTTCATGCAGCGTGTTGCCAGCCAAGTCGCTGTGGCGGTGGATAACGCTTTAAACTTGGAGACCTCGCAAGCTTATCAAACCCAACTTGCGCGAGAGCGCGACCGCTTGCAAGTACTCCTCGACGTCAACAATGTTCTCGTCACCAGTCGCGAGCTTCATGAGCTCTTTCGGGGTATCGTTTCCAGCCTGGAACGTGTAATCCATCACGACTACACTAGTTTGGCGCTGCTCGAACCTCTCAGCGGCCTGCTGAAAATTCATGCGCTGGATTTCCCTGGTGGCAAAGGACTCCTCAAAGAAGAGTCAACTATTCCGCGCGACGCCTCTCCTGCCGGCCAAGCTATTGCCCAAGGTCATGCCCTCGTCGTGCGCGGCGGCGAGCTGGACCGCTATTCCGGCGAAATCGTTCGTAATCTTCGCGGCGAGGGTCTGCAAGCTGTCTGTTGCATCCCGCTCATCAACCATGGCCGAACGTTAGGCACGCTCAATCTTGCTAGCCGTCGAATCGACACTTTCACTTCTGAGGATGTCGAGCTGCTACAGCAAGTTGGCGGGCAGATCGCCATTGCGGTAGAAAACGCTTTGGCCTTCAAGGAAATCGATGCTCTGAAAAACAAGCTGGCGGAAGAAAAGCTTTATCTTGAAGAAGAGATTCGAAGTGAATTTAATTTTGAGGAAATAATCGGAGATAGTCCAGCGCTTAAGCGTGCGCTTGCACAAGTAGAATTGGTCGCTCCAGCAGGGACCGCTGTCCTTATTCTTGGAGAAACAGGAACAGGCAAGGAACTAATTGCTCGTGCGATTCATAATCTAAGTCCACGCCACCAACGTACGTTCGTCAAAATCAATTGCGCTGCAATCCCCAGCGGCCTACTCGAATCGGAACTTTTCGGACACGAGCGCGGGGCTTTCACCGGCGCGCTCAATCAAAAAATTGGCCGCTTCGAGCTGGCTGACCGCGGAACCCTGTTCCTGGATGAAGTCGCCGACCTCCCGCTGGAACTCCAGCCCAAGCTGTTGCGTATTCTGCAGGAACAGGAATTCGAACGCCTGGGCAGTAACCGTACCCAGCGCGTGGACGTTCGTGTCGTCGCGGCCACCAACGTGGACCTGGCCAAGTTAGTTGCCGAGCGCGCCTTCCGTAGCGACCTCTATTACCGTCTCAATGTCTTCCCGATACAAGTCCCCGCGCTTCGAGAACGCCCCGAAGACGTTCCACTCCTGGTTCGCTATTTCGTCCAGAAATTCAGCCGGCGCCTCAACAAGACCGTCGAGTACGTCCCGGCGGAAGCGATGGATGCCCTTGTCAATTATGGCTGGCCTGGCAATGTCCGCGAGTTGGAGAACCTTATTGAGCGTGCAGTGCTTCTTTCACCAGGCAAAGAACTTCGCGTCCCCGTCTCAGAATTAAAGGCCTCTTCGAGCCCAAGTTCTGGCATCGGGTCATCCGATACCGCTTCGTTTTTCCCAACCGTCACGTCCAGCTCACCCAGTGCCTCTTCACCCTTCTCGCCCTCGCCGGGCAATGCCTCCATTTCTACTCTCGAAGAAGTTGAACGTCAGCACATCCACCGCGCGCTGCGTCAAACCGACTGGCGTATCGCCGGCCCCAAAGGAGCCGCCGCCCTACTGGGCATGAAGCGGACCACGTTACAAGCTCGCATGCGCAAACTGAACATCCGGCGCCCGGTATAATCAATAGCAACTTGGCGCTGTGTGTTTTCTCCACCGTGTCCTGCACGCGCTGAAAAACGTGTTGATTAGTTGCCCGCGCGCTCTTGTCCATCATCCGTACCTTATGCTTTCCTAGTTGAAGAGACCATGACACTCAAAGCACCCGATCGACGTAGCAATCAGAGTAAATTGGTGAAATTCCGGCTGGCTGTGCTGTTCGCGTCTCTACTTTTCGCCATCGATGTGGCTCATTCACACGACCCTGAAAGGCAAAATGAGCAACCGACCATCCGCTTTGTTCGCAATCCTGATGCGGCACCCGACTTCAATCTGGCGGGGCTTGACGGCAAACCGGTGAGCCTTGCGGCCTCACGGGGTAAAGTGATTCTCCTGAATTTTTGGGCTACGTGGTGTGGACCCTGTCGTGCCGAAATTCCAGACCTTGTTGAGCTGCAGTCCAAATATAAAGATCGGCTGCAAATCATCGGCTTGGTGCTGGACGACGACGATCAGCAAATCATTAAAGAATTTGTTAAAGAATTTCAGATCAACTATCCGATCGCGCTTGCCACTGCGGGAATCCGCGTTCAATACGGAGGCATACCAGCTCTCCCATCTTCCTTTGTGCTCGATGCGCAGGGCCGCGTGGTTCAGAAACATATCGGTCTGCGTAATCCACTCCTGTATGAAACTGAAATCCGGGCGCTTCTTGGATTGCCCATCAACGCAAGGGTGGAAACATTTGAAGATACCGGCGAGATTTTTCTAAAACATGCGGACCGGGCAAGTGAACTGCCAGGGGTGAATCTCTCGAAACTTACCCCGCAACAAAAAACCGCGGCTCTACACCGCCTTAACGCCGAATTCTGTACCTGCGGCTGCGAGTATACGCTGGCCCAATGCCGCATCTACGACTCAGCCTGTCAAAAGAGCAAATCCGCGGCGGCCCAAATTGTCACAGAAATCATCGCTCCCCACGCCCCTAAAACGCCGGGCTCTGCGATTACATCACCATCCACCCCGGCGTCCCAGACTCCGGTTTTGCTTCCTTGATCGATGCCGCTCGCCATTAAGATTCTTTTCTTCCTGTTACTCTTTCTCTCTTGCAGTGGAATGATTTCGCCTCCCATCGCCTTAACAGCAGGGATTTTCTTTGGGCTAACTTTTCCGCATCCTTTTCTGGAGCGAAGCCGGACAACAGCAAGATTCCTGTTGCAAGTTTCCGTGGTAGCCTTGGGTTTTGGCATGAATCTGCACGAGGTTCTCCAGGCAGGGCGTAGCGGATTCGTGTACACCGCCGTAGGAATTTCGTTTGCGCTGATTGTCGGTTTGGCTATCGGCAAAATTCTGCGAGTTCGTAACAATTCGTCTTATCTCATCACAACAGGCACAGCTATCTGCGGTGGCAGCGCGATTGCCGCCATTGGTCCCATCCTGCGCGCCGACGACGAACAGATGGCTGTTTCGCTCGGCACCGTTTTCATCCTCAACTCTATTGCGCTGCTTATCTTTCCGCCGATCGGAAACGCACTGCATCTTTCACAATCGCAATTCGGCTTGTGGGCCGCCCTGGCAATTCACGACACCAGTTCTGTAGTCGGCGCGACGGCCAAATATGGCGCGCAGGCGCTGGTGATCGGCACTACGGTGAAACTTGCTCGTGCGCTTTGGATTGTGCCCCTCGCGCTGGTCACCGCTGCACTAAAGAGAAGCAAAACGCGCGTTCCGTTTCCCTGGTTCGTGTTGTTCTTCTGTTTGGCCGCCATCATGAACACATACGTGCCGACCTTCATCACCTTCAACAAATCTGTCTTCACCTTAGGACGACTAGGCCTCACCGCAACAATTTTTCTTATCGGTACCGGCATTTCTCGTTCCACCATACAAGCAGTCGGCTCACGCCCTCTCCTTCAGGGCATACTCTTATGGATCTTTGTAGGGCTTACCTCTCTCTATTTCATCAGGACCGGCGCCATTGCTCTGTAAAGGTGAAAACACATCGCTAAGACACATTCGCTTTGCCTTTTCAGGCTTGCCGGCTGATACCACGGATATTACACTGACGCGCGATTTCTATCAGCACTCGTTCTCAAGGGGAATGGAGGCATAACGTGAATCGACGCATTGGCTTTGTAATCGTCATTCTAATTCTAGCCGGGCTTTTAACAGGTCACGGTTTATCTTCCCAGGCGAATCCGCAATCCACGCGCAAGGCCATCAACCTCCCAGACGATAATCCGCAATTGCCGTTTAGCGGCGCCATTCTCGTCGGCAACACCCTTTACCTTTCTGGACGAATTGGCATTGACCCTAAGACACGGAATGCTCCGGCTGAAATTGATGTAGAAATTCATCTCTTGCTTGAACACATCAAAGCCACGCTTGCGCAAGCGAACATGACCATGGATGATCTGGTATACGTTCAGATCGCGTGCACAGATCTTTCGCTCTACGACAAATTCAACACTGCATATCGAAGCTATTTCACGGCTAAGGATTTGCCGGCTCGTGAATTTATTGGAGTAGCTTCGATCCTTCGTGGTGGCCATTTCGAGTTGCAAGGCATTGCGGTGCGACGCTAGTCCTCGCGTCTTCATCCTTCACCTGGTCCACCTACACTTTGTGTGACCATATGTGGGCGTTACTGTTGTCGGCCATTTGACATTATTCACACTAATTGCCCATTAATGGGCAATTAGTGGAAGGCTTCTATTCTATTTTACTCATTATAAATGACTTGTTCTGAAAGTCAGTTGGTGCTCTCCGTGCATCATTCTCGACTATGTTTAGGATTACAACCGAAAAGAAGCGCGGCAAGATTGTCGTGAGCGTGGAGGGTCGGTTAGCGGGGCCTTTCCTGGGCACCCTCGAGCAATGCTGGCACGAGCTGCGGGCTGCTTCACCACAGGAAAAATTCAGCATTAATTTGTGCGGCGTCAGCTTTATCGATTCAGCCGGGAAGGTTCTACTTAAGGAACTTTATAGAGAGGGCGCGCACCTTATTGCCGAAGGCTGCCTGAATCAGGCCATAGTGCGCGAAATTGTAGGCCAGGAGAACGAAGAAAACGGCGAACACTCGAAAGAGCGCTTCAAGCACAAGCCGATCATTTTTTATATCGCATTTTTCAGCCTTCTCCTGTTCATACCCGGCGCGGGGCAAGCGCAAAGCAGCAAAAATCAGAGCCTCCCAGCGAATCCTCCTGTTGAAGTTGTGAAATTAACGTTGGATCAGGCGGTTGCGCTTGCATTGAAACAGAACACCACAGCGCAAATTGCCGTCCTCCAGGCCGCCGAAAGTATCCAGGACCAGAATGTTGCTCGCGCGGGTTTGCTGCCGCAGGCGCAATTGAATGCTAGTGATTCGGTATTTCGTTCGAATCTCGCGGCCAATTTCGGCCGGCCATTTCCAGGCTTTCCACAACACATCGGTCCGTTCCAGGTTTTTCAGGCGGGCCCTTCTTTTTCAATTCCTGTTTTTGATCTCACGTTGTGGAGGCGTTATCAAGCCGCCAGAGAAAACGCGAATGCGGCAAAAGCCACCAGCCTTTCCACGCGCGAACAAGTAGTCTTGCTGGTCGTGTCGCAATATATCGGCACGCTGCGAGCAGTAGCGACGGTCCAAGCGGCCGGCTCCCGCGTGGAATTGGCTCAGGCGCTTTTCAACCAGGCTACGGACGTGCAGAAGGAAGGCGTGGGCACGGGTATCGATACGTTACGCGCCAACGTGGAATTGCAGAATGAAAAACAACGCTTGCTGGAAGCCGAAGCCGACCGCGAAGCGTCGCTATACATCTTGAGCAGGCTTCTAAATTTGGATCCTCGCCAGTCAATCGAATTGGCGGACTCATTGAGTTTTTTTGATACCCCTCAGCCAGAAACGGAGCCGGCGATTGAACTGGCGCTGGCCGAGCGGCAAGAGTGGAAGTCCCTTACGGCTCAGATCAAAGCAGCTGAGTCACAAAAAAAGGAAGCCTGGGATGCGCGCCTGCCCGTCCTGCGGGTGAACGGCGAGTGGGCCTATCTAGGAACCAGACTGAACAACGGCATTCCCACTTACAACTACGGTGCTGCTCTGACGATTCCGTTATTTACGGGAGGTAGAATTCGGGCGCAGACGACACGCGCGAACCTCGAGATTCGTAGATTGCAGCAGCAGCGCGATGACTTGCGAAATCAGATAGCTCTCGACGTGAAGACCGCGCTCATCAATCTGACGTCCGCAAGAAATCAGGTTCAAGTCGCAAATCTCGGCGTGCAGCTTTCCAAGGAAGAGGTCGATCAGGCGAGGGACCGCTTCCGGGCGGGCGTCGCCAACAATATTGAGGTAATCCAAGCACAAGATTCGCTGGCTCGCGCCAATGCCAACCAGATTTCGGCGTTGTATCGGTTCAACCAAGCACGCGCCGATTTCGCTCGGTCCATTGGCCAAATGGAGAGGGTTTACTCGAAGTGAGGACACGATGAGTATTGAGATGGAAGTGGGGCTGGAGAACGCGGCGAAGATTCCCGTTTATCTGGAAGAGCCTCAGGAGGAGCCCCCCAAAGGGCTAAAGAATCCCAAGGTCCGCACATGGCTGGTCATGGGCGGAGCAGTTCTGCTCGCGGTAATCCTGTTGCTCTTGTTTTACTACCATAACCGTGAAACGACGGATGATGCTCAGGTGGATGGGCACGTAACGCCCATTGCTTCTAAAATTTCGGGTCGCGTTGCTGAGGTGCTGGTACTGGACAACCAGCCGGTGAAGGCCGGACAAGTATTGGTGAAAATTGATCCTCGCGATTACCAAGCGGCGCTGGACCAGACCAAGGCAGCGGTTGCACTGGCGGAAAGTGAAGCGCAGGCGGCAGGTGCGGAAGTGCCACGCACGCGCGAGACCGTGGCCAGCGGAACTTTTGGCGCCAACGCACAGCTCCTAGGAGCGCAAGCAGATCTGGCGCGAGCGCAGGCGGCTTATGAGCAGTCTCACACTGCGGATGTTTCGTACGCGGAGGCGATGGTAGAGAAGAGCCGCTCAAACGCGCGGCTCGCACAAGCCGATCTGGAACGCTACAGGCCGCTGATGGAAAGAGGTGAAATTTCGAAGCAGCAATTCGACGCTGCCAAAGCAAATGCAGACGCCACGTCCAGCGCGCTTAAAGCAGATGAGGAAAAACTCGCCCAAGCGCGCTCCAGCGTTTCCATATCCGGTGCACAACTGAATGCTTCGAAGGCCCGCGTCGAACAAGCCCGTGCGGGTGTGTCTTCCGCGCACGCGGATACCAAGCAGATTACGGTGCGGAGCGCGGACGCTCGCGCCAAGCTTGCCAAAGTCGATCAAGCCCGCGCCGAGCTGGAGGCTGCGCAGCTGAATCTTAGTTATACGGAAATCGTTGCCCCGGTTGACGGCGTGGTTACGCACAAGCAGGTGGAACTCGGCCAGATTGTGCAGGTCGGACAAGGATTGTTAATGGTTGTGCCGCTGCAAAACGTTTGGGTCACTGCGAACTTCAAAGAGACACAGCTGCGGAACGTTCGACCTGGCCAGAAAGCGGAGATCAAGGTCGATATGTACGGAAAGACGTTCAGCGGGCATGTGGATTCCATTGCCGGAGCCACCGGGACAGTACTCAGTCTATTGCCCCCGGAAAATGCAACGGGAAACTACGTGAAAGTGGTCCAGCGCATTCCGGTGAAAATCGCCGTGGACCCGATTCCCGCAAACATCGCAGTCCTGCGACCCGGAATGAATGCCGATGTGACAGTTATCACCAACTGAAACGCTCCAAGAATTCAGCGAAGCGTCATACAAGGAAAAGGAACAGCAGTCCCAAGAGCAATGTCGCCGACGATCCTATCTAAGCTCCGAATGCCAGATGGCACGATCAACCCCTGGGTGATCGCTGTCTCGGTGACCCTTGCGACATTCATGGAAGTGTTGGACACCTCCATCGCGAACGTAGCATTACCGCATATTTCTGGCAGCTTGTCGGCAGGTGCGGATGAATCTACGTGGGTCTTGACGTCGTATCTAGTTTCAAACGCCATCGTGTTGCCGCTATCTGGTTGGCTGTCGGGGATTATGGGTAGAAAGCGGTTTTACATGTCGTGTGTGGCTGTCTTTACGGTTAGTTCATTTTTGTGTGGGCTTGCACCGAGCTTGGGAGTGCTGGTGATTTTCAGGATTTTGCAAGGCGCCGGCGGCGGCGGATTGCAGCCCAGTGAGCAGGCCATCCTCAACGATACATTTTCACTCGAAAAGCGCGGTATGGCGTTTGCCGTGTATGGTCTTGCGGTCGTTGTCGCACCAACCATCGGGCCCTGGCTCGGCGGTTGGATCACCGATAATTTTTCCTGGCGCTGGATTTTTTACATCAACGTGCCTGTGGGCATCATCTCCCTACTGCTCACCAACTGGCTCATCAGTGATCCACCGTACATGAAGCGCGCGCGCGTAAAGAGCGGATTCCGCATCGACTACATCGGGATCGGCCTAATCAGCTTGGGACTCGGGAGCATGCAGATCATTCTGGATAAGGGCCAGCGCGAAGACTGGATGTCCTCGAATTTTATCCGCACCTTCTTCGTGCTGATGCTGATTGGCATCGTCGCCGGAATTCTGTGGGAACTGCGCGAGAAGGAGCCGGTGGTCGATCTGCGCATGTTGAAAGATAGGAACTTCGCGATAGCCACGACGGCCATGTTCTTCTTGGGTTTCGTACTTTATGCCAGCACTGTGCTGATTCCTCAATTATTGCAACAGCTGATGGGATATACGGCAAGGCTGGCGGGCATGGCGCTGTCGCCGGGCGGCGCGGTAATCATGTGCATGATGCCGGTAGTGGGAATGCTGGTCTCGCGCGTCGACACGCGCATCTTGATCACGTTCGGCTGTATTGTCTCCGCCTCAGCTCTATTCGTCATGGCTGGCTGGGACCTGGGCCTCGATTACGGACACGCGGTCCGTACGAGGATGTTGCAGAGTTTCGGTTTGGCATTTCTGTTCATCCCGATTAACGTCGCTGCATTTGCCTACGTTCCTAAAGAAAAGACCAATATGGGCACGGGCATCATTAACCTTGCGCGAAACATTGGCGCCAGCGTCGGCATCGCTACCGTTACCACGATGCTTGACCGCCGCACGCAGTATCACCAATCCCGGTTGATGGAGCATGTCAACGATTACTCTGCGGCGTACCACAACATGCTAAATGGGTTGCAGGCGAAATTCTCGGCCGCTGGATCGAGTGCCGCTCACGCTAGCGCGCAGGCGCACACCATGATCTATCACACAGTTCAGCGCCAAGCGGCAATGCTTGCATTTCTCGACAACTTCAAGATGCTCGGCATCATCTTTTTTGCCGTGATTCCAATTTTACTGCTGATGAAGAAGCCGAAAGTGCCGGCCGGTGGAGTCCCGGTGCATTGAGTTAGAAAAGTTTCCGCGTCCAAGGCGCACGCGACGAGATTTAACTAAAACGGGGAGGGAAGATGGCAACGCAAGCTGTGGCAGCTCAAATGGCACCAACACAAGAGGCGATCAAGACTGGGTGGAATGAGGATAAGTTGATCCGCGCCGGCCAACGCGGCGACGCTGAAGCAATGGAAACATTATTCCGCCGGTACCAACGCCCGCTCTTTCAGACTGCTCTGCGTGTTCTCGGAAATGCGGAAGATGCCGAAGACGCTTTGCAAGACGGTTTGCTCTCCGCTTATCGCAATCTAAAGCGGTTTGAGGGTCGCTCTCAGTTCTCTACCTGGCTCACCCGCATCGTCATCAACGCTGCGTTGATGCGTCGGCGGAGTGCCAAAGCGCGTCCGGCTATATCGCTTGATGAAACGCCACGAGAAGATGAATTGCCCGCGTCGGAACGTTTCGCGGATGACGGTCCGAATCCCGAGCAAGTTTTTGAGAGTACGGAGTTGCGCGAAATCATCAGCGAGAACCTCGATGAGCTCTCGCCGCTCCTGCGCACCGCGTTTGTCCTTCGTGAAATACAAGGCTATTCCACGGGGGAAGCCGCGAAAAAACTCGGCGTAACCGAAAATACTTTAAAAGCACGTCTCTGGCGGGCCAGACATCAGCTTGCGGAACGTCTTGCAGGCCGCCTCCGTCGGATTAAAGCGGACGTCACCGGTCGGAACGGCGAAGGATCAGCCATGGTGGGTGGAGAAGCCTGCAGCTACTGCTAATCAAAATCAGTTTCACACCGTTGACGAACGATCGCCGCAGACGCGCAGCGCGCCGTTCGGTCACCGAACTGCACATTACGCGGATCATTCTGCGGCCAGCGACGGGAGAGGACCATTTCGTGCCGCGGCGTAGAGTCCTAACACGCGAACTTCACTAGTGGCCCTGCGGACCTCGGCTAGCGCCTGTTCGAGCTGTTTTACTTCCTCCGCTTCCACGTCGATAAAAAACTGATACTCCCACGGCCGGCCGTGGATGGGACGACTTTCGATCTTCAGCAGATTCACACCATGTCGCGCAAATGGCTCAAGGGAGGCTAGCAAAGCACCAGGACGGTGCGCGAGCCGCATGGCGATGGACATCTTTCGCGCATCGAGCAGCGGCAGCGCCGCAGCTTCCTTTACCGGCACAAGCAGGACAAAACGCGTGAAATTATCAGTATTGTCCTGAATCGCCTCGGCCAAAATTACGCCGTGGTAACGCTCTGCGGCGCGGCGTCCGGCGATCGCGGCACTGGACTTGTCTCCTTGTAAAATCACTTGGCGCACACTCCCGGCGGTATCTTCGGCAGGAACGCGTTTCCACAACGGATGCTGGACGAAAAAATGCTCGCATTGTGCCAGCGCCATGGGATGCGATGCCACAGTGCGTATATCTGCTAGAGTTGCACCTGGGCAGCCGATCAGATGGTGTTCGATGGGTAAGATAGTTTCCGCCACAATCTGCAATTCGCTCTGCAGCAGAAGATCAAAAACGCGGACCACCGATCCAGCCAAGGTATTTTCTACAGGGACGAGCAGAGCATCCGCGGCACCTTCTTTAATCGCCCGAAATGTAGCGTCAAATGTGGAACAAGGCACCGTCTTTATCCCGTCGCCGAGAAGCTGCACCGCAGCAGTTTCGCTGAATGCTCCAGCTTCTCCCTGAAATGCCACACGTCCTAGCTGGAGTACCACCCCCATGCCTGCCTCCCAGAGAACCTGTTGCCGATGGAAGCCACGTCTTGACGCGCTTAGAGTATCAAGTATGATTCGCGCAGCACATCAAAAGGCGCTCGCCTTGTTCGCGAATTGGGGCGTCGAGGGTTGGACATGAGTTACGTGGAGAAGAATCTCGTTCCTGGAGAGGCTCTGCTTTACCGGACGCGCCATCATTGGTCCGTTCTAGTCGGGCCTCTGCTGATTAGTCTTCTGCTGGGCGTTCCTGGGATTTGGTTGCTCCTCGGCTCGCTCTCCAATCAGCCCGGTGCCAGCGAGGTTGCAGCGCACATCCCCGGCGGCGCCCGCGGGATGCTCATTCTTGGCGGAATTCTTGTTTTCGGCGCCTTGGCTATTTTGTTGTACGGGGTCGCCAAACGTAATGCTACGGAAATGGCCGTGACCGACAGGCGAGTGCTCATCAAGACCGGCATGGGGAGCCGCAGAACGCTGGACCTCATGCTTTCGAAGGTGGAAAGTATCGGTGTGGAGGAGACGCTCTGGGGTCGCATGCTGGGCTACGGTAGCGTCATTGTACGAGGAAGCGGCGGCACGCCAGAGCCATTCGTAAAGATTGCCAATCCGCAGGAATTTCGAAGACAAGTTCAACGCCAAATTGGAGGCCCGGCCGCGGCAGCTCCGCCGAGTACTCAATAAGCTCCAATAAGCGACGAGCTGAGGTAACAGGTAACAACCTGAATTGAGAGGGAATGTCAGAATGAAGCTTGATAGGCCGCAACCGGATGAGTATGCGCCCTTCTATGCTGGCTACATTGCACTCGTTCCCGGGAATAATGTAGTGAACGCCTTAGAGGCGCAGCGTTTGCAGGTAGTGCAGTTTTTCGCTGGACGCAGCGAGCGCGATGGAAATTTTCGTTACGCTCCGAACAAATGGAGCGTGAAGGAAGTCCTTGGCCACGTCACGGACAGCGAGCGGATCTTCATTTACCGTGCATTGCGAATTGCGCGGGCCGACCAGACTCCGCTTCCCGGCTTCGAGCAGGATGATTATGTTCGTAGCGGCGGATTTGCCGAGCGTAGCCTGGCAGACCTTGCCGAAGAGTTTGTAGCCGTTCGTGAGGCCAGCATCGCATTCTTTCGTTCCTTGAGTGATGCCGCATGGCTGCGCCGCGGCCTCGCCAACAAAAATGAAGTTTCGGTTCGTGCCTTGGCTTTCATCACCGCAGGCCACGAACTGCATCACCGCCGCGTCCTCGAAGAGCGCTACTTTCCTGCCATTCCCCGCGCGTGAGAGTATTTTCGATCGTCCTATTGCGACGTCCTCTTATGCGGCTTAACAATGAGCTAGAACGTTTGCGTCGCATGTCCTTCAGCTCCGTGGGGACTACGGCAGCACGACGATTTTCGTTTGGCCTTCGCCAAAATCGTCATTTTTGCTCACTTCGTGCGAACTTTTCAAAGCTTCGCCGCTCTTCTCACGTGCGCACGTTCCATGCGCGGCACCTAGGTTGCGAGGCTGCCGGGCGGCTGCTAAAATTGGTCGTTTGTTGAGGCCCCCTCCGCTCGCGCTGGGAATGCATGGCACCCATCGAGGGTGGCGTGGACGCATCCCGCCTTCAAGCCCGGGCTGAGCCATGCGGAATACGGCGAAAGACATTTAGCGTGCAGATACTTTCCCGGTCAACGTACCGGTTCTCGCGCCTGCATAAGGAGGCTACGCG
The DNA here is from genome assembly GCA_035602135.1 of Candidatus Dormiibacterota bacterium. Classification (GTDB taxonomy): domain Bacteria; phylum Acidobacteriota; class Terriglobia; order Acidiferrales; family UBA7541; genus Acidiferrum. The sequence continues at coordinate 16,785 of DATNMX010000107.1, forward strand.
TGGCAAAGTACGATGTAGCGATTATCGGGAGCGGCCCGGGCGGTTACGTGGCTGCCATTCGCGCGGGGGAATTAGGCCTGAGAACCGTGGTCGTCGAAAAGGACCCTTTCCTGGGGGGCACCTGCCTGCATGTTGGTTGTATTCCCACCAAAGTTCTTCTCCATCATGCCGACATTTACGATCACTTTAAGAACGGAGCGGAATTGGGTTTTGAAATCAGCGGCCTGAAAATCAACTGGGCCAATGTGCTGGCACGCAAAGACAAAATCGTAAAGAAGCACGCCAAGGGTATTGAGTTTCTCTTCAAGAAAAACAAGGTGGAGTGGGCGCAGGGTTGGGGGCGGTATGAAGGTCCAAGCCGCGTCAGCGTAGAGAAAGACGGCAAGAAGACCCAAATTGACGCCGCCAACATCTTAATGGTGAGCGGATCTGAAGCGCGAGCGCTTCCGGGCATCGAGCCCGATCACAAGACCATTCTTACCAACCGCTCGATCCTTGAGCTTCCGCAAATCCCAAAAACACTGATAGTGGTTGGTGCTGGCGCGGTGGGCGTGGAGTTTGCCTCCATCTATAATTCCTTTGGTACACAAGTGACCATCCTAGAAGCCCTGCCGCGAGTGGTACCGGTCGAGGACGAAGAGATTTCCACTGAGCTGGACAAGACGTTCCGGAAAAAGAATATTCAGATTTTTACCAGCAGTAAGGTGGAGTCGGTGAAGAACGATGCCAAGGGCGTCACCGTGGCTTTCCAGGATCAGAGTGGAAAGCCGCAGGCGCTGCAGGCTGAAAAGTTGCTGTTGGCGGTCGGCCGCAAACCGATGACCGAAAATTGCGGCCTGGAGAAATCCAAGGCCAAGTTGGACCGAGGATTCGTCCAGGTCGATCTCCACATGGAGACGCAGGAGAAAGGTCTGTACGCCATCGGAGACATCGTAGCGGGTTTGCCACAACTCGCTCACGCCGCGATGATGGAAGGTATTGTCGCGGTGACGCACATCGCCGGCAAAGCTACGCAACCAATCGTGAAGACACGCATTCCCAACGCGACTTATTGCGAACCTCAGATCGGATCGATTGGATTGACCGAGAAGCAGGCACGCGACGCCGGGCATGCCGTGAAGGTGGGGAAGTTCCCGTTTATCGGTAACAGCAAGGCCACGATTCTGGGAAACCACGGCGGGTTCATTAAGGTCGTCTCGGACGAAAAGTATGGCGAAGTGCTAGGCATCCACATCATCGGGCCACTGGCCACCGAAATTCTAGCCGAAGCCGCCGCTGTTCTCCATCTCGAGGGCACCGTCGACGACATGATGAACATGATGCACGCGCATCCCACGGTGTGGGAAGGAATGGGTGACGCATTTGCTTCGGTGCGCGGATTGCAGATCAACGTCTGATATTTCTTATTAGACGCATTCTGTATGCCGAGAATTTCTTAAGGACCTTCTTTGACCGCTTGCCACATCGTCGATCTCGGGCTCATCGGCTACGCCGAAGCGTGGTCGTTGCAGAAACGTGTTGTTGCTGCCCGCAAAGCTAAAGCAATCCACGATGTGCTCCTTTTGTGTGAGCATCCGCATGTCATCACCTTGGGACGCAATGGCAAACGCGAACATTTGCTGGCCTCCGTGAATGTGCTCCGGCAAAAGGGCGTACAGTTCCAGGAGACTGACCGTGGTGGTGACATTACTTATCACGGCCCCGGACAAATAGTTGCGTATCCGATTTTGGATTTGGGCGCCATCCGCCGCGACGTGGTTTGGTATGTTCGCATGTTGGAAGAGACGATGATTCGGGCCAGTGCGGCATTCGGGATCCTTGCGCGACGCGAAGCGGGTAAGACTGGCATTTGGGTACAAACGCCGGGCGCGGACGGGGAAAAACTTGCGGCCATCGGTGTGCGCATCAGCCGATGGGTGACCTCGCATGGTTTTGCCTACAACGTGTCCACGGACCTGCGTCATTTCGATTTGATCGTGCCGTGCGGAATGGCAGAGCGCAAAGCAACCTCCCTGGAGAAATTGCTGGAGCGTGATGTGGATTCGTCCGAGGTGGTGTCCCACCTGACGAAGCACTTTGGCGAAGTTTTTGGGCTCGTGATGAGACACACGTCGCGAAACGAATTGTTCGAGAAATTGGAAACAGCCGAGCATGCTGTCGCGATCCCGGCGTAAAGCAATGAGCGACAGATTTTCCCGTCTGTCCGCAGCGGCGAAGTAGCAACTCAAGAGGTTTGCAAATGTCTGTCCAAGCGGAGTGAGGGATGAGCAAGAAATTGACGCGCCAGCAGCACCTGGACCTCTACTATTACATGCGTCTGAACCGCGCGGTGGAAGACACCATGACAAAACTCTTCCGCCAAAACAAGATTGTTGGTGGCCTTTACTCCAGCTTGGGACAGGAAGCTATTTCCGTGGGCAGCGCTTATGCCCTGGAAAAAAAAGATTGGCTGGCGCCCATGATTCGCAATATCGGCGCGCTGCTGGTCAAAGGTGTGCCGCCGCGCGATATTTTTACCCAGCATATGGCCAAATTTACTTCTCCCACGCTGGGCAAGGATGGCACCAGTCACTTTGGCGATTTGGAGAATCTCCATATTGTTTCTCCGATTTCGATGCTCGGCGATTTGATCCCCGTGATGACCGGGGTGGCTATGGCCGGGCGTTATCTTGGGCAGAAAATAGTAGCCATGACGTGGATCGGCGATGGCGGCAGTTCCACCGGCGTGTTTCACGAAGGTTTGAATTTTGCCGCTGCGCAGAAAGCGCCGTTCGTCCTGATTTTGGAAAATAACCAGTGGGCCTACTCGACGCCGGTAAAGCGCCAGGTTCCCCTGGAAAATTTGGCGGATCGCGCGAAGGCTTACGGGATTGCAAGTTATATCGTGGATGGCAATGATGTGGTCGCGGTGTATACCGCCGCTAAGGAAGCCGTGGACCTGGCCCGCGCCGGCCAAGGTCCCATCCTTATTGAAGCGAAATCGATGCGCATGCGCGGCCACGCGCAACACGATCCTGCGGAATACGTGCCTAAGGAAATGTTCGAATACTGGAAGCAGCGAGATCCCATCGAGCGGTACGAGAAGTTTCTGATCAGCGAAAAATTGCTCGACGCCAAGGGCAAAAAGGACATCGAATCTAGGATGGAAGCGTTGCTCGCTAAAGAGCGGGACTTTGCCGAGGCTTCGCCCATGCCCCCTCCGGAGCTAGCTGAAAAGGGCGTCTACTGCACGGGAGATGATTGCCATAAGATTGCCCCGAAGTGGGAAAGGGCCAAGACCGACCTGCTGCCGCCAAAATCGAATATTGATGCGGTTTGGTCGGTGGAAGGATTTGGTAAGGGTCGCGGCGCGGGCGGGAAGAATGCGCCCATCCATTTTGGAGACACGCCAGCCTCCGCCGAAGAGGCGCGCAACAACGAGAAATTGGCTCCCACGACGCCCCACAGAACACTGGACAAGAAACCCGCCAAGCAACTTGCTAGCAAACGTAACCAGTTGTTACGTGGCAAGAGCGGCCGGCCCAGCTCTGCCTCTGCGCCTCAAGGAAAGAGGAGGTAACATGGCTCCTCCAACCAACGGGCAGGAAACTCGTGGCACCGAAGCCACCGCAGCGCCGGTAACTTTTTTGGAAGCGATCAAGCAGGCGATGTTTGAAGAGATGGAGCGCGATCCGACGGTCGTATTGCTCGGAGAGGACGTGGGGGTTTACGGTGGCGCGTTCAAGACCAGCGAGGGTTTGCTGCAGCGTTTTGGTTGGGAACGAGTAATCGATACACCCATCAGCGAAAGCGCAATCATCGGCGCCGCTTGTGGGATGAGTTACCTGGGCTTGCGGCCCATTGCGGAAATGCAGTTTATTGATTTCATCGCCTGCTGCTTCAATCAGTTGACCAATTTCGTGGCCAAGGGCCATTACTTGTGGGGTGCTCCGGCGCCCATCGTGGTGCGCGGCCCTTCGGGCGGCGGTGTTCATGGCGGGCCATTTCATTCGGCAAATCCAGAGATGTACTTCGTACATACACCCGGGCTCAAGGTGATTTATCCTTCCACGCCGTACGACGCCAAAGGTTTGCTGAAGGCGGCCATCCGCGACAACAATCCGGTGCTGTTCTTTGAGCACAAATTCCTTTACCGCCGTATCAAGGAAGAGCTGCCCGCCGGTGACTACACCGTTCCTATCGGCAAGGCCATTGTGCGGCGCGAGGGAAAGCACCTGACGATTCTCTCCTACGCAGCTATGATGCATACCTCGCTCGAAGCCGCTGAAGCGCTGGCGCGGGAAGGCATCGAAGCGGAAGTTATCGATCTGCGCACGCTGTTGCCGCTCGATGAAGCGACGATTCTGCAGTCCGTTAAAAAAACCAACCGCTGCCTCGTCGTGCATGAAGACACCAAGACCGGTGGCATTGCGGGGGAGATTGCGGCCATACTTTGCGAGAAGGCCTTCAGCGATCTTGACGGGCCGTTGATGCGCGTCACCGCTCTGGATACCCCCGTGCCATACGCCCCGCCCCTGGAAGAATATTTTTTACCCAATGCTAAAAAAGTTTTTGACGCCGCAAAGGAGTTGGCGCGGTATTAACGATCAGAGCCATGAGCGATTGGCCGTTTCATATCAGAATGCGGATGTTAATCAACCGTCTGCTCAAGATTGTTGGACTGGATTACATTCATGCGCACAAAAATTGCTCGCGGCATCGAAACGAAATCCAACAGAGCGAGCGCTGCGGCTGGTTTTACTGCCTGGAGAGTTTCACGCCCAGCGAGATCCAGGAATGGGTCGACGGCGATGCGACAGCAATGTGTCCTCGTTGTGGAATTGACTCGGTGACCGGTTCAGCTTCGGTTCTTTTTCTGTCACAGGAGTTTTTGCAACGGGATGCACCATTACTGGTTCGAGCGCACCTTCAAGATCAAGGTCTGAATCCGAGGGCGTGAGTAACATGGACTATAATTTGTGGGATTGCGAAAGAAGAGGAGCTAGCTATGGCCGTTGACATCGTAATGCCCCAGATGGGCGAAAGCATTTTCGAAGGCACCATCACCAAATGGCTGAAGAAACCTGGCGACAAAGTCGAGCGCGACGAACCGCTGTTCGAGATCTCTACCGACAAGGTGGACGCGGAAATTCCTTCGCCGTCGGCCGGTGTGCTGAAGGAAATCAAAGTTGGCGAAGGCAAGACCGTGCCCATCCAGACGGTGGTCGGAATTATCGATGCGGCCGGCGCTGCTGCCGGCGCTCCCGCGCAGCCTGCCCCGAAAGTTGCACCGGCGGCATCGCCGGCAGCTCAGCAGGGCGCGCGTCCCACGCAGGCGACGGCGCCTCCCGCGGCTCAGAAACCCGCGACACCGCAAGCTCCTGGCGGGGCGCCATCTAGACCGCAACCCGCGCCGACGCCCGGCGCTTCGAAGGACGGCGGACGCATCCATAGCTCGCCGCTTGTCCGGCGCATGGCCAAAGAACATGGCATCGATCTCTCCAGGCTTTCAGGCACCGGCGCTGGCGGGCGTATCAGCAAACAGGACATCGAAGCGATTATCTCTGGTGGGGGCGCAGCCGCCACTCAACAGCGAACGGGCGCAGGTCACCAGCAGACGGAAGAACAACTCGAAGAAGCTTTCGAAGCTCCCGCGCAGGCTCCCAGTTCAGAGCGGCCAGCGGCAGCCCGGCCAGAGTCCGGCGCTACCGCTCGTCCCTCTACGCCACCTCCGCCCTCCGCGGCTGGCGCGCAAGCACGCGTGGCTTTGGAATCGGCGGTCCCGCGGGAGAAAATGTATTTCGGCAATTACGAAGTGCAGCCCATGAGCACCATGAGGCAGCGCATTGCCGAACACATGGTCGCCTCGAAGCGCGTGTCACCCCACGTTTATTCCGTGGACGAGATCGACATGAGCAAAGTGGCTGCGCTGCGCGCCAAGTCCAAAGACGAGTTCGAGAAACGCTACGAGACCAAGCTGACCTACATGCCATTTTTCGTGAAAGCCGCGGTCGCTGGCCTTCGCGCTTTTCCAACCATGAACGCCTCGCTCGACGGTACCAATGTCATCCTCCACAAGGAAATCAATATCGGCATGGCTGTCGCTCTGGACTGGGGACTAATCGTCCCAGTCATCAAGAATGCTGACGAAAAGAACATTCTCGGCATCCAACGGAACCTCAATGACCTCGCCGAGCGCGCCCGCACAAAAAAACTAAAACCTGAAGAAGTGCAAGAAAGTACCTTCTCCATCACCAACCCCGGCGTTTTCGGCGGACTGTTTGGCTTGCCGGTCATTAACCAGCCGAACGTGGGAATCCTGGGCCTCGGCGCGATTGAGAAACGCCCCGTGGTGATTAACGATTCCATCGCCATCCGGTCGATGTGTTACGTCACACTGAGTTACGATCACCGCGTGGTGGATGGCGCCGTCGCCCACCAGTTTCTTCACAAGGTCAAGGAAACGCTCGAAAACTGGAGCGAACCGGTCCTCTAAGGAAGCCGTTCTTCAGAGCAAGGTTCGTGCATCCACGCTAATCTTCCGAGCCCTGAGCGTCTGGGAAGGAATATTTTCCAAAGACGTGCTGTATTGGACCCCCACTCGGAGGTAAAAAAAGGGGTCCGGACGAATCCGGACCCTCTCTGCAATTCTTCGTCAAACTCGCAAACGAACTAAAGTTATCTCCTCTTTCTCTTCTTAGCCGCTTTTTTCGCCGGTTTCCTCGCGCCTTTTTTCTTGGCTTTCTTTGCGGCCTTCTTGGGCTTCTTGCTGGCTTTCTTTTTCCCTGGCTTCGAAGCCTTTTTCCGGGCAGGCTTGGCGGCGCTTCTGGCAGGCGGCTTGGCAACCGGCATTGACCCTTCCGGTTCCTCGGCGGTGATCAGTAATTCTTCTTCTTCCACTTCCACAACATCACCGTCTACAGCGTCGTCTTCTTCTTCCAGCGGTGACAGCTCGTTGTCTTCTTCGAAATTATCTTTCTCGAATTTCATTCCGTCCTCCCGGGGGAATCTTGTGCTAGTAGCCGGTGGTCGCTTGTACCGGCCGGAGATAAAGATCCGGCTCCGTTCTTCTCGCCGTTGTTATCGTACTGGCGCAATGTTGTCAAGCATTCTGCGTCTTGCGGAATCAGGAATGTGCGGATAGAAGGATGCATGTCTAGCGGACAACCGGGAAAGCATAGGGAAGTGCTACCGCCTTTTTCCGGAAAGCCATTCTAACTAACAGAAACTAAATACTTTAGCGTTGAAGTCCCGCTGCGGCATGGGTTCGAGCCGCCGTTACCTTGCTCGACCGGATCTTCTTTTTGGACTTGGTGCCCGTCCTTGCCAAACTCTTCTCCGGCAGGCCGCCCACCGTATAGATGCGCAGAACCATGCCGCGGCGCACCCGTTTCACCTTAAGCGCGTTCCATTTACGCAACTCTTCGGAATCCACGCTGAAACGGTCGGCGATTCCTCCCAGCGTGTCCCCTTTGCGAACGCGGTATCTTACCAGTCGACGCTTGGTCTCCGATTGAGGTTGCGCGGCCGGTATAATCAATTTCCCTCCAGCCTCTAGTGCTGCGCCATGCTCCAGACTATTGGCATCCGCAATAGCTACCGGCGTCACACGATACTTTTTTGCGATGGACGTCAACGTCTCGCCTGTTTCCACGCGATGCCGCCGCCAGCTTACCCACTTGTTCGGAGGAATGTCGGCGATCTCCGCGGAGAACCTTTGCGCGCTGCCTTGCGGCAAATGCAGCTCAAAGGACGAATCATCCGGTGTCGCGAGCCGCAGCAGCGAAGGATTCAGCGCGCGCAGCGTTTCCACGTCCACGTCAATCGTTTCCGCCACCAGCCGTAAATCGATGGCCCGCCCGGGTTTCACCACATCTGTCGGTACCGGTCCTTCTGGATCGGCTTGGATTCCGTAATGCGCCGCATCTTTGGCAATCAGCGTTAACGCCAGAATAATGGGCACGTAATTTTTTGTTTCTCGAGGAAGCACGTTGCGTTTGTAGAGCTCCCAGAAATCCGCGTAACCTGTGCGTTCAATCCCCTTTTGCACATTTCCCGGACCGCAGTTGTACGCCGCCATCGCCAGATACCAATCGCCGAACATGCGGTAGAGATCGCGCAAATGCTGCGCCGCTGCGCGCGTGGCTTTTTCCGGGTCCTGCCGCTCATCGATCCACCACGTGTGGCGCAATCCGTATTCCTGCCCGCGATAGGCCACGAATTGCCAGATGCCTCGCGCCCCGGCGCGCGAAAGCGCCAGTGGTTGAAACGCACTTTCCGCTTGCGCCAAATAGATTAGGTCCTGCGGGACGCCCTCTTCCCGCAGCACCCGAGCGATCATCGAGCGGTACCGCCCGGCGCGGCGCAGTCCCGTCTCCACAATCGCCCGCCCGCGCGGCGTCTGGAAAAAATTCAGGAAAGACAGCACTTCATCGTTCACCGTGAGCGGCAGGTCGTGAGACATATTCTTGGCTGCTTCTTCCGCCCGCGCCTTCAGCCGTGGATCTACCGGAAATGTCATCTCCGCCACTTCGTCGATCGGTGCGGGCACCGCCGGCGCTTCGTTGAACCCGTCGCCCGCACGGAAAGCCTGCAGTTCGTAGGTATAAACGGTGTCCACCACGCGGTGAAAAAGCTCGCTCAGCTCGGGATCGCTGTTCGCGTCGTAGCCGCTTTGCAGCATCCAATCGACGGCCTCATCGAAGTCTTTGCGCGCGGCTTCGAGGTGCCCGGCTTTATAGTTTTGTTCACCGCTCGCGAATTTTTCTTCCACCTTGCGCATGAAATTTTCTTTGGCACTGTAAACGTGCGGCAACAGCGAAGCCATGGGGCGTGAGCCTGGATTGGTCAGCGGCAAGGTTGGAATCACTAAGTTCTTTTCCACCTTGGCGGTTGCCGGCTTCATCGGAGGCGCTAATGCCAGCGCGTTTTTATTCTCCGCATGCACGCGCCCCGCCGCCAGAAGCAGCACCAGGACGCACGTGCTCGTACCAAGGAGTCGGAACTTCATGCTTCCATGGTAAGGAGCCCGCGATACCCCGGTCAACGCTTTCCGGCTGCCATGGGTTGACCGTAACACCACACAAGGACCACACGAACGCCGCACGAAAAACTCACCCTGCGGTGTTATTCGGCGCATCAAAACGTACGTGCCAGACATCCAACGCTTGATGGAACATTGGGCAACAATGCGGGTCTAACAACTTAGTAAGGAAGAGCGCACATGCAAAAACGTCATCTCGGAAAAAATGGACCGCTGGTTTCGGCGCTAGGTCTCGGCTGCATGGGTATGTCTGAGTTTTATGGCACCCGCGACGACGCCGAATCCATCGCCACGATTCATCGCGCCATCGAACTGGGAATCACTTTCCTCGATACTGCCGACATCTATGGTTATGGCGACAACGAGGTACTGGTCGGCAAGGCCATTCGCGGCATGCGCGACAAAGTCTTTCTAGCCACGAAATTCGGCATCCTGCGCAGTAAAAGCAATCCCGCCGTGCGCGGCGTCAACGGCAGCCCGGAGTACGTTCGCTCTGCATGCGATGCCAGCTTGAAGCGCCTCGGCGTGGAGGTCATCGATCTTTATTATCAGCATCGCGTCGATCCCAAGGTCGAAATTGAAGACACCGTGCACGCCATGGCGGAGTTGGTGCGTGCCGGCAAAGTCCGCCATCTAGGCCTGTCTGAGGCCTCCGCGCAAACCATTCGTCGCGCACACCGCGTGTGTCCCATCGCAGCGCTGCAAACGGAATATTCACTCTGGACGCGTGATCCGGAAGACGAAATTCTTCCCACTACGCGCGAGTTAGGCATTGGCTTTGTCGCGTACTCTCCTCTGGGCCGTGGATTTCTTACTGGCCAAATCAAGCGCTTTGAAGATTTTGCTCCGGACGACTATCGCCGCTTTTCGCCGCGCTTCCAGGCCGGTAATTTTCACAAGAATCTGGATTTGGTCGCGCGCGTCGAGGCCATCGCCAAAGAAAAGAAATGCACACCCGGCCAACTTGCCCTTGCCTGGCTCTTGGCGCAAGGCAATGACATCATTCCCATTCCCGGAACGAAACGCCGCAAGTACCTGGAAGAAAATGCCGACGCCCTCGCCGTCAAGCTTACCCCAGAGGATTTGCGCCGCATCGATGATGTTGCGCCACACGGCGCCGCCGCCGGCTTGCGTTATCCGGAGCCGATGATGGAGCTGGTCAATCGTTGAGCTCATAAGGCCTCCCCCTGATCTGTAGACAGTAACTGTCTGTAAGTAACAGATATCGCAGCATTTACGCTTGTCGGCGGGACCACACCTCCCTGTTGCCAATACACCATAATTATGCTATTATGCTATCGCGTTTGTTGCTCTTGTATCGCCTTTGGAATCGTAAAGCGGTCGCAAGGTCACACTTGCGGCCTTTTTTTGTGCGCTCCGTTTTTTGGTTCGTACAGAACGAGGCCGAAGACGGCCGAAGCTCTGTGAGGGGCTCGGAAGAAGCACCAGATAGCTCAATGCAGTGATGTTCGGCCACTTTGTGGTCAACAGAAAAGAGTAAAGCAGTGAGTAAAGAACAAGGAACAGTGAAGTGGTTCAACGCCAGCAAAGGCTTCGGGTTCATCCAGCGCCAGAGCGGTGAGGACGTTTTCGTCCATTTCTCCGCGATTGTGGCTGATGGCTATAAGTCATTAAACGATGGCCAAGCGGTTGAATTCGAAGTGACCAAAGGACCAAAGGGCCTGCAGGCCTCAAACGTCCAGCCCCTCTAATCCACTTCACAAAAACACATACACGGGCGGTGCGCTTCGGCGTACCGCCCGTTTTTGTTTTTCCCCACCAACCAGCTCCTCCCCGCTTTCCTGTAACCTCCTCCTCAGTAATCAAACCGCGGCACAGTACCATTTGCGCCACATAGTACGCATTGTCCATTGCATCTCCCAATTCCCGGCGGGAGCATACATAAGGACACTCTAATATTTGCCGTGGTTCCTTGCCCGCTTTGGGACAGGCGCCAGGAGCTTTATCGTGAACTTGGACCGCCAACAGTTAGATCACCTCGAGCGGCACGAGCTGCGAGTGACCGTCGTTGCCGCTGTGGTGGTATTGGTTCTCGCTGGCGGCTTGGCCATGTTCATGTACCCGCTGGTCTTCGTGCATCCGGAAGGCAACAAATGGATGCTGCGCGTCGCTTTTTTTGGTTTCTGCGCGCTTACGCTGCTTTTCGCGGGCTATTTGTTCGATCGTCAACGCACCGTCGCCAGGCTCACGAAACAGCTCGTCGATGAGCTGCAGCGCAACCTCGAAATCCGCCAGCAAGCCAACGTGGATATCCTGAAGTCCATGCCCGACATCAATCACTTTTGGGACCGCCTGACCATGGAATTTCGCCGTTCCATGACCATGCAAAAGACGCTTTGCTTGCTTCTTGTTAAATCCATCGCGCCAGAGGGAGAGGCCAACTCCAGCCAAAGCGGAGCGCCCAGCACGGCCTGTGGCGACGCTGCCAAAGCCATCTCCAGCAGGCTGCGGCCCAGCGATTCGATTTACCTTTTAGGACCAGACTTCTTCGGATTGGTATTGCCGGAAACGGATACCACCGCTGGACAGCGCATTGCCGCTCGCCTTGAGGACGAGCTCAAATCCGTGCGTGCTACTTACGGCGGATCCTTCGAATTTAACCTCTATAACTATCCGGAACACGTGAACACTTCGCATGAGCTCGAAGACATCGTGAAATCTTCGCTTCCTGAGCAAGAAGAATCGATGTCCGACGCTTCTATCGGGACCCCCTAAATTCTGCCCGCAATTCACTGATTCTTCCACACTATCCCAGCGCTTGCCTCAAATCCGCGATCAAGTCTTCCGTATCTTCAATGCCCATGGAAACGCGCACCGTTCCCGGGCTCACTCCCGCGCGTTGCAACTCTTCCTTGCTCATGTTGTAATGCGAAGTGTAAAGCGGCAGAGCAACTAGCGACTCCGCGCCGCCCAAACTCACCGCCAGCAGAAACAATCGAACTCTATCGCAAACGCGCCGCGCCGCCGGCAACCCGCCCTTCAGATCGAACGCCAGCATGGAACCGAAATCGCACATCTGTTTTTTCGCCAATTGGTGGTCGGGATGCGATTTGAGCCCCGGATAATGCACGCGCGCCACCTTCGGATGTTTTTCGAGGAATGTCGCAACCGCTAACGCGTTCTGGCACTGCCGCTTCATGCGCAACCCCAGAGTCTTCATCCCGCGAATCAGTAGATACGCGGCCTCTGGGTCCATCGAACCTCCCAGATAAATCACCATTTGTTGTATGTGCTGCATCCAGTGTTTGCTGCCCGCCGCAGCCCCCGCGATTACGTCGGAATGCCCGGCCAGTGCCTTCGTTGCGCTATGCACCACCATGTCGTAACCCATGGCGATGGGGCGCTGCAGTAGCGGCGTCGCGAACGTATTGTCGATGATGGAGACGAGCTTGTTTTTTTTCGCGAAAGTCACCGCTTTCTGCAAATCCACCAAACGCAAAGTAGGATTCGTTGGAGTCTCCACATAAAGAACTTTCGTCCGCACTGTCAGCGCTTCTTCCAGACCCTCGAGATTGCTTCCCACATGGCGCACCTGAATGCCCATGTTTGGGAAAATATCGCGCATCAGCCGGTAGCTGCCGCCATAAAGCTCCGCCGTGGAAATTAATTCGTCGCCCGCTTTCAACGCGCTCAGTAAGGCGCAGGAAATCGCCGCCATGCCGGACGCCGTCACCACGGCGGCTTCGGCCCTTTCGAGCGCCGCGATTTTTTCTTGCGCCACCGCCAGCGTTGGGTTGCCATAGCGCGTGTAGATATAAGCCTTACTTTTGCCTTCGGCCCAGCGCTTCATCTCCCTCGTCGAGGAAAATGTAAAAGTCGAGGTGCGGCAAATGTTAGGTCCTACCGGCGCGCCCACGCCATGCCGATTGGGCTCTCCAGCATGAACCGACTGCGTCTGTGGCCCAAGTTCTTGCCCATTCCTTCCCGTGATTTTTCGCTCCTTCTTTCTTCCAGCTTGTCGCTCAGTTTTGCTCATGATCCTGCATTCTTAGCTTTCTCCATAACCCCAGCAAGCGCCATTTTGGTGTCCCTCCGCCGCTACCGTCGACGTCCTGCGGCGCACCCGGCCCCGCGCAAATCCACCCAGTGAAATCTGCCCTTGCTACAATCCTCCGCCAGCCGCCCTGAATAGCATCCGTTTTGCGTTAGGTGGCGCAACCCATGAACTGGACTGCTCCTTCATCCGGCTACCTTTGGCTGATATTTCTGATCTACTGGCTAGTCTCTGCCGCCCGGGTGAAAGCAACAAAAACAAGAGAACGCTGGGGCAAGCGTTTACTGTGTTTCCTGTGGGTCTGTGTCGCCTTTCTTCTCTTGTTCGATCCCCGAGTGCGTTTCGGCTGGTTAAGCTTCCACGTCGTGCCTGATTCTCCAGCGCTTGGTGTAATCGGCCTCGCGGTTACTGTCGCCGGTCTTGCATTCGCCATTTGGGCCAGGCGGCACTTGGGAAAAAACTGGAGCGCCGTAGTCACCATCCGCGCGGACCACGAATTAATTCGTACCGGCCCTTATCGATTTATCCGCCATCCGATTTATAGCGGCATATTGCTCGCTATGATAGGCACAGCTTTAATTGTTGGAGAAGTGCGCGCCTTGCTTGCCGTCGCCATCATGGCGCTTTCCTTTTTCTTTAAAGCGCGCAAGGAAGAAGCATGGCTGGCCCGCGAATTTGGCGACAAATTCGAAGCACACATCAAACACACGGGAATGTTTCTGCCAAAGTTTTTGTGAAACGTCGGGCCTGCGCCCCTAAGCTTCTTCTTCGACGTGTTCCCGCACACCCGCTTTATTCGCGGCAATCACTTTTTCCGCTAATTCGTTGGGCACGTAATCGTAGTGGGAAAACTCCATGTTATACGTCGCGCGTCCCTGCGTTTTGGAGATCAGATCGTTCGCGTAGGTGAGCATTTCCGCGAATGGCACCTGCGCCTTGATCACCACGTTGTGACCTCGAGCTTCGCTCCCCGCAATGCGCCCTCGCCGAGAACTTAAATCGCCCATCAGATCCCCGGAATATTGGTCCGGAGCGTAGACCTCCACCTGCATGATGGGCTCAAGGAGCGCCGGGCGCGCTTGCTTCATGGCTTCTTTGAAAGCCAGCGAACCTGCGATCTTGAACGCCATGTCCGAGGAATCCACGTCATGATATTTGCCGTCATACAAACTCACCCGAAAATCCACCACCGGGAATCCTGCCAGATATCCGCGCGCCGCTGCGTCCCGAATCCCTTTTTCGACCGAGGGAATCCAGTTCTTCGGAATCGACCCGCCAAAAATATCATCGATAAACTCAATGCCTTTTCCGCGCTCCGCGGGTTCCATCTTGATCCGGCACACGCCAAACTGCCCGTGTCCGCCTGATTGTTTCTTGTGCTTGCCTTCCGCGTCGGCCCGGCCGCGTATGGTTTCGCGATAAGCCACTTTCGGCGGCTTCAGCGTGAGGTCCACGTGATAGCGCTTGTGCAGCTTGGCCACCACCACTTCAATATGTTGCTGCCCGGAGCCGGAAAGCAAAAATTCCTTGGTTTGCGGGTCGCGAGAAAAATGCAATGCCTGATCCTCTTCCAGAATTTTGTGGATGCCTACGCCAATCTTGTCTTCGTCCGCGCGCGTCTTAGGCTCGATGGCAAAGGTTATTGACGGTTCCGGGATCGGTGCGCGCTTGTAAAAAACAGGCGAAGCTTTGTCGCCCAGCGTTTCGCCTGTAGCTGTTTCCTTCAGCTTGGCGATAGCTCCGATGTCTCCGGCGTGCAACTCCGCAATTTCGGTAAGTTGCTTGCCTTGGACCACTTGGGTGTGCTGAAAACGTTCCGCCAGGCTGCGGTTGTAATTCCACAACGTCGCGTCGTTTTTAAGGATTCCACTCATGACCTTGAAATAATTAATGCGCCCCGCAAATGGATCGGCCAGCGTTTTGAAAATAAATAAGGACAGTGGTTGCCCATCCTCGAACTTGCGTGGCATTGGATCGCCTTTGCCGCCCGGTTCTTTGTATGCAAAAACGGAGTGCTCGTCTGGGTGCGGAAATACGTCGGCGATAAAGTTCAGCAGGCTGGCGCTGCCGATGTTGTGCAACGCGGAAGTCATCAGCACTGGAATGATTCTTTCTCCCACAATGGCTTTGCGCAGGCCCGGGATCAGATCCTCGATGGGAATAGTGCCTTCTCTGAAAAATTCTTCCATCAACGCGTCGTCGCCTTCCGCCACCATCTCCACGATTTTTTCGTGGGCTTCTTTTGCTTCATCTAACAGCGCCCCGGGAATCTCTTCCACCGTGCACTTGCCGTCGCTATCGGGTTTGCAAAAGTGCGCTTTCATGGAAACCAGATCGATTACGCCGCGGAAAGCTCTTTCCGAACCGATGGGTAATTGCAGCGCCACGACATTGCGCCCAAAAACCTGTTCCAGCGATTGCATCGAGCGTTCGAAGCTGGCGAGATCGCGATCCATCCCAGTAAGCACAAACGCGCGGGGAATATCGTATTCCGTGCAGTAATCCCAAACCTTTTCGGTCGTCACCTGCGCCCCAACATGCGCGTCCACCGTGATAATCGCGGCGTCCGCGGCGATCAGTGAAGCTTTCGATTCCGTGATGAACGTGGAATACCCTGGCAGATCGAGGAAATTAATCTTAATTTTTTCCGAGGAGTTGCTTTGCCCCGGGGTTGGCGTGGTGGGCCATTCCGCGTAGGCCATCGCGGTTTGAATGGATATTTTTCTGCTGATTTCTTCTTCGTCCCAGTCTGTTGTGGTACTGCCCTCCGCAACTTTACCCCATCGCGGCGTGTTCCCCGCGGTGTAGAGTAACGACGACACCAGTTGCGTCTTACCGGTGCCGCCGTGGCCGACAATGCCAACGTTGCGTATATCCTTGGTGAGATAACTCTTCATGTAAACCTCCATTAGGCGAGGTCCGTGTCAAAGAATTTCGGCGCGGGCCGGCGCCTGGGCGTGTGACGCTGGGGTTGAAGAGCGAGGCACTATCGCTGCATCCGGCGGGGTTCGGCGAAGGCGAAACGAAAATTCCCTGGTCCGCTCATCAACTTCTTTAGTTGACCACGAAAGCGGTCAATCGGGCGGATGCTAGCACAACGGTTTGTACAGGGCAATCGGTCGCCGCGCCGTTCACTGGGAAGCTCTGGTCGCTCCTTCCGGCCCAGGCTTGTAGCCCACGCAGGACAGAACCGGAAGCGCCGGATACTTCGGGAAACGTGGATCCTTGAACGAAAGTTCGCAAAGAACAAATACGGACCCGCGCGCGGATTCAATCCGCCGAGCATTAATGCAAGTGACACACAATCCAGCAATTTCTTGCACGCGCGAATTGTCTGTGCTTTCATTCACAAATCGTATCTTAATAAAATATTGTCGAAATTCATTTTCTATTAACCATTTAGCTGTAAATTGTCGTGGTGCCGGATGAAAACAGAATTGCAAAAATTGTCCACAAAGTGAACTCATGAAAACAAAAATATTGCTGGGCTTGTTATTTTTTTCGCTGTGCTTCGCTGGAAGCGTTTCCGGCCAGGAAGAACCCGCCGCGGAAGGCAGAAAAATCACGCCGGCCGGAGAATTGCTCTTGGACGCAGCCACCCGTCTCCCCGCGGTTGGCGCTTTGCCAACCACTTTCCTGCGCAGCCCGGATTCCACCGGCCGCGACGGCAAAGGCCGTTTCCTGCTGGTAATGTATAGCGGTTTTGGCGTGCAGTTCAGTGCGGATACCAACGAAGCGCAGCAATCCGTCGGTGTGATTGATCTGAATGCGCAGCCAGCACCCTCTGTCATTCAAAATGTGTATTTTCCCTCACCGCAAAGTGCCAACGTAGGCATCGCGTTTTCACCAGCCGCCGCAGCCGACGGAATTTACGAATTGTACGTTTCCGGCGGCTTCGAAAACAAAGTCTGGATCTTTCGCTTCGATCCCACAGCCGCGCAGCCGATCCAGCCCGCCTCTCCCGGACCAAACACCAAAGTGCAAGCACCATTTTTGGATCTCAGCAAACCCGGTGAAACATCTCCCAAGGAATACAACGGCGGGAAAGCTGCAATTTATTCTACCGGATTGGCGATCACCTCTGACGGCAACGCGCTGGTGACCGCGAATAATCTCGGCGACAACGTGACGATTGTGCGCGAATTGCGCGGTGCACGCAAAATGGAGCGTGTGGATCTGCATCATGTTGGGAAAAAAAGTCAGAATATTTATCCCTATGGCGTGGTGATCGCAGGGGAAGGCAAAAGCGCGCGCGCGTACGTTTCCTGCTGGAATGATGCTTCCGTTGCAGTTGTCTCTTTGCAAGGGCGAGCAACACTTAAGAATTTCATCAGTGTGGATCGCCATCCGACAGCGATGCTTCTCAACGCCAACGGGACGCGACTCTTCGTCGTGAACTCCAATGCGGACAGCGTTTCCGTCATCGACACGACTTCCAATCGTGAAGTGGAGCGCATCGATGTGCGCTTTGCGGAAACCGCGTTGCTGGGAGCAAGTCCCGAAGGCCTGGCACTAAGCGCGGATGAAAAACTTCTGTATGTGGCCAACGCCCACAGCAACGCGGTGGCCGTCGTTTCACTTTCCGATCAAACCCGCGCCACTGAAACGCGCAACGTCCAAACACGTAACGCCAAAACTGCAACTGTTGAACCACGCAAAACCAAATCTGCCGTCGCAGAAACTCAGCAGGAAAATCGCATGGAGAAGAATTCTCGTGTCCTAGGCTTCATACCTACTGGGCAATATCCCTCCGCGGTAGCAGTTGCCGACAGCCGCATCTTTGTGGGCAACGGCAAAGGAACCGGATTTGAAGCGTCTTCCATGCGCGTAAATAACAGTGGAAGAACGCCGCGTCTTCCCAACGCTGCGTTTCCCGCTGGAAAAACAATCAAAGAGCCAGGCGGAGAATACGGCCCAGCTACGGTCGCTGGAAACATCAGCATCATTGCACTGCCCGACGATCCGACACTTGCGCGCTACACGCAGCAAACAATGCAAAACGATGGCCTGCTGGGTTTTGCGGTACCGAAATTATTCGCACACGAAAATCCGATCCGGCACGTGATTTATGTCATCAAGGAAAATCGCACGTATGACCAGGTTTTTGGCGATGTGCAAACCGCGGGCAACGGCCAGAAAGCGGATGGCGAAACGAAATTCGCGATTTTCGGAAATGGAACCGCAGCACAGCGCCCGGACGGAACCCCGCAAACGGTTACTCCAAATCACCACGCGCTGGCGCAACGCTTCGGATTGTTCGATAGATTTTTCGTTAATTCCGAAGCCAGCCCAGACGGGCACAACTGGTCCACCGCGGCGTTCTCAACCGATTACGTCGACAAGGGTTTTCGATGGGAGTATTCCGGCCGAGGCCGAACTTATGATTGGGAAGGCTTCAACCGTTTACCGGACTACGAGCCGCCGGGAGACCTGGATATTGGCACCGGCGAGCAAGACGCGTTGAATATTCTCAGCAACATTTTGGAGAAACATATCCCTTACCGCCAAGGGTTTTTGGACCTTGCCGAACCAAAAACTCTTTATCTGTGGGACGCGGCGGAGCGCGCAAGCTTGACGCATCGCAATTACGGGGAATTTATCAGCGTGATTTCCGCCGCCGACGTGCAAGCGGCGCAAAACCACAAGAAAAAAACATACCCAGATATCACGAAGGCGGTCCGCTCGGTGCCGACAAAACAAGCGCTGGAAAAGCATCACAGCGCGGGCTTCCGGAGTTTTGACATGACGTCGCCGGACAGCATGACGGTGGAATGCTACAAAGCAGCGGACAGCGTACGCAGCAAAAGCAGCACAGCACTGAGCGAAGCGGCCGTCACGCGCAACAATCCGGCGGCAGGGTGCCGCGGGAGTTCGCGATTTGGCGAGTGGCTGGCGGAGTTCGAGACTTTTGTTTCCGCCCGCGAAGCCGGGAAAGCCGATGCGATGCCGGCATTGACGGTGATGCGTTTCCCGAACGATCACACCAGCGGAATGCAGCCGGGATTTCCCACGCCGCAGTTTTACGTAGCGGACAACGACTACGCGGTGGGCCGCCTGGTGGAAACGGTTTCTGCGAGTCCGTACTGGAAAGATACGGCGATATTTTTTGTTGAGGACGACGCCCAAGACGGGCCGGATCATATCGATTCGCACCGCTCGGTTGGTTTGGTGGTGAGCGCGTACAACCGCCCGGGGGCGCTGGTGCACGAGTTCCACAATACCGTCAGCATGATTCGCACAATGGAGTTGCTGCTCGGAATTCCACCGATGAATCAGCTGGATGCTTCAGCGGTGCCAATGAATATTTTTCAAGATGCTCCTGACCTGACGCCGTACAAAGCCGTGTTACCGACGATTGCAGCCGACAATTTGATTACGCAAAAGCTCAAGGAAAAAATCGCCGCCGCGTGGATGCGCAAGTCCATGCAGCAAAATTTTGCGCACGCCGATCTCGCCGACCCCAAAGTATTGAACGCGGTGATCTGGTTTGCGTGCAAAGGGGAGACGCGGAGCCTGCCGGATTCCGTGCGAGCGTTGGCGGCAGCACAGGCGATGCGTTTCGGAGTGGCTGACGCAGAGGCGGAAGGAAAAGGGCAGGCCAGCGACGACGATTGATTTTCGACGGCTGTGGTGAGCTGAGCCCCGCACCCGGGTGTTTTTCGGAAGTGTGACAACTATTGCAGTGCTTTGTGGATTCCTCTAGAGGTTGGCTGTTCGAATTGGCAGACCCCGCGTTTCGGGGATCTCGGGATTTCGGTGGCCGGCACTTAGTGCGGCTGGCGCATCATGTCTTCGAGCTTGATGGGCGCGCCGGTGATGTGACTCGTGGCGTCGGTAATTTGTTTGAGCAGCACCATGCTCGCGTCCTTGCCGGTGAATTTGACCAGGCCCCAAGGCGCAACTTTGGAGCTGACCCAGGCTTCGCCGCTGCCATCCTTCATGCGGAAATGCTCGCAGGTGAACGTGCCGGCGGGCACGGTGACGGATTCGGTGCCGACAGCTTCGGCTTTGTCGCGAAAATCGGAAGGCTGGCTCTTGCTTTGACCACCCATGCCCGTGGCCATGCTCATGGACATCTCGACGGGCTGAGGCTGGCCGGGAATCCGGGTGATAAATCGCTCGGTGACGACGTTGTTCTGATCTTTCGCGACCAGCATTTTTATCCACATGATTTCGTGGGATTTGGGATCCTGTACGCCGGTTTCGATCCAGTAGGCATCCTTGCCATTGACGTTTTCCTTGCCGACGACAGCGATTTCCATGTTGGTCTTTGTCTGTTTTTTGTCTGTGAGCTCGTATACTGCGCCAGTGCCGACAACGGGATTGAAGACGCCTTGCATGCCGGGCGGGCGCATCATGCCGCCCAGTTGTGCAAACGCAGCGACGGCACTACACACAGCAAACGCGAATGCGACGAGTAGGGTGCGAGCGAATTTCATAAATGGCCCTCCGATCAGGCCATTGTGGACCCGTTGCAACGAGTAAGGCAAACGCTTCGCAAACTGCCCTTGGGCGCTTCGGTCTGCCCGACGATATCGGCGGCGCGTCCCTTCCTTGCTGGCGGACGACAACCTGTGGATCAACGGTCAGCGAATCGAAGCGTCCGGCGGCATGTTCCTCTAACACAGGAAATCCGCGATTCAAGCTAGCGGTCTGATCCGGATCTGAGCCTGCAGCCGAACTGGGCTGTCCAAGTGTCGACATCGCCATGAGAACAGCACGCGCACCAGAACTTCGCAACCTCTGAAAGTGCTGGAAAACAAGCAGGATACAGTCTTGGCTGGTTACAACCGGGTCGGCGTAGCAGGTGCTTTTAATGTGATGGTGTGGTTCGATTTTTGGGCAGATATATTTGTTGTAACGATTATCGTTGGAACGCATCTAAACGTAACGAGAAGGCATAACGAGAAAGGATGGAAACTATGAGCACGCTGCCTACACCGCAAATCTCCACCACAACTTGGAACATTGACCCGGCTCACTCCGTTGCCGAGTTCAAGGTCAAGCACATGATGATCTCGAACGTGAAGGGGCAATTCGCCAAAGTGACGGGAACGTTGACTCTGGACGAATTCGACCTGACAAACTCTCGTGTCGAGGCCTTGATCGAAGCGACCTCCATCGAAACGCACGACGCCCAGCGCGATGCGCACCTGAAAAGCGCCGACTTTTTCCATGTGGAAAAGTTCCCCACGCTGTCGTTCAAGTCCTCGCGCATCAATCTTGTGCGGGACGGAGAACTGGCCGTAGAGGGCGACCTGACCATTCGGGGCGTCACACGTAACGTGCCCTTTTCCGTTGAAGGGCCTACTCCACCTGCGAAGGATCCGTGGGGCAATACGCGAGTTGCGGTGTCAGCGATTACAAAGATCAGCCGCGAAGACTACGGCCTGACCTGGAACGCGGCGCTCGAGACCGGCGGCATTCTCGTTGGCGACGAGGTGACCATCATGCTAGACGTGCAGTTCGTGAAGGCTTGAGTCATTTGCCGCCCGGCACACATCAAAAATGCTGTGTGGCGCAGAAAGGAGAAAGTATGTCACTCCGCCCGATTAAACAGATTATTCAAACGACGCCGACTCTGGAGGGCGCTGGCGTGAAGCTGCAGCGCGCCTTCGGCTTCGGCAAGACGAAGGATTTCGATCCGTTTCTACTGCTGGACGATTTTCGCAATGACAACCCAGAAGATTACCTGGCGGGATTTCCGTGGCACCCGCATCGCGGGATTGAGACGATCACCTACGTACTTGCCGGTTCGGTGGAGCACGGCGACAGCCTTGGCAACAAGGGCAAGATGACCGCGGGCGACGTGCAGTGGATGACCGCTGGTAGCGGAATCTTGCATCAGGAAATGCCCAAGGGCGACGCGCAGGGCCGAATGCACGGGTTCCAGCTTTGGGCAAACCTGCCTTCATCGCTGAAGATGACCGATCCACGCTATCAGGACATTCCGGCAACCGCGATCCCTGAGGTCACGGACGATGACGGCACCCAAGTGAAGGTCGTCTGCGGGGAATTCTGGGGCAAAAAGGGTCCAGTGGAGGGCGTGGCCGCTGATCCGAATTACCTCGATATTTTCGTTCCACCCGGTCAGCGGAAGCGGCTGAAAGTCGAGACCACGCGCAATGCCTTTGCCTACGTGTTCGCGGGCTCCGGCACGTTTCGCGACGCCTCGAATCCCCGCGCGGTTCTGACTGAACAGGTCGCAAAACCCGATGCGCCTCCCGTGTACGACGTCAGCAACCACTCGTTGGTGCTGTTCGACCGCGGGGACGAGATCACCGTCCAGGCCGGCGACGAAGGTATGCGTTTCCTGCTGGTCTCGGGCAAGCCAATCGAAGAGCCAGTAGCCTGGTATGGCCCCATCGTGATGAACACGCAAGCGCAGTTACGCCAAGCGGTGAGCGAGCTGAATGACGGCACGTTCATCAAGCACGGCTGAATCGGCCGCTGACGAGTAAGCCCGGCCCTGCGCAGATCGGCTGCGCGGGGCTTCTTTTTGGAACTTCGGGAGACACAGTAAAGTGAACCCGGAGCAAATGGCTCACGCCTCGGTTAAATACGGTGCCCAAGGCGGCCGCAGGGTATGCGGCGAAGCATACTTTGGAATATTTGGTGCCCAAGAGAGGACTCGAACCTCCACGACCTTGCGGCCACTAGAACCTGAATCTAGCGCGTCTGCCAGTTCCGCCACTTGGGCATTAACGAAAAAAACTAGTTATAACCTACCTTCTTTTTGTTACCCCGCGCGATTTGCCATCACCTTACGCGGTTCTGTTGAACGGGCAGTAAGAGCGATGCAAACTTCCAAAAACGAAACACGCAGGCCACTGCGATCTTCGCATGCCATTTTCGCATGCCACACACCGTAAGCACAATTGGCCTTCCGAGAGCGCGAAATAGCCGGAACTCGTGAACGCGGTTAAGGTTGTCAGTTTGGCGAGAACCTCGGAAACTACCGGGCCGCGCTTGAGTTCGTGCACACCTCTCTCAACAGAGAGGAGCACGATGTGCGCTCCTTCGATTATCCAAATCGAGCCACTTGTCTTTGCAAGTTTTCGATCCGCTCTCTCATGTCCAGGATGACGGTAATGCCAGCCAAGTTGATTCCCAGATCACGCCGCAGACGTAAGATGCATTGCTATCGCTGCAGTGCAATTCCCGAGAAGCTGACCGGAAGAAGTCTTGGCGGCGGGTTCTATCAGACCGACGTCAACAAACTTCTCCACGTGTTTTGGATGCAAGGCTACCGCGCGAGCGAGATCCTCGTCTTTAGCGGCATTGCTCGTCTGATGCTGTCTCTGGCAGCACGCCGCCTGGTAAGCGCGCTGGCTTAACCACCGCACCCTAGTGCAGCTCACTTGCAGCTTTTCGCCGTGGGATCGCCCAATTGCGGGTAAGATGAGACGCTAAGAACGCAAAACTGAGTGCTCCGATACAAAACAAATGCGTTCGCCAGAAGAATGAATGACAATGATTGGTTCGTGTAGTCATCCGGGAGTATTTATTTTGTAATTGGCATATGGCGAACGAGCTACAACCACATCAACATCAACCCCCTAGCGTAAGAGTTTTCGGGCGGAGCGGATCAGCCGAGGCCTACGCGATCCGTGATTTTCTCCATCGCAGTGATGTGCCATTCGAATGGATTGAATTAGCAAATGACGAACAAGCGCGTCAATTCGGTGTTAACGGCGCAAACGATCCCAGACTGCCGGTTTGCGAATTTGCGGACAGTACGCGAATGGAGAGACCCACCATCCGGCAGATCACCGAGAAGCTGGGATGGTTCCACGATCCATCGCGCTCGGAGTACGATCTGGCCATTTACGGGGCCGGCCCGGCCGGTCTGAGCGCTGCGGTTTATGGTGCATCAGAAGGCCTTAAGACTGTTGTGGTTGAACGGTGGGCTATCGGTGGGCAGGCTGGGAGTAGTCCTAAAATCGAAAACTACTTGGGTTTTCCGTACGGAATTAGTGGAGCTGATCTGGCCGAACGGGCT
>DATNMX010000108.1:0-73946 GCA_035602135.1 Candidatus Dormiibacterota bacterium
TGGCCGGGGTCCGAGAAAGAAACTGCCCGAGTTCCTCCATCTCTCGATTCACCGCGATCCGCAGCGCCAGAAACGTTTTTGTTGCGGGATGCAGTCTCTGCCTTCCCCATTGCTTTCGGGCCCCTGCCACAGTCGTTGCCAGGTGCGCGGTATCCCTGATGGGTCGCGCTCGTACCACCGCCCTGGCGATCCTTCTGGAATCGTGCTCATCGGCTTCCCGATAGAGCAGGTCGGCTATCTCTTTCTCCGACCAGCGATTCACAATCTCGTCTGCCGTGAGTTCATCATCCGCATTCATGCGCATGTCCAGCGGTCCCGCCTCGCGGAACGAGAATCCTCGCGCCGCTTCATCAAGCTGCATGCTGGAAACTCCCAAGTCGGCCAAGACCCCGTCCACCTTCGGAATCCCCAACTCTTGCGCGACCTCCGCAATCCTCGAGAACCCCGCTCTCACGATCGTTACCACGCTCGCAAAACTCTTGAGCCGCTCCCGTCCCAGTTCTAACGCCCGTGCGTCCCGGTCCAGGCTGATCAATTTCCCGCGCGGATTCCCCTCCATCAATCGTGCCGCGATGGCTGCCGAATGGCCTCCCGCTCCCAGCGTGGCGTCGATGTAAGTTCCTTCCGGCTTGATGCGCAGCCATTCCAGCACCTCTTCTAGCAGCACCGGCTTATGCGCTTCCGATCTGCTTGCCACTAGCCGCCGCTCCAGTTCACCCGCAACCCCCGGGCGGTCAGCATCTTGCTCCGTTAAATCCCCAGGTCTTCCAACGCTTTGTGGTCCTCTTCCGTATACGGCGAATTCTTCAGGTCATCCAGCACTCGGGTGTGGTTCATCACCTCGAGATAATCGAGGTTTCCGAACACATCTACTTCACCCTTCAACTGCGCTGATTCACGCAGCACTGCGGGCATCAGCAGCCGTCCTTGACCATCCAGCTCGACCGTTTGCCCAAAATAATTCGTCCGCAATAGGAATTTCCGTTTCGCTCGATTTTGCGAAGACACCTTCGACAGCTTGTCCTCAATTTCCGACCAAACTTTCATCGGGTAGATCCGTGCCGACTCGCCGGTTGGACTTGTGATGTAAAATTGCTCTCCGTATTCTTTCAAAGCGTCCAAAAACACGGCGGGTATCTTCAATCGACCCTTCTCGTCTACCTTCGCCGGACCGTTGCCCCGCAGATTCATTCGCCCCGCTTACAGCGACCTCTTTACGAGCCTTCGTGTGGTCAGCTTTCACGTGTTTACACACTAAAAAGCGCTTTCGGATGGCCAAAAGCCACTACCATGACCCAAAAAATTGAAATTCTAAAGTGCCCCTACTGTCGCCTACAATCCTCTACTTACGACCACTTCTCACCACATTTGCCCACATCATAGTGCGGATTTGAAGCATGTCAAGAAGAAACATCAAGTTTTTTTTAAATTGTTGTGGAATTCACGTGTCGTGTATGAGACTAGCTTTTCGCTACGACCCATTGTGCTTCCCATCGCCACTTCGACCCATACTTAGTAGTGCACTTATCTGGATTAGAGAAATCTCATAAACACGGGTTCCCACCGCTCAATCCCCTAGGGCGCGGCATCTTACGAACTGCTTTCGCTACCCATTATCTCGTCGGCTCAGGGTTCACTTCTAGGAAGCCCCGTGCTATTCTCAGTTCGTCTTAAATAAGTTTCATTTCCAAAGGAGTTTTCGAGCCATGGAATGGATTACTCCGCAGCACGAAGAAATTGACCTGAGCTGCGAAATCAGCTCATACGCCAACGCCGAGCTCTAGTCCGATGACCGCTTTGCGGTCTGCTCGAAAAGCCCTCGGATGCGCGTAAAAGTCCTCGGTTCCGCTGCCGGGGGCGGTTTCCCCCAATGGAATTGTGCTTGCCGCAATTGCCGCCATATGCGCGATGGCAGCCTGCGCGGTCGTCCGCGCACGCAAACACAGCTTGCCTTCTCCACTGACTCCAAAGTCTGGTTCCTGGTCAGCGCTTCGCCAGACCTCAGAACCCAAATCCTCGCTACACCGGAACTCGCGCCGCACGAAGGTTCCGTCCCATCGCCCATCGCCGGCGTGTTTCTTCCTAGCGCTGACGTTGACTCAGTGATGGGACTTCTGCACCTCCGCGAGTTTCAAAGTTTTTTTGCTTTCGCCACGTCTGGTGTCCAGCGCGTTCTACACAAAGAAAATCGCATCTTTCGCGTTCTGGAGCGTGCGGTTCCACCGGTAAAATGGCTCACCTTGTCGAGCAAAGGCCGTTTGGGTTGTCATTTGTCTGAGCAACCTGGCGCCAAGCCGGAGTTCATCTGCGGCACCGTGCCGCTCGGCGGGGAGTACCCTGATTACGTCGGTGAAGAAGTTGCCCGCACGCTCCCACCCGACGAAGCGGTCGTAGGATTCGTATTCCAGAACTCTGAAAAGAGCATTTTTTATGCCCCTTCCCTTGGCGGGGACTTCGGCGCCTGGCGGTTTTCAGCCGAAATGGCCGATCTGGCGTTTTTGGATGGGACCTTCTGGAGCGACGATGAGTTGATCAAGACCAGCCGCAGCACGAAGACGGCGCGTGAAATGGGACATCTCCCGCTTTGGGGCCCTGACGGGCTGCTCGCACAATATCCCAGCAATACCAAAGGCCGTAAAGTTCTGATCCACATCAACAACACCAATCCCATCTTGGATGAGACGAGCGCCGAACATCGTGCGGTGTTGGATGCGGGATGGGAAATCGCCTACGATGGGATGGAGGTCAAACTGTGACCCCATCCCTCAACGATGCCGTTGAAAAGCAGCTCTTGTCGAAGACTGAATTTATCTCTGGCTTTCATGCTATCGGCAAAGATCGCTATCACCACCGGCACCCATTTCATCTGCTTATGCATGAAGGAAAGCTCACGCGCGGACAACTTCAGGCGTGGGCCTTGAATCGTTACTACTATCAGAGTCATATCCCCATTAAGGATGCCGCCATCCTTGTACGCAGCGAAGATCCGGCCTTTCGCTTAGCCTGGCGCAAGCGCATTCTGGACCACGATGGCGATGGCACGAAGCCCGGTGGAATTGAAAAGTGGTTGCGCCTGGTCGAAGCGACTGGTCTCCCGCGCGACCAAGCCCTTCGCGGCGATGGCATTTTGCCGGCCGCGCGCTTCGCCGTCGAGGCCTACGTACATTTTGTGAGTACTCGGCCGCTTCTCGAAGCCGTAGCCTCTTCGCTCACCGAGCTCTTCTCGCACCAGCTTATTTCTTTACGCCTGGACCGTATGCGCCAGCATTACCCATGGCTTTCCGGCGGCCTCGACTATTTCACCGGGCGGCTCACGCAAGCGCCCGACGACGCGGAGTTCGCTCTCGCTTGGGTCGTCGACCACGCACGCACCAGAAAACGGCAAGACCTGGCTCATGCCGCTCTTCGCGCTAAGTGTGACATTCTGTGGGCTCAACTGGATGCGCTCTATTTCGCCTACGTTAATCCCGGCTGGCCGCCTCCTGGTGCCTTCCAGCCCACCGCGAACTTGTAAGGAACCCCGATGACGCCGGAACTCGATAACATTCCTCGCCTGGCTCCCGGTTGCCGCCTGAACGACAAGACTCAACAGCCGCGCACGCTACTCATGCCGGAGCGCGCACTGCGCTTGAATGGTCCGAGCCTTGAAATTGTCGAGCGGTGCGACGGCCGTCACACTGTGCAACAAATCATCGCCGATTTGCAGAAGCTCTATTCGAAAGCGGAGGCCCAAAGAGTTCAAACGGACATCCTGGGCTATCTCGCACTACTTCATGACCAGCGCGCCCTGGATTTTGAGGCGCCCACCGCCTGAGGCGAGCGCTCATCTTCGTTTTTCTTTATGCCCACCGCCGCACACATCGCCCCGCCGCTTGCGCTCATCGCCGAGCTAACTCACCGCTGTCCGCTGCATTGTGTCTACTGTTCGAATCCGCTCGAACTCACACAGCGTGCGAACGAGCTTTCGACTGAGGAATGGTCGCGCGTGTTCCGTGAAGCTGCCGCTGCAGGCGTCCTGCAGGCGGATTTCACCGGTGGTGAACCACTAGCTCGCCCGGACATTGTCCAACTTGTGCGCGCTGCACGCGCCGCTGGCCTGTACGTCAATCTGATCACCTCCGGCCTGCCGCTCGACGAAACACGCCTCCAGCAATTGATCCAAGCCGGCCTCGATCATTTTCAGCTGAGCTTCCAGGGCGCTCGCGAAGAGCCCGCCAACGAAATATCCGGCACCAAGTCGCACGCCCATAAAATTCGCGTCCTCGAATGGCTCAAGCGCCACCGCATTGCGGTGACCCTCAACTTCGTCATTCATCGCCGCAATATCGATCAGCTCCAGGAAATGTTGGCGATTGCTGATGCTTCCAGCGCCACGCGCGTCGAATTCGCTAATGTGCAGTATTACGGCTGGGCTTTCGCGAACCGCGAACATTTGCTCCCCACGCGCCAACAGCTTGCGCACTCCATCGAATTCATCAAGCAGGCACAAACGCGCCTTCAAGGTCGCATCCGCGTGGAATTTGTCATTCCGGATTACTACGCAAAATATCCTAAAGCCTGCATGAGTGGCTGGGGCCGTAAGTTGATGCTCATTACGCCCGCCGGCGAAGCGCTACCGTGTCATGCGGCAAAAATAATTCCCGATCTATCATTCGAAAATGTCAGAAACCGCCACCTCGACGAGATTTGGGGAAACTCCGAAGCTTTTCAAAAATTTCGCGGGGAAGACTGGATGCAGGAACCCTGCAAGACCTGTGATCGTCGCACGCAAGACTTCGGCGGCTGTCGCTGCCAAGCGCTTCTGCTCGCAGGGAACGCCGCGGCCACCGATCCCGTGTGTTCGCTTTCGCCAAATCGTCCGGCAGTTGACGCTCTTCTCGACCTGCCAAACTCGGCCGCCGCCATCGAGCTCACTATCCCGCAACCTGCTTGGCTGTACCGTATCAATCCCGTCTCAGGCTAAGTTACGTCGCCGGTGCCGGCTGCCGCAGCCGCAACACAACCCGCAACAAAAATATCAGGCTGCCCACCAGCACCAATATCCCAAACAAGGTCAGCGTGTACGTTGCCCCCATGTGCTTGGCCACACCGCCCGCGATCAGCGAACCGATGGGCTGCACTCCCATATACATGGTGGCGTAAACAGCCATCACCCGGCTGCGCAATTCATCCGGCACGCGGCTTTGCACAATGGTATTCGTCGCCGCCATTTGCACGGTCCCAGCAAAGCCAACCAACAGCAATGCCAGCGCGGAGAGCCAGAACATGCGTGATTGCGAAAACAATATCAGTCCCACCGCGCAAATCATGGAGGTAGCGGCGATCCATTTTGCCAGTCCTTGGTAACTCGTTCGCCCCGCAAAGTGCAGCGCGCCAACAAGTGCCCCTACGCCCGCCGAACTCATCAGCAAACCGTAACCTCTGGCGCCGCTATGCAATATATCGCTAGCGAAAACTGGCATAAAGATGGAGTACTGCAATCCCAGCAAGCTCAGCATACTCAACAGCAGAAGGGCCGAACGTATCGGCATGTCGTTCATCGCAAATCGAAATCCCTGAATGAAATTATTAAAGGGCGACCCTTCCGGAACCTTCGTTTCTGATTTCTTTATGCGCATCGCTGCCAGTGCGGCCAGTACGGCCAGAAAACTCACTCCATTCAGAATGAAGCACCAGGCCGGCCCCTTCCATGCCAGTGCGAATCCCGCCAACGCCGGCCCAATAATTCGCGCGCCATTAAAAATGGACGAATTCAATGCGATAGCGTTCGGCAGATCCTCCTTCACCACCATTTGCGCCAAAAATGATTGGCGTATCGGCACATCGAAGGCGTTCACCACGCCCACAAGAAATGCAATCAGGATCAGTTCCCAAACTTCGATAACGTTCGCAAACGTCAGCGCCGCCAATATGAAGGCCAGCACCATGGATGCCGCCTGCGTTGCCATCACGCCATAGTGCCGATTGTACCGGTCCCCAACATATCCGCCGATGGAGGCCAGGAACAGGATCGGAGCTTGGTTGGCAAACCCGAAAACACCCAGCAGCGCAGCCGAACCGGTCAGTTTGTACACCAGCCAGAGTTGTGCCGCCGACTGCATCCACGTACCGATCAGCGAAACAAGTTGCCCGGCAATGAACAGCTGAAAATTGCGATGTTTCAGGGCGCGGAAGCGCGTGGACACGAGCGGGCTAATCCTCCCGAAGTCTAATGCTTACAAACCGACCCATTCACGATGCCGCGAGCGCAGCGTCGTTGTCAATTCTTGTAGATGTTTGGGGATATGTTGACGGGTACTTACTTCCGCTTCTTTTGAAAGCGTAAACCCGTCGCTCTAATCGTCGGGAGGCTTCTGCTCAGGCGGGTCCGGTTCGCCCCCGACGTGCAAGTGGCTCAAGTCTTTGAGCAAAGCTTTGTCTTGTTCGCTCATGCCGCGCGTAAAGTTCGGGTCACTCAGATGTCGGTTGCGCGCGGATTCCGGCATATTCTTCAGCACTCCTAGACGTTGCTCAATTGCCCGCTGTCGTTCTGGCGGCAACTGTCTCCAGTTGGGCAGCACGTCGTCCTTAACGTGGCTCCGCTGTTCCGGAGTCATCCGCTGCCAAACGTCTGCGCGTTCCCGCATAATCTCCTGTTGCTGCGGAGACAATTGCCGGAAGCGTTGTTGATTCTCCAAAACTCGTTGCCGTTCCTCCCGATTCATACGTCCGGGGCGCTCCGCTCCAGCATCTTCGCTTTCATTCGATCTCTGATTCGCGCGCTGATTCGCCGAAGGCGGTCTGTTCGGATTCGTCGACGGTGGGTAATTCCTCTCTTCTTGTGGCCTCTGCGCAGCAGCTCTCTCCCGCTCCCGCTTTGACGCATTGCCTGACTCATTATTTGCGGCATTTCCAGGGGCATAAGCATTGCCCGGCGCACCACCTGACGCATTACCCGGTGCATTCCCTGACGTATTACTCGAATTAGGTTGTGGCTTCTGTTGAGGACGTTCCCGCCTTGGCTGTCGCGCTTGCTTTTCTTGCTCCGCTGGCGCGCGCTTCGCCTTGGGCCGCACATCATCCTGTTCCTGTGCCGCCAGGGGCCACGCCCCAAGCGCACTTATCCCCAACGCCAGCAACCATCCCGCGAATTGGCGCCGTGCTCTCATAACGCATTACATCGTTTGAGGTGGCTGTGTTCCCGCTTCCGCCTGCACTGGCTGCGGCAATTCCGTTAACGGTTCGAAATTAGCGAGCACATCGTAATTTTCCAATACCGGCAAATCGGTGCTGGACACTGCAGGCATTTCCGAACCGGGATTCGCGACATTCACGCGCTCCGTGGAATACCAACCGACCCACAAGCTTGCTGCCAGTAGCATGAGCGCTGCGAACGCCACGCGGGGGCGCGGAGCCAACCACGCCCACCAGTTCTGCTTTACCGGTTCCGCCGCCACTCGTGCGCGAACACGCGCATCAAACCCCTCCGATGGCGCGATCTGCGGCAATTCCTCCAGCAATGCGCCCACCGCGCGAAATTCCTTCACACGTAGGCTGCACGCTGAGCACTCGCCGAGATGCTTTTCCATCTCTCTCTGTTCGGCTTCCTTCAATCGCCCGTCCAGATAACTTAAAATTCGGCTTTCCACACAACTCATTGCCTTGCCTTCCTTCCCTGCTATGATTTCGCTTGCTGTGCTACCAGCGGAGCTAATTCCACTCGCAATGTTTCATATGCCCGGAACAACAACGATTTCAGCGCGCTCTCCGAGCATTCCAGGATCCTCGCAATTTCCTTATAATCCAGCTCTTGATACTTGTGCAGCAGCACCGCCGCGCGTTGCTTTTCCGGAAGCTTGTTAATCGCGTGACGTATCACTTTGCTGCGCTCCTTCTCCACCAGGTTCTCTTCGATGTTCGGCCGCTTCTCCGCAACCTCCATCGGCCGCTCATCCCCATCTTCTGCATCCGCGTTGACGGGCGCATCCAGGGAAATTTCCATGCTCCGATGCCGGTTATCGCGGACCGAGTTCAAAGCTAGGTTTGTCGCGATCCGGAAGAGCCATGTGGTGAACTTAGCGCTCGGAACATAATCTTCGCGCGCGCGATACACGCGGATAAATACTTCTTGAGCCAGGTCTTCGGCCTGTTCTCGGTTGCGCACCATGCGGTACAGAAAATTGACCAGCGGTGTCCTGTATCGATGCAGAAGTAGCGCAAACGACTGATCGTCGCCCGCTTTCACGTCCAGCATCAGTTGGACGTCGGTCCTGGCCATGACCGCCACACTGTATCAAACCCATGTGCTGTCAGGAAGTTGCAAAAATGCCTAGGAAAATAGCGCAATTACACGTGGAGGAAATGCCGCATTATCAATAAACTAGATACTCCGGTAAACACCAATAGCGCCATCCGCCAATTGGGTTCCCGGTTTACCTCCGGCAGCAAATCCGTGGCCGCCACGTACACCGTAACTCCGCCCGAAAGGGGCAAGGCATACTTCAATTGGCTCTGTAAAACCGTGGTCAACAAGACCCCCAATAACGTTGCTACTCCCAATAACCCCGCGGCCAGAATCGCGTTGCGACGCCCTTGCCCGCTCGCCAGTACTGCGGATGCTACAGTGAACCCCTCCGGAAGCTTATGTAAAAAGACCGCCACGAAAACCACCGTCCCGAGCCAAGTCGATATTAGAAACCCTGACGCTATCGCCACTCCATCGAAAAATGTATGAATCGCCAATCCCAAAAGCAACGTCCGGCGCGCGTGGTGATGGCTTACCTCCTCGTGGTGCGTCTCTTCGCCAAAATGGAAATGCGGCGCCAGCGTATGCTCGAAAAGATGCACCAGGAAATATCCCAGGAGCACATAAATCAGCGCGTCTTCGCCCGCCAGCCGTACTGATTCCGGAATCACGTCCACGAAGGCTACCGCCAGCATGTAACCCGCGCCGAGCGCTAGAAAATATTGCAAATACTGCCGTGGCCAATCCTTGTGAACAACAAAGTATCCGCCCAATAGGTTACCGGCCGCCGCTATCAAGCCAAGCCCGGCGGCCAGTGCAATGCGCGATCCTTCAACAGGAGCCATGGGAAAGTGTAAGAAATTGCGTCGTTACCCGCTGTGGCGGAACAATATCACATCGCCTTCCTGCACAATGTACTCCCGCCCTTCGAGCCGTACTTGCGCTTTTTCGCGCGCTGCCGCGATGCTGCCCGCGGCCAGCAGGTCGTTCCACCGCACTACCTCCGCGCGGATAAATCCTTTTTCAATGTCGCTGTGAATTTCTCCTGCCGCTTTCACCGCCGTGGCCCCTTTTCGAATCGTCCAGGCACGCACTTCCGGTTCTCCGGCGGTGAAATACTGGAGCAATCCCATCAAGTCGTAGGTCGCGCGGATCAAGCGGTTCAATCCCGGCTCTTTCAATCCATAAGACGCAAGGAGCTCAGTTGCTTCCTTGTCGTCCATTTCTGCCAATTCCGCTTCCAGCCGTCCGCAGATTGCCACCACCGCGGTGTTTGGCCGGCCTTCCAGCGCGCTCAGCTTGTGGCGCTCGACGGCGGTAGAAAGTTCCGCGGCTTCATCATCGCCGAGATTCAATACGTACAGCATCGGGCGCTGCGATAAAAAAAGGAAACCTCCAATGGGCTTCCGCTCTTCCGGCGTAAGCTCCAGTTCGCGTAAAGGCTTCTCCGCTTCCAGGTGCACTTTACATTTCTCCAGAACATTTTTCTCGGTCTCGAGGACCGGGTCTTTCTTTTTCTTTAAATCCTTGTCCAGCCGCTCCAGTCGACGCGTGATCTGGTCGTGGTCGGTGAGAATTAGCTCCAGCTCCAGGTTCGTCGCATCGCGCAAAGGATCGATGCTTCCCGCCGCGTGCGGCACCGACGGATCATCGAACACCCGGATCACGTGCGCGATTGTATCCACTTCGCGCAACGGCGCCAGCGCATCGCGGTTGCGGTCTTTCTGCATCCCGCCCACGTCGACGTACTGCACCGTCGCATATGTTATTTTTTTCGGGTTGTACAGCTTGGCCAATTCCACGAGCCGTGGCTCCGGCACTTTAGCCACGCCCACGTGTGTTCCCTGACTCCCTGGCTTGCCTTCTACGTGCGCTTTGGTGAGGATTTTGAACAAAGTCGTCTTCCCTACCTGCGGTAGTCCAATAATTCCTGTTTGCATAAACCCGTAATAGTAGCACGGTGCCGCGAGAGGTGGCTCTTGTCTTCCCGCAACAGATCACCAATGAAAACTCGACTTTGTCCGACTGCATCGTCTGGAAATATTTCACGGCGTAAGGTAGCTTGTCATCTTGAGGCTCGACGCTTCCTCCACATTGACCAGCACCACTCCATCTCTGCCCTTTGATCTTGGCCTGGCCCTGCGACACCTCGCGGAACGCGACCCCCGCCTCGCCAATCTGATCAAAAGCAGCATGCAGTTCCAGCTTGATGAAGTTCGCGCCGAAACTCCTTACGAAGCTCTCCTCGAATCCATCGCCTATCAATCCATTTCTGGCAAAGCCGCGGCCACAATTTTCGGCCGGATCAAAGCGCTCAGCGCCGCTGGCCGGGCCCCTACACCAGAGGAGATGTTGAAACTCCGCAAATCCGCGCTCCGCAAAGCTGGACTTTCGGGCGCAAAAATTCTCGCCATGAAAGACCTGGCCCAAAAAACTCTCGAAGGCGTTGTCCCTACCCGCGAACAAGCTCAGACTATGTCCGACGAAGAGCTCGTCGACCGCCTTACCTCTGTCCGCGGGATCGGAGCTTGGACCGTCGAAATGTTTCTCATCTTCACCTTGGGCCGTCCAGACGTTCTCCCCATTCATGACCTCGGCGTAAAAAAAGGCTGGGCCGTGACCTACGGCAAGAAGCACATGCCCAAGCCCAAGGAACTTCTCGCCTTCGGAGAACAATGGCGGCCCTACCGCACAATTGCCAGTTGGTATATGTGGAGAGCATTCGAGAAGGCCGGCTATTCCACCACCAACAAGATTCGCCCTGCCCGTGCGCGCAAATCCCGCAAACCGCGCGCCACTAAGCCATAAGCGCGGATTCTACCTGCGCCTCTTGGCATCCCAAGTCTTCGGCTATCGTCTAGGTGGGCAAAACACACTGAAAACAGGGGGTGTGGGGTACCGGAGTTCGGGAGGTGGGCCTAGAGTGAGTAGGTGCCGCGGTCCAAGCTGCCTAAGCCTCTGTAGAATTAGAGCGTAACTCGCGCACCAGCAAATGCAGGCCGGCAACTCCAGCTAGCATCACGCCGCCCTCGACTAACACCACCAAATGGTGCAGTCGGTTGAATTCGACCCATTCAGGGCTGTCCATGACGGGCGCGTGAATCGACCTCATCGGCGCGCGCAAACTGGACATTTTTGCCATAACCGTATATTGCGAAATTATCGTCAAAGTGATCATCACCATTACGCAAAGCGAGGCCGGTTTCACTAGGCTCGCAAACTTGCCCGTGCGCATCACCCGTGTCACCAGGAACAGCAAACCGCAAAATGCGCCCACCACGTGCATGTGCCCCAACCCGTACCGCACCATTGCGCCGGCCTGTGCGTCATTGCCCAAAACGTAAAATGCGCCGGGAGCCATCACAAAAGCCAGAAAGACTTCGCCTCCCAGCCACAAGCTCAGGCTTAGAAACTCGATTGTACGCTGCAAGGTTGTCATCAGTAATTTTTCGCTAGAATGGTCGCTTGGGCATTTAGAAGTGGTGGGCGATAAAGGACTCGAACCTTTGACCTCTCCCGTGTGAGGGGAGCGCTCTAACCAACTGAGCTAATCGCCCGCTGACATTCTCTGTCGCTCATTATTTGTAACAGGAAGGGCCCGGGTTTTCAACCAATGCCGACCGCGACCTCGCAGATCGTCTCGCAGTTGCAGCACTCCATTGCGCGCGCCATCTATGGCAAAGAAGATGCCATCCAGCTTGCGTTGATCACCTTGCTTGCGCGCGGCCATCTGCTCATTGAGGATGTTCCCGGCGTCGGCAAGACCACGCTGGCGCAAGCGCTCGCCAAATCTTTTCACTGCACCTTCCAGCGCATCCAATTTACTTCGGACCTGCTCCCGAGCGATGTTCTTGGCGTCAGTGTTTATAATCCGGAGACGCGCGAATTTGAATTTCGTCCGGGGCCGATTTTTGCCAACGTCGTGCTGGCTGACGAAATCAACCGCACCACGCCACGCACGCAATCCGCGCTGCTGGAAGCGATGAATGAGTCGCAGGTTACTGTCGACGGGAAGACCCTCCCGCTGGCACACCCATTTCTGGTAATCGCCACGCAAAATCCGGTAGAGCATCATGGCACCTACCCGCTGCCCGAATCGCAGCTCGATCGCTTCCTGATGCGTATCAAGATGGGCTATCCCTCGCAGGAAACAGAGCGCGAAATTCTGCGCAAGCGCGTGGGCCGCGTGGGCGACGATCCGCTCGAATCTCTCGAGCCGGTCGCCGATGTGCATGACGTGCTGGCCATGCAGGATACGGTCGCGCGCGTGAAGGTTGACGCCAGCTTGCACGATTATGCCTTGGAGATCGTCAATCTCACCCGTAAGTCCGAGCACCTCGCGCTTGGCGTCAGCCCGCGCGGCACGCTTATGCTGCAACGCGCCGCACAGGCCCGCGCTTTTCTCGAAGGCCGCGATTACTGCCTGCCTGACGATTTCAAGCAACTTGCCGTTTCGGTTTTTTCGCATCGCGTAGTGGCCAGCTCGCGTCACGCCTCGTTGCAGAAAAAATCGGAGACTACCGAATCCGTCCTCCGCGATATCATCGATTCCGTCCGCATACCCCTGTGAATCTTTACGCTAGCGTCGCGCAGCTTTGGGTTAAAACCGATCGCTCTGCGGTGCGCGCGTTCCTTCTTTCTCTCGCTGCATTGACTGTTGCGCTGCTTCTTGCGCTATATTCCGGCGCAGCCGCAGAACTTGGGCAGGTCTTTCTCGCCGGCGTTTCCGCGCTGGGCGCGCTGCTTGTTGCCGCCTGGGTGGGACTTACTCTCGTTCCTGTGCTCGCGAAGCGCACGCCGCTTCGTTGGATCGGGTACAAAATGGAGTACAAGATTTCGCGCGAAGGATGGACCTACATCACCGGGATCATTCTCGTTGCGCTGGCGGCCATGAATACTGGCAACAATCTTTTGTTTCTGATTCTTGCCAGCCTCATCGCGGCCATTATCATGTCCGGAATCCTCTCTTCGCTCACCCTGGCCGGCGTGGAAATGCGCCTGGAACTCCCTGAACATATTTTCGCGGCGCAGCCCGTGCGCGCCGTGGTCACGCTGGAAAACGAAAAACTCACCTTGCCATCTTTTTCTCTGCGCGTCGAAGCCGTTAAAACTAAAGATACTCCGGCAGCGGCGATTCTCGAGACTTCTGTTTATTTTCCTTATCTCCCCAGGCAAGATCGCGTGCAGCAAAGTGTACCCGTAACTTTTTTGCGGCGCGGAGTGCATCGCCAGGATGCGTTTCGCATCGTCACACGTTTTCCATTTGGATTTTTGCAGAAGGCCCGCCGACTGACTCTAAAGACGGAAGCGATTGTGTATCCCAGCGTTGAGCCGACGCAAGAATTTCTGGAGATGCTGCCCGGCCTGCAGGGAGCGCTGGAGAGTTTGGTGAAAGGCCGTGGCCAGGATCTCTACGCGTTGCGCGACTACGTGGCCAGCGACAGCGTACGTCATGTTCATTGGAAAGCTTCGGCGCGTTCCGGTTCGTTGATGGTTCGCGAATTCACGCGCGAAGATGACTGCCGCGTCCTCTTGGTCCTGGATCCACATATTAGTACGGTGGTCACTCGGCGCCAGGGCTCTGTGGTGCTGACCGCGAGCGAACGCTTCGAGCGCGCGGTGTCGCTTTGCGCGGCGCTGGTCTGGCATTTTTATGAACGCAACGCCTTGATGCAGTTTCGCAGCGCCGGAGTAGAGACGCCTCTGGCGCCGGCTGAGGAGATAGTGTTTTTCGTCTTGCGGCATCTTGCGCTGGCGCAGCCGCTAGGGCCAGATCCGCAACATACGCTCATCAACGATTTGGCGGCGTCGCCAGATTTATTCAAAATTATCGTGACCAGTCAGCCGCGCGGTTCGATACCAGCGAACCTCTGGCACTCCTCTTACGTTATTTTCCTGGATGATGTAACCCGCTGATTGCCTCTCGAAATTTCTTCCGGCTTGAGCTGTGCGAGAATATGGTTGCACATGATCAAGGCATCCTCGCTTCCTTCCTTTCGCACGCAATTGCTCGCCTGGTTTCGCGAGTTTCAGCGCGACCTGCCTTGGCGCCGCACCCGCGATCCTTACCACATCTGGCTTTCAGAAATTATGCTGCAGCAGACGCGCGTCGCGGCGGTCATACCGTATTACGAGAAATTTCTGGCGCGCTTTCCTGATGTGCGCAAGCTGGCAGAAGCATCGCTTGAAGAAGTTTTGCGCGCGTGGTCTGGTCTCGGCTATTACCGCCGTGCGCGAAATCTACAAAAGGCAGCGCAACAAATTGTCGCAAGGCATGGCGGAAAATTCCCGCGCACGGAGGAAGAAGTTCTGGCACTGGCGGGAATCGGCAATTACACTGCGGCGGCGATCCTTAGTATCGCTTTCGGAGCGCAGCACGCTGCCCTGGATGGAAATGTGGCGCGCGTGCTCGCGCGGCTTGGCGCCGTTCGCGGTGACGTGCGCGAAACTCGGCGCTGGCGAGCGCTACAAAAATCCGCGGATCTGCTCATCGATGCGAAATCTCCCGGTGACTGGAATCAAGCACTGATGGAGTTGGGCGCTACGATCTGCACACCACGCGCTCCCCAGTGCCTGGTATGTCCGATAAATAGTTATTGCCGCGCATGCCAACTCGGCATCGCCGAATCGCTGCCTGAAAAGCAAAAAAAACGCGCGAGCGTTGACGTGAGCCTTGTGGCCGCGGTCTTTGCGGATGCTCGCGGGCGCTGCCTTCTGCTTCCACCGCCGGAAAGCACCAAGGAAAAAACGGCGACTGACGATGTTCCCACGCTGGTATCCCGCATGTGGCATTTCCCGACCATCTCCGTGAACGGGGATCCTGCTGCGCAATTGAACTGTTTTCTGAAAGGTTGGCTGCCAGGCAGCCCCAACGGCTGGCCACAAGCTCTTTCGTTACCTAAAGTCCGCCACGCTGTTACCTATCGCAGTATTAGCGTCTTCCCTTTTTACATCCACGTGACAAAACTCCCGCAAATCCGCGGAGCGAAAAGCGTATTTCTGGAGAATCTTTCTTCCTTGCCAATTTCCAATCTGACACGCAAGGTCGCGCGCGCCGCTCTGGAAGCAAAGAACACCTCTCGCGCTTTGGAAGCGCAAGCCATCGCTCAAACCCACATCTAAGCGTGTTACGCTTTCGCCTCGCCGGTCCGTCCGCGTGGCGCGCAAGTGCTACGATAATAAGTCCGTCATGAGATCTTCCAGCATAGTTCCAGGTGGTTCTTCACTTTCCGCGGCAGGTATTTCCGCGCTCCCCGCCGAACGTTTCTTTCGTCTATCGCTATTCTTTTTGGTGCTCACTTCCATGAGTACTCTCGCCAGCACCGGCAAGCTCGATCTTTTTACGTCCATTCTTGGGCCTGCTGCAGTTCTTTATAAAGGGTATCGCTGGTGGCGCGGGCGTCCCGCGGAGCTTAAGCACAGCACCGCGACGTGGTTAGTGATCGCGTATTTGGGCGTGTTTCCATTGGATATTTTTTTGATGTCGCGATCTTTCGTAGCGAATTCACCGAATCCCCCCTTGTTTGCAGCGCTGTTGGGAGCCGTACACTTTCTAATGTTTGTCGCGCTAGTGCGCTTGTACAGTGCGACGACCGACCGCGATGCAATGTTTCTGGCCATGCTTTCGTTCGCGGGTGTATTGGCTTCGGCGGTGTTGACGGTAGACACCACGTTTTTGGCGCTTTTCTTTCTTTTTCTAATATTCGGAGTGGCCACATTTGTAGGATTAGAGCTGCGCCGCGGCGCGATTGGCGCGATTACGCCGCTTGCGGCGGCGCATCCGGAGCGCGAGCAACGGCTCAATCGCGCTTTAGGTTTAGCAGCACTCAGCGCGGCGTTCGGCGCCATCCTACTTGGGGGAGCACTGTTTTTCCTTTTCCCTCGGTTCAGCGCGGGCTACCTCGGCGCGGCTAGCCTCAATCCTGGATTAATGAGCGGCTTCAACGACAGTGTGGAGCTCGGACAAATCGGCGAAATCAAACAGAATTCCGCCATCGTCATGCGCGTTGAAACTGGCAAGCCGGTGGGATACGACCGCCTGCGCTGGCGCGGCATCGCGCTTTCGAACTTTGACGGAAAACGGTGGACTTCCGGGGAGCGCGGAGCGGAAACATTGCTGCCCAATTCGGATGGCTGGATTTTCGTCGGAGATTCCAGCCAGCGGGCAGCTGGCGCGACTCCAATCGTATACACGGTATACCTGGAACCTATCGCCACGGACGCATTATTTGTACCAAGCAACGTCGTTTCTGTACGCGGGAATTTTAACGGTGATGGCGGCGACCCGAATTTCACGACTCGCCGTACTTACCTTTTCCGTGACTCCGCTGGATCACTCTTCAATCCATTTCACAATTATGCGGCGGTGCGTTATGCCGGGTTGTCACGGCTGCCAGCAGTAAACGCCGAGCAACTGCGGAGCGCGCCCACAGACTACTCCGAGGAAATGCGCAACACGTACCTACAACTTCCCACGCTTGATCCACGCATCGCTCCGCTGGCAGAGCAAGTCACCGCACGCGGGCAAACTGCTTACGACAAAACACTGCTCCTAGAAAACTATTTGCGGAGCCGCTTCACTTACTCGCTTAAACTGAGCGGCAAACCCGGGGCAGATCCACTTGCGCATTTTCTCTTTGAAACGCGCGCAGGGCATTGCGAATATTTCGCTTCTTCGATGACCGTGATGTTGCGCACGCTGGGGATTCCGGCGCGAGAAGTGAACGGTTTTTTGCCAGGTGAATACAATGACCTGGGCGGCGATTACATCGTGCGGGCCAGCGACGCGCACAGTTGGGTGGAAGTTTATTTTCCAGGAAACGGTTGGATGACGTTCGATCCAACACCGGCGGCTCCGGAAAATGTCATCGGATTTTTTTCGCGTCTGGCACAGTACGCTGATTGGATGATCCTGACCTGGAACGAATGGATCGTCAGCTACGATCTCGCGCACCAGACGGTTCTTGCGCACAGCCTACAGCGAAATTCGCGAAGCTGGGTCGAATCCGCGCGCTCGTGGTTTGAACATAAAGAAACTTACGGCCGCCAATGGATCAAATCGTGGCAGTTCCAGCATTCCAAACTGCGTTAT
The DNA here is from genome assembly GCA_035602135.1 of Candidatus Dormiibacterota bacterium. Lineage (GTDB taxonomy): Bacteria > Acidobacteriota > Terriglobia > Acidiferrales > UBA7541 > Acidiferrum. Next base: position 17,316 of record DATNMX010000108.1, read on the forward strand.
CTGCTTCCCGGGGCATTGGTATGTTTCTTGCTGGTATTGCGCTTCGGCGTAATTTCAGCACTCCTTCGCCGTGTGCGTTTACTTGTTCAATTACGAGCAACAAAAACCAGGAGAACGGATCCTCAACTGGCTTCGCGTTTTTATTCCGAGCTGTTGCGGTTGCTCGAACGGCGAGGGTTCACTCGTCGGGAGACGCAAACGCCGCTGGAATTCGTTGCTACGGTAGAAACATCGGGCGCAGCAAGAAATTTCGATGGGCAGCTTTTGGCGCCAGCCTTGCGCGAATTTACGCAGATCTACACACACGTGCGGTTCGGCGATCTGGCTTGCGACACGCTGCGGCTTCGGCAACTCTTCGAGCAGATCAAGAATTCGCTGCGTTCGCGATAAGAGAAATCAGCTCCGACTGAGCCCACGGGCAGGCGTGTTACTATTAAGAGTTGTGTTCTGCTGACAATTCGTACCCATGACTAAAGTCGGATTCATAAGCCTGGGTTGTCCCAAGAACCTCGTCGATAGCGAGGTGATGATGGGTATTCTTTCGCGGCAGGGTTACGAACTGACGCCACGAGCCGAGGAAGCCGATGTTTTGGTGGTCAACACGTGCAGTTTCATCGAAGCAGCGCAAAAAGAATCGGTGGACGCCATTTTGGAAATGGCGGAGCACAAGAAATTTGGTAGCGCCAAGAAATTGATTGTAGCCGGGTGCCTGGTGGAGAGGTTCCGCGCGCAAATTCTGGAACAAGTTCCAGAAGTGGATGCGGTGGTCGGGACCGGCGAGGTGGAGCGGATCGTGGAAGCGGTAGAAGGGGACTTGCGGGTGCTGCCCGCTGCACCGCCCGCGTTTTTGTACCACGATTTGACGCCGCGAATTGTGACCACGCCGCGTCACGCCGCGTACATAAAAATCGCCGAGGGCTGCGATCATCCATGCAGCTTCTGCATTATCCCGCAGCTCCGGGGAACATTTCGCAGCCGGCGGTTTGAATCGGTTGTTCGCGAAGCCCAAAACCTAGCGGCCCGCGGAGCGCGCGAAATCACGCTGATCGGCCAAGACACAACTTCGTATGGCGAAGACCTGGACCTTCGCGATGGGCTGGCGCAACTGCTGGAGCGGCTCGCGAAGGTGGAGGATTTGCTGTGGGTGCGTTTCCTATACGCCTACCCGAATCGCGTCACGCAAAAATTGCTGGATACACTGGCGGCGCATCCGCGGTTGGCGAAATATATGGACATGCCCCTACAGCACGCCAGCCGCAACGTGCTGGCACGCATGAAGCGCGGATCGCACGGCGAAGCGTTTCTAAAATTGTTGGAGCGTATCCGCACGACGATTCCAGGTGTGTCGCTGCGCACATCATTTATTGTGGGATTCCCTGGGGAAAGCGAGTCTGATTTTAACGAACTATGCGACTTCATCCGCGTTGCCCAGCTGGATTGGATGGGAGTGTTCGAGTATTCTGATGTGGACAACGCCGGAAGTTACGCGCTCGAAGAAAAGGTAGACGCGGCAACCATAACCGAGCGCCGCAGCCGTTTGATGGCTATCCAAAAAAAGATATCGCGCGATAATTTGCGTGTGAAGTTTTTGGGCGCGAAGAAGCACACAGCAATAGCGTTGATTGAGGGGCCATCGAAGGATAATCCGCTCGTGTGGGAAGCGCGGCTGGAAGGTATGGCGCCGGATATCGACGGCAAGCTGTATCTCACGGATATTGAGTTGCCTAGCGGCGAGATCGCGGATAGCGGAGACGTCGCGCGGGTGGAAATCACAAAGAATGATGCGTATGACCTGGTTGGACGCGTCGTAGGAATCGAGACGCGTGCGGCGGGGGGTAATAGTTTTTCGATGGTCGCGGACACCGAGCAGCTCACCCGTATTTCCACTGGCGCAGCCCTGCGCGTGTTGGGGTAAACTTCTGATTTGTTGGTGGTGGGAGGATCGGCTCGCAGTGCAGGAGCGGTAGAAATCCCTATGCCACCAGCGAAACACGATGAAACACAAATGCCCCATTTGCAAAATGCCTACGGATTCGGAAATTCAGCTAGATTTCCCTTTCTGCAGCGAACGTTGTCGCCTACGCGACCTGGGGAATTGGGCCACTGAGAAATATGTAGTTTCCGAGCCCATCTTCAACGAAGATGACTTGGAAGAACCACCCAGCGCCCATGAATCCGAACAGTAAGGCCACGCCGGCTTCCGGCGGAGAGAAAAAACCGCGGGTCGCCTATGCCATCGCTACGGTGCTGGGCATCGGATACCTACCACCGGGACCCGGTACGTACGGCTCCCTGGTAGGCGTCGCGACCGCGATGCTTTCGGCGCTGTTTTTTTTGAGACCTACGGCCCTTTCGTTGCACCCAATTCAGGTTACCAAGCTTGCTGATACGCGGTCTTTGCCGGGCGCAAATATTTACGACTCGACGCTGATATGGCCCATTTTCGGGGCGCTAGTGCTGCTGGTATTTCTAGTAACGATTGGCGTATGGAGCACCACGCGAGTGGCCTGCTATTCAGGGGCTGAAGATCCACAGTACATCGTCATTGACGAAGTGGCCGGGCAACACTTGACACTTTTGCTGCCGCTGATTCCCCTCGCGCTTCCGAACCTTACGACCCATTTTGATTTTTCGGTGTACGCCATTTTTTTTGCGCTAAGTTTGCTCAACTGGAAATACCTGCTGCTCGGCTTTATACTTTTTCGCGTGTTCGACATTTGGAAGCCATTTCCCGTGCGGCAGCTAGAAAAACTGCCGGGCGGATGGGGCATCATGGCGGACGACTGGATGGCGGGCATCTACGCCGCAATTCTTCTGCGGCTGGCGTTACACTTCAGAGTGCTATGAAATTCGGACTGGGCAGCGCAGCAGAAAAAAACGGCATTCCGCGCATCGATAGAATCACGCCTGGGGCGGCGATTCCCGGCGGCGAAATAACCATACACGGCAGCGGCTTCGTTTCGCGAGCGCAAGCTATTCCGGTGGTGCGATTCGGAGAAGCCGAAGCCACGCTGGCGCTGGCCAGCGAAAATCGCCTGATTGCGCGCGTTCCCGAAGGTGCAGCGGGCGGTATGGTACGTGTGGCCAGCGCGGCTCACGAGAGCCCGCCGCATCCCGTAGCGATCGGATTGCAAATTGCGGACAATTTACATCCGGTGGCAAATCCCGCAGTGGACGGGAACGGCAACATCTACGTGACATTCAGCGGACCGCGTGGACAGCGCGTTCCGGTGTCGCTGTATAAAATCACGGCGAACTACAGCGTGAAACCATTCGTCACGTCGCTGATTAATCCCAGCGGACTGGCGGTGGACCGCGCTGGCAATCTTTTCGTATCGTGCCGCAATGACGGCACGATCCATCGCATTACGCCGGATGGCCGCGCGGAACAGTGGATTGAAGGCATGGGTGTGGCGACGGGGATCGCGTTCGATCGCGAGCAGAATCTGTACGTCGGTGATCGCAGCGGCACAATTTTTAAAATCAGCCCGAGCCGCGAGATTTTCGTTTTCGCGACGCTGGAACCATCGCTGGCGGCTTATCACCTGGCGTTTCATCCGGGCGGCGACCTGTATATCACCGGGCCGACCACCTCAAGCTTCGATCGGGTGCACCGCATCACGCAAGGCGGAGAAGTGCAAGTTTTCTATCGCGGGCTGGGACGTCCGCAGGGAGTGGCCTTCGATCGCGATGGCAATCTTTACGTAGCGGCTTCCTACGGTGGCCGCCGCGGTGTAATCCGCATCACGCCACAGGGCCATGCGGAGGTGGCGCTGAGCGGCTCAGGGATCGTGGGCTTGGCGCTACAGCCTTCCGGCCGCGCGATACTGGCCACCACCAATGCACTCTTCACCCTCGATTGGGACGTCCGAGGCTTGCCGCTCAGCGGATAATCCAAGAAATGAAAGCTGAAATCATCGCCGTTGGTTCGGAGCTGCTCACTCCGGACCGCCTTGATACCAACTCGCTTTATCTCACCGAAGAGTTGAACAAAATCGGGGTCGAGGTGATACGCAAATCGATCGTGGGCGATAACCGCGAATATTTGCGCGCAACTTTCCAGGAGGCGCTGGAGCGTGTGGAGCTGGTGATTGCGAGTGGCGGATTGGGCCCCACGGAAGACGACCTGACCCGCGAAACGGTGGCCGAACTCCTGGGCCGCAAATTGCGCCGCAGCGATCAAATTGTTCGCAGCATAGAAGCGCGCTTTCGGAGCCTCGGACGCGCAATGCCGGAGATTAATTTGCGGCAGGCCATGGTTCCCGAAGGCGCGGAGCCACTGGACAATCCGCGCGGGACGGCACCCGGCCTGTGGCTAGAGGCTGAAGGGCGCACGATTGTGCTGCTGCCCGGGCCACCGCGCGAGCTGCAACCGATGTTTCGCGACAGCATCCTCCCGCGGCTGGAACGCCGCATCACGGGCGTGCGGATGTTTCACCGCGAGCTGCGAGTCACCGGGCTTGGTGAATCGCACGTAGAACAGCGCATCGCGCCGATTTACAAGCGGCATCCAAACGTGAACACGACCGTACTGGCGGCGCCAGGCGAAATCCAAATTCATCTGCGGATGTGGAGCGCAGATGCGCCGCAAGCACAGAAGACGCTGGACGAAATCGTGCAAGGTTTCGACCTCGCGCTTACGGATCGCATTTTTTCTCATCAAGGCGAATCGCTGGACGAAGTGGTGGCCCGCGAGCTGACCATGAACAACGCTACCGTGGCGTCTGCGGAAAGCTGCACAGGGGGTTTGCTGGCGCAACGCCTGACCAGTATCGCGGGCAGCTCGTCGTATTTCCTGGGAGGCGTGGTGTGTTACAGCAACGAACGCAAGACGGCATGGGCGGACGTTGCGCCAGAATTGATTCAAGCGAAGGGGGCGGTCAGCGCTGAGGTGGCGATCGCGCTTGCGGAAGGGATTCGCCGCCGAGTGGGAAGCACGCTGGGCGTGGGGATCACAGGCGTAGCGGGACCGAGCGGCGGCTCGGAAGAAAAACCTGTGGGTACGGTGCACATTGGCGTGGCGCACGCCGGCGGGGTGAAAGAACGGAGCATACGCTTTCCTGGGGATCGCGAAGCCATCCGCTGGCAGGCGTCGCAAGCCGCGCTGGACATGCTGCGCATTCATTTCCTGTACAACGGCGGGCCGGCCCCACATGAGACAGCGAAGCGAGGCTAGAGAGGTGCGCCTTTTCGTCGCGCTAGAGACACCCGATGCGGTGCGAGAAAAGCTCGTCGAATTAGTAAAGGATTTGCGAGTCGATATGGCGGGCGTGCGCTGGGTGCGTCCAGAGAATTTTCACGTGACGCTAAAATTCATCGGGGAGATTGCCGCTTCCCAGGTGGAGGGTTTGTGCGCGGCACTTGCCACGGTGAAGGCCGAGCGTCTGGCGGAAGTACACTTTTGCGGCGTGGGAATTTTGTACAACGCCAGGCGGATGGGAGTTTTCTGGGCCAAGTTGGAGGCCTCGCCGAGTTTGCGGAAACTGGCTGAAGAAGTGGACGCGGTCGTCGAGTCACTGGGTATGGCGCGACAAGAGCGTGCATTTTTGCCGCATGTTACTGTCGCACGTTTTAAAGACGCGGGGGTGGGCAAGAGACTGCGCGCCGTTGCGGAGGAAAACGCGGATCGCGATTTCGGTGTGATGCGCAGCAGTGAATTCCACTTGATAGAGAGCAAGCTAGGCCCCACGGGCGCCAGCTATTCGAAAATTGCGTCATTCCCCTTTGTAGCGACAGAGGAGTCCTAGCGCTACATGCTCACGAATTCGACTTTCGTGTTACTGCCGGTGGCTGCATATCTGCTCGGCTCGATTCCCTTCGGGTTATTGCTGGGGAAAATCTTTGGTCGGGCAGACGTGCGCAAAGCGGGCAGCGGGAATATCGGAGCAACCAACGTAGCACGCGTCGCGGGGCCGGTGGCAGGAGTGATGACGTTGCTTCTGGATGGTGCAAAAGGTGCGGCGGCTGTGCTTCTGGCGGGTCGCTTCACGAATGATAGCGCTGCGTGGATGATGATCTCCGGCCTGGTGGCGTTGGTGGGCCATTGCTTTCCGATCTGGCTGAAATTTAAAGGCGGGAAAGGCGTGGCGACAGCCGGGGGGGTGTTTCTCGCATTGTGCCCGCTGGCATTTCTGGGCTCGATTACCGTGTTTATTCTGGTGGTGATGTTCTGGGAATACGTCTCGCTGGGATCGGTGGCGGCGGCCGCCTCAATGCCGCTATTGATCTATTTTCTGTGGGCGCCGCGCTACGCACCGCCGCCGATCGTGGCGTTCGGTTCGCTAGTGGCGGCGTTGCTCATCATCTACAAGCACGCCGCAAATATTGAACGCCTGCTGCAAGGCCAAGAGCCGAAATTCACGTTCAGCAAGAACAAGGGCGCCCAATGAGCGCAGTGCGGAGGATCGCCATCTTGGGTGGTGGAAGCTGGGGCACTGCCCTGGCAATCGTCTTAACTCGCAGTCACCGGCCGCATGACATTTTTTTGTGGGTCCACAATGCCAGGCTGGCTGAAGATCTGAGACGCGAGCGAGAAAATAAAACTTATTTGCCGGGGCATGCACTACCCCAAGAAGTGCAAGTCGTTAACGATATTGCAGCAACTGTTGGCGCCGCAGACACTGTGGTGATGGCGGTGCCTTCATCGTATGCCCGCGCGGTGTTAGCACAATCACGTCCACACTTGCGACGCGAAAGCGCGGTGGTAAGTGCGACCAAGGGCTTGGAACCGTCCACACACTTGCGGATGACTGAAGTTATCGCGCAAGTATGCGGTTTGAAGAGTGACCAGGTGGCGGTGCTGTCTGGTCCTTCGTTTGCGCAGGAAGCAGCACGAGGAGAACCGACGGCGGTGGTAATTGCGTCGCGCAATGCTGCTTCACCTGCTGGGGAAATAGAAGGGGGCGGCGGTAAACTCGCCGCCGAGCTACAGGAAGAGTTTGCGGGGCCAGGGTTCCGCCTCTACACCAACAGCGACGTCCTGGGCGTGGAGCTGGCGGGCGCCATGAAAAACGTCATGGCGATCGCGGCGGGTGCCTGCCAAGGGCTGGGACTCGGATCGAATGCTCTGGCGGCACTGATTACGCGGGGACTGGCAGAAATGTCGCGGCTGGCGGTAGCGCTGGGCGCTCGGCAGGAAACGCTCAGCGGCCTGGCTGGGCTAGGCGACTTGGTACTTACCTGTACAGGGTCCCTGAGCCGCAATCGGCACGTGGGCCTGGAACTGGGAAAAGGCCGTGCGCTGAAAGAGATTCTGGCAAACATGCGGATGGTCGCGGAAGGGGTTGGCACAACCGCAGCACTACTAGCACTGGCCTCCGAAGCACAAATCGAACTCCCGATCACCGAGCAGGTAAACGCCATCCTGCACAGCGGCAAAGCGCCAAGCGACGCAATTCGCGAGATTATGGAACGCCCGTTGAAGCGGGAATAGGGTCGCACCTATAGACCTATTGTTTGGGAGACCACTAGTACTATCGGTCCAGTTGCACATGCGCGACGCTGCAGCAATCCCGCGCACTTCCCGACGCGCGCTTCACCTAAAATTAGGATTCGTTATGACCCCTAGCCCGTTAACGCTCTGGGACCGCCTGCGCACCGGCCGCATACGCATCCTTTGGCTAGTGCTGGGAGCCCTGTTGCTGGTCAGCGCGCTACCGATAGGGCTATATCACCGGCAAGTACTGCAGCTGAGCCAGGGCAAGCTTGCCGATACCGAGCGTGTTCAGCAGACTGATCTCACCAGGTCGCTGGCGCGAGAAATACAATTCTTCGAATCCAACCTTACTCAGCAAATGGTAAGCGAACGGCAGATCCTCGTGCTGACGGGACTCATCGATGACGTTGAAGATCCGGTGGCGGTGCCCAGGGTTACGCGGCTTTTGGGAAATTTCGTCGACAGCAACCGCGAGACTTTCATCTACCTCACGGCGGTGGGAAAATCCGGCAAGGGAACGAGCGCTTCGCAGGGAAATTTTCGGGCGGAACAAGACCCCTTTGTAGCCAAGGCTTTGCAGCGGGCCTTCGTGACGTGCATGCAATCGCAACAATTGAACGTTGTAAAGTTTCGCAGCGATCCCCTGGCGCTGGCGCCGGATAATCGCCCAGCGTTCGTCATAGCCGTGCCGCTAAAAGACAATAACGATCACTTCACTGGAATGCTTGCGGCCGTGGTTTCTCTGGAGACGATTTTACATCGCTTGCAGGATGCAAGTGTGCGCGGACGCACGGTGTTCGTGGTCGATCACTACGGACACATCGTGGCGCATCCAGACACGAAGAATTTCGTGTCCGGTGCGGACTCCAGCGCAAACTCGCTGGTGGCACAGGTTACAGCATTGCCGCAGGAGCTACGCAATACGGAAACGGTGCGGTTCACGGAGAAGGATAAGAACCGGACGATCGAAATGATTGGAACGTACAGCACGTTCCCGGAAGTTAGCTGGGCAGTGATCGCGCAGAGGAGCCTAAATGAGGCGCGGGCCGACGCGGGCGTTGACGAGTTAAACCGTCAAGCCTTGGCATTCGTGAGCGTCGTCACGCTCGCCGCGATTTTGCTTGGTTATTTCTTCGCGGTGGGCATCAGTCGACCGATTCGCGGCCTTGCCGAGTCTACCCGTGCCATCAGCCGTGGAGAATTTCACCAACGCTCGCCGGTGCGTGGCGCGGCTGAGATAAGCGAACTGGCGGAAAACTTCAACTTGATGGCCAGCGATATCGAGGAGTACATCGAGCGCTTGAAGGAAGCCGCGGAGGAAAACCGCGAGCTATTCATCGGATCGATCCGCATGCTGGCCGCAGCGATCGACGAAAAGGATCCTTATACGCGCGGTCACTCGGGTCGCGTAGCCAAATATTCGATGCTGATTGGGAGCGAGCTCGGCCTGTCCGCAGGAGATCTGGACACCCTGCGCATTTCCGCACTGCTTCATGACGTCGGCAAAATTGGAGTAGAAGACAGAGTGCTCAAGAAGCCCGGCAGGCTGACGCCCGAAGAATTTGAGTTAATGAAGCAACATACGATTAAGGGCGCGAACATCATGCGCCCGGTGTCTCAACTAAAGAATATGCTGCCGGGCATCGAGCTGCACCATGAGCACATGGACGGTAAAGGTTATCCTTATGGGATACACGGACCGCAAATCCCCATGATGGCGCGCATTATTTCGGTTGCCGATACACTTGACGCCATGACGACAAACCGCCCTTATCAATCGGCGATGGACTTGAATTACGCCCTGGAGCGCATTAAGGAGCTTAGCGGCACGAAATTCGACACCATTATTGTTACCGCGTTGGACGCAGCGGTGACAGCGGGCAAGCTCCGACTAAACGCAGTGGAAGTCCAGGTTTAGCTGAAGTCCTGATTATTTCTGATTGAAGCTGTTGGGTTATGCATCGTCGACATTCCTGCGGGACCGCGGGGCTACAGTCCATTACATCCATAGATGCTTCCGCCAGACCTGGCTAAAAATCATTTTGTGCAGAGTTTCGGCTGGGCTGAGACCTTCTGCTACAATTTGTGTTGGCACTTTTGTCGCTCCTGCGCGGTTGTGCTTAATCGTATGATTACCCTTTTCGGGCCACCTGAAAAAGTCGAGCCTTCTCTATTAGAAAAGCTCAAGTCCTCGGTCAGCAAGACCAAGGCGGCGCTTTCTGAAACTGTCGATACGATTTTTCAGGGCGAACGGAAGATAGATCCTGCGCTGCTCAAGGAACTGGAAACAGCGTTGCTTTCCGCGGATCTAGGCGTGAAGCCGACGCGTGAAATCCTGGAAGCGGTACGCGAAAAGATGAACCGAAACGCGCTTTCCGATGCGGCGCAACTCAAGCGCGAAATCAAATTCCACATTGTGCGCATTCTTTCAGCAAACTCAGAGACCGCCGCTGCTGCGCCGCCTGTCGTTACGCAGAATGGCACCGGGCCGCGCGTGATTTTCGTTGTTGGCGTGAATGGAGCGGGAAAAACCACGAGTATCGGTAAGCTTGCAAACCGGCTACGCCAGGAAGGTCTTCGCGTGGTGCTGTGCGCAGCAGACACTTTTCGCGCCGCGGCGATTGAGCAACTGGAGATTTGGGCGCAGCGCAATGGCATCGAGGTTATCAAGCAAAAATTTGGGTCCGACCCGGCAGCCGTCGTTTATGACGCCGTGACGGCCGCCCAAGCGCGAGGCGCGGATGCTGTAATTGTCGACACTGCCGGACGCCTGCACACCAAATCCAATCTAATGGCGGAGCTGGAGAAAATGAAGCGGACGGCAGCGAAAGTAATTCCCGGCGCACCGCACGATATACTTCTTGTTTTGGACGCCACCACCGGCCAAAACGGACTCGCGCAGGCACGCGAGTTCACGTCAACCGTGGGAGTCACGGGTATCATCCTTACGAAGCTGGACGGCACCGCCAAGGGCGGTATCGTTGTGGCGATTTCGCGCGAGCTTGGACTGCCCATTCGATTTGTCGGCACCGGCGAACAGATAAACGATATGGTGCCGTTCGATCCACAAACGTACGCCGATTCCCTATTCGATTGAACGTGGACGCTCACGCCATCCGTTTCATGCAACACGCCTTGGCGATGGCCCGCAGAGGCACGGGGCTAGCCAGTCCAAATCCCATGGTGGGCTGCGTTATCGTGCGCGAAGGCGAAATTGTTGGCGAAGGTTTTCACCAATACGAGCGGCGTGACCACGCGGAAATCGTGGCGCTGAAATCGGCGAGAGAGAAAGCGTGCGGCGCGACGATGTACATCACACTCGAACCGTGCAATCACACCGGCCGAACCGGTCCGTGCACTGAAGCCCTTCTCGCGGCCGGCGTCCAGCGTGTCGTGGCGGCCACGGAAGATCCGAATCCCATTACATCTGGCCGCGGGTTCGAGCGTCTGCGCGCTGCAGGAGTAGAGGTTTTTACCGGGATTCTGGAAGACGAAGCTCGCCGGCTGAATGAGCCGTTCGCGCATTGGATTCGGACGAATAGGCCGTTCGTTACGCTGAAATCGGCGCTGACTCTAGATGGTCAATTGGCGCTCCCGCAATCCGGGAAAGGTAAGCATGGCAGGCGGATCACGTCCGAAGAATCGCGCGCCGAAGTCCAGCGAATGCGTCACGCGTCGGATGTCCTGCTCACGGGCATCGGCACGATCCTCGCGGATGATCCGTTACTTACGGATCGCAGCGGACTGCACCGCCGGCGTCGTCTTTTGCGGGTGGTGCTGGATTCCAAGCTACGCCTCTCGCCGAAAGCACGCATTGTAAAAGCAGCCGAGGATGATCTGGTGGTTTTTACCTTGGCGCCGCTCACGTCACAGAAAGCTCGCAAGCTACAGAATGTTGGAGTTGAACTTTGGCGCGTGAAAACGCGCGGTGGCCGCATTGATCTCTCTTCGGTCCTGGAAGAGCTGGGTAGACGCGAAATCCTGAGTGTTCTGCTGGAAGCGGGAAGCAATCTGAATGGCGCTTTCCTAAGTGCGGGCTTGGTTCATAAACTTTTTCTTTTCTACGCACCAAAAATCGCCGGTGATAACCGCGTCCCGTTCGCCAGTGCGCCGAAGTTGGCGCCAACAGGTATACAAAACGTACGCATCCAGCATTTCGGCCCGGACTTTGCGGTGGAAGCTGACCTGAGAGACGTTGGGCAAGACTTTGTTACACCTAGAGGCCGAAACGCGAATAGCGCACGGGCTCGAGCCGGAGCGGTCCATTGACTTGCCAGATTGCCTCGGACCATACTCCCAATAATCGCGCCGGGCGACTTCCACTGCTAGTAAACGCCAAGCCCGACAAGGAGAGACACATGCGGCCGCTAACAAGTTTTTGGGTCATGGTGCTGTGCTTTTGTTCCACAGCTTGGCCAGATGAAGGGCACAAGCACGCGCTAACCAGCGAGGAACTGGGATCCGTCAACTTTCAGACTGCGTGTTCGAATTCTGTAGAAGCAAAGTTTAACCGCGGAGTCGCCCTCCTGCACTCTTTCCAGTACGAGCAAGCCCGGGAAACTTTCAGCGAAATCACGAAGCAGGATCCGCAATGTGCTATGGCGCAATGGGGCGTGGCGATGTCGTACTATCACGGTTTATGGGATAACGGCGACGCCGTCGCAGGCAAAGCCGCTATCGAGCAGGCTGGTGGGATAGCCGCGTCCAATCCGAAGACAACGGCTCGCGAGAAGGCCTATATCGACGCACTCGCGGAAATTTACAGTGACGATGGCAAGGACAAAGCGGCGCAGGGCAAGGCTTTTGAACAGAAGATGGAAGCGCTGCACGCTGCTTATCCGGCGGACAGCGAAGCTGCGATTTTCCATGCGCTCGCACTGGACATCACAGCTCCTAAGACTGATAAGACGTTCGCGAATCAACATAAGTGCGGCGAAATTCTGGAACCCATTTTCAAGAAATACCCGCATCATCCAGGAGTGGCGCACTACATCATCCATTGCTATGACAATCCGGTGCTCGCTGAGCGAGGGCTGGGCGCGGCGCGCATGTATGCTTCGATCGCACCGGCTTCAGCGCATGCCAATCATATGCCTTCACATCTATTCACACGGGTGGGATTGTGGGACGACTCAATCAACTCCAATATTAAATCTGCCGTATTGGCCACAAAGGCGGAGGCAACCTCCAAGAATGGAGAGGCACGCGACCAGCGCATCCACGCCATGGACTATCTTGAATATGCTTACCTACAAAGCGGACGCCTGAAACAGGCGAAGCAGGTAGTCGATGAAATGAGCGCACTGCCGCCCTTGGAGGGAATCACCCTAACCGGCACGTACGGACTAGCGGCAGTACCCGCACGGTACGCTATCGAAACTCGAAACTGGGAGGTAGCCAGTGCCCTGAAAGTGAGGGAAGATGCGGTGCCCTGGGCACAGGCCATCACGTGGGCGGCGATCGGTGTGGGCAGCGCACGTTCGGGGAAGTTCGATCGCGCGACTGAAGCGGAGCGCGTATTAAGTTCGCTGCGCGAGACTACGACGAAACAAAACAATACTTATTGGGCGAATCAGGTGGAAGTACAACGCCGGGAAGTGGCGGCGTGGATCGCGGCGAAGTCCGGGAAGAATACGGATGCGATCAAGGGGATGCGCGAGGCTGCCGAGCTCGAAGAAAGCATGGATAAGCACGCGGTCACGCCTGGAGCAATCACGCCGGCGCGAGAAATGCTCGCGGAATTGTTGTTGGCGGAGCACCCTGCGGAGGCGTTGTCTGAATTTGAAGCCGTGCTCAAAATCGCGCCGAGACGATTCAACGCTCTATACGGAGCTGCCACCGCCGCCGAAGCCGCGGGAAATGCCGCTGCCGCCAATCAATACTTTCGAAAATTGACGGAGTGCGCAGTGGGTGATGAGCGTCCGGAGCTGGTGATGGCGCGGAAGAAGATCGGGGTCATGGCACAGAAGGAAACGGCTTCACGTCCTTGAAGTAGGTGGCAGCAAGGCGATGCTGCAGGCCATTTGTTATCGAGTGGAGAGACGTTGTTCACTGGAATTATCGAGCATCTCGGGACGATCGACGCTCTGCAGCTGAATGGCGATGGTGGCCGGGTCACCATCCATGCGCCAGGCCTGGGCCCGCGTCTCGCGATTTCAAATAGCGTCGCGGTCAATGGCTGCTGTCTGACCATCGTCTCGGTGGACAAAGAACATTTCTCGGCCGATCTTTCAGGCGAGACCCTGCATAAGACGTCGTTCGGCGCCGGCGGTGGCCAACTAAAGCCAGGCGCTCGAGTAAATCTCGAACAACCCCTTACCGCCGGCGAAGAGTTGGGTGGACATTTCGTGCTTGGACACGTCGATGGAATCGGCTACGTCAAATATTTAGAGGCGGAAGGTCACGACGGCCACAGTTGGCGGTTCGGTGTACAGGTTCCAGAAAAATTCGCGCGCTACATTGTGCCCAAGGGCTCACTCGCCGTTGATGGCATTAGTCTGACGGTGTCCCGCTGGGAAAAAGGCATCGCGGAGACGGCTGTGATTCCTTACACCTACCACCAAACCAATCTTCGCGACCGAAAAGTAGGCGATGCTGTAAATCTCGAGGGCGACGTCCTGGGAAAATATTTTGAGCGTTATCTCCAAGCCCGCGGTGCAGAGGCTCGGTCTTCAGCCATCACTGTCGAAAAGCTTATCGCCGAAGGCTTTTAGGGCTTTCCGCAGATATTAATGAACCTCCCGAGCCTTCGCGCGAGCTCCGCGAAAATAAAGCGCCAGCCCCAGCCCAATCGACGCGAGCGTTCCACCCATCAGCTTAATTTCAAACCCGAGCTTGTCGGAGGAGTCGCCCGGAGGGATCAGAGAAAAAATGATTCCTGCCAACACGACAAGAAAGCCCAGGCCGCTGGCGATCCACACTCCGGGTTTCCCACCTGGAATCAATACGGCTTGCGGATTTTCCAAGCGATCCTTGCGATTAACGAGTTTGATGGCTGCGGCATACATATACATGAAAGGAATAAAGTAGAGGATGATCCCTGCATCAACAAGAAATTGATAGGCGCCACGCGTCGTCTCATTGATCTGGCTTAGCAGAAGTACCGCACCTGAAATTGTGGCTTGAACAATGATCGAAATATAGGGTGTCTTCCAACGCGGATGGATCTTGCCAAACGCCGCTGGCAAATATCTGTCAATCCCAACGACAAAGGGCACGCGCGCGATACCTGCGACCGTACTTCCCACGCCCCCGGCGTTGCCGACCGAAACCAGAAGAGCTGCAAGGATGCCAACCAATCCGATGCGCAGCGCCGTCGAACCGAGCGTGAGCGCTTGAAAAACGCCACTCTTTGCATCTACGTCGGAAGCCGGAATGAGCGAGAGCACCGCAAATGTTCCGACGATGTAAATTCCCGCAATGAGCGCTCCTGCCGTCAAAGCGGCCCTTGGCAGCGTACGACGCGGATTTTTAATTTCATCGCTCATTGCCGAAACAAGCTCGAGACCAGTGAAAGCGAAGGCGATTTGCGACCAGAAATTGACGGTGTCCCAACTCCAGTGAGGCAACATATTTGCCCAAGTGAAATGTGTCACTGAGCCTTGCCGCAGCCAAATAATCGCCGCGACGGCGCAGAGCAGGAGCAATGGAATGTAAGTCGAGATGCCTCCGGCATTCTGCAGCCACTTGCCTACATTGAGTCCGACAATGTTCAGCACGACGGCAACCATCAGAAGCACAAACGATCCCACCAGCAGAAATATCCTGTTTTGCACCAGCGATATGCCGCTGGGACCCACAATGTATGCGCTCATGGAAGCGCTGGCCAGCAGGAGGCCAGGAAAATAGAAAACGGTGTAGATCCAATAGGTCCAGCCGGCAACGAATCCATGAAAATCGCCGAAGGCCTCCTTGGACCAAACGTACAATCCACCTTCTTCAGGAAAGCGCGAGGAGAGTTCGTTGATGACTAGTGCGGTTGGAACGAAAAAAAATACCGCCGCGAGGACCCATAAGCTGATCGATGATGTGCCGTTGTGCGCCGCGGCCGCAATCCAGCGGGGCCCGAGAACTGTGGCAATGTTAAAGAGAAGAACGTCCCAGAAACCCATTTCACGACGAAGCTGTTTTTTGGGATCGTCGGATGGCGAGACGGGCCGGGTCACAAGGTCACGTCCAAAGCGGGGATCAGCTGATCCTGCATGAGGAAATTCTGAAGGAAAGGATCTTTGGAATTTTCGAATCCGGCCCAGTCGCCAAAGAAAGTAACTTTGCCGTCTTGCAGAAACACAACCACATCGGCAAGCTTCTTGGCTAAATGAGTGTCATGGGTCACGACGATGGAGGTTTTGTGGTAAGCCTCCTTGAGACGCAGGATCAGGGTACCCATGTGCCCGGCCATAATCGGATCCACCATAGTAGTGGGCTCGTCGAACAAAATTGCTTCCGGGTTTTGTGCCAAGGCGCGCGCAATCGCCACGGCTCTCCGCAAACCCGTAGAAAGTTCTCCAGGTAATTTCTCGAGGACGTTGGCGACTTCCAAGGTCTCAGCTAGTTTGTTCACGCGCGTTTCGATGTCTTCGAACGTGAGTCCGGGTTGACTCTCCAGCGGAAACGCAATGTTCTCGCCGACTGCTAGGGAATCGAACAGCGCGCCGGATTGAAAAACCATGGTCACCTTGCGGCGTACCTCGGCAAACTCTGATTCGCTGAAGTCTGTAACATCTTGCCCATCAACAAAGATGCGCCCCGCATCTGGCTTCAGAAATCCCAAGATGTGCTTCAGCGAGACTGACTTGCCCACGCCGCTGCGACCCATAATTACGCAGGTTTCGCCGCGCTTAACGGTAAAGCTGACTTGATCGAGCACGGGCCGTCCATCGAAGCCCTTACTAACATCGCGGAATTCGAAAAAGTCGGGAGATCCACGGTCACCGCCAATTTGGACAGGTTCGGCGTCGGTGCGACGCGCGGTGGCTTTCGGGTCGCCAGCAGGAATATCGATCAAAGCTTTACCGTTTTCCCTATGTGGGCTACGTCTTGAAAATACGTTGGTGCATTCATATTAGAAAGCTCGCATCCAAGGCTATCAAATCGTTTCCGGTGTCGCTCGTCAAGCATTCTGAGGGCCTAGTGCGGGTAACTGTATACAATTATTCCTCATCCGCGGGAGCTCGTCCGGGCCTGCGAATCCCCAGCTCCCGCAGTTTTTCCTGCAAACTTTGCCGGTGAAGCCCGATGGATGCAGCGGTGCGCGAAACGTTCCAGTGATGATCCTCGAGTTGTTTTAGCAGATAGGCTATTTCAAATTGTCGCTTGGCTTCGCGGAAGTCTTTCTCGGCAAAATCGTTATCGCGGCCCAGCGAAGAATGTTTGTGAGAAATGTTTTCATTGTGCAAAATTTCTGGCGGCAGGTCGGTCACGTCGATTTCTTCTCCCCGACAGAGCACCAGGCTGCGCTCCAGGGAATTTTTCAGTTCGCGGACATTTCCAGGCCAGCTGTACCGTTCGAGTGCCGCGAGAGCTTCGCGAGTTAGGCGCGCCGTTCTGCCTAGGCGTGCTGTGTGCATCTGGAGAAAAGTATCCACTAAGATGGGGATGTCTTCCTTATGTGTGCGAAGAGGCGGCAAGACCAGGGTTAACACTCGCAGGCGATAAAAAAGATCCTCGCGAAACTTCCCCGCGGTTATCTCCGCCGGCAAATCGTGGTGCGTCGCACTGATCACGCGCACGTCCACAACAATCGATTGGGTCGCACCCAAACGTTCTATGGTTCGGTTTTCGAGCGCGCGCAGCACCTTGGCTTGGGTCAGAGGATTCATGTCACCGATCTCATCCAGAAAAATGGTTCCGCCAGAAGCCAGTTCAAATTTTCCTTTCCTCTGCTGGGCCGCTCCGGTGAAAGCTCCGCGCTCGTAACCAAATAATTCGGACTCGATCAGAGTCTCTGGAAGTGCCGCACAATTGACGGCCACGTAGGGTTTAGCAGATCGCGTAGATCGCGCATGAATCTCCTGAGCCAATAGATCTTTCCCCGTTCCGCTCTCGCCCAGAATTAAGACCGTTGAATCGGTGGGTGCTATGCGATCAGCCATTTCAAATACTTTCCGCATTTCTGTGGACCGCCCGATCATCGTCCCGAATTGGCCTTCGCTCGTCAGCCGACGCCGTAACACTTCATTCTCTTTCTCCAGCGTGGCCAGCTTCAACAAACTCGCAATGCGTTGGCGCAATTCCTCCAGTTCAAAGCCTTTGACTAGATAATCCGCCGCTCCCAGTTGTAAGGCTTCCACCGCCGTTCTAGCAGTGTCCAAGGCGGAGACCATAAGCACGGGAACTTCGTTACCGTGCTCGCGCAACCATTTCAAGAAAGACGGCCCGTTCTCTCCCGGGAGCACAACATCCAGCAACACGAGGTCCGGCTGCTCGTGCGTCAATGCTTCGCGGGCCGCTTCGGCGGAGTCCACCTCGATGATGTGATATTTCGCTTCGAGGGCACGCCTGAGGCCATAACGCGCGGCGGGCTCGTCATCGATAACTAAGATGGTTCTCATCGGCTTCCTCGTCTTCAAACTATGTGGTGCTTGCTGGTCGGTCTGCGCCCTGCGACGAGGGCGTACTCGCTTGCGGTAAAGTGACGCGAAATCGTGTTCCTCGGGCGTCCTTTAGCGGAGTGTTCCAGTCCAAAAGCCCGCCAAATTCAGTGACGCGTCGAGCTACAATTGCCAAACCTAACCCGGTACCTTGCGACTTGGTGGTGAAAAACGGTTGCAGGACTTTTTCCTTTAGCGCTGCCGGAATTCCTGGACCGTCATCCTCTACAACAAAAATGCATTGTTGGCTGTTGGCCGTTGCGCCCACGAACACATGCCCTCCTCTGGGAGCCGCCTCGAGCGCGTTCACCAGAAGATTTGTTGCGATGTCGTTTACCGCTTCCGCACTCGCCAAGACCCTGATGCTCCCATCCTGAATTTCTACCCGCAACGCAATCTCTCGGCGCTCGGCTTCATGTCGCAATAACGCGACCACTTCCTGCAAAACTGTCTGAAACTCGCAAGGGCCAGCGAGGTTGCCTGGGCGAACCGTGGAGGTGCTGAACTGCAACAACTGATTCAGTTTTCGTGAGAGTCGACCAATTTCTTCCAGCACCATTTTCGTTTCGGGACGAATAGACGCCGGGAGTTCCGGATTTTCCAGCTGCACTTGTAGAATCGTCTTGATTGATCCCAGCGGATTCTTCAGATTATGCGAAATGCTAGCCGCCATCTGTCCCAGCATTGCCAGGCGTTCGCGCTCTGCGAGTTCCCTCTCTAGCCTGAGCTTTTCGTCGATCAAATGACACAGGTCTAACGCGCCTGGTAGCTGTTCACATAAAAATTCCAGTGCGGCCCGGGTTTCGCCTGACAAGGGAGCTCCGTGTGGTTCTGCTCGCAAAATGGCGAGTGGCTGTGAGCCCTTTCGTAGGACAAAGCGATGACCAGAGGCTGGAGTTTGCTCTGTCAACGCTTTGGTATGCGTTACCGATTCCGCTCCACTATTTTCGATGAATTCCACGGTTGCCGCGCCGAGTTCGAACTCCTCTTTCAACCGCTGCTCGATAAAACGCACAAGCCCCTTCAGGTTTCCCTGACGAGCCTCTTGTTGAATTTCCGCTGTAAGACGTTGGACGCGGTCCATCTCCCGATGAGCGGTCTCTTTCAGGGTGCGCGCCAACAGTCGTTGCAACGGCTCAATGAAAATCACCAAAACAAACAGGAGAATAGAAGCGGAGGCTTCCGGAGGAAGCAGCGGCTCTAACCACACGCTGACGCGGCGTACCAAACTCAGATACAAGAGCGCCAGAAAAGTAGCCGAAACCGCATACACAAGGTTTTTCTGTCGCGCAATCTGCAGGAAATTAAATCGTTGAACTAGACAGATGAGCGCGGCGGACGGTGCGATGGGTAATAGGGCAAGGATGGAACTGATGACTACGGCAGAATTAGGCGAAAACCGCCCAGTCCAAACGTGAAGATAGAGAACCAGCGCGGCGCAGAAAGCCAACACAATGGTAAAGAGAGCGTGGAACCACTTCTGCGGAGCATCAGGCGCCTTGCGCGTAAATTGTATTTCCCAAGCCACACTCACGAATAGGCTCGCGGCCAACCATACGGCATAGCACCGGCCCAGCGCATCGCCGGGTATCAGAAAATTGAAGCCCGGCGCGGTTACTACTTTCGGGTATACCCATAGGGCAAAATAAATGATCGGTACGAAGGCGACCAGTATTGCTGGTCTCTTCCACCCGCGAGCTTGTAGCAATTGGCGCGTGTCAGCGTATTCGAAATGAAGGTGCACAAGCAGTGGTGGCAGGAACCCGAGGCCGACACAGAGCAGCGCCTTGGCAAAGGAGGTTAGGTGCGTGGGAGGTTCGGAATAGTAGATTTGCGCATTCAAAGCGAGGAGCGAGCCCGCGTAAAAGAAGAACAGGGCTAGACACAGAGAAAAGAAGACCCGCTCAAAATTTCGCTGCCGACGGTAGCCGACAATTACGACCATCCAGAACAGGTACAAAAGCGTCCCTGCCGTATAGCAAATAAGCCGGATATAGAGCAGTGATCCCATCTCAGGTTGGTGTGACAGATTCTACGCGGCGAGCGGGAGCAGTACAATCAATGGGTGTCATATTTTTCAGGCACACTCCAATATACTGATTACGAAGTACTTAGATAGAAGGAAGGTGTGGAAAACCCATGCTTAGGGCGCGAGAAACGCTTGACAGGAAACGGCTATCTGTTATATTAGCACTCGGCTACGAGGAGTGCTAATTCCCCAGTTTCTCGGAGCCAACATATAAAAACCGCAATATCACCTACGGAGGTTCTTTCAAGATGGCAGTGAATCTTACGCCGCTCCACGACCGTGTAATCGTGAAGCGCATTGAAGAAAAAGAGAGTGTTAAGGGCGGCATCATTATTCCAGATACCGCAAAAGAGAAACAGCAGGAAGGCGAAGTCATCGCCGTCGGCCCGGGCAAGCGCGAAAAGGGTGAACTTCACCCGCTAGACGTTAAGGTCGGCGACCGCGTTCTGTTCGGCAAGTATGGCGGCACCGAAATCAAGATCGACAACGAAGATCTCCTCATCCTGAGAGAAGAAGAGATCCTCGCCAAGCTTGGCGGTGCGGCAAAGGCAGCACGGAAGTAAACGAGGTAGCAGAAAAAAGTATTAAACAGCTGAGGCTATGTTTAGCAATAAGCGTTAAAGATCTCTAAAGATTCCAGGAGGACGTACCAGTATGGCGAAGCAGATTGTTACAGGTGAGAATTCGCGCCAAGCGATTTTGCGCGGTGTGAATGCTCTCGCCGATGCAGTGAAGATTACGCTCGGCCCGAAGGGTCGCAATGCGGTAATTGAGAAGAAGTTCGGCGCGCCAGTCATCACCAAGGACGGCGTGACGGTGGCCAAGGAAATCGAGCTGAGAGATCCACTTGAGAACATGGGCGCGCAGATGGTTCGCGAAGTTGCCTCCAAGACCAGCGACGTTGCTGGCGATGGCACGACAACCGCGACCGTGCTCGCACAGGCCATTTTCCGCGAAGGCGTGAAGACTGTCGCCGCAGGCGCCAGCCCCACCGCCCTAAAGCGCGGCATCGAACGCGCCGTGGAAGTTGCGGTTGAGGAAATCAAAAAACTTCACAGAGACGTAAAGGGCGACATGATCGCGCAGGTTGGCACTATTTCCGCCAACAATGACAAACAGATCGGCGGCATCATTGCTGAAGCCATGAAGAAAGTCGGCAAGGATGGCGTAATCACCGTCGAGGAATCCAAGACGATGGAAACGACCCTGGAAGTTGTTGAAGGCATGCAGTTTGATCGGGGCTATCTTTCCCCATACTTCATCACCGATCCAGAGCGTATGGAATGCATTCTCGAAGATGTCCGCATCCTCATCCACGAAAAAAAGATCAGCTCCATGAAAGACTTGCTTCCCTTACTTGAGCAGATTGCCAAGATGGGCAAGCCTCTGCTGATCGTTGCTGAAGACGTAGAAGGCGAAGCGCTCGCCACGCTTGTCGTCAATAAGCTGCGCGGAACTTTGCAGTGTGCTGCCGTCAAAGCCCCGGGCTTCGGCGACCGCCGCAAAGCGATGCTCGAAGATATCGCGACGCTCACAGGTGGCAAGGCTATCACCGAAGACTTGGGCCTGAAACTTGAGAACGTAAAGGTCGAGGACCTCGGCCGCGCGAAGAAAGTGACCATCGACAAAGACAACACCACGATCGTAGAAGGCGGTGGAAAGCCTGCCGAGATCGAAGGTCGCGTCAAGCAGATCCGGTCGCAAATTGAGAACACCACGAGCGACTATGACAGAGAGAAGCTCCAGGAACGGCTGGCTAAGCTTGTCGGCGGCGTAGCCGTCATCAAGGTCGGCGCAGCCACGGAAACCGAGCTGAAGGAAAAGAAGGCACGCGTTGAGGACGCTATGCATGCTACCCGTGCAGCCGTCGAGGAAGGTATTGTTCCCGGCGGAGGTACCGCACTGCTTCGCTGCCTCAATGCGCTCGATAAGCTCAAGCTTCAGGATGACGAAGCCGTGGGCGTCGGGATCGTGAGGCGCGCTCTAGAAGAGCCTGCGCGCCAGATCGCGTACAACGCCGGCCACGAAGGCGCTGTTGTAATTGGCAAGGTTCGCGAGTCCAAAGATGAAAACTATGGATTCAACGCGGAAACCGGCGAATACGGTGACATGGTTAAGATGGGCGTCATCGATCCCGCTAAGGTTACTCGTCTGGCACTGCAGAATGCAGCGTCAATCGCTGGCCTGATGCTCACGACGGAAGCACTCGTCGCCGAGATCAAGGAAGACGATAAGAAGGCTGCAGCGGCAGGCGGACCAGGCGGTCCTGGCGGCGGCATGGGCGGCATGTACTAAAACCCAGTCGGCCAAGAACGTTAATCCCAAAAGGGCGTACTCGGTACAAACCGAGACGCCCTTTTTCGTTTGCGGAACGGTTGATGGGCTTAATCGATGCGCACTCATTCCCAGCTATGTATCGGATTAGGGGAGAAATACGTCAAGAATCCCGGTCGTGTTCACCGCAACGACTATAATCACGCTAGATTCATCAAATTCGGTAAACTATCGGAGAGGGCAGCCCATTGCCAGAGACGAAATCCCATTTTGCCGCGGTCGAAGAGGCGGTCGAAGATATTCGGCAGGGACGAATGATCATCCTGGTCGATGATGAAGACCGCGAAAACGAAGGCGACCTCACCATGGCGGCGGAGAAAATCACTCCGGAAGCTATCAACTTTATGGCCAAGTACGGGCGAGGGCTGATCTGCCTGACGCTTACGGAACAGCGCTGCGACGAGCTTCATCTTCCGCTTATGTCGCCGATTAACACTTCCGTCCACCAGACAGCCTTTTGCGAAGCCATCGACGCGCGCCTCGGAGTGACGACTGGCATCAGCGCCTCAGACCGCGCGATTACCATCCTTACGGCGATCGATGAGAAGACTAAACCGCAGGACCTCGCGCGCCCTGGCCACATTTTCCCTTTGCGAGCTCGCAAAGGCGGGGTGCTGGTGCGGGCTGGCCAAACGGAAGCGTCCGTAGATCTCTCGCGCATCGCAGGTTTGAATCCTTCGGGCGTGATCTGCGAAATCATGAACGAAGACGGCACGATGTCCCGCGTGCCGCAGCTCATCGAATTCTGCAAACAGCACGGTATAAAGATGCTTACCGTGGCCGATCTTATTCGCTATCGTATGCAACACGAGCGATACGTCCGGCGTGTGGCAGAAGCCGTTGTTCCTACCCGTTATGGGAATTTCCGCATGATCGCGTATTCCAGCGACGTCGATCACGACCAGCACATCGCACTGGTCCGAGGTGACCTTGCAGAGAGTCAGCCCGCCCTCGTCCGCGTCCATTCACACTGCCTCACGGGCGACGTTTTTGGCTCAACGGCTTGCGATTGCAGCGAACTCGTGGGCGGCTCGCTGGCCACAATCGCCAAAGAAGGCCGCGGCGTTTTTCTTTATCTTCACCACACAGGCAGAGGCTTTTCTGTGGAAACGCCCGAAGAACCCGGCGCGCTACCCCAGATTCATTTTCATTCCCGTGGACAACTGGACCGCGAGCCCGCGCGGCAGCGCATGGTCCAGCACGAAAGCGGCATTGGCGCGCAAATTCTCATCGACCTTGGCCTTAAAGATATCCGCGTCCTCACCAATCACCCGAAAAAAGTGGTAGCGCTAGAAGGCTATGGGATTCGAATTGCCGAGCAGGTTCCCTTGCGGATTGAGACTCGCCGGCCAACACACCAAGTCCTTTAAATAGGGAAAAGCAGAAGGTATGAAAATGTCTTGCCGCAATTTGGGGCTGATTCTAGGCCACATAATATACGCAGTATAGGATCTTTATTTTTTACTATATTTATAATATTAGATGATATAACTCTACTTATATCATAGCGCCGTGAGCGTTGTAAACATGAACTTCACCGAATAGAGCGGCCTGCGATTCGATGTGAGTACGGTCTCCCACCATGACAATTTGCATATTAGGCGAATCAAAATATTTGCGAGAACTCTGAAGCAAGTCTGCCGATGTGATGTCACGAACTCTACTGCGATACGTCTCCAGATAATTTTCTGGCAAATCGTTCAGCGCCACGGTTGCCAACTGCGCGAGCAGGCCTTCTTGAGTGGCCAGCCCCATGGAGAAAACTCCACATTGGTAGTTCTGCGCATCGGAAAGCTCGACTTCTGGCACGGGCAAGGCTCGTAACTTGTCAAGCTCGTAAAATATTTCTGCCAGTGAGGCTCCCGCGACGTCATTCCGCACGGCCGCCGAAACCGTAAAGAAGCCATGCTCGCGCAGAGCATTGATACTGCTACGAGGACTATACGTGTAACCTTTATCCTCGCGAATATTCATCACTAGACGAGAATTAAATGCTCCGCCATACAAACTGTTCGTTAGCGCGAGTTTGGCCCAATCGGGATTCTTGCGCGTAATCGCGTGGCATCCTGCCAGGATTTGCGTCTGCACCGCGCCTGGCACATCCACCAGATACACGGTACGGCCACGCGGATGAGCCGGAGCCGTTGCATGTTTGCTTTCTGGCTTCTTACCCGCCCATCCGCCAAACACGCGCTCGGCCGTCTTAAGCATGGCCTGCGAGTCAAAGTCCCCGACAAGAAGCAGCAGAGCATTCTGCGGCGTATAAAACTCCCGATACACCGCCTGCAAATCCTCTCGCCGGTACGCAGTCACCTCAGCCTCTGTTGCCGAGACTTTCCCGTATGGATGCGGGCCAAATAGGACGGAACGCAGTCTCTCATTGGCGAGAAAACCTGGAGATGTTCGTTCAAGTTTGACTTCTTCGAGTTTTTGCCGTTTCTCGCGCTCGAACTCAGGCTCTGGAAACGTCGCACCGCGTGCCAATTCGTCGACGATCTGGAGTAGTGGCTCAGCAAATTCTGAAAGCCCAGCAAAACCGATCGCGCTGGTGTCCTGTCCCGCGCTGGACGAGAGGTCAGCTCCGATACGCCGCAGATCCTCTTCAATCTGGCGGCTGTTCCGTTGCGCTGTCCCGGTACGCACAACCGTGGCCGTCATCTCCGCCAGCGCCGGCCCGCGATGAAGCGCGGCCGCGTTACCCGACCGGAAAACCAGTTCACCGTGAAATTTCGGGATGGAATGCGCTTCTGCAAGTATTATCTGCAGCCCATTGGAAAGGTTCGCTGTCGTCCGCATGGGCCAACTAACAGTGCGCTCCGAAGAAAGTGGCGGGACTCCGGTGAGGATTTCTTTAGTTGCGGGCGCCATCAAGCCGCCTGCTTCACGCCGGCATTCAACGGCAGTCGGAAGACCATGGCGCGATTGTCCGGGCAAAGATATTTTTTTGCCACGGCCTGAATTTGATCTCGGGTGACGGACAAAAACCCATCCAAAATTGTGTTTACCAACTGGGGTGCGTCGTCGAACAAGGTGAAGCATGCTAACAGGTGCATCAAACCATAACGCGGCATATAGCCGCCGCGTCCACCTTCCAAGGTCGAGTAATAATCCGACCGCCATTTCACTTTCAACTGTTGCAGTTCGTCCTCGCTTATGCCAGTGCGCTGAACCTCGCGAATCACCTCATCGAAAGCCGCTAATGTGGCTTCGCTGGAGTACTCCGGCTTATGCAAAATGCGAGTCACCATCTGTGTTGGTCCGTTGTAACCAAAAATGTCGTCGATACCGCCGTCAGCTTCGACCGCCACTTGCTTCTCCAGCACCAGTTCGCGGTGGAGCCGTCCGGCCCGGCCGCCGTGCAGGGCGAGGTCCAGCAAAGTCATCGCGTACCACTCCGTCGTTCGCCGCGCAGGCACACGGTAACCAATGGCCATGGCCGGAAGCGTGCCAAACTTTTCCTCGACATGACCGCGGCGCTCCTCGCTTTGCTGAGGCTCGCTCGGATCCGCGAACGGAGGCGACACGCCCGCGGGAATATCGCCAAAATACTTTTGCGCCAAAGCAAAACCCTCGTCTGCCTTTACGTCGCCGAGCATTAGCAGCACAGCATTATTGGGGACGTAATAGGTTTTAAAAAATGTCTGCACATCCGCGAGACTAGCCGCATCCAAGTCGGCAAAATCTCCATAAAAATTATGGGAGTTTGCCCAGTTGCGAAAGGCTACCGGCGGGAGGTCCAGCCAAGGGAAGCCTCCATACGGCTGGTTCATGACGTTTACGCGCACTTCTTCCTTCACCACATCGCGCTGATTCTTTAAATTTTCATCATCGACTTTCAATGCGCGCATACGATCAGCTTCGAGCCACAATACGCGCTGCAGCGCATTGGACGGCACCGCTTGGTAATAATTGGTCACGTCGTAATGCGTCGACCCGTTCAGCACACCGCCGCTGGAATTGATCAGCTTGATGTGCTGCATCTTCGGGGCATTAGCAGAGCCCTGGAACATCATGTGTTCGAAAAGATGCGCGAAACCGCTCCGTCCCTGTGGCTCCAGTCGAAAGCCAATCTTGTAATACACGCCCACCGTGACCACGGGTGCGGCGGTGTCCGGCGCAACAACTACTTTCAATCCATTAGCTAGCGTCTTGCTGTGGATTGCAATTTGCGGCTGCTTCATGCTGTGCCCCCCGTCGATCTAGCCCACACATTTTCAACCAAAGAAGTAATCTTCCATCGTGTCCCGGCCCAATGCTCGCCAGGCTTCTATGCATACGTGTTAGCATAACCTGAGGCCAGCGTCCCATTCCAATCACCGCGCATACTGTGGGCCTTGTGGTCTTCGGAATCATCGCCTTGTCCTGGGTATTTCAAGGTTTACGAGTTATGTTCGGGGCGCTGCAGCTGCCTTGGATTAAGGATTTCTTGCCTGCGCCGGATGCCGAATGCCCGCTGATTTCCATAATCTTTGCTGCCCGTAACGAAGCGGAAAAACTCCCAGCTGCGCTGGCGACTTTAGCCGAGCTCGATTATCCTCATTTGGAAATAATCGCCGCAAACGACCGTTCCACGGACGGTACTGGCCACATCCTTGACGAATTTACGGCGACGCATCCCCATTTTCGAGTAATACATATCGCAGAACTTCCCGGGGGATGGCTAGGGAAGCCACACGCTTTGCAGAAAGCATACGAGGCCTCGACCGGTGAATGGCTGCTCTTCACTGACGCTGACGTCCGCTTTAAACGTGGCGTGCTGCGCCGCGCCGTTACGCTTGCGAAGCGACACCACCTTGATCATCTGACTCTTCTTGGCAACGTAGAAATGGTCGGCTTTTGGGAAACTGTTCTCCTTACATTTTTTGGTATGGCTTTCCACATCGCCACTCAACCGGACCGCGTCATTCATCCGCACTCGCGCTCCTATGTTGGTGTGGGCGCGTTTCAGCTACTCCACCAGCGGGCCTACCAAGCTTCCGGAACACATCGACGTCTGGCCATGGAAGTCGTGGACGACATGAAGTTGGGTAAAATCATCAAGCAGGCGGGGTTTCGCTCTGGCGTTGGAATCGCCCAGGATTTCATCGTAATCCGCTGGCACGCTGGCGTCGGCAATCTCATCCGCGGCGTAACCAAGAATTTTTTCGCCAGTGTCGGTTACCGGGTGTCGATTGTCTGCCTGTCTATTGTGGTAGTCCTTGCTATGAACGTTCTGCCCTTTGGCGGCCTGCTCTACGGCCACGGCTGGGTTCGCGTTTTCTGCGCCATCGCGATTCTAGCGGCTCTGAGCCTGCAAGCCGGGGTAGATATCGTGATGCGCGTATCGCCTCTATATGCGGTAACAATTCCGATTGGCGCCGTACTCTTCAGCTACATGCTTCTGCGTTCCACGGTAGTCACCCTTTTACAAGGCGGCATTGTCTGGCGCGACACGTTCTATCCGCTGGACGAACTGAAACGTGGTGTGGTCTAACAATTCATCGCGATTTGTAAGAACTCCCACACTCCCAACGGGGCGAGAATGTTTTTGTCGACTTCAACCAGGGGGCTCGGCTGGCGCAGGAGCCGGCTCGATCGAGAACAATCCTGTTACATCCTTTTGTTTCAAACCTCGTATGCGATCGCGCAGCTGTGCGGCCTTCTCAAATTCAAATTTCTTCGCGGCTTCATGCATTTGAATGTCCAGCTGCCGCAGCATTTCCGCGAGCTGTTCTTCGCTCTTGATATTTGCTGTTGCCTCATCCAAGATCAACTCGTCGAGCGGGATGGTTACGTAATCAGCTTCAACGATACGCGCCAAATCCATATCCACGGATTTAATGATAGACATCGGGGTAATATTGTTTTCTTTGTTGTAAGCAAGCTGCTTGTCGCGACGGCGGTTTGTCTCGCCGATCGCTTGTTCCATCGATCCTGTGCGGCGGTCCGCATACAGAATCGCCCGGCCCTCGACGTGCCGCGCGCAGCGACCCATGGTTTGGATCAGCGAGGTCGCGCTGCGCAGATATCCTTCTTTATCCGCATCCAAAATGGCTACCAGCGACACTTCGGGCAGGTCTAGTCCCTCCCGCAATAAATTAATTCCAATCAATACATCAAATTCGCCGCGTCGCAAGTCGCGCAAAATCTTGATACGGTCTAGCGTCTCCACTTCCGAATGCAGGTAGCGGCACCGCACTCCAATTTCGGCAAAATACTCCGACAGATCCTCAGCCATGCGTTTCGTCAGCGTGGTTACCAGCACGCGTTCGTTGCGCTCCGCCCGCACACGGATCTCTTCCAGCAAGTCGTCCACCTGGCCCTTCACGGGGCGAACTTCCACCTGCGGATCCACTAGTCCCGTCGGACGGATTACCTGTTCCACTACGATGCCGCCGACTTTCGTCAGTTCATAGGGCCCGGGCGTAGCGGACACGTACACCACCTGATTCATGCGATGTTCAAACTCTTCAAATGTAAGCGGTCGATTGTCCAGCGCTGAGGGCATGCGGAAGCCGTAGTCCACCAAGGTTTGCTTCCGGGCGCGGTCGCCATTGAACATGCCGCGTACCTGTCCGACGGTTTGATGCGACTCATCGATGAACATTAGAAAGTCCTGGGGCACATAGTCCAACAATGTGGGCGGCGCCTCTCCCGGCAGGCGTCCACTCAAATGTCGCGAGTAATTTTCGATACCGTGGCAATACCCGACGGAGCGCATCATCTCGATGTCAAACAATGTTCGCTGTGTTACGCGTTGCGCCTCGACAAATTTTCCCTGTCTCTCGAGCTCTTTCCTCCACCACTCAAGCTCAGCATAAATTCCCTGGATAGCGCGTTCTTTCTGGTCTTGTGGAACCACGTAGTGAGTTTTCGGATAAATCGGGACACGCGCCAGATCTTCCTTTCCAGTTCGCACTTCTCCGGTCGCCGGATCGAATTGTCGGAGCGCATCGATCTGCTCGCCCCACATCTCAATGCGGCAGCCTTGATCCTCATACGGGGGATAAATTTCAATCAGGTCGCCGCGTACGCGGAATGTTCCTCGGTGTAAATCCTCGGACCGCTCGTACTGAATATCCACGAGCCTTCGTAGCAGCGCTTCACGGGAGATGTGCTGACCCTTTTCGAGCATTACCATCAATCCGTAATAAGCCTCGGGAGAGCCTATTCCGTAAATACAGGACACGGAGGCTACCACTACAACGTCGCGTCGCTCAAAGAGCGAGCGCGTTGCGCTCATGCGAAGTTTGTCCAATTCGTCATTGATGGTCGCTTCTTTGTCGATATAAATGTCGGCTGACGGAACATACGCTTCCGGTTGGTAAAAATCGTAATAGCTCACAAAGTATTCGACAGCGTTCTCCGGGAAAAATCCCTTGAACTCGTGGTAAAGCTGCGCCGCGAGCGTTTTGTTATGCGCCAGCACAAGCGTGGGACGATTCGCGGCCTCGATCAACTTGGCCATGGTAAACGTCTTGCCGGAGCCCGTGACGCCCAGCAATACCTGGTCCTTCTCGCCACCTTCCAGGCCGCGGAGTAACTCCTCGATAGCGGCAGGCTGATCGCCGCGCGGCTGATAATTGCTATGCAGCTTGAACTTCATCGCCACAATCTCCATAAAGCCGACAGACATGTGTTTCCTTCTAAGCACCTACTGGGGATCCGCCGACGCCTGCCGAAACCTCCATTATACTCCAGGCGCAAATCGCCGTGGCCTCAAGCCGATCCAGATTCGCGCGTCCTGATTGCCGGCCCGTTTGCTACCGATTCAATTTGTGGGTGGGAGGAGACGTGAGTCAGGGAAAGTCTAATTGGAATTCGGGGCAGTTCCCTCAACCAGCAGCACTTCTACATGGCTTTTGGCCTCGACGTTGTAATGGACGCGGTTGGAACCATCCGCTTTGGCGACAATGACGTCCATAAACTGTTTGGCCTCTTCGGTCGCGCGCACCACTAATCCCGTACTAAGCGAGATGTAGGTGATCGTCTCGTTTACCCCCTTGGCCGTCCCCAAGGTGCGCAGCTCGTGCAATTTATAATCGCCTGGCGTAGCGTCCCTAGGTGATGACTTCTGTTTGAGGATCGCTGTCGTAAGCACCACCGCACATGTTTCCGATTGACGATCTGATGGTGCGACGTCACCGGTAGGCGTCGCCTGTGCCAATCGGCAGGGCTCATCTCGGACATAAGTCGCGGTTTTCACCCAGTTCAATCCCGCAATCGGTGAGGGCGATTTCTCCGCATCTTCAGACTTCCACTTCTGTCCACGTTTCACACCTCGAGGAAAGGCATTCGCAATTGCGAAATGTCTTACCCATTCTTGCCAGGTTTGTTGCTGTTCGGGTAAGAGAGCATCGAAACCCTTTAGCCGATCCACGCGACCATCGGCCAAAAGCGTAAATTCGACTGGCTTTCGCGGATTTATGCCTGCATCGGGCTGCACTTGCTGACCTACTCGTTCCTGCAGCGATAATCCATCCCTTGCAGGGATAAACTGCGTGCGCACGTGGACAATCGCTTTGCCGTTCTCCGGCTGAACATCCAACACCTCCACGCTAAGCAATGTGTGCGCGTCTACTTCTGCCTCATCTGGTCCCATTGGTGTAACCACTCGGCTCTCTGTCTTTACGTGCTTTTCTGTGCGAAAGCGAATGAGGTAGGTAAACGTCTGCCCGGCTTGCAACCTTGGCGAGAGGGTAACTGGTTCTTCGCGGCTTCGCACCCCAAAAGGAGCCCACACCATTAGACCGATAAAGACAACCAGTCGGACACCAGCGCTTAGGGCATTCGTCAAAGTTTTCCGGTTGCCGCCGAGCAGGATCACAGGTACATACGCCAGCGGCACAGCGTCTTAGCGTACTGGCCCATTTGAATTTTTGTAATGTTCATCAATCCGCTGGCTGCCGCACACTCAAGTTCTGTTGCATCACGCGCGGGTCGTCAAGTGGTCCCACAATTTTCAAAACATGGCCAGCTTCTGCAGGGCGGCTTAGGCGTTTGCCGGCGATCATCGTTTCAATTGCCAGGTCTGCGTCCCGCGCGAAACTAACCGTTCCATACACCAAGGTAAGGTCTTTGCCGCCATCCAAACGTAGCTCCTCCACGGCAACCCTGCGATCACGCACAGTAAATGTGCCCGTTCCTGCCAGCCAATGGGACACTCCCGTCCGGGCTGCTCCCGCGGCAATGCTGGCATCCACATCCCATCCACGGAAGTCGATATCCTTTAGCTGAAACTCACCGTTGCCTGTCAATTTCTGGAGCAACTCTCCCCGGCCGACTCCTTCTGTTTCGAGATGTATCTTTCCCGATGCTACTCCACCGAATCGCTCACTTGCTGGCGCCGTAAGGGGCAATTGCATGAGGTTCACCCGAGCGAGGTCGGCGGTGACGTTATACTTGGGCCGCGGCAAGAATTTTGCACTCATTTTTGCTCGCAGTGCGCCTCCCGCCCACTGCGCTTCCGCCAGGACCACGTCAAGCTGCAAGTCCTGCACGGAGCCTTTAGCTCTTAGCTGCTCAAGTTTCAATTTTTCAATGGTCAGCTCGTCGACATGCAGTTCACCTTCTGCATTCAAGCGCCGCATTAATTCGCTCGCGGGAAAGCCAGGCGATGCTGTTCCCAATAATGACGGGAGCAGTCTTTGCAGCCAGCCCGGTCGAGCCCTCGGTCCGATCCAGCGATCGAGTTCGGTGGCATCGAGCCGATCCGCGTGCAGTTGGAATCGCCATTTTTCATCGACTGGGTCCTGTGGTGCAGTCGGTTCCGCGATCTCGCCGGACCACACCGCTCCAAACCCGTGAACTGAGTGAATGTGCACCGTTCTTTTTCCTTCTTGCCACTCTACACGCACATCATTGATCTCCAGAGGTAGATTCAAACCGGCTGCTTGTAGCTGGCCGTTCGTCACGTCGACGTGACCATCCCACATGCCAGGTGATTGCCGGCTCCATTTCCATCGCAATTCAGCGTGTGCGCCACCACTCAACTCCCAGCCGTGATTTAGTGGCCGACCAAATGCACTGGCCACGTTAAACACTTCTTGAATCTTCTCTATTCGTCCAGCGAGGATAATGTCTCCGGCATGGCTCTCAGTATCATATGTAAAGGCTATATCGGCACCGGCAGCGGGCTTGCTCGCGTTATGCTCCTGGATTGGTGCTGACCTTGTCCTCCCCGGAATAATCTCCCTATTTTCAGCGGACAAGAATGCTTGTACTGGGTCAACGACGATCTTCGCTTTTTTCTGCGTGCCGCGAAGGGAGCCGATGTGTAGCACCTGGTTGAGCCCCGGTATCTTCACGATGCCGCCCGGACTCGAAAACGCCGCCTCCTGGAGCACCAGCGGCCAACCTTGGGCGGTGATCTCTCCACTAATAAATTGTTCAAACGTAATTCCCTCCACCACATCCGAATGAAAGGCACGGTACCACGCCAGGAGATCCGAAGCCTGAATGCCGGCTGATTGCACTCTTAGTTTCACGGAGGGCTCAATTCCACTTGCAAGATTTGCAGTTCCCCGTAGGTTTGACCGCGGCGCTTGGACTAATACTTGTTCAACGTTCAAGGTTCCTGCTGCGATATTCCAGCGGCCTGTCAGACTGGCATTTACGCTCGGGTTATCCGCGCGCTCGGCTAAATCCCAACGATGGATTCCCGCCGCGCGGGCCTGCAGCGCAACCGTCCAATCCGCAAAGTTGGTTTGCTCGGGCGCCGGACGACCATGCGATGTGTTTAACGGCAAGTCACCAACAGCATCCACTTGCGCATTCTCTGCGGATACCCCGCTTTTCGCCGTGGCTTCCAAGGCAAAGATGCCGCGGACACCGTAATCTTCGCCGCACATCAGCCGGAAAAAATCCGCCAACGAAACGCGCTCCCAGATAACATGGATCGCCGCTGGCTGAAGCCTTGCTGACGTTCCCGCTACATCGCCGTGTACCGTTATCCTTCCCGTCGATTGCAGTGATACGGCGCTTCGCCAAGGTTGTGCTTGAAAACTCAACTGCCAGCGCCCCAGGGCAACCTGTTCAACGGTTCCGGTAACATCAGTAAACGCGAAAGGCTGCTTTACATTCCCATTCTTAAAATTGATGCGACCCTCACTGAACTCAATTTTCTCCAAACGATTCGGCGCGGCCGCCAGGGTCGCGGGTCCATACACGCGCGTGTGATCCATCGGGCCTTTTTTGGCGGGCGGCAGCCATTCCGCCAAATTCCAGTGCCCCCCGTTGTTTCTGACCAGAATCAAGCTCGGGCGGCTCATCGAGAGTGTTCCAAATTCGAAGTGTCCACGGACCAAGTCTGCCCAGCGGAGTCCTGCTGTTAGATATTCGGCACGAAGAAAATACTCGTATCCGAATGCCGGATCTTCTCCCACCGTCAACTCTTTTGCGTGAACACTGGGAGTGGGAAGAATCTGCACGTTAAAATGATCGACTTCAATAGGCCGGCCAAAAGCTCTTTCGAGACGCGCGGTGAGGTAATTGTGCACGCGCTGCGTCCGCGCAAGTAGGGACACCGCGACCTGAGCCGTAGCCAATAACACAATTATCACTAGCGCGGCCTTCCACCACTTGCGTAGTCTGGTCATGTTGTTAGGAAGTCTCGCAGACTGATCGGAGAATGGAAAGGGCGGTGCGACTTTTACGTGACGATCCGCCGCCCAATCGAAAGCTAATGCACGGTGCGCAGCATTCGGCTCCAGCGAGTGCGCGCCGGAAGATGCCGCAGGGTGTCAAATATTCCCGCCAAGCGGTGCCAAAAGGTACTGTCGCCGGAATAATCAGCGCTGGTGGCTTCCACCGACCAATAAATCAAAAACGGTCGGCCCATAATGGCGTCACGATCGACAAAGCCCCAATAGCGGCTATCCTGACTATGGTCTCGATTGTCGCCCATCGCAAAATATTTTCCCGGAGGGACTGCCATCTCGTCGCCTGTAATATATTTACGAAGCTCCGGCCGCCACTCACTGACAACGTTAATCGGAATCATCTGACCCTTGAGTGGCGGGAACGAATAGTTGAAGGGGTCATATCCTACCCCCGCATCGTGCACTGCATAGGGCTCCTGCAGCGGTTTGCCATTGATATAGACCTGCTGATCGACCAGCTTTATGTGATCTCCAGGCAAACCAATCACACGCTTCACAAAGTGTTGATGATCTTGGTATGGATATTTAAAAACGATGATATCCCCTCGCTCCAGCGGACGGTACGGGAGCACCTTCTCATACCATGCGCCGCGCCCTCCAAAAATGAACTTGTTCACCAACAGGTGGTCGCCAATCAGGAGCGTTCCTTCCATCGAAGCGGAAGGAATCTTGAACGCCTGTACGATAAAGCTGGTCCCAAACAAGGCCAGAATTACAGTTACGAGCAATGACTCCAGATACTCTGAAATGGTCGTTTCATCGGCCCGGTGATTCTTCTTGGTATACTTCTCAGCTCGAGCCTGCTGCGCCGTCTCTACTGTCACCTCATTCGGCATGCCGGTTAGCCTTTCATTGCACTAGTTACCGTTTCTGAGATGACTCCAGCTGTTCCAACGCGACGCCTGCTGCTCGCTGTTCAGCTTCTTTCTTCGTGCTGGCCTGCCCACTCGCCATGTGGATTCCGTTTACCCACACTTCTACCCGAAAGAGTTTCTGATGATCCGGGCCGCTCTCGCCAACCAGGCGATATTCCGCTGGCAATTGGCCGCGTCCTTGCAACAATTCTTGCAGTGCGGACTTACGGTCCGACTCAGCGATCTGTTCGCCGCGCTCTTCCAACTCTTGTTCGAACAGCACCCGCCGTAACACTTCCCTTGCGGCCGATAGCCCGGCGTCCAGATATACGGCTGCGATGACCGCTTCGAACGCGTCGGCCAGCAGCGTCTGCTTTTCTCGACCGCCGGTCTTCTCTTCCCCACGTCCCAATCGTAGGTGCTCGCCGAGCCGCAACCGCCGCGCTGCGGCGTCCAGCGATTGGGCATTTACCAATCGAGCTCGGCTTTTCGAGAGCTGACCTTCTCTCCATTCGGGAAATTTCGCCAGCAGATACTCGCTGGCTAGCAGTTCAAGTACCGAGTCACCCAAAAACTCGAGGCGCTCATAATCTTGCAGCGGGGCGTCTCTGGCCGCATCATCGATGTGTTCGGGCCGCACTTCTGACTTCGCCGAGCTGTGGGTGAGCGCATGCTCGAGCAGCAAAGGCCTCGCGAACTTATGGCCCAGACGATTCTCTAGCTGCACATCTTTGTTCTGCATGATTTATTCTGCATATTTGCTGTGCACTAATCGTCGGGTGGACACACCAGTTATTTCGGGGCGCTGAGTTGCGTCATGGCGAGCTTTTTCGCTTCCTCGGCGGCCTTCTGACATGCCGACTGCATGCTGCCCGGGAGGGCTGCGCATTTGGTGTATGCGGCCACGGCATCATCAAAATGCGAGCTCTTCTGGTTCGCGAGGCCTAACAGGTAGTAATTCACGGGGTCCGGCGAAGGATCGATTTTAACAGATTGATCCAATTCCGGGATCGCTTCGGGAATTTTTCCTCGTCGCAAGTACACTAGCCCCAGACCGCTGTGCGCCATCGCTAATGTTTGATTCTTGGCCGCGGCAAAAACTTCATCCGTTATAGCGGCCGGTTTCTCTATGGTCGGCGTCAATTCGATCGCCTTCTTCGAATACTGCTCCGCTTTGGTGAGTTGCTTCTCAGGCTCCGGCGTACTCGCGTTAATTGATCGTGCGATGGTCTGTCCGAGTACTGCCAGTGTCTGGACGTCGTTGGGGGTCAGCGCAATGGCCTTTTCGCCGGTTTCCTGCATCTTTTGCACTTGCCCGAGCTGGAGGTACGCCGCAGTCAGTGCCGAATAGACCACCGGGCGATAGCGACTCGCCGGATACTTTTGCAATAATGCTTCGCCCACCTGGGTTCGTTTGTTGAGGTCCGTGGCCGGGATGTCTGTGAATTCTTTATACGCAGCGTCCTCTTCCGCATTTGCCGCAGGCACAGGGTTATCTAGCGTCAATGAATTACTCGAAGGAGCTTTATCTTTGTCAGTCTGTTTGGGCGGGGGCTGGCTTTGTCCGGTCTGCGCGCCTCCGGCCGCCAGCACTGCGATGACCCCATTCATGCTCAAGGTCATCCCCAGAATCACGCCTGCCCCGATGCATGTTTTCCATCTGCTAATCATATATTTCTCCTCATTGGATTTTACCATTCGATGGTGCGGGCTGACACTCACGGGTATCTTCGCCAAAATCTTACCTTACTTAATTTCGTGAACGGCCTCTCCGCGTCAAGGACGCTCGGCCGGTTTTTCTCCAGTTGTGCCCAGCGCCTTATTTGCCGCCTCCCGCGCTTGATCCGGACCTCCGGGCACCGTCAGTGCCGCCTGGTATTCTGTCTTGGCTTGTTCCGCCTGACCTTCGTCATCATAAATTCTCGCTAGGTAAATGTGCG
Source organism: Candidatus Dormiibacterota bacterium (assembly GCA_035602135.1). Taxonomy (GTDB): domain Bacteria; phylum Acidobacteriota; class Terriglobia; order Acidiferrales; family UBA7541; genus Acidiferrum. Next base: position 54,139 of record DATNMX010000108.1, read on the forward strand.
ACCAGGCCAGCACCATCGGATCCTGAGTTGCGGCGTGTTCGCCGGCAGTTAACCGTCCGAATACTTGCTTGGCTCGTGCGCCATCATGATCAATCAATGCCACTAATCCCAGTCCATACCATGCGCGCGCCTGCTCGGGATACTTTGCCAGCACTTTCTGGAATGCGGCTTCGGCTGCGCGCGGGTTTTTCTCCGCAATGCGTCGCTCTCCTTCCGTCAGTGCTGCGATCACGTCTGCGTCGTTGGGTACCGTCGTGGGCTGTGCTTTCCGGCTTCGCGCTACCTCTTCGCTCGCCGGATCTTCTGCAATTTTAATCGCTTCAGCTGCCGCAAACTTAACTGTCGCCAACCGTTTCGCTTCCGCGGAAGTATCGATCGCCCTTACCAACTCTGGAAAATACTGGGCCATTGGGGGTTCGCTCTTCTCAAATCCCGGCAAGTGATCAAACAACGGTCTTACCAGGACATATCCAGCCGCGTCCGCCCGCTCCAGGGCTGCCTCGCGCTCACCTGGCGACATTCTCTTCAATTTCAGTTCCACCGCCCGCACGGTACACTCCGCAAAATAAGACGGGAAGTCTTCTTTTAAGTCTGGCGCGAGGCGAGGCGCTATTGCTGCTTTTTCAAAGAGCGGCCGCTTGGCTGCCACAACATGCGTATAGCGCAGAGGTAACGGATCGAGCAGAAAATGCAAAAACGCGTGACGAACCACATCGGTGGGAATCAGATCCGAGCCACTTAACACGATCGCGTAATGGTCCCCGAAATTCCGTACGTTCGTGATTCGCCCCACTAAAGGCTCCACGATAATTGTAAATGTCCGTGGGCTTGCAGGACTCAGAATTTCCCTCAGATATCCAGTGGTCACGAATACTATCTGCGAAACAGCGTCATGCAGCCGTTCGATCTCGCGGTTGTACGTCGGCTGCATTTGCCGCCATAACTCTCCTATTTTTTGCTCCTGGTAATAATTCGATAGGATTTCGCTGAAACCTTCGAGCGCCAGCACCTCGGGCGGCAGCTCCTCTCGGCGCAAGGTTGCTTGGAAACGCGGAGCGGGGCCGGCAACCAGCCCAAACCACAGATATCGTGAAAGAGTAGCGCCGGGATCCTGCAATTGGTGCTGTCTGTAAAAATCCCTGACCGCATCTACGGCCGGCCCTTCCTGGTGTTGCATCCTCTCGCGGAGCTGCGCGCGCAGCGGTTGCCAGTTCTCCGCACTCACATTCGCTTCGAATCCCGAAGCCAACAACGCGCACATCGTGGTGAACATGGCTTCGCTGCCATCCACGGTCACGTTGCTTTGCGCAGCGGACTGTGTCCGCGTTTGCGGCGCGGACATCTGCGCCGCCGCTAGTACGGTTATGCCAGCACATAGCAACGTCAACAACATCGATCGATATTTCTTGGTCATTTGTTATTCTGCGCTTTTCACACGAACTGATTCGCTGGGGGCTGGATGACTGGGCTCCTGAACGGGAATGGAACTGCGACAGTAGCCATTATCCCTTCGCGGTCCTGCGCTACATTTCCAATCTATCGTTCACGCTAACCATCCGTCAAGGAAAGGGACTGCATCGTCCACACGCGGCAACGTTGCGTCTATTGACGGCATCTGCTAACAGTAGGATGCGCGGTCGCCTCGCGCAGGATGGTTGTCTCATATGCGCAGGGATTTCTCAAGCTTAGCGGTTTTTTTGGCCGTGCCTTTTATCGCTTCGCTCCTTATTGCGGCGCCTTCCCGGCAATTCGTGCGTAATGAGCCAGCGCCTATAACTCAACAACCCATGGCAAAAGAAACCCCGACTCCTTTCAAGGTGGCGCCCGCGGGAGCCCAGCCTCGGCTTTCGCAGGAGATGCAACTGACCGGAGATCAAACGTGGCTCGATACTGGTATCGACATCAATGTGGGAGAGCATGTCCTCATTACCGCGAAAGGAAAACTCCGTTACGTCGACGCACAAAACGACAATGGGCCTGAAGGTTTGCCCCGCGGCTTCAAAGACTTGTTGCGGATACTTCCGTTTAACGGCGCCGGCCGCGGCGCAGTAATCGGGCGCATTGGTGATAAAGATACATCTCAATCTTTCCTTATTGGCACAAAACGCGAGATCGTGTCCACAACCAGCGGCCGCTTGTCGATCGGTATCAACCAGGTCGACAATGGCGGTGCTGACGGAACTTATACCGTCCGTATGGAGGTTTACGCTTCTGATCGGGTAGCGCTATTGACGGTGCGCCAAGCGAATTCCATTTCTGGAATCGATAATAGTCTCTTCAAGAAAATTCCACGTCGCATCACCGATAAGGACCATAACCTCGGCGACATGGTGAATTTCGTCATTCTCGGCTCTGAAATCGCCATGCAGCGTGTCTTTACCAACGCCGGCTGGGTAAAGGTCGATACGGATGTCAAAGACACGATCTTGCACGGCCTTATCAACGGTATTTCCAAAGAATCTTATCTGACGATGCCCATGAGTCAGCTCTATTTATTCGATCGCGTCCAGGATTATGGCTGGGCGCACGCCGAGCCCATTTCTGTTGTCGCGTCGCGTCATCATCTTCGCATCTGGAAAGCACCTTTCACCGTCAACGGTGAAACTCTTTGGGTAGGCGCAGCCACTCACGACATCGGCTTCGAGCGCGATCAACGCAACAACGGAGTCACTCACAAAATCGATCCGGATATTGATTTGGAGCGCAACTATCTTGAAAAAACTCTCAGCGGCACTGGGCTCGTCTCCGAGGTTGCTCGATTCCTCCCAGCCAACCCAATGACAGAAGCGCGGACAGCTACTGGTGGCAGCTTTCATTCCAATGGGCAGGTACTTGTCCTAAAACTGGGCGCATCAGGCACAGACCTCTCCGCTACTTTCTACCAAACGTTTTGCAGTGTCCTGCACATGGAAAATCCTGACGGCGGTAAATGGGGCGCATGTAGCGACTATCTTCAAACCGCGCCAGGCGTCACATCGGCCACAAGCCAGCATGAGTTTCTCGAGATTCCAAAGGACTACCGGGTGCTGATTATTCCGGGTGTACTCAGCTCGTGCCAGTCGAACACCCAGGCCTTCGCGCAAGGCATGGCTCATCTCCGGGAAAAACATGGGATGACCGTAGAGTTCCTGCAAATGCCGAACGCCAGCGCCACAGACAATGGCCAGAAAATCGCCAGCTATCTGCGGGAAGCCATGGGGATTGATCCATCTAAACCTGCAGGTAAAGTGGAAAGCTCTCAGTTTACAACCGCAAAAGATACGCGAAAATATATTATCGTTGCTTATAGCAAGGGCGCACCCGATGTTCTGGAAGCTCTCGCTAACGATCCGCAAGCTCAGTCCGCGGTCGCTGCTTTTGTCACTATCGCTGGGGCCGTCGGGGGTTCACCCATCGCGAGCGCATTGCCCGCTCTGTTTCAACGCTACAGCGCCGCCCTGAAACTTGGCGGTTGTGAAGGCGATATGGCTCAGGCGTTCGCCAGCCTCCGCCAGGATGTTAGGAAGCGATTCCTCGCCGACCATCCGGATCCGCTGGTGCCCTCTTTTTCTCTCGCCGCTGTTTCTGACACTTCAACTACTTCAAAGATGCTCTTTGAGGCCTGGCGGCTCCTCACTGTTTACGATTCTCGCACCGACAGCCAGCTCATTCAGGGGGATACTCTCATTCCTGGTGGCAACTTCCTTGGCGTGCTTCGCGCAGATCACCTTGCCGTAGCTCTAAACTACGAGTCCTTGTCCGATTTGCAAGTTCGTTCCGTGATGGATCATAACCACTACCCCCGAACTGCTCTCTTTGAATCAGTCGTGCGCTTCGTCATTAGCGAACTTGCTTCAGGCGCGACGCATACCACGGAGAAGCATTAGGCAGATGGCCTTTTCCCGTGAAACTTGTTACCGCAATGAGCCACTAGGCCCGAACAACCGATGGGGCAATCTCCTTGCGAGACTCCTGCCATAACTGGATGTATGGTTTTAATTCCTGCATCATTTTCTGAAATTGCGCAACGTCCAGTGATTGTGCTCCGTCGCTGATGGCCCTTTCCGGCGTAGGATGAACTTCCACTATCAATCCGTCGGCTCCGATGGCCACTCCTGCGCGCGATAGTGCGGGCACCAGGCTTCGTCTACCGGTTGCATGGCTTGGATCCAGAATCACCGGCAGGTGTGTTAATTCGTTCAACGCGGGGATGGCCGCAATGTCACAGGTGTTGCGTGTCACAGTTTCAAACGTGCGAATTCCTCGCTCGCAGAGCAGCACGTCGGAATTACCGTGTGCCACGATGTATTCCGCTGACATCAGCAGTTCTTTCACCGTACTGCTCAGTCCCCGTTTCAACAGCACCGGCCGCCCGCATTTTCCCAGCGCCTTGAGCAACATGAAATTCTGCATGTTCCGGGCGCCTACCTGCATCACGTCGGCGTAGCGCGCAACCAAGTCTACGTCCCGATCGCTCATCACTTCAGTGATAATCGCCAGCCCGGTGGCGCGCTTGGCTTTTTGCAGCAGCTTTAACCCTTCCTCTTCCATGCCTTGAAAATCATAGGGGGACGTACGTGGTTTAAATGCCCCGCCGCGCAACATTTTTGCTCCGGCTTTCGCCACGCCTTCTGCCGCCTGCATGATCTGCTTTTCGGACTCCACGGAGCAAGGCCCAGCCATGACTACAAATTCGTTGCCGCCAATCTCTGCGCCATTCACCTTAATCCGCGTCTTACCCGCGCGGAACTCTTTGCTCACAAATTTATACGGCGCCGAAATAGGCACCACCTTCTCCACCTGCGGCATGGCTTCGACGGATTCCAGGCATGCCGTCACATCGCCAACGCCCACCACGCCGATCACCACTCGTTCTTCCCCCTCGATCGAGTGCACTTTGTAACCGAATCCTTCTACTTGTCGGCGTACTTCGTCGATCTCTTCCCGCGTCGAATGCAGTTTCATTGAAATGATCATGGCGCAGCCCTCTCCAAATATTTGTTGCTGCCAACAAAAAACCCACTCTCTGCGAGTGGGCCAATTCTATCTGCTTCCGATACTACAAAGCCCCCTCGCCAGTCAGTTGGGCGGACTGCTAAATCGAAACCAATAGTTGTAAAGAATGTAAATCATGGGCCTAGTGTATTTCGTTCGCGTCGCAGACACAACGGTTTCTTCACACTTGCGCTGGCGGAACCTCTAAATCCCACTTGTTCAATTCCGGTGCTTGCCGTTTGTAAAATGCGAGATGGAAAACCGAGGAAGGTATCTGAACTTCAGAACAGCACAACTGCGATGCGATATCGCGTGAATCCTTTTGTTTCCCCCATCGTACACGCACCAACGGCCGCGGCGCTGTAGCGCTTGCTGTGGATCTTCTTTTCCAGGTCATCCGGCAGCTTGCTCAAGTTTGCTGTTTCAAAGCGCACCACCGATGATGGACGGTCGCCCGCAAAGCCACGATTCATGTCGCACGTTTTCCGGGCCTCCGCCGTCGCCTTGGCTGCCCGCAAATCTCGCGCCGCCAATAATGAAATCACCTTCTTTTCTTGCTCGCCCAGGCTTAGATTTGGCACTAGTTGGGAAAAGTCCTGCACCGCAAATAATTCTCGACCCTCCTGCACCACGGCGATACCCACTGCTGTGAGTTGCAGATCCAGAATATTGGCTCGGTGATGAGTAGACTGCATCCACGCATCGTGAATCATTGCCGCACTCGAGCCTTTCCCGATGTTTTCTGCAATGAGACTGAAGCGTGCACCTAACTGTATGGCCCGATCCTGAAGTAACGGTTCACCGGAAAGTTGGTGACTCAAGGAATTCCTCTGGGCCATGAGGACAGCGTGCTGATGTGCTGCAGCGGCGAGCGCGGTATCCCAGGTCAGATTTGGCAAGCCTTGCGTCGTTCGCTCCCGGTTAACGTCATCGAAAAGGAGACGTTCTGCGGCGCCCATCTTCGCCTGTCCATAAACCGAGTACGATGCCAGCAGCAACGAGATGGTGCCCAAGAAAATGATGCGCACCACTGCTCGAACAGCCGCGGACATGGTAGTACCTGTGGCAGACAACATGGAAACTCTAGCTAACCCCCTCAGATCCATTAGACCCGGAGGGAGGGGTTGCTACCGATAGAGCGCGGGACAGGTGTGAAGTCAGAATAAACTGACCCTATGGACAGTCCGATGAAAGGCTGTAAGCTATTAAATTACAAGGCTTTATAGGAGAGAACTAACCGCGAACGTGGACCGCACTGAAGCTTAAAATAACGTGCCCTCCTGCGGTAGGCCGACCAAAGCTCATCATCGGGTGAAAGCGCGAGAACATCAGCATCTGATCAAGCTCACGATGCATGTCGGCACCGCGGGGCCCGGAAAGAATCTGGTAATCCGTCATCTGGCCGCTCGCGTCAACCGTAACGTCGACCAGCAAACCATGCGGCAGCGCAAGCTCCAGGTCGTACTCCGGCGACCACGCTTGTGGGTAATCTGAGAGCGTTACTAGTTGTGCCGGGCGCATCAAGTTGATGGGTACATCGTTTTGAACCGCACCGCTGATTCCCGGCCCGATCATCTGAAAAACCAGGACGAACACTAGAATGGCGGAGAAAAAACCACCGGTAGCGGGCAACGTCAGTGGTCGAAGAACATTGTCGAGAACGATCTCGGCGCGATCGCGAATCCTGTCTATCCGGCTTGACCAGCCTTGACGTTGTTGCGCCTGCGCCGTCGCAACCTTGATGCGGACGGCCATATCTGCCGGGGGAATGCACTTCGGCGCCCGCGAAAACAGAACTGCCAGTTTGCGGAATTTTTCCAGTTCACCACGACATACAGAGCAGCCGTCGAGGTGTTCGCGGATTTGCACACGTTCCTCAACGCGAGCAGCTCCGATAAGAGCGTCGTCGAGATAGCCAGCTAACTTCGTGTGCACCGAAGAACACTTCATCGGAAATCCTCGGCTGCGGAACTTGCCCCTAGATACACATCCTGCGAAGAGGCTCTGACGCGCCTAGCAGCCGAATAAGCGTCGGTAAAAGGAGAAGGCTGCGGGTCAGCGACGGCCCCATGGGAAGACTTAACTCGGACTTCTTTATTAACATGGATAGCGCTCTTCTGTACGTCGGCTACGCGTTCTGCAGCGTTACTGTCTGCGGCTGGTTCGCCAAGAAATGGCTCCAGAATATCTTTCAGCGCCCGGCGCCCTCGCAGGATTCGTGATTTCACGGTACCGACACTGCACTCCAGCACTTCCGCGACTTCTTCGTAGCTGAGACCTTCCAGGTCGCGCAATATTACTGCGCTCCGAAAAATGTCCGGAACCTGATGCAACGCCCCGTGTACCGCGGCTTGAATCTCGCGTGTGGCTAGCTGTTCGAAAGGGGTTGCGCCCAAATCTTCAATTTCGATGGGAGATAGTCCTTCTTCGGACTTCGCGTCGAGAGAGACGTTTTTTTGAAGATGGCGCTTGAACCAGCGTTTGTGATTCAGGGCTTCGCGCACCGCGATCCGGTACAACCACGTTTTCAAAGAGCTGCCATGACGGAAGCTGCGCAGGCCCCGGAAGGCCTTCAAGAACACCTCCTGAGTGCCATCAGCAGCGTCAGAAGTATTACCAAGCATGCCCAGGATTACGTTATAGACGGGCGCGTGGTAATGCGTCACGAGCCAGTCGAATGCCGTATCCGAGCCGGCCTGCAGCTCTGTGACTAGTCTGGCTTCATCGCAGCCCCAAGAAAGGGCGCTGGCCCAATCGGACACTGCAGGCCTTTCCGACCGATCGGTTATCCCTCCCTCTCTGACGATAGCAGGTGGGATACACGGTCTCTTGCCTCACTCGTTTCCGGCCAGATCTGGCTTCCATTCAGAAGCCGCACCCGACATGCAGCTCACTACTTTAGACACCGCGAGGAGCAAACTTGTTTCCCGGTGCTTGCTCATTGTGGCATCGCCCACACCGGAGTGCAATGGGCCTATGAGGTTAGTACTATGAAAGTTGCGCCCTATTTTTGGAACGGAGTTCTGCGAAATCGTCGTACTATTTGAAAAGGTGAGGCGGAGGCCACATGGCTGAACAAGAACGGCGGGGAAATCCAAGGTACGCGTTTATTGCCAACGCGGAAGTCATAGAACAAGCATCGCAAGCGCGCATTGCCACACGGGTCAGTGAATTGAGTCTCACCGGCTGCTATCTGGACATGATGACCCCCCTGCCGATGAACGAGCTTTTGTTAGTAAAAATAACCGCCGGCCAATCCGTATTTCAGGCGAAAACGAAGGTTATCTATTCGCATGCTAATCTGGGCATTGGCGTAAGCTTCCTCGATGTGGAGCCGAAGTATATGGCCGTTCTCCAAGGCTGGCTGGCGGAAGCAGAAAAAGACCCTCAGCGTTTGCTGGCTTAGGATTTTTCGAGAGTACTCGGACGGAACAGTCTAGCATTCACTATGTTTCAATTTATCTAGAACCTTGAGCACTTTGCGATAGGCCATCATTTGTCCTGCGAGCTCGTGCCAGTCGTGGCAGCCTTCGCCCATGAGTTCCCTTCTCATACGGGCTTCCTCAAGGGCTAGCAGCGGTTCTTCCTTGGCCCCTTGTAATGAGAGGTATTGAACTCGTTGCGAGATAAACACGGACTCCAACCAAGGTTGGAGCTGATTAGACTCCACAGTATCGCGACTTGCGGATCCTACGCCGTTGTGAAAAGTACTGCTCGCAGAAACAGGACGAAGCAGCTCAGGAGTTCGGCGGTCCCCGTTCTGGGCGATGGCCCAATTCGGAAAAGAGTCCATTCAGACGCCTGTTTTAAGGTAAGTCGAGCTAGCTAAATCGTACAAACGCGATATGCAGTCGTTACAGTTCTAACGTATCTGATAGCGCTTAAGCTTAATGCGTGGAAAATACGCTCTTGCAAAGCTCAAGCGAGAGACCGCCAGGCTTGACACAAGACCGCCAGGCTAATTGACACGTAGGCTAAAAGATAGGAACATTGGGAAAGGAAGCCGATTTGGCGTTGCGTTTGGAGGGACAGGGTCTGCGGAGAATCAAGTCGAAATTTGATTGCTCAGTGGCCTCTGTTTGCTATCGGGCTTTGATTTAGGCTTCTTTTTCGGAGTCGAGCTGCCATCACCGTTGTTTGCGTGACGAGAGTTGCCGTCATGGTTGTTTGCATGATGATTATTCAGGTGGTCCCGGATACTTCCGATTTCTTCATCCAACGCTTCTTGCACGGCCACAGATTTTCGTTCCCCGCGCGCTACCCGGCTAACGTAGGACGGATCGACTCCCAGCTTGCGAGCCACTCGATTATAGACGCCTCGAAAAAGCGTTACGGATGGTAGCCCAATTGTGTTACCCATCGAGCTTGTCACGTTTCATGACACCCTTTCCGAGAGACGCTGGGCACTGGATGCTTCTTATTGACACATTCTAACACAAATGTTAGCCAACTGTCGGTTATTATGGTGCCAAGTTGATGAAAACAAGTAGGTCGTCGAACCCCGAATGGGCGCGCAGGATCCTAAAACTTAGGCATAACCTCGGTTTGACTCAGGCTGCCTTCGCCTCGCGACTGCATTATTCGGCAATGGCGCTGTCTCGTTGGGAACGCGGCACACACGAGCCTCCGGCACAAGCTTATATCCAGATCGGCAACCTTATCGGAGAGCCAGACTCTTCTTGGTTTTGGGAGCGTGCCGGCCTAAAAAGCTCGGATCTAGCGAGGATGGTTCCGGAAGGACATGGTGCTTTGCGCAAGACCAGCTTTCCTGACTTTGAGATTGTAGCGGCGGGTAGTCACAAAAAGACCCACGAGACCCTAAAAACGAAACTGGTGGCTCTGCCGCTTCTTGCCGCCCATGCAGGCACCCATGACGAGCCGGGCGATCAGGTCGCTGATCTCGCCGATCTTTCAGCTAGTGAGATGATCGCCGCTCCCGCGGTTTGGTGCCCGCACCCGGCAGAGACCAATTGCTTGCGCGTTCGTGGTACCTGCATGAGTCCACTAATCAACGACGACGATATCGTGGTGGTGGACTGCGCGGAGACCGACCCCGCCCTGCTAAGCGGCAAGATTGTTGTAACTTGGCAACGCGATAACGGTCTAACTTTATCCAGATTCCTGCTCGTGAATGGCGTTCAGCTGCTGGAATCCGAGGACCGCAAATTCGAGGCTATCAAACTTGGGAAGAATCGTAACTGGCGCATTATTGGAAAAGTTTTATGGTCCATTCGTAAAGCCCCATAGACCCTTCTTTAGCTCACGACCAGCCTGTCACGAAATAAGGTTCGGACAATAAAGGAAATATTCGACTACTTTACAGGATTTGCCGTATGGCAACCTAGGGGCCCCTCTGGGATTATAGCCCCGCGCGGTTCAGGACACTCCGCCAAGTCGATGGAAAAGGGGACAGACGAAACGCTTCGAGAAATCGGAGCAACCGGGCTGGGACGTCTTCCTCTTTTCCCTCGGTATCCAAACACCGTACTTTCCCGCCGTTAGTCAGTTACCCGTGTATAGTCAATTCCACACCCTTTACACCTCATAGCGGGAGTGGCATATGTCCACAAACTTCTCGGCATCACGCAGCTTTAATCCGGCAACTCTAGGGGTTTGCTGGCTTGTTTATGGGATTGCCCGGCTGGTGCTGGCCGTGTGCCTGCTGCTATTTACTCCAACCGCTACGGTTATGTTTGGGGCTTTACTCGTTCGGGTTCCCAACCCATACACGCTTATGAGTCTGTTTCATTTTATGTATCTTGGGACCATCCTCTTGCTCGCTACCGGCGGAATTGTGGGGATTTTAGCCGGGGTGGCTATTCTCGGAGGACGTGGAGCCGCGCGCAAGCTCGCGCTACTTGCCGGGTTTCTTTGCCTATCCGAAATTCCTATTGGGACAACTTTGGGTGTTTACACCTTGATCGTATTTCTTGGGTAACATCTGTCCACGTCAGAACTCGTTTAACACTCACCACTACCCTCTAAAAATTGTTCCGCTTCATTTCGCTCATGAGGTAATCGCACGAGCGCACACATAGGGCCATAATCGTCAGCGTGGGATTCTGGCAGGGATTGGATGTGAAGCCGGATGCGTCCATAACGAACAGATTCTTAATATCGTGTGTTTGCTGAAACTGGTTGAGCACGGATTTTCTGGGCTCGCTGCCCATACGCGCGATGCCTGCTTCATGAAGCGCCCATCGGGGTGCGGACGGATGAGCGTAAGTGCTGATGTTATTGGCGCCCGCGGCATCCAGCATCTCGCCGGCGGACTCGCCCATATCCTTGATCATGGCCCTCTCATTTTCGCCATCGGACATGTGGATTTTTAAAACAGGAATCCCGTACACATCCTTCACTTGTTGGTCGAGTTCCACGAAATTGTCCCACCTCGGCAGTACCTCGCCAAATCCTGTGATGCTGAGCGTCGCCCGGGACTCGCGAAGCGCTTTCTTGAAGGCATCGCCGAAACCTGGCGCCTGCCAGTGGAAATCCACCCCGGATTCGCCCTCATAACCGAACCCACGCAAGAATTTGCCGTAGGGCTGAGCATTTTTTGTATTGCGGAAGCGCGCGATATAAATGCCCACTGGCTTAACCGGCCCGCCTAGCGAGGCCTGCGCGCCAAGCGTCGGGAATTCGCCGCTGCCACCACCACTGCGCACGTGAGCCGTCAGATAATGTCCGAGCACTCCGCTGGAGTTAGCAAGCCCATTGGAATATTGAGGCGTCGCTGAATTCAGAAGAATGCGTACCGATTCCTGCGCTTGTGCGCAGAGGATTACTGTCCGTGCGTATACTTCGCGTGCTTTACGCGTATTGCGGTCAATAAACAGCACACCGCGAGCTCGATTGCGATGCTCATCCATCAGGACCTTGTAAGCCATGGCGTTCGACACCAACGTGCAATTTCCCGTGGCCACCGCGTCCGCCACAGTCGTGAACGCCGAATTGAAATAGGAATGAGTGACGCAGCCACGCTCGCAGGGACCGCAATAGTGGCACGGTCCCCGGCCATTTTGCGGTTTGGTAAGATTTGCAGAGCGCGCGAGCGTTACCGTGCGGCCCAGCTTGGCCTTCACGCGATTGCGGAACAGGGTTTCCTGGCAGGTGAGCGGCATGGGCGGCTGGAACTGTCCATCGGGCAACTCTTCAAGGCCTTCGGCCATTCCTGTCACGCCGACGTACTTTTCCACAAGATTATAATAAGGGGCGAGGTCCTGGTAACTGAGGGGCCAATCCTCGCCATACCCGTCATGTGAGGCGGCCTTTAAATCCCAATCGCTGAACCGCAAGCTCACGCGACCCCAAACATTTGTTCGGCCGCCAGTCATGCGCAATCGTCCCATCCAATTAAATGGCTTGTCCGATGGCGTAGTGTAAGGTTCTTCCAGGTCGTTGACGAACCAGTCGTAATTGTATTCACTGCATACTTCAAACTTGGATTGGATAGGGCGCGTCTTGCGGACGATACCTTGTGCGATATTTCGATACTTCAATTCAAATGGCGGGACATGCTCACGAAAGTTCTTGTCGGATTGCGGCCGGCCCGCTTCAAGTAGAGCAACTTTGAGGCCCGCTTCGGCCAGCCGTTTACACGCCCACCCGCCGGACGCACCCGATCCCACAACGATCACATCGTACTGCTGCTTATTGCGGTCAGTCATAGAGTAGTCAGCGGTCGGGCCGGCATGAAGATAACCACCTCCCTGGAGAGCGGATGCTAACAATGAGGCGCAAATTGGTCAATTCAAAGACAGCGCAGAAGTAGGCAATTGTTGTGAGGGGTCGCTGCCCAGTGTTACCATCGCCGCGGGATCTGGCTGCAGAGCATTTGCTTGCAGCTTAAAAATTGTATTGACAATACCGTTATGGTCAAAAATGACGGGCCACGACTTACTAACATCGTAACGGTCGTGGATCGCAAGCCAACTCGCCGCGAACTTTTGCAACAAATGCTTAGGGGGACATTGGCTGGAGTGGTCTTGCCGCTCCTGCCGGAGCTGCACGCTATCCGCAAACATCTTGCGAACAGTGCAGTTTTGTTTGCGGGTGATGCACAACTAGAAGTGGTTGATTGGAAACCACAATTCCTGACCGCCCAACAAGACGAAAGCGTTATTGCTCTATCGGAGGGTATTGTCCCCGGCTCGGCCAAAGCTCGAGTGGATCGATTTATAGATCTGCTGCTTAGTGTGGATACTCCTCTGAACCAGCAAAAATTTGTCAGTTCCCTTTCGGCCATTGACACCGAATCACAGCAGCGCTTTGGACACCCTTTTTCTTCATTAACTGTTAGTCAGAAAAATATTCTGCTTACAGTTGCCGCAACGCCTCCCGCACATAATGCAGCTGTCCCGATTGATTCGCCTTCGCGGCACAATTCTGAGAAGGGGCACGTTCACCAGCTCGATCCCCCACTGCATGAGCATTTTGAAAATTTAAAAGGGTGGTTTACCGGCGCGTATTATTCCTCGGAAGCAGGGATGACCGAGCTGGGATGGACGCCTAATCGCGTCTTTGAAAGTTTTCCGGGATGTCAGCATGCGGATCACTACTAATAGGATCTTGCTGTCTAGCTTTTTGCAGAGAGGAAACTCATGATTAACCGTTCCACCCGTCGGGAATTTCTTCGAGCCGTCACCGTAACGGGTGCCGGCTTTACTCTCGCGAATCCGTTGCTCGGTTCTCCCAGAAAGTCCGTTCTGGTTTTTACCAAATCATCGGGTTTTGAACACGACGTCGTGAAACGACCGGGAGGACAGCCCAGTATTGTCGAGCACACCATCACAGACCTCGGCAAGAAACATGGTTTCGAGGTGAACTCGACGAAAGATGGACGTATCTTTGATTCGCATGACTTTCGCGAGCACGAAGCTGTCCTTTTTTTTACCACCGGCGATCTCACGAATCCCGGCACCGACAAAAATCCTCCCATGACGCCGCGAGGTAAGCAGGCTCTGCTGGATGCAGTACACGAAGGACTTGGTTTTGTTGGCGTCCACGCGGCAAGCGATACGTTTCATACCCTGCCCGACCCGGAAGATCGCTCCAATCGATATATTGCTCATGGCCCGCAGTCTGATCCTTACCTTCGTATGCTTGGCGGCGAGTTCATCGTGCACGGTTCAGAGCCTCGGCTGCAAACTGCGCAGCTGATCGTCCACGACCCGAACTTTCCGGGGCTGGAAGGAGTTTCGTCTCCTGTCAGTTTCAACGAAGAATGGTATTCGCTGAAAGATTTTGCTCCGGATCTGCATGTAGTTCTCACGATCGATACAAAAGACTTGAGGGGCGAGTGTTACCAGCGTCCTCCATATCCAGTGACTTGGGTCCGTGAACATGGCATAGGACGAGTTTTTTATACCGCGATAGGTGACCGTCCGGAAAATTGGCGGCTTGGATTTTTTTTGAACTTACTGGGTGGCGGTATTCGTTGGACCCTCGGGGAGGCGACCGCCGAGCTTAGTCCGGACCTGGCAAAGGCTTCCCCCGGCTATGCTCAAATCCCTCCAAAACCGCAAATGAAATAAGCTGTTCCTATCCGTCTCAAAAATCGCAGGTATACCGGCGGATGACGCCATAACATTCGCAGGCAAACTTTATCAGCCCTGCCCTGTCGATAATTTTTACAGAGCTTCGTCGGTACTGAATAAGCCGCAATTTCTGCAAGTTTCCCGCGGCGAGAGTCACGCTTGGCCGGTCGGTGCCAAGCATGGTCGCAAGAAAGTCGTGCGTGATCGGCAGAACCCCCGACTCTACGCGATCCGCCGCCATGAGGAGCCAGCGCGCCAAACGCTCCTCCACGTCGTGCAATCGATTACAGGCAGCTGTTTGAGCCACCTGCATCCCCAGAAGCATAATGTATCGATTAACCGTATTTCGAAGCTGCGGATTGTCGGCCAAAATTCTCTTGAATACATCTACTTTGATGCGAAACCCGTCTCCCGCAATCTGTACAACCTCACGAAGTGGACTTCGTGTAAGTCCCGCCGCGGCGGGCATGCCCGTCACGCCTTCCTTACCAACGATCCCTGCTTCCACCGTTTTGCCTTGATTAAGGACAACCACCAAAGAGATTAATCCACTATTCGGAAAGTAGAAAAATTTCAATTTTCGATGCGCCTCGTGCAGAATTAGATGACTTCGAAAATTAACAAATGCCAGGTGCGGACGCACCGCTCGAAATTCCGCGTCGCTAATCGCCAGAAGAATTTCGTTTTGTATCGGTTTTCCGTCAGCGCTCGTACGTTGCTCGCTTGTCTTGCGACCCACCGTCTTCGTTGCCAATTGAATCTCCTGATCCGTCACGCACGCGGACTTTCTTCTTCGATCCATGCAGCGAAGTGCCGCTCTTTTCTATCGGGTATTCAGTGTATTCACAAGCAAAATCACGTTCTGTAGGGTATCGAACCATACCTATTTAAGAACTTGGAATAGGTGGCTGAGGCATTTTTCATAGGCCGATGACAATACGCATGCTGATCGCCGATGACCACGCACTGATGCGCGGGCTCCTAAGAGCCTTGCTGGAAAGCCACCCAGGTTGGGAGGTTTGTGGAGAAGCTGAGAATGGCTACGCAGCCGTTTTGAAATCGGCGGAACTCAAGCCTGATCTCGTTATTCTTGATCTCGCTATGCCCGTCATGGACGGTCTGCACGCTGCGCGCGAAATCTCAACCGCTTCGCCAACGTTGCCGATCATCATCCATACGCAGCACAACTCCTCTGAAATTGAATCGGAAGCCAAGAAATTCGGCGTCCGTCAGGTAATTGAAAAAGCGGACGACGGAGCGAAGCTGCTGGCTGCTGTAGAAGAATTACTACGAGAAAAAACCACGGCAGCTCCTTCGGAAACGCGGCTGGCTGCGGAAATCAACGCCTCCATCGTAGACGTTACGCCTTCCGCCGCTCAGCTAGGCAACGCCGACTCAACCGAGCCAGGAATCCCGGGGGAAGATCCCACACCTAAAGTTGAATGACCGGTTAGTCTGGATCTTGGCTTCTGCTTTCCACATCTTATCCGGGCCAACCACCTCGTGCTTAAGACGCGCTGAAATTGTCGTCATAGACGCACCTTTCGCCGTCGGGTAAAATGCTAGAGTTGTTTATTCCGGTGGGGCCGTGGCGCAGTTGGGAGCGCGCCTCGATGGCATCGAGGAGGTCGTGGGTTCGAATCCCATCGGCTCCACCATTTGAATCCAAAGAACTTACCCTAGAAAGCCGCTAACTGTTACCAGGTACTGTTGCCAGCTCTGCTTTTTCCTCTTGCATTCAAACATGAATTGCTGCTCGGGCGGCAATCACAAAATACGTGATCAGACTGTAGACATCGTGTCGCCATCGATGATGTAGTCTGCCCCATGAATCGAAGCTGCACGATCAGATGCCAGAAATGCCACCAGCTCAGCAACCTCCTCCGGCTGACCGGGTCGGCCGATGGGAATGCCTCCGATCATGTTCATGATTTGCCGGCGCGCAGCGTCCTCGCTGATGCCGTTGCTCTCTGCGAGTTGCACAATCATGCCGTGTGCGCCTGACGTCTCGATGAATCCAGGCGAGATCATGTTGACGCGGATGCCTTTCGGGCCAACTTCGTTTGCAAGTCCCTTATTGTAGGTATTGAGAGCACCTTTCGCCCCAGCATAGGCAAGCGTCGCGACATATTGCGGCAGACGGTGCTGGATGGACGAGATATGAAGAATGACACCTGATTTGCGTTCGATCATGCCGGGCAGAAATGCTCGGTCGAGACGAACGGATGCCAGTAAGTTGACGTTGAGGGCCTTCTGCCAGTCGTCGTCAGAGAGCGCCTTATATCCGCCGTTCGGAGCATCTGACCCACCGACATTGTTGACTAGGATGTCGAATCCACTCCACTCGTGTTGAATGCGACTGACGACATCTTGCACGCCTGCAGCCGTACCGATATCCGTCTGTAGGAAGAGAGCAACCGCCTGCCCCTCCGGCAGCGGCGCGCGTGCAGTCGTTGCAACTGAGGCGCCGCTCAGAGTAAAACGGTGCACCATAGCTTGTCCCATGCCCTTCGTGCCGCCGGTCACCAGAGCCCGCTTACCCTTAAACTCATCTCCCGAAACGGGGAAAGGATAATGTCGTCGTCATGATCGAATCTTCAGTGAAGCAATCTTGTCGATGGAAAGTTTGAAGATATGGTCCAGTTCAACCGGACTCCCGGGAAACTCACCGGTGAGTCGGGCACGCACGGTCACCCTGTCTCCATGCGTTTGAGCGTTGATCGTCTGCAAGACGTATCGATATTTCGCGTCCACCTCTTGTTTCCATTGGCGGATCGATTCACGACCGCGATAATTCCGCCCCTCGTCGTGGACAGTGCCGTCTTCTGTGAAACAACGGGAAAGCGCGTCCGCGTCCTTCGCCTCTTCGGCGACGAGGTATGCAGCGACTGGTTTGGGTACGTCGAGAGCCATCGTATTCTCCTCCATGCAATTGCACACGAAGGGTGGCCGGTTCACCGCTTCTGTAACTTCCGCGAGAGTTTAATGCTTTCAGGACTGGAGACGTCGATCGTGTCCAGGGGGTTGGCCACCGCCGTCAAGTGCTTCCGCGAAAGATGCAGATAGATGATCGTGTGTTCAATCTTGCGATGACCGAGCAGCACCTGGATGGTGCGCAGATCAGCGCCGGCTTCGAGCAGGTGCGTGGCGTAACTGTGCCGTAGCGTGTGTGGCGAGATATGCTTGGTGATCCCCGCGCGCTTGGCTGCCTGTTGGCAAGCTTCCCAAGGAACCTTGGTAGTGACGGGAACGTCCGCTCGCCAGTTCTTCAATGTGCCGGGAAACAGATAGTTCTTCGGCTTCATCCAGCGCCAGTAGACACGAAGCGTCTCCAGAAGCTTTTCGCTCAAGGGAATATCACGGTCATGTCCGCCTTTCCCTTGGCGAATGTGAACCATCATCCGTTGGCTGTCGATATCGGCGACCTGAAGGCGGCACAGTTCCGCGCGACGGATGCCCGTTGAGTACAGGGTCATAAGCATCGTGCGGTGGTAGAGGTTACTGGCCGAGTCGATGAACTGGGCTACTTCCTCGGGACTCAAGACCTCCGGAAGCTTGCGATACCGTTTGGGTCTCGGAATATCTTCGAGCAGATAGCGTCGCTTCAACGTCTTGACATAGAAGAAGCGAAGCGCGGCCACATGCTGCTGCACGGTGCCGGCGTCCAGCTTCTTCTCCTGAAACAGGTAGGCTTGATACTCACGCAGGTGTTGCGGACCGAGCTTGTCGGGCGGTTGATGGAAATGCCTGGCGAATTCTTGGATGATCCGGACGTAGGCTTTTACGGTACTCTTAGCGTAATTACGACGCTGGAGTTCTTCCAGCATCATTCTGCGAAGATGGGTCACAGGGACCTCCTTGTGACCCACAACTTATCTCCACAGTCAGGCAATCACATCTCTGTTCACCTCACGCGCAGCGTCCGCCGCACCAGCGGCTTCGTTCAAACGCTAATCTCGTCAGTGCTCGATTTACTGACGAGATGCCGACATATCGTTACTAATCGGGCGATTCAAATCCGCGTTGGCATCTAAACGCGTTTCTCTGTGTAGCCGACTCCCCGATACCTAGTCTGGATCGATAGGAATTTGATCTTCACGCTTCAAGACCGGCATAGGACACACGCGGCTACGCTGAGAGTCGGCAAAGCACAGAAAAGGCTTCATTGCCGGCCGCTTGCAACACATGGTCGAGCGGCGGGGCCTCGAGCCGTTCAAGGCTGCGGCCGAACGCTTGATCGGAACGATACACAACAACAGTAGGTAGCTAGCCGTTTTCGACGCGCGTCTTTATATCCGAGTACGCCGTATCGATCAGCCTGCTTAGCGCTGCGGCGTTTGTGGCTGTTCCCGGTCTCAGCTCCACATGACGCATGAACTTGCCGGTGCCTTGCAACAGGCGAGCCGGATCCGGCAGTGCTGCGCCGTGAAAGAACCCCACGTTTATGTGCGAGGTGAATACATTCACATAGCCGAAGGGCGCATCTCCTAAACATATAACCGGATAGCCGTCATGCAAAAGCTCCCGGACTTCGTCCCCGCACTTTCGCATCACCTCAAACCACTGATGCGCGATGGCTCCCAATTCACCTGCATGCTCTTTCATCCAGGCATCGATGGCGGGATCCCGCTCGACAGCGCCGTTGAATCGCAGCAATTCCGTTCTCATCGTCGCTCGCCTTTCTGGTTTCGGGATCAATGGTTACGTTGCACCCTTACCTTCCTTCCAGCAAATCCTGCCATGACCGCATCTTTCTTTTTATTACTATAGCGTCCTAATAGATGCGAGACATATCGAGCTCATAACTCTCGATAAACGCGCCAGCAGTGCCCGACAATCTCTGGCCAGAAGCCGACTTGTCAGGACAAATCCGGCACAGTCTGCAGTTTTGGATTGTCGGAAGAAGAGGAAGCTATCTTCCGCAACTAACTGAACAAAAATGGTTTAGCTGTTTATAGAGCATTATATACTTGCATTCACACGGCACAATTGACTTGTAATAACGCAGCACCATATACTTGCATCTATACGGCACAATTGACTTGTGATAACACAGCACTATATACTTGTATTCACATGTCACAATAAACTTGTAATGACCCGTGAAGGATGGGAGGCTCCATGTCCTCGCCAAACGAAAAACTGGCTGAATCCCTCGACGCGCTCAAGGCACTCCAGGAAGGCAACCGATGTGTGTTCCGTTCCGACGACCTGAGCCGGGTTCATCGCGAACGCCTGGTGGAGAGCGGCTTCCTCCAAGAAGTCATGAAGGGTTGGCTGATCTCTTCAAGCCCCGAC
>DATNMX010000109.1:0-2253 GCA_035602135.1 Candidatus Dormiibacterota bacterium
GATCCCAGGACATTCGAATCAAGCTCCAAACAAAGATAGGAAGCAACTCGCGCGGCATCGTAAGCGTCTTTATTCGGATGAACAAGAGAAAAATGGCGGAGCCGGGTTTAATGAAGTAGCTGGATGCCAGGGACAATTCAAGAAACAGCAGAGAACGGCAGGCATCAAGCCGAAGTAGCGGGCGACGAGACGGAAATGCCGCGACGGAACGAGCATGCGAAACATCGATGAAACAGAGTAAAAAAAGTGATGAGGGATTGCGAGGAGTTTCCACTAGTTTGGACGCGTTACTGGTTGGAGGCAACTCTTTGAAGAAGCGCGCATCTTATATTGACTAGTGTAGTGGAATAGAAATACACTACGTGAAACGACGCGAGTTTGAGGTGGCATCATGGCTTTTGTCCGCCGCAAAGGAAATCTCTTCTACCTGGTGCACAGCGTGCGCCGCGGCGATAAAGTGCGCCAACTGCATCTGGCTCGCCTGGGAGATCGTGCGCGAATTACCGACGAAGTGGTTCGCGAAGTCTCCAAGAAGCACCCGTTCGTGGAGCTCAATTGGAGAGCCCTGCGCGAACAATTGAGTACGCGAGTGGACCTCACGAACCCCAGCGCCCCAGCGGTCCAAAAGCTGGTTTCCTCACTTCGAGCGCTCAATCTGGACCTGGCGGAAATCTTTCCCCCACTCCTCCGAATTTCCGAATCGCCTGCTGTATCAAGGGAGCTGCTGGTGCAATTGCGGCTCCTACAGTCAACCATTCAGGTCAAGCTCGACCAGTTTGGCCGTGGACGCGGGCGATTCAGCAGTGCGAACCCGCCTTCGCGGGCTCGCTAGGAGGCGGTCATGAACGACAATTCGATGGCCATGCGCAGGCGTGATGAAGCTGAGATCCTTCCGCTGGATCCGAGCAAGCGCAGCACGGACACGGTCGATTTCCAGACCGCGCTGCGATCAAAAATTGTGGGACAGGAAGAGGGCGTCCATGCGCTGGTTGACCTGTATCAGGTCTTTCGCGCCGGATTGAATTCGCCAGGCCGCCCGGTGGGGAATCTATTGTTTCTCGGGCCTACCGGTTCGGGAAAGACCCGGATGGTGGAAGCGGCCGCCGAGATTCTCTTTGGCGAGGCCCGCGCGGTGATCAAGATTGATTGCGCGGAGTTCCAGCATTCCCACGAGATTGCCAAGCTGATCGGCTCGCCTCCAGGGTATCTGGGGCATCGCGAAACCCATCCGCTGATCACCCAAGAGACGCTGGCTGCAAACTATCGTGACGACCTGAAGCTGAGTTTTCTGCTGTTCGATGAAATCGAAAAGGCCAGCGATGCGCTCTGGCAATTGCTCCTGGGAATGCTGGACAAGGCCACCCTGACCCTGGGCGACAACCGAAAGGTGGATTTGTCTCAAACCGTGATCTTCCTGACCTCCAACCTGGGTGGCGGTGAGATTGCCGAACTCATGCAAGGTGGCATGGGGTTCATTCAGCCGACGGACAAGCCGATCACCGGCCTGGACGAGAAGGTGGAACGCACCGCGGTGGAAGCGGCGCGTCGCAAATTCTCGCCGGAATTCATGAACCGCCTCGACAAAGTGGTGGTATTCCACCCCTTAAGGCGCGAGCAACTGCAGGAAGTACTCGATATCGAGCTAGGCCGGGTGCAGCAGCGCGTCCTGGACACCGCCAAGGGGCAGTTTCTCTTTCGCGTGACCGACGCCGGCCGCGACTTCCTTCTGCGGGAAGGCACCGACCAGCGTTACGGTGCCCGGCACCTGAAGCGAGCCATAGAGCGGCACGTCGTCTATCCGCTGGCGAATCTGCTGGCTACGGATCAAGTCAACTTGGGCGACCTGGTGCGGATCGATTGGAATGAGAGTCACGACGGGCTCACGTTTGTGCGCGAAGGCGAGGGTGCGCTCGTACAGTCCGCCTCACAGCGGGCCGCAGGCGCTGCCGCTGCCGAAGCGATGGACGGGAAGTCCGCCGAGACGGCAACGGAAGCCACGGTTGAAGAGAGGAAGTCTCGGGCGGCGCAGCCCTCCGCAGGACCAGCGGCTTCCCCGCAAGGACGCAAGAAGCAGGACCGCTCAAATACTTAAAGCGGCACTTTAACTATGGACTAGGGCGCGTTGAAAAATGCGCCGCTTTTTGTCGTCAGCCGACTGACATAAACTGTTTCACTTCTCTTTCACTACACACAGATGAAACAGCGTCTCACGGCTTGAGACAGTCTCCAGAACTGCACAGCTTGTATGTTGTT
>DATNMX010000110.1:0-2429 GCA_035602135.1 Candidatus Dormiibacterota bacterium
CACACGGAACTTTGTGAGCAGCGAGGAGACATGGAATTTTACGGTGCGCTCGGAGAGATTCAGATTGGCGGCGATTTCCTTGTTGGCGAGGCTCTTCATCAGGCCGGAGAGAACTTCTTCCTCGCGGCGCGTCATCTTCACCTGGTTGCCGACCGATTTCCCCGCCTGCAATAGCTTGTCCGCTTTCTCTTTGAGGCCTTCTAGCATCTCGTTTTCGGCTTGGACCATCACGATGTAATCGCTCGTTGACTGGCCCCGCACCATGCAGTGCATCGCCAGCAGCCCGGCGGCCTGCTCCACGGGAAACCTGCCGTCTGGTCCGGCGTCGACATGAAAGTGGGCCACTCCAGTGCTTTTTTCATAGAAAAAGAAAACATCGCGGGGAAAAGCCGGGCGGGAATTTGTCAATTGCTGCGGTTCTTCACTTCTGCGGATCGCCTTCACATGCACCCCCTCCGAATGCAACCTCGTGACGGAACTGAACTTATTAAGTTTTATTTTCTTCGCCCCTCGACGAGGCGTGCACCCCACGGGGCAGACAGTCAGGCAAGAAGTCAAGAAAACGGCTGAAGGCTCCGCGACCCTTACCCACTGAACGGCAACGACCAGGCGTGTGAAGGAACCCCCCGAAAGTCAACCTGAGATCGTTTCCCCGAACCATTAGTATTTGCACATATTCTACCGAATGGAAGAATACGTAACTTACTCAAAACTTGAGGACTTACGCCAGCGTTCGGACGCCTTCGAACTCATTTGACGGTAGGAATTGCACGGTACGCGAATTTTTTCCCCTTTTACCCACGAACGGGCTTAAACGGAGGGGAATCTGTAATAGCGAGGACTTGCTCCAGGCCTTGTGGAAAACCGCGAGGGTCAACCTCCCGCAATTGAGCATCTCACAATGGAACTATTCGTGTTTGCTCCGGGCCAATCAATTCGTACGCCATACCCCGCCAGCGAATCTTGCGTGTGATGAGAGAGTTACCAAAATTGACGATGTATAAGAACGGGATAAAAGCCGCTAACAGAATGTAAATCCAGGCTTGTCCCATGAGTTGGGATCGCCCGGCAGGCAGGGCCTCCGTCACGCCGATGAGCCGGATGGAACTCCGGATAGACGAAAGCAGCACGGGAAGAAATGTCAGCGCAGCGATATGAAAAGCGGGTCTCTGCTCGAAGGAGTCACTCAGGATCAGAATCACGCCAAGCAAAAGCGTCATGCAGTACAGAAGATGCGTGACGGCCGCGGGCGCCCACACTCTATCCGCGTACACGCGGGTGATCAGGATTTGGCGGTTCGTGAATTCCAGCAATCCCCGGAAATCGGTTTCGACGTAAGAAGGCGTCAAGCACTCCGGGATGAAGACAATCGAGCGATTGTTGCGCTCCAGCGCACGCGTCAAGGAATAATCGTCGCTGACCGAGTTTCTCCACACGTGCAAGACACCCGATTGCTCGAAGATGCTCCGGCGAATCGCGGTGCCACCGCCCCAGCAGAAATTTCTCCCTTTCTCGCTGAGCATGGTGACCACCGGCGCATTCCACGCGGCCAGGAGCGCGGTCGGCAGATTGCCGCGATGGGGAATCAGCCAGCGCATGGTGGTTGTCGCTCCGATCCC
This sequence comes from Candidatus Dormiibacterota bacterium, assembly GCA_035602135.1. Classification (GTDB taxonomy): domain Bacteria; phylum Acidobacteriota; class Terriglobia; order Acidiferrales; family UBA7541; genus Acidiferrum. The sequence continues at coordinate 1,620 of DATNMX010000110.1, forward strand.
TGCATCACTTAGCGGCGCCACAAGGTGATGCAGCCAGCTCTTACCCGGACGCCCGTCGGAATCGGTGAAGACCAGTACTTCAAATTCCGGCGGCAGTTGTTCCACGGCAACCCGCAAATTGTTCACCTTCTCGCCGGAGTTGCTCGGACTTCCCGCGATGATCACGTGGCCTTTCACCTTCGAATTCGAAGCTATCCGCTCGACGATGCTGCGCGCCGGATCTGAGCCTGAGGCCAGAATGAAAAAAATATCGTAATTCTGCCGTTCGAATTCCGTAAGCGCCAAAAGATTGCGCTCGAGGCCCGGCTCGATGCCTTTACAGGGGCAGAGTACGGCAACCCGCGGCGCGTAGAATCCTGGATCCATGTACAATCGCCGACGCACGTAGCCGAGCCACTGCATAACCTGCCCGATGAGGTACAACCCAAGGAGGATCTGCAAAAACGCCAGGAGATAAAATAGTGTCTCCACGTTCCCTGAGGATAACAGAGGAAGATTGTTCGCAGAGCGCCGTTTGAACGGTTAGAATCGCAGCGGTAAACGCCTAAGGAGGACAAAAATGCCACGAGTGGATTTCGGAATGGTGACTTCAGCGTTCGAACTGCCCGGCTATCGGATTGTCAGGAATTTTGGCATCGTGCGCGGAATTATCGTGCGCTCGCGGAGCGTGATCGGAAATCTCGGCGCGGCGCTTCAGACCATCATCGGTGGAAACATCACCATTCTCACGAACCTCTGCGAGAAGACTCGAGAAGATGCTTTTGAACTTCTGTTGCAGCACGCCGGCGAACACGGCGCCAATGCCGTCAT
>DATNMX010000111.1:0-2839 GCA_035602135.1 Candidatus Dormiibacterota bacterium
TGTTTTTCGATGCATTCGGCGCCTGCGCGAAAGCAAACGCCGTCGCCACCAAAATACCGGGAAGCAGGAACACCCCTGAACCCCTCGTACATCCCTCCGCCCTTCCTCGGAATAGGGACCACGCGCTTGTCCTATTTGTCCGTCGATTCATGGATGCTCTTAGGAGGGGCATTGCAAGCGACCAGTAATGTAAATCCTCATTTACGTAACAGTGCGCTATCCTCAAAGTGATATTTTCGCATATAAAACGATGATTTTAATCGTGAATTTCTATCAGACACCTGCTATAGGTCTTTTGAGGCTTAAGCCCAATGAATTTGTACGGTCAGATAGAAATCGGTGTCCGTAAAAACGTTATAAAGCCGCTGGTTTCTGGCGTGTTTACTGTTGCTTTGTTGGCTTTACCTCCGCAGGCCGCGGAGCGTTCGCAGATCCGATTTGAGAACCACCAGAAGCTATCACGCGTCGACTTCATTCTCAACAACAGCACGACCGACGACAAGCCCGTAATTGACTCGGTCCTCGGGGGCGTCGCGCTCCTGGACTACGATAACGACGGGTATCTCGATATTTTCTTTACTAACGGTGCACGCATCCCCAGCCTAGCGAAGGATAGTTCTGACTTTTCAAACCGGCTCTACCACAATAACCACGATGGCACCTTTACAGACGTAACTGATCGTGCGGGCGTTAAAGGTTATGGCTACAGTGTAGGCGTCGCCGTGGCTGACTTTGATAACGACGGGTTTCCAGATATTTACGTCACGGGAGTCAACCGCAATACGCTGTATCACAACAACGGCGATGGCACATTCACTGATGTCACTGAGCGCGCAGGAGTGGCCGGCATCGGCCCCAATGGCAAGAAACTTTGGTCTGTATCAGCCGCATGGATCGATTACGACAACGACGGCCACTTAGATCTTTTCGTGAGTAACTACCTAAACTGGGCGTTGGAGACTTCCAAAGTTTGCGGTCCCCCCGGCCGGCGCCTCTCGTGCTCACCGACCGTGTACAAGGGAGAGCCGAATTTTCTGTATCACAACAATGGTGATGGCACGTTCACGGATGTCTCTGCCGCGACAGGCATAGCAGAACATATCGGCAAGGGCATGGGTGTAGCCATCGCCGACTACAATGCCGATGGTTGGATGGATATCTTCGTCGCAAACGACAAGGAAAGAAATTTTCTATTCAAGAATCGTGGGGGCAAGAGCTTCGACGAAGTAGGAGTGGAGTCCTTCGTGGCCTTCACGGAAGACGGGATCCCTGTTTCCAGCATGGGCGTTGATTTTCGTGACTGGAATAACGATGGCAAGCCTAGCCTATTTGTCACCGCCCTTGGACGTGAAACATTCCCGCTGTTCCGTAATGAGGGCACCGGATTTTTTAGTGTGGATACCTACAAGGCAGGTATAGGATTTCCCAGTCTAAAGATGAGCGGTTGGGGCAATGGCATCTATGACTTCGATAACGATGGTTTTAAGGATCTATTCACCGCCAACTCGCACGTTAGTGAGAACGCCGATGACGACCCTCAGCAACACTACAAGCAGGCAAACGCCGTGTTCCATAATGTCCAGAATGGAACATTCCGTGATGTAAGCACGCAAGCCGGGCCGGATATGCAAGTTCGTGCCGCTCATCGTGGGTGTGCGTTCGGCGATCTCAATAACGACGGCAAGATTGATGTGGTTGTATCCGCCATTGGTGATCGTGCCGAATTGCTCTACAACACTACAACGAACAACAACCATTGGATTCTGCTTCAGACGATCGGCGTCAAAAGCAACCGAGACGGAATTGGCACGCGCATCAAAGTCACAGGAGAATCCGGCTTGGTGCAATATAACCATGTAACCACTGCGGGGAGTTTCGCTAGTTCCTCGGATAAGCGCGTCCATTTTGGGCTGGGCCGTGATACACGAATCAAAGAAATTGAGTTGCGCTGGCCCAGCGGAAGGATTCAGGTTCTGCAAAACGTTAAGGCCGATCAAGTCCTGAAGATCATCGAGAGCGAGAAATGAATGCGATTCTGCTTTTTGTTATAGCACTCTGGGCGCCGTGCTTGGCCTCTGCCGGACAGTGCACGGGAGCAGAGCAGCAACTTCAATCGATTTCCAGCGCACTGGCCCGTGAGGCGCTGGACAAGGCTGAGCAGATTCTTGATTCCCTGGAGCAATCCTATCCGAACTGTCCCGAGACTCTGCTTGACCGCGCGCGACTCTTGGCCTTGAGAGGAAACGCGACGGCTGCCGAGGCCGCATTCGTTCGTTACCAGGAAATGGCGCCGGATGCGTCCCGAGGCTACGCCTACCTTGGTCGCTTTTTGTTGGAGCAAAGACAGTATGCGCGCGCAGACTCTACCTCACTCGTCGCATTGGAAAAGAATCCCAGCGAACCTGCCGCCCTGGCTCTGCGAGGCGAAATTCTAGTCATGAAAGGGCAAGTGAAAGAGGGCACCAGCTTACTTCAGCAAGCCTGGCAAATCGATCCCGATGACGTCGACGCGAATTTTCAGTTAGGGACTCTGTATGACATGGAAAACCGCCACGCAGACGCGGTAAAACACTTCGAAAGAGTTGTAGCGATAGATGCAAGCGATCCACGTGCTTGGGATTATTTGGCTCTGAATATAGAAATAGTGGGAGAAGTGGACCGTGCGGGCGAGGCCTACCGAAAGGCTGAGGCCGTCAATCAACGTGGGCGCCACTTCGATGCCTTCCTGGATTACAACTACGGGAGGTTTCTGATGAAAGGCAACCAGCTCAAAGAAGCCAAAGAGCACCTGGATCGCGCCGTGGAGCTGACCCCAAATGTCCGGGCGGTTTGGTACGAA
>DATNMX010000112.1:0-75770 GCA_035602135.1 Candidatus Dormiibacterota bacterium
AAGAATGTCCGCCACGCTCTCGATCGAGGTAGTATCCGGCATGCGACCGGGCACAAACTCTATAGTTTTACTCATTGCATCCTCCCTTGCTCATTACTCTGGTTCATCTATCTTGTTGACCGCTGCCGCTATCAATCTCGGTTACGAGATCTGGGCGATAGCAGTTTGCCGCTTTGCAACAATGCACCCACGCCTTGACGACTCCGCCGCTCCACTCCGCTTCCGTGAGCAGTCAATTACCGCCGGGGTGGCTCTTGTGATAATGTGCGGACGATCGCGCTCCTTCTTAGAGAGACCCCAGGTCATGCACGACAGGTTTGGTCGTCAACGCAGGTTCTCCCAAGGCTCGCCGAATGACCTTCAGAAGTTCGGCATTATCCACGGGTTTCTGGAGATAGGCTTTCGCCCCTGCCTTGAGCGCGCGCTCTTTGTTAGCCAGAACGTCTCGAGCAGAGACGACGATAACGGGGATCGCGGCTAGAGCGGGGATAGACTTGAGCCTCTCCATGACCACGAAACCGTCTCCGGCCGGCAGACCGAGGTCCAGGATGATTAAATCCGGCTCGTTCTTCCGGGCCTCGGTCATGCTGGAGAGCGCGTCTCCTGCAAAGAATGTATCGTAGTGGTTAGCCTTTAGGCGTACGTGCATGCCATTGCGCACATCGGCATCATCATCCACGATTAGAATTTTCTTATTACCCACTATTCACCATCCTCGACGAGATTTCCTCGTTCATTAGTTCCTGAAATTGATTAGCCACCTTCTCCACAAAGTCTTTCATCGACTCGTTCGCATATCGTTTGATCGCCTCAACCGACCGGTAAGACATGCGCAAGAGGTGCGTCAATTCGAAACTGTCCGGTTTCTCCTTACACATCGTGGTGCTTAACTCGTCAAAAGACTATCTCTGGGGGTGATTTAGTTCTGCCCGAAATAGCACACTGCGTACTACCGTAGTACTTAAGAAGGCACATTTTCCGAGTGCCCCAATCTGAGAAAGCGACGAGACGGAGCGTTCGTCATAGCGGTCATTAAGAAGAGCGTGGGGCCAAGATCCCCACAAGAAAGGGTTACGCCGCCGCTTGAGAAGAGTCGCTCTCGTGGGTCGCACAACCCCGAAACCTCTTGCCTGTTCTGCGTTGTGGACGCTACCTGCGCTTCCACTGGCCGGATGTGTGTGGATGGCTGCGAAACGGAGTCGAACAGCACACCACCACGACTAGCCGCAAACAGCAAAAATGAATCCCACCCGCTACAATTTCCGCTACAGTGCGAAACACAAATCACCGTGAAGACTCGTAAGTAGTTGAAAACTTGGTGGACGTGGCCGGGCTCGAACCGGCGACCCCCTGCTTGCAAAGCAGGTGCTCTCCCAGCTGAGCTACACGCCCACAGTAGGAGTGACCTTCATTCTAAAGCATTTCCGCCGATTCCAAAATCCGTCCCCTCGCTTTTGGGTCATCACTGTACCAAAACTGTACTTGGAGGTTTCGCTCAGGGAATTATGTAGCGCAGGTCCAGGCAGCAGTCCGACAGCAGTTCGTCAGTTATCAGGGCGGGAAATACGTTGCCCACGCATTTTATCAGGTAGCGTCATGCGTTTCACTCCAAGGTTTGGAGCAGTGCAGGGACTTCGATGGAAAAGACGGCTCCCCGCCATTGAGTCTTCACCCTTGAACGGAGTCTAAAGCTGGTCTTGCGGTCAGGTTCTCGAAGGGAGACGTGCCTGTACCATTTAGAGGTTGCCTCATTTTGCAGCACCGCCTAGAGTAATTCCGTGCTGATCCCCGCATAAGAAACATGGAATCCATATTAGGTCATCACGCCATCAAGCCTAATTCCTCTCCCCTCGGAGGACTGCCGGGTTTCCGCGCACAGCAAGTGGATTCGGATCTGCGACAGCTCGGACGCCGCGAGTGGTGGCTTTGGCTGACCGCGTTTCTTGTGACCACGCTTTCGGCGACGGCCTTCTTGCTCACCTCGTTCCCCTCTTTCTTTCTGCACAAGGAGCATTTTTACGAAATCCGTTCCGATCAGGCCCGTTGGGGGATCATGTGCCTGCTTCTGCTTTTCAACGGCCGGCTCGTCTACCGCCAGTGGTCCTTCCGCAGTATGCGAAGGCAACTCACCGAGCAAAGCGCCGGCCTGGAAGTGCACTCGGAACCGATTGCCAACGCGACCCGCTTAGATCAGGTCACGGGTTTGCACACTCGAGCCTTCATTGAGCAGCAGCTTGGGAAAGAGATCGCTCGCGCGAAGCGGCAGAACAGCGCGCTGAGTCTCGCCACAGTTCATCTGGACGAATTCGACCAGCTCAATAAGCGTTATGGTCTATCGGCAACGGACTTAGCTTTGAAAGAGTTCGCCCACCGCCTAAAGAGGGCGTGTCGTGGTTCCGATCTCGCGGTGCGCTTGACAAACGACGATTTCTTGCTGGTGCTGCCTGAATGTGGATTGGGCGAAGTCAAGCTGGTCTTGAACCGTCTGGGTCTCTTGGAAATGAACTGCGCCGGCCGTAATATAAACCTCGCTTATACGACCGGATGGGTGGATTATCAACCCGGCGACCTGCCCGAAGATTTGCTCAAGCGTGCAGCGCAGATCCTTCATCTCTACGATAACGCTGTCAAAGACAGCTTCTCTACAACTCTCGCAACCAATTAGCGTCGCTTCAGGTAATTTCACCGTCGTTTGCTGGAGCGTGTGCAAGTCACATTCTATTATTCGCATCTCAGCCTCCTGCGGTCCGAGTACTGTCAGGGCGAACAGCCGAAATACTCACTCAGACCGCTGCGCGCCGGCGTCGTTATAACATCAACCGGACATCTCTAAGAATGTCGTCCCTGTCAAAATCAATTAGACTAATGGCCGCTTTAGCCAATCGAGTCGCAACTTCGTCTATAGAACGGACCACGCATGCACATTCTCGACCTCCTGGTCGGCAAGCCTCTGGCCACCAGTGACGAACGCGCAGAGCAAATCGGTCCCGCACGGGGCATTCCCATTTTTGGCTTGGACGCTCTCAGTTCTGCGGCTTATGGTCCCGAGGCGGCCCTCACTCTTCTCATTCCACTCGGTCTCCTCGGCCTGCGGTACATCATTCCCATCAATGCCGCCATCATCGCGCTGCTGCTCATTGTTTATTTTTCTTACCGCCAGACCATCGCCGCGTATCCAGGTGGTGGCGGCTCCTACACCGTTGCCCGGTATAACCTTGGCGTCTTCCCGAGCCTGCTCGCGGCCGCGGCCTTGCTCACGGATTACATTCTCACAGCCGCAGTCGGCATTTCGGCCGGCGTGGGCGCGCTCGTGTCTGCCGTTCCGCGGTTGCAATCACACACCGTCGGCCTATGCGTTGGCATTCTCGCCGTCGTCGCTCTGCTCAATCTTCGCGGAGTTCGCGAAGCCGGTATTGCGTTCATGCTGCCGACTTATCTTTTCGTGGCCACCCTCTCTATCACCATTGGTGCTGGTTTAATTCGCGTCCTTCTAAGTGCTGGCCACCCTCTGCCGGTCGCTCCGCTGCCGCCACCTCCACCCATTGCCGAGACGATCAGCTCCTGGTTGCTCTTGAAAGCATTCGCCAGCGGCTGCACCGCCCTGACCGGCGTGGAAGCGGTCAGCAACGGAGTAAAAGCTTTCCGCGAGCCGGCCGTCAAAAACGCTCAGCGGACACTCACGGTAATTATTTTTCTTCTGGCCTTACTTCTCGCGGGTATTTCCTATCTCGTGAAAGCTTACGGTATCGTCGCGACGCCGCCCGGTCAGCCGGGCTATCAGAGCATTCTCTCCATGCTCACCGCCGCGGTTTTCGGCAAGGGCGTCTTCTATTACTTGACGATAGGTTCTATCCTCATTGTTCTCTCGCTTTCCGCCAACACCGCCTTCGCCGATTTCCCGCGGCTCTGCCGCGCCATCGCGCAGAACAACTACCTGCCCCACGCCTTCCGTTTTCGCGGACGCCGCCTCGTCTACACCTACGGCATCATGGCCCTCGCGTTGCTCACTTTTCTTTTGCTCGTGCTGTTCGATGGCGTCACCGACAAGCTGATTCCGCTTTATGCCGTCGGCGCCTTCTTGGCTTTCACGCTCTCTCAGTTCGGCATGGTGGTGCACTGGTGGAAAAAGCGCGGCCCGCATTGGCGTAAAAGCGCGCTCGTCAACGGCTTGGGAGGGTTCGTCACTGCCATCACTGTCCTGGTCGTATTGGTCGCCAAATTTAGCGAAGGTGCATGGATCACCATCATTTTCATTCCATTTCTGATTTGCTGTTTTGTATCGGTGCGACGCCATTATCACCTCGTCCGCGTGCGCACCTGGTGCATGACTCCGGTCGAGCCCGCGAACTATAAATCACCACCCATCGCCGTGGTTCCTGTGGATCGCTGGAGCTGTATCTGCAAACAGGCTATCGAGTTCGCCTCCAGAATTACTCCCGATATCATCGGCGTGCACGTCGAGCCCGGTGAGCATTCGGAATTGCTCCGTATCGATTGGGAACGTTATGTCGAAGCCCCGTTCCGCAGCGCCGGCGCGGAACCGCCGAAATTGCTGATGCTCCCTTCGCCCTATCGCTTCATCATTGTTCCAATCATTCAGTACATTCTGGAATTGTCGGACAAGCATCGCGATCGCCGTATCGTGGTGGTCATTCCCGAGCTGGTGGAAGGCCGCTGGTACGAATATTTCCTCCACAACCAGCGCAGCCGCTTGCTGGAATGGATGCTTCTGGTCCGCGGCAACGAGCGCATCTTCACCGTGAGCGCCCCGTACTATCTTGGCGATCATCCAGGAGGCGCCAAATCTAAATAACCGCCATCATCACCACGAGCCGTGGTCGTTATTCAGCTTGAAATCGGCGTTGCACCCGCGAGCGACATTGAGAAGTTCTGCCGGACCGAGGCAGGAACGTTTTGCGGCTGGATTGGTCAACTAGAGTGACTCCAGATACGGACGCATGACGTTCGGTGACGCGGGGACCTGTGCGGCGGCCCGGAGTTCGTCCATCGGAGTCTTTTCGTGCGACGGGATTCCCTGAGGGCTTGCGCCATCAGAAGAATATCCACGCGAAGAGCCGAATTCGGTACAAAGTAGCTCGCTAGCTCGAAGTTTACGCGGGTGCATAGATTTTGTTAAGTTGGGGGAGCAACCACATCCTAGCCTACCGCAAGTCGGAGAAATGCGATGAGTATAAGCCGCAGGAATTTCGTCAAGGAAAGTTCGATCACCGCAATCGGAACCAGCCTGGCGCTGTCCGCAGGCCCTCTTGCAAGTGGAGTGCTCGGCGCTAACGAAAAAATGGTCATCGGCGTCATCGGTTGTGGCGGCCAGGGCCGCTGGAACATGCGCGACTTTCTTCGACAGCCCGACGTACAGATTGCCGCCCTTTGCGATCCCTACGATGCCAATCTTAATCAGGCGTTGGAGATGACTGATGGCAAGGCCACCAGCTACAAAGATTTTCGTAAGCTCTTGGAGCGTAAAGATATCGACGTCGTGTTGATCTCGACGCCGGATCACTGGCATGCGCTGCCGACTATTTATGCGTGTGACGCCGGAAAGGACGTTTACGTTGAGAAACCGCTCTCGCATACAATCCACGAGGGCCGCAAAATGGTCGAGGCGGCGCGGCGAAATAAACGGATTGTGCAGGTGGGCACGCAGCAGCGCTCAGGGATGCACTTCCAGCAAGCTGTCGAGCTCGTGAGAGGCGGGAAGCTTGGCAAAATCAGTTTTGTACGAACGTGGAACTATAGCAACGAGTTGCCGCAAGGCATTGGCAATCCACCGGACACAAACCCGTTGCCCGGACTGGATTGGGATATGTGGCTGGGCCCCGCGCCTTACGTCCACTACAATCGCAACCGATGTCTCGGCAATTTCCGCTGGTTCTGGGATTATGCAGGCGGGAAGCTGACCGATTGGGGCACGCACTTGATAGACATCGTGCATTGGGCCATGGACGTGGACGCGCCCACCTCCGTTTTCGCCGCGGGCAGTAAGTACTACATTCAAGACAATCGCGAGACGCCGGATAATCTTGAGGTCATATACGAATATCCCGGCTTCATGATGAATTATTCAAACCGCATTCTGAACGATCACGGCATCGATGGACACTCCTACGGAATTCAATTTCAAGGCACGCAGGGTACCCTTTTTGTGGATCGCTCCGGGTTTGAATTTACTCCTGAGCCGCAGCGGGTTGGAGACGAATCAGCACCGCCCACGGAAAAAGCCTTCCGAGCGGAAGGTTCAGCCCAACATTTGCCGCACGTACGGAACTTCCTCGATTGCGTCAAGTCACGTCAGGCGCCCAGCTCTGATATTGAGATAGGCCACCGGTCTACCAGCGCTGCACTGCTGGGGAATATTGCGCTGAAAGTTAAACAGAAGATCGTTTGGGACGGAACGAAAGAGCAGATTCTTGGGAACCCGGAGGCCAGCAAGCTTCTGACCAAAGAGTATCGTAGTCCATGGAAGCTGGCTTGAAGACTAAGTGGCTCATCGTCGGCATACGTTGAAATAACTGGTGAGTGGAACCGCCAGCGATTATTGGATTGGCAACCCGAAGTTCCTCTGGGACCTCGGCTCGGCCGCAAACACACGAATCTGGCAGTCCAAAGTAGCTCCCATTGGCGGAATTTGAACTAAGAACAACCGCTGCCTGATTGCAAGTCTTTCTGCTTCCGCAGTTCAAATAGACTATTTTGAGTAAGTTTGCCTGCAAGTATTCCCTTGTCGGGTTTTTTACTAGAGCAATCGATGACGTTGTACTGGACAAACGAAGCCGTCCATTGTTGAATGCGGTTTGCACTTGTCAATTTTGGCCAGAAGAAACTAGGTGTGCGCGTTTGGCATAATCGACATTCCGCAACGCACACAGCGAATTGGTCCACATAGATGGTGGGTGCAAGGGGAGCATTGTCGATGGCTGATTCGGAAGTAAATCTAGCTAAAACCTACGACGCAATCGTGGTCGGATCGGGCGCTGCTGGCGGAATGGCGGCACACGTCCTGACCACTCAAGGGTTGCAGGTGTTGCTGCTCGAAGCCGGGAAAAAACTTCCCATTGAGAAAGAACTGCGGTCCATGGAATGGCCGTATGACCATCCTCACCGCGGAGCACTTCCTCCAGACTCGCATTCCATCACCTTCAACGAATACACCATACGCAGGCCTCCTTATGGCCCCGGCTTTGAAAAGTCCAAACATCTCTATAGTTATATCGGCAGCACCGACTACGTCAAAAATATCGTAGTCGATGAGCGCGAGAATCCTCTCACGGGTACCAACTACGCCTGGGTTCGCGCGCGGTGTCTCGGCGGGAAAACAAATATCTGGGGACGTCTCGCGTTGCGCCTCTCCGACTACGACTTCAAGGCAAAGAGTCGCGACGGGTACGGCGAAAATTGGCCGATCAGCTACAGCGACATCGCGCCGTACTACGACAAGGTCGACTTATACCTTGGCATCACCGGGGTGAAGGAAAATCTGCCGCATCTACCCGACAGCATCTTTCAGCGTCCCACCAAGCTGAATTGCGCCGAAGTCACGCTCAAGCAAAGCTTACAGAAAATGGACCGGGTGCTCACGCAGTACCGTGCCGGGGTCACCAGCGAGGGCCTTAAACACAACAAATATCGCAGCCGCTGTTATGGGCGCGGCGCCTGCGAACGCAAGGGCGGTTGCGACATTCACGCTGCGTTTGACTCCCCCACCGGCTTGATCTATCCCGCGATGGATACGGGCAATTTGACCCTGCGCACTAACGCAGTGGTGCGTGAAGTCACGGTCGATCCGCAGACCGGCAAAGCCAGCGGTGTGCACTTCATCGATTCCCAGACGATGAAAGACTACGCCGTCCGCGCAAAGGTCGTCATTGTAGCTGCATCCACGTTGGAATCCGCCCGGCTTCTCTTGCTTTCGAAGTCGCGGCTTTATCCAAACGGGTTAGCAAACTCCAGCGGCCACGTCGGCCACAATTTCTGCGAACATATTATGGGGCCGGGCGTCGCCGGCCGCGCCAAGGATCTCGTCGGCAAGCCGCCAACGCTCGATGACGGCCGGCCCGGCGGCTTTTACTTGACCAGGTTCCGCAATCTTGCGGAGAAGCACCCTAAATTCATCCGCGGCTATGGATTCGAGGGCGGCAGCGGCAGCACCATGTTTCCCCACGGCACGGACTCGCACGGCTTCGGCGCGTCCTTCAAAGAAGAAGTTCGCAAGAATCAGGGAGCGTACATTAGTATGGGCGCTTTCGGTGAGGTTCTGGCGCGCTATGAAAACTATGTCGACCTTGATCCCGTGGTGAAGGACAAGTGGGGAATCCCCTCCCTGCGTTTTCACTATAAATTTGGCGACAACGAGCACCGCATGGCTGAGGACATGAAGGAAACGGCCCAGGAGATGTTCGAGGCCGCGGGCTTCGAGATTGTGCATGTGAGCAGCAGGGTTCTAACTGAAGGCTGGTCCATTCATGAACTTGGCACCGCGCGCATGGGCAATGACCCGAAGACGTCCGTTGTGAATCAATTTCAGCAGTCGCACGACGTCAAAAACTTGTTCGTGGTGGATGGCAGTGCTTTCGTCAACGCCAGTTGTCAGAATCCCACTTGGACCATCATGGCATTGTGCTGGCGTTCCTGCGAATATCTGGCGGACGAATTACACAAAGGCAATCTGTAGGGAGGTGCCATGTCCACAAGAGATCCAATTGATTTGAGACAAGATCGCCGCCAATGGTTAAAATCTTCCGCCACCGTTCTCGGTGCGTCGTTGCTGCCGTTGCCGGCTTTGGCTTCGGCAAAGCAGCAAGTGGAAACTGCTCCACCCGCGCCCCAAGCGAAGCCTCCCGAAACCAAATCGGCTGGTCGCTTCTTTACTCCCGCGCAGCACGCCCTCCTCGAAGAGCTATCAGAAACAATCATTCCCGCCGACGGCCACTCCGGCGGCGCGAAAGCCGCTAGGGTAGCCGACTACATCGACCAAGTTTTCCACGAAAGCGTCGATGACAGCCAGAAGTCGCTCTGGCGCGAGGGATTCCGCCTGATTGATGTGATGAGTCAGCACTACCACGGAAAATCTTTTGTCGACGCCAGCTCCGACGAGCGAATCGCCGTCCTGACTGTTCTTTCCGACAACGATCACATGACGGATCTCCCCGAAGTTCGTTTCTTTCGCGAGTTAAAGGGATTGACAGTCAGAGGCTATTACACCTCGAAAATCGGAATTCACGACGAGCTCGAGTACAAAGGCAACCGAATTCTGCAGGACTACGTAGGCTGCGACGATCCTGCCCCGATGCCCTGACGGCTTGAAACTTTAACTTGACGAGGTCTCTATGAAACCGATGGTTTTGTTGGCCGCCGCTTGCCTGATCCTCTCGGGCTTTGCGTTGAATTTTTCCTCCTTCTCCGCAGACGACGGATGGATTGCACTGTTCAACGGAAAGAATTTTGACGGCTGGTACACCTATCTGGAGTCCAGCGGCAAAAACAACGACCCGCAAAAGGTCTTCAAAGTAGAAAACGGTATGATTCACATTTTGGACGTTCCCATGTCGGACGGAAAGTCGCCGAATGGCTACCTGTCGACGAATCAGGAATTCTCCAACGTACGCATCCACGTCGAGTACAAGTGGGGTGTCAAACGTTCTTCGGAAGGCAAGAGAAACAGCGGCCTGCTCTATCTTGCGGTGGGTCCCGATGCTATCTACCCGACATCCCTCGAGTGCCAGATCGAGGAGACCGATGTCGGCGATCTCTGGATTGTGAACGGCGCGTCGGTGACCGCCTTTCCAATTAGTCCTACCTTCCCCATGTATGATGACGACAGAACGGCCGGTCAGACGATCAGAAGCTTTCCGGGGAACTCGAGCCGTATGTTAAAGTCCGGGGATTTCGAAGACCGCACCGCTTGGAACACGGTGGATGTGATCCTTCAGGGAGACCGCTCTACCCACCTGGTGAATGGACGCATTGTGAACTTCGCTCAGGACATCAAACAGCCCGACCCGCAAAATCCCTCACGCATGATCCCGCTCAAAAGCGGGCACATTCTCCTGGAAGCGGAGGGCTCCGAAATTTGGTTTCGTAATGTGAGAATTAAGCCTCTCGGGCTGTCCGACAAACCATAGTCCGTGCTTTTTCTTTTTTTAGAACGTCTGTTTCGGCATTAAACGCTGGTTAGCACAAGCCCTCGACACGGAGTCTAGAGATCGCCATGGGGAACAACGGCAGGGTAAAGGTCGGCATCATCGGATCGCAGTTTCAGGCGGATATTCACGCCGCGTCCTTCCAAATTATGCCGCACGACGCGGAAGTGGTTGCCATTGCTTCTCCGACCGCGGGCAACGCCGCCAGATTCGCCAAGAGATTCGGCATTCCGCGCGCATACACTGACTATCGCAAGATGCTGAAGGAGCGCGACATCGAGATGGTGACCATCTGCGCGCCGAACAGCCTGCACGCGCAAATGGCCAAAGACATCGCCGCAGCTGGTAAACATATCGTTTGTGAAAAGCCTTTGGCCATGACCATCGCCGAGGGCGAGGAAATGATCGCTGTCGCTAAGCGCCACGGCGTTCTGCTCATGTACGGCGAAGAGCTTTTCTTTACGCCGAAATATTTGAAGGCTAAGGAAATGGCCGACGCTGGCGCGTTCGGAAAGGTGTATCTGGTAAAGCAAAGCGAAAAGCACTTCGGCCCGCACAGTCCGTGGTTCTGGGATGTGAATCGTTCCGGCGGCGGGGCCTTCATGGACCTCGGTTGTCACGGCATAGCCTTCTGCTACTGGTTCCTCGGACGTTCACCGATCAAATCTGTTTATTGCCAGATGGGCACCTACGTTCACACCGACAAGACCAAAGCCGAAGATGATTCGCTCTGTATTCTCGAATTCGCCAATGGCGCTGTCGGAATTGTCGAAAACAGTTGGGCGCGTCGCGGCGGCATGGACGATCGCATCGAAGTTTTTGGCGAGGCCGGCGTAACATACGCAAATCTGCATATGGGCAATGCGTTGCCCACGTTCAGCGAAAACGGTTACGGCTACGCCGTCGAAAAAGCCCCCACCACGAAAGGCTGGACCTATCCGGTCTTCGAAGAACTCTGGAATTACGGCACCCCGCAAGAGCTGGCACACTTCGCCCGCTGCGCGCGCGGCAAAGAAACTCCACAAGCCACCGGAGAAGACGGTCTGGTTGTGATGCATGCTCTTTACGCGGGCTACGCCTCCGCTGGCGAAGGCCGCAAGATTACCCTTCCTTTCCAGTCATCGCCCGGGGTGAAGAAGCCTATCGATCTCTGGCTGAACGGTGCCGCTCGCCAGCAGGCCGCTCAACGATGAGCAAGAGGAAACGAAAGAGAGTTTCGGTTGATAGTGGTGTAAATCGGTGTTCCGAGAGGTGATTGCGTGCTCTTGCAAATGAGGGGCCGGCTGTCGGTGATGATGTTCTTGGAGTATTTCATTTGGGGCGTCTGGTACGTGACGCTGGGGACATGGCTGGGTCAGCGACTGCACTTTTCCGGCCAAGAGATCGGCCTCGCCGCTGGCACCACTGCGTTGGGTGCCATGCTTTCGCCTTTCCTGGTAGGGCTGATGGCCGATGAACTATTCGCCAACCAGCGGCTCCTCGCCGCGCTCCACGGCCTCGGCGGCGTTCTCCTCTGGCTCGCCTCCACGCAAACGGCGTTTGGACCTCTGTACATCATCTTGTTGATCTACTCCCTTTGCTACATGCCCACCATGGCGCTGACGAATGCGCTCGCCTTTCGGCAGATGAAGGATCCCAAACAGGACTTCGGATCAATCCGTGTGCTGGGTACCGCCGGATGGATTGTCGCTGGGCTGCTCATCGGCTATATGGGCGTAGAGTCTACGGCCATTCCCATTCGCCTGGCGGCTGTTTCGTCCATATTGATGGCCGTCTACAGTCTTACATTGCCGCACACGCCGCCTTTGCGATCCGCCTCCGGTTTTAAGTTGAGCAATATCTTTCCCGCGGAAGCCTTTACGCTTTTTAAAGACAGGAACTTCGCCGTTTTCGCTCTAGCTTCCTTTTTAATCTGCATTCCGCTCCAGTTCTACTACACCTTTACGAATCCTTTTCTGAATGAACTCGGAGTGCAGAACGCTGCCGGCAAAATGACCATGGGGCAGATGTCCGAATTGCTTTTCATGGTGACGCTGCCCTGGTTTTTCCGCCGCCTCGGCGTGAAATATACCCTCATGTTCGGAATGTTCGCCTGGGTCCTGCGATATATCATGTTTGGCTTCGGCAATAGCAGCAGTCTCGTGTGGATGCTTTACGTAGGAATCATCCTTCACGGAATTTGCTATGACTTCTTTTTTGTCACCGGGCAAGTCTATGTTGACCAAAAAGCTTCCCCCGCACTTCGCGCTGCGGCGCAAGGCCTGATTACCTTCATCACCTACGGAATTGGCATGTTTATTGGATCGTGGATTTGTGGCCGAGTGGTGGACCTCTATGTGAGATCCTCTCCCACGGGTGCCGCCATCCATGATTGGCGTTCGATTTGGATGGTTCCGGCAGCCGGATCTGCGTTTGTCTTGCTTCTGTTTTGGGCCGGTTTCCGGAACGAGCAACGCGCACCTGGTTAGCTGGCTGGACGGTCCTCGCCGACGCCCTCACGCCTGCGCTTTGAGGCCCCGAGTGAACGCCGCTCCTGCATTTCCCTGCTCGTGCGATTAGCCTTTGTTGTGCTTAAAGAATTCCACCTGCCGGAGTCTTTTCTCGGCTTCTTTCTTCGATTTGTATGGGCCGCCCAGGTTTTTCTTTCCCTTTTCTGACAGGACTTGGTAGCCGCCTTTCACTTTCTTAATCACGTTTGCCTCCCGACCTGGAAAATTGAGTCCTTACACCACTGACACAATTCGGCGTCGAGGGCCATACAGCGTTTTGCTGACGTTTTACTTCTTCCAGAATTTCATGATGGCGGAATAGTCGACGTCTTCTTTGACGGCGTTTTTGACTTTGGTGTAGGTTTCGTGAGCGGCGACAGTCGTCGGTAACGCGACACCAACCTGCTTGGCGAGGTCCAGCGCGAGACTCAGATCCTTATGCATTAGTCGCAAGGGAAAACTTGGCGGATATTCGTTCTTTAGCAAGTTCGGCGCCTTGATGTCCAGAATGGGCGCGCGGGCCATGCTGGATTGCATAACTTCGACCAGCTTTTCTCCTTGGAGACCTGCGCCGCTAACCAGAGCGAGGGCTTCCGCCAAAGCATCGACTTCCAACGCGAGGATTAGGTTCATAGCCAGCTTGATGGTTTGTCCGGCGCCGTTTGGGCCGAGATGAAACCATTTTTTGCCCAGGACGCTGAGCACGGGTTCCGCATCTTTCAACACCGCCGCCTCGCCACCAACCATGAAAACCAGCTCACCTTTTTTGGCGCCCCAGTCACCGCCAGTAACCGGTGCATCGAGAAAACGTACGCCGCGTTCGGTACAAGCGGCTGCCACCTTGCGAGCGAGCGCGGGAGAAACCGTGCTGGAATCCATATAAATAGTGTCGCGGCGCAAAGATTGCAATGCGCCGTGGGCGCCCCACAGAATTTCCTCTAGCGCGGGGGGATCACTAACAATGGTGATCAAGAAATCACAGTTGGCTGCTACCTCTTGCGGCGACTTCGCGAGTCGGGCCCCGGCAGCGACTAAATCGGCTGCCTTAGATGCGGTACGATTCCAGACGGTCAGGGAATAACCGGCTTTCACAAGATTCATGCCCATGGGGTGGCCCATCAGGCCAAGACCGATCAACCCAATCTTTGTTTCTGGACGAACAGGGGACTTCACCACGAACCTCCTAGTTGACACGAATGTTCACGCTGGCCGCGCGACTGCAAAATCGACGCGATCATAACCCACGAGTGTAGCTGAATTATCCGAAAATGGAGTTGCCAGCAGGCGGCGCGGATGGAGGGTCAGGCCATCTTCTGACTGTTGGGCCCAAGAATGGCTGGAGCGCCGCCGTGTCCTAGACCGGCTGCCGCGCCCGAGGCGTTTCGCGGCTCTTTGTCAGAGGCGGGTTCATTGGCAATCTCCGTAGCCGTTGACGGCTGGTCGGGAGCGGCACCGGCACTGGCAGGCGAAGCAGCTTGTGGAAGAGATTGCTCCGCAAGACGCACGATACATTGATACGGTATTTCCCATCGAAAATGTCTACGCTGGCCACGTTGCTCGTAGCTCTGTTCTAGAAAAATGGAACGACCGGAGTCAGCGACAAACGTGCCGGAAGCGAGAAGAAGGATATCACCAGCGCGGTATTGCACCTCGACCCTGCGCCCCAAAAAAGCGGAATAGCGCGCCATGATGCACCAGTTTCGAAGCAGCGAACTATTTGGTCAATAGTACCTAGGTATTAAAAAGGACCTCTCCCTAGCAGCCCTACGCTAAGACTATGAAAGCTGATTGGTCAAAAATGCGCACTAGCGAGCCAGGTCCGCAAGGACGGCTTCTGCTGCTCGTCGTCCACTAAGCATGGCGCCATGGATGGAAGCGTTTTCGCGATGGTCACCGCAGACGTACACACCCGGACGTACCCATGCCGCACGTGCTGGTGGATTGAGTGCGCCAGGATATTGTTGAGGTTGAGCATGCGGGATTCGGTAACTTTTGAGGAATCGCCACGAGCGCGCAACCGGACCGAACCAGTTTTTCATTTGCGCAATAATGAAGCCGCCCAGCTGCGCGTCGGTGAGGGCCTGCATGCCTAGCACCGTCACGGAGATGAGCTGCTTGTCGGGAGGCGCATAAGACGGAGCCACCTGGCTCATGACAGCGAAATTGTTCACCGGGCCTGCACCATCGCCGTTCAGAATAATCATGGGATATGGCACCGGCGGTTCTTCAGCAGCATAGTAAAAGCAAGTAACGCTGCGCGAGGCAGGCTCGGCTTCACCCACGAGGTGTGCAGCTGACGGGCCGTCGGCTGCGACCACGATTGCGCGGGCACCAAGAGTCTCGCCACCCGCTAGAATGACCTCGCTTTCGTGGAGAGACTCCACGCGGGCATCCAAGCGGATGGAGCCCGATGGGAACGCGGCGGCGATCTGAGCTGGAATGGCACCCATACCTCGTGCCGGCACACTTATGTCTCCTTCGGAAAGCATCTTGAAGACAAATTCAAACATGCGGCTGGAAGATTTCAGCGCTCCATCCAGCAGGATGCCGCCGAAAAACGGGCGAAAAAAACGATGAATCATGTCACCGCTAAAGCCTTCCGCCTTGAGCGCCTCGCTGGTTGTGCGCTCGGGACGACGAAAGATCGTTTCTAGAGAAGTGCGCTTTAACCGCAGACGCAGGCGCGCAATGCGCAGCTTATCGCCGAGCGTACCAAAGTCCGAACGCAAAGCCTCGCCCCACACTCCGGGAATGCGCCAGGGATCCACCAGCTTATTCATGCGGCCGGCAAACCAGGAGAACGCGCCTGGCGAGAATGACTTGAGGTCGAGCTTCGAATAATCGAGCACACGCTGCGTTTCGGGGTAGGCAGTGAGCAGAGCCTGGAAGCCTTGGTCGAGAAGAAAACCATCAACTTCATCCGTGCGCACGCGGCCGCCGATGCCGTCTGAGGCTTCGACGATTTGGAAGGTTACGCCGGCCTCTGAAAGCCGGCGAGCGCAGCACAAACCGGCAAGCCCCGCACCGACAATCAATACATCCGGACTGGACGACATGCTACGGGTGCCCCTAGGAGTTGGTTAGAAGCCCGAGATGACAAACGGTGGAATCATAACCTGAAAGTGGCGCGGAACCTCACACCAGCGCGCTCCTGAAGTATCCGGGATGCCGCCGCGTTGCGAGGACTCTCTAATGCACGGTCTAGAGGACGTGGAAAAGGAACCAAGAAAATAATGACGAAGCGTTCGTTATAGGGGAGTGGCTAAAGCGAGATAGTCGGTGTGATCGGAGATCAGCTTGCTGCGGAAAGCTTTGCGAATTTCGCCATCTTGCAAAAGAAACGCGCCAGACATGCGTTGGATATCGCCGGCGGGAAGACCGACGAAGTGGCCACGAAGTGCGGCGCCGAGCATGCGGACTATGTTTTGGCCATTGAGGTATTGACGGATTTCTGCGCGCGCCAGGCCGAAAGCCTGGTACAACGTGCCTTGCGGATCGCTGAACCGTGGTAAATCCGTTAGAGCGTAGGGCCGAAAGAAGACTTGGGCCTTTTCTTCTGTACCAAGGTGTACCAGAGCGATTTGGGTGCCTAGAGTCTCGATCGATTTGCGCTTTTCAGCCAGCTCGGCGACCGCCTCGCGACAAAAAGCTCAGCCAAAGTGGCGCAGGAAAACGAGGAGTAACGGCCGTGCTTTCGAAAGCGAAGCGATGGTATGGCCGGACGCTGAGGTGTAAGCGTTCAGCAACGAATTTTCGATTTTAGCGGATCGGAACACTCTGCAATCCTTCTCGTAACGCGTCGCTCTCGATGTGCGCTTATTAGCGCGAGCATAAATTGTAACACCCAGAAGTGCGCGGCCAGCGTCGGGTGACGCTTACTGAAAATTCACGCCTCGTTTATTTGGAGGAGAAGTCGTCATTGCACAATGAGCAAGCTTGACCTTCAATTCACGTCCCTCCAGTGGGGATCGGAGCACCCTGACTCTGGTCCCCATTTCCCTTTCATGATGTGAGCGTTGATAGCCATAGGAATCAATAGGTTGGACAGAATAATCGTTGTTACTGGATATTTACATACGGTTCACATGATCGTAACAAAGTGACCTTTACCTTTACGTCTTACGTTCGGGAGTGGAACCAGCTTGAACCTGGTTCAAAGAGAGACGCAATGAAAAAATTAGCAGCATTAGCAATATGTTTCCTTATCATTTCGGGAGCGACCTTGGCGGGAACGCCGCAAAACGTGGATTCACAGACCACAAAACCCGCTCCCCGCGCGCGTGCCAAGGCATCCGCAAAGGCTCACAAGACGGATCCAGTCGTTGCGGCCCAGGTCGAAGAACTTCGTCAGGCGATGCAGGCCCAACAGCAGCAACTTCGCGTTTTAAACGAAGAACTTGCCAAGCGCGATCGCCAGATTGATGAGGCACTAAAAGCGGCTGCGGCGGCCAATGCTCGTGCCGTGGAAGCTACAGAGAAAGCAACGGAAGCGGTGAACTCCACCGCTGAAGTGAAGAGCAGCGAGGCCAAGCTCAGCTCGGCGCTTGGCGAACTAAAGAGCAGCAGTGAAACGCTGACAACGAAAGTGACCGCCGTACAAGCCGAAGCGAAAAAGGCCGAAGAGCCGGCGAGCATCCGATACAAGGGCATCAGCATTACGCCGGGAGGCTTCCTGGCGGCCGAATCGGTATATCGCAACCGCGCGGTTACGGCGGACGTAAATACACCATTCAACGCGATTCCGTATCCCGGGAATTCGCAGAGCAAGGTGTCTGAATTCAACGCGTCCGGGCGTTCTTCGCGCGTAACGCTGCTGGCGGAAGGCAAGGCGAAAGATGTGAAGTTTGCGGGGTACTATGAGGCCGATTTCCTCTCTGCGGGGACTACTTCCAACAACAACGGAAGCAACAGCTACACGTTTCGGCAGAGGCAAGCCTGGGCCCAGGCGGCTTTAAGCAACGGCTGGACCTTCACGGGCGGGCAGATGTGGAGTCTTGTGACGGAAACGAAGACGGGCATGCAGAATCGCACGGAAGCCGTCCCGCTTACCATCGACCACCAGTACAACGTAGGTTTTAGCTGGGCTCGGCAATATGGATTCCGCATCGTGAAGAGTTTCAGCAACAAATTCGCGGTGGGTTTTTCGATCGAAGGCCCACAGACCACGTTCGGAGGCCGCGGATTTTCGTCCTTCACCGACGCCAAGAGCAACACGAGCCAGAATTTCTTTATCGCAGGTCCCGGAGTGGGCGGCGGGCTTTACAATCCTCTCGCTAACTATTCGTTTAATAAGACACCGGACTTCGTGCTGAAAGCGGTAGCGGAACCTGGCTGGGGCCATTACGAATTGTTTGGCGTAATCAGCACCTATCGGGCGCGAATTTTCCCGTGCGCGGTGGTAAGTGCGGCAGCCGCATGCGTGGTCGACGGCAGCACAGCGCCATCGACCGTAGGGGCGTTCAACGATTCGCGAACCGGCGGCGGGCTGGGTGCGAATGTTCGCGTACCGTTGGTTGCCAAAAAGCTGGACGCAGGCATCCACTTCTTCGGAGGATCCGGAATCGGGCGTTATGGAACCGCGGGTCTACCGGATGCCACGGCCCGTCCGGACGGCACGTTGGCCCTGATTCGCGGAGCACACGCACTAGGCACGCTGGAGTGGCACCCCATTCCCAAAATCGACCTCTACGCGAATTTCGGCGACGAGTACGCTTTCCGGGCGGCATATAAGGGATACATCAAAGTGACGCAAACCACGGTGGGCGGCGTTACCACGACAACTACTTCCACGACTGGAATCGGAGGCTACGGTTCTCCGTTCGCGAACAACTCCGGATGCAACACGGAGGTCAGCCCCACGAACCAAAACAGCCCGGCGACCGGCGGGACGTGCGCGGGCGATACAAAAAATATTATGGAAGGAACATTGGGCTTTTGGCACCGGTTTTATCAGGGGCCGAAAGGCAGACTGCAGTGGGGTTTGCAATACTCGTACATAACCAAGGTTGGCTGGTCGGGCAACAACAACACTCCTGCGGCCGTCGGTATCTCTCCGAAGGCGGTGGACAACATGCTGTTAAGTTCGTTCCGATACTACATTCCGTAGCGAGAGAAGAACGCCACGCTAAGTACTTTTGGAACGGGCAAGACCAAGTGAGTAAGAATCAAAAAAGGCAGCTCGAACCGGAGCTGCCTTTTTTTGAGGGGACACAAGGCAGCGGGCTTCCCGGTCAAACAACTGAAATCTAAGGACTTGCTTTATATCTAGCAGCGCCCACGGATTAGAGGTGCAAGGGGACTGTAACAATGCTGTAACACGGAAGAGAGACACTACCTTTGATCGAATGGAGAGAGCACAAAATGAAAAGAATCGCTGGAAAGCTTTTGATCTTCGTTGCATTCTGCAGTTTAGCCGTATATCTCGTTAGCTCGATTGATCTCGCAGAACAAACAGTTTTGGCGCAAAGTACGTTGTTGATCAACGGAGCGGGAGCGACATTCCCATATCCAATTTATTCCAAGTGGTTTGACGAGTATCACAAAAAATATCCCAACATCCAGATTAACTATCAATCGGTAGGTTCTGGAGCAGGCATCAAGCAAGTTACTGAGGGTACTGTTGATTTTGGCGCCTCGGACGGGCCCATGAACGACGACCAGCTCAAGGCTTACAGAGATAAGTACGGCTATGGCATTCTGCATTTCCCCACGGTCCTCGGAGCTGTAGTTCCTACCTACAACATTCCAGGAGTGAAAGCAGCGCTCAATTTCACACCCGAAGCACTCGCTGGTATTTACCTGGGCCAAGTAACCAAGTGGAATGACCCGGCCATCAGCGCTGCGAATAAAGGCGTGAATCTTCCAGGGGAAAATATTGTTGTGGTTCATCGTTCTGATGGCAGCGGCACGTCGTACATCTGGACGGATTATCTTTCCAAAGTCAGCGATGAATGGAAAACAAAAGTGGGCAAAGGCACCTCCGTTAATTGGCCCGTCGGTTTGGGCGGCAAAGGCAATGAGGGCGTGACCGGTTTGGTCAAATCGACGCCCAACTCTATCGGCTACGTGGAATTGATTTACGCCGCACAGAACAATATCGATTATGGCGCCGTGAAGAACGCCTCCGGCGCTTTTGTGAAGGCCAACCTCGCGAGCGTCAGCGCTGCGGCATCAAGCGCGGCCAAAGAAATTCCGGATGACTTCCGCGTTTCGATTACCAACGCACCCGGAAAAACTGCTTATCCCATCTCGAGCTTTACCTGGCTCTTAATTCCAGAGAAATTCTCGGATGCCGCCAAGCGAGATGCTATAAAGGGGTTTCTTAAATGGGCGCTAACCGATGGGCAAAGCTACGTGGAAAACCTGTCCTACGCGAAACTCCCTAAGGAAATCGTGGCTAAGGAGTCGAAGGTCATTAACAGTATCCAGTAACGCGAACTGAGTATAGGTGTCGACGACAACCACAACCGTTCCGAGTGCGGGCCCTGCCGCGGGCTCGCACTCGATTTTTGCCCGGCTGCGCACCGGCGACGAAATCGCCAGACTGATTACCTTTATATTCGCCGCGTCGGTGGTCTTAATCTCACTCCTGCTGATTTTTGAACTTTGGCGAGGCTCCGTTCTACCTCGCCATAAGTTCGGGCTGCACTTTTTCTTCACCGATGTGTGGGATCCGATTTTTGATCACTTTGGCGCTCGTCCCTTCATCTACGGCACATTGATAACTGCCACCGTGGCGCTTGTTCTTGCGGTACCGCTAGGCATCGGCGCCGCGATTTTTCTTGCCGAACTCGCACCTCAAAGAATTTCCGATACGCTGCAATTTTTCATTGACCTGCTGGCCGCCGTACCCAGCGTGATTTACGGACTGCTTGGTGTTTTCGTGGTTGTTCCGATAATGCGTCAGTACGTGCAGCCGGGACTCCAGCATACCTTGGGATTTCTTCCACTTTTTCAAGGGCCCGCATACGGCGTTGGCTTCTTGACTGCCGGATTCGTACTCGCAATTATGGTGATTCCCTACATTATTTCCGTTTCGCGCGAAGTGCTGCTTTCCGTACCGCGCAATCAGCGCGAAGCCGCACTCGCCTTGGGCGCCACCCGCTGGGAGTCCACTTGGAAAGTGGTGCTCCCGTTCGCTCGTACGGGCATCATGGGCTCCGTCTTCCTCGCGCTGGCGCGGGCGCTGGGCGAGACCATGGCCGTCACCATGGTCATCGGCAATACCCCGACGATCAGCGCTTCGCTCTTCTCCCCTGGCTATACCATCGCTGCCGTTATCGCCAATGAGTTCAGCGAAGCTACCAGCGATCTGCATGTCCAATCTCTGGTCGAACTCGGTCTGGTGCTCTTTCTTCTAACCTTTATTCTTAACGGGTTGGCTCGCCTGCTTATCGTGGTCACCGCGCAGCGGGGCAGCGGAACGGCGCAAGCATGAGTACCCGATTGCGTTGGCGCAAGTTCGTAAGTCATTTCATGCTGACCATGACTGGCGTATGCGCTGCGATCGCTGTTTCCGTTCTATTCTTCATCCTAGGCTATTTGGTCTACCACGGAGGAACTTCCATAAATTGGGACTTCTTGACCAAGTTGCCGACCCCCGTCGGGGAAGCCGGGGGGGGCATGGCCAATGCCATTGTGGGCAGCGCGAAACTCCTGTTTCTCGCTTCACTCCTGGGCGTGCCTTTTGGCTTCTTTGGTGGTATTTATCTTTCGGAATTTAGCGGCGGGAAGATAGCCTTCGTGGTGCGCTACGCAGCCGACCTCCTCAACGGCGTGCCCTCGATTGTTATCGGCATTTTTGCGTACAGCTTAGTGGTGCTTCCTTTCAAGCACTATTCCACGGTGGCCGGCTCGTTTGCACTCGGCGTCATGATGATTCCCATCACCCTGCGAAGCACTGAAGATTTTCTTCGCGCTGTGCCCCGCGATCTGCGCGAAGGCGCTATGGCGCTGGGCGCAAGCCAATGGCGAACCATCGTCTCGGTTGTAGTTCCGGCCGCTTATCGTGGCGTCATCACCGCGATCCTTTTGGCGCTCGCGCGTGTGGCCGGAGAGACTGCGCCTTTGCTCTTTACCGCGTTCGGTAATCGCTTCGGGAGCCCGGGCTGGAATCAGCCAACCGCCTCGCTTCCGGTTATGATCTACACTTATGCCATCGCCCCTTATGATGATTGGCACCGGCAGGCTTGGGCTGCAGGACTCGTGCTGCTCGGATTAATTCTGGTCATAAACATCGCCGCGCGAGCTATCCTGGCTAGGGGCATCGGGGTACCGAGGTCTTAACCATGCACGCGTCAGTGAGGCCGGTCGTGTCCGTAAACATCACACCTTCCGTATCAACTGCTCCGAGCCGGGAAGCCCAAGCGCCGTTGTGTATGCGCATGAATATCGCGGAGATGAACTTCTATTACGGCAGCAAGCAAGTGCTCTTCGATATCACCATGGGGATAGGCGCCAGCAAAGTCACCGCCATCATCGGTCCTTCCGGTTGCGGCAAGTCCACCCTGCTCCGTACGCTTAACCGCATGCACGAAACGGTGCGCACCGCTCGGCTCGACGGTGAAATCCTCCTGGACGGCCAGAGTATCTTCGCCCAGGACGTAACCGCGCTGCGCCGGCGTGTGGGCATGGTTTTTCAGCGCCCCAACCCTTTTCCCAAATCGATTTTTGAAAATGTGGCTTACGGCCTACGCATTAACGGCACCAAGATACCGCTCGCTGAAGCTGTGGAGCGGAGCCTGCGTAACGCTGCATTGTGGGACGAAGTAAAAGACCAACTACACAAATCTGCTTTCGAGCTTTCGGGCGGCCAGCAACAGCGTCTGTGCATTGCTCGCGCGCTGGCCGTGGAGCCGGAAGTATTGTTGCTGGATGAGCCTTGCTCGGCCCTGGATCCCATTAGCACGGCAAAGATCGAAGAACTTCTTGTGGAGTTGAAGGCGCTCTGCACCATTTCCATCGTTACCCACAACATGCAGCAGGCTGCGCGCGTTAGCGACTTCACCGCATTCTTGCTTTCGGGCCAACTCATCGAATTCAGCCCAACGCCCCAACTCTTTACCAAGCCCGCCGATCCACGCACGGAGGCGTACATCACCGGGCGTTTCGGATGAGCGGTGTACAATAGCCAGCGATTCATCCATATTTTAGTTTAGGCCCGAGAGGCTAAGGGAAAAAGCAGGAATGGAACGTCATTTCGAAAAAGATCTGAATGAACTTAAAGAGCGCCTCTTATGGATGGGCAGCCTCGCCGAACGCGCCGTACACCAGGCTGTACACTCCGTGCTGGATTCCGACGAGCAGCTCGCAAAACGCGTGCTTGATGAAGAAGACGCCATCAACGAGTTGCAGTTGGAAATCGACGATCGCGTTGTTCAGCTTCTCGCGCTTCATCAACTAATGGCAGTGGACCTGCGTTTCGTGCTGGCAGTATCGCGCATCAATAATGATCTGGAGCGCATTGGCGACCAGGCCGTAAACATCGCCCAAGGTTCCTTGAGAATTTTGCGTCATCCGCGGGTCAAACCCTACGTGGACTTGCCGCGCATGAGCGAGATGGCTGAAGAAATGGTGCGCAATGCGCTCAATGCCGTGGTTCATCGCGACGTCGAACTGGCGCAAAAAGTACTGGCCGCCGACGACCAGGTTGACCAATACCGCGACCAGATCTTCCGCGAACTTCTCACCTATATGATGGGCGATTCCAGTGTGGTCTTTCCCGCCTTTGAACTGATCCTTGCCGCCAAGAACCTCGAACGCATCGGTGACCATGCCACCAACATCGCCGAGGACGTCATTTACATTGTGCAAGGCCAGGACGTTCGCCACCCCACCGTCGACCGCCGCTGAACTTATTCTCTTGTTGGAGTCTCTCGTGCTTGCGCCTTAGCCACGCTTAGAGATGCCGCTAAACCACAACGCCCCCAATATGAAAACACTTAGAATCGACATGGCCCCGCCAAGAGTGCGGTCTAGGGTGCGAATGAATTTGACGTGGACATACGACTCGCCCGCCGGCACCGGAACAATCATCTGGTTGGTGTCTTCGGGTCGTTCGGGCGCCAATGCCACGCCGTTAACCTCCACTCTCCATGATGGATAGTTGAGAAGCCTCAGCGCTAACTGCACAGGCTCGGGTGTCGTGACGCGCACTTTTTTTTCCTCTGCCGCCCAGCGGTCAATGCGGATTGTTGCTCGGGCTGCCATGCTCTTCGGCTGGACGGCACGCAAAACTCGCACACGTGGCGCCCTTTCTGGCAAGTTGTAGTGGTCATCTCCTACCGGGTCGTATTCATCCGTCCCTTCATAGCCCTCATCCCGCGCAACGCCTTCTTGCAGCACCGGTATGTCGTCCCAATCCCACCACGCGTGCTGTATCAGCCATGTCGCAGCGCCCGCGCTGACAGCAAGTATTATTACGGCCCAAATCCAGCCAAGCCGGCGCCGAGCCACGACAATCGACAGAAAGCAGGTAAAGGGCACGGCAAGGATGGACATCCAGCGCCAGGGAAACTGCACAAAACGCAGCTTCGGCAATACTAACCACAAAATCGACGTCCTACGCAGCATGAGTAGTGTTGCCGCCGCGGCTAGCAGGAACAATGCGCTCCATGCCCTCGAATGGCTCAGGCTTCCGCGATTGTCCGCCCGGGCTAAAAGCGTAATTCGATGTGCCGCGATCGCGGAAATTCCCGTCAATAGGATCATCAAAATGGCCGTGCTTGACGCGATCCAGTTGAACAAATTGTGTTCTGGATCTTCGATCGTGGCGTAAAGAAAATTTTGTGAAGGCAGCAACCCTGAAGAAAGCGCCTGAGAAATTTTCACCCAGGACTGCTCATAAGCGGCTGGTACCAGATAAAACCCGGCCAACCCGAATCCTAAAGCCAGTGCGCCGGCTCCATATCCAAGTATCCGCCAGGATTTTTGTGTCACCGCTGCCCAAACAAACAGCAACGCTGCGCTGTAACTCGCCAGGACTCCTGCCGGCGCATTCGAAAGCCAGATCACGGCAAACATCACAGCAAAGAAAGTAATAGCACGCTGTCGTGAGCCTGACCGATTTTCAATCGTACCGGTGATTTGAAAGATTGCCACTACGAGCAAGGGAAAGAACGCCATGGCGAGTTGTTCGGCAAAATCGCTGCGCATATAGATAAGCAACAGCGCGTACGGATTTGCTGCATAAAGTACCGCAGCAAAAAACGCGCCACGCTTCTTCGCAACAAGCTTGCGTGCTAAGGCGAACGCCGACAAACCGGCGAAGGTTTGCACTACTACGATTAAGATCGCCGGTACATGATTCCACGGCGCGACAAAAAGCAACCCAGCACCCAGCAACCACGATAATGGCGGATAGAAAATGAAGCGAGGCTCGCCAAATCCGTGATTCGCGCTTTCCGCCCACCTTGGAAAGACAATACCTTCCTTCCATTGGCCCGCCACATCGATCCAGGATGCCGCGTGGAATGCGAAATCATGTCCCGAAGCATTTCCAAGCCAGAAAAACGGCAGAACAATCAGTATGGCTGTTGCAAGGGACAACCCCAAAGCCACTGGCCAGTCACGATAAACGGAGGTACTAACAGAGTTGTCTTGGCGATCGATGAGCGCGGTCATTCAGAGTTCACGTATGGTAGCCTTGGTTGAAATTGAATTTCGCGGCGTGCCTTATCGTGCGGGTGGCGCGCAGTTGACCGATAATACACGCGCTGATGAGTACCGCAAACAATTCTCCGGTCCCCATCGTTGAGGAGCGCAAGCTGGAAAAATTCTACCGCTTTTACTTTTGATCTGGTCTGCGTACACGCACAGCATGCCGGGCCCGTTTTCCCGAAATGGTAGGCTATCTGCTAGTGCGACGCCGCGCGGTCGTTTTTATAGACGACGTCTTCCTTCATCATCTGTGGATGGGAGAAGTCTGCCAGCGAAAAACTCTCACTTCACCAGCGGCGAACGCACCGCCCGGCGTTCTGCGTCAAACACCGGAACCGAAAAATGAAACCGTGAGCCTTGTCCCACGTCGCTTTCCACCCAAATCCGCCCGCCGTGCACTTCAACGACGTGCTTGGCTATTGCCAAACCAAGCCCCGTCCCGCCCCCATCTCGCGAACGCGCCGCGTCCACGCGGTAAAATCGTTCAAAGATTCGCAGTTGGTCTGCTTTAGGAATCCCTATGCCGGTGTCCGCAACGGTCAAGACAACCTCATCTCCATCCGATTGCGCGGTTAGTACAATTTCCCCGCCGGGCAAGGTGTACTGAATCGAATTGTCTAGCAGATTCTGCAGGACTTCCGCCAATCGCTGCTGGTCGCCCGCTATCTCCGGCAAATTTTCCGGTATTGCCACCGAGATGCGTAGGTCTTTGTCAGCGGCGCGATACCTCGCGGTCTCCAGGCAACTTTCTACGAATTCGGTAACGCTTAGCCGTCGGATTTCCATTTCAAGGCGATCGGCATCCATTTTCGAAAGCTTAAGCAACTCCTCGGTCAGCTTAGCCAGACGCCGCGCGTGTTGCAGAATAATTTCCAGAAAACGCCCGCGATTCTGCGGATCATCCACGGCGCCTGCTAGCAGCGTCTCGGCAAAACCCTGAATAGCCGTCAGCGGTGTCCTGAACTCATGGGAAACATTAGCCACGAAATCGCGCCGCACTCGTTCCAGCTTACGTAGATCGGTGATGTCATGGAGTACCATCACCGCGCCCGAAGTCTCGCTGGCCCTTACCGCCGCTACCGTTGCGGCGAAAAATCTTTCGCGCACCGTGCCTGCGTTAATCTCTACCTCCACGCGAGCCTCTCCGGAAAGAACCGCGCGCACCGCCTCGATGAGCTTCGTCTGTCGCACCACCTCCACGAGCGCGCTCCCTGATCGTGGCGGTACACTAATGTCCAGAATTTCCGCAAAACCCGGGTTGGCAAACACTAGACGTTCCGAGCCATTTACTACCGCCACGCCTTCCACCATGCTTCCCAGAATGGCGGATGACAAATTCCGTTCTTCGGTAAGTGTACGTATCGTTTTATCCAATCGAGCGGCGGTCTGATTCAACGAGATACCCAATGCGTCCAATGCGTCGCCGGAGCTGTTCGAAGGTAGCGCCCGGAAATCGCCCTCCGCCACGCGGTGTGAAAATTCTTTCAGCCGCTCGACACGGTCGGTCAACGAACGCCAAATCACAAGAGATGTCGCGCCGGCAATCAACATAATCAAGAAGTAGGCAAGCCATAGACGCTGTCGGAAGGCCCTCAGCATCTCATTCACGCCTTCCACAGGAAGCGCAAACCGCAACACGATGGGCGCGCCGCCGGCCGTGTTTTGTCTCACGGCATAATAAAGCACGTCACCTTGCACCATTCCATGCGCCGTTCCTGGCGTAGCCCCAGGCGTAGTTCCCGGCACGGTTCCTGATATCGCTCCGCTATGACCGATCGCGCGCCCAGTTCCTTTTTCAAACGCTTCGCGAATTTCCGGGCGGCTCCCTTGATTTTCCAGCTCCCCCAGCGAATCCGCGAAGACTTGGCCGTCCGAAGCAATAATGCTTACCCGCGCGCCACTGGCAGTCAGGGCAGCCACCCAATTTCTCAAGCGGGTTTTATCTTCTGGATTTGCTGGAGGCAATGCAGGTAATTGCGAAGCTTCAGCTTGGGCAACGCCGGCCAGGGAAGCGAGCTGCGCAAAACCCATGCGCTCGTAGTTGCTCCTTAAGGCGCGTTCCGTGAAATAGTCCACAGCCACTAGGACGCCCAGCAGGAGTGCCAGAAAAGTTAGCGCGAGTTTTGCGAATAGGTTACGCCGCACGAGTTTCGAACAAATACCCGGCGCCACGCACCGTCTTTAGGTAGACGGGATTTTCGGGATCAGATTCGATCTTTTCACGCAGCCGCCGCACATATACGTCTACGCTACGTGGCGTGACAAAACGATCCGTGCCCCAGACCGCGTCTAGCAATTGATCTCGCGTGAAAACGCGGTTAGGACGAGACGCCAGGTAGTATAGCAGCCGGAATTCGAGCGTGCTGAGTGGTACGGGTTTTCCGGTGTTGCTCACGCGATACGACGCGGGATCGATCTCCAGCTTGCCGACTTCGATGGTGCGCCCTGCGTCGTTGGGCGGCTCAGCACGGCGCAGCAATGCCTTAACGCGTGCCAGCAATTCGCGCGGACTGAAAGGCTTGGTCACGTAGTCGTCAGCGCCCATCTCCAGCCCCACCACGCGATCTGCTTCATCACCTCGCGCCGTGAGCATCAGAATGGGCAAACGATTCAGGGAATCGTCCCGGCGAATCTCACGACAAATTTCCAAGCCCGAGAGTTTCGGAAGCATCAAATCGAGAAGCAGCAGGTCGGGAGGACTCTTTTTTAGGACGCTCAAGCCAGTGCTGCCATCGGAGGCGGCGCTTACCTGAAAGCCTTCATTAGTGAGGTTGTAACGCACCAGTTCGACAATATCCCTGTCGTCTTCGATGATAAGGATGCGTTTCATGCAGCTTGTGCGCGCCGCACGTCGGCTTGGCTGCAGTGTACCGTACGAGGCTGGATTGCGATAGCTATTGGGAAGCTCTTGGTCACTGGGGATTTCGCGTAACACCTTTGAGTGTAGCAGCACGTGTCTCCGTCTTTGTGAAGTAGCCGTGACGACAATATGAATGCCCGGTAAACTAATCTCCCGCAGTTGTTGTAAAAGCCAGGGTGAGTAGCGTCTTTTGCTCCAGTTCATGGGCTTTAGCCGAACCGGTCGCCGGGCTGGCGCTGGCCGAGCGCTTCACCGAACGTATCCGCAGCCCGCTGCTCTTCGCCAGCCGCTCGAGGCGCGGAAATACGTAGACCATCGCCCCCATGTTTGCCGGCTCTTCTTGCACCCAAACGATTTCGCGTGCATTGGGATGCTCGGCAAGGGCCGCAGTAATTTCCGCACGTGGAAGCGGGTAAAGTTGATCTAGATAAAAGATCGCCGTGCTGCTGTCTTTGCGGCGTCGCCGTTCCGCTTTCAATTCGTGGCCAACCTTGCCGCTGGCGATCAAGATGCGCTTGGCGTCCTGCACGTCCTGATCAGGCACCACGGGTAGAAACCGTGGCCGCGCGAATTCTTCAATCTTCGAACTGGCATCCGGATGCCGCAGCATGCTTTTCGGCGTGAACACAATCAGTGGCTTGAGCCACGGACGCAGCGCCTGGCGTCGCAGCATGTGGAAATACTGTGCCGCCGTCGATGGCTGACAGATCTGCATGTTGTCTTCTGCCGCCAACTGCAAAAAGCGTTCCATGCGTGCGCTGGAGTGCTCCGGGCCCTGCCCTTCATACCCATGAGGCAGGAGCAGCACGATGCCGGAAGGCAGGTTCCACTTGTCTTCGCCCGCGCTGATAAATTGATCGATGATCACCTGCGCGCCATTGGCAAAGTCTCCGAATTGCGCTTCCCATAATACCAGTGCTTCCGGATAGTCGCGGCTGAAGCCGTATTCGAAACCGACACACCCCGCTTCAGAGAGCGGTGAATTGAAAATCTCGCAGAACCCTTTTTGCGGTGCGAGTTCCGCCAGCGGAACGTATTCTTCTTCCGTTTCCGTATCCACCAGCACTGCGTGCCGCTGATTAAAGGTGCCGCGCTGCGTATCCTGTCCCGTCAGCCGCACCGGATGGCCCTCTGAAAGCACCGAACCAAATGCCAGCGCTTCCGCGAACCCGTAATCCACAGCTCGTTTGCCATGGCCCATCTCGGCGCGTTGTTCCAATAGCTTCACAATTTTCGGATGGACGTGGAAGTTCTGCGGAACACGAACCAGCGCGTCGGTGATCTCACCCAGTTTTTCCACCGCCACACCCGTATCCACTTCGTAAGCCACGTTATAACGTCCGCGCCGATAGGGTGACCAATAATCCGGCAGTTTGCGTAATATCGGAGTTTTCTTCAGCGCATGCGCCCGGCTTTGTTCTTCTTCGTACTCCTTGCGGATCGCTTCCACCAATTGCGAACTGTCGATGCCCGTGCGCTCGGAATAAATCTTCCAGAGCGGCGCATGGTTCTTGATGCTTTCATAAAGCCGTGGCTGCGTAATCGTGGGGTCATCCACTTCGCTGTGGCCGTGGCGCCGGTAACCGATGATGTCCACGACTACATCGCTGCCGAATTTAGCGCGGTACTCCGCCGCGAGCTCGCCTACGCGCACCACCGCGTCCGGGTCTTCGGCATTGACGTGGAAAATCGGCACGGATTGTCGCTTCGCAAGATCCGCCGCGAAGCGCGAGGAATGTTCCTGCACTGGCCGCGTGGTGAACCCGATCAGGTTATTCACGATAATGTGAATTGTCCCGCCCACGGTATAGGCCTTCAGGTCGGCCAGATTTAAAGTTTCGGCCCAAATACCTTGCCCTGCGAATGCGGCATCACCGTGCATCACGATGGGCACAAATTTGTGGAAACTGTTCGGGCCTTCGCGCATCTGCTTGGCGCGCGCCCGTCCCATGGCTACTGGATCGACAGCCTCCAGATGGCTCGGATTGGATACTAGGTGAATTCCGATTTGTTTGCCGGTGCTCGTTACGTACGTGCCTGTCGCGCCAATGTGATACTTCACGTCGCCAGCGCCCAGCACGCTTCGCGGATCGACATCTTCAAATCCCGCCACAACTTCATGCGGTGTCTTGCACGCCGCGTGCACCATTACATTTAGGCGCCCGCGGTGGCTCATGGCCATGATCGATTCCACCGCGCCGTATTCTCCGGACACTTCCAGCATCGCGTCGAGCAGCGGAATTAGTGAGGTTACTCCTTCCAGCGAAAAGCGTTTGGAGCCAAGGTAGCGCGCTTGCAATACCTGTTCAAACAGATCAGCGCGAATTAAGCGTTCCAGGATTTTGCGCTGGTCAACCTCGCGCGCGGGAGATTCCATGCGCTCGGCAATCCATTGCCGGCGCTCAGCCTCCGGCAGATACATAAACTCGGCGCCAATGGTTCCCGCATAAATACCCCGCGCTTCCTCAGCTACTTCGCCGGTGAGCAGCAGCTCGGGACGTTCTGATGGTTTAAGAAAGTCCAGCGGATCGAGAGTTGCCTCGTAATAGCCCCAGCGGCGAAAAGCGTCGAATACGCGCTCGCGCTCTTCGCTTGCGGCGGTTTGCAGGGAACTCGCGCCGGCAGGCTTCTTGGCGGCTTTCGCTGTTTTGGTCGGACGCTCGGCTTCTAGTGTTTTTGGTGCCATAACCTTCTAATTTTGACACAGAAAGCCATACGATGCTGCGATGGGGGCTTCAGGTTGGAAACACATGGGTTCGGCTTCTGCCGGGATTCCGAATCACAGTTTGCGAACCAGGTATTCGAGTTCAGTGGTGATTTTTTCTGGCGGGGTACCGGGGGAAAAAGTGACAGGAGCTCCAATGCGAACGGTCAGCTCGCCAGGACGTGCGAGACGGCGATGCTCGCGCTTCATCTGGCTGACTCCGTCAAGACGCATGGGAATAATGGGGATAGCAAGGTTTTCGGCCAGCAAACCGATCCCGCTTTGAAACGCCGCCATCGTGCCGTCATTGCTCACTTCGCCTTCTGGAAAGACCAGAATGCTGTAGCCACGGTCCACCGATTCGCCGGCGAAGCGGAAGCTTGCGCGGAAGTTTGAACGTTGCGGGAGCGGGAATACATTAAATAGCGCTGTCACTAGCCAATAACCGATCTGATAGGTACAGCGTTTAGCGAAAAACCAATCGGCTGGGGGACGTCGCATATTTTGCAACGTTTCACCGCCCATAGCCGTTGCTAAGCGATGCCGGTAACCCCCCGGCAGCGCGGCCAGGATCAAGCCAATATCCACACGGCGGGTGATGTGGTTGGAAACGATCAGCACGGGGCCGTGTACTCCGCGAAGATTTTCGCGGCCCGCGATTTTTGGATGCCCGAGAATTTGCGTCGCGGGCCACACTAGCGCGTAATAAACCGCCAAACGTATCCACAGCACCGGAGCACGTTGCGTCCATCGCGGATACGTGTAGCTAGCGCGTTGCGCCGCAGGTTGTCGTAAGAGGCGCTCCACGTCGCCAACCGTGCGCGCTCCCGCAAAAGCCACCTCATTCAGTTCCACGTGGAACTTATCTTCGAGTGCACTTAGTAACTCCACGCGATCGAGCGAAGTAAGATTCAGTTCGTGTTCGAGCTGATCGGAGTTGCCGCTGGCAGAACCAAATTTCTCCAGGACGACTTCACCGATACCCTGCGAGCCTTCCCCCGCCGCTCCCAACCGCGACTGAGCGATTTGTGCCTTCCCCCGGCCACGTGATTCATTTTGTAATTCTGTAACGCGTGCGGAAATCAGCGCGATACGCGGTTTGCCGGTGGGCGATCGCGGAAAGTCGAATTCGGGCCAAACCAGCCAATCGCGCATTTGCTGATATTCTGCTAACGTTGCGTTCGCACTTCCAACCGCTTGGCGGGCGCTGCTTTCATCTCCGCTATTAAGCAGCAGAACAGCGCACGGTTCCGCATTGCCCTTACGTTCGATCGCGACCACCACGCAATCGCGCACCGCGGCTTGCCTTCGCAGCGCCGTCTCCAAATCCTCCGGATAAATGTTCAGCCCCGCTGATGTCACGATGACGTTTTTCTTGCGGCCTCGAAACTTCAGATTGCCTTCCGCGTCGAGTTCGCCGATGTCGCCAGTGCGAAGCCAGCCGCCATTTTCCAAAGTTGCCTGCCGCAACTCGCCTTGTTCCCAATAATTCGCGGAAACATTTTCGCCCCGGACAAGAATTTCACTATCATCCCCTAGTCGGAATTCTCTTCCCGGCAGGACTTTCCCGATCGAGCCTGGCGTAGCGCGAAACGGGTGATTTACGCTGATGAGCGAAGCCGTTTCGGTCATGCCGTAGCCCTGCACAACGGCGTACCCCAGGCGTTTGAAGAATTCTTCCGTTTCTCCAGAAAGCGCCGCACCGCCGGAGATAAACGCCCAGAATTTCCAGCCGAAGCGGCGGTGAATGCGGCGAAAGATCCAGGCGCGGTGAAGAAACTTGCGTTCCGTAGCGGCCGCGAGCTTTTGCGCGAACCACTTGCTTTGCCCTCCTGTTTCCAAATCGCGAAGCAGGCCAGCGCGCAACACATCCAGCATGCGCGGCACCGCAATTAATGCCGTGGCGCGCTCGCGTTTCACGCCGCTGATAATTTCCGATGGTTTCGCTGATGTTTCAAATACCACGGCCGCCCCTAAAAGTGGAGGCACGAATAGACCCATGAATTGACCGAAGACATGGCTCAGGGGCACCAGCGTCACAAAACGCAAGGGATGAAACCAACGCTCATACTTGCGATACGCACCGATACCTTGTTCGAGTGGCTCCAGGTTCGCCAAGAAATTGCCATGCGTCAGCACTACACCGCGAGGCTCGGCTGTGGTGCCGGAGGTAAATAAGATTTCTGCGACGTGCTTTCGCGTAAGCGGTTCGTCGCTGAGCTCCTCGTAGTATTTTGCGTGCGGCGCGCCGGCAGCGCGTGAACTCCTCTGAAACTGAGTGTGCTGGGCGACGCGAGCCAAATCGTCAAGGGTGAGGAAGGATGTAGCGTCCACGGCTGGGTCCATGCCGATGCAGCGGAGTTTCTCCGAACCGGAAATTGTGGCACGTGCGGCGATCACCAGTTTGACGGCGGCGTCTCTCGCGACGCGTGCTGCAAAGTCCGGAGTGGCGCCCTGATCTATGGGAACCACAACAGCCCCTCGGATGATGCAAGCCCAAAAGGCCACCATCCATTGCGCGCTGTTGGGGCCCCACAACAGGACGCGGTCGCCGGTCCGGATGCCACGGCGTTTCAATTCCAGGGCACACTCCACGGCGGTCCCGGCTAGCTCATGGTAGCTCCAAACCTCCCGGCGGTACCCGCGGTGTTGAATAACGGCGATATCGTTCGCATAGTTGTGGAATTCCTGGAACAGGGACAACAAGTTTTGTCGCGGCATACGACTGCACTTTTCGCGGCGTTGCGCTGGTTTGATTCTACGCCTACGCTGAAAATCGCGTTTGCCTCCCACCAGGGTGTTTTTGGGAGTATGTCATTCGAAAGGGTAACCGCGTTTTGAGTGCGCAAGTGTATGAAAACAAGGGGCAATTTATCTGCAGTTTTTTTGGGAAGATTTGGAAGTGCGGATTCTGCTGGAGTTACCAAGTACGGCAACGGAACGAGCGAGAGATGCATAAGGCAGACGCCAAGAGCGAAGCCAGCGCGGACACCAAGAATGTTAACAAGTAAGTTAATATTATATAATATGTGGTGTGCGGAATTGCCAGTGCATAGGAATAAGACGTTGTAGTGGCCTGGCAATGGCTAAAGTCCCGTTTCGGTTTAGTTGCAGCAGGCCGGTCCGCAGCAAGCCTTGTCAGCTGAGGTGGATGGTTTGACGGCGCGGATGAACGCACTCATGAACTTGCCTTCCACCTGGGGGGCCAGGGCGTCCACATCCACACCTTCACGCGCGAGAAATTCTTTGGCGTCCTCGACGCGATAAATGCGAGTTGGTTCGAGTTCCACCTGCTCAAAACCGGCGCTTACCAACTTGCTTCGGTATTCGTGCTCCTCGAGTGCTCCGGCGATGCACCCTACCCACAGCAGCACGCTCTTGCGAATCTCGGGCAGTATTTCGCCGCGGGTCACCACGTCGGAGACGGCCAAGCGGCCTCCGGGCTTCAGAACGCGAAAAGTTTCGCGGAGCACGCGATCTTTGTCCGCCGAGAGATTAATTACGCAGTTAGAGATGATGACGTCCACGGAATTGTCGGGCAGCGGAATGTGCTCGATCTCTCCCTTCAGAAACTCGACGTTATCGACGCCGGCCTTGAGCTTGTTTTGGTTGGCCAGCGCCAGCATTTCATCCGTCATGTCGAGGCCGTAAGCTTTGCCAGTAGGACCGACGCGCTTAGCCGACAGCAGGACGTCGATGCCGCCGCCAGAGCCGAGATCGAGGACGACTTCTCCCGCGTTGAGTCTTGCCAGCGCGGTGGGATTCCCACACCCCAGCGAAGCAAGCATGGCCTCGGCAGGAATTTGGTCTGCTTGGGAAGCATCATAGAGATTCGAGGTAATGGGGTCGCAACCTGAACCGGCAGCCGGAACGGCTCCACAGCAAGCGCTTCCGCCGCTATTCACCCGCAGCGCGGTCTGTCCATA
The DNA here is from genome assembly GCA_035602135.1 of Candidatus Dormiibacterota bacterium. GTDB lineage: Bacteria > Acidobacteriota > Terriglobia > Acidiferrales > UBA7541 > Acidiferrum. The sequence continues at coordinate 34,794 of DATNMX010000112.1, forward strand.
CTTTTCCTTGACCACTTCTTTAATGTTTTCGTTATTCATTCGCGGCTCCTATTTGCATGGGTGAAAGATGTTTTGCGGCTTGAGGGCTTTATTTCGCGTGCAACATTCAGCGTAGAGAAATTGCAGGACCTGCTGTAATGCGTGGACGTTTGCCGTGTAGCGAAGAAACGTGCTTTCGCGGCGTACCAGCACCAGGTCTTCATTTTTGAGTTTGTCCAGGTGATGGGAGAGCGTCGAGTTCGGAATGTCCAACTCCGCTTGAATGTCGCCGACCACAAGTCCCTCGGGATGAGCGGAGAGCAGCAATTGCATGATTCGGAGTCGCGGCTCAGTGCCCATGGCCGAGAACATGTCGGCGTATTTGGCGAGGTGATCGGCAGATTTCTTGTTCGCGGCAAGCTGCATATTTCGATGTTTGCAGAAATATGGATTGTTGTCAAGCGATGGCTGACCGAAGTCCCAAGGCTCAAACTCGTTGCGAGCGTTGGCTCCGGAGGTCGGAGGCGGGTTCAGTATTTCTGCCAGCTTAGTGTGGCCGCGGGGACGGCCCGGTCGACGGGCGCGGAGCCGGAGGGGGAGCCGGAGCAGGAGGTGGCGATGCGCGGCCAGTGCCGTTGAAACCACCATCCGAATTGCCGCGCGCGGCTCCCGTGGGAGCATACCCCCCTGCAGGGTTGACAGCCGCTCTAGGCGCTGGAGGCGGTGTCATTGCGCGTGGAGCTGATGGCGGCGTCATTGTGCGTGGAGTTGATGGCGGCGTCATTGTGCGTGGAGTTGAAGGCGGTGTGATAACACGCGCTGCCGGGGGCGGAGCCGCAGCCCGAGGCGGAGTAACCATTACGTTTCGCGGCGTTACAAGTTGACCAGCTTGCGTCGGGCCGCTGGTCTGTGTGTTTTGTTCTGTAACCACACCAACTGCCGTTGGGCGGTTCTGCGGAATAACCACAGCGCTTCCCGATGGGCGGCTCTCGACTCGTACAGCTGCATCCTTTGCGGGGGTCGATGCAGCCGCGCCGGAAGATGCGGGCGCATTGTTATTCACGAAGCGATGTTCTCGCGAGTCATAAACAATCGAAGACTTGGGATTGGAAGTCACCGCCGGATTGACCGCGGGAGCAACAGCGTGACCGACCGATCCGCTCTCAACGACGCTGCGTGAGACGCGCACGGGGGCCGGAGCCGGCGCGACACTGGCAGTCAACGCTCCGCGCGGTGGCTCCTTCATAGCTTTCCATTTGGCACCCGCCGCGGCGATTTCTTGGCCAGAAGCTCCATGGCCATCCACGGGCAATACTCCCTGCGCAAGATTGATGGGTGCCTTGCCGCGGACGTCCAGCGGATGGCTAGGTACAAGTCCAACTGTCTTGCCGGCATGAATCCACGTTGCAGTGACGGGCCGCCATCCCAGCTGTTGTCCGGGGAAGCCGAAGCCGGTGGGCGCCCAAACCCACCCGATACCCGGTTGGAAAAGCCAGCCACCAAAATGATAAGGCAACCAGCCCCAAGGTTGACTTCCCACAAATGACCATCCAAAGCCTGGCTCGAAAATCCAACTTCCGTAATCAAACGGCGACCAGCTGAAGCCCACGCCGAAAGGACGCCAACAATATCCAAATCCAGAAACGGGATACCACCCACCATAGTTGTAAAGATCGCCGAAGCCCGAGGTATAACCGGATGTATAAGAGGTGTAGTGCAGCGCGGCGTTGGTTGCGGTCACAACGCTATCCTCGCGGCCGGAGACCCAGCCGTCAAAATCATCGCTGTTCGGGAGTCGGCCGATCTGCACGGAGGAATCGTCACCAGCGTTCATGGAGAGCGACTGATTCTTTGCCAGCGGCGTGGTTTTGTCTTTGTGCAGGACGGAGACATGACCCTGGAGAACCTTGACGGTGCTGCCATCGTCGTAATTGTCCATGCGGAAGTTAGCGCGGCCAGAGGCCTGGGCAGTGAAATCGCCGCCGGTAACACTGAAATAGTCATCGCGAGCGGGATTCACGTAAAACGAAGCAGTGCCTTGGCGAAGAATTAGGCGCGTAGTGCGCGCGCCGTTATCCAAAGAAAGATCGTAGAACTCCAGAACGCTGTTCTCGTTCAAAAAGGCCATTGCGCCGTTTTCGAATTCTACTTCAGCACGCCCGTTATCCGTGGCCAGCACGTAACCATGGCGAATAGGAAGGTTCAATTCGGCTTTTTCCCACTGGGCCTTGGAATTGGTCAACGGATCGCCGTGGGACGCTCGCGTAAAGCGCACGTCACCTTGCAAAAGGCTGAGGCGAATGATGCGCGCGTGGCTCGAATTGGCCGCAGCAGGATGCACCGCGAAAAAAAATGTGCACAGAAGAATTAAAAGCGAGCGACGCAAAGTGCGGGAAGGCATATGTACTCCCACGAGGACAACAGCAGCTATCTAATTGGACGTACCAAACCATCCCAGGGTTGTATTCCAACACGAGGGCGGTATTCCGCACTATGGTCTCGCCCGGGCGTGTGCCCGTCAAGCCACGCGGTATCCCTTGCAGAATGTACCTAAAGAGTGACTTGACGCCTGCAGATGCCAAAACCTTGCGTTTTCATCGTTTCTTGACAGGCCGAGAGTGAATGGCTAGCTTCAAGAGGGGAAGTGTCAAGTATCGCGCGGAATGCAGGGGGATGTGTTCAAAATCTTTCGTGCGACGAGAGCAAAGCGGTTAGCGCATACCCCGGGGGGACTTATGCGAGGCATTCCTAGATTTCTGGCCGTAGTGTTGTTGATGACAGGTTCGTTCGCCGGCACGCGCGCCTGCGCGCAAGGGGGCGCCACTGGCGCGATTAGCGGTGTAGTGGTGGATACCAGCGGTGCGTCGATCGCCGATGCGGATGTGCAGATTTTTGATGCGCGCACGGATTCACTCGCGCGCCGCCTGCCCACGGCTCCGGACGGCACCTTTGTGGCGACTCTCGTGCCGCCCGGCAGATACTACGCGGTAGTAAATAAGGCCGGATTTTCACAAGCCAAAGCAGACGGCATTGAAGTGCGCGTGACGGAAACCACCCGCGTGACCATTCCGCTCAAGCCAGGCTCGGTAAGCGAAAAAGTCGAGATCTCCGCGGACGTCACGAGCGTAGAGACCACCAACGCCACGACCGGGCAATCCATCGGATCGGACACCATCCGCACTCTTCCGCTGGCCACCCAGAACTTCCAGCAATTACTGACGCTTTCCGCGGGCGCGCAGAGCGACCTGAACAACTCCACTCAGCTGGGCCGTGGTGATGTGCGCATCATCGTGAACGGCCAGCGCGAAGACAACAATAATTATCTGATCGAAGGCATCAGCGCGACCGACTACAACGTGGCCGAACTGACTAACACGCCGCTGCCCAACGCGGATGTGATCCAGGAATTCAAGGTGCAGACGTCGCTCTACGACGCCAGCCAGGGGCGCAATGGCGGCGGCAACATCAACGCGATTCTCAAGAGCGGCACGAAGAAATTGCACGGCGACGTATACGAATTTTTTCGCAACGACAAATTGAACGCCAATGATTATTTTCTGAACCAGCAAGGCCAGCCTCGGCCAGTGCTCAAGCAGAATATCTTCGGTGCTAGCCTTGGCGGTCCGGTGGGAAGCGAAAGACTCGGCTTTTTTTTCGTGAACTACCAGGGCACAAGGCAACGCAGCGGTTTATCACCGGGAACTTTTCTCAGCACGGTTATACCGGTGATTCCTATGGACCGCTCGGCCGCATCACTCGCCGCGGCTTTCAGCAGTCCGGCCACCGCGACGTGCCCAGCGTTGACGCTGACTGCGTCGCAGATCGATCCGGTAGTGCTGGCGCTGTTGAATGCCAAGAGCAACCAGTTTGGCGGCGCAACCAACGGGCTACTAATTCCATCGGTTGCCGGCACACCCGGAGTCGTCGTGGACCCGAAGACTTGCGCGCCCGCCATAAACTCCGGTCAATTTACCTTCAGCAAGCCGGGGAAATATACGGATGACCAATTCACGACAAATTGGGATCGCGAGTTTCACAACGGTAGCGACAAGCTTTCAGCGCGTTTCTTCTATTCCAACTCAGAAACTTCTGAGCCCTTTGGCGCCGGTGGATTGCAGGCTTCCTTGGGCGGCAGCATTGCGGCTTCTGACCTGAACTTTCCATACACGCTGCCCGTCCGCAACCGCTTTCTGGGCATTTCGGAAACCCACCTATTTTCACCGACGCTCGTGAACGAATTCCGATTCGGCTTTGTGCGCATCGACAACTCGGCAATTAACAATCCCCCCATTACCGCTGCGTCCTTAGGCATCAACCGACCGATGAGTAATCTCACCAGCAGCATTTACAAGTTCACGTTTGCGAGCTCCAGCTTCCAAATCGGCCCTACACCCCAAGCGGACACTGCGAACCTTCAGAACAATTACAACTTTCTAGATACGCTGTCTTGGGTGCATGGTTCGCACGTGATTCGCGGCGGCGGAGAGTTTGCACTGGTAAACCTGGATAAACTCTTTCCGCAGACCTTCAACGGACAGGTCTTTTTCGCGAACACCGCGTCTCAAAGTCCTATCAATGACGGCAAGCTGCCGAGTACAGATTTTCAAAACTTTCTGGTCGGCGCGCCGCAGTTTAGTTTTGGCGGCGGCGGCGTTTATAACCACAAGTACCGGCAAAATGATTATGCCGTCTTCGTGCAGGACGACTGGAAAGCAACGAAAGACCTCACGCTGAATCTGGGCCTGCGTGCCGAGTTTCTGGGTGCATGGGTCGATGGCGCTTGCCACATCGGCAATGTGCAGTCGAGTCTCACCCTAAAAGGCCAGAATCCGTTCGTGTATCCGAACTGCGTCAATACTTTGGGCGTTCCGGGTCTCGCTGGCAACGCGGATAACACGACCTTCTTCAACCGTTTCTCCACCGGGCTCGGCCCGCGCGTTGGCTTGGCATATGACTTGTTCGGCAAACACACCACCACGATTCGTGCGGGCTATGGCATCTACTACGCTCGTGAAGATGTAGGCGCCGTCGACCAGTTGAGCTTTCAGGCTCCGTTCCTACCCATAGTCTCTGCTGCCGGTGCACCCGGCAGTCTCACAAACTTTTTCGCACCATGCGCACCTTCCAATCCCGCTCCCCAAAACCCAGCTTGCGCAGGCGGTGGCGCCAATCCCAACGCTTTGCCCCCGGCAGGCGTGCTGAGTCCGGCTTACCTGCCTTGCTTATCCGTGCTGCAGGGGTTTGTCACGAATAGTCCTACCCCAACTCCGACGATGGATCCCACGCAGACGCCGGTGTATGCCAACCAAGCGGGATGCAATGGTATTCCATCCATCAACGATTTTGCGCTGGAGGTGCCGCGCACCTTCAAGGTCCCCAACACACAGCAGTGGAACCTCACCGTCCAGCGTGCCCTGGGGAAGCAATGGATCCTGGAAGTGGGCTACGTGGGTACTCACGCGGTACACCTGCGTGAGACGCGGGATGGCATCCAGTCGCTGAATGCAACTCTGGCGAACCCCGTGATGGTAAAAGACGTCAATGGCGTCACCTACCAGATCACTGCCAACACATTTTCCAATGCCTTTGCCCGAACGCCCACGCCAGGCTTGAATGGTTATGCGGGTTACCAATTGTTCGCGAACGACGCCTATTCGCACTACCATTCGTTACAGACTACGGTGTCGCGACGCTGGGCCGCAGGATATTTTCAAGGGGCTTATACGTGGTCGAAATCAATCGATGCGACGTCCACGGGCAACACCGCCTTTAATACCGCTTACAACGATCAGAGCAATATCGACGCTTCGCGGGGCCTCTCCGATTTCGATCGCACGCACCGCCTGACAGTCAGCTATGTCTACGATCTTCCGTTTTTTTCGCATAGCACTGGATGGGCACATGCTGCGCTCGGTGGTTGGAGCGTGAGCGGCGTGACCATCGTTCAGTTGGGCACTCCCTTTTCGATCCTCGATTCAGGCGCAGGCACGGCGTTTCTCGGGGCAGGCAGTACACCGCTGCTTGGGGCAAACCTCTCGTCCGGCGCCACAATTAAAGGGGGATACACCACGGGCGACATTCACCAGCGTCTAGCCGGTTATGTGAACCTTGCCAACTTTGCGTTTGCACCGCAGCTGTATCCAACGACTTGTGGCACCGATTCTAATTTTTGCGTGACGAGTTTCGGCAACCTCGGCCGCAACATCTACCGCGGGCCGCGCCAGCAGAACTGGGATTTTTCGTTAATCAAACATTTCAAGATTACTGAAAGTCAGGATCTGCGCTTCACGGCTGACTTTTTCAATATCTGGAATCATGCGAATTTCTCCAATCCCGTGGCCACCGACGTGGAAATCCCGGGCAACTTCGGCCAGATCGTCAGCACGAAAGGCGTGCCACGACTCATTCAATTCTCGCTGCGGTACGCGTTCTAAGCCGCTAAGCCGCGGTTGTATTTATAAATCGTAACGCTCAGGCGCTTGCATAATTTCGTGAAGCGCCGGGGAAATTTTTGTGTCGCGCGGGTGCCCCTGAATGACCCTGGATGAAATGATAGGATTCTCGAAATGAGCCGCCGGAGAATTGCATCACGTGTTTCTACCCTGCATGGTGAAGGTGCGCTGGCCGTCTTCGCACGCGCGAAGGAACTCGAACGTCAGGGACGTTCGATTATTCATCTGGAACTTGGCGAGCCGGATTTCCACCCTGCGGCGCCCGTGGTGGACAAGCTGCGTGATGCCGTCGCCGCCGGGCGGGACCGCTACGTTTGTACGCGCGGCGTGCTCGCGTTGCGCGAAGCCATCGCCGAGTACCTGCAAAGAACTCGTCATGTCCAGGCCACGCCTGAACAGGTGATTGTAGCGCCGGGCTGCAAGATGGCGTTGTCGCTGGCCATGATGGCCTTGATTGAGCCGGGCGACGAAGTGCTTTATCCCGATCCCGGTTTCCCAATCTATCCGTCCTTCTCTCGCGGACTTGGCGCAACGCCGGTTCCTTTTGGGCTGCAAGAAAAAAACAAATTTCAACCGGATCTCCAGGAGATTGCCGGCAAAATCACCCCGCACACACGCGTTCTGATTTTCAACTCCCCCAATAATCCGACCGGCACGGTGTTCAACGAAACAGCGCTGCGTCAACTGGCCGAACTGGCCGAGAAGCACGACCTGTGGATTCTATCGGATGAGATCTATGCGCGTATTTTGTTCCATGGCGATTACCAATCCATTTGGTCGCTGCCTCGAATGGCGGAACGCACGGTAATTATCGACGGTTTCTCCAAGAGTTTCGCCATGACCGGCTGGCGGCTGGGATATGCTATTGCGCCGCGAGAAGTGGTTGATGCGATGGACTTGTTGGTGCTGAATACTTTCACCTGCGCGGCGGAATTTACTCAGATTGCTGCAATGGAAGCGTTGCGCGATTCCACAAATGCCGTTGAGGCGATGGTCGCCGAATATCGCAAGCGGCGCGATTTGTTTGTGGGAGAACTTAATCGTGTTCCCGGCTTTCGTTGCCAGGCGCCAGACGGAGCTTTCTACGCCTGGGTGAACGTGGAAGATACCGGCATGGAGGCGGAAGTTTTGGCAAAGCTGCTCCTGGAGGAAGCGGGCGTGGCGGGAATTGTTGGCACGGCGTTCGGTGCGGGTGGAAAGAATTATTTGCGCTTTTCATTAGTGAGTGCGAGAGATTTACTGGAAGAGGCGCTGGAGCGCATCCAGCGAGTGTCCAACCGCTGGCGCATGGCTGTATCGCGCTGAAGCAGTGAACAGGAGAATACGAACGTTCCGGAACATTACGGTGAGACCAATAATGAAACATTTGATTCGCTTGGGACTGCTGCTGTTTGTGGGACTGCTGGGTGGCAGGATTGTCGAGGGACAGGCAAAACCGCTCGCCGGCGGCGATGTCCCCAAGATTTATGAGAGGCTCTTAAAACAGATCGATCAGATTGCCATCTACGACAATCATTCTCACGCAACTTTTCCGGACGACTCGGATATGGATGCTCAAGCCTCGCCGCCTGGGGAGAGCACCGTAGTGCGGCTGAGAGACACCAATCCGGAGTTCGTAGCGGGTGCGAAAGCACTTTTCGGTTATCCCTACGATGATTTCAAGCCCGAACATGCCAAGTGGCTCATCGACAAGAAAAAGGCCGTGGAGGCCACGGGCGGTACCGCTTATTGGAACGGCATTCTGGACAAATTAAATATCGAGACGTGCCTTGCGAACCGCGTGGCTCTAGCGCCTTATCTGGACCCTAAGCGTTTCCACTGGGTGTTCTTCGTCGATTCGTTCTTATTTCCTTTCGATAACCGCGACCAAACTGGAAAAAACTCGGACATGGGCGTGTTTATCCCGCTGCAAGAAAAAGTGCTGCAGCGCTACATGAAGCAACAAGGAATCAGCGCATTGTCGGCGGACCTGGCAGGTTACGAATCGTTTGTACGGCAAACGGTAGTTGATAACCAAAAGCGCGGCGGCGTGGCCATGAAATTCGAGGCTGCGTACTTCCGCTCACTCTACTTCAGCGATCCCCTGAAGTCGCGCGCGGAAACGATTTATGCGAAATATCATGCTGGCCAAGTCGCCAGCGAAGAGGAATACCGTATTTTCCAGGATTACATCTTTCGGGTATTGATCGATCAGGCTGGAAAACTCAAGCTGCCGGTGCATTTTCACAGCGCGGTGGGCATTGGCGATTATTTTAGCTTGCGCCAAGGCCATCCACTGAACCTGGAGAATGTTTTGCGCGATCCTCGCTATAAGAACGTGAATTTCGTCCTTATTCACGGCGGTTATCCTTACCACCTGGAGATGATCTGGCTGACCGCGGCGAAAAATATTTATACGGATTCTTCCCTAATGGGCTATTACGTTTATCCGTCGGAGCTGAAGAATATTCTGAAGCAATGGATTTCGTTGTATCCCGAAAAAATCATGTTTGGATCGGATGCTTTTCCATTTAACGAAGCTGTAGGTGCCGAAGAAACCTTCTGGCTGGCGGTACGCTCTGCGCGCACCGCTGTGGCTGCCGCGCTAGCGGAGTTGGTGGCGGAAGGCGCCTTCACCGAAGATAAAGCAATCGAGCTTGCGCGACTGTATCTGCACGACAACGCAGCAATGCTTTACGGAGACAAAAAATGACCAATCCTGCGGAACTCAAGCACATTCCTTGGAGCAAAGTCGAGCGGGAACACCTTAACCCGCAAATCGACAGAGAGATGCTGGTCGGCGATAAGATCATGCTGGCGCGCGTGCTGATGAAAAAAGGCGCGCACGTGCCGCGACACCATCATCACAATGAACAGGTCTCCTATATTTTGGAAGGTGCGCTGAAGTTCTCCGTAGATGGCAAGGAAATCGTGGTGCGCGCGGGCGAGGTGCTGTGCATCCCGCCAAACTTGCCGCACGAGGCCTGGGCGCTGGAAGATACCGTCGACCTCGATGTATTTGATCCGCCGCGGGAAGACTGGCTGAACAAGACGGACGATTACTTAAGACACGGGCGGTAGCGTGAAATCCAATTTTTCGGTACCCTCCCACTCACGGGGTACACTTTCATCCATGTCTATCCTAAATTTCTGTGAATGGGCATAGACAAGAGGCCATGGTGTTGTTTACCGTAGTGAGTGGTAGATTCCAGGCTGTGGGATCCCAGTTCTGAGGGGAACATCATGAAGAGGATACTGGTATCGGCGTTAATAGCACTTGGTACCACATGCGCAGTGCGCGCGCAAGACAGCGGCGCGCCTGTTTTGGCAGCCAGCACAAATACTGCCGCGGACTTTAGGGCCACTTCGGCCTCAAGAGTGGATCTCGTGAAACCGTTGAATCCGTCGACGGCATTTTTGCTATCGGAGGCGCTGGCTCCCAATTCTTCCATCGTCACCGCCCTGGCTGTGCCGGTATCCGCGTCCGACCCCGGCGGGGCCACGTCCGCTGCGGCTGAGCCTCCACCGGCGCCTCAGCCGAAGTTTATGTATGGTTCGCGCGATGACTACCGCTGGCAGCTTGCGCTTGGGTTTGCTTTCTATAGGTTTCGCTCGACCATTTTCGATGCGAGTGCGGTGGGCGTGAACACGGATATCGCGTATTACCTGAGCGAATCTTGGGCTCTGGAAGGCAATGTATCGTCGGTTTTTGCTCCCGTTATTGCGTCAAACGCGCACGTGAAGATCGTGACTTACGGGGGAGGCATAAAGTATGGCATTCGCAAGACGCATATCGAGCCGTGGGGCCACGCTCTTTTTGGCGGTACCCATGTGTTTCCGCAAACTGCTGCTGGCAGCAAGAACGGTCTGGCTATACAAGCTGGCGGAGGTGTGGATTACCGCTGGCATCCCCGCCTAGCGTTTCGCGGGGAAGCCGATTACGTGCCAACCAAGGTCTGGGGCATGTGGCAGCATAATTTTCAGATTATTGCCGCCGTCGTTTTCCACTTCTAAAACCACGGACCTAAATAGCGCTCTAACCGAAGCGATCAACCGCACTCTGTTAACGGGTGCGTCCTGCGCATTTCCTTGGTTCGAATTTTGAACAAGCTTGCCGGCAGCTGATTTATTTAGCCACCAGGGGAGACGTGTATTTCGACACGTCGACGGACTGCCACTCGCCGTGAATAATGCCCGTACGGATTTGCGCCGGAGTTTTGCCTTTGCGCGTTTGCTCGTACGCGTATAAATCCTCGCGTATGCAGATTTGGCATCCCGCGCCATGTTTGCTGACGAAGCAATCCAGCAAACTACCGTGCCCTTGGCTCCGGTCGCAGTGACAGTAGCAAGGCTGCTGATATAGCGTTTTCTTTATTCGCGCCGCAACCGTATATGCGTTACGTACCACGGGATCGTTGAAAGCGTCCGGACTCATGGTGGCGGGAAGAACCCCTCGCGGAGCTAGTTCATGATAGGCAGGGACACCTTCATCGGCCGCTGGCCCCATGTTCATTCCCTGCATGTCTTGCGGAGAGCGCGATTCAGCCGGCTGTGGCGTCAACGCCAGAGCCATAGCGACGCCGCACAGGACTAACCCAACAAAAAATGCCCGTAGTGCCCGCATCGCTTTGTCTCCGTTCTCCTAAATGATGGCTTGAATCGCCGCAACGTGGCTACCCAAACTGTGCGACACCGTAAGACGATTCATACAGCAAATCGTCCGCCGCTTTCACACTCTAGATCGAGTTGTGTAATCCTCGCGCACTCGACTACAGCACCACAGTCTTGGGACTTGAAGCACTCCCCAAAGTACGTTCTGCCAGATTCCTCGCCCGCAAATTGCGCTGCACGCGGCGGCCCCAGCCGCGCACAAACGAAAAGTTCAGAGCTCCGCCAATGGCCGAGCTGGCCAGCGGAATCAGGCGCCCAGCCCACTTTTCGGCGGTTTCTGCTCCAATCTTAGTCGCCAGTCGGCGCGCAATGTGCGGACCCAATTTTTCGAGCATTTGTTTCTCAGCCAGGTCCTTGCCGTAATCGACGCCTGCCGCCGCAGCTGCCGCTTTCCACATTTCAATTCGTTCGTCATGGCCCTGCGCTTCGAATCCATACAATAGACACAGCCGCTGTATCAACCGCAAGGTCGTGATGGTCAGCAAGCTGGCATCAGGAATGAGCGTGACCATCCCGCCAAACCCCAAACCCGCGCCCTGGGCCAGGGCCAGACGCTCCGCATCTCGAATGAGGGCCTTCGCAATGGCATCTAGGCGTTCCAGCGGAACGTCCTTCATACGGCTGAAGTTCGGAACCCAGAGATGGTGTTTGTCCGCCAGGTGGCGCCGGAAATCCTCGGGATCCACCTCTACCGACCGCAAACCGCGCAGTACCCCCGCACGCAGCATGCGTCCCGCCACCGACCTCTGAACGCGCTTGCTAAGCGAATTGTGTAACCCAGCCATCCTGTTTAGCATCCTAAGGCGGTTAGAGCCAGCTAGCAAGCCTCCGCGTTGTACGGCCTTTGGCCAAGGCTGCTGAAGGGGTTGTTAAGAACGCGTCAAGAATCCTGTAGTCCTACTTGACGTGGAACAACTTTTCGGTAAACTGCATTTTCTTTATGGCTACCATGCCACAATTCGTTCCCGTCGAGGTCGTGCACGATTTCGACTTCCCGCAGCGCGAAGCCGCGTTTTTTTATGGGCTTTTTTTGCGCGGCCACTCTGCTGAGCAGCTCCGCCGCGATATTGAGGTTCCCGCCGCCGTACTATTGAAATGGCACCGGGAAGCGGAGCGCGAGCCAGAATTGCGAGACATTTTCACGCGCATGGTGGATTACCGTCGACACGTTTTAGCTATCTTCGATACTCTCATCGGCTGGGACGAAAAACAGCGACTCTTGCAATAGACTTTCTATTTACGCCAAATCCTGACCTAATCCGACAAATACTGTTTTTCGTATTTCCCTGGCCGTTCGTACAGGTCAAAACTTGTCAAGCAACCTTCAGCTAACCACCAAACCTCTAACAGATTCCGGGGACAAGTCTCAGAAAACGCTGGGGATTCCTTAATTGACGCAGGCCTCCCCGGGGGTTAGAATCACCCAGTCCAAGAGTTGAGGTGGTGTCTTCATGTCCAGGGTTGTACGTACCCTTCTCGGGTCCCTGTTTTCGCTCGCTATTTCCTTTCCTGCGCTAGCCGCATTACCGGCGCAGCAGGAAACGGATGCGGCTACTGGGCCCCAAAAAATCAATAGAGACCAAAAGAAACGGATCAAGAAAACCCTCAAGGAACTGGATACGCCCTATAAACAGTGGCTCAACGAGGACGTCGTTTATATCATTTCTCCCGTGGAGCGTAACGCCTTCTTGCAGCTCTCCAACAACGAAGAACGGGAACAGTTCATCGAACAGTTCTGGCTACGCCGCAGCACCAATCCCGATTTGCTCGACAACAGCTACAAGGAAGAGCACTACCGCCGCATCGCTTACACCAATGAACACTATGCCTCCGGCATCCCTGGATGGAAGACGGATCGTGGACGCTTGTACATCATTTGGGGTCCTGCCGACGAAGTGGATTCGCACCCCACTGGCGGCACTTACGATAGGCCGATGGAAGAAGGCGGAGGTTCGACCTCTACCTATGCGTGGGAAAAGTGGCGGTGGCGATATTTAGAAGGCATCGGCGAAAATGTGGAAGTCGAATTTGTGGATCCTAGCGGCTCGGGGGAGTATCGCTTGACGATGGATCCCTCGGAAAAAGATGCACTGCTGCACGTGCCGGGCGCGGGATTAAGCCAATTGGAAATGATGGGCATGGCGTCGAAGGCCGATCGCTTTACGCGCTCCGACGGTACAAATATGCCTAAAGTTTTGGGTGGCGAGTCTGCAAAGATGAACGAATTCAATCGTCTGGAGTTATACGCTAAGATCCAACGCCCGCCCGACGTCAAATTCAAAGACCTCGAAGCCATTGTCACTTCCCGTATCGTTCGCGATCAGGTGCATTTCACCTGGCGCACCGATTATTTGAAAGTCACCAACGATACTGTGCTGGTTCCCGTAACCGTGCAAATTCCCAACAATCAATTGTCATTTCAGGCGAAAGAAGGCATCCATTCTGCCACCCTGAACGTTTTCGGACGCGTCAGCACGCTGACCGGTCGCATGGTGCAGACCTTTGAAGATTCTGTCAGCAAGGATTTTCCGGATTCCTTGTTCCAGCAATCCGTGAAACTGCAATCGATCTATCAAAAAGCGATTCCGCTGCGCCCGGGCCTGTACCGGCTGGACCTGGTGATCAAAGACGTGCAAAGCGGAAATGTGGGCGTGGTGAATACCCGCTTGCAAGTTCCGCGCTACGAAGACGACAAGCTTGAATCCAGCTCGCTCATCCTCGCTGATCAAATTGAGCGTGTGCCCGCCAAGCAAATCGGCATAGGACAATTTGTGCTGGGTTCATCGAAGGTACGGCCTCGACTCGAAGGTGATTTTACTACTTCCGACAAGATGGGCATCTATATGCAGGTTTACAACCTGAAGCCTGACGAGAAAACCCACAAGTCCAACGCCACTTTTCAATACACCGTCAAAAAAGGCGACCAGCAGATTTTGCAGTTCAAAGAAACCTCGGATGAGATGAAGCAGACGGGCGATCAAATTACCATCGAACGCCTATTGCCACTTGCGACATTAGCCCCGGGCAAATACACATTGGAAATCAATGCCACCGATACCCTTTCCAATCAGACCATTTCTCGCAAGGCCGATTTCACGGTGAAGACAGCGCCGGTAACGAAGACGGTTGCTGCCGCACCGGGGAGGTAGCGCACGTGAAAAAAGGGCGGCTCCCAGTTCTGGGGACCCTGTTACTCAGCGCCATGATTTCGTCCCTCGGGGCGAATCCTGCGTTCGCGCAAGCCAAGTCTAGCCTCGGGAAGCTTGCCGGTGTAGTCCGCGATGCTGCGGGCACGCCGCAGATGGGCGCGAGTGTGGAAGTTGTCCCGGAAGCTACGGGATTAGCGCGCGCCTTTCTAACGAACACTCAAGGCATTTTCCGCGGCGAGAAACTCTCGCCTGGCTTCTACACCGTTCGCGTTACACTCGCGGGTTTTCTTCCTACCTTGGAAAAACACATTCGCATCAGTTCCAACCTCACCACCGTGGTGCGCGTCGAGTTGGAATCCATGTTTGCCTCGCTTGATCAATTGCGACGTCAGCCTAGCAACACTCCTGATACGGACGACTGGAAATGGGTCTTGCGGTCCGCGCCCGCCATGCGGCCCGTACTGCAGTGGCTGGATGACTCCATCCTCAGCGCCTCGCGTGTGAACATGGAGTCCGGCAAACTTCGCACGCCACGCGCGCTTTTGGAATTGACCGATGGCGCGCGTCATCCAGGTTCGGCTTCGAGTCTCCGCTCGGCCCCGGCGACGGCATTTGCTTATAACCAGGCGCTTGGCGGAACAAGCCGCCTGATCCTTGCTGGGCAGATGAGCTATAACGAGGACGGTGCGGCCGGCGGCATCGCCACCATATGGTTGCCCACCGGCTCGCTCGGAGCCGGTCCGCACACGGCGTTAGTCCTGCGCCAAGCCAAGCTCGGACCTACAGGGCCTTTGTTTCGCGGCGTGCGCATTGACCAAGGTGGCACGCTGGCGCTGGGTAACCGCGCCAATATTAAATATGGCAGCGAATTCGTTCTTGTAGGGCTCGGCTCCTCAGCTTCTTCCATTCGGCCCCGTGCGGAGCTGGACGTCAGGATTACGGACGATTGGCATGCCGCCTTGATTTTTGCGTCGATGCCTACAGGAGACGCTCCGCTCGAGACTTCCGACCGCGGTACACTTGCCGCGGCGCTGTCCGAACTGGACGCCTTTCCAGCGCTGTTGCGTCGCGGCGGTCGGCCTGTATTGCAGGGTGGATGGCATGAAGAAGTGGCTGCCGAGCGCAAGCTGGGCGCCCGCGGATCCATCCAAGTCGCCGGATTCCATGACGACAATCGACATCTGGCCTTGTTCGGTCACGGACGTGGCCTGCCAGCCGCCGATTATTTTCAGGGTTATTTCGCCAATGGCTTCGCTTATGACGGTGGCTCGTCTAGCAGCTGGGGCACCCGCGTGGCGGTACACCAAAAATTTGACAACGACATTGAATTGACTGCGCTATACGCGTTTGGCGGCGCACTAGCGCCCTCCGGTGATGCGGATGGTTCACTCCGCGAAATGTTACTGACCGCCCCGCGCCATTCCCTGGCCGCCGCTGTCTCGGCGAAGGTGCCGGGCACCAGCACGAAGATCAATGCCGGATATAAATGGGTGAGCGGGGTCACCCTTTCCCGCGTGGACGTATTCGGCGAATCGCGATTTCGGACAGATCCCTACCTGCATTTGGGTGTGCGCCAGCCCCTCCCTAAGTTCCCACTAGGCCGATGGGAAGCCATCGCGGACTGTGACAACGTGCTAGCCCAGGGATATGTACAACTGAACAGCCAGGACGGCCACGTTGTTGTGGTTCCGGCTTTCCGGAGTTTCCGGGGCGGACTGAGCGTCCAGTTCTAAACCTTTTGGGTATCTAAAACCCATATCCGTCCTTCCAGAAACTGGATTAGCTTGCCATGTGCCTGCGGACTCACCTGCAAACCATTGAAGAAAAGCATGATAGTTTAAACGGTGCCTACCAAACATTGGACATTGATTTGCATCGGGTATTTGTGGGCCGGGTGTATCTTGCCCAGGTCACGTCATGAAGCAAAACCTTCGAGTCAGTCTCGGGGCGGTCGTACTGGCGCTCACCACGCTAGCGGCCATGATTTTTGCAATTTTGAACTTCGACCAGCGCGCCCGCTTTGAGCTGGTTGACGACGGTGTAGCCTGGCTGGACACCCCTCATGGCGTCGAAGCGTGGCAAGTCTCGCCGAACTCGCCGGCAGCACGGGCCGGAATTCGGCCCGGCGACCAACTTATTGCCATAGATAACGCCGCCGTTACCCGAGCGGTGCAAGTCGCCCGTCGGCTGAACCGCGCTGGCCTCTGGAACCAGGTTCGCTATAAGCTCTCGCGGGAGGCCGGAGAGTTTGAGACACCGCTCGTTACCGCACCCGCGGAAAAGCCTGCGTCCATCGAAAATTATCTACGCGTGGTAGGTCTTCTCTACCTGTTTATTGGGTTGTTCATTTTCATACGTCGCTGGAACGCACCTCGCGCGGTGCACTTCTACGTCTTTTGCTTAGTTTCCTTCGTCCTGTATTCCTTCCATTACAGTGGAAAACTAGACGTCTTCGACCAGGAAATTTATTGGGCAAATATTGTGGCGCGTTTACTTGCGCCGGCTTTGCTGCTGCATTTCGCATTGGTTTTCCCTAGCCGCACCGAAGGGGCCATTCGGTCGTCTTCGAAACTATTCGCCGTTTATGCGCCGCCATTGGCCTTGTTGCTGATCCACATCAGTACAGCTCGCAGCGCTCTTGGATTTGTACCTTGGCTTGGCTCGCGTGTGCTCCTCGATAAGATCGAGCTGACTTACCTCGGTGCGTGCTTTTTGCTCGCTGGGATGGTTTTTTACCAGAGTTTCCGCAAGGCGCCTTCGGGTGTTTTGCGTCAGCAGTTGAAATGGCTCACTGGCGGGACGCTCGCTGGAAGCCTCCCTTTCCTATTCTTTTACATCATCCCGTTTGTTTTCGATGTCGTGTCGCGCTCCTGGATGAAATTTTCGGCTATCAGCCTGGTATTGATTCCATTGTGTTTCGGTTACGCGATCATCCGTTACCGCTTGATGGACGTGGATATTATCTTCAAGCGCGGCTTGGCCTACACCGCGGCGACGGCTGGCGTGGCCGCTGTGTACTTCGCGCTGGTGGCCTTGATCGCAAGCATTTTCCACGCGCAAACGACAGGCCCCATCGGCGGGATGATCGCCATTGTCATCGCAGCATTCCTATTTCAGCCCTTTCGTGAGTGGATCCAGGCGCGCTTGGACCGTTTCTTCTACCGTGATCGCTTGGACTATCGCCGCACGCTGATCGAATTCGGCCGCACCCTTACCAACGAAATGCGGTTGGAGCCCATGCTCGGCTCCGTGATGGATCGTGTCTCGCAGACGCTGCTTGTCGATCGCTTGGCGATTTTTCACGAGAATCCGCTGCACCCTGGCCAAATGCAATTGGCGCGCTCCATGGGTCTCCGTTCTTCCGATTCACTTGATCTTAGCTTCCTCGAGCCGGCCCGGCCCGAGTTCGCCCGGGGGGCGCTCTTTTTTGAGTCGCCCCGCGCGGCGAGAGATGTCAGCGATTCCGTTCGCCGCACGCTCGAGCAACTCGATCTGAATTATTTCGTGCCTTGCCGCATTCGCGAACATACCGTCGCAGTCCTGGGCCTGGGCAAGACCGTGGACGGCGATTTCCTGTCCAGTGATGACGTGGAACTCGTGGAAACGATCGCTAGCTACCTGGCTATTGCGCTGGATAATTCCCAGCTATATACCTCGCTCGAACAGAAGGCCCTGGAAATCGCGCGTTTGAAAGACTTCAGCGAAAACATTGTGGAGTCCTTAAATGTTGGCGTGCTCGCGGTAGACCTGGAAGGACTCGTGGAATCCTGGAATTCGCGGATGGAGCAACTCTTCGGCGTGGGCCGGCATGATGCGGTGGGACGTCCGCTGAATTCGCTTCTTCCCCCTGCACTTGCCACGGAGATTGACGCGCGCGACGATCAAGAGCAGATCACCGGTATTTATAAACAGCGCCTCCAACATCAGGGAAAAACTTTGACGTTAAACGTTTCGATTACCCCGCTGGTTAGCAAATCCGGAGAACGCATCGGCCGGCTGTTGCTTTTTGACGACGTGACGCAGCGCGAACGCATGGAAGAGCAGATGACCCAGACGGAGAAGCTCACTTCGCTGGGGCTGCTGGCGGCGGGGGTAGCTCACGAAGTGAATACTCCTCTCGCCGTAATTTCCAATTACATCCAAATGTTGGCGAAGCAGATGCCCGAAGGGGACCCCCGGCAAGGCATTATCGAGAAGATCGTCAAGCAAACCTTCCGCGCCAGCGAGATCGTAAATAATCTTTTGAATTTCTCACGCACCGGCGCCGCCGAGCTTGTGGACATCGACGTGAACCGCGTGGTGGAAGAGACACTTTCGCTTGTGGCCCATCCCTTTAAGACTTCACAGATTCAGGTCGTAAGGCAGCTGGGTGAAAGCCTGCCGCCCGTTCGTGGCTCCGCCAACAAGTTGCAACAGGTCTTTCTGAATTTATTTCTGAATGCACGCGACGCCATGCCTGCGGGCGGCATGTTGGAAGTGCGCACGGCGGCGCATAATGGCAGCGTGGAAATTGAAGTTGTGGATACCGGTGCGGGCATTCCGCGCGAACATATTCATCGGATCTTTGATCCGTTTTTCACCACCAAAGCCAGCGGTCGAGGCACTGGCCTTGGTCTCTCGGTCACTTACGGGATCATCAAGGAGCACGCCGGAAAAATAGATGTGCGCTCTACCCCTGGCAAGGGCACGGCTTTCCATGTCGAGTTTCCCGCGGTGAGGAAAGCGGTCCATGTCTAAGGGCTCGATCCTGGTTGTTGACGATGAATCTGAAATTCGCGAGGGCCTTGAACTTCTGCTGACCAGCGAAGGGTACGGCGTCTCCAGCGCGGACACTGGCGAATCCGGACTCGCGAAACTCGAAGAGCATCCTTTTGATCTGCTTTTGCTGGACGTAAGCTTGCCGGACCGCAACGGCCTCGACTTGCTGAAGGAAATCCGGCGACGTGATCCCCGCATTTCCGTCGTTCTTATCACCGCCTACGGTTCGATCGATATGGCCCGCGCGGCCTTCAAGAACGGCGCGATAGACTACATCACCAAGCCTTGGTCCAACGATGAGCTGCTTGCGCAAGTGGCCCAGGCCGTGGAATCCAGCCGGCTCCGCGAAGAAAACGTGCAGCTCAAGCGCGCGCTGAAGCAACGTTTCAATTTTCCCAACATTATAGGCAAAAGCGACAACATGCACGTTCTGCTCGATCTTGTAACCCAGGTGGCCGCCTCGCGGTCCACCGTCCTGATTAGCGGAGAAAGCGGCACCGGTAAGGAGCTCATCGCCAAAGCTATCCATTCGGCATCCCCGCGCGTGGACAAAGCTTTTGTGCCCGTGAATACTGGCTCGATTCCCGTGGACTTGTTGGAATCGCAACTTTTCGGGCACGTCAAAGGTGCCTTCACCAGCGCGGTTGCCTCCAAGAAAGGTCTTTTTGAAGTCGCCGATCAGGGCACCATTTTCTTTGACGAAATTGCCACCATCAGCCCAGAAACACAGGCCAAACTCCTGCGCGTCATTCAAGAACGCGAATTCATGCGTCTCGGCGGCACCGAACAGATCAAAGTTGACGTGCGTATTGTCGCCGCCTCAAACGTCGATTTGCTCACCCTCGTTCGCGA
Organism: Candidatus Dormiibacterota bacterium; assembly: GCA_035602135.1. Taxonomy (GTDB): domain Bacteria; phylum Acidobacteriota; class Terriglobia; order Acidiferrales; family UBA7541; genus Acidiferrum. The sequence goes on from DATNMX010000112.1 coordinate 54,634, forward strand.
AGGCCGTTTTCGCGAGGACCTTTATCACCGCCTGAACGTCATCCACCTGCATCTTCCCCCACTGCGTGATCGCCGCGAAGATGTGCCGCTCTTGCTGGCGCATTTCTTGGAGCGCTACTGCACCGAAAACGGCAAGCCTATGCGGCAATTTACGCAAGGCGCGCTGAAATTGATGATGGACTATGACTGGCCTGGCAACGTCCGCGAACTCGAAAACGTCGTGGAACGCGCGGTCGTGCTTTCCACTCAGGAGCGTGTGGACTCTGACCTCTTGCCCGAAACCATCCGCAGCAAGGAAATCGTGCGCGGCGTGCGCCTCCAGCTCTCCGAATTTCTTCCGCCGCTGCCAGGCGAGCCTGGTGCTCGCGTCGGCGCAGATCGCTCGCAGCCTTCTTTGTTTCAGATCATGGATGAGATTGAACGCCGCGTCATCATGGATATGCTCGAACGTACCGGCTGGAACCAGACCGAAGCCTCGGAGCGGTTCATGATCCCTCTCTCCACGCTCAACCAAAAGATTAAGCGCCTTGGCATTGACGTGCGCCGTCGCAGTCGCAGCGACGAAAGCATTTCTGCCACCATCGGCAAGTAACTCTCTCCTCTAACCTTTTCCTCCCTGCGACTTTGAACTTGCATCTTTCCGCCTCCCTAGGCACAGTAACCGGGAATGATTTTGCGCCTTGCGACCTCCGCCGAACGTGTTGCGCTCCTCATCCTAGCTTCAGTGCTCGTCATATTTTTATCGTTTTCTAGCATTCGCGACGCACTCGCGGCGAGTGTTGCCGACTTGCAAACGGAACACGGCTACGAGCGCGCAACGCAACTCGAGCCCGGCAATCCGCATTACTGGTATCTCCTCGGCCGCTTTTTGCAATATAACCTTGAAAACCCAGACGCCCAGCGCGCCGTTCGCGCCTATCGCACCGCTCTCAGCCTCGATCCCCGCTCGGCCGACGCCTGGTTGGATCTTGCGGCCGCTTACGATTCGGAAGGAGACAGTGCCGCCGCCACGGATGCCTTCCTTAACGCTAAAAAGGCATATCCTGCTTCCGCGGAAGTCGCTTGGCGCTACGGTAATTTTCTCTTGCGCCAGGGGCATTTGGACGCCGCATTCCTCGAAATCCGTCACTCCGTCGAAACCGAGCCCAGGCGTGGCGCGGAAGCATTTTCTCGGTGCGTTAGCGTGGAACCGAATGTTGCCAAGGTGCTCGATCGCGTGATCCCTTCTTACCGCGATGTTTATCTGGATATCATTCGCGAACTTTCAGGAGAAAGTCAGTTCGAACCCGCCTTGAAGGTCTGGGACCGCCTTGTTCAAATCCATCCGCAACTTTCCTCCTTCAACGATATTTTTTATTTTGTGGACGGCCTCCGCCAAATCAATCAGGTCGCGGAAGCCCGCAGAGTGTGGAATCAAGCCGTCGCTTTTGCCGGTTTAGCTGAGCTGCCTGGACCTCCCGGCTCGGTTGTGTGGGACGGTGGATTCGAATCAGGCGTAACCAATGGTGGTTTCGCGTGGTTCATTTCTCACAACTCCCGAAACGTGCGCATCGTCTTTGATTCGCGCGAAAAGCATGCAGGCAATCAATCTCTTCATTTGACCTTCGACGGAAAATCAAACGTCAATTTTGAAGATGTTTGTCAATTCGTTCCCGTACAACCTTCCGCCTCGTATCGCTTCTCCGCCTGGACGCAAACTCGCATGCTCACCACCGACCAAGGCCTGCGATTTCAACTTCGCTCCATCGGAACGAAGGACTTCTCCACTTCCGTGACTCCCGATGTCCGTGGTAGCGAATCCTGGAAATCCATTGAGATGCCGTGGAAGGCCGGCAAAGACGTGCAGCAGATTCAAATTTGCCTTATTCGCACGCCCAGCATTCAGGACGAAAATAAAATTCAGGGTACCGTTTGGGTGGATGACCTTGCGTTGACTCCTGAATCGCCGCGGAGTTCAGCGCCATGAAGTTCATCCGCATGGGAATCTGTGCGTTGATCGCGTTCGGCGTGCTGGCCCATGGCGGCGTCGAAGAGTGGGCCATTGCCGTTTTTGAAATCGGCGCCGGCTTGTTGTTTGTTTTCTGGGCCGTACTGGCGTTTTTAAACAAGGAAGAGCGCCTCATCATTTCTCCCTTGTTGCCGCCGCTCGTGGCATTCTCGCTGCTCGTTTTCGCTCAGTACATCTTTCACGGGACGGCTTCGGCGTACAATACGCGCATCGAGCTTGCTCTTCTTATCGCCGATGTCATTATTCTCTTTCTTGCAGCGCAAGCGTTCCGGACCGCGGACGATTGGCGTGGTTTCGTATGGTTCATAATGATTTTCGGATTTCTCGTCTCCGTTTTCGGTATTTTGCAGCACCTCACCTTTAACGGAAAACTGTACTGGTTTCGCGAGCTGCGTCTAGGCGGCATTCCCTTCGGACCTTACGTAAATCGCAATCACTTTGCTGGATTCGCGGAGCTGGTGATTCCCGTGGCGTTGGTGCCGTTGGTGTTGGGAAAAGTGCGCCAGGACCGCTGGTTTATTGTGGGCCTCTTTGCCGTGTTGCCGATTGTCGCGCTTTTTCTTTCGGCTTCTCGGGGAGGCATCGTTAGCCTGGGAATGGAGTTGGCCGTCATAGCGCTTTGGTTAGTGTTCCGACGCACCAGCGGTACGCAGATGATCGCTGGCGGAGCAGTCCTCATGGTCGCCCTGCTTTTAGTCTCCTGGCTTGGGGTATCCAAAATCCTGCAGCGCTTTTCCGGCATGCAGTCTCTGGAAGCCACCTCCGGGAAGCGCGCCTCCATGCGCCTCGATACTTGGCGGATTTTCCTCGATCATCCGTTGGTGGGGACCGGCTTGGGTACGTTGCAGGTTGTCTTTCCGCGCTACGAAACCCTTTACGACGGGAAAATCGTAAATCACACCCACAACGATTATCTCGAGGCCTTGGCCGAGACCGGCATCATCGGGGGTTTGTGCTGTGCCTGGTTCCTCTGGGTGCTGCTCGGGGATTCATTGCGCAGACTAAGGTCCATGAAACAGTCCTTCGTCGCTACGTTGCATTTTTCCGGCCTCGTAGCTTGCATTGGCTTCCTCGTGCACAGTCTGGTAGATTTCAACCTTCACATCCCGGCTAACGCCTTGCTGTTCTTCCTGATGGCCCACCTTGCCGCCGGGACAATTGAACAAACTCCACGGCTGCGGGACCCCGCCAACTACGATTCCAGTTAGCTGCCGAAATGCTGACGGGATAGGAGATAAGAGGTTTATTCAAAAACCTGGACAACCACCTCGGCGTACCTCCGGGCTCAGAAGGACCCCGTTAAACCCCACGCTGTGTTGTGAAGTCTGCGGAGTGACGGACATCTATTTCAGGTCGTAGTCGCCGATGAACATGCCACGGCTTATGCCCAGCATGCTCAGGAAGAAAGAAGCAAATATCACCTGCACGCCGAGGAACAGCCACATCGACCAGAAAAGAACCTGGCGAATTTCGTGCAGCGGGCCGAAGCCGGTGGACGCCCATTGCCAGGTAATCCACGCGCAGCCCGCAAAACCCATAAGAAACAATGCTCCTCCTAGGAGCAATCCGGATTCCAGCGTGATGCGGCGCAAGACGCGCTTTAAAGACACCGTACCGCGATCAAAGCGTTCCGCATAACTGAAAACCTTTGCGAAAGCGCCGATCGACAGGATCTGCGCGCCCAAGAGCGTGAAGATCACACCGAAGATCATCGTGTGCAGATCCAGCGTGATGCGCGACGTGATGGAGCGCGGTCCGGGCAGGAGCCAAATCACCAACGCCAGACCCACCGTGGCAAGCGAAGCTCCCGGCAGAAAAAAAAGCCAGTTTGGCGCGTAAAGTAGCATAAAGCGGAGACTGCGCCACCCGTCTCGAAGACTCCGCAGGTGCGGCGCACGGCCGCGCTTGTCCGGCCACAGAATGATGGGAATCTCCGTGATGCGCGCCCCCATTTGCGCGGACTTGATGATCATCTCCAGCGCAAATTCCATCCCGGAGCAGCGCACATCCAGCCGGTCGTAGAGGGCGCGCGTGAATCCGCGCATGCCGCAGTAGCTGTCGCCAATGCCCACATGAAAAAGAAGATTAAGCAGCGCGGTGAGACCCGGGTTGCCGAAGTACTTGTGAAGACGGGGCATCGCGCCGGACTTGATGCCGCCGTGAAACCGATTGCCCATGACCACGTCAAAGCCTTCGCGCAGTTTTTCGACGAACCGCGGAACGTCCGTGAAGTCGTAGCTGTCGTCCGCGTCGCCCATGATAATTAACGGACCGCGAGTGGCCGTGATTCCCGCCCTCAGCGCCGCGCCATAGCCGCGTTCCGAAACGTGAATCACGCGCGCCCCATGGCGCTCGGCAATGTCCACGGAGCCGTCTCTCGAACCGTTGTCGGCAACGATGACTTCGCCGGCAAGCCCCGCCTTGCGGATCGCGATCATTGCTTTGTTGATACAGAAAGCCAGAGAGTTCGCTTCGTTAAGGCAAGGAATCACGACGGACACATCGACCGAATTCGATGTGCCCGCAGTGGCAGGCGATGAGCTCTCAGAAACCATAGCCGTATTCATAATAACCTCTCGGCTCCAACTTTTCATCACGCGGACGGCGACGCACCGGCGAACAATAATTTACATATTAGATTGGAAACGCAGTCGAAGCTGATTGTTAGCAGGATGGATTCTCAGCCGCTTCTACGGCGTGGGATAGGTCGTCAGTCGGGGGGATGAGACATTGGGCTCCAGCAGCCAGACCCGGCGTCCTTTAAAATAATGCATTAATGGCTCAAGGTCCAACCCTGGAATTTCCCTCGCCCAGACCACTTTGGCATGATCAATGTCCGCTCTGTTATAGACCCATTCTCCACCTGGGTCTTGGCCAATCGAGTAGCGCACGATTACAAGGTGTTCACCGGACATGGCCCCCAGTTGTTCCTCAATCTGGGCGCGTGCTCGGAGTCCGTGCGATGACCAGACCCCAGCCGGCGCCACGAAAGACGCCGAGTACGGATTCCGGAATGCCTCGGCCATATAAACCAGAACCATACCCGCCGCAAACAAGACGGCAACACGAGAGAGGCCCCTCCCTACCGGTCGGCCACCAAACTCCCAGCGCCTCAGGTGCCGGAACGCCTGCACCACGAGAGCGAAAAGAATTGCCGTCATAGGGGCCGCGTAGTGCGGCTGGGACCACACGACTGCTAACAATCCAAGGAAGCAAAACAACCACGCTACGATCAGGAACCGTATCTTGCGATCACGCAGGAGCCAAGGCAACGCAAGGAGCGGCACGCAAAGTTCCGGCCACATGAAGAAGTAGACAAACTTTATCACCACAAATTTGATGTGGTTCACAAAGTGCCAAGTTCCATCGAAGGTATGTTGCTTCCAATATGTGCGTGCCCAGCCGTTGTACACGCTATCAAGCTGAGGGTTCAAGTAGTGCAGAGGTGGAGGAGCCTTCTGCCACACAAACGAGGGGGTGTTCAGGTAAGTTTGATCGTTAACCACATACGGGAACAGAAAGACATTTCCAGTGCCCCGCCAGTTGTAATAACCGAGGAAGACCGCCGTTAGCAGGAGTACGCCACTGAGAGGAAGGACGACTCGCAGTAGGGTAACTCGCCGGGAAGGGCTTCTCTTGCTGAACAGCCACGTGGTGAGGACAGCTGCCGCGGCAAGGCACAGAATGAAGCCTTCGAACGGCCGACTGTTCGCCAATATCGCCACACCCAGCCCGAGGAATAGCGCGTCGCGCGGGTGTTGGTGACGAAGAATGCGCGGTAGCGCTCCCATTACGAGTGCCCCCCCAGTAGCCGCGACTGCGCCGCCCCAATAACTATTTATCCAGTAGCTAAACATCCCGAGCCTCAGCACTACGAGCGTTGCGCCAAGCAACGCCCATTTCGGGGGGAACCACCCTTGCAGCATCCATAGAGTCGCCGCACACATGGCGGACACGCTAAGGAGTACTCCTATCCATGGGTGGGCAATCACTTGACCGAGCGCCAGCACTGCACCCTGCGCAGGCGGGTACTTCGACATATAGGTGGGGTGCTGATTGACATGCACGGTTTCGAAGAAGACCCACATCGCATGCGGGGGATTGGTAAGGCGCCCGTGAGCAAATGTATCAGCGGCAAGCAAATAGCTGAACTCATCCATGATCGCGGGGACTGGGACCGGGATTAGGCCTAACAAACTGACCCGCATCAAAATCGGCACAATCGCGATCGTCAAAATCGAGAGACTTTTTTTCTGCGCGAAACGGGTGCCGAACCTCTCAGCCATGCCCAGTGTGCGCTCTCCGAGCTGCGGTGCATACCAGGCAACGACCAGGCACACTACCAAAGAGAGGTCTACAAGAACCTCTCTGAATGAAAAATAGGGAAAAAAGGAAGGAGACATATGTCTTCTAGTTGTACTTCAATGGTCCATCAATATTTTTGCTGCATTTCATATCGAAACGTCAAATTTTATGTGTAGGAATGTTGGGCGTAAAGCCCTTTGTAGCGCTCGCCAAGCACACAGCCGTCCATGTTGTGCCCAAGACTGCCACTATTTTGGCGCTGCCAGTCGAAAGATGAAACAGGGCTGCTCACCGGCGCTATTTTTGTTATCGTTGGCCTATTGATTTCTATCTTCGCGGTAGGGTACTGGCGGGCGGCGGCCTTTGGCCCCCTTGATCCAGGCAAGACACTTCGATTGGTTATGCCTGGCGTCGTCTTTCTCACTCTTGGTTTTCAGGCGATTTTTTCCAGTTTCTTTCTCAGCCTCTTGGGGGATGGGCAAACATGGATAGGAGGTTTTGAAGCTGCCTCCCTTTGCCCTATTTTTTGGTGTGCAATTATGTATTCGAATATGTATAACGTGTGCGTTGAAAGGGGAACATACGGTACCGGGTAGGGTCAGGTTTCGGCTTGCGCAAGCCCGCGTCACAGTTCGTCTGTTTTGCAAGTGGCTGTTGTTCCCCGGTCTGGACCTCCACACCCGTTGTCGCTATCGATTCCTTCCGCGCTTTTTTCGGCGCGGTCCACTAGATACCTTGGACGCGGGATGTGGAAACGGCGCTCTCGGATATGCGGCATATCGCCGGGGGAGCCGCGTTGTGGGCGTTACTTTCGATGCGGACCAAGTGCGCAAGGCTCAGGAGTTTTTTGCTTTTCGTGGCATCAGCCAGGACCAGCTCCACTTCGAACTTTGTAATATCTACGACCTACCGCTGCTTGGTGTGAAGTTTGATCAAATTATTTGTTCCGAAACGCTGGAACATATCGCAAGGGATTGGCTGGTAGTCCGACATTTCCACGCTCTGCTGCGGGACGGCGGCGTGTTGCATCTCTGTTGTCCTTTTTCGAAGCATCCCGATAATCACGGACGGTTTGAGACGACGGAGGACGCCGGCTGGCATGTGCGGGATGGCTATACGCTCGAAAGCTATCGCGCATTACTCGAACCAGCGGGCTTTGAAATTGTTCAAAGTATCGGGCTGGGTTCACCGTTGCTGGTTCGACTGGCAAGACTTATCCAATCACTGTGGTTTCGGAGGGGTCTCACCGTGGCCCTTCCGTTGTTCCTGCTGACCTGGCCTTTGCAATTCTTAGATTATTTGAATCCCAAGGTGCCGCTCTCTCTTTACGTCCAGGCGGTGAAGAAGTTCTAATGGCTAAAGCGACGCCATTAAAGATAAGTCTTTCTCGGTGACACTAATGGCCAATCAGCTTTCTTTGACGGTGATGCTGAACATCGTCCAAAAGATAAATGACCAACGTTTCTGCGCTTCGCTAACCCGGAGGTCATGTTCGATTTCAACGATCGCAAACTTACTGGGCAGTGCTCACGTGATTTTTCGTTCAGTTGCCTCTATCATGGAGCAATCAATAACGGGGGAGAACAATAGGTTGGATATGCGGTGTCCGATATGCGCGGTTCCTGACTCACAACCTGTTTGGAAAAAAGCCGCAATTCGAATTGAAAAGTGTGGCAGTTGCGGAGTCTTCTTCACCGCCGAGCGACCCCAGGAATCCGCACTTATGCAGCTCTACAACGGCGACGCACTGCTGGTAGAACGTCCTGATCCCCTGCCCAAGGGCGAAGACTTATTCCCTCCGTGGAAGATGCAGGAGCACCAGAAACTTCTCGATGAAATCGCGACGTTCGGGGTTACCGCTGGCTCACTACTGGACGTGGGTTGCTTCAGTGGCATGTTTCTTACAAACGCCCGGAAGCGTGGGTTCGAGGTTGCGGGCATCGAGCCGAACCAGGACGCATTCGCGCACGTCCGTAATTTATTAGGCTGCGAAGTAGTGCATGGGAGCCTGGCGTCCGCACATTTTCCACCAGGCCATTTTTCTGCGGTAAGCTTTCTAGATGTCATCGAACATGTGAAGGATCCCGTCGCCGATCTAAAGGTAGCCTTTCGAATCATGCGGCCCGGCGGAGTATTGGTACTGGCAACGCCAAACGTGAAAGGTCTACTGCAGCAAGTGGTAAAATCCAAACGCAACATCTTGCGCCAGCCGTGGTGTCCTATCGACGATGTCCCCTGGCATTTATGGGGCTTCACCCGTAAGAGTCTCACGCTATGCGTCGAGAAGGCTGGATTTCTTGTAAAGAAAATATCATGGCTGGAACCGAGCCCACTCTCGACTAACCTGGGTGCTGGTTCTTCGGCTCTCAAGCGCGCCAGTTTGTGGGCAGTGGCTCAGGCCAGCAAACGGCTGGGCCTGAGTGACCGTATGGTGCTGTTTGCACAAAAGCCCGAATCTGCATGACCAGAATTAAATTACACCAAGGTGTTAAGTGGTACTGTGTCCCTGCGTCGGGCATCTGGCTAAGCGTTGCGACGACAGCTAAAACTGTTGCATATCGAAAGCGTTAACGTTTCAGAGAGGCTCGTCCACCCGTTTTCCCAACATCGCATATCGTCGGCTGTGCCCCCACCATCTGCTGCCGATGGACACCGCATCCTCTCGAACGATCTGCATTCCCGCGTCTGTCATCATGTCCCACAGCGTCTCCCGCAGGAAACGGTGCGGGTGTGCGCGGACCAAAATTTCATTCTTGTGCCGTCGGCGCGTCCACGCGTACCACTTCAGGATCCCCAGCAGGGAGAAGACATCCACGAATAGGAAGAAATGCCCCTTTGGACGCAGGACGCGATGGACTTCCTTCAGTACCGTGCTGGGATCTTCTACGTGATCCAGAGCATTGCAGCACAGCACTAGGTCGAATGACTCGTCGGGGAATGGGATGTTTTCCGCTCGGGAGAGAGTAAACGGGACGCGGAGACGTCGGATGTCGTCGTCGCACGGAAGGAGCGGCAAGGGATCAATCGCCACGCGCCCACCAACCGGTAGGAAACTAATTGGGCCCACTCCTAAGCCGCCGATGCCAACCTCCAGCGCCGCTCGCATCCCGTCGAGAGGAATCCATTCCCTGACCTTGCAAGCGGACTGCATGGCGTTCGTTACGAGCCCCGGCACATCCGGCCCACGCCAGTATTCCCGCTCAGCCTTCTGCGCTTCCTCCCAACGTGTCGTCATGACGGGTATTTTACACGGGTCTGGCAAACCGACAGCGGCGGCGAGTTCAAAGGCGATTTCCCTGTAGCTGTTGGCGACAGTCAGGGATGGTACCGGCAACCTCAAATCCAGGAGAAGGTGTGAGCGTGGGAAGACGGAACAATATTCCCAACAGCAGCCACAAATAGGCGTTCATAACAAAATCTTCGTAGGCCTGCATCCCGGCGAACGTCATGGGAAACAGTAAAAGCAAAGCGTACCAAAAAATGACGAAGCTGAGCGGAAACCAAGGCGTGCCTTTCAGTTTTTTGACTACTTTCCAGGCCGCGAAAATGATCGAAAGACTCATGATCAGCCAAAGAGCTAGTCCGCCGATTCCCATCTCGACGACAATGGTGCCGAAACCACTTTCTACGCCCCACCCTAACGGCGCGGCATGGAAGATCCTGGCTACATACTGAGTGCCCAGGGCAGTCGTACCTAAGCCGTATCCATAAGGCCATCGCGGGCCGTCAAACGCACCCAGGAAATTCCGAACAGGGTAATCCCAAGTTCGAATGCCGATCTCGCTCGTTCGCTGCCCCGGTAGCAACGTTTCGGAATATATGGCGACGCGGGACGCCAGAGCATCTGGAAAGATAACGGAGAGCAAAACCAAAGCCAAGACAACGCCCAGACCGGCTCGTAACACCCCAAGCGAGACACGCATAACCTGGCGTTGGCGCCAAGGTGCTCCCCAGACGAACGCAACGCCAGCCGCGATCAAGCTCCCTGCACTCCATGAGAAAACTCCTCGAGATGTGCTCAGAACGATTGCCGCTGCGAGCACCGCAACCGAGATAAAGACAAAATTTCTCCCCCGGCCTTTTCGCAGGATAACGTATCCGGCGAATCCAAGACTTAAGAGCCAGCACACAAGGAGGTAATCGGCATAGCGACCCGTGCTGACAAACACCGAAGACGGCCGATGCGCCAGGAGCCCAGAACTCGATAAGCGGTAAAGCGTACTCCCCAAACGAATGTCCTCGCCAACTACTTCCGGATTGAGGAAAGTGGGGCCAAGAATAGCCTGCGCAATGCCTAGACCCCCGATAATAACGGCCAGGCAAACATTCACGAAGAAAAACCGGCGCAGCTCCGTCTCCGAATTAAGAAGTGCATAACCGACAAACAACAATGGTACGTAGGCGAAAAAAAGTTTCATGCCCAAAACACCGTAGATGACCGTGCTGGATGCTGGATTGAATACTTGCATCACTCCGAACCAGATAAAAATCAGCAGCGGTACGAGAAAGGGTGGGCGAAAGGTCTGTACTTGCTTGCGGCGGTAAGCGACGAAGAAAGAGAGATAAACGATGGCAACCAGAAAATCCTTTGCAAAATAAATGGCCATGTTATTGCCCAGAAACTTTCGGGCGAAGTCTTCGAACAAGAGCCAGACAACGAAGAAATAAAGGCCATTGCGCCAGTTCTTGAGCATCCCGATGACAAATGCGCCCATAACTAAAGCCATAGCTACATAGGCTAGACCGATGAGATCATCATTGATAACGAACTGTGCGAACTCATACGCAGCAACAACAAAAACAACTAAAAAGCCGAGCGCGACAAGAGGGCTGCGGCGGAACTCACTCGGAGTTATAGATGTATGGATATTCATGAGCGGCTTCGATACATCAATGAATTATCGCCGAGGAGGCTGAATTGTAAAAGCGCCAAAAATCCTAGCCGTAGGAGTTCGTGACCGCTGCTCTCAACCTGCCACCCTCTACGACACCAGGAATAACGACAGTATGATGCTCTCGGGCGGTTGCGATGAAGGCGCGGTTGGCGGCCCCAATTTATTATTTTCAACGAGAGACAAAATCATCCCACCGAACTCAAGGTCGGGAGCGTCGACGGCTTCCACGGTTGTTAATTTTGTTCGCTGATGGACACGACAGAACTCCAGTCATTCTCAACTTTCCCTTCGCGAACCACCCTCTCAGTGCCTTGCGAAAAGGTTCCTCCCAACAGCGAAACACAAAAATCGAAAATACGACCAAGATCAGTGGTGTAAATGGCGCTCCGAACTGCGCTAACCCTTGCGGCATATAGGAAAAGAAAACGCGCGTGCAGCTTCTGACCGGGTACTGTAAAAGGTAGATGGCATAACTGGCACCTCCGAGCAAAATCATAGTACGGGTAGAAAGAACCCTCGCCAGCCAGCTTCCGCCTAGAGCCAATTCATAGACCAACACCCCAAAGGGAAGAATAACAAGCGAGACCCAGTCGCCTAACGGCAAACTAAGTGCTGCCAATGTTCCGAGGGCGGCCGGATAGACTCTCAGCGGGCGATTAACTTCTCCGCCTTTGGCTTCGTTCCTCAGAAATCTAAGGCCAATCACAATTCCGAGCAAGAACTCCGGGATGCGCAAGATGGGCAGTGGCAAGAATCTTCCACTGAAGGAGGAATGATCCCAATTTCCCAGACCCTTTACTGGTGTGTGTCCTAAAATGCAGACGGCAATTAGAAATGCGCTCATCCAAGACAATGCGCGATTGTTTCTGCGGGACATCCAAGGAACCACAAAAGGAAAGCAGAGGTAGAAGAAGGCTTCAACGGAGAGGGTCCATGCCGGATAGTTCCAAGCTCCGACCAGTTGCGGAGCACGTGGGTTCCACGCTTGCACCATGCCGAGCACCGCGAACCGCGTCCCAAGAGGAAGACCCTTTTCAAACCAATAAGAAAGCACGAGGGAAAGAAAATAAACTGGATAGATCCTCGCAAATCGGGCTTCCCAGAAGTGGAAGCGATTAGAAGCACCCTCGATTTGTCCTTCGTAGGTATAGGAAAGGATGAAGCCAGAAAGCAAAAAAAATAAGGCGACCGCAAGGTAGCCATTGCCCAAAAATATTTGAAGTGCTTTAGGGATCTGATAGCGCTGAAGCCAGGGCAATCCATGAACCAAGACGACGTAGAATGCTGCCAGAAAACGGATACCTGTAAGCGCGGGCAAAGCTTGACGGTGCCGTGTCAGAATGTTCGCCTTTGAAACCAACAAAATTAGATCATCCTTTTTCGCGCGAGGATCGCATGACGTCTGCTGGCCGCGAACAATTTTTTCGGAATGGACCGGGGATCCTCCCTCACAACACGCAATCCCGCGCGTTGAATCAGACTATTCAAATTGCCCTGGCGGAACCGATGAGAGCGCGTGCACACTAATATTCCCCATTTGAGCTTATACTGTGTCTGAAACTTCCACTTGGCAAGTCCCGCCAGAGAGAACACAACAACAAATAAGTAAACGTAACCTCCGGGCCTGCAGGACGGCTCATTTCGTTTAGAAAAGTCGCCGGTTCGCAAACGTGGTCCAAAACATTCCAGCATAGACCATGTCATGCAGCGAGCCTTGCACAGAGTCATCGCAGAATTGCGTGAGCCGCTGCAGTTTCACCTATCCCAGGACGAACACACAACTTCCCTGACGGGGCCTTTGACCTTATTTTGAGATTGGTCTCGATGGCATCGGGGTAGGCACGCTTGGATTTTTACACAAAATTCCGATACGCATCGGAACATACCAACTCCCACTCGTTTTCTCTGGTTGTGACTAGTAAGCCAAGCCTCAACCCTTTGCCGCAATTTGACGGTTATTTTCTAGCAACTGACGAATAGTTGCATCGTGGCTGCTCCAAAAGAGATGATTGCATAGTTTCCCTGCAAGTCACAGAAATGCAAAGACGCCCCGGCGCGTTGAGTCGAAACAGGGGGTACTCTTACCCGGCCAAAATGCTGACTGGCCGGCCCCGCTCCCTGTATACTAGTGCCTGGGGGTAATCTACTAGATGCAGCCAGCTACACGGGGTGCTAGGTCGTGGTGTCTTGGCATCGCCTTGCTTGGCGTTACGCCTCTCTCGTGCGCACAAACCACTCTCCAAACGCCTCAGCAGACCAACGACCGCATCAAAGCACTCTCTTCTGCTGCCCGGCTAGCCTCTCGTGACTATATTATTGGCAATGGTGATGTGCTCACCATCGAAGTCTTCGATATAAAAGAATTCAGCAGAGAGGTTCGCGTCAGCCAAACCGGCTCTATCGGTCTGCCGCTCGTACCTACACGCTTGCACATGGCCGGATTGACGGAGGCTCAAGCGGAGCGAAAAATCGCCGAGGTCCTGGAATCCAACGGACTAGTGACCCATCCTGAAGTACGGGTCTTTGTCAAAGAAAGAAAAAGTAAACCTATCACGGTGGTCGGCGCCGTGCCTCGCCCCATGGTTTATCAAGCGGATCGCCCGATTACCCTTTTGGAAATACTTGCCGAAGCAGGTGGCGTTTCCAATGACGCCAGCGATACCGTGATCGTAAGGCGGCCAGGCCCGCAACCCGGCAATGATCCTGCGGATTCTCCGGTCTCCAGCTCCGATATTCCCCTTTCCTCGTCAGCCGAAACGGCCCCGCCGTCCGTGGGCTCATCCTCATCTGCCGGTTCTGCCGCTCCCTCTGACGATTCGAATCACAAGGCTATCTTCCCGTCGCCCGCAGCCGGGGAGGCCATTTCCGCTCCCCCGGATGCCGCTATGCCTCCCGCGTTGTCCAACACCATCACCGTCAATTTGTACGAACTGATGGAATCCGGAGACGCCAGCAACAATATCGTTCTCCAGGCGGGCGACATCGTCACCGTGCCACACGCAGGCATCGTTTATGTTTTAGGCGCGGTGGGCCGGCCCGGAGGTTTTGTTCTCTCGAATGACCGCTCGCCGATGAGCACGCTAAAAATTCTTTCCCTCGCCGGAGGATTGAAATCCACCGCGAAATCAAGCCGCGCGGTAATAGTTCGGAGAAATAACCAGGGTCAACAACATGAGGTCGTGGTCGATCTCAAAAAAGTGATGGACCGTAAGACGGAGGATGTAGCCCTCCAAGCTAGCGACATTTTGTACATACCGGACAGCAACGCTAAGAAGGCGCTCTTCCGAGCTGCGGAAATTGGCCTTGGGATTGGTACCGGCGTCGCATTGTACCGCATCGCATACCGCTGACGACATGACTGAAGAAGACAACAAACTCGTGCCCCGCCTAAACGGCTCGAATGGCGCCCTCGATGTAGTTCCCATGTCCGCTCGGCTCCCGGCTTGGGACACTTCGCCGCGCCAGCCCCATCTCTACGATTACTTGCTCATTCTGCGCAAGCATCAGTGGCTAATTCTTTCTTTTACCTTGGCCGTAGTTACCATCGTTGCCATCGCCACTTTCCGCATGCAACCCGTTTATGTGGCCACCTCGCGTATTGAGATTGATCGCGAAAATTCCAACATACTCCCTTTCCAGGGTATGGATTCCTATGACTACATGTCCGATCTCGAGAACTACATCGAGACACAGTCTAAGGTCTTAACCAGCGAGACCCTTGCTCTTCAGACCATCCGAAAAAGTGGGCTGCTGGATCGCCCGGAATTTGCCTCTACCAATGGGCCTTCGGAAGCTGTGGCACTCGGGAGTCTCGCCAATCAAAAACGACCGCCGGAGCTCGGCGGGTTTCTTGGAAGCTTGAGTGTGAAGCGTGTGCCCCTAAGCCGCCTGATGGATGTTAGCTTTGAGTCGACGGATCCCGAACTCGCGGCCAGAATCGTCAACGCCCATATCCAAGCCTATATTGATCAGAATTCTCATAGCCGCTTCGAAAGCACCACCAAGGCTTCCTCTTGGCTTGGCGACCAGCTCGATGAGTTGAGGATCAAGGTCCAAAAGGCTGAAGACGCGCTCATCGCCTACGAGCGGCAGAATCAGATCTGGACCTTAGACGATAAACAAAACATCACCACTCAGCGGCTCGCCGACGTGAATCACCAATTAGGCGAGGCGCAAAGCGATCGCATGAGGAAAGAGTCGCTTTTTCAATTTGCTACCAACGGGAAGCTGGACGCTGTCCCGCAGATTCGTTCCAACGGTTCCTATACGGAATTGGACAGGAAACGCGCGGAAGCTGCCGCGCAGTATGCCGAACTGCTTGCTCAGTACGGACCAAATTTTCCCAGGGTGCAACGTCTCCAGACCCAGATGAAAGGTCTTGACGAGGCCATCGAAAAGGAAAAACGCAACATCATCGCTGCCTTGGAATCTGATTATCGCGAAGCAAGCAACCGCGAAACGCTTCTCACCAAAGCCCTTGATCAGCAAAAGGTCGAAGCCGGCCAAATGGCCGGAAAGATGGTGGAGTACAACATTCTGAAGCGGGAAGCGGAAGCCGAAAAGACGCTTTACGAAGGCTTGCTCACTAAACTTAAGGAAGCGGGTATTTCCGCCGCTCTTCGTTCCAATAATATCCGCGTCATCGATCCCGCAATGATTCCTTCCTATCCCGTAAGGCCCGCCAAGGCGCGCAACGTTGCCCTGGCATTCCTCGTCGGTCTCGTCGGAGGCATCGGCCTGGCGCTGATTCGCGAATATATGGATAACACCGTCAAGTCCCCCGACGACGTCGAGACACTTACGCGGTTACCTTCGCTGGCCGTCGTCCCCCAGTTTGGTCTTTCTAACGGCAACGGCACCCGTAAGAAGCTTTTGCGGTCTTTTGCCAGCAATGGCCACGACAAGCGCATCGAATTGGTGGCTGAACATCTCCCCAAATCGCAGATGTCTGAGGCTTTCCGCGCCTTAAGAACATCACTTCTGCTTTCACGTGCGGATCATCCGCCACAAGTAATCTTGGTTACCAGCGCATTGCCTCGCGAGGGTAAAACCACCGCCGCCGCCAACCTTGCCGTAACCTTGGCCCAGCTTGGCGACAGAACCGTTGTGGTAGACGCCGATCTTCGCAAACCCGGCGTGGGGCGTCTATTGAACCTGGGTAGCGGAAAGTATGCTGGCCTCACCTCGTATCTGGCAGGCGTTTCCAGCTTGGATCTGGTGATCGTTCCGCATCCCACCATTCCGAATCTTGACGCGATTCCTACTGGTCCTTTGCCGCCCAATCCGGCTGATTTACTCTCCTCGCACAAATTTGTTGAAGCCATTGCCGAGCTGCGCACTAAATATAAATTTATCGTCATCGATTCGCCGCCGGTGATGGCTGCAACGGATGCCGTCATTTTATCTGTTCAAACCGATGGGGTTCTGTTGGTGGTCCGCAGCGGCGAAACACCAAAGGAAGCTTTCACCCGTACGCGCGATCTGCTCGTTAGTGTGAAGTGCAATATCCTGGGAGTGATTCTGAACGCCGTGGACGCCCACGCGCCCGATTACTATTACTCCTACAGGTATTATCCATACTCTTATGGCTATGGACCGCAGGAACCTGTAGAAAATCTCCATGATCAAGAAGCTGAACCTGTCACCGAAAGCTCGGCCCGCGATCGAGATGACGATTCACAGGTGCTCTAAGGAGGCCCTTTGCGTTATCTAATCACTGGCGGCGCCGGCTTTATCGGTTCTCATTTGGCGGAGCGCTTGCTCCTTCGTGGCGATCATGTGGTCCTGCTCGATAACCTATCCACCGGTAGTGTGGAAAACATCCGCCATCTAAAGTCTTCGACGCGCATGCAATATCACCTCGACAATATTGAAAACCGCCAGTTAGTGGCAGAGCTGGTCGACGATGCGGACATCGTCGTGCATTTAGCGGCAGCGGTCGGCGTGAAGCTCATCGTGGAAAGTCCCGTGCGCACGATTGAGACCAATGTGAATGGAACTCAGTTGATTCTCGAAACTGCGTGTAAAAAACGCAAACTTGTATTAACAGCTTCGACCTCCGAAGTTTACGGAAAGAATACCAATATTCCTTTTCATGAAGATGCTGACCTTGTACTGGGGCCTACCACCAAGGGCCGCTGGAGTTACGCGGCGTCCAAGGCTCTCGATGAATTCTTGGCGCTCTCGTACTGGAAAGAAAAGAAGCTGCCTGTGATTGTGGTTAGACTATTTAATACCGTCGGTCCGCGTCAGACCGGCCGGTACGGTATGGTGCTCCCCAATTTCGTGCAGTCGGCATTGGACAATACTCCCATTAACATTTTTGGCAACGGCCAACAATCCCGCTGCTTCTGCGATGTGCGGGATACCGTCGAGGGGCTGATCCGTTTGATGGATACGCCGCGTGCCGTCGGTGAGGTCATCAATGTTGGCAATACTGAAGAGATTTCCATCGAAGAGCTCGCACACAGGGTGAAAGAACGCACCGGCAGCACCTCCGCGATCGAATACGTGCCGTATGACAAGGCTTATGAACCGGGTTTCGAGGATATGATGCGTCGCGTGCCTTCGGTGGAAAAATTGCATGCCCTCACCGGTTTTCGTCCTCAGACGCCGTTAAACGAAATCATCGACCGCGTTTCATCCTTCTTCCGCCAGAAAAACGAATCAACGGAAGCCCCTAAAGTATTGACCACCAGCGCTGATTGATCCTGCGTCCCCAAACCGAGCGTTCGAAGCGGTCCATCAAGACAATTGTTCTGTGATATATATTGATCGCGATCCCGTCGAAGTTTCTAAGCCGAATTCTTGTTTTTCGTTGATTTTGCGGCACGCCTTCGTGTCGATCAGAGCTTATACTCCAACTGCACGCATCGTTGGACGGATACTCCTTTCGTGAAACATCAGGATTTGAAGTCGCAATCAGTGACACACTTCGGTCTTGCCAAGGCCGAACGACTCCTGCTAGCCATCTTTTTATTTTCCCTGCCTCTCCTCAATCCGTGGGTTCGTGGGGACGGCGTCGGCTATTACGCTTTTGCTCGCGCGCTCCTAATCGAACACCGTTTGAATTTCGAAAAAGATTATCAATCAGCTAACGCCAGTTTTCGCGATCCTCGGCTTGATCAAAATGGCCAACCAAAAGATACCTTTCGCACTCCTACCGGCCATCTCGACAACCACTTCACGGTTGGCCCCGCCATTCTTTGGAGCCCATTCCTCTTGTTAGCACACTTGGGCGTGTTCCTTGCGCGGGCCATGGGTTCCTCTGTTGCGGCTGATGGATTTTCCGCGCCCTATCGCATCGCCATGGCACTCGCGACCGCTGTGTACGGATTCTTCGGCTTGCTATTGTCGTTCCGCATCGCCCGTCACTACGTCGCGGAACGCTGGGCGTTGCTGGCCACTATTGCCATTTGGTGCGGCACTTCGCTCCCTGTCTATATATACTTCAATCCGTCCTGGTCGCATGCGCACTCAGCGTTCGCGGTGGCGCTGCTCTTGTGGTACTGGCATGCCACGCGCGCAGCACGCACCTTGCGACAATGGCTCCTGCTCGGCGTGTTGGCCGGGCTGATGCTGAACGTCTATTATCCCAACGCCATGGTGCTCGTAGTCCTCGTGGTGGAAGGCGCGCGCCAATATGGCGCTGCATTCTCAACTCGCAGCGATGCGCCGGATAGATTGCCACTGCCAGACGTTCTCGGCAGGCATCTGCTCTTGGCTATTGTATTGGTGGTGTGCCTGCTGCCGACCTTCATCACGCGTCACATTATCTATGGCAGCGGGTTAGAGTCCGGGTACATCCCGCTAAAGAATTGGTTATGGCGTTCTCCCGTCTTTCTGGCGGTTCTTTTTTCTTCCAATCATGGATTGTTGTTTTGGACGCCTATTCTACTTTTGGCGATCGTGGGTTTGTGCATTTTTTGGCGCCGCACGCCGCGCGTTGGCGGGCCGTTTCTCGCAGCATTTCTGGCGTTCTACGTTTTCATAGCCTGCTATCCGGATTGGGCGGGAATATCTTCGTATGGCAACCGTTTTTTTGTGTCGCTGACACCACTATTCATTGTCGGCTTGAGCGTTTTCCTCGATTGGTTGGAACAATTCTTTCACAGTCGGAGAGCCGCGCTGGCGACAGCTTGCGCTGTAATTGCTGGTTTCATATTGTGGAATGCCGGTTTGATTTTTCAGTGGGGCACGCATCTGTTGCCGGCCCGCGGGCCTGTCTCCTTTAGCCAGATGATTCACAATCAACTCTTCACCGTTCCTCGAGAATTCTCGTCACGACTGCACGCCTACCTGTTCCAGCGAAAAACCTTAATGGAAGAAATCGAACGCCGCGACATCAAGCAAATGAATGACGCCCCGCATCCATAATAATTTCCATCTTTCAGTCCAACAGCGATACCGAAGTCATCGCGCATTTAATCGCCAGGTCCCTGCTCACAATAATAATTTCTATCCCTGACGATTTCGATCGCTAATGGATTTGCATCACCTGATAATTTCTTTCTCTCTGATGTGCACGTATAAATAATTCTTGTCGCGCTAAAGATTTGCACGGGTTGATAAATATCTTTCGTCATGATGATTTCACTTGGTAATTTTTATCTCGCTCCCACCCAGGGACAGCTCCCATCCCTGGAAATGTAACCATGTTTCCAACCGCTTGCTGCGAGGCGTTTCTCTGGTACTCTAATTAGCGCAGAGAAAATAGATGGCTTCGGTAACTGCGCAACCACCCCCACAATCACCAGGGCACCCACCCGTGGTATCGCCGCTCCCTGCGCACGCGCCGGCTACCGTGCGCATCGAACCTCCGCGCGGCTGGCTGGAATTGCATCTCGCCGAAGTTTGGGAGTATCGCGAGCTGTTGTATTTTTTCGTGTGGCGGGACGTAAAGGTTCGTTACAAGCAGACAGCCATCGGGGTGGTGTGGGTTATTTTGCAGCCGCTGATGACGATGGGCGTCTTTACATTATTTTTCGGACGGTTAGCGAAGCTGCCATCGCAGGGGTTGCCGTACCCTGTTTTTTACATCGCCGCGCTGGTGCCGTGGACCTACTTTGCCGGAGCGCTGAGTAACTGTACCAACATCATAGTCGCCAATCAGCACGTGATCACCAAAGTGTATTTCCCGCGGCTGATATTGCCACTTGCGGCGGTGTGTTCCGGACTGGTGGATCTGGCGATCGGCATTGTCATGATGGTGGCACTAACACTATCTTTTGGCATACACCCATCGGCCGCGGTGCTATTGCTTCCATTCTTAGTGCTTCTGGCGCTGCTTACGGCGCTGAGCGTGGGTTTGTGGACGTCCGCGCTCAATGCGCTGTATCGCGATATGGCGTCGATCATCCCATTTATCATCCAGTTCTGGATGTTGGCGTCTCCGGTGGCGTACCCGAGTTTGCTAGTGCCGGAAAAGTGGCGCTGGCTGTACGGGTTAAATCCCATGACGGGAGTGATCGATGGATTCCGCTGGGCGGTCACCGGGCGTGGCCAGCATCCGGGGCCGATGCTGGCGGTGTCGGCAGCTATGGTGGCGATCCTTCTCACGGGAGGGCTCTTTTTCTTCCAGCGCATCGAGAGCACAATCGCAGATCGGGTGTGAGCGGCGGAGCTTTGGATGCCGGGGCTGGTTAACCGTAACACTCCCCACTCTTTGTTTTTGCAAACGCGGATTCTAAAGTGGTTGCGGACGGATTTCTTGGGCTGAGATGGGAAAAACACGTTGGAATGCTTCTGTTTTCAACGGCCCACTCCATGCGATCTCTCGTGACAACTAACACAAAGCGTAATCAAGTTGTTCAAGACATCGCCCCCGAGTTTACTCCTGGCTCTCAAATGATGGACGTGCAAGTCTTTTGAAGAACCGCAATTTTGGCACCGCCATCCATCTCGCTCGAGCACCTGGACTCGGAGTGATT
>DATNMX010000113.1:0-5876 GCA_035602135.1 Candidatus Dormiibacterota bacterium
GTTTTCTTGTGAACATCTAAGCCGATGTAATACATACTTTCCATGGGGAGCCTCCTTGGTTGTGTCTGAATCAGCGGGGTCGCTGAGTTCAGTATTTCTACACCAAGCGCTCCTCCATCGACTTATACATTCAAACAATCCGGAAGTTATCTCGTCGTCACTTGCGGCGAACTGCTGAACTTCCCACTTCTCCACCAACCATGTTTACCCTGCTGGGATTCCTTGGCGCGATATGCATTCAATCGGAACACCGCGAAACAAGATTCCCGCAAAGTGGGTTGCAAATGTCTCGGTTGCTGGAGAAGATGATGCCCACTCGTCATGCCAACCTTCACAACACCGCAGCGTAAGGGCATCCCGGGCGCTCTCACGTTGGTTCTCATCTTGCTGGCAATTTCTGTTTTCATCAACTATGTGGATCGCGGGAATCTCTCCATCGCTGCTCCCATGCTGAAAGACGAGCTTGGAATTTCCGCTTCGCAATTGGGCATTCTGCTCTCCGCGTTTTTCTGGACCTACGCGTGTCTGCAACCTTTCTCCGGCTGGCTGGTGGACCGTTCGAACGTCAATTGGGTCTTCGCCGGTGGGTTCTTTCTCTGGTCCGCCGCCACAGCCGCGACGGGCATCGTGCACACATTCTCGGCGCTGTTGGTATTGCGATTGCTCCTCGGCATCGGCGAATCAGTCGCCTATCCCTCCTACTCAAAGATCATTGCGCTGAACTTTTCGGAAGAGCGTCGAGGGCTTGCCAATGCGGTGATTTCCGCGGGACTGGTGCTGGGACCTGGATTTGGGATGCTGTTCGGTGGCCTGCTGATGGCAAGATTCGGCTGGCGCCCGTTCTTCATCGTGCTAGGCCTTGGCAGCTTGCTTTGGCTCGTCCCCTGGTTGAAGTGGATGCCGAAAAAGCAGGACGCAATTCACACAGACACAACAGGCGCGCTAGGTCTTCCCGAGTTTTTGCAGTTGCGATCAGCTTGGGGAACCTGCGTTGGGCTATTCTGCGCTAATTATGTCAACTATTTCCTCATTACCTGGTTACCTTTCTATCTGGTGCGCGCGCGGCACTTCTCTATGGACAGCATGGCGAAGATCGGCGGGATCGCTTACCTGCTGGGGGCTTGTTTCGCCACGCTGACCGGTTGGCTTTCCGATCGCTGGATTTTGTCGGGAGCGACTCCTTCGCTGGTTCGCAAGACGTTTACGGGTGGAGGGCTCGCCTTCGCCGGGATTTTCGTCGGGCTAGCTGTCGTGAGCGGGCCGATCTATTGCGTTGCCGCGCTCATACTGGGTGTAGTTTGTTTCGGCGTTTCCGCTTCCAATATCTGGGCAATTACACAGACGCTCGCCGGACCCCAAGCCGCGGGACGTTGGACAGGTTTCCAGAACTTCGTTGGTAATCTCGCAGGAGTTGTAGCCCCGGCAGTTACCGGATTTGTCCTGGACCGCACAGGACACTTTTACTGGGCCTTCGCCATCCTGACAGCCGTTGCATTGACGGGCACTATCTCCTGGGTATTCCTCGTCGGACCAGTAGAGCAGGTGATCTGGCATCGCAAGCTCCACACTTAGTCAGTTTCCCCATAGCTATTGATAAGCGCCGTTTGCCGCATCTCACTCAAGTTGGCCGGGGGTTTTTACGATTAAGATGGAGGCGATATTTTGTAAAAGACCGTCCGATGGGAGGCTGCATCGTGAAGCGCTTTGCGCGGCGGAAAGTCTGGAGCGTGGCGGCGGGAATGGTATTGGTGTTCCCGTGCCTGTTGGCAAGTAAGCAACGAGAGATACATCTGCCGCTAAGTACAGAAGGCCACCGCATTGTGGACGCGGAGAAGCGACCCGTGCGTTTGATGTCGGTGAATTGGTACGGCTTCGACCAGCGAGAATTTGTTGCGGGCGGACTCGATCACGCGCCGTTGGGCGAAATCGTCAGGCAGATAGAAAAGCTGGGCGTCAACTCCATTCGATTGCCGTGGGCCAACGAGACACTGAAATCAAATCCGATCGTGCCGGATTACGCGGTCAAAGCAAATCCGCAGTTCAAAAGCAAGCATGTGTTGGAAGTAATGGATGCCGTCGTCACGGCATTGGCGAAAGCGCACTTGATGGTCGTTCTCGACAACCATATGAGCCGCGCGGATTGGTGTTGCAGCGAAACCGATGGCAATGGGTTGTGGTTCAACACTAGCTATCCCGAGCGGCGGTGGCTAGAAGATTGGCGGACGATCGTCCGGCGATATAAGGATGAGCCTTATGTTATAGGCGCTGACCTACGCAATGAGTTGCGCAGCGGGGCACAGTGGGGTGGAGGTGATCCCGCACTCGACTGGCACGCAGCAGCGGAACGCGGCGGCAACGCGATTCTTGAGGTGAATCCGAATCTGCTGATCATGGTGGAGAGCCCGGAATACTCGACCGACTTCCGAGCGGTGGCCGAGAAGCCGGTGACGTTGCGAGTCCCGGGCAAGCTGGTGTACTCACCGCACGCTTACGCTTCAAAAGACGTCAAAGTGCAAAGCTACGACGAATTAAAACAGATCCTCGATACGCGCGCGGGTTTTTTGTTGCATAAAGAGCCTGGCGTACCGCTGTGGGTGGGCGAGTTCGGAACGTGCCAGAGCGTAGATCACTGCGGGCCTGACGGGACCCCGAATGGAGAGTGGTTTCGATGGTTCGTTCGATATTTAAAGGAGAATGATCTCAGCTGGAGCTATTGGCCGTTGAATGGGACGCAGTCCAGCGGACAAGGGCGCACGTATGATGCGCTGGAATCTTACGGACTGCTCAGCACCGACTATAAAAATATTGCCGCGCCAGAGATTGTGCGATTGTTGCGCTGGATCGAGCCTGCGCCGCAAAGAAATCGATAAGTAGAGCGGATTGCCTGCCGCGCGTAGGAATAACGCGAAGGCGGGAATGTTGTGCCGCGATAGCGAAGAGGCGTCTAGATGCCTGCCACAAAGCGGCCGGGGGCAAAAATGTTTGCGGATCGAAGGCTTGCTTGATGCCGCTCATGAGAACGGAATCAGGACGCGGCGGACCCCTTTGGGTGACGTGGGAGGGCGACAGTCAGCAACACGCGGCCTCCCTCTTCGCCAATGTCGTGAATAATGCAGATGTTGGGATGGTTGAGATTGGACGCAGCTTGGGCTTCACGCTGGAATGAACTGCTGACTGCTCAACCCAATCCAGCATGAGGGACGGGTCGTGATTTTCGACCCTGCTGATGTGCCCCAAGCGCTGCTTGCCGGCGCTGGATTCTTCACTCGGAATCATCCCCACGTAGTTGCCAATCTGCTTGCCGCATGGAAAACGTTCCCAAGTTCCAATGATCAGCACGAAGGCCAGTGCCGTTAGCGGACCCACGCCAGGATGCGTCATCAGTCGTTGCACTTCGGGTCGCTTCTGGGCTTCCCGCTCGACAGTTGCGGTTAACTCCTCAATGGTCGGATTCATGCGGTCCAACAGCTCCAACAACTCTTGCCGACGCCGACTAGCCCAGGGAGCCAACGCGAGCTTCTCTAACTGCGCTCGTCCTTGTTCGCTGAACAGTTTTTTCTTCCAGCGATAGCCCTCGTTCATCGCCAGCACCTGCAGTTGATTCATGATCCGCGTGCGCATCTGCACCAACCGATGCCGGTGCCACAACAGTTGTCGCAGATCCCGATTCTCCGGACTCGGTACCCAGACCCGCGGAAAGTTATCTTCGCGCATCAACCGGAGTAGGAGTCGCGCATCGTTGCGGTCGGTCTTCTGCTTCTTGATCCGCTTGGCCTTGATCTCTGCTGGATCGCCAATCCACAGTTCGAAACCTAGTTCTGCTAGCAGTCGCTCGAACCAGCGTGAATATCCGGTAGCCTCCATGCCTACACGCACGCGGATTCCTCGCTGCTTTAGATCTCGATAGAACCGCTCTGCTTCACCCTCACTGTGGTTCAACTGCCGTTCACCACACTCACCAGTCTCTTCAAGTTAAAAATGCCATCGTCTGAAAGCTCGGGTGATAATCTATGCCTATCATCATGTTCGGCTCCTTTCTCCCGAGCCTGCGGTCGTCAGACAACCACAGCTTACTCGGGTCGAGGGAGCCGACATTGTTATGCAATCAAGTGATTTCATTTGTCCGGTTACGCGGGCACTGCAAACCGCATGTCCTACAAGTATCGCCGCGCGTTGTAGACACATCGGGATTCAGCGTGATAAAAATAGTTTCAGGCTTCAATCGACGCACTTGTCGAGAAGGAGGTGATCCCTGAGGTATTCAACGAATTGATTTAAATGAAAGGCGCTTGTGACTCTTATCAAGCGCCTTTTGTTTTTTGTCCATGGCAAGTAGCATTTCCTGCTTCTGCAAGAAGTGGAGTCCTGGGTGAACGATTCCATGTTCGGATTTGGCGGAGGTCGTTTATGAAGTTCCTTATCGCGTCAGCACTTTGCCTCGTCTGGCATCTGGCAACTATTCCAGTCGCCGCGAGCGTATATTGCGAATATGCGAATTCGTTCGTCTTACCACTTCCTCGTGCTTTGGGTCCTTTTTGCGTGCGGACTGGCTCGTGCCTCTGACCTCGCCTTGGTCGGGGCGAAAATTTATCCTTCGCCCACTGAACAAGCAATCGAGAACGGCTCGATTCTTGTACACGACGGTCGTATTGTTGCCTTTGGGCCAAGCGCAGCCGTCAAAGTCCCGCATGATGCCACAGTAATTGACTGTAAAGGTTTGGTTGTGACCGCTGGCTTCTGGAACAGCCACGTGCACATCCTCACGCCGGGCTTGCTTCATGCGGCAAAACTCTCGTCTCAACAGATCACCTCGCAACTTGAAGAGATGCTGACGCGCTGGGGATTTACGACCGTCTTTGACATCGCGTCTGTCCTGAACAACACGACTCTCATCCGGAGCCGAATAGAAAGTGGCGAAGTGAAAGGGCCCAGGATTCTTACCGTCGGGGAACCGTTCTGGACAAAGGGCGGAACTCCCATTTACGCCAGGGGATTTCTTGAGGCGAACCACATCAGCATCTCCGACGTCGAATCGAGGGCTCAGGGGACAGAGCGAGTGCGCCAGCAGATTCGCGACGGCGCAGACGGCATCAAGATCTTTGCGGGTTCCGTCGAACGGGATAGCATCTTGATAATGCCTTTGGATTTGGCTAAGGCTATCGTCGCGGAGGCCCACCGCAAGGGGAAACCTGTTTTCGCTCACCCTTCCAACCAGGAGGGAATCGAGGTAGCCCTTCAGAGCGGAGTTGACATCCTAGCCCACACGACAGCAAGCGGCGGCCCCTGGAGTCCGTCACTTGTCGAACGATTGAAAGCGGCACACGTAGCTCTCATCCCCACGCTTACTCTGTGGCACGCCGAAAGCAAAAACGAGCCACCCGAGGAGTTCGAAAAAGGGATGAACACGGTCGTGCTGCCACAACTGCGGGCGTATTCTGCAGCGGGTGGGCAAATTCTGTTCGGCACCGATGTGGGCTACATCGAGCAGTTCGATACCTCAGAAGAGTTTGAGTGGATGTCTCGCGCGGGCATGAGCTTCAAGCAAATCCTTGCTTCACTCACCACGAATCCTGCGCAGCGCTTCGTCTACTCGACCCGTCGCGGACGCATCGCGGAAGGGATGGACGGCGACCTTGTGGTCCTACGCGCGGACCCTGCGCAGGACACGACAGCATTTTCCAAAGTGCGTTACACGATCCTGGGCGGGAAGGTCATCTACTCGGAGAAGTCCTATAAAAGGGAATGTCAAGAGACATATCTCCCCGTCGGCTCGGTGCCGACACTTTTTTGTCTCGGCATTCTGCCCAATCGTTGGAACGTGGACTCGCGATCGACGAGTGGTCTTCCTCAGGAAGTAGTTGCTTCGTTTCGTCACA
>DATNMX010000114.1:0-206611 GCA_035602135.1 Candidatus Dormiibacterota bacterium
CGAACGCACCAACGCCTGGCTTGGAAACTTCCGCCGCTTGGTGGTGCGCTACGACCGCTCGCTCACGATCTATCGCGCGTTCTTTCATATCGCCTGCTTCATGATCGTCTTACGGAGGGTTGTGCAATAGCTTCTAGCCAAAAAAACGAAAGGGGAAGCCGGGCGGCTTCCCCCTTTCGCTAATTTGCTGCGTCGTCTAGGAAGCGCTTGCCTTCTACTTCCCAGCGACAGCGCACCGCACGAGCGGTGTGATCAGCTTTGTGCTTTGCTCTAAGCCCGGTGGAGTCATGCTCCCCTCCGGAGCTCGTTGAGCTCACAATTTGCTTTTTACTCCTCAAATCTGCCGATTGCAAGTGAAGAGATAGAAAATCGAAGAAATTCCACAGTTACCAATTATTTTATAAACAGCGTTTCACGAAGCTGATCCCGCCCCACGAACGATTTCATGGTGCGATACCGGCTAAACAGATCTTGTATCTCCCGGTTCTGGTAGACCTTCTGCGCAGGAGTAATTGCCGGCGTCGGTATCACTTGCAACGTATTGGAGTCGAACACCCGGTACCTCTGGAATCCTTCCGGCTTCTTACTGTGAAACATCGCAAACAGGACCCCGCCCGCTCGCAACAAATCGGTCACACAAGACAGTGTCTGTTTGGCAAGCGCCGGTTCCAAGTAGTCCACAACATCCCACAGAAGAATCGCGTCGAATGACGCTGGTGGATATTTTAGATTCCCTTCCAGGAAGCGCGAAGCACGCCCGCTTGGCGTCGCGTCCAAGCTTTCCCGTAAAGCGCCATCCGCGCGCAAGCGGGCCTCTTCCTCGTCTAAAAACCCCTTCCAGCCGCGGAGGATATCCTCGGAAGAAACGCGGAAGCCCCGTTCGATGAAGAAATTAAGAGTTGTCTGCCAGGCTGGCCCGAGGTCTAAGAGTGTCCCACGCCCCAGTCCGTCCAGGTTCCACAAAAACTCTTTCAATCCATTGGAAACGCGAGTGGATTCATGACGTTCCGGAGTGCGACTCGCCGCGGCTCCGGCCATTGGAACTTTAACCAATCGCGAGGTTCCATTCGCAGGAAGGATCCGGGAGATTTCGCGGATCGCACCAATGCCGATCCCCAGTTTATTTAGTAGGCTCATGGTCAATCTGCCGCTGTTCCCGAATTAACCGGGGGCCGGGAATCGGATGGCTTGCTCGCGACCGGAGCCGTCACTGGCTTGCTGTCCGGCAACTTAGAGTTGGGCTTGCCTGCTTCGACCTTCCCGCGCAGGGATGCACCTTCCTCTATGGCCAGGCGTTCTGTTTGCACTTCGCCCAGGACTTGACCGGTGCTCCACAGCTGAACCTTGTCGCGGCCGGTCACCTTTCCTTCGATGCGCCCCCGCACAATTACTTCGCGCGCAGTGACATCCGCTTTCACGCTTCCGTTCGGACCTATCGTCAGGCTACCGTTGGCCAGGTTAAGCTTGCCATCCACATTGCCGTCGACAAAAAGGTCTTCACTTCCAGTTACCTCACCTTTGATCTTAATGCCTTGACTGATACATGCGGCGGCGCGACTGGAAACTGGGACAGAAGCAGTAGAGAATGGCTGCCCACTGCTAGGGAGTTTACTAGGTGTGGCGTTGGGGGTAGCAGGCGTACCCAAATTCTCAGAATCTCCCAGCGGCTTGGTATCTTCTTTCTTCCACATGACACACCTCGACGTCGAAATTTGGATTTCGAAGTCGCTTTTCGCAGGACCGGGCGGGAACCGCGACTTAGAGAGCGAAGATAGTACACCACTGATCGACTGTAAACAAGAATGCAGGGCGGCAAATCTAGGGTGTCCCTGAAAACGCTACACTGCTAATGGTAGTTCCGCTCCTCCCAAACCTACAGCGCCTTGTTGCTGTGACCCTGGCATCGTTGCTTCCCCGCAATTCCCAGATGGCCACCACCATGCCCGTAACTTCCCGGGCGAGTTCTTTTATGGATTTGCGCTTCTCCCACCAGTGCTCCGGGTCGAAGTCTCCATCACGCGCGCTGGCCACTCTCACGTCCATTGCCGCCGGAAGCGTGTGCCGGAAAATATAGCGGGCCCGGCGTGTATGGTAATTTGACGTCACAACAATTACGGAGCGCCACCTTCGATCTGCTGCCAGCTGCGCCAGTGCCTCGGCTTCTTCCCTCGTATTATCAGCGTCGTGCGCAATCCTTACGATCTTCTCCCTGGGTACGGCGCGCTCGACCAGGTCGTGCTCCATCAATTCCGCTATTCCAGCGCTCGGCCGTAGCCGCCGGCCGCTGGCCACTACCAGCGGCGCCAATCCTTGGCGAAAAAGTTCGGCCGCACGGGTGGCACGATCGGCGTAAAAATTATCGTCGCTCAGAACGATAAGCGCATCCGCGTGTTCCAGGGGATCTTCGATAATCCAAGTTTCTGCGGCTAACCGGAAGAGTGGATGTCTAAGGAAATATACCGCGGTACAGAGCATCACAATAAACAACAGCGCCACCAAGTTGACGATAATTCCACCGCATTGCGGGCGTCGCTTCCATTCCAAACGTCGCGCATTCATGAGGTTGGATCCAGCAACCGCAGTTGCTCCGCCGCCTGCTCTGGCAAGACACTGTTGAAATATACCTCTTTGATGCCGTAAGACTTGCTCTGCTTCTCCACGATCGGCAGAATCTCAATGTGCCAGTGAAAATCTTCCGCCAGCGTTTTCCAGTAGCCCGCTAACTCGCCTTTCTTGCTCTGCGTATTAGGCGCCGTGTGCACAACTAAGTGAAACGACTGGGTGACTTTCTCCAACCGGCGCAGCACACGCCCCAGCAACGCTGCCAGGTGTCTGCGGTTTGACCCTGATCGAGGTTGCTCAAACAGGTGATTGTGCCGCCGGTGAAGCAACCACATTTCATAGGGAACCCGCGAAGCGTACGGACAAAGCGCGTAATATTCGCCCTGCACATCCACGATGCGCTTCCCTTGCTTTTCTTCCTGTCGCACTACGTCGCAAAAAATGCAGCGTTCTCGCTCCTTGTACCACTCGTGCGAGGCCTTCAATTCGTACTTGATGCGTCGCGGCACGAAAACCGTTGCTGTTACTTGGGAATGCGCGTGCGTCCACTCTTGACCTGCCGGGGCCCCTTGATTCTTGAAGACGCTTACATACTTAAAGCGCACATCTTTTTTCAAATCCGCCAGCCGCGTGGTCCACACCGAGAGCACTCGCTCGATTTCTTCATCGGTGAACTGCGACATCCGCTTGTCATGCTGCGGTGTCTCCACGACCACTTCATGCGCGCCAATGGGTCCCATTCTGTCGTACATGCCTTCGGCTGCGCGTCCCAGCTCCCCTTCGATTCGATATAACGGATCGGGATGCGGCAACACGCGGACTTGCCATGCACCTTCCGCCGGCGAGCTAAAGATCGCAGTTTGCTTTTCTACCGCAGGAGGTTCAAACGGGCACACGCGCTGCGATCCGTCCGACGTCTCTTTTTGCCCCTGAACAACCCAGCTTTGCGTGATGGGATCTCGTCGGATTTCCATGCAGATGTCTTCAGCTCGTGTAATGCGCTGGTGTAGATCCTTGCTGCAAGCAATGCCGGTCCCAGGTGGCGCCGTCCATCGGCCCCTCCAGCGGGTCCAGCTTGGTAACCACGTTTTTCGGATTTTGCGCTTGAAAGGTGATCGTGAGTTCCTGACAAAAATGTGTCTGCAACAATCGCTCAAGAATCTCGCGCATGCGTTGTAGTTTGTTTCTCCCCTCCCTAATTGTCAAGCAACGCATGGCCGATGCTCATCCCGCTTTCTGAATTGGCGCATCGATCCTCAGACTGGCCGGCTCCTGGCCCGGCCCGTTAATTTTAGCTCGCCGCGCATGTTATTCTCGGGTATACCGTGCCTACCGATATCGAATTCATGCAGCAAGCTCTCGACGAAGCGCAAGCTTCTGCCGCGGCCGCCGAAGTGCCGGTAGGCGCCGTCCTTGTCTACGAAGAAAGAATAATTGCGCGCGGTGGCAATCGTACTATCCGCGATTGCGATCCTACCGCGCACGCTGAAATGGTGGTGCTTCGCGAAGCGGCGCGGCTCCTAGGCAATTATCGCCTCGCCGGCAGCACGCTTTACGTCACCATCGAACCCTGTAGCATGTGCGCTGGCGCCTTAATCCAAGCTCGTGTATCGCGCTTGGTGTACGGCGCCGATGAGCCCAGAGGGGGCGCTGTGCGCTCCTGTTTCGAAGTTCTCTCACACCGCAGTCTTAATCATCAGGTGGAAATCACGTCCGGCATTCTGGCCGCGGACTGCGCCTCCACCATTCAATCTTTCTTCGCCAGCCGCAGGTAGCGACGTGTGCCCTCAAAGTTGTACAGGACTTTCGAATGTGCAAGGGCTCCGGGTTCCATCGATTGCCGAGGATCGCAAGGCTCTGCTACGATCAATTCAGCTGTAAAACACGGAGAGGTGTCTGAGCGGTTGAAAGAGCTCGCCTCGAAAGCGAGTGTAGGGGGAACCCTACCGTGGGTTCGAATCCCACCCTCTCCGCCATTTTTTGGAAATAAAGGATCGCCAAATATTGCGGCGCTACATCCATTTTTCTTCGGCGGCCAAATAATCGATTTAATTAATACTCTCGTCGAAATATTAATGAATTGTGTGGAAAAGATAACCTCTGCTACCCATTAACAATTCTGGTATAAGCCCGAAAAATAGCCGGACGAAGATATTTCCCTCTCTCCGAAATTCTGCTAACAATAGTTTCATGCTGTGCGTCGGAGCCCATTTCGAGTGAACTCAAAGCCTCGCCTTTTGGTTGTCGATGACCATGAGCCGGTCCGCCGCCTGGTTCGCACTTTGCTTGAAGCCCAGGAGGAGTGGGAGGTCTGCGGCGAAGCCGTGAACGGCCAGCATGCCCTCGAGCAATGCGAGCTACTTCAGCCCAATGCGATAATCTTGGACATTACGATGCCGGTCATGAATGGTTTCGACGTGGCTCGCCATGTGGTTCGCAAATACCCCGAAATTTCCATCCTGTTCCTTACTATTGATGATTCTCTCCACGTTGCTCGCTCCGCCGCTCTTTGTGGTGCGCATGGCTTCTTGTCAAAAGCTCGCGCGTCAGATCACTTGGTAACCGCAATTACTTCCCTGCTCCGCGGCGAAAAGTATTTTCACACCGAACATTTGCAATAGCAGAGCTTCTCCTCTAGAAGTGGCAAGAAGATGCACCGCGTTTCTGGAGATATTTCTGGTGATACTCCTCGGCACGATAGAAGGTTCCAGCTGGCGTTATTTCCGTCGCGATGGGCCTTTTGAACTTTCCGCCCGCTTCCTGTGCGGCCCTCGACTTTTTTGCTAACGCCTCTTGCTCCGCCGAATGAAAGAAAATTGCCGTGCGATATTGTTTCCCGAAGTCCGGACCTTGGCGGTTCACCTGTGTCGGATCATGCGTCTTCCAGAACACATCCAGTAATTGCTCGAAAGTCACTTTCGCCGGGTCAAATGTTACCTGTACGACTTCCGCGTGGCCCGTGGTGTCCGTGCACACATCCTTATAAGTTG
This sequence comes from Candidatus Dormiibacterota bacterium, assembly GCA_035602135.1. Taxonomy (GTDB): domain Bacteria; phylum Acidobacteriota; class Terriglobia; order Acidiferrales; family UBA7541; genus Acidiferrum. The sequence goes on from DATNMX010000114.1 coordinate 5,553, forward strand.
GATTGGCGGTATGTCCGTTCGAATATCCCACAGCCGTGTCGATCACGCCTGGCACTTCCCGAAACGCCTCTTCCACGCCCCAAAAGCATCCTGCTCCAAACGTTGCAATCTCGCTCATCATCATTCTCCGTTTTCTTCTGTCACTCTACATATGCCGGGACATTAATCCTTACACCGTATTTCGCATCTGGCTGCCGAATCCAGGACCAGCTGCTGTTAGATGCGCGGTGGCCTTTTGTCGATTCTACTCCAATGCGCTTGAACTTTAGGTAGCGCTCCTCCAGATCGCATCCCATTAACCCATCGAAATGCAGAAACCAAGAACTAGCGTCTACACAAGCATACTGTTGCATCCAGCGTGTCCAGCGTGTCCTGCGTTGACGCAGCCTCCATTTCGCGAGACGATGAAGTTTTTGACTAGGTTAACTGAGATGAATCTAGGACTTACCGATCGCGTAGCCATCGTCGCAGCCGCCAGTACCGGACTTGGCCGCGCTGTTGCTGCCGAACTCGCTTTTGAAGGCGCACAGGTCGCTATCTGCGCCCGGGGTCACGACGATCTGAAGCGTGCGGCCGAGCACATACGCCGAGCCACAGGTCGGGAAGTGTTCTTCCAGGTGCTCGATATCACCGACCCCGCCGCGGTGGCTAGCTTTGTTTCTGCCGTGGAACAACGCTTCGGAAAAATCGATATCTGCATAGCCAATTCAGGCGGTCCGCCGTCTAAATTCTTTAGGGACATAAGCGCTGAGGATTGGCAAGCCGCGGTAAATCAGCTGCTCATGAGTGCCGTCTTTTTTGCCCGGGAAACGCTGCCGCGCATGCAGAAAAACAAGTGGGGCCGCCTGATCACGATTACTTCTTATGCCGTTAAACAGCCTGTCGATGGACTGCTACTGTCGAACTCGATTCGCGCTGCTGTTACGGGCATGGCGCGCACGCTGGCCAATGAATACGCATCGCACGGCATTACTGTGAACAACGTTTGTCCCGGTTACACGCGCACGGAGCGGCTCAATGAACTTGCTAATGCGATTTCTTCGCGCGCTGGCATCAAGCCAGAAGAGGTTTTTACAAACTGGGAGCGGCAGATTCCCATGGGCCGCATTGGCACGCCTGAGGAATTAGCCGCCGTTGTCACCTTTCTCGCTTCCGAACGGGCAAGCTATGTGAACGGTACGTCTATAGCTGTCGACGGCGGCATCGTTAGGAGCCTCCTCTAGCCTTCATGGCCGCAGCTAATCGTATTTTGGAACTTGCTGTGCTCCCCGAGCGTTTCGCCATATCGCGGCTAGCCGCCGATTCGCCGCTGCCGGACTGGGCGCTCCAAGGCGGTTTCTTTTCGATCACGCGCACCACGGATGAACTTTCTCTGGTAACGCAAGCTTCTCAGGTTCCCGCCGGTGTTCAGTCCCAAGCGGGATGGCGCATTCTCAAAGTTCGCGGCCCGTTTGTCTTGTCTGAAGCGGGCGTTCTGGCTTCGCTCGCCAAGCCCCTGGCCGACGCCAGCATCAGCGTATTTGTCGTTTCTACCTTTGACACCGATTATCTGCTCGTAAATTCTGAGCAACTGCAAGCGGCGATAATCGCGCTTCATCGGGCCGGCCATAAAGTTCAAGACGCTGCATGAGTGTCTTAGCATTTTTTCCGCTTTCGTGAGAAAACCGTCGGGAGAACAGATGATCAGGACCTTGAAAAACGTAACCATTCGGCGCCACGCACACGTACTGCTGATGAGCTCGCTCGCCTTTATTGCCGCGGCACTTCCACTAGTCGCCGATGAACCCTTCGCTCGCACCCGCGACTACGATCTGCAACACTCCAAAATCGCACTGCGCTTCGACCTTGATCAAAAAAAAGTCTTTGGCGACGTTACCCACACTCTTTCCATCTTTCGCGACACTACCGCTAAAATCGCTTTCGACTCAGTTGGACTGACTATTGAGAGCGTTACTGTCAACGACTGTGCTGCCAAGTTCGAGACCACCGCCGACAAGTTGCTCGTTCCTCTTCCTCCTGGGACCAAATCGGGAGAGAAACTGGATATTGCCATCCATTACCAAGGTCAACCTACTAAAGGTCTATACTTCATCCTCCCAGACAAAGACTATCCAGACCGCCCCAAACAGATTTGGACGCAAGGTGAATCGGAAGATACGCGGTATTATCTCCCGACCTATGATTACCCCAATGATCGCCTAACCACCGAAACGATTCTCACCGTCCCAGCTTCCTGGATCACCGTTTCAAACGGCAAGCTCATTAGCGTCAACAACGCCGGCAATAACATGAAGACCTGGACGTGGCGGGAAGCCCTACCCAGCTCCACATACCTGATCACTGTTGTAGCGGGCGAATTTGACGAAGTAAAAGACTCCTGGCGCAACATTCCCGTCACTTACTACGCTCCTAAAGGGCGCGGCGACCGCCTCTACATCAACTACGGTCGCACACCCGCGATGATCGATCTTTTCAGCAAGAAACTCGGTGTTGATTACGCTTGGGAGAAGTACGCGCAGTCCATGGTCGATGAGTTCATCGCCGGCGGCATGGAGAACTCCAGCGCCACTACCAACACAAGCAGTTCTCTCGTTCATCCTAAGCTCGCACCGGAATATGCCACGGGCCAAGACGAATTGATCTCCCATGAGCTGGGCCACCAATGGTTCGGTGATCTGGTTACCACCAAAGATTGGGGTAACCTCTGGCTCAACGAAGGCTTTGCTACGTTTATGGAAACTGTGTGGATTGAATCAAACTTCCCCAAAGACCAAGGCGAGTACGAGCGATGGAACAATGCACGCGAGTGGTTTTCGCAGCCCACCCTCTACAAAAGGCCCATCGTCCGTCACGATTTTGACGACTCCAGCATATTTGACGGCAACTCTTACAACAAAGCCGGCTGGGTTCTTTACATGCTTCGCCATCAACTCGGCGAACACGCCTTCTACGCCGGCCTGCATCACTATCTAGAAGCAAACCGCGGCAAGAACGTCGTCACTTCCGATCTCGTCAAAGCCATCGATGATGCCACACACATCAATGTCGATCAATTTTTCACCCAGTGGATCTACAGCGCGGGTGCTCCAAAATTCGACCTGAGCTACACTTACGATGACGCCAAGCACCAGGTCTTGCTTACCGTCAAAGAAACTCAAAAGGTTGAAGGTCATGTCGGACTTTTCAGCGTGCCGGTCGATGTCGAAATTACGACTCCCACGGAAGCTCAGATTCATCGCCTCACTGTTTCAAAAAACTCTGAAACTTTTCCTCTTGCCTCGAATGCCGCTCCACTTATGGTGCTCTTCGATAAAGGCGGCCATATTTTAAAATCGGCGGAATTTAACAAAGACAAAAAAGAATGGCTCTATCAGTTGAAGAATGCCAGCGAATTTTCCGATCGCGCCGATGCCGTGGTCGCACTGGGAAAAATAAAGTCGGATAGCTCTCACGCGTCCAATCCGGAAACACCTGGCCAACCCGTGACTAGTGACGTCGTCCTCGCGCTTGGCGACGCACTTCGTAATGATAAAGCCTGGGGCGTGCGTGCTATCGCCGCTGACACTTTGGGTAAAATCGGAGGCGCCACCGCTTTAAAACATTTGCTCGGTGCTCTGGACTACGCGAAAGAGCCCTGGTTGCGCAATCGCATCGTCTCTGCCTTCGCAAATTTTAAAGACGATAAAGACGTGTTCGCCAAGTTGGACGCTATCGCTCGAGACGACAACTCCTACCGCGCTCGCGCCGCTGCCTTGCAAGCGCTTGGACGTCTCAAAGCCCCTGGCGCCTTCGCCAACTTGACTGCGGCCGTCGCCGCCGATTCTCCGGATGGTTTCCTGCGCAACGCTGCGCTTCGCACCTTTGGTCCGCTCGGTGATGACAAAGCCGTCCCGCTGCTGCTTCAATGGTCGGCCGCTGGCAAGCCGCTCAATTCGCGCAGTGCTGCCATCGACAGTCTAGGCTCCCTGCAAAAAGACAATAAGGACGTTACCCTGCAGATTGCTGCCTATCTTGCTGAGGCGCGTTTTTCCATCCGCATGGCTGCCGTTTCCGCGCTCGGTGCTCGGGGCGATGCCTCTGCCGTCCCGGCATTGGAGGAGTTGCTTAAGGGCAAAGGTCTCAGCATCGAAATGGTGCCCATGATTAAGGAGCAAATTGCCCACCTCAAGAAAGTCGGTGGAGGTAAACCTGGTGCGCATAGCGATGGAAACGAAGAAGGTGATGAAGCGGATGCGTCACATGCCGCGGGCGCCGCTGATCAGGCCGCGCTGACGGAGCGCCTCGATAAACTCGAACGCCTAATCCAGGAAATTAACGAGCGCCTAAAATCCATCGAAACGCGCCTTCCACCCGTTAAGAAGTAACTGAGTTTCGACCAGCGCACTCTAATGCATTCACACCGCTCGTTCTGAAGGCACTCTTCCGATACAGCTATACCTATTCCTCGTCCGGTCAAGGTTCCGCGATCAATATCCGCAAATCCCGAAGATTATTCCCCATCGGCCCGGTGACAATCGCATCATCCAATCGCGCAAAAAATGAATAGGCATCGCTCCGGCGGAACGCTTCCCCCGGATCCAATCCCAATGCCCGCGCCCGGGCAAGACTTTGCCCATCCGCTACCCCTCCCGCTGCTGGGCTATTCCCGTCGATGCCATCCGTGCCCGCACTCAGCACTGCGATGCGCCTCCCCGCAATCTTTTCCACGCACGCCAGCACAAACGCTGAATTTCTCCCGCCCACTCCATCGCCCGCCACCGGCGAACTCACTTCCCCATCTGCTATCATTGCCACGCGCCTGCCAGGATTCGCTTTCCGCAAGTCTTCCAGTTGCTGCAGCAAATATCTCGCGGCTTTTTCCACCTGCCAATCATCCGTCGTGTTGTCGCAGCAGGGCACGCAACCCGCCGCCGCTGCCAGACGATGCGCCGGATGAAACAAATCATCCATCCCGAGCAACAACCAAAAATGTGCGTCAAGAAAAGCTCCATCGTCAGCCTTCGACGTCTCCGGCATTTTTCCTTCGTCGATCCAGCGTAGCAATGCGGCTGGGAGTTTTGCGCGCAGCGAGTACTTCGCGACTACGTGGCGCACATCAGAGATTGTCGTGGGATCTGGCACCGTCGGCCCTGACGCCAGTGCCGATTCTTTCCCTAACGGCACGTCGGTCACGGCCATCGTAACTTTTGTTGCACGCCCGGACGCTTTGGCCAGCCGCCCGCCCTTGATCGCCGAAATGTGTTTGCGCACCGTGTTGATGGCATCAATGGGTGCGCCGCATGACACCAGCGCGCGATTCACCTCTTGAACGTCTTCCAGTGCCTGTCCCCAGTCCAGCGGAAGTTCCACCAAAGCTGAGCCGCCTCCGGACAGCAGAAAAAACACCAGCGTGTGTTCATCGCACCTGCCTAACAGCTCGAGTATGGCCACGGCTGCTTCCCAGCTCTGCTCGTTTGGCACTGGGTGACCCGCCACGAAATACGTCACGTCGCGCATGACCTTCCGCGGCGGTGTGGGCGCGGAAACAATTCCTTCGAACGTCACTGCGCTCGGCAATAGGTCCCTGAGTCCTTCCAACATGGCGTGTGCCGCCTTGCCGATCGCGATAATGTACACGCGCCCAAAGACGCTCAAATCTATCTTCGCTCCCCCACCATGCAGCAGCATCCCTTCGCACCGTAACTTCCGCCGCATCGTCGACGGGATATCAATGGCTGCCAATGTTTCTTGGAAAATTTGGCGGGCGAGTTGCTTTAGTTCCGCCATCGCTAATTCTCGCTACGTCTCACCGGGCCTGGAATGCTTCTGGATTCAGCATATTCGGCGGCCGGTTGCCCTTGATAAACACGATAACATTCTCCGCGGCAATACATGCCATCTTGGTTCTCGTTTCCAGCGACGCCGAAGCAATGTGGGGCGTCAGCACAACGTTCGCTCGTTTCAGGCCCGGATGGATCATTGGTTCTTTCTCGAAAACGTCCAGCCCGGCGCCCGCAATCGCTCCGCTCTCCAGCGCCTGTACCAGTGCTGCTTCGTCTACCACCGCTCCTCGCGCCGTATTGATGAAAAACGCCGCCCGCTTCATCAACGCGAATTTCGCGGCATCAAATAATCGTCGTGTTTCCGGCAACAACGGCACGTGCACGCTTACGAAGTCTGCTTCCATGAGCAGCCTGTCCAATTCGCGATATTCCGCCTTCAATTCCTTTTCGACATTTTCCGCTACTCTTTGCGCGTCGTTATAAATGACCTTCATCTGAAAGCCATTCGCTCGCCGCGCCATCGCGCGTCCGATGCGCCCGAATCCTACTAACCCCAACGTTTTCCCTGATACATCTGTTCCCACCAGCTGATCGAGATTCCATCCTTTCCAATTGCCGGATCGTGCCAGCGCCTCGCCTTCACCCAGCCGTCGCGCCACTGCCATCATCAACGTCCACGCAAAATCTGCTGTCGTGTCGTCTAGCACCCCGGGGGTATTGGTCGCCACCGCACCGTGCTTGGTGCAAGCCGCCAGATCGATATTGTCAAAACCTACTGCCACGTTAGCTACAATCCGCAATTTCGGCGCCTCGTTCAACAGCTCTTCATCGATGCGCTCTGTCAGCAGGCAAACGAGTCCTTCCTTGTCTCTAACTTGTCGCAGCAACTCTTCCCGTCTTGGCCGCTCCTGCTTCTCCCAATACTCCACGTCGCAACTCGCGTCCAAACTTTTTCTTGCAGCATCAAAAAGCTTATGTGTAGCTAATACCTTCGGTTTCGCCATCCGCTCCTCACCCTGAATTTTGGAAACTTACACTAGCACATCCGTCGCTGGCCGCGTACCCTGCGGTTGCGCCGCAGCCGCATGTCTCACTATAGTGAGGTCAGCGCAGCCACCTCCGCGCAATATGAAAAACCATCTCATTCGCGAACTTTCCAAGTTACTCGATACTTCTGCCGTCCTTCATCGGCCGGAAGACCTGCTTCTTTACGAATATGATGGTTCCGTCGAAAAAGGCCGGCCGGATGCTGTGGTGTTTCCCAGCACCACGGAAGACGTCTCCCGCATAGCGCAGATTGCCGCCAAGTTCAACGTCCCTATCGTCGGCCGTGGCGCTGGCACCGGTTTGTCCGGTGGTGCACTCGCCCGCACCGGCGGCGTCATGATCGTTTTTTCCCGCATGAATCGCATCCTGGAACTCGATTTCGAGCATCAACGAGCCGTCGTGCAGCCCGGAGTCGTGAACTCTGATATCACGCACGCAGTCGAACACCTAGGACTTCGCTTCGCTCCGGATCCCTCCAGCCAAAAGTCGTGCACCATCGGCGGCAACGTTGCCGAAAACGCTGGCGGTCCTCACACCCTCGCTTACGGCGTCACCACTAATCATGTCACTGCTCTTCAGTTGGTCCTGCCCGATGGAGAAGTCGTCCGCGTAGGCAGCAAACAGGGAGATCTCCTTGGCTACGATCTTACCGGCCTGTTCGTCGGCTCCGAAGGTACTCTAGCTCTCGTCACCGAAATCACCGTCAAGCTTTCTAAAAAACCCGAAGCCGTTAAAACTCTGCTCGCCGTTTTTGACGCCGTTGACGATGCTTCCGAAACCGTCGTGGATATTACCGCGCGCGCCATCACGCCCGCCGCATGCGAAATGGTGGATGGCTGGACTTTGTGCGCTATTGAGGATTACGTTCACGCTGGCTTTCCCAGGGACAGCGCCGCGATTCTTCTGATCGAACTTGAAGGTTTAAGCGAAGCAGTTAAACCACAAACTGCAGCTGTCGAAGAAATCTGCCGCGCTCATCACGCCCGCGAAGTTCGCGTGGCTCGCGACGATCATGAACGCGACCTCCTCTGGAAAGGCCGCAAGAATGCCTTTGGCGCCCTCGGCCGTCTGGCGCCCGCCAACTACGTCCTCGACGGTGTCATTCCGCGCTCTAAACTCCCGCAGGCCCTGCGCCGCATCCAGGAAATCGGCCAACGCTCTGGCTTTCAAATCGGCAACATTTTTCACGCCGGTGATGGCAACCTTCATCCCATCGTGCTCTACGACCCGCGCGATGCCACTCAGTTCGAACGCGCCATCCAAGTCTCCGCCGAAATTATTCGCTACTGCGTGGAAATTGGCGGCGCGCTCACTGGTGAACACGGTGTCGGCATGGAGAAAAACGAACTCATGCCGCTGCTCTTCTCTGACGCCGATTTCGATCTTATGCGCCGCGTGCATGATGCTTTCAATCCTCAGGCCGCACTGAATCCCGGCAAAATTTTCCCGCTCAGCAAAGGCTGTGGCGAAATCCGCGTTCGTCCCGCTTCCACCGCTCCCGCTGGCCAGCTTGTATGACCGCATCTACCTCCAACCTCGCTGCTCGCCTGGAATCCACAATTAGTGCACCGCACGTTACTGCTGACTTCCGCGCCTGCGAAAAATATTCTATCGACAACCTCATCCCCTCTGCCGTCGTTCACCCGGCATCCGCCGAAGAAGTCGCCGAAATCGTCCGCTTCGCCATCTTCGAAAAACTCGCTGTAGTTCCCTGCGGCGCTCGCTCCAAACTTGGCATCGGCATGCCTCCCGCCCGCTACCATATCGCGCTCGACATGTCCGGCCTTCGCCAGATCGCTCACTACGATCCTGGCGACCTCACGCTCAGCGTGGATGCCGGTATGCCGCTTGCTGAACTTTCCCAAATCCTTGCGCGCAAGAATCAGTTTCTTCCGCTGGCCGTCCCCTTCTTTGAAGAATCCACCGTCGGCGGCACCATCGCCTCTGGCGTCGAATCATCGCTGCAACGCGCATACGGTTCCGCGCGCGACTTTCTCATCGGCGCTGAATTCGTCAACGGTTCGGGCACGCTCACCAAAAGCGGCGGCCGCGTCGTCAAAAACGTCTCCGGCTACGACTTGCACAAGCTTTTGATCGGTTCGCTCGGCACCCTTGCTGCGATCACGCGCCTCAATTTCCGTACGTTCCCTTCGCCGCCAGGCTACGGCCATGCCGTCACAACTTTCTCTTCTTTCGAAGCGGCCATCAATTTTCGATCCTTGATCGTGAAGTCCCCTATAAAGCCTTCTTCGTTAGAGATTCTTGATCCAGCAATGGCCCAACGTATTTCGTCGGTGAAGAAATCCTCGGCAGCCACCTCATCTTCGGCTGCTTGGTTCGTAAAGGGCCGCTGGCACGTTTCTGTGTCCTTCGAAGGAAACGATGCGGTTCTTCGACGCTATGAACGCGACCTCACTCGTTGGGCCAGCGAATCCCGCGCCGCCAGCTCGCGCTTTTTGGATCCGTCAGAGGATGAGCTTCTCGGCTGGAGCTTGCGCGAAATGTTGCAGCTCCTGGAATTCGCTACACCCGGCGCCACCATTTTCAAGCTCAGCCTGTTATCTGCTCTCGATGCGGACACGCGGCGCTTCCGCGCCATCGCCGACCAATGTTCAATTCCCTCTGCGCTGCTTTACCGCGATGCCGGCGCTCTATATTTCGTTCTTCTTCCGGAAACAGACGAAGTCGGCGACCTCACGCAACTCGCCCGAGCCGCGCGCGCCATCTTCGATTTCGCTTCCTCCAAACGCGGCCACGCTTCTATTATCACTTGCCCAACCTCGTTAAAACGCAACGTCAATGTCTGGGGTCTGCCGCGTTCTGATTCCGTTCTCATGGGCCGCGTCAAGCAAGCTTTCGATCCGCAAAACATCTTCGCCCCCGGTCGCTTCGTCGCCGGCATCTAGGTTTCTCAACTCACCATTCCATGGTTGCGAACCAAATGAAGTAAAATCGCGTTGCATGACTCTCGGCACCGCACCTGCCGTGGCTCCTTCGGGCATTGGATACGCCATTCGTATCCTCGTTGGCACTACGATCGTTTGGCTTGCCTTGGCGCGCATCCAGGGTGTGAATCCACTTTGGGCTATCATTTCTGTCGTGGTTGTGTCGGAGCCGGAACTCGAGGACGCCGTGCTGGCTTTCAAGTCCCGAGTCGCAAACACCCTCGTTGGCTGCGCTGTCGGCTTGAGTTTTCTCTTTGTGTTGGGGCCTGCCGTTTGGTCCATTCTGCTGGCGATGGTCGTCGCGGTCGTGATCTGCACCAGTTTTATTCGAGTGCCGTTGAGCTGGAAAATCGCTCCCATTACGGTCGCTCTTGTGATGACGCCCAGCGTTCTCGATCACTCTCGGTCCGCGGGTTTATCCATCGCACTGCACCGCACTGCGGAAGTACTGTTCGGCAGCGCCGTTGCCGTCGGCGTCTCGCTCGTCGGTTCAAAGCTGCAGCGCGGTCGCTGACGATAGTGCGACTCCTCTCTCGTTCTGTTGAATTGATCGGATATCCTCGGCCTTAAAACAAGCCAGTTCCAAGAGTGATACACTCTGCATGCTTGCGATTGCGGATGAGGCTGGTATCCGCGACGTGGAGAAATTGAAAGTGGCGACGGCGGCCCTTGCCGACCCGCGTCGCACCGATCGCGCATCCCCCGAACAGATTATCGCGACTTCGCGACTGGTTTACTATTTCAATGCCGCGCTACATTCGGACGAAACAGGCTCGACGGAAGCCATGCTGGAGCTGGCCGATCGCATAATAAGTACACCGTCAATCGCCAGCGGAAAGGAATGGCCGCATCTTCGGGTAGCCGAGTACATGAAGTCGACCCATTACCACTGCACTAATTCAACTCGCCGGTTTTTTACTCGACCAATTTCCGCTTCATTCGATGCGACCGGCGAATAGAGGCCACAGCCGAACGCATCCAGCCGGTTTGCAGCTATGCCGTATTTAGTGGTGAGTTCTGCTAGGACGTTCGCCGCACGCCGCCGGCTCAAATCAAGGTTATAGTCGGGCTTTCCCTGATTGTCCGTATGCCCCACTACATGCAAACGCAGAGCTGGCTCGCTCTTCAACAGCTTTGCGATTTCGGCCAGTGTAGGCTGCGATTCGGGCTTAACAGCATCCCTATCTGTATCGAAGTAGAGACCGTAGATTGCCACCTTGCCGGAATCGTGAATTGCCTGTTTCATGTCGTCAGCATTTACGAATGTCATTTTCTTTTCCATGACATCCGGCGATATGACCACAAGTTGTGCGAGCGCCCGGCCCGGTGCAACTCTACCGCCCAAACGCTCCGGAATGACGCCGTCCTTGTACACCGTCACAAAAACTACGTAGTAACTGGGATTGGGATCTCGACTCTTACCAACCAGGAGGCGTTCGTCTGCTTCGTCATAACCAAGGATCTGAGAGAGATCAGTGTCACTGGCGATCTTGTCAAAGGTGGGACCAAACCAGCCACGTTGCCCGGCGTTTTTCTTGTACTGTACCTCTATGCCCAGGCGCTGAAACTCTTGCTCGTAGTTGCGAAAAAGTTCCGCTGGCGATCGTCCCACTGGAGCAAGGTAAGTGTAATAGCTTACTTGGCCCTCTACCGGCTTACTCTTTTCGTATGTGGGGGGAGCCACATTCGTAGGCGGCCCAAGCGGCAATACATACTCATCAAATTGAGGCGCGCGATAGCCGATGAGCTCACTTCCTTCGTAACGCTTCATGCCGGCAGGATCTTTGGAGTTTGGCAGGTCCTGAGCTGCACTTATGAGAACTGCAACAGACCAGAAGATACAAGCAACAAATATTGGTTTAAGAGTTCGGGTCATTACGCCTCCGAGTCCATATCTTTCAGAACCGAAATTGTTATGTATTGGCAATTCAGCGCTCGTAGCCATCTCTCGCACACTCCTTCCGGAGATGAGTGAGTTAGGGTTATTGTCGGTCCAACGAGGCAAGTCCGGAAAATTGTCATCTAGCTAGGAAGCACTGTCAACGCGAAAAGCTCCATGATCGATGTCGCGAACAACGTTTTCTGATCGACAACAATTCTTGACTAAACGCCAATTTCCCGATAGTTGTAGCTTTTGCCGTTCGTCCCTAACGGGGAGCTCATGAGCCGCCATCGATCAGGATTGGTACTGGCACTTTCGGTCTGGTTTTGCTCCGGTTGCCGGCAGGAAGCAGTAGACACGCGAGTTCAAGACGAGCGCGCCATCCGCGAGGCCGACGCCGCAACGCTAAAAGCAGCGCAGGCCAAGGATATTGACGGCGCCGTTGCCAATTACGCAGAGGATGCCTCTTGGCTTCCACCCAACGCACCCATGGTCACCGGCCGAGCCGCTATTAGGGCAGGCTGGGCCAAGTTGCTCGGCAGCCCGGGCTTCAACATCGATTGGCAGATCAGCAAATTGGAAATCGCTCGGGCGGGTGACCTCGCTTATGCGATCTACACCTACGAGTTGGCCCTTGTGGGTGCCAATGGCACGCCGATCAACGACCACGGCAAGGATCTGGCCGTTTGGAAGAAGCAGCCGGATGGCACTTGGAAAATGGTCGCCGACACTTTTAACTCCGACCTCCCGCTAGTAACCATCGTGAAGCCTCCTGACACGAGGCACCGCACAATCAAACACCCTCCAAACAAGAGACATAAGAGGCATAAGGCCCGGTAGCTGCATCCACGGTGCCTCTCTTTTCAGATACAGCGGTTGGCATAGCTCCCGATCTGTCGCTTCATCTCCGAGACGCTCATTTTGAGATCGAGCCAGCCACGATCTTCCAGTCGTCGTTCTTCTTGAGCCACACGCGCATAAACTTCAGCGAAACACTGGCCTTAGGGCTTTCATAAGTTCCCCGGCACGTCACGACAGCCGCTGTGCTATGGTCGTCGATCTTCATGTCGCTCATCTCAACACGAGTGAACTTCGGCCCCGCACCGGGTTGGTGAGCGCTCACTACCGTCGACTTCGCAAGGAAGGGTTGGCCGTCCTCAGAGACGATCACCAGGTCGTTATCTAACACTCCTCAAAGAACTTGGATCTGGAGCCAGCTCGGCCAGGCGCAGACGTTCCTTGAGCCCCGCAATTTCGGCCTCGACTGTACTCATTGGACCTCCTAAGGATGTGTCTCCTATAGATGCGGAAGGGGACCTGTGAACGCCACCTGTCCGACTAGTGCGAACGGTCCGGAGACGGGAACTATTTTACTCCCGCGGGGGAATACCTAATGAAGCCACACAAAACGTCTTATCAGGAGAGATGAGGATCGCTGAGCAAGAGAGAGACGAAGTTCTGTTGCGGCGGGCCGTCAAGGGTGATGATGAAGCTTTCACGCTCCTCTACCGTCGGCACCAGGCGGCTATGTATCGCTTTGCGCTGCGCATGACCGGAAACGCTTGGGCCGCGGAAGAGATTGTGCAGGACGTGTTCATGATTCTCATGCACCAACCGAAGAAATATGATGTGCATCGCGGAACGCTGGGAGCATTCCTCTACGGAGTTGCGCGAAATCGCGTGATGAAGCACCTCGAGCGTCTGCCACAGGAAGTTTCCTTCGAGGAGAAAAACGAAGATGGTAGTGGCGAGGGCGTTGTTTTGCAGGATGCCTTCACTCCGGCCATCTGGGCGGAAAAACGCGAGCGAGTGAAGCAGGTGAGAGCTGCGGTGCTGGAATTGCCCGCGGAGTTTCGTGAGGCGATAGTGCTGTGCGAGTTGGAAGAGTTGAGTTACGAAGAAGCGGCACGCATGGCCGGATGCCCGATCGGCACCATTCGTTCCCGTCTGTATCGCGGCCGGGCTCTGTTGCTAGCGAAACTGGAGATGCTGCGGGATCTGCCGCGGCGCGCGAGCGCGGCGCGGTAAACAAATTTTGCGATACGTTGACAGCTCGGCGGTCAACGTGAACATGGGAGTGCGAGATGAGGTGTGAAGAATTTGAAGCAGTTGGATTGGACGCCGAGCGCGACTCCTCTTTGAACGATGCTAAGCGCACGGCGGCGCGGGAACACGCGAACACCTGCTCACGATGCGCGGCACTCCAGGATTCCTGGCAGGCGGCTCGTGTTGAGTTGCGTGCTTTTCGAGAAGCGACCGTTGAGGCACAGGCGCCAGCGCGCGTTGAGATGCGGTTGCGGTTGGAATTTCGAACGCAACACCGGACATTGAAATTGCGGCGCACGGCTGTTATTGCCGCCTGGGCGCTGGCCACGGGGGCACTGCTGGTAGGCGCAGTGAGCTGGAAGAATTGGAAAAAGAATCAGCAGGTAGAAGCGACGAGGCACGGAAGCACTGCGCCCGGCGTGCCATCGCGGAATTTGATTCGCCCTGATGAGAGTGGCTCACGCGTGGAAAACGCTACCCTCAACAATTTGTATGCTGTCATACCCAGCGAAGACGGCGCGGGTGACTTTACTCTGCTGCCGGGAAGCTTGGCGGCCCAAAACGAACAGGCAGCCATTCTGCGGGTGCGGATGCAACGCGGCGCGCTGGGGGCGCTAGGTCTGCCGGTGAATGAGGAACGGGCCGGCGAATGGATCCAGGTTGATCTACTGGTTGGTGATAATGGCCTGCCGCAGGCCGTGCGGCTGGCGCGTTAATAAAAAAGAGGAATGAACAAGTTTTGGAAGTTCGGGGAAGGAGAAGTAATGATGAATCGCAGATTCTGTATGAGCTTGATCCTTGGCGCAACGATGGTACCTGGCGCTGGACTTGTGCGTGCACAAGTGCCACCGCCACCTCCTGGCGCGGACGTGATGATCATGCACGGCGGGCCTGGCGGCGACTTCATGGCCCCGCCGATGGGCGAACGGATTGAATTGCTGGGCTTCGAAGGAATGCACGGCGGAAAAGTTGTGACGGGCGCGCCGTTCAGTGCGGTCGCTGTTTCCGAGTCGACGCAAACACTCGCGGATGGGAATCACATCTCGCGCAAAACGGAGGAGAATCTTTTTCGCGACAGCCAGGGGCGTTTCCGCAAGGAAGTGACGCTTCCCGCGATTGGGCCGCTGGCTACAGCGGGACAGCCGAAGTCGTTTGTCATGATCAACGATCCGGTGACGAACGCGAATTTCATCTTGCACGCCGACACAAAAACTGCCGAGCAAATCGGGAGGCGCTTCGAAGCGATGAAAGGCCCGGCGAGTGGTGCGATGAGAGATGCGATCAAGGGCAAGATGGAATACCACCAACAGCAGCTGACGGCGGACGGTAACTTGAAAAAGGAGGACTTGGGAACGCAGACGATCGCTGGCGTGAGCGCACACGGAACACGAATTATTCACACCATTCCCGCCGGACAGATCGGAAATGAAAAACCCATTACGATTGTTCACGAACATTGGTATTCCAACGATCTACAAATGGTCGTCATGAGCAAGCGGAGCGATCCGCGCTTCGGCGAGACTACCTACACGCTGACGAATATCCAGCACTCGGAGCCGGCTGCATCGCTCTTCACTTTGCCGTCGGATTACACGGTGACGCAAGGCCGGCCCGACCACCACGGCAATGTGATATTCAAGCAAGCGCCATGACCTCCGCCGGAAAATTGATTCTGCAACTTCTTTCTTGGCGACCGTGAAACGGTCGACGCCATCTTCTCTCCTGAAGACGGCGTGCCCTTTTCGCAGCAGCCCCGTCGCTGCGGGAAGGGCGCACGCCGTTTCTGAAGATGCTGAAAACGAATCTGTTCTACCCAGGAGTCCTAACGCCTTTTTTCAACATCTCAATGGCTTTTTCTACGGTAATCCAGCGGCAGTATTCCTTGCGATGCGTGTAACTCAGTTTTTCGAAAAACGGCAGCAACCCTTCTTTCTTGATCAATTTTTCCAATTCAGTAGGCACTTCGAGCGTTCTTAACTCTTCATCTTTCCAAACCACGACTTCAATCGTATCGCCCGGCCCTTTCCCTGTTTGCTCCCGGATAGCTTTGAGCACAACTAGCATATGGTGTGGATCACCGTACTTGATGAGAGAACCCATGTAAGACAAACCATTGAAGGTCGCCTTTACCGGCACCTTCCCTTTGGTGCCGAATTCCTTCTCAATATCGTACGGAAAAAACACAAAAGCCCCTCCGCCATCTGCTGCTTTTATCTTCGCTTTGAATTTGTATTTCTTCATGGTCTTACCAATCTCCTCGCGCTCAAAACGTAATTCGTTCAGAAGTTGACTAGCTTCGGGCCTGTTTTTTGCGTTTACTTACGAGGATGGAAATTAGAGCTGCCATCGCGGCGACAATCAGTCCGATAACTGCAATCAGGACCGGATGTCCATGTTGCGAGATGATCGTGAGCACGTGCCGTCCATAACGAGCTGCCAAGAACGCCAGGATGGAATATCGGACAATTCGGCCTAGCGTCAGTGCAAAGAGAAATTGTTTCACGGAATATTGCATCGCGCCGGCGGCAAGCACGAAGGCAACCATGGGCGTAGGAGGTGGCAGCACGGCGGCGATTGCGATGGCACCAAAACCCCATCGCTCGAAGATCCTATAGACCTTCTCTAGCGTCTTGGGCGGGACCTTGCGTTCGAGCGTTTCCTTCCCCCCTTTGCGAGCAAGCCGGTAGGTGACAAAGCCCCCCATCACCGAACCAACCGTCGCCATCAACGCGTAATAAAGCCATAACTCTTGTTTGCGCGCGGACAAGAAGATCGTCAGTACATCCATGCTTCCCGGAACCGGAATGACCGAGCTGTCCAGGAGTCCCAGCGGGATAAAACCCAATCCACCGAGCCGGAAGATCCAGCGCCGCACGCTCCGCGCTACCGCGGGTGCTACGAACGCGAAAATCTGGCGCGTGAGCATTTTTTAAAGGCGGCATCCATTCTCGCACGCAGAATGCGCCCAGCCCTAAAGGTTGTCCTAAAAGCTGATCTAAACGCTGAAGATTACACCCTCGTCCGCCGGGAATGAGAAGTTCGGTTAGACCGGCAATGGGACTTCTGAGCACGCCGTAAAATCAATTTGAGAGCAGACCGGGAATGGCATCTTGCAGGCGAGCCCGGTTGAGGGTAGCTTCATAAGAGCATTGGACGTGCTGTGACTTCGATTGCATCCAAAACTTGGGACATGCTGCGGCTCATCCGCGGCGGCGGTCCTGCTCTCTGCAACATCGCCGTTACGAACTCCTGCAATGCAGCCTGCGATTTCTGCAATTTTGCTCGTGGCAAAGTCGCGTCCCGCGACTTGCGCTGGATTGACGCTGATCAGTTCGGTCGCGCCCTGGACATCCTGCACAAACGCGGGGTTCGCTATGTCAGTTTTTTTGGTGGTGAAACTCTACTGCACCCGCGTCTCGCCAACATGATCGAGATGTCCGTTGCGAGGCACATGGGTCCTGCCGTCATTACAAATGGCTGGCTCCTCTCGATGCAACTAGACCGACTCGCGGCGGCCGGTCTAAAGACAGTGTACGTTTCAATCGACGCTCCCGCAATGGCCGTCCACGAAGAAAACCGCGGCCTCAAAGGTCTCGGTGATCGCATCCGCGCGGCCACGGCACGGATGCCGAGCTTAGGTATGACGGCACTCGCCCAGGTAACGATGAGTAAGTTGATCGGTGACTACCGCGCGCTCGTGCCGTTACTACGAAGCCTCGGTTTTTCGGCTGTCGCTTTCTCCTATCCCCAACAGGCGCGTCTTGGCTCTTCCTCCCTCGCTTGGTCCTCTGACTCGCGTCTTGTCAACTTCAAATCCACCGAGCTGGTCGAAGCCTTCGACGCCGTCGATGACTTGCGCAGCGTTTTTCCCGTCAACAATCCGCGAGCCTCGGTCGCCGATATGAAGCAGCACCTACGCGGGCAGCCAGAGCGATTCGTTTGTTATGGTGGCTACAAGAGTTTTTATATGGATTGGAACTTTGATATGTGGCGTTGCGATGCCTGGGACAAACGTATGTGTTCGGTGTGGGATTTTGCGGAAGCACCGCTGATTCGCGATGGCTGCACCGCGTGCATAGCCGACTGCTACCGCGATTCCAGCGTCATGCTGCATTTCGCGGTCTCTTTGGGCGACGCAATCGACCACCTCGGGGAGGGACGCGTGCTTGCCGCGCTAAAGACTTTAGCGACAGGGCGCAACCTCTCTTCGATACGGGCCATCGTCGAAAACGCAGGCGTCCTCTCGGGCCTTGCCAAACTGGGTTGAGCGCTCCGGTAAACTTGCGTCAAGGTAGCGACCCGGATCTGGCCGTTCATCAGGTGCAGATTCGGGCCGGAGTATCGGAATCTGCCGGTCCGCCAGCCGTGCAGCCACATCCTGCAAGTTTCACTTGTTCCGGACTGAAATTTGAACTATATGATTTTGCAACCAAAGGAGGTCGAATCCCATGTCGAATCCTCCCTATCGGGCTTTGCGAATCATATTAGGCATTATTTCTCTGATCGGCGCGGCGGTCGGCCTGTTGCTAATATTTACTGGCAAGCCCCTCGTTACGCGCTTGCTTCTCTACCCTCCTGACTCTGAAGTCTCCACCTTGTTGCTATTCGTGATGAAGGAATTAGGCGGACTAGCTGTCATGCTCAGTGTCTTGTTCTTTTTCGCATCTCGTAACCCGGTTCGCAATGTGGCTATCGTGAATGCGCTCATTGTGGGCCTTTGCGTCCTGGCCATCACACCATTGCTGTCGCTTTACACGCTGGACATTCGCCGACTCTATCCCGGCTACCTGATCTGGGGCCGCTCGCTAATCCGGTTGGCACTGGCCGCCGTGCTCTACTTCCTGCGGCCGCGAGAAACGCTCGGAGGACAATCCTAGGGATGCTTAAGCTTGCAAATAGTGCTACAACGAGCCCAGAGAGGATGAGTTTGACTAGCCACCAGAATCCAAGCCCGGCACAGTCCACCAAAATGGAAGGAGAACCATGAGCACGAGAATCGCTGCCATTTGCCTGCTTGCTGTTTTCGGGTTCTTTGCATCTGCGATTAGTCACAAGAGTCGGGCTGCACAGCCAGCGCCCCCGGAACCAGGCCCCGCAAAAGCCTCTCCTGCCGAAGGATACAACGTTCACGTACTCGCACCTCACATGGTAGACGGCAAACAGATGGGTCCGTACCATCACTACTGCAAGGTGATCGCACCAGACCCGCAGATACAGTGCCTAATTTACGACTCTACCGAGCCCAATGCCAACCTCGTGCAGGTGGAGTGGATTTATGCCAAAAGGCTAACGCGGACTCAGGTCCCGCTCGAGGAATGGAACAAAGACTGGCATGACCACAAGATTGAAATCGCAAGCGGTAGGGTGCAGGTTCTTGACTTGCCGCCGGATAAGGCAAAGGAGGTCGCCGATCTTGTCGCCACCACCGACGGAATGATCTATCACTTCTATTTTGGCAGCACGCTGCCCAACGGCAAGATGAGTATCGCCCAGGCGGTTGGACACAAGCCCATCACATCTGCGGAATACAAAAACTACGAGTCGAAGTAATAGATCGGCCGGCTGACCCATGCTTTGACGAAAAGATGAAGTTGAATTCGGAAATTCCGAATAAGGAAGAGCTAGGTGTGTGGCAGGGCTTGCCTTATCTAAGGCAGCGACCCAGGAAGGTTAATCAAGAATAGGTTGACAGCTCTTCCCTATCGCAAAGAGTTGACATGTTGGGGGGTGTTTTATGAATGTTACAGGGCGAGTGTTTTCTAGGCGGGGTGCGCTGAAGATGTTTGGAGCGGCGAGTGGCGGAATCGCTGTCAGTCGATGGCTAGGACCGAACGTGACAATCGCTCAGGCGGGTCACGGGGGCCAGGAGCCGGCCGCAGAAAAAGCGATAGAGACTTTCACTGGCCCGGGCGCAAATCCGCATTGGAATTCCGTCGGTTTCTATGTGACCGAGCCCCAAAAAGTTCCTTTGATTCTGCTGACGGACCGGCCTGTTCAGCTCGAAACACCGCGCCATTATTTCCGCACGGCATTCACAGCCAACGAAGCTTTTTATGTGCGCTGGCACCTCGAAGGTATTCCGAACGTTGTGGATCTGGACAACTGGAAGCTCCAAATCGAGGGGAACGTCAACAAACCACTTGCGCTGAGTCTTCCCGAGCTGATGCAGAAGTTCAAAGCGGTCTCAATCGCCGCGGTAAATCAGTGCTCAGGCAACAGCCGCAGTCGGCTGCAACCACGCGTACCTGGCGGTCAATGGGGCAATGGCGCGATGGGGAACGCGATGTGGACCGGAGTGCGGCTGCGCGAGCTTCTCGATATGGCCGGTGTAAAGAGTGGCTCCCTGCAGGTGCAGTTTCAGGGCCTTGAAACCGGACAGGGGCCACAGGGCCTCGGCTCAAGTCTTTTTCTTAAATCGCTCGATCTTCGGAATCCGGTCCTGGACGAGTGCATCGTAGCGTATCTGATGAACGACGAGCCGCTTCCGATGCTGAATGGATTTCCGGCGCGACTGGTGGTTCCCGGATATTTTGCGACCTACTGGACCAAGTGCCTGACGTGGATTCGCGTTCTCAACGCGCCGGACGAAAATTTCTGGGTGAAGATTGCATACCGTGTCCCGGATACCCCGCGTGGGAACACGACCCCCGAGGATGTGGAAGCAAGCAAGGTAAAAATGGTGCCGATCGGGCGGTTCCCTGTGCGGTCTTTCATCATCACGCCTGATGGATCTTTGAAGATTCCTTCGGGAATGAATGTCGCGCTACGCGGCATCGCTTTCAGCGGGTTTGGCCGCGTGAACCGGGTGGAAGTTTCGGATGACTTGGGAAAGAGCTGGATGGCGGCAAAACTCGGAGAGGACCATGGCGCGTACTCCTTTCGCACGTGGGATGCGGTGTGGACTGGAAAGTCGCCAGGGCGTTATTCGCTGGCTGTACGCGCGACGGATGAAAAAGGTAACACGCAACCTGATGAGCCGGTCTGGAATCCAGGAGGGTACCTCTGGAATCGGATCGAGAGGCAGGAAATCGTTGTGGGAAATGCGAGCTAAAGGGAGAACTACTTTGAGAGAAAGAGTCCGCGGGATTTTTCTTGTGGTGTGCAGCCTGCTGATGGCGGCGGGCGTCATTTATGCCGACTTGAAAAAGGGCTACTACTCTCCAGCGAAACTCGGGAACTTACAGCAGGCCGCACCTATCGAGCTGTTGCCGGATTCGAACTACCAGGTCGCGGCGTATCCTGTGCCTGCGCCGGATCTCGCTCCCGGAGCCGGCCTCCAAGATGTCCAGATTTACTGCAACACCTGCCACAGCCCGCGCTACATCACCATGCAGCCGCCACTTCCCGCGGCAACATGGGAAGCCGAGGCGAACAAGATGAACAAGACTTTCGGCGCAGGAATTCCGGAGGACAACACGAAGAGAATCATTCGGTACCTGCAAGCCAACTATACGGTTGAGAATCGCAAACAGTAGAGTCGAAATGGGGCGCAGCATATTACTCCCCGAGGGCAAAACACCAGTTAAGTTGAAATGAATTAACTGGCGGGAACGGGATTTCTCCACAGCTGTCCTGTCAGTCCGATTTCTAAGAAATCATGACGCCAACTGCCGGGATACTCTGCCGGGCTGCCCTGTTCCAAGTCCCTTAGATACACTGGTTCCCGTTATTCGACCATTCCAACTGTACGGTGTACTTTCCCATTTGCCTGGTCTTCCAGGCACAAATATCGCCGATCTCTCCGTTGGAATCGTCATACCAGCCCTGTCCGGGGATGGGATCGGTAATGGCCTCGCACAATTCATGTGAACTTGTCGAGGTCAGCGCATCAAACGGTTTCAGCCCGCCGGTACAACCCGCGCAGTTCGGGTATGGCATAACGGCATAGAAAACCTGCTCATTGATGTCGTTGTGATATCCGCAGAACGCCTGACAGGAACTAGCACCGCCTTGTACCACTTTCACCCCTGGAGGCGTGAACACGAAGTACAGCGTGTTACCGCTCGGTTGGGGGAAAGCGTTATTGGACGCAATTTCGGTTTCGAGTTCATGCTGAATTGTTTTGTCGTTCACGGAAGTCAGCGCCGCCGGTGTGATCACAGCGGT
Organism: Candidatus Dormiibacterota bacterium; assembly: GCA_035602135.1. Classification (GTDB taxonomy): domain Bacteria; phylum Acidobacteriota; class Terriglobia; order Acidiferrales; family UBA7541; genus Acidiferrum. The sequence goes on from DATNMX010000114.1 coordinate 27,341, forward strand.
TCCCGTGCGTTTGCCGTGCGAGATTTTGTAGCTCGCCACGTTATACTCGACCAATTGATCGATCAAAGCGCTCGTCAGGATGTAATCGAAAAACTGGTTTATCTCTTGCATCATAGCGTTCAATGGCGCGACATTCCATTCCGTGCTCCAGAACACCGTGAACACCTCCGCAGCCGCCATTAAAGGACCGTTTCGATAGGTAAGTTGTGGCGACGATGCCTGCAAAGCTTGAGGATGGTGCAGCGGCACGATGCGGATTGCGTCTGAGCGGCCAGCCACCAGCTGCCGGACTGATTTCGGTCGAGTAAGCATGGAAGTCTCCTTTTAGCCTAGCATCCACCGTTTCGAGCGACAAGACAATGCCAAGGACCATTGAGTGGGTTGCCCGTTACTTTTGTATCCGATAAGTGCTGCTAGCTCTCCTCATCAAAAGTTATTCTGGATGGTCCACGGCGCTGAACATTTTGCCTCGCGCTGGGTCAACTCCTAGTGCCGGATATGTCGGAAAGCGTTCTGGCATAGGCGTGACGACATGCGCGATGGGATCAAAGAAACGGAATGTTACCCTGACACTTCGAGAAGTCGACCCGACGTCAGACAGGAGGAAATGTAAAACGCGAATTGACACTTCGGATGGTACTTACGCTGGCCAAACGAGCACTTGCTGGAGTCGTCGGTTGAAAATCCCATTAAGCGGTCTCACGTGGGCCATGATCAATCGATTGTTGAATAATTCGCGGGCGGTTCTTGAAAACTCGGGTTCCAGGCACCGGAAGGGACAGTAGGCCAAACTGCTGAATGGTGAAGCCATTTGATGGATGGAGGTTGGGACCGGACAAATGAAATTCTCCTCCCAAGCTCGCCGCGTACTTCGCTTCCCTCCCGCAACACGCCTCCAACCGATTTCCCGATCCACCCGCGACGGCCGTATGATCTTTACTTCACAGATTATGGCGCATACCGCTATTCCTGGTCTCCACCCTGTCTATGAGGACTATGCTCGATGCATCCATTGCGGCCTATGCCTCAACGCTTGCCCCACTTACCGCTTGTGGAACCTCGAAGCCGATTCTCCTCGGGGCCGCATCCGCCAGATGATCCCCGTCGAACAGAACGAATTGCCAGTCACCGATTCCTTCGTCGATCACATCGACAAATGCTTGGACTGCCGTGCGTGTGAAACCGCCTGCCCCTCCGGCGTCGAATACGGCAAGCTCGTCGAGCATGCCCGCGCGCGCATCGAGCGCGACTATAAACGTCCGTTTTTCACGCGGCTTGCGCGCAACTTGGTGTTCCGCAAACTCCTGCCCTATCCCAGGCGTATCGCCGCTGCAGCGCGCCTCCTGCGCTTCTATCAACGCTACGGGCTGCAATCCCTCGCTCGTGCGAGCGGCGTCCTCAAACTTTTCGGCCTTGCGGAACGCGAGCGCCTGCTACCGTCGATTGACGATTCGTTTTTCTTCGGCCAGCTCGGGCAAACTTTCCCGGCCACTGGCGAACGTCGCGCCCGCGTAGCCTTCTTCGCCGGATGCGTCGCCAATGTCACCTTTACGCAACTCAACGAAGCGACCATCCGCGTGCTCACCGCCAACGGCTGCGAAGTCGTCGTGCCCGATGGCCAGTTATGCTGCGGAGCACTGGCCGCCCATGCCGGAGTTCGCGATGCGGCACGTGACCTTGCGCGCAAAAATCTCGCTGTCTTCGTGGACGGAAACTTCGACGCGATTGTTACGAACGCTGCCGGCTGCGGATCCACGCTCAAGGAATACGATCATCTCTTTTCATTCGACGAACCGGAGCACGGCGTGGCGCGCGCATTTTGCGAAAAAGTTCGTGATGTCACGGAGCTTCTCGCCACTCTTGGTCTCTCCGCGACGCTGAAGCCGCTTCCCTTGCGTGTTACTTACCAGGACTCCTGCCACCTCCTTCACGGACAAAAAGTCCGCGAAGCTCCTCGTCAGCTTCTGCGCGCTATTCCGTCTCTCGAATTTGTGGAATTGCCGTACTCAGAAATTTGCTGCGGTTCTGCAGGAATCTACAACGTCACGCAAACGGAAGCGTCCATGGATCTACTGACCGAAAAAATGCAACATGCGCAGTCTACCGGTGCCGAGACAATCGTCACCGCCAATCCCGGCTGTCTTCTGCAACTTCGCGCGGGGGTTCAGCTCCACCACACCAAGCAGGAAGTTGTGCACGTCATTGAATTGCTCGATCGCGCTATGCAGCACCCTTTTCTGCCCACAAAACGGGAAGCTTTGAACGACTGAATGCCTCAATCTCCCTGTGCGCGCCACCCGCAAAGTCCTGCGCATGGGTGATTGGCTCATTCTTGCCGTGCGGCCACATGCGAAGTTTAACGCGCACGGGCGATTGCTCTTTCTTGCTGTGCTGGAGACCGCCGATGTATCAGTCGGTTTTAGGTGGCTTGCTTTTTCGGCCGGAACAATCGTGCGGCAATGCTGGTCACTACACTCCGGGGTACCAACCGCTGTGACTGCGCGCCCAGATAGTTTCCCACTCCGGAAATCACATAGCTTTTGCCGGCCGCGAGTGCTCGCAAGCCGGTGCGCGCCACTTTTTCCGCTGTCTCGCGCTTCGCGTTCATCGCGGTTATGTGAGTTTGCCCGGCAACTTCGTGAAATTCCGATTCCGTCGAACCCGGGCACAGCGCGCATACCCGAATTCCGTAAGGTTTCATCTCTTCCGCTAACCCTTCGGCTAAAAATAAGTCAAAAGCCTTGGTCGCTGCATACGTGGAAATATACGGGACGGCCTGAAACGCGGCGGTCGATGCGACAATCAGTACGTCGCCGCTGCGGCGCGCAACCATCTCCGGCAAATACAATCGCGTCAAGTGCACAACTGCGGCGCAATTTACCTGAACCATGTCCAGCAAGCGTTTCGTTTCCGTGGAGTGAAATTCGCCGTACTGACCGAATCCCGCATTGTTTATCAGCAGGTCGACGGTAATTCCCTTCTCGCTCGTTAACGCAAATATTTTTTCCGGCGCGCTCGCGTCTGTCAAATCCGCAGGAAGGACTTCCGTGCGTATCTTGTGTTTTTCCGTGAGCGTCCGAGCCAAATTCTCCAGCCGGTCTTTTCTCCGCGCCGTCAATATCAGATGCGTGCCGCCCCTTGCTAATTCTTCCGCCAAGGCAACGCCGATCCCGGCGCTCGCACCTGTTACCAATGCCCATTTCCCGTGCCACTCTTCGCGCCACTCGTCCGTCATTTGCCCGCCTCAGGTTCGTATACACCACGACAAATTCTAGTGGAAAGAAGAGGCCAGCGGCGAGAAAGAAAGAAGCAGATGCGGTAGGTATCCGCAACGAATCGAGGGGATCTATTCGCTTTGCATGCTTAAATTGTGTTTGCACCAGCGAAACGCTCACGGCTCAGAGGCACGTGAACGTAGCGTAGCCTGGTGCCGTTTCACGAATGTCATAGCCACGATATGTGCTCGAATGGAAAACGCTTAATTTGGCCTCTCCAGTGCTTCGCGCACCTTTCGTGCAAGCATGTCCATTGGAAATGGCTTCTCAACGAGCGTCCCGGGCCGGTATTTAGCGCCGCGGGGCGCGGCCGAGTATTCTGAGTAACCAGATAAATAAAGAATCTTGAGTTGCGGGCGACGACCAAACAATCGATCAGCCAATTCCCAGCCTCCCATCCTTGGCATGACTAGGTCGGTTACCAATAGGTGGATCTGCCCATGGTGTTGTTCAGCAACTTCTAGGCCCTCGATGCCATCCTTGGCTTCCAACACTGTGTAGCCATTCTTCCGCAAGAACTCTCCCACCAAATCCCGAAGATCTTCTTGATCTTCCACAAGCAGGATCGTTTCACTTCCACCCAAGTTCGCAACGGCATTTTTCCGAGGCTCCGACAATTCAAGCACCTCGTCTACGCATGGGAGATAGATCTCGAATTTTGTCCCTTGGCCAGGTTCGCTGTAGACCCATATGAACCCACCACTTTGCTTGACGATGCCATACACGGTTGCTAATCCAAGCCCCGTTCCTTTGCCCTGTGCTTTGCTTGTGAAGAAGGGCTCGAAGATGTGGCTCTGCGTCTCTGTATCCATACCGTGGCCAGTGTCACTTACGGTAAGCATCGAGTATTGGCCCGGGGTCGCAGGCGGATGTGTGTGCGCGTAGTCGGCATCCATTACAAAGTTCGTGGTCTGAATCACGAGCTTTCCACCGTGGGGCATGGCATCCCGAGCATTCGCGGCCAAATTCATGATCACCTGCTCGATTTGCCCAGGGTCGGCTTTGACCCGCCCCAGATTCGGTTCGGGTGCAAAGACGAGTCCAATATCCTCACCGATAAGACTGGGCAGCATTTTGCTCAGCTCCGCCACCACAACATTCAGATCGAGCACCTTCGGCTGCAGAAGTTGCATCCGACTGAAAGCCAAAAGCTGCCGCGTCAAAGCGGCGGCTCGTCCCGCCGCTTTACCGATCTGCTCGACGCTTCGTCGGGGTCTTTCATTCTGTTCAATGAAACTTGACAGAATCTCCGTATGGCCGCTGATAATGGTTAGTAAATTATTGAAGTCATGTGCAATTCCACCGGCCAGCCGCCCAACTGCTTCCATCTTCTGTGCCTGCCGAAGCTGCCTCTCCAACTCCCGCCACTCGGTAAGGTTCTCGACAATACCTTCAGTTCCGAGCAATCGGCCACGATCATCGTGCAGAGTTCGACCATTGATGCGGACGGTTATCGGTTTCCCGTCCTTACGTTTCCATTCGGCCTCAGCTTCCTTTAAGCGGCCGGATTGGCGACTAAGTTGGATCAATCGCGCGCAATCTTCCGGATTGCGATAGACGTCATTAGCCAGGTTCAGACGCAGGAGTTCTTCCTTCGAAGGATATCCGAGCATGCACGCCAATGCTGGGTTAACCTCGAGCAACTGGCCATCTGGCGCGCAGTGGTAGATGCCGTATGCCGTGTTGTCAAGCAACTCGCGATAGCGGGTCTCAGACCGTCGCAACGCCTCTTCCATGCGCTTTCGTTGTGTGATGTCGGTGGCAATACCGGCAATGGCATAGATTTTCCCGTCCGCGTCCAGCAGTGGAAACTTGCACACAATACTCGTGTGCGGACCGTCTTCATGCAGGGACACTTCTTCGAATTCCATGGCTGCACCCGCTCGGAGCACCTGCAGATCGTTAGCTCGAAACGCAGCAGCCTGCCCCGGCGGGAATAATTCGGAGTCTGTTTTGCCTCGAATGTCTTCTTGGCGAACCCGTAGCAATCTTTCTAATTGTTTGTTCACCATAACGTAGCGGCCTTCGGTATCTTTAATGAAAATCGGACTCGGACTGTTACTTAAGAACGCATGGAATCGCTTGTCGATTTCATGCAAGGCTTCTTCGGCACGCTTGCGCTCGGTGATGTCCTGGACTTGGGAAAAGAAGAAGAGAGGATTGTTACTGGCATCGCATACCAAGGTGACACTTAATAACACCCAGACCACGTGTCCCTCGTTGTGAAAATAACGTTTCTCCATCTGATAGGAGCGAATTTCTCGCGTCAACATTCGGTGGACATAGTTGAGGTCCGCATCTAGATCATCGGGATGCGTGATGCTTTGGAAATCCGTGGCTAGGAGCTGCTCTTCGGAGTAGCCCACGATCTGTCGCAGTGCAGGATTAATGCGAAGCCAGCGACCGTCCAAACCAACGTGGGCCATGCCAATCGCAGCTTGTTCAAAAGCGCTCTGCAAACCACCCTGCCACCCCTCAAGTGAGTGATGCGAAACTTGCTGGTCCTTTTCCATTTCCATCAGGCAAAGCTCCACTCATGGCTTTATCAGCTCTGGCCTCAATGAGATGTGTCGGTTTTTGGGGCCCGATTTTTCCCACAACGTTTCCGGCAGACCTGACTCGTTTATCGTACTAAACGATCCAGATACCCTATATTGATATTCAGAATTAATTGTCAAGAAAGTTAACGGGTACGCGTGAGCACGCGATAACTTCCAGCTAAGTTAGTTCACCGTGACGAGCGCGAGCGCGTGGGGTGGCAGGGTGAGTGTGATCGAGCCATTGATGAGCGCGCGAGGCTGCGCGGCAGAAAGAGCAGCGGCTTTCCGGAGCGACTCGATTTGTGCCGGCGTGGGATTTTGCGGCCGACCCATCTTTTCCCATACGGGCAGTGGCGAGCCGTGATCTTGGTCCACGGTGGTCACGTGCGCTCTTCTTGTCCCTGATAAACCTTTGAAATTGAGCGTGACCGTCTTTGAAGTCCCCGGCTCCTCCGGCAAGAAAAGGTTCCAGACGGTAATTGCGAGGGAGCCGTCTTTGCGACGAGTGACGAGCACCGAGTCCGACTTCACATCCAAGCGCGTGTCACCCAGTTGATGCAGTATCGCAAAATCATTGAAGGCCGCCTTGGGAATGCTGTTCTCAGCGAGCAAGCCGAAGCCACCATAAAAGGGTGTTTTGACCACTCCCTGCTCTTCGAATACGTCGGAGAACGTCCAGTAGCTCATACTGTCAACCAATCCATCACACTGTCGAATGGTGTCGGCTAACCAGGGCCCCATGAACGGGCTATCGGTCACTTGTGGCTGATTGCTGTAATCGGCGTTGAATTCGCTCCAGATGAGCGGCAGCTTGGGATAGGGTGAAGCGGCGATTTGCTCATGCACTTTCTTAACAGCGCGGCAAACCATCTGCGTGCGGGGAATGTCTTCGTGCGTGCCGAAGACGTCTTCAGCTTTGTCGTTGCCGTAAACGTGAGTGGAAACGAAATCGACAGGGACGTTTTTTGCTTTACAATGCGATAGGAATCGATCTGCCCAGGCAGCCTGGGCAGTCGCTGGGCCGCCAACGCGGAGACGGGAGCTGACCCGCTTGACGGCCAGAGCCGCGCCATCGTAGAGCTCGTAATAGGTGCTTTCTTTAGGATTACCAACCCAGAAGTCGATGTTGGGTTCGTTCCAGACTTCAAAGTACCATTGGGACACTTCGTCCTCGCCGTACCGTTGCACGAGGTGGCGAGTGAAATTTTCGATCAGCTGTGCCCACTTGTCCCAATCTTTGGGAGGAGCGACGTTCTGTTTGTACCAGAAAGCATGTAATGCGTTCGGTTCAGAGGTGAGCTTCTTGGGCATAAAGCTTAGCTCGATAAACGGACGAACATGATTCTCCAATAGGCCGTCATAGATTTGATCGACGTAGGAAAAGTTGTAGATAGGTTTCCCATCTTTGTCTTCGTCGTAGACTCCAACCTCGTCATGAAAGATCGCGTGGAAACGCACGTATTCAAAGCCGGTGATGCGTTTCGTCTCCCGGAGGTCGTGGCGATAGCCCTCGCGTAGCGACAGAATGGCGCGACCTGAACCGAACATTTGCTCCCAGAAATGCGGAAAAGGATGCGAAGGACCCGCAGCATCAATTTCGATTCTTTGCCCCGGTGTAGAGGATTGGGCGCGGAGTTCCTGAAACGGCAAAAATACCAGCAGTGCTATCGTGAAGCGCATTAGAATATTTACAACCGGCAAGCGATGATCCGAGTGGCGCATGACGCCTCTATAACAGGTTTGTGAACAAAAAGAGTAAATTAATCGATTCACTTGTTTCGCTTGATTAAAACACTCCTTGAGCATCTTTTGTCAAGCGCTGTTCGTCTTCCATTTACTCGTTCCCTGCTCTTGTGCAAGACTACGATGGCGGAAAAACCAATGCCAAGATCAAAGTCGGCTGCGATACGGCTTTCGCCCAATGCCTCTGCAGTGTCTGGCGTGAGCTTGAAACTTCTGGCCAAACACCTCGGGCTTTCCCAGGCTGCAGTGTCTGTTGTCATAAATGGTTCCGCGGCTGCGAAGTCAATCCTTCAATCCCCAAGCACACACAGGAAAGGGTTCGCGAGGCAGCGCGCGAGCTTAATTACCGCCCGAATTTCATGGCTCGCTCGCTACGGCGGCGGCGGAGCTTCACCGCGTAGGGGTTGTAGTTCCTGAGATCAGCGAAGGATACGCCGCGCTTGCGCTCTCCGGGATCGAGGATCACCTGCTGGATGAAGGGTATTTTTATTTCGTGGTGAGCCACCGCCATCGAAAGGAGCTCATCGAGGAGTATCCACAGCTGCAGCAGCAACGCGCAGTTGAGGGCTTAATCGCGGTAGACACAGTGTGTCCGGAAAGTGTGGTCTTACCACTTGTGGCAGTTTCGGGACACCGTGAAATTGCTGGCGTGACAAACATCGTCTTGAATCATGCGCTCGCCGCGACATTGGCGCTCGAACATCTGACAAAGCTTGGCCACAGTAAGATCGCTTTCATTAAAGGAAAGACGTTCAGCTCGGACACAGATGTGCGCTGGAAAGCTGTTCATACTTCGGCGCGGAAGATGGGACTGGAAGTCAACCGATTACTGACTGGACAGTTGGAGGGCGAATCGTCATCACCCCAGCTGGGTTACGAAGTCACTCGAAAATTACTTGAAGCCAACGAACCGTTTACGGCGCTCTTTGCATTCAATGATATCTCTGCGATCGGTGCCATTCGAGCGCTGCGGGAAGCGCGACAGCGTGTGCCTGAAAATGTTTCGGTCGTCGGCTTCGACGATATTCAAAGCGCGGCGTTCCAAAATCCGGGGCTGACAACCGTCCGGCAGCCGTTCCGGGAGATGGGCGTATTAGCGGCGGAAACGCTCTTACAGCGAATTCAATAGCCCCGCAGTTCCTTACCCGAAAACAATTACCATTGATCCGGAACTCATCGTGCGCGCGACCACGGCGCCGGCACCTGCCCGATAAGAAAAATGACCGTGGTCTTCTCACGCAGGATTTCGCGAAGATCGTTTATGCAATCGACGTCGCTAGCGACTGCATTTTGCCGCTTACCACTTTGGCGGATCAGCGATATTCAACCTATTTGATCGTCATATAGTGTTATTCAGTTCACGCGGGAACAGACAGTCATTGAACTGACTGAAAACAAAAGGCAAAAAATGGCGGAGAGGGTGGGATTCGAACCCACGGTAGGATTTCTCCTACACACGCTTTCCAAGCGTGCTCCTTAAACCGCTCGGACACCTCTCCCGTGGTGCGCGCAACCCAACCAATTTAGCAGAAAGCAGTTGAGCGTGCACATGCGACGCGGAGAAGACCGCGGTGGTCGCCGCTCTGAGGACGTCTTACGCAACTTTCCGAATTGCCGAGTCGGTGGGGCGAAATTAGCGAAGGAGTGATTTTGCCACTGTTTGCCCTTGGGAACGAACGGAACGAGCGTACCAACCGGCAGAATAAACTGCGCCCCAACTTCCAAGCCTACTTTATGAAGGGAACGAGGCCCGCTCTAGGCGTCCCAGTACTTTTGTTTATACTTGACAACGCAAAATGAGGCAGTCAGAATCTCGGCGCATTGTGCGCTAGTCAAGGCTAGCCACAAGTCCCCAGTACGCCATTTCAATTAATTTCGCAGATGATCGGTGCAGCGCTGGAGCGACATTTCATCCAGCCACTTCGGACGAGGTCATGTCTAGCGGCAGGAGACACAAAATGAAAAGATTCACAGAAGTGGTCGTAGTGCTCGCGATCATGTTAGTGACGGCCTCCACGTGTTGGAGCCAGTTCACGACCCCACCGAGCCCGCCGTTTACTCAGGCGACATTCGGCACCAGCACGTCATTTCTTGGAGGAGTGGCATTCGCGCCTAACGGCGATGTGTGGGCGGACAACTGTGCGTTTAGCGGTGGAACTATGTTTAGGTTCCCGCTGCAAGGCCATCCGGTTGCTGTAAACAGCGGGACTCCAGGTCTTACCGGGTGCGGGCTCACCAACCATCCCAATGGCAAACTGTATTCGAATACGGACCTCGGAGTCGCCGAGTTGTCGAACCCCATGGCAAGTACAACTGCGCCGACATTGTTGCGAACGATAGGATTAGCAGGCAACGCGTTAGGGATCACGGTCGATCCGCAAACCAATCACCTAGTTTATGTGGGGGCTGATTGCAGATTTACGTCCACCTGCACCATTTATGACCTGGACCCCACACTGTCCACGCCGACTTCGACGCCGATTGTCTCACTGAGCAATACAGTCGCGTCGTATGTTGACGGCATCGCCTTTGATCCCAGCGGCAATTTCTTATTTCTGTCTACTCGCTCCCCATCAAAGGCGCTTACGATCCTCAGGAGAAACGGAAACTTTGTGCAACAGGTTATCAACGACATATGTAATGAGGGTTGTCTCCGTGAGCCTGACGGCATAGCCTTTCACGCGGCGTCGCCGCAGTTCGTGGTCACGGACAACACCGATGGCGATATGACACGCTTCGATTTTCCAAGTGATGATTTCACACAACCTCCGATCAGAAGCAGTTTCGCCAGCGGCGGTTTGCGCGGAGATCTCTCGCAGGTGGGCCCTGATGGGTGCTTGTACATAAGTCAAGATCTCCGGTCTTCGCCTGCGGCTCCTTCGGATATTGCCCAAATCTGCGGCGGGTTTGCTTCGTCAGCAAACTCGCAAAGTGTAACCCTTACCTTCAGTCCCGCTCCGGGTGGAAACACTCAGACCGCCACTTTCCTGACAAATAACAACCTCAGCGATCCCGCGTCCCATGCGATGTCCCTTACCATCACTAGTGTGCTCAATACGTTCGATGTGGTACTAACGGCCCACTACGTGCCAACGGAATTCTCCACGGGAAGGACAGGTCCCGGGATTGCCGACGGAATCTGCGAACTCGGCTCGGGTACACCCACTGATGACAACATCGATTGCCGTCTGTCAGCCGGTGGATTCGTCTATCCAACCAACCTGATAATTCCAGGCAACAAACTCGTACCTCACTGTACCCCATACCACAACAATATGTGCGTATGGTATAGCGTTAGCACTGCTGCAAAGGCTACGGACCAGGGCGGCACCGATTACACTGGCCCCGTGGTCGAAAAGATGGGGTGGAACACAAATGTTGATCTTGCAAACCCGTCAACTGCGGGAACACCAAACCGCGAGTACCTGCCGGGATGGAACAACAAGATTGAGAGGCTTTATGATCGGCACGGGGAAGATCCGAACCCCTTCAAGTACGACATCACTCTCTTCTTCGATGTGACCTGCAACATTTTTTGTGTCATACCACAGGATCAGGCCGGAACTGGAATTACCAAGCATTTGAACGATTTCGTTTGGGCTGATGTGCCCAACCCGCCGACGGGCACTGCCCCGGCCACGTTCGAACCAGTGGTGCCGGTGCCGGGCAGCTCTCCGTTCACGTATCTGAGCGGCTTGCCGATGCTGGTTGCATTCGAACTGGAAAATGAGAGCACGGATAGGTCCATCGCGAACGCTCTGACGAAGCCTAATTCGGTGAATATCTCCACGTTCGACTCGAAGGGGACACAGATACTAGTGCAGTACCCCCCAGGCTTCCCGACGACCTTCACCTACAACCCGTTCTTCAAGGTTTACTACATTTTTCTGTCGCCCGCGCCTTATCTGGCGGATGGGACGACGGTGTATACTATGCAGATCGGCTCCACTCTGTTCCCGCCTGTCAACATGAAGTTTGTGGTGAAAAAGTTCCAATTCCAATTTTAATCAGATTGGATATTTACAGGAGGAGAGCCGGATCATACCTGAGATCCGGTTCTCTTTTTCCCCCATTTCGTTTTGGTTAAGAGCTATCTGTCCCTTCGAGATTTTGACATTGGCGTCGTTCAAGGAAACGCCGGCTGTTAACAAGGGCGGGGACTGACCAAAAAGAAAAGATTTACAAACCGGGTTATCGCATTGCCAACTACCGGTGCTCGCGCAGCCAGCGATCGGATTCGTCGTAGATGGCTTTGAAGTCGGCGCGCTCCATGATCTTGTCTGCGCCAGGTTCTTTGCGGAGGCTGTCCAGCAAGCTCAGCGCCTGGCGGTAATGCGACGCAGCATCGGCCGTAGCCCCTTTGTCGCGGGACCATCTACCGAGGAAGAAGTGGGCTCTGAAGAGCAGCGGTCGCAGTCCCAATTTTTCACTCTGCAAAACAGCGCGTTCCAGTTGCTGCCGGGCCCACGAGTAATCTTTCAATTGCATTCTGCCTTCAGCTTCGTAGATCGAGCACTCAATAGAAAGATACTTTAGAGCGAGCGCCTCCGCCTCATCGGCAACGCCTTTAAGCGTTCTCATCGCGGCCTGAGGTTGTCCTTCCTCAATGGTGATCTTTGCAGAATTGAGCCTGGATACCAGCAGCAAATGGCGATCAGTCGTTTTGGATGCAGCCTGGAGAGCTTGGTCATACGACGATTTGGCGGACCTGCGGTCCCCACGGTAGAAAGAATTGTCGCCTTGCCAGTTCAACGCTTGGGCAACCTGAGCGTCATTCTTGAGTTCGCGGGACAACTTGAGGGCATCATCCAGCGTCTTCGACCCCTCGTCAAATTGTCCTGCCTCGGAAAGGGCGTTACCATAACCGCTGAGTGACTCCGCCATCCAGAAACTACGGTCCTGCGTGTCGCGAAAATCCTGAACCGCTTGCCGCTTGGAGCTCACCGCACTGCCATAGCGGCCCTGGTATTCAAACACCGTTCCCATGGTGTAGCCTTCCATCGCGGCTCCATGCTTGTCCCCCGCGCTTCGGTATAGATCGAGCGCGCGCATGTGGTGCGCCAAGGACTGCTCGTACTGCCCGGTTTTCGCAGAAACCTCCGCCAGGTTATGGACGGTTAAAGCGATGTCACTCGAAACATTAATCTTTTCGCGCAGCGGCAAGGCCTGCTCGAAATATATGCGGGCGTCATCGTAGTCACCCTTGGAAAAGTAGGAGCTCCCTATGTTGTTCAAGCATAGGGCTTCATTATTGGGGTTATGCAAATCCCTTTGAATTTGCAGCGACTCCTTAAAAAGTTTAAGGGCCTCATCATATCGGCCGCGGTCATTGTGGAAGTGTCCCAAGTCGAGCAGAACATCGCCTGTATCCTGTTGGTCGCCAATTTCACGGTAGATCTGCAGTGCATCGTTATAGTTTTTCAACGCGAGGTCGGATTTTCCTAGTCCGTCGTAGGTTTGAGCCATCATGCTCAAACCGTCGGCAATGCCCTTTTTCTGTCCCAAGCGTCGTCTTATTTCCAAGGCCTGTTTGTAGTTCTGCAGGGCGTCGTCCGGTTTGTTGAGAGAGGAATAGGCAGCGCCAAGGACGTGCAGAATCGTTCCCTTCTGTTCCTGGTTGTCAACTTGAATGGCCAAACTTAGAGCGCGGTTCAAGGGATCGAGACTGGCTTGGGGATTGCCGCTGAGGATCTCGACCCGTCCAATTGCCAGAAGAGTTATGATGTCCTTTGGATTGGCCGCGAGAAGCTTCTGATAAAACTCCCGAGCCTTGGCAAAATCGCTGGAGTTCTCGTAGATGACTCCCAGAGCGGCCTCTATGTCGGGATTATCCCGCAATACCTTGGCCAGGTTCTGGTAGGCCTCGATAGCTCGAGGGTAGTCCTTAGCGATGCGGAAATGATTGGCCGCGATCAGGTATTTTTCGGTTGTCGGAAGATTCTCGCTCAACTGCACGGCCTTGGAAGCGGAATGTTCGGCTTCGGTATCATAGCCAAGCCGCGAGTAAGCTTCCGCCATCTTGGAGAAGGCCAACGCGAACTCGGCATCATCTTTCGTGGAGTTCTGGAAATATTTCAGCGCGTCCAAATTCTTGCCTTCACGCAGCAGTTGAACCGCCTGGTTGTACGCGTGAAGTGCCGGCACGGATTTTGAAGTTGGTTGGAAGGAACTGGCCTTCAACTCTTTCAGCACATCGGGGGAAACTGCAAGGTTTTTGCGGATGAGCTCGGCAAGCCCATCCACGGTTTTGGGGATCTCCTTCTCACTGGCGGCTTCGATTTTCAAGGGCGCGCGGCGGTTGTGCTTCAGATCGAGCAGCGTGGCGTCGATGCGAATCTGGTCACCGAACTTGGCGTATTGGCCCCAGACGACGGTATCCGCGTTGCTGAACTCAGCAATGCGGCCGACGATAGTGGGATCGATGGCGGAACCAGGAGTGATCCGCAGGTCCGAAAGGACCTGGTACAAGCGGTCCGGAGAAACGGTACGCAGGCGTGCGGACTGGCCCACATCGGTGCTGAGCATGTCCGCCAGACTCGGGCCAAGCCAATCGAGCGAATTATCGCCTGACGCATTTCGGAAAGGGAGAATAGCGAGAGAAGCTTGCTCTACGAGAACGCCCGGTTTCGCGGTAACCCCGGAGAAAATTTTGCCGCGAAAAACAATTCCTAGTGCTGCCAACAAAACGACCGCGGCAGCTCCAACGATCCAAATTCGATACTGCCGGAAAAGTGAGACCTCGGTGGGCTTGGGAGGCGCGGCCATCGGCGGCAGGGTGGGGGCTACGGTCCGAACGCTCGTTGGCATCTCATGGCCAAGATCCTCGAGAATCTCTCTGGCTATGGAATAACGATGGTCGCGATCGATTTCCAGACACTTCATAACGACGTCGCTGATGGCCTGCGGAATCGTGGGATCTACTTCCGCGGGGGGCTGAGGCCGCTCTTGGGTGCGTTTCAGAAGGGTAGCTAGAGCTGTGTCAGCCTTATACGGAGAAATGCCGGTCAGCATTTCATAAAAAATTATGCCGAGAGCAAACAGATCCGAGCGTGCGTCGACCTTGAGGCCCTTGGCCTGCTCGGGTGACATATATTCCGGCGTGCCCATCAACGCGCCGGTCTGTGTCATGCCCGGTGTTTCGAGGGAATGCGCGATGCCAAAGTCCATCACGTAAACGCGGTCTTTCGCATCCAGCATGATGTTTTGAGGTTTCAGATCACGGTGGACCACACCGGCAGCGTGGGCAGATTCCAGTGCGCGGCAAACCTGGGCGATAATCTGTACCGTTTCGTCCGGCGAAAATTTTCCTCTTTCACGGAGTACCGCGCGAAGATCGCGGCCTTCCACGAACTCCATGGTGATGAACTTGAACCCCTTGGCCTGTCCCAGATCGAAAATGCGAATGACGTTCCGGTGGGTAACTTCGCGGGCCAGGATCAGTTCCTGCTTGAAGCGGCGGAGGATTTCGGGATTGCTGGCGAGGTCGGCGCGGATCAGCTTGAGAGCAACGAGCCGTTCGAGCTCTGTGTCGCGCGCCTTATAAACGGCTCCCATTCCGCCCTGGCCGAGCAATTCGAGAATTTCGTAACGTTCGGCTAGCATCATTCCTACAAGCTCTTCACCCTGGGCGTAGGGAGCGCCGGGCGGCGGAGTGACGGCGATTGACCATGCGGAAGTGCCGCGGGGAGTGGTTGCTGCGGGCGGGGTGCCGCCGGAATCGGCTGCGCCGAGCGTTTGGTCATTCAAGGGCAGCGGCGTGCTGCACTTCATACAACTGGCGGCGGTGGGCGGGTTCTCCGCCTGACAAAGAGGGCATTCCATGAGAACACCGAAGATAACGAAACAGTGGGCTTCATTATGGTGAATTCCCCAGCAAAATCAAGGCTTTCCGAGACTGTGGCATCTGCGAAAAGGAAAGACAGAAAATGGGAGGTAGTGCTCGAACCGGGCAGATTTGTTTCCTGGGGCGTGTGGCTGGAATTGCTTGCGCCGGCAAGGGATCAACGACAGAAGTGAAGCTCCTGCGTTAGTGGGCATCCTCTAATTCGCGAAGGCGAGCGGCAGCGGTCTCTGGCGTGATGTCACGCTGCGGTGTGCCCAACAATTCGTAGCCCACCATGAATTTTCTGACAGTCGCAGAGCGCAGCAACGGTGGGAAAAAATGCGCGTGCAAGTGCCATTGCGGATGAGCCTGGTTATCGGCGGGGCGCTGGTGGAAGCCCATGGAATACGGAAACGAGACTTCGAATAGCTTGTCGTAGCGGGCGGTGAGACGTTTGAGGCCATCAGACAGGCCATCGCGCTCTTGGTCATCAAGATCGACTAAGGACGCAACGTGGCGCCGGGGAAGCACTAAAGTCTCAAATGGCCAGACCGCCCAAAAAGGCACGACCACGGAGAAATGTTGGTTTTCAAATATGATGCGTTCTCCGATCCGGCGTTCGAGCGCTAAATAATCGCAGAGCAGACAGGACTTTCGCGCCGAATAGTGTTCGGTCTGAGCAAGGTGTTCTTTGGACGGCTCGTTGGGGATATTGACATTGGCCCACATTTGACAGTGCGGGTGTGGATTGCTCGCGCCCATCACGGCGCCGCGATTCTCAAAGATTTGAACATAGTTAATGGAAGGACGAGCGTCCAATTCGGCAAATTGATCGGCCCAAACATCCACGACTCGGCGTAGTTCAGCGACGGTCATCCCAGCTACCGTCAAGTCATGCCGCGGGGAGAAGCAACCGACACGACAGATTCCAGATTCGCTTTGCGCCACAATCAGGTTGTCCTGATTGATGCGGCCTTCGGGAGCATTTGGCAGTAGAGCCGGGTAATCATTGTCAAAGACAAAAGTATTTTCGTAGGCGGGATTACGAACTCCCACTGCGCGCGTATTTCCAGGACACATGTAACAGGTGGGGTCGTACTTTACGGAGGATTCCATAGCGACTCTTTCCAGTTGCCCCAACCAGGGCCGCTGGGTGCGATGAGGAGACACCAATACCCATTCTCGATTCAGGGGATTTAGACGCCGGTGAGGATGTTCTTTTAAGTCAAAAGGCATGCAGCCAGCCATCTATCACGCCGAGGTAACCTCAGCGGCTCCCTCGGCGGCAGAAGACACAAATATCTGCGAAGCGATGCCCGTATCTTTTTCGTAGCCTTGCGCCACACGATTTCGAAAAGCTTGCACGGACCGCGCGTTAACCAGGTTTATGGTGCAACCACCAAAACCACCGCCGGTCATGCGCGAGCCATACACGCCGGGAGCCTTGGTGGCGAGGTCCACCATAAGATCGAGCTCAGGACAACTGACTTGATAGTCATCGCGCAAACTACGATGAGATTCACCCATAAGTTGGCCTAAGGTCGGCAAATCTTCTTGCTGCAATGCGGTGGCGGCTTGTTCGACGCGTGCATTTTCCGTTACGACGTGACGAGCACGCTTGAAAATGGTTGCAGGTAACTCGCTCGCGTGACGGTGTAAGTCGTCGGGCCGGACGTCTCGCAGAGCGCGGATGTTAGGCAGCGAGCGGTGTAGCAGCGATACTGCCTCTTCGCATTCCTTGCGTCGCGCGTTGTATTGGCTAGTTGCAAGGTCGTGTCTGACCATAGTGTTGCAGATGACCAGGCTGACGTCCTGTGGCAGCGGCAGCAAGTGATATTCCAGAGACCTGCAATCGAGCATGAGCGCGTGTTGCGCATGACCAAAGCAAGAAGCAAATTGGTCCATGATGCCGACACGCGCTCCGACGAAATCATTTTCGGCGCGACGGCAAATCTTGGCCAGTTCGACTCGATCGATTGGCACGCCAGAATTTTCCAGCAGGGCAAGTCCGGTGACAACTTCGATGGCAGCAGAGGAACTTAAGCCAGAACCTATCGGGACATCACCACTGACCAGAAGATTAGCGCCTTGCAGGGGCTGCTGCGCGCGCTGCAGCATCAGCGCTACACCTTGAACGTAATCACTCCAGTGGTTGCGAGGTCTTGGATTTTCCTCATTGAGATTAATCTCAGCGCTTTCATCGTAGTTCAGAGAGTGGACCACCAATTTCCGATCGCGGCGTGGCGCGATGGCGAGCCAAACATAAAATTCGATGGCCGCGGGCATAACAAATCCATCGTTGTAATCGGTGTGCTCTCCTATCAAGTTGACGCGGCCCGGCGCACGATACACTCGAGCGGGCACGCGATACCGCTCGCGAAATTTGTCCTGCATCTGTGATGCTTTAGTCTGCAGTGGTGTCTGCATCTTAGATGATGACTCGTGCTATTTTAATGGGGACGCTGTTGCGAGGGCTCACGGTCCGCTGATTCCAATTGAATTTCAGCATTCTTCCGGAGTGACCCACGCCGGCCAAGAACAATCATGATAAGACCAAAAGCTAACATGACCAGGCCCCAATCCAAGTTTACGTTGATCCCCAAAGAATGCTGGTACAGAGTTGGATTGCTGAGCAGGCCATAGGCGGCGAGCAAGGCGCCCAGAACAGCGAATAAACCGCCAATCGGCAGCCGGATATCGAGTCCCATCACAAAACTCCTTCTACCAAAAGATGAGGTTCAAGAGAACTGTGAGCGCGATCACCAATGCGCCCAGGGTTGCGGGCCGCTTGTACCATGATACCTGTCCTTCGTCGAGACGTTGTGTGAGGGAATAGACCAGGCCTACGAGTTCTTTTTCTTCCCGCGGCCGCGTAAACAAGCTGACGACGATAGTGACGATAAAACAACTAGACCAAGCCCAAATAGCGGTCCAGAAATTCTGGGCCATCTCACTCGGGTAAACGTGGATTACAGTCCCCAACCACGCGCCTTTGATGCCCGGCACGGCGTCCGCGGAGAGAGTAACGCCATGATGAATGGCGGCAGCTACCATGCCGGAAATCAGACCGAGAAACGCTCCGTGCCCGGTGGTTCGCTTCCAGAACATGCCGAGAAGAAACGTGGCGAATAAAGGAGCATTCACAAAGGCGAATACCAACTGGAGCATGTCCATGATGTTGTTGAAGCGCGTGGCTGCGTAGGCAGCCACCATGGACAAACCAATCCCAAAAATCGTTGCCAGCCTCCCCATAAATAGGTAATGCAAGTCGCTGGCGTTAGGCCGAATGTAGGATTGATAGATGTCGTACGTCCAAACAGTGTTGAATGCCGTGACGTTTCCAGCCATGCCGGACATAAAACTGGCCAAAAGCGCCGTGAGACCAAGCCCAAGAAGTCCGGTAGGAAAATAGTGTAGCAACATGTTGGGGATGGCCAAGTCATAGTCGAGGACAGGCTTTCCGTGCTTGTCCAGCTCCAGCCGACCGGTGTGGGAGTCAATCTTGGCAGGAATCAGTCCCTTGCCTGCGGCACGAACCTCTTCCGAGACGGCAGACGGCGAAACTGTCGCGCGTGCCGGCTGCGTGGGCAGGGCGATAGCGATTAGTCCTGGCAGAATCACTAAAAATGGAAACAGCATTTTGGGGATGGCCGCGATCAATGGCGTGCGGCGCGCCGCACTCATGGAATTTGCAGCCATGGCGCGCTGCACGACAAGAAAATCAGTGCACCAATAACCGAACGAGAGAACGAAACCCAGCCCCATCACCAAGCCAAACCACTCGACGCCGAGAAGATTAGTGTGCGGGTTGCTCATACCAACCCACGAATGCGTGGATCCGGCAGGAAGGTTTTCCTTCAGCCCGTGCCAACCTCCGACGTTTTTCAGGCCTAACCAAACGAGGGGTAGAAATCCTGCGACAATCAGAAAAAACTGCAGCACTTCGTTGTAGATGGCGCTGGAAAGCCCGCCGAGAAAGATATATCCGAGCACGATGAGGGCTGAGAAAATGATGCTGACATGAAAAATCCATCCCGACGAGATGTTCATTCGCTGAAATGGCGCATCGAGAATATGCAGCGTCTGAATCAGGCGTGCCATGGCATACATGGAAATACCGGAAGAAAAGACGGTCATGATGGCAAAAGAAATGGCGTTCAATCCCCGCGTTTTTTCATCGAACCGAAGGCGCAGATATTCCGGTACGGAACGCGCCCTCGAACCATAGTAAAACGGCATCATGAAAATTCCGACAAACACCATCGCAGGTATCGCGCCTACCCAATAAAAATGACTGGTGGCGATTCCGTACTTTGCACCAGAGGCGGCCATACCAATGACTTCCTGTGCGCCAAGATTGGCGGAAATAAACGCTAGCCCGCACACCCACGCGGGAATAGCTCGGCCTGCAAGAAAGAAATCCGTGCTGGTCTTTACCTTGCGCTTGAGCAGAAACCCGATGCCCAGAACAAAAGCGAGGTAGACCAGCATGATGATCCAATCGATGCTTGCAAGGTTCACGGATTTGTCCTCGATTCAAAGATTAGGAGCGCCCGCGCACACTATGCGACGTAACTGGCCGAATGAATTCACGTTTATAGACGCTACTCTCATGAATCAAAACTCAGGGCCCGACAGCCAGGGTTATCACGGAAACCGAATGCTTTGGTAGTTCAACTGCAAAAGATGTTCCGGCCTCGAGTGTTTTCTTCTGCAACGACACGGCATTCGGCGTTGCAAAACTGTTGGCCGCGGTCATGGAATCCGCATTGATCGTTTCCAAGAGTGCGTGTGGATCTAAGTTAACTCCGTTCACGCGGACGTCCGTGCGGATAGGTCGTTGCGCGTCGGTATTAACAATTTTGATGAAAATTTGCTTACCATCCTGCGTTCGGGTGACGACCGCATCGAGATAAGGTATGCCCTTGCCTTCGCGGGAAGTGTCGAACGTGGGACTCTCAACACGTGCGGCAAGGCGTTGCGTTCCCAGATGCGTGCCATAGAGCGCGTTTACGAGATACGTTGGCGTTAAAAAGACGTCATGGCGACTCGCCTGGATCACACCCCCGGACCACCCATTGACCATATCGGATACGGCGCTCATCGCTACAAGGTCAGTGCGCTCGAAAACATTCATGAGCCGCGCAGCATATAACGCCGACTCCATGGAGTGTTGACGCGGCAATGGCAGCGAAGTATTCCATTCGTTGATGTCCAGCCTAATGTCGCGACCCGGAACAATTTCATGGATCAGCTTGCTGACCTGCTGATAGAAGCGCTCGTAAGCCAAAGGGCGCGCCATCAAGTTCAACGGATCGCCCTGCATTTCGGCATCGCCATAATAATGATGGATCACCAGATAATCGATGTGTGGCCCGGCGATTTGCAGCACCGTGCGGTTCCAATTCATGTCGTTGTCGCCAACCGCGGCCAGACGAACGGAAGGGTCCACAGCTAATATGGCAGCAGCATAACGATTGTAATTTCGCGCGTAGGTATCCGCGTCACTATGTGCACGCACCCACGTGCCCCAGATCTCGTTTCCAATTTCCCAATACTTGACGTGGAAGGGTTCCGCGCTGCCGTTGGCGGCCCGCAAGGCACCGAAATGGGATGACAGAGGTCCATTCGTGTATTCCACCCACGCAGCTGCTTCCTCGGCGGTGGCGCCACGTCCCTCCACGTTCAGGGTGATGGAAGGCTCGGCACCGACGCGCCGACAAAAATGAAAAAATTCATCGGTACCAAAGTCAGAGGGTTCGGGTTCGTTCCCCCAGGATAAATTCGTCCACGTGTAGCGTTGATCGCGGGGGCCGATGCCCCACTTCCAGTGGTAATCCTGAGCTACGTTCCCTCCAGGCCACCGAATGAAGGCCGGATGCAATTCCTTTACCTTTTGGAAGACATCCGCGCGCACACCATCGAAGGCGTCGCCCGGCAAAAGGGAAAGTTTGTCAAGCCACAGACGGCCGCGGCCGTAAAAAAGGACCACGAACTTAGCGAGCGGATCGGCGTGCGTGGGGGTCAGCGTAAATTCGTATCTCTTCCAATCGCCAGCGACATTGTTAATTTCCGCGGCTGCATACGTTTGCCCGCTTGTCCAATCCGCTTCGAGCGCCACGGTGATATGACCGCTGAAGCCGGTTGTCTTCAGCCATAAATATCCTTTGTACGTGATTCCCTGCCGTATCGGTATGTCGCCCTGACGAATTCCACGTCGCTGACCATCATCGTGCGTCAGATCCGCACGCAATGAATGTTCGGTTTGCTCGTTTATGAATTCTTGTGCAGATGGGTAATACACCGAATCATCCCAGTGGAAATGTAAAGCGGGATCGTCATTTCGATCATCAGGATCGCGGTCCCAGTAACGAGGTAGCCCGATGGCGTTTGGTGCTGCCTCAAAGTCCCGATCGCGAAGGAGTTCCGCGGCAACGCCGCCTTTGACTGCTTCGAACATGAATTCATCGAACTGGCCATAGAGCATCGGGCTAATGTGACCCTCAACCTTACTGGCGTCGATGGTTACACGGGCGGTCGATGCGCCGCTACTCGCTTGGGCGCACCATGCGGAAGCGTTGATGCAGATTCCGCAGATCAGCAAAAAAATCCAGCGCCGGAGAACTGCCATCCTCCACGGAATCTCCGTATGCATCAAGGTGTTCCGCCCTTAAGGGTGATCGTAAGTTTAGGTGCAAATGCGGAAGCAGACGTGTAACGAATAAGCGAATCGAAGAGGAGCGTCGCGTAGGGATCTTTTCCGTAATCAGCGAATCGAAAAGTAGTAAGAAACACTTTGCCCTTCCTCATGGACGCTTGCACGGCGAGGGCGGCATTACGATTCAGCCAACCGTAAAAGATTCCAGAAAGCACGTCGTCGTAGTTCTCAGCATTCACGCCGTCGATTATGTATTCAGGGACCACGCTAGTCGATTCGACGCCTACCAATCGGTTAAGCGCGACGCCTTCAAATGGAGCGGCATTTTGGCGAACCCAATTAAAATTCGTGACCCAATTTCCATCCAAGTCCGAACCAGCGCGCGGGACCAGTTTAAGTGAACCATTGGCTGGCAGCCCATCCGCGGAATCACACAATAGGAGAACGCGACCGCCTTGTTGAACTAAGTTTTCAACTCGGGAATCGTACTTGGTAGCGATCATGAGGGCACTCGCGTTGCCAGATGGATCGGACAGAACCGTATAGCCAGCTTGTTTCAATGCCGGCGCTAAATTTTTTAAGCGGCCGTCGGGATCATCTAACGTAACTTCCACGTTCGCGGCCGGCTGTGGCTTTGGGTAAACGAAAATCTCGTAAGAATTCTCGGCCAGCAGTTCCCCGTCTCTGCTGCGCAACTCCATCCATACTCGTTCGCTCCGCGGCTTCATTACTATTGGGATAGTAAACGAGAAGGCCTCCAATGATTTAATCGTGGTGGGTGCAACGGAATCTTGAAGCTCGGAGTGTCCTGCTGCGCCTGATTCGGTCCACCACGCGAGCCTCGCTCCTTTCAGCTCACTCGATCCGTAGTGCGATATCTGACCTTCGAGGCGCGCTACGTCCCCGCCGTAAAAGTTGTACTTCGAAGGCTTAGCGAGCAGCACGTCGGGCTGCTGAATGTGAGCCAGCTCTTTCGCGTACACCTTTGGCCTTCGCCACATGTCCATTAGCCCATTCACTTCCCAATTGATGTCCGTGAACTCGGTGATTACGTAGCCTTGAATCGACGCATGCCCACGAATTTCTTCAATCTCATGCTTCAGCGACGCATACTGGTGCCACTGACTCTCCTCCGCTAACGTGTCGAATTGTCCGAAGAGACTATCCAGGTGATATTGACGGAACCGCTCCAGCACACCTGCGGGACGTGTTACTTCGCGGCCGCCAAAATCTCGGCCATACCACCACGGCCAAATTTTTGGTGGCTTGGGCAATCCCCAATTGCCGAACTCGGAAAGAATTAAAGGTTCTTTCCCGGAGCGCTCGGCGTCCCCAAAAGGGCTAAAGCTCCACTTGGGGCGCGTGGCGAATTCCGCGGTCCATTTATCCCACCTATCCGCGCTGTCGGGGATGGAAAAGTACTGGTGAAAGTCGTCCAAGTCGCTCTTAACGTGGAAATTGTCGCAACACGCGCTGTTATCGTCGATGAGCCTGCCAAGTGGAGCGGTGAGTTGTTTGGCGCGTTCGAAAGCCGCGCGGAGCCAGCGCCGCTGTTCCACTTGTTTGAGATCCGCACCCCAAGATTCGTTGATGATGCTCTGAATAACAATCGACGGATGATTCCAATCGCGCTCCACCATTTCGGCGAAAGTTTTCTCGCCGCGCTCGGCGGCTTTTGAAGTGAAATGATGAGCATCATTCCACGAAGGTATTTCATACCATACGAGCATGCCGACTTCGTCGGCGGCCTCGAGATAGGCCGGGTCAGGGACTTTGATGTGGCAACGCAGCAGGTTCAAGCCCAGACGTTTTCCTTCGATCATCATGTCGCGCATGTATTGCTTGGATGGCGGCGTGTAGATCGTTTCTGGGTAGAAATCCTGATCGAGCGCAGACCGCATGTAAAAAGGCTCGCCATTGAGGAACAGTTTTCCATCGCGCGCTTCGAAGCTGCGAAAACCAAAGCGATCCCGAAGAACATCGACAGAGGCATCGCCCAAGCGCGCTTCGATCGAATACAACACTGGATGATCCGGACTCCAGAGACGGGGGGAATCGATGCGGCCCTGGAAACCTTTGGCGCCCGGCCCTTCGACCGTTACAGTTTCCGTGAATTGAGTACGACCAGTTTCGTCGCGAATCATGACGGTCAATGGGAGCGCATGGCTGGACATGTTTTGGGAACCACCCACGCGCACGTCGGCTTGGACCTGGCCATCAACATGGGTTGTGACGTGCACGCTTTCGATGTACAGCGCCGGTCTAAACTCAAGTAGAACAGGTTGCCAAATTCCACTTGTCTGTACATACCAGTTCTGTTTACCGTGGGGAATTTCATCGTATATCCACTCCGGAAATCGAGCGCGGTTCTCTTTAGGATCCATCGGCGGATCCACAACGCGCACCAGCATTTGATTCCAACCAGGACGTGTGGACCGCGTGACGTCGAGAGTAAACGGAGTGTAGCCACCTTCGTGAGTGCCTACCGATTTGCCGTTCAGAAAAACTTCACAGAAATAATCCACCGCACCAAAGCGCAGCAATACGTGGCCGGGTTCAACGAATTGCGGCACTTCAACAGTGGTTCGGTACCAAGCAACTCCGGCATAATCGCGAAGATCGTCGAACTGCGCATTCCAAGACAGGCCGACACGAACATCGCGCCAACCAGGAGCATTGATGACCTCAGACGAGCTGAGCTCTCCGTTCGAATCGGGTAAGAATTTCCAGCCCTGTTCCAACGGCGTGACCTGTGCCGCAGCGCCGACAGTAAAAACCAGCAAAACAACAAGCAGGACCAATGAACAACAGTTGGCCCCGAGAATAGCTTTCGAAGGAACCATGTGGTCTAAATTCCGCATTCGTCTTTGAAGTGTCGAGAATATCGGCACAACTGCTCTCAAATATTTCACCGTCGAGATTGTTGCACGGTTACAACGCGCACCGAACTCCAGTTATTTTCTGAAGAACCGAAACCATAAAGCATGATCCAAAACTCGTTCGGAAGATTCTTTACCACCTTTTGGAGTCCCATTTGGCCGTTGAGCATGAAAAGGAATTCATCGCCGCGACGAACAATTCCAAGCGTAGGGTTAGGAGTTTTTGTTGCAAGCTTGCGATTGTCGATTCGCTCATCTTGGCCGTTCACCACCGCCCAGGCTTCGAACGTGCCCTCGCTCGTGAGAATCCATTCCACTCGATTGCGTCCGGAATCATCAAACAGGATCGTAAGGCTGCCGAAGCCCAGCGGAGATATTCCCGCGCCGGGGTCTGATAAAGCCGGACCAACCTTGGCCAGCGTAGCTTCTACGATGAAGCGTTCTCCGCCGAACTTCTGCTTCGTGCGCACGCCAGAACGCGCTCCATTCACACCGCGCATTCGCAATTCGCCGCCTTCGACCTTGAGCGTGCCGCCGCTGCCGCCCGCAAAGGTGAAGCGTTCCCATTTGTTGAGATCAAGTGAATCGCCGTCGAATTTGGCGGTCCATTCTTGCGTAGCTGGTTGCGATTGAAGAGGAGCTTGCAGCGGTAAGGCTGCCGCGGGCACTAACGTGAGCAATACGCTAAAAACAATGGCTAGCCGGCCGCGCTGTCGAAAACTTTTTAACACTTTGCGCCTCCTTCTAGTTTCAAAAGCGAACTTCGGCGAGGCGACGTACAATTTCTCGCCGTTCATCCTCCGACTTTTTCTTCTCTGCGTCGCTTAGCTGCTCAAATTTCGACATCACTACTTGAGCGTCTTCTTTGCGCTTCAAGCGCATGTAAACCCGTCCAAGCTGGTAGTACGCCTCGGCCATTTTCGGGTCTGCTTGTATTACTTCCTCTAGTTCGCGAGCTGCGTCCTCAAAGCGATTGGTGCGCGATAAAAGCTTGCCGAGTGCGAGATGAGCTTGCTGAAATTTCGGATCCACGGACAATGCTCGTTTCAGATGTTCTTCCACGCCAGGTTCATTGGGGGGAGTCAATTTTCCTAAAGCTTCAGCCATTAAGAAGTGTGCTGCGGCGGAATGCCCATTAACATCCAGCGCTTTTTTGTAGAAGGCAACGGCGGCTTCGACTTTTCCTAGATCGACGTCAATCATACCCAGGTAGGCAAACGCTGCGGACATCGTGGGATCCAGCTGGACGCACCGATCGAATGATTGCGCCGCTTCCTCATTCTTGTTGTCTTGAAGCTGCGCGATTCCCATGGCAAACCAAAGCTTCGCGGAATTCGGAAATTCGTTGAGGGCTTCGCGCAAGCGGATCACGGCTGCCTGTGGAGCGTTGGTATCTGTCAGCAACATCGCGTAGCGAAATCGATAGGCCTCATTCTTGGGATCGAGCTCGATAGCTCGTCGCATAGCCGGGATGGCATTCTCCACGCGCCCTTCGGCTTCGTAAATCTCTACCAACGTCAAATAAATTGGTGCAGCTTCCATTCCCCTTGCAATCGCCGATTCCAGGACGCGACCTGCAGCAGGGAGAGTTTTATTCGCTTGCAGGGCTCGAGCCAGCAGCACGACGTCGTTCACG
The DNA here is from genome assembly GCA_035602135.1 of Candidatus Dormiibacterota bacterium. Taxonomy (GTDB): domain Bacteria; phylum Acidobacteriota; class Terriglobia; order Acidiferrales; family UBA7541; genus Acidiferrum. The sequence continues at coordinate 53,894 of DATNMX010000114.1, forward strand.
TTGGAAGGTTGCGCCGCGACTGCGGCCTGAAGCTCCTGAGCCGCCTCCCATGACAGTCCCTGTTCCAACAGAGCCGCTCCCAGTTCGGCGCGGGCCGCGGGAGCGGACACGGATTGGGGAGCGTCGAGCATGCGCGCGGAATAATCATGAAAGTCAGAACCCGCTTGCTCCGGTTCATGCAGCTGGAGCGCGATAACTACGAGTGCCCGAGCCGTCTCGGCGTCGGGAGCGAGTGCTTGGGCCCTTCTGAAGAGCTCTCTCGCTTCCCGTAAGCCGGCTGGGGTTCCGGAAGAAAAGCGTATCTGTGCCAAATTTACGAGCGCGCCAGGTTGTCTTTGATCGAGCTGAAGTGAAGCCTCAAACTGCACAGCCGCCTGGCGTTTGCGACCGAGCTTTAGAAGAATCGCGCCGTAATTGTTGCGCGCTTCGGGCGATTTTGGCGCAGCCGCTGCCGCGGCAGCAAACTGGCGTTCGGCCTCTGCCAACTCACCGGCTTTATCAGCAAGGATGCCGAGGTAAGTGCGCCCAGCCAGATTTTTTGAATCAACGCTAAGCGCGCGTCGGAAGAAAATTTTGGCCGCCGCAGAGTCGCCATGTTCCATGGCCGCGACACCTTTTGAGACCAGCGTAGCAGCACGATCCTGGCCGGCGGGGTCTTGGCTAGGATCGCGTGCGGGTTGCGCGGGCGGCTCCAAACTGCAGCTCATGGTAAGCATCAAAATGACCGGAATCATCGGGAGTTGCGGAAGCCGCCTCATGGCCACCAGATTAACGCGAAACAAGCTGCGGGGAACCACCAAAGCCCCGCAGCCTGCTCAAAAGCTTCGATCAATAAATCAATTTCAGACCAAACTGGATGACGCGTGGATCGTAGATATACGGCACGTTTACGACGCTGGCCTGACCGAAGTTTCCCGCGTCTCGCAGGTCATTGTTCGGCTGAAAATACCGGTGACGATTGAATGGGTTGAAGAATTCTGTGCGAAATTCCAAAGTGAGTCTTTCCGTTAGCGTTGTTTTCTTCAACACGCTTAGGTTCTCGCTAAAGTACGGCAAGGCTCTCGCGCCGGCGATCACGGGCGGCGCAGTTCCAAAAAAACGCGTTGGATCGGCGTAATAGGCCGCGTAGGCCGGATCTCCGGGTTTCGAGAGCGGAGGAACTTGGCTAAATACCGGCGGGAGCGAAAATGCCGCCGGATTCAAGAGCTGGAAAATGGTGCCGCTCGGCGTCGTGGTTGCAAAAATGGGCTGCCCAGTTAGGTTCGGGCGAATACTGCTGTAATACCCAACCAGGTTTAGGAAATTATCGGTGTACGCGGGACCCGAGTTCAATACTGTCGTCGGCAGGCCTGATTGATAACGGTGGATCCCGTTAACTTGCCAACCACCAACAATCTTATCCAGAATGCCGGGTTGCGACAGCCAGGCTCGGCCTTTGCCGAACGGTAATTCATAAAGGTAGCTGAATACCGCCACATGCGCCGCATTGTTGGGCGACACACTTCGCAAAGAGCGAACGTCGAATGGGTTTTGAACAACGTTGTCGATGGGAGATCGACCCAATAGATCTTCTGCCGCGTCGGTAATCAGCTTGGAGAAGGTGTAAGAGAATCCAAATTGGAGACCCTTGGAATAGCGCCGGTCAAGCTTCACTTGCAAGGCGTCGTAAAGGCTGCGCCCCTGGCTTTCCAGCTGTTCGTTAATGCGCCCGTACTGAGGAAACGGCCGCAGAGCCTGTGCGACAGTGCCAGTGAAGCCCGGATACACCGCGGCAGGACTGCTGGGTAGAGTTACACCCACGCTGGTCGCATAAGCAACATGGGCTGGATTTGCAAGCGCGGCAGCTAGTGGCTCATTCAAGATTGTGTAACCCAGTTTTAGATCGTTCAGCGGGATTGCATTCAGCCGCTTAAAGTTCGAACGCAGCCGCGTGCCATGACTGCCGATGTACCCCAAGGTTAAGGCGAAATTGCCAATTAACTCGCGCTGGTAGTCAAAGCTATATTGCACAGTGCGGCCGAGCTTGAAGTTGGGATCGAAGTAATCTACATCGCTACCAAGGAATTGTCCGTTGGGGTCAGGTACTGGCGCTGCGGGATACGTCGCTAAAAAGCCTCTTGATAGTCGGCCATCCGGGGTAAGCAGGCGGGTGGTATTGTAGCCCTGCAGTCCGGAAGTGATGTCGCTGGCCAAAAGAGGAGCGTAATAGAGACCGATTCCTCCGCGGACGACGCTCTTATTGTTGATGGAATACGCGAACCCGAGGCGTGGCCCAAAGTCGCTGTAATCGGGCTTTACAAGTCCTCGGTAGGGTGCTTGCAAACCGCCCTGTCCCCCGGCACCAACGAGCGCGCCCGGTCGTGTTCCAGCAATTTGCGGGTCAGGATTGGCAACCGTGGGATCAAATCCCCTAAGTTTATTATTTGCCTCGGTGCGCGGATAAGGAATCTCATAACGCACGCCCACATTGATTGTCAGCCGCGGCGTCACCTTGATGTCGTCGTTGGCAAAGAACGCAGGAGCGAAATAGCGCCAGGCGGGCTTTACCGAGTGGATGTTGACGAAAGAAAATTCCGTCGCCCCGGTGAGCAGGCTGGCGATGGGCCATCCGCCCCCTCCTCCAAATTTGTTTGGACCGACATCGGAACCCGTCTGGTCGCCCCGAAAATTAAATGTTCCCCCAGGATCGATAAACTGGGTGACGTTCAGTTGTTGCCACTTCACATCGCTTCCAAATTTTAAGGTGTGCCGCCCCTTGACCCATGTAACCGTATCGCTGATCTCCGCCGTGTTATCCGGCAGGCGATCGGTAAAGAAAGTGGATCCAATGTTTTGCGCAGCGCGTGGATCTGCAGACGTCTCAATGGGACCATAACCGGGAAACCCCGCTCTCGGGAACGCAGCGTCTTGCGTGGCGTTTGCGGGCAGCCCTAGTTCCACGGAAGGAATGTGGCCGACACCGGTGTTCATATTGGCCACAACCGTCCGGCTCCATCCGAGATTCAGGTGGTTTAAGAGTCTGGGCGAGATCGTGTAGTCATACTGCGCCCTGGCAAAATGAGAGTTAAAAGTTTGGTGCCATACGTCCTGCGCAATGAAGGGTAGCGGGAAGCGCGGGAAGCCGCCCTTCATTGTGACTTGGGTTCGGTAAGTATAGCTACCGGATAGATGCTGCCTGTCCGTTATGACCTGATCGACCTTTGCTACGTAACTGTCCATCGTCGTTGGAATGAGCGAGGCAGCAAGATAGTTATGAAAAACGCCAGCGCTAGTTGGGGCCGGAAAGTGATTCAAAATCGCCTGCCCAACTGGATCGATTACCGATTTACCCGTAGTCGGGTTGGTATAGAGATCAAGCCGATTACCAGGAATAGGGGTTGTGCGTTTATCTGGTGCGATGGTCGGATCATAGATCGACACCGGGCCGCCGAAGAATCCCAACACATAAGGATCGGTGAGCAACTCTGAAAAATCGCCGGTGCGCATCTTGGCTGTCGGGACGGTTACGCGAACATTTTCACCTTGCGTGAAACGATATCCTTCATAATTGAAAAAGAAAAAAGTACGGTTCGTTCCTTTGTATAACTTCGGAATCCATATAGGCCCGCCAATGTTGGCGCCGAAATCATTTTCACGATCGATGTTGCGAGGCAAATTGTTCGCGTTGTTGATGAAGCTGTTAGCATTAAACGCGGTGTTTCGCAGCAAGTCGTATACTTCGCCGTGATATCCGTTCCCTCCCGATTTGATTGTGAAATTGACGACACCACCCGAAGAACTCCCAAATTCCGCTGAGTAGCTGCTGGTGCTTACTGTAAATTCTTGGAAGGCATCTGGACCAGGCGCAACTTCGGAGAAAAATGTTCCATTTTGCGCACGTTGCGTTCCCGCTCCGTCAATTAGAATCGAGGTGCCGAGTCCCTGACCCCCATTAACGCGAAAGTTTGCTGCGTCTGTGCCCCGGCCGGTTGTACCGCTGCCCGACGTGACGCTGCTGTCCAAAAATATGAAGGAAAGAGGAGTCCGCCCGCCAAATTCCGCACTTACCTGCAAAGGCAGCTCGCGCACCTGTTTTTCGCTTACGTTGGTCTGCTGCACGGGGCTTTCGGCCTGCAGCATCGGCGCTTCGCTCGTAACGGTAACCGACTCACCTTTTGCGCCGACCACCAAATGGAAATCCACACGCAGGGTCTCCTGCACCGGGAGGATCACGTTTTGCGTCGCGGTCTTAAATCCTGCAACGTCTACGGTGATTCCGTACGGCGCAGCCGGCAACTCCGAGAACGTATAACTTCCTTCACCGGTGGTGGTGGTTTCGCGAACCTCGCCCGTCCTGGAATTCGTGGCGCTAACACTTGCGTTAGCAACCACACCGCCGGAAGGGTCGGTGACGGTCCCGGTTATGCTTCCGCGATCGCTTTGGCCAAGAGAAGGGAGTGCGCAAACACTTGTAGACAGCAGCACAGCTGCTATTGCCACTTTCCAGGATTTCATACCTCACCCCAATGTGCTCCCCCAAGGAGCACTGCTATTTACATTCAACAATTCCTTATGTAAACGCTTACATAGAGGAATAAACTGTGCGTGACGATACTCCTCACGGCGTTAACTTGTCAAGATTTTAATGATCGAGATCAGAATTGTGGATTATAAAGATGCCGTACGGCGAACAGGCGACATATCTTGTAAACTTTCGCGCAAGTCCATGAACATCACGCAAGTTGCCAAAAAGGCTAGAGTCTCCACCGCGACAGTCTCTCGCATTATGAACGATTCCGCCGCCGTGCACCCTCGTACTGCTCAGAGAGTCTGGCGCGTCATTCGCCGGCTGAACTATTACCCGAATACTCATGCGCGCACCCTGGGATCAGGACGCAGCCGTATCCTCGGGCTCATCATCTCGGATATCTCCAACCCGTTTTTCCCCGAACTGGTAAAAGGATTTGAAGATCTGGCCTTGCAAAACAACTATGAAGTGATTTTGACGAGCACTAATTATGACGCCAAGCGTATGGCCTCCTGCGTGCGGCGAATGCTCCAAAATAAAGTGGATGGCGTCGCTATCATGACGTCCGAAATGGATACTCGGCTAATCGATGAACTGGCCAAGCGCGGCATCCCCATCGTCTTTCTGGATGTTGGCAAGGTACGCAAGCGCATTAGCAACATTTGTGTCGATTATGCCCAAGGAATTCATGAAGCCGTGGACCATTTATGCGCTCTGGGACATCGGCGCATTGGTTTCATCAGCGGTCCGATGAATCTGAAATCCGCACGCACGCGCCGGTCAGCCTTTCTGCACTGTTTGAATAAACATCATCTAGCCGAGGATAAGGGTCTAGTCGCGGAGGGAAACCACAAAATCGATGGCGGAGAAATAGCCATGTACCGGTTGCTGCAACTAAAAGAAAGGCCCACGGCAGTTCTGACTTCCAATGACCTCACTGCCTTCGGGGCATTGCGCGCGATTAACCACGTTCATATGCGGGTTCCGGAAGACTGTTCTATCGTGGGGTTCGACGACATTGAACTAGGGGAGTTTACCCAGCCTCCGCTAACCACAATCCGGCTCGCACGTGCGGAACTCGGCAGAGTTGCCTTCGACGCCTTGTCTCGGCTGTTACATGGGGATTCCAAACGGGGTGCTGTGTATCACATCCCCACGCACCTGTTCGTCCGCTCTTCAACAAGCAGGGTGCCGGATTTGCACAATTCGAATGAATTCCGTTAGTTTCCGTATAGAGATTATCTGCGGACGCTTATAACAATGTGGCTTTGCAGCACTCATTGAATACTTACGAGTGATGCTTACTGCGGAAAGTTTGAAGGCACTGACGAGCGGTGTCCAGTTCAGAAAGCCTGCTGCCTTCCTGTTCCATTAGGTAATACTCTACGCCACCAGTTTTTTCCGCGGCGTCAAAGATATTCTTCCAATCCGCCGCGCCTTCACCAAACAATACGCTATACCCCTTCGCTGAATCCGGGGACCAATCTTTGCAATGGAGAGATCGGATTCGGCCCGCGTTAGCTTTAATCCACGCCACCGGATCAGCGCCCGCCTCCAAACAAGTACCCACATCAAGCTGGAGCATTATCGATGGTTTTGTATTCTTCGCCAAAATTTCTATCGGGCGACGGCCATTAACAGCTGTGAACTCCGGTTGATGATTGTGATAGCCCACCTTCAATCCCGACGGTTCGAGCTGCTCGCTGGCAATATTTAATGTATCGGCCACCCCTTTCCACCCATCGGATCCCGGTCTTGGCTCGGCACTCGCCATCACCATGTATTTGCTGCCTAAAATTAGGTTCATGTCCCGCGCACGAGTAATATTTTGCGCGTTGAAGTACTTGCTGTCGTTGTGAGTCGAGAAGCAGCGCATGCCAAGTTCGTCCAAGAGCTTGCGCATCAGTTTCGCTTCGGTCTCCGTCCAGTCAAAGTAGGGTGCATAAAATTCCACGCCCTGGTATCCCATTTCCGCTATGGCGCGCACCGTGCCAGGCGGATTTTGCTTCAGTTCCTCGCGCACGGAGTACATTTCGAGTCCTATCGGTATCGCGGCCGAAGCGCGAGCACGAAGTGCCCACGGAAGCATCGCTGACCACGCGAGAAAAGATCGACGAGACGACCTTGCCGAAGCCATTGTGAGATTTTACCCGAGGCCCACCTCAATTTCATTAAAGTAAAAGATGTGGCGCGCGGAAGGTTGTAGCAATGTAAATTCGCGGTTGAGAGTGCGGGAATTATGGAGCTAAGGCACGAAAGTTGACGATAGTTTTGCCAATTGCTGCAATAGAAGTAAAATATCTTGCTGTTCCGGGGTCGTCTAATCGGTAGGACTCCAGACTTTGAATCTGGCTATCGTGGTTCGAGTCCACGCCCCGGAGCCAATCTTTTCATTATTCCAGAAGTAGGCGCTTAATCATTCCGGTAAGGCTTGGCCCCGGCGTAGTAGGCCGGAGCCGACCCGCATTCGAGAGGGCTGCCTGTTTCGCTTAACGACTTATTTCCCTGCTCATTCACTCTTACTTTTGTTCTGGATGGAAAGCAGTTCCACCTCGAAAATGAGCGTAGCGTTGGGACCAATCTCGGGACCTGCGACGCGCTGGCCATAAGCAAGCTCGGACGGAACAAAAAGTTGCCACTTCGATCCAACCGGCATCAGTTGCAGCGCCTCCGTCCAGCCCTTTATGACCTGACCAACCGAGAATGTCGTTGGCTGGCCGCGTTTGTAGGAGCTGTCAAATTCCGTGTTGTCCAGGAGTGTGCCTCGATAGTTGCAGACGACGGTGTCACTGGCGGTGGGTTTTGGGCCCGTGCCTTCTTTCAAAATCTTATATTGCAGACCGCTGGGTAGCGCGACGACGCCTTCGCTCGTTTTGTTAGCGACCAGAAACGCTTCGCCTTCTTTCTTGTTTTTTTCTCCGGCCGCTTGCATTTTCTCTTCCTGCTTCTGGCGCAGATCGTTCTGGAGTGTGGTCATCGCGGCCTTTGCTTCATCGTCCGTCAAAAGCGTCTTGCCGCCGGCCAATCCATCCTTCAAGCCTCTGACAAGGATGTTTGGGTCAACTTCTAACGAATCCTTGTGCAAACTTCTCCCGATATTCAATCCGATGGCGTAGCTGACCTTATCTGTTTGCGTTTTGAGCGCAGGCGCTGTCTGGCTTTTCGCCGACGTGGCTGAACGAGTCTTCGCCGTCGGTGCCTTCTGACCTTTTGCCGCCGGAACCTGTTGTGCCTTCTTAGCCGGATTCTGCTGTGGCTTTGCAGCCGGGGTCTGTTGCGGGTTCGCAGCCGGTGCCGGACTCTGCTGTGCCATGGCAATTCCATGCAGCATCATTCCAGCCATTAATGTAGTTACCGTTGTGGTGAATAGTTTTCGCATAACCTATTTTCACATTGGTGCGGCATATCCGCAAATCGGCTCAGCTAAGTGATCTCCGGCCGATCCAGCCAAGTTTTTGCAATTAGGTTGGTGCGCGTCAGTTGTCAGGATTGCCCCTGAGCGCGACTTCCTGCCTTCTCACCACTTATGTAGTCAGTCCGTGCGCTTTTTTTCGTGGCCCAACCATTCCAGGCTGTGGCGTAAGCAAAACTGTATTAAACTTCACGCTCGTACTTCGCCGCCACTTTATGAGCAATCCAATTATTCGTGAACCTCGATGGCCCGCGTTCGTGGCGATGTTGGCTGCCTCTTGTGTGTACTTGTCATTGCCGAAACCTCTTTCCATAGGTCCAAGCTGGCTGCTGCTCGCGATCATCTTTGTTTTGCTAATCCCGACGGTCGTGTCCTACCATCGCGGTCGCAACGACGTAGTTCGCATTCTCACGTTTGCCGCCAATGGCGCCATCACCCTGGCCTTGATTGCTTCCTTGATTTTTCTGATTCAGGGTATACCGCTGCACCGCGAGCTCCCGAAGGACATGCTGCGTTCGGCGAGCGCACTTTGGATCACCAACGTTTTGGTCTTTGCGCTCTGGTACTGGAAGCTCGATGCGGGCGGTCCGCTGCAGCGCGACCGTACTCTCGGCCGCATAGATAGTTCGTTTCTTTTCCCGCAGATGTTTGTCCAGGATGACCGCTATGCCTCGTGGTCGCCCCATTTCATGGACTATCTATTTCTCGCGTTTAACACCAGCACGGCTTTCTCGCCGACCGACACCGCGGCGCTCTCGCGTTGGGCCAAAGTGGGCATGATGCTGCAGTCATTGATCTCTCTAACCATTGTTGCGCTGCTGGCCGCGCGAGCCGTGAACATTCTCTAAGATTGAAATGAGCACATCGTCGATCTACCCGGACCTCGCCGAGAAAATTGTTTTCATAACTGGCGGAGCTAGCGGTATCGGTGCGGCCTTTGCGCGTGCCTTCGGCTTACAAGGAGCGCGGGTCGGTTTTGTGGATATTGCGGAAGCCGCAAGTCGTGCCCTAATTGGTCAGATTGAAGCTGCGACTGGAAAAACTCCGCTATTTATTCCCTGCGACATTCGCGATGTCAACGCTCTGCAAGGCGCTATCGAAAAAATGCGTACCGACCTTGGCGATATCGCCGTGCTCATCAACAATGCCGGCAATGATGATCGTCACACCGCGGAAGAGGTCACGCCTGCTTACTGGGACGATCGCATCGCCGTCAACCAGCGTCATATGTTTTTCGCTGCGCAAGCTGTTTTGCCGCAAATGAAGCGCCTCGGTGGCGGCTCCATCATCAATCTGGGATCCATTGTTTGGAAGCTCAAGCAGACCGGTCTCCCCATCTACGCTATGAACAAGGCTTCCGTGCATGGGTTGACGCGCGCTTTAGCCCAAGATTTTGGACCATTTAACATTCGGGTAAATACTTTGTCGCCCGGGGCTGTTTGGACCGAACGCCAGATAAAACTGTGGTACACGCCGGACGTCGAAAAGCAAATCATGGCGGGTCAATGTCTGAAGACGCGCGTTTTTCCCAGTGACGTTGCTGATATGGCTCTATTCCTGGCTTCCGATGCCGCGGCAAAATGTACAGCGCAAGAGTTCATCGTGGACGGCGGCTGGAGTTGAAATGGTCTCGTTGTTCTTTCCGCCAGATCCATACCCGCTCTTTGCGCGCCATAAATTCTCGCGGAATCCTGCAGACAATTAAAAACGCGCAGAACGGAAAAATCCGTATTCTGCGCGTCGCGAATTCCTAAGTTGAAAATTGCTCAGCTTCTGCCTACTGTTGTTGCCGCAATTCGGCAATTTCGGATTCCGTGGCGATATCAGATTCGCCGCGGTCACCGGGTTCCTTGGCATTGCGGTCCACTTTTCTCTGTGCGCGCTGTTCTTCCTTCATCTTGCGCTTTTCCATCCGCTTCATTTCCTTTTGGCGTTTCTGAAATGTCGTCGTCATAGCTTCCCCTTTACAGCAGAGTGCGGCCCGAAAGTCATCGGGACCGTCCAGCTTTCCTTTGGAAACGAAAATTACCAGCGTGGTTCGCGCGGCTGTCTTGCTGATTCGCGGTAATCCTCATTGGAAAAGCGATCGCGTCCTCCGCCACCGCCTTTACCACGTCCCCCACCGCCACCTGGTCCGCGCCCGCCGCTCGGACCGCCAAAACTCTTCGGTCCGCGTGGTGGGCCGCCTTCGCCCTTAGGTCGGGCTTCGTTGACCTTCAGGTTGCGTCCGCCCAATTCTTTCCCGTCGAGGCCGGCTATGGCCTTCGCAGCTTCCTCGTCGTTCGGCATTTCGATGAACGCAAATCCGCGCGCCCGTCCCGTTTCCCGGTCCATCGCCATGTGCACCCGCGTGATCTGTCCGAAAGGCTCGAATAATGCACGCAGGTCGCTTTCCGTCGTCTGAAAGCTCATATTGCCCACAAATAAACTCTTCATCTTAATTCTCCCGAGAACTCTTCGAAGCCCTTTCGTTCTAGCACACGGCAACCGCTTCCCGGCACCTCAAACTACTAAGCTGAAAATTGCTGAATCCGTGGAGGGAGGGCCGCAAAGCGCGCCCTTCAGCTAACTCAGGCAATCCTACTTCGGGAGTCTACCCATCGACAGTATCATACCTGTCCACGAATTGCCGAACGCTCATTTTCGCCCCAATCTGGACGGCCGCGCCTATGTTCACACCTCACAGCGGTGCTCAACTGCACGCCCCAACTCTTAGCCGCGCAAAAGTTCCCCCACCGCGCGCCATGCCTGGTCGATGGCGACATCTGTATAAGCGCTGGCCCCGGCATCCGAATTCGCAATCGCCACGCGTTCAAATGGCTTTCGCCCGATCACCCAGGGCTTCTCCTCTTCTTTCCATTCCGGATCGAAAAGTGGATTCGGCGTGAACGCATACCCGTGCGCCCAGCGGTTCACCGTGATGCCCTCTATGTCCCGGGCCGGATCAAATCCTGCGCGGCCCAGCATTCTCGCCAACTGATCGCGTATGTTTCGCTCAAATGTCGAAAATGGAGTATCGAAGAGTTCTCTCCGCCCCGCGCGGTTCTGCTCTCGTGCCGGTAGTCCAGGTTTGCAGGGCGTGCGCAACATGAATAGCACCGCTGGCTCGTCGGGCTTGCTCGGAAAATGGTATTGCCCCAGGCTCACCGGAAAATCCAGGGCCGTAAAGTTGTGATACCCGCCGGGTGCCAAAATCTGATGCACATTTAGTTTCGCAAATGTTGTCCAGTTTCTCAGCGCGACATGCGTATAGACCAGCGGCGCCTTCACTAAATACGACAGGGCCTCCTTTTGCTTCTCCGGCAACTCCGGACAAATGTATGGAATCATCCCGTTATAGCAAGCCAGCACGCAATTCTTGCCGGTCACCGTCTGCAGCTTTCCGCCGCGCATGTACGACACGCGCACTTCTTTCGCCGTCCCACCCGCTTTCGATTGTTCTACATGCACGACCGTACTATTTAGGCGTATCCGCATAGGTGCATCGGCGACATCCAGCTTGCTGTAGTCCGCGCGCGCCGTCACCACATCGTCCATCGTCGTGCCCGGTACGGCTCCCGGAATCAGTGACCGCACCAGCAGCCGCGCCACCGACGCATTCCCATCCGGGAAATGAAAAATGTACGGCTCTTCCTTCCCTTCCTCCGGCAAGCCCAGCCCCTGAAAGCCCCCATATTCGAACGACCCGTAATCGTCTGCTTCTGCGTAACACGCGATCGCCGGCACCGCGTCGATTCCCACGCAGAACAAATCATGCGTAAAAGTCTGAAAAAATGGCAACGCTTCCGGTGTCACCTTGCAATACTTCGTCAGATACTCCGCGTAACTGATCTTCGTCAGCTTCGCGATCTTCTCCGGCACAGACATGCCTGCCAGATAATCCTTCTTCTCCGCGTAAATCCGGGCGACATCTTTGCGCGCTGTCTCGGAAAGTGGCGCTTTTGCCAGAAATTCCGGCCACGGCGTCTTATTCATTCCTGTGAGCAGCCGGTCTTCCCCAAATGTCTCCTTATCAAAAAATGCCGCCGTCCCCATTTTCGAATACAGCTTCTGGTCATACGCTTTGTAGAATCGCTCTGTGCGAATTCCAATGTCCTGCAGCAGCGCCTTGGACACATCGCTGTACTTTCCTGGACTCTCGATCGATTGCGTACCTCCGTAACTCAGCACCATCCTGCCGCCCGCGCGAAATTCGTTGCGTTTCGCATGCCCGCCAAAATCGTCGTGGTTGTCCAAAATCAGGATGCGCGCATCTTTTCCCTCTCGCTTGCGGTAAAAATACGCGGCTGCCAGACCGCTGATTCCCCCGCCGACAATTACCAGGTCATAGGTCTCGCCAGTCTTGGCCGCGGAACCCAGCTCGCTCCATTTCTGCCCGTCCCGCAACAGATGTGCGAACGTAAACGTTCCGTCATGGTTCCCGCGCATTCCGAGCTTGGCCGGTGGATAGTAGTCCGCGGCCTTTTCTGGCGTATATTCATCCAGCGCGCCGGCCGCCAGCAGAGTCTCGGCGCCAAATCCGCTGCTCCTGACCGCCGCACCCAGCGCCGCATTCCCCAAGAGCGAACCGCCCACGCCAACCGCAACGCCATTCAGAAAATCCCGTCGCGTAATCTCGCGCCCCATCCCCAATTCTTGGTCTCGCTTCTCATCAAGCTGCGCATTTAGCTTCTCGTCGCTCATCCTCAACCTCTCTCAGCAACTACCCTGGCCCTTCCAACATTTCTTTAGCGCTACTCCGCAACGCAGTGCTCCTCAAGCAAAATCTATTCCCACTCTTCTGGCCTCAACGGCCATTTCGTAGTCCCGGTTCAAAGTCTGTACTCGTACCCGGGGCTCGTAGTGTGGGTACAGACTTTGGTCCCCAAATTCAAACACACCTGCGAATTACTGGCAAACAGTGCATGCCTCTACGCCCTCCCGTGTCTACGCTGTTTCCCCCGTAGACTTTCCTACATTTCTATCCAATACTTTTTATTGGGGGGGTGGCGTCCATGTTCCTTGCGTTCGAATACTATTTTCTCGCAGAACGAACCCGTAGTATCGGACGATAGTCCTCGCGTCATGGCCTTTGGCTTACCAAAATACCTGGATGGAAGGTTCTCGTGCGGAAAGAAGCGTCAATCAAATGCCTTTGGATCCTACTGACAGTATCATTATGTTCCGCATGTTCCGCATGTTCCGCAGTTGGCGCGGCAGGACAAACCGGCGATACAATTCGCTCGACACAGACCGCTGAGCTCCTGCCGTTTCCCGAGCCTACACCTAGCGACGACCGCAACTCCTCCAAACTGATATTGAACCATCCAGCGGCGCCGAAATTTCAATGGCGGCCGGCCATCCGAGAGGCGTGGTTTTATACCGGTGCCATGCATGTATTCCGCTTCGCGACCGAACCGGGTACGCGTGCAGCGCTTACTGGGCCGTGGATGAAGAACTACCGGGACTCCGTAACAGCCTTGCGCGGTTGGGATGATGGAGACTCCTTCGTTACAAGCTATGTGGCCCATCCGATGGAGGGCGCGGTCTTTGGCTACATTCAGCAGCATAACGATCCGCAATACCGCGGAATCGAGTGGGGCCATGGGCGGGCCTATTGGCGTAGCCGCGTGCGCGCACTGGGTTTTTCGACGATTTGGAGCACCCAGTGGACGCTCGGCCCCGCCAGCGAGGCCTCTCTCGGAAACGTGCAAATACACGAATCTCCCGGCTTCGTCGACCTGGTCGGTACGCCTATCCTGGGCGCCGGCTTGATGATCGGCGAGGACATTGCCGACCGTTACTTGATCGTAGGCCTGGAAAACCGCACATCCAATCGCGCGGTGTTGCTGCTGGCACGCAGCTTTCTGAATCCCACTCGATCTTTCGCAAATCTGATGGCTTTCAGGGAACCCTGGTTACGTGAGTCACGTATCGGGTTGTTCAAAGAAAATTATGCGCGGCGGAAACAATTACTAGGGAATACAAAGCGGGCGGCGAAAAACCCTTCACATTCGTTAAGAGCGAATCAAACAATGACCCCAGCCTTTATCCACTCCTGGCGCCTATCGAAATCACCGCCTCCGCCCAGTCGGAAAACTTCTTCCTCCATGGAACCTGTGCCGGAGGCGGCGGCGAGGGGGCAGTTCGGCTCACCCCCGCTTGGCAAATCGTCGCCGAAGTAAATGGATGCATGCTGGTCGACATGCCAAAAAATGAAAGCGGTGATTCCCTTAGCTATCTTATCGGACCTCGTTGGACGCCGCGCGCTTCCAAGCGTCTCTCCCCGTACGTGCAATTATTGCTGGGCGGCCGCCGGATTACGCACGAGACCGATGATCCCGATAAGAGGAAGGAGTTGATGGACGGGTGGAATAACGGCACGTTGCCGCACTACCCGATGCGCCGCGATTGGGCCGTGGAGAATCAGGCCAATGGCTTTGCCATGGCGATGGGCGGCGGCCTCGATGTTGTAATGAACAGCGCCCTCTCCTGGCGTGTCGCCAGGCTCGAATACACGCACGCATGGCTCCCAGACGTCGATCAGATCCATGCTTCCGACGGAGCGCAGTTTACTTCGGGAGTCATCCTGCGCATCGGCTCATGGTGAGCCGACCCTTACTCCTGCCCTAATCGCATTCACGTTTCAACGCTTCCCGACAACAATCACTTGATCCGTCCACTTGTCTCGGTCCTGATGGTCGACATGCACATCGCCGAATCCGGCTTGCCGCATAAGATCGGCTACTTCGTGCGGCGGGAACAAACGGAAATCGTACTTGGTCACCGCATACTTCTCCATCTTCTCTTTCGACCGATGAGACACCGCTGTAAGGCCCCCGGCTTTGAGAACTCTACGGATTTCGCCAAGCCCTTGAAGAGCATCCCGCCAGAAATAAATGGTGTTGATCGTAAACACACGATCGAAAACGCCATCTGGAAACGGAAGGCGAGAGACATCCCCGATTTGTACCCGCAGGCGCCCTCCCGCAATCTCGCGGCGGAATCTGCCTTTCGCTTGCTGCACCATATCAATGGAAAAATCGATCCCTGAAACCTCGCCTTGTGGCAATCTTTCGAGAAGTTGTCGCAGTCCGGAGCCTCCGCCAAATCCTATTTCCAAAACGTGATGCTGCGGGCTCAGCTCCAGCAGTGCGACCGTTGAATCGATGATCTGCTGGTTGACGCGATTCATCACCCGGCTCAGCACCAGCGAGCCAAACCATCCGTGCGGCTTGCGCAATTGCGACGCCATGAATCGCTTCACAGACATGTAATCCTCGGCACCCTCATTTTTCTGTTGCTGGCGCCGTAAATGAATACACTGCCTGTCTCGCATTAGCAACCAAGAAACGGCAACAGCAATGAACAAAGAGTATTGGTGCTGAAGTCGTGATAACGGTTTAAACAGTCCCACAACTTCTTGGCTGTTTAAGGGTTAATCTATAAGTGCGGACTTCCTCGCGAGTACGCATTTTGGTGGAGTGTCTCATGAGATTGCAGCATAGCGCAGCCCTGCGCGTGGCCATCTTGAGGGCTGCGAGGTCATTGCTTTCCGTTGTGCTCTCTATTGGTTGCGTATTGGCGCTTGACGTCGATTTTGTCGCGCCAGCCGTAGCGGCTGGGCATGCCACTGGCGCTAGGGACAAGAGAAATAGTCAGGATCCCACCCTCAAAGGTTTGCCAATTACCGAACTCACCACTGATGAAGCCATTCTTCATGCACTGAATCGTTTGGCGTATGGTCCGCGTCCGGGAGAAATCGAGCGCGTCCGTCAGATGGGGCTCGCAAAATGGATCGAGCAGCAACTCAGTCCGCAGTCGATTGACGACAGCACGATGGAGGCGCGGCTCGAAAAATTTTCGACTCTTAAGATGTCCACACCCACGCTGCTTGCTGAATATTCGCAACCCAAGCAGGACGGAAAACAAGTAGACGACAGTCAGAAGCCGCAGCGCATTGTCGAAGAGCTCGCGATGGCCAAGGTCACACGCGCAATCTATAGCGAGAGGCAGCTTCAGCAAGTGATGGATGATTTTTGGTTCAACCACTTCAACGTTTTTGCCGGCAAGGGCGAGGATCGCTGGTATCTCACCTCCTATGAACGCGATGTGATCCAGCCGCACGCCCTCGGAAAATTCAAAGACCTGCTGGGCGCCACGGCTAAGAGTCCCGCGATGTTGTTTTACCTGGACAATTTTTTGAGTGCCGACCCCAAAACGGCGGAGCGTCAGACTGCGCTGCGCGCTATGCGGCAGCATGCGCGCCACGCTCGATTCGGGCGACCGTTGCCGCCGCGCCCTCCGCAAGCACCGCAGAAAAACGTGCGAGGACTCAACGAAAACTACGGTCGTGAATTGATGGAATTGCACACCCTCGGCGTGGATGCCGGATACACGCAGAAGGATGTGACCGAAGTCGCGCGCTCCTTCACCGGATGGACAATAGAGCGGCCTCGCGAAAGCGCGCAATTTAAATTTGATGAGCGAGTGCACGATCCGGACCGGAAAGTTGTGCTCGGCAAAAAGATTCATGCTGGAGGCGTGAAGGATGGAGAAGAAGTGATTCATCTGCTCGTACAGCATGCCAGCACGGCGAAATTCATTTCTACAAAGCTGGCACGGCGTTTTGTCTCGGATAATCCTCCGGCCGCGCTGGTGTCGCGCATGACGCAAACGTTTCGCTCGAGCGGCGGAGATATTCGCGCGGTGATGAAGACCATGATCTACTCTCCGGAGTTCTGGTCGCCAGACGCGCACCGCGCCAAAGTCAAAACACCCTTCGAGCTGGTGGTCTCGGCCGCTAGGGCGCTCGGAACTGACGTGGACTCGCCGATGCCGCTGGTGCAGTGGGTCGGGCGAATCGGCGAGCCGCTGTATCAGTGCCAGCCGCCCACAGGCTATGCGGATAGGGCAGATGCATGGGTGAACACCGGGGCGCTGCTGAACCGCCTCAATTATTCGCTGGCACTGGCGGAAAACAAGGTGCGCGGCTCGCGCAGTGATGTGCCTGCGCTCCTAGGTATCGATTCGGTCAGTGATGCCAAAACCGCGCTCGATCGTGCCGTGCGGCTTTTTTTAGGTGGGCAAACCGCGCCGACGACACTGGAAACACTCGAAAAGCAGCTCGACAATCCATCCGTTGTGCGGGCAAAGCTGGATGACCCGGTAAAGCAGGTGGATCTCGGAGTGGTAGCAGGGCTCGTATTAGGTGCGCCGGAGTTTCAGCGCCGATAGTTCTAAAGTGCGCGAATGTGCCGCAGCTTAGCGGAGTCGAATATGATCTATCAGTGTTGCGAGGGTGCAAAACCATTGAAGTTTTCGCGGCGGTATTTCTTGAAGCAGAGCGGTATCGCCATGGTCGGCCTCAGCGCGATGCCGGCATTCCTACAGCGGGCAGTGGCGTCCACGCCCATGCTGAACAAAAAGCAATTTGTTGTGCTCTTTCAGCGTGGTGCGGCTGACGGATTGAACATCGTCGTGCCGTTTGGCGAGGCAAATTATTACCGCATGCGGCCGACCATTGCTATTCCGCAGCCCCGGCGCGGTGCAAGCGATACAGCGATTGATCTGGACGGATTTTTCGGGTTGCACCCCAGCCTCGCGCCGCTCGAACCGCTATTCCGAAACAATGAGCTTGCGATCGTTCACGCGGCCGGTTCCCCCGATCCTACGCGCTCGCATTTCGATGCGCAGGACTTCATGGAATCGGGCACGCCAGGCGTGAAGGCCACAGAGGATGGCTGGCTGAATCGCGCTATCGAGACAGCCTCCGAGCGGAACGCGTCGCCGTTTCGCGCGGTGGCCATGGGGCCAAACTTGCCGCGAATGTTGCACGGCGCTGCCTCGGCTGTTGCGCTCCCGGACTTGAAGCAGTTCAAAGTGATGGGGCAATCGCCCGCCATGGCGGCGGCAGTGGAGGGCGGGTTCGAGGCCATGTACGCGCAAACAGTGGACCATGCGCTTCACGGCACTGGCACGGAAACATTTGAAGCCATCGACATGCTGCGCAAAATTAATCCGAGCAAATATGCGCCGGAACACGGTGCGCAATACCCGACGAGCCGGTTGGGGCAAAGCCTGCAGCAAATCGGCCAGCTTCTGAAAGCTGACATCGGCGTTGAAGTTTTGTTTGTGGATTGTGGCGGCTGGGACAATCACGTGAACGAAGGCGGCACGCAGGGCCAGCTTTCGAATTTGCTCAGAGACTTGGCGCAAAGTCTCGCGGCATTTCGGGAGGACTTGGGCGACCGCATGCAGGACGTCGTTGTTGTGACCATGAGCGAGTTCGGGCGTACGGCAAAAGAAAATGGTAACCATGGCACCGATCACGGCCACGCCAATTGCATGCTCGTGATGGGCGGCAAAGTCAAAGGCGGCCAGGTCTACGGTAAATGGCCGGGGCTGGATCCTCACCAGCTTAATGAAGGCCGCGACCTCGCGCTCACCACGGATTTTCGGTTGGTGCTCGGCGAAATTCTTGCTAAACACAGCGGCGTGACGGATCTGAGAACTGTGTTCCCTGGATTCGATAACAATCCGCGCAGGTTTCCGGGACTAATCAAACGCGATAACTCCTGAATCGCGAATCCTGCGCCGAATTAAAGCCGCGGCACATGAATGACGCCCCTGAGGCCCTTCCACCGTGTTCATCATTGAAACTGTACTCGGCAGACTACGCTTGCGCGCCGACGGGCCAGCGTGGATCCAAGAGTCAGCTTTCACCCACACGCTTGCGACGCAAGCGATATGCGGGGGTCTATCTTGGATACTTGACGGAGCAGCCGTAAGGGCGCGTCGTCGCGTTGCTAACGGGCTTGCCGGACGTGGCCTCCTGCAGTGAGGCCGACACGTAATTCTTCGCGCCGTTCACATCCCCCAGATCGGTCGTTGGTCGATCGTCAATCGCCCCGTTGTAAATCAGCGTTCCCTGGGAGTCGATGATGTACATGTGCGGAGTGGTCTTTGCGTCGTAGAGGTGTCCGACGGCGCCCGTGGTATCCAACAGGACAGCGGTGGGCGCGGCGTTGCTTTCCTTTAGATACGCATTTTCCTGTGACGCAGTGACGTAGCCTTGCTCGCCAGGCGCAGACGAAATAACAGTGAGCCAAATAACACCCTTGCCCGTCCACTCACGCTGCAATCGCTGCATGTTCCCGCTGTTATAGTGTTTCTGCGTGTAAGGGCAGCCCCGGTTCGTCCACTCGAGGACAACGAATTTCCCACGGTATTCAGAAAGCTTGTGGACCTTGCCGTTAGTATCTGTCGCCGTAAAGTCCGGCGCGAGTTCACCTACTCGTGCCGCCCAGGCTACCGAGAACCCCATCAAGATAGCAAGCCCCACTACAACCAATGCACCGAACCTCTTTATCATTTTGCCTCCTAACATTGATCTTCAATCGTCCCTCATCAAACATTTACCCGTAAATCTTGCACAGCGATGCTCTGCCTCATCGCGAAACGACCGGAGCGGTTATCTCAAATGCGCGATCCGGTCCGAGAACCACCAGCCCTTTCAGAATAGAAATCGATTTCGTTAATTGGCTGGATTTCTGGAGCTCAAGTCGAAATCCGATTCCGGTCGATACAAAACGCTGCAAAGCGGAATTCTCAATTTCTCCCGGAGTGATCGGCAAGAATGTCGCGCGTTGCACTTTCGAATTCGTCCGCACAGACAATAGGAAGCGGTCCTTGTCCGATTCCGCGGAGATTCTCCAACTGGCAGGGGCAGGCTTTGGAAGTCGTGCTCGGGCTTGTCCGAAAAGCGTGCGCCGCTTAGATGTGTCGCCAGCCTCTGGAAACGACAACTGCAGATGAGCTTTGCCAGGCACGCATATCTCACGGCACACGATATATTTCACTCCTGCAGAAATGCTCGGAGCAGAAATCGCCTCGGATCGTGGCGGTCCATCAATGGGAGCCATCAGAAGGACTTCTCCTTCGTAACCATAATCTATGATCGATCCACCGCCGAGACGTACCGGCTGTGGCCACTGGATTGGGCCAACTGCAAATCCAGGTGGCAATTCCCATTGCACCTTTGGTGGCTCGCCTGAATCCCCAGCATTCTGCCAATAGATGTGCCAGCCTTCGTCGAGGTGAAACTGGATTCCTATCCACAGTGGCTTTCCGGGCTGCATAGTCTTCTCTTTCGCAATCAATACAACTTTGGCGTGCGCCTCCATCGGCGACTGGCTATTTGCGCTCTTCACCGAGATCAACGTCGCGCACAGTGCACAGACCAGAGCAATTCTTATCTGACGCCGGAGAGTCATATTGGTTGGACGAGCCGCACCAGGCTATCGTTTCTAGTCTCACTCACGATTTCTGCACAACAGAAGTGGCCTAGCTGACCTGCCCCGCATTTTGAGACAGCTGCTGGGTTGAATTTTGGAACTGGCTCCGCCTCTTCGACTCACGGTCGCCGCCACCAGTTAGTCGGTCTGGTGGGCGGGGGCTGGCGAGGGCGCTGCGCCACGCGCGCGCAGGCGCTGAATCCAAGACTGCAGCCGGTCCATGTAAATATAAACAACGGGTGTAGTAAACAAGGTGAGCATCTGGCTGACGATCAAACCACCGACAATGGTGATGCCGAGCGGGCGGCGGAGTTCAGAACCCACGCCGGTGCCGAGCGCAAGAGGCAGCGCACCAAGGAGCGCGGCCATAGTGGTCATCATGATGGGCCGGAAACGCAATATACATGCTTGATAAATCGCCTCCACCGGGGACTTGTTCTGTTCACGCTCCACCTGGACGGCAAAATCAATCATGAGAATGGCGTTCTTTTTGAC
The DNA here is from genome assembly GCA_035602135.1 of Candidatus Dormiibacterota bacterium. GTDB lineage: Bacteria > Acidobacteriota > Terriglobia > Acidiferrales > UBA7541 > Acidiferrum. The sequence goes on from DATNMX010000114.1 coordinate 74,583, forward strand.
GAGTCCGATCAAGAGAATGATGCCGATGAGCGCGATGATGTTGAGGTCCGATTTAACGAGTTGAATCGCCAGCAGCGCTCCGACTCCCGCCGATGGAATGGTGGAGAGAATGGTGATGGGGTGAATGTAACTCTCGTAAAGAATTCCCAGGACAATGTACACGGCGGCAAGCGCGGTCAGTATCAACACCGGTACTGAGGAAGTGGAATCTTGAAAAGCCTGCGCGGTGCCTTGAAAAGAAGCATGTACCGTGGAAGGCACACCGATTTCGCGCTGCGCCGCCTGAATGTGCTCGACCGCGGGGCCGAGCGAAGCGCCAGGTGCAAGATTGAAAGAGATTGTGATTGCGGGGAAGACGCCTTGGTGGTTCACGGAAAGCGCTGTGTTAGTGGGCTCGTAATTAGCAAAGGCACTGAGCGGAACAAGCTGACCGGACTTAGAAGGAACATAAATGGTACGCAGCCCTTCGGGACCTCGCTGGGCCTCGGGAAGGACCTCCAGCACCACGTGATACTGGTTCATGCCTTTGTAGATGTTGGAGACCTGGCGCTGGCCGAAGGCATCGCTAAGCGTGTTGTCTATATCCAGAATACTGACTCCCAGGCGCCCGGCGGTATCGCGATCGATGATGAGGGAAGTTTGCAGGCCCTTCATCTGCTGATCGGTATTGACGTCGCGGATTTCCGGAATCTTACTAATACGCTGCATGAGCACGGGAGCCCAATGGTTGAGGTCCGCGAGATTATCGGCTTGCAGTGTGTACTGATACTGCGCCCCGCCGAAACGGCCACCAATGCTGAGATCCTGCACGGCTTGGAGATAGAGGGAAGCGCCAGGAATTTTGGCGGTTTTGCCTCGCAGACGCGCGATGACTTGATCGGCGCTGATTTTGCGTTCCTGTAAGGGTTTAAGCTGGGCAAAGAGCCGCGCTGTGCTGGTGCCGCCACCACCGCCAGTGAAAGAGGTAACGGTGTCGACCGCGGGATCATGAAGAACGATGTCCGTAAAGGCTCGCATCTTCTGAGCCATGGCAGCGAAGGAAATGTCCTGATCGCCCTGGATGAGCCCGGTGATGCGGCCGGCGTCCTGCTGCGGGAAGAAACCTTTGGGGGTCTGGATGAAGAGATAGATGTTCAGGCACACGGTAGCGATGGTCACGACCAGAATCAGGAACTGGTGGCGCAGGACCCAGCGCAGGGAAAAATTATAGGTAGCCAGCATGCGGTCAAAAACATTCTCAGAAAAACGGTAGATATGCCCGTGACGCCCGGATTCGTGCTTCAAAAAGCGGGCGCACATCATAGGCGTCGCGGTGAGCGAAATTAAAAGTGAGACACCGATGGCGACGCTGAGCGTGACGGCGAACTCCCGGAAAAGGCGCCCTACGATTCCGCCCATAAGCAAAATGGGGATAAAAACCGCAACGAGCGAAGTGCTCATGGAAATGACGGTAAAACCAATCTCGCTGGCGCCCTTCATCGCAGCGTCGAAAGGATGCATCCCGGCTTCGATATGGCGGGCAATGTTTTCGATGACCACGATGGCGTCATCAACGACAAACCCTGTAGAAATGGTCAAAGCCATCAGCGAGAGGTTGTCAAGACTGTAGTGGCACAGGTACATGACGCCGAAGGTGCCAATGAGTGAGAGAGGCACAGCCACGCTGGGAATGAGTGTGGCCCAAGTGTTTCTAAGAAACGCGAAGACGACGAGAATGACGAGCGCGATGGAGATGAGCAGCGCGACTTCGACGTCGTGAACAGAAGCGCGAATCGTGGTGGTGCGATCGATGATGACGTCCAGATGAAGAGAAGGAGAGATCGACGCGCGCAGCTGGGGCATCATGGCTTTCACGCGATCAGTGGTCTCGATCATGTTGGCGCCAGACTGGCGGAAAATGGCGAGAATGACAGAAGGCTTTCCGCCAGAAAGACCCAAATTGCGAGTGTCTTCCACGGAATCGGTAACGACCGCAACATCCCTCAGGCGCACCAAAGCTCCCGGATGGCCCGCGATGATGAGCGGCTCATATTCATAAGCCTTGAAGAGCTGATCCGTGTCGGCGATAGCCCATAATTTGGCGTCGTTCGAGACAGCTCCTTTTGCCAAGTCGGCGTTGGCAGCGCGCAGGGCCTTGCGGATGGACTCAAGGCTGATACCGTAGCTATTGATCTGAGTAGGATTCACCTGTACGCGAACAGCTGGACGGGAGCTTCCCCAGACAAAAACCTGACCGACACCTTTTACCTGAGCAAGCTTCTGCGCAAGGATGGAATCCGCGGCGTCGTAAATCTGAGCTGGCGGAATGTTGTCGGAAGTAAGCGCGAGCAACAGAATGGGTGCATCTGCAGGATTAATTTTGCGATAGGTAGGCTGACCGGGCATGTCCGCGGGAAGCTGGCTGCGAGCAGCATTAATGGCCGCCTGAACATCGCGAGCAGCGGCGTTGATATCGCGGCTCAGATCGAACTGCAGAATGATGTTGGTGCCACCCAGTCCGCTGGAAGAAGTCATCTGGGTGACCCCAGCGATGCGGCCGAATTGACGCTCGAGAGGAGTTGCAACGGCAGAGGCCATGGTTTCGGGACTGGCGCCGGGCAAGCCGGCTCCCACCGCGATGGTTGGGAAATCGACTTGAGGAAGTGGGGCGACAGGCAAAAAGCGAAACGCTACCGCACCGGACAGGAATATGGCAAAGGTGAGGAGAGAGGTTGCGACAGGACGACGAATAAACGGCGCAGAGAAATTGGAGGAGAATTTCACGGGTTAATCTCCTCGCGCAGGCTGCGGGGCCCGTGTGCCGGCGTGAAAATGGAAGCGATGCGCCAACCAATCGAAGGCAAGATAAACAACCGGGGTGGTGTAAAGAGTAAGTAACTGGCTGAGAATCAAACCACCGACGATGGTGATGCCGAGCGGCCGACGCAATTCTGAACCGACTCCGGTGCCGAGAGCGAGGGGAAGGCCGGCGAGCAAGGCGGCCATGGTCGTCATCATGATAGGACGAAAACGGAGTAAGCACGCCTCATAGATGGCGTCGAGTGAGGACTTCCCTTCCTTGCGCTCGGCTTCGAGCGCAAAATCAATCATCATGATGGCATTTTTCTTGACGATGCCGATCAGCAGGATGATACCGATGAGAGCTACGACGCTGAACTCCGAGCGGCATAGGAGCAAAGCGAGAATGGCGCCCACGCCGGCGGAGGGGAGCGTGGAGAGAATCGTGATGGGGTGAATATAGCTTTCGTACAAGATGCCGAGAACGATGTAGACGGTGATGAGCGCGGCGAGAATAAGAATAGGCTCATTGGAAAGTGAGTTCAGGAAGGCTGCGGCGGTCCCTTGAAATGTGCCGCGAATGCTGGGCGGCATACCGAGCTCCTGCTTCGCGTTCTCAGTGGCCTTGACAGCGTCTCCGAGTGCGGCATGCGGAGCAAGGTTGAAGGAGAGTGTGACCACGGGAAACTGGCCCTGATGATTGAGCGTCAGTGGGGTGCTTCCCGGCTCCAGATGAGTGAACGAGCTTAGCGGCACTTGTTGTCCATTGGCGGAGTGAACGTAGATATGGTCTAAGGAATCGGGACTTTGCTGGAACTGCGGATCGACTTCCAGCACGACGTGATACTGATTGAGCTGAGTGAAAATGGTGGAGACCTGGCGCTGGCCGAAGGCGTCGTAAAGTGTGTTGTCAATGTCGGCCGGGAAAATACCCAGGCGCGAGGCGGTGTCACGATCGATGCTGAGCGTAACAAGAAGACCCTGATTTTGCTGGTCGGTGGCGACGTCGCGAAGTTCGGGAACGGACTTCAGTTTGTCGACGAAGCGCGCGGACCAGACGGAGAGTTCCTTCGGGTCCACGTCCTCAAGGCTGTATTGAAACTGGGTGCGGCTGACGCGATCTTCCACGGTGAGATCCTGCACGGGCTGGAGAAATAGCGATATGCCGTCGATTTTGGCGAGTTCGGGTTGGAGGCGACGAATCACATCGGAGGCATGAATTTTGCGTTGGTCCAGCGGCTTGAGATTGATCTGGATACGTCCGCTGTTGAGAGTCGTGTTGGTGCCATCGATGCCGATGAAAGACGAAAGACTCTCCACGGCCGGATCTTTCAAGATCACGTCAGTAAGCGAACGCTGACGCTGGGCCATGGAGGCGAACGAAACGTCCTGCGGCCCCTCGGAAACGCCCAGAATCACGCCTGTATCCTGCACGGGAAAAAATCCCTTGGGGATGTAGATATAAAGAAGAATGGTGGCGACTAAGGTGGCGACAGTGATTAGCAGCGTGGTGGTGCGGTAACGCAACACCACATTGAGCGTTCGGCCATAGAAGGCGATCACGGAGTTGAAGCCACGCTCGGAGACGCGGTAAAACCAGCTCTGCTCCTCGGGCTTGTGATGGCGCAAAAGCTTGGCGCACATCATGGGCGTAAGGGTGAGCGAGACAACAGCGGAGACAATAATCGTAACAGCGAGGGTGATAGCGAATTCGCGGAATAGCCGACCGACGATATCGCCCATGAAGAGGAGAGGAATCAGCACGGCGATGAGCGAGACGGTCAAGGAAAGAATGGTGAATCCGATTTGCTCCGCGCCTTGCAGCGCGGCTTGCAAAGGAGAGGCCCCTTGCTCGATATAGCGGCTAATGTTTTCGATCATGACGATGGCATCGTCCACGACGAAGCCCGTGGAGATGGTGAGCGCCATAAGCGAAAGATTGTTGAGGCTGTAACCGAGCAGGTACATCACGCCGAAAGTACCAACAATGGAGAGCGGTACAGCGAAGCTCGGAATAATCGTGGCGCGTATGCTACGGAGAAAAAGAAAGATGACGAGAACGACGAGGCCGATGGTCAACATCAATTCAAATTGCACGTCGGCAACCGACGCGCGAATGGTGATGGTGCGATCGGTGAGAATACTGACCTGTATTGCAGCAGGCAAGGCAGATTGAAGCTGCGGCAATAGCTTTTTGACGCGATCAACCACGGCGATGATATTTGCGCCAGGCTGGCGCTGAATATTGAGGATTACGGCGGGGTTCTGATTAGCCCAGGCAGCTTGCCTGACGTTTTCGGCGCCATCGATGACGGAGGCGACATTCGTAAGGCGCACGGGCGCGCCGTTGCGATAAGCGATGATGATGGAGCGATAAGATTCGCTGGAAACTAACTGATCGTTCGCGCCGATAGTGTAAGCCTGGTGGGGTCCATCGAAGGTACCTTTAGCTTGATCGACATTGGCCTGGCCGAGAGCAAGGCGTAAATCTTCTAAACTCAGGCCGTTGGAGGCTAGGGCGGTTGGATTGGCTTGGATGCGCACGGCTGGACGCTGGCCGCCGCTGATACTGACGAGCCCGACGCCGGTAAGCTGAGAAATCTTTTGGGCGAGCGTAGTGTCTGCCAGATCTTCCACTTTGGAGAGCGGCAGAGAATTAGAGGTAAGCGCGAGCGTGAGTATCGGAGCGTCAGCGGGATTGATCTTGCTGTAGATGGGAGGATTAGGAAGCCCTTGCGGAAGGAGATTCGAGGCGCTGTTGATGGCCGCCTGGACTTCCTGCTCGGCGATGTCGATGTTCAGATCAAGAGTAAATTGCAGCGTAATGATGGAGCTCCCGAAGGAACTCGTGGAGGTCATCTGGTTGAGACCGGGGATTTGACCAAATTGACGCTCCAGGGGTGCAGTGACGGCTGAAGCCACCACGTCCGGGCTGGCGCCCGGATAAAACGTCTGCACCTGAATGGTGGGGTAATCTACTTGGGGCAGCGCCGAAACCGGCAATTGGCGATACGCGACGAAACCAGCCAGGAGAACGCCGACCATTAACAGAGTGGTCGCGACAGGCCGCAAAATAAACGGCCGTGACAGATTCATCGCGGAGCACCTGCAGGCTGGCCGGTTGATGGAGAACCAGAGTGCGAGCGTCCCTGCGGCGCCGGAACAGGCGCCCCTGGAGTTCGCGCGTCGCCACCGTTCGAAACTCCGCTAGACACCCCGCTAGAAGAAGTAGCGTTGACCTTGCTGCCATCCTGCAGTTTATCGTGACCATCAATCACGACAACATCGCCCGGATGCAGTCCATCCGTGAGACCCGTGCTGTTATTGGTAGCCATGGCAATGCTGACATTGCGAATCTTGGCAGTGTTGCCATTCTCCACCGCGTAGACGTAGGGGCCCTGTGGCCCACGCAAAATCGCGACTGTAGGAACAATGGTGAGATTGCGCTTGATGTCCACGAGAAGGTGCACATTGACGAATTGGTTTGGAAAGAGAACGTTGTTTTCGTTTGAGAAGATAGCTTTGAGTTTGAAAGTACCGGTGGCGATGTCGATTTGATTGTCAATGGTGGCGAGTTTGCCAGTTGCGATTTTCGCGGTGTCGTCTCGATCGTAAGCTTCCACCGGGAGCTGCGCACCGGAGCGAAGCTTGGTCGCCACCGGAGGTAGCTGATCCTGGGGCAGGCTGAAAATGACGGAAATGGGTTGCAACTGAGTGATAACGAGCAAGCCGTTGGGATCGTTAGCGTGCACCATGTTGCCAACATCCACGAGACGCAACCCGATGCGGCCACTGATGGGAGCCGTGATGCGGGAATAGGAGAGCTGGAGCTTGGCGCTATTAATAGTGGCCTGATCGGTCTTAATCGCGCCTTCAAACTGTCCTAACTGCGCTTGTTGGGTGTCCATCTGCTGCTTGGGGGCGATGCCTTCTTCAAAAAGCGTTTTGTAACGCTCGAAATTAACTTGGGCGTCTCGACGCTGAGCCTCGTCCTTGGCGAGCTGACCTTGTGCTTGCTCCAGCGCAACTTGAAATGCGCGAGGATCAATCTGGCCAAGCAAATTGCCCTGATGAACGAATTGTCCTTCCTTGAAGGCAATGCTAATGAGTTGGCCATCGACTCGGCTGTGAACGGTGACGGTATTGAAGGCGGTAACCGTGCCGAGACCGTTGAAATAGACAGGAAGATCACCGTTTTGCGCAGTGGCAACTACAACAGGAACGGAGAAATTAGCTGCCGGACCACCGGCTTTGCCTTTGCCGGCCGCATTTGCGGAGTTAACACCCGCAGTCTGAGCGCTGCTTCGTGTGCCACGGTAATACCAGAAACCACCAGCAAGCACGACCAGCGCGAGCAGCCATAGCCACCAACGCCATCTTGGACGTGACGTTCCATGAAATGCTGCACGCGATGCCGCGTGAGATGCTTCAGGCGATGCTGCATGCGTCGTTTGAGCGTCGGATTCGGGAAGGTCAAGGGACTTGAGAGGCCCCATTTACATGCTCCTACAACGTCTGAGTGTATGGCGAATCTGCCAAAAAGGGCAGGACCAACGCGGGGGTCGCCAGCGGGCCGGTCCATTGCCAAGAGTACCAATCGGAGGCCTATCGGCAGGTACTGTAAGCGACCGCCTTCACTTAGATAAGACGGCTTCAGGAGGTGAATAGTTACGCGAGTAATGGAAGCTAGTTGGCTCCGCTAAGGAAACCTGAGGAACAGGATTCAAATTTTATTACATTGGAAGATGCAGAAAAGGGACCGAACACGTACACTATCGCCTTCCGGCGTGGACGCTCCGGTGAAAAAAGTAAATACATTCGGCAGGGAGAAGAACGATGTTCAACGCTCTCTTCAGAGCATTCGTGGTGGGAATTGTGGTCGGCGTTCTACTCTTGGTGGCAGCCGTTTATTTTTATGTTTCGAGCGGACGAGCGCCCATAGCCGTGGCGGCTTCGCCTATACTATTCGAGCAGACACTCACACACAAGGCGTTGCATGCATACCTTGACAAGTTACCTCACCTGAACCCTCAGGTACCCGCCGACGAAACGAATTATCTGTCCGGCGCAAAGGTATATAGACAGCAGTGCGCGGTGTGTCACGGCTTGCCCGATCAGCCAAAGACAACCATCGCGGAAGGAATGTATCCGAGCCCGCCGCAGCTTTTCCACGGAATGGGCGTGACAGATGACGAAGCTTGGGAAAGCTATTGGAAGGTGGAAAACGGAATACGCTTAACTGGCATGCCGAGCTTCAAGAGCAATCTCACGGAAACGCAAATCTGGCAGGCAACCGTTCTGGTGAAGAACGCCGACAAGATCCCGGCATCCGTCAAAAACGTTTTACTCGGCGCGCCAGCCGCTACAGAGGTGCCGCCGCTACCTCTCACCCCCGCAGCACCGCTGAAGTAAGGTTTACAGACTAGATAAAACTCTTTTGGGAGAAGCGACACCGCCTTTACAGACTTGTGAGCTCAGGACTGACGGCAAGCGTGATGACGGGCGTTTCGCAGTTCAGAAATGCACCAGGCGCGAAGCGCGATCAGGCGTGTGCAGGTTTTTTGGGCTGCAAATAAAAATGAATGGCCGGAGTGAAGATAAGGGATAAGACCATGGAGCTCACAATCCCACCGACCACTGTAATCGCAAGCGGTTGCAGCATTTGCGAGCCTGCGCCGATGGCGAAGGCCAAGGGGAGCATTCCCGCAATGGTGGCAAGTGCGGTCATGGCGATAGGGCGCAGACGACGACGCCCAGCTTGAATCATCGCCTCTTCCGGGGAGAAACCGAGATCCCGGAATCGATGCTCGGCGTCAAGGAGCAGAATGCCGTTTTTCGCGACGATGCCGATAACCATGATCATGCCCATGAAGGAAGCGACATTGAATGTCGTGCCAGTTACGAGCAGCGCAAGAAATCCCCCGAAGGTGGAGAGCAAGGCAGAGGCAAGAATCGCAGTGGGTGCAGAGAAGGTCCGGAATTCGAAGAGCAACACGATAAACAATAGAACAAGCGCTAACAGAAGAACCATCAGCAAATCATGGAAGGATTTCTGTTGCTCCTGATAAGTGCCTCCGTACTCGACGCGGATGGACGAGGGCAAGTGAAGATCGTTGACGGTTTTTTGCACGGCGGCCATGCCGGTGCCTAAGTCCACTCCTTCCAGGCGACCAGTAACCTCGACGAGGCGCTGAAGATTTTCGCGGCGGATTTCCGTCTGGCCGGGCTCGCTAGTGAGGGTAGCGAGCGAGCCGAGCGTGGCGGTGCGCCCGCCAGCGCTGGCAATCAGGGTGTTGCTTATACGGTCGAGCGAAACGCGATTTTGGTCGGGGAAACGCACGCGAATGGTGTAGGCACGATCGTTCAGGACGACAGGCGTGGTCGCGGGCACCCCTTCCAGAATGGCTTTTGCGTCAGTGGCGACTTCCTCCGGCGTAAAGCCTGCGCGCGCGGCGACGCCGGAATCGACTTGAAAGGTTACGGCGGGACCGCTGATGGTGTTATCGATCCCATCGAGAACATCGACGACTCCGTGTATTTTCCCTATAGCGTCAGCTACACGTGGTGCGGTCTGCGCGAGAAGCTGTGCATCTTGCGAGAATAGTTTGATGACGATGGGCTCCGGTGCGCTGGTGAGGTCGCCGATCATATCTTGCAAAACCTGAATGAATTCGATTTTGACGGCCGGCTCGCTTTGCTCGATTTGTGCACGTGCGTCGGCAATAATTTCGTCGATAGGGCGACTGCGTTTCGCCTTCAACTTGACGGTGAAGTCACCTCTGTTGGCTTCGGTGACAGCGGCAAGGCCAAGCTGCAAACCAGTGCGGCGCGAAGTTGTCTCTACTTCCGGAAGGGACTTGAGGATTGTTTCGATACGATACAGGATAAGGTTGGATTCAGCCAGTGAACTCCCAGACGGCGTAAAATAATCGAGAATGAAGCCGCCTTCATCCATCGCGGGGAGAAGGTCACTGCCGAGCGCCTTATAGCACACGACGGAGAGAACAATGATAACGACAGAACTTACCGCGAGCATCCGAGGATGTTTTAAAACCGCATTCATCGTGCGGGTATAAAAGTTCACGATGCGGCCGAAGAAACCTGAAAGGTGAGCTTCTTCGGCGGCGAGGAGCGCCGCAACATCCGGACTGCCGGGAGCGCCGGAGGTTGGCGGATGAACGGTGCCCGGAGCGTCTTTACGACGAACAAAATATTGGCTCAGCGTGGGGGTCCAGGAAAGCGCGAGAATCAGCGAGCTGAAGAGCGACACAGTCATGGTGATGGCGAGCGCGCGGAAAAAGCTGCCGGTGACGCCGGTAATCGCGACGAGCGGCAGGAAAACGACCATAGGTGTCAGGGTTGAGCCGATCAGCGGCACCGTCATTTCGCGGAGCGCGCTCTGAATGGCCTGCAGGCGCCCTTCGCCGGCGTCGCGATGTAAAACAATGTTCTCCAGGACAACGATGGCATCGTCGATAACCAAACCGACCGCTGCGGCGAGACCACCGAGCGTCATGAGATTGAAACTCTCATTGGTGATCTTGAGCACCACAAAGGTGAAAAGCAGGGTAGCTGGAATGACCAAAGCCGCAACGAGAGAGGTCCCCCAATCGCGCAGGAAAAGAACGAGAATTATGGACGAGAGCAACAAGCCAAGCAGGACGGCATCACGCACGCTGCTGATGGAGTCGTGAACGATCGTTGACTGATCGTAGAAAGGCTGGAGATTGACGCCGGGCGGCAAACTGGGACGTACATCGTCGATAAGCTTGTGCACTTCGTCCGCGACGGCGACAGTGTTGCTTTCTGGCTGGCGATTTACACTGACCAGCACGGCCGGTCTGCGCTCCGCGGTGACGGCGGTGTAGACCGGGGCGGTGGAAGGCGTAACCGTAGCGATGTCACCGAGACGAATCGGAACACCGGCCGGTGAATTCTTGATGACGATTTGCCCGATTTGTTCCGCGGAACGCACTTGCCCGCTGACCAGGCCGAGAACCAATTGATGATTGCTTTCAAGCAAGCCGGGGGAGTCCACCAGATTGGTCCGGCGAATGGCGTCCAGGACATCCGTTACCGTGACGCTCGCGGCGAGTAGGCGCGCGGGATCGGGTGTCACCTGGAATTCGGGGATGCGGCCGCCTTGCACGATGACCGTAGCGACGCCAGTAAGACGGTTGATACGAGGCTTGAGGTCGTAGGTGGCGAGTTCCCAAAGCTTGTCCTGGGGAATAGTGTCGGATGTGAGGCTGTAACCGATAATTGGAAACGTAGCAAACGTCAGACGGTGCGATTCGATTTTGGCGGTGGGCGGGAGTTCAGCCTGCACGCGAGAAACCGCTGAATCCACGAGCTGCAGTGTCTGGAACATATCGACGTTCCAGTCGAAGAACAGATTTACTTCCGCCGAACCGCGGCTGGTTGTGGACCGCACCTGCGTCAGGCCGGGAACAATGTTCACGGCTTCTTCAACTTTGCGTGTGATGGTGACCAACATCTGATCGATCGGCATCACGCCGTTATCGATGCCGATAACGATGCGAGGAAAATTCGTGCTGGGAAAAACCGAAACAGGAATGGTGAAGGCGAGGTACGCCCCGACCAGAGCCATGGTCACTACCAAAAATAAAATCGGGCTCGAGAGTCGGTGAAACCAGGGTGTCTCTGGTTGTGCGGGGGGGTGAACAGGACGAGCAGATTCCGGTCGAGGATCCATGCTCGGTTAGTCCTGCGCCTTGGTGCCCGGCGTTGCAGACTCGGCCGGATTGTCCGCTTTTGCCCCGCCGCCTTTTTCGGGCGGTGCCGCGGCTTCAATCTTGATCTGGGTTTTGTCCGGCAACGCGTATCCTCCCGTGGTGATGACCAGATCGCCGGGATTGACCCCGCTGGCAATCTGCACAGTGTAAGTCGTACGGATCCCTACTTGCACCAATTTGACGTGGGCATGTCCATCGGAGCCAGCGAGAACCACGTAGTCGGCGCCCTCCGGATTCTTAAACACGGCGGCCGCGGGAACGACTACGGCATCCTCCGCGGTTTTTGCCGTCATGGAAACTTCCACGGTTGTTCCGGGCCGCATCGCAGGGTCTGGCTTGGTGGCTTCGACCCAGACTTCGATGGTTGTACTGCCAGGATCCAGCGCGGGACTTACCAGCGTGATGCGGCCCTTCATAGGCTCATCAACGCCGGCAACTTTCACCTCGGCCGGGTTGCCGACCTTCAGAGTGGCCGCTTCGGCTTGCGCGACATGTGCTTTGGCGATGAGCCTGGAGGTATCCATAAGAGTTATGAGCGGCTGATTCGCGGTCGCCAGCTCGCCGGGAAATAACGGCCGGTCTGTTACAACGCCGTTGATCGGACTTGTAATTTGTGAGTAGCTGAGCATGGCCGCAGCACTGTTATATTTGCCCTTGGCGGCGGTTAACTTACCGCTTTCGGTCTTCAGCGCTTGCGTTTCCCCAAGGCGCTTCAAGTCTTCCAGTTGCTTTTGAGCAATCTCATACTGCGATTTCGCCTGAGCGAGTGCGACGGTTGCTGCGTCTAAGTCACGGCGCGGCAACGCCCCTTGCTCGAAGAGGCTTTTGCGGCTGTCATAAACTTTTTGTTGAGCATCGAGGGCAGTTTTGGCAGACGATGCATCGAGTTCTGCTTTTTGGAGCTGCTGTGGAATTGTCGCGCCAGTGGCCGAAACATAGCCAGCTTCGGCTTGCTGGAATTCGCCTTTACTTTGCTCGGCCGCGGCGGAAAGATCCTTATTTTCCAAGACGGCAAGCAACTGGCCTTTGTGCACTTTGTCGCCCCGCTGGACGAGAAAAGTCTTAATAGTGGAAGTGATCTTCGGGACGATGACGGCTTGCTGCAGAGGAAAAACCACCGCTTCGGCGCTAACTATCTGAGAAATCGGCGCTTTCTGCGCCGGCGTGGTTTGCACGGAGGCGACCGGCTCCTTGGCTGTTTCCGGCTTGCTGCAGCCGCTCGCGACGCAGAACAGCAGGAGCATGGCGATCGAGAAGAGGAGTGGCGCGAAACGATTCACAGAGCGGGTTAACGTCAGAAGGGTCATGGAGTAGTCAGGACTCCCGTCAGAGTTTGCAAATTTGCGAGGGCCACGCGATAGCGGACCGCCCCGTCTTGATAAGCATTATTGGCCAGTGCAAAAGTTGTCTGTGCGTCCACCACCTCGAGCACCGTGGATTCGCCGTCCCTGTAGCGCAGCGTAATCAACCGAAGACTTTCCGCGGCGAGTTGTGCCGAACGGCTGAGGCCGGCCAGTTCATTCAGTGCGGCATCGGCCTCGGCGTAAAAAGTTTGGATTTGAGCGAGAAGTCTGCGCTGTGCGAAAGAAAGTTCACGCTTGGCCTGCACCCGGCGCAGCCCAGCCTGCTTGACGCGGCTTTGTGTCGAGCCCCAGTTCCAGATCGGAATAAGCAATGTGGCAGTAGCGGCAGAGCCTAGATTCGGGACTCTGCCAGCTGGCGTAACCGTGTAGGTCGAGAATCGCGTCGCGTCGATACCGTAAAAATAATCGAGTGTTAAAGATGGCAGGTACCCGGAGCGCGCGGCAGCGACATCGCGATCCTCCGCCTTAACGGTCTCAAGCGCAACGCGAAGATCGGGATTGTTGTGGCCAGCTTGCTGCTGTACCGCCGCCAGCGGCGGCAGCGGAACAGTGGAATGCAAATCATCGGCCACATCAAAGTTGTTATTAAAGTCTGGAAAAATGATCACCGCTAAATCGAGACGCGTATTTATCAGACCTAACTGCGCTTCCTGGAATTGCCGGCGGCGTTCCTGCATCTGCAATTCGGCCTTGATAACGTCAGAGTGAGCAACTTCGCCGCCATTCTCGAGCTCCTGAGTCAACTTCAAGAACCCGTCGCCTTCCTCGGAGTTTCTTCGGGCGGTTTCGAGCTTCTGCTGCGCTGCAGCCACGGCATAATATTTTTGAACCACGGTAACTACGAGGCCGCGGGAGGCGACATCCGCCTTGGCGCGAGCCACCGCTGCGATCACGGAAAGACGGCGAAAATTGTTGAAACTAGTAAAATCGAAGACTTCGTGAACATTGCCTTGACTGAGGTATTCGTGCACGGCGTTATTGGCGATGAATCGTATACTGCCTGCCTGGTTGCTCTGCGAGTAAATCACTTGGTTGTTATAGAGGACGCTCGGTAACAGGGCGTCGCGGGCTTGCGTACGATCTTCGCGCGCAAGCCCGGCGTCCGTTACGGCAGCCTGGAATACAGTGCTGTTCTTACGTGCCCGCTCTAGCGCATCCTGCAGCGTCAGCCGCAACGGTGCACCAGATGGGGGCGTGCCCTGTTGATCGGCAGGAGTAATGTCCGAAGATGGCGGCGTAACCGGTGATGGTAGCTGGCCGGCGCGCGCAACTTCAGAAGTTCCAGCTAAAACTACGAAAGTAAAAAGTGCGATAGACAGCAGGTGTGTGTTCACAACAGTTCTCTCATTGATGGATTTAGCGCAAGCAAGGATTGAGAATAGTACTCCTTACTGCTGCGGAGGTTTCTGAGTTTTTTGCGAAGCAGTCTTCTTAGCCTTGGCTTCGTCTTCCCTTTTTTCCTTGGCTTGACTGGCAGCAGATTCTTTTTCAACGCTGACGATGGAACCATCGATCGCGCTAACCTGGACCTCCGTAATATCCGGGTCACCAGCCTCTTGGATGTCGAAAGAATAGACGAGCTTCCCGTGCTCCTTTTCGAGTTCGCCTTCCTTCACTTCCCCCGGAGCTTTCTTAAGCGCAATGGTGCGCGCTGCGTCCATGCTGATTTTGGCTTGCGCCTGAAGTTTCACAGCCTGTTTTTCTTTTTTGGTCTGCGGTGATTGCGATGGCGTGGAGTGGGCCATAGGCATCACGCACGCAAGTAAAACAGCGGGAAACGACAACCGTTTATTTTTCATGGAATCTCCTCAAGCTGCCCGCTCCTATCGTCCAAATGTGAGTGAGAGTACCAGCTTGGGACTAGGGTATCGATACCCAGATAAATGTACGATTAACGGGGTGGCGAGAGCGTATGTAGCTGCGCCGGGGGCAGATAAGCCGTGAAAGTACTGCCATGGACATCGGAATGCGTAAGCTCCAAGCGGCCCTCGTGGGCCTCGGCAATCCAGCGTGCAATGGCCAGGCCCAAGCCGGCACCTCCTCCATCGCTTTCCGAACGGGAACGCGCTCTATCAACTCGAAAAAAGCGTTCAAATATACGGCTTTGGAGGCTTGTCGCGACTCCGGGACCCGTATCTGTGACGGTTATCGCGAACTCCCGGCCCGCCTTCCGGCATGAGACGGTAATACTGCCGCCTGAAGGCGTGTACTTAATGGCGTTGTCCAGGAGATTGAGAATCATACGGCGGATCAGGGCTTCGTCGGCATGGATGGGCAATTCGGATCCGGCGTCGATCGTAAGAGAGAGATTTTTCGCAAGCGCCAGCGTACGAACTGAATGGACACAATCGGTGACAAGTTCGTCGAGGTAAAAATCGTGCGTGGAAAGCGGATACTGGCCTGCGTCGGCACGAGTCAGCGTGAACAGATCTTCGACGATGTGCGTGAGATGCTGAGCCTCTGCGTGCAACACGCTAAGTGACTCACGGTAATCTTCGGAAGTACGTGCCGGCCTGGAAAGAGCAACTTCAGCTTCTCCGCGCAGGATGGCGACAGGGGTGCGAAGTTCGTGCGAGGCATCAGACATAAAACGCTGTTGCCGTTCAAACGATTGATCCAAGCGGTCCAAAAGGCTATTGAACGAGCGCGACAGCAGGCCCAGCTCGTCCTTTTCGTTTTGTACCGGCAAGCGCTCGTGGAGATTCGCGGCGCCAATGCGTCCCGCCTGCGTGCTCATAGCAACCACAGGGGCGAGACTCTTACGAGCCAGGAAATAGCCACCGGCGCTGGCGAGGAGGATCGCGATGGGAATAATCCAGGCAAAGGTGCGACGTATTTCTTCGAGCATTTCCTCCTGTGCATGAAGCGACTGCAGGATGACCAGTGTAAAATTCTGATTACGAATGGAAAAATGGCGAGCATATGCCCGGTAGCCATCCGGGGCTCCAGGAAGGTTCTGGAATAAGTGGTCGGAACCCGAAGAAGCAACAATAAAATCATGAAAAGCAGGAGAGCTTAGCAAGTTAGCGGGAACCACATCTGCGTGCGGATTTGCCGATGGAAGGTCCTGCGAGCTAGCCAGTACGCTGCCCGTGGCATCCAGAACTGCATAAACCTGATCGCGAAAGCGGTGCTCAATCATAGATTCCCGAGCCGCTATTCTGATGTTGTCCACACCGTCATCACCTCGTGCTTCGTCACGGAAAGTGACGAGGAACGCATCTGCGAGCTCGGCAAGATTGCTATCCGTGCGCCGCAAGGCGCTTTGCCGAAAAATGAAGTATGTGGCGAGAGAAAGCAGGACGAGGAAAAGTGCCAGAGCGACAGTGTACCAAAGGGTTAGGCGTACTCGAACAGAATCAAGCATTGCTCTTCTTGTTGTGAGGCTCTGATTTAGTCCGTGCCTCACGCCAAACACCCTGCTCGTGAGAACGCGGCGCGGAAGCGTCCGGCGCTACATCAGTCGGTCCAAGCAAGTAGCCCGCACCTCGGCGGGTGTGCAACAACGGACGTGCGGAGCCAAAATCGATTTTACGGCGCAGTCGGTTTACGTACACTTCGATGAGATTTGAAAATGGATCAAAGGTCTCATCCCAGACATGTTCGGCAATTTCCTCGCGACCTACGACACGGCCAGCGTTGCGGGCCAGAAATTCGAGTAAAGCGTATTCCTTGGAGGTCAGCAAGATATTCCGTCCGGAGCGAGAAACGCTTTGCGCAGCAGTGTCCAGCAACAGATCGGCAACCGCGATTTGTGGAGGCCGCAACTCACCAGACCGGCGCGACAAAGCACGCAGACGGGCCAACAATTCGCGAAATTCAAACGGTTTAGTGAGATAGTCATCGGCGCCATGATCGAGGCCCTGGACCCGGTCTTCAATGGCATCACGCGCGGTTAGCATAAGAATGGGCATACGCTTGCCCGATTTGCGCAACTCGCGACAAACTTGGAAACCGTCGCGGCCTGGAATCATTACATCCAAAATGATGAGGTCGTAGGTGTTGATGTCCGACTGATAAAGAGCATCATCGCCGGTGGTAGCGATATCCACTGCGTAGCTATGCTCACGAAGACCTTTGGCCACAAAGCGCGCAATGCGCGCGTCATCTTCTACCAGGAGCAGCCGCATGCCAACATCATACGGCAAGTTCCCCTCGCAAGGTTGTGGCTAGCGCGATACGCGCGAGTGCTTGCGCGAGGCGGCCTTGTGCTGTCCGAGATAATTCGACGGAGGAAAAAACTATGCGAGGCCGAGTTTACGGCAAATCTCATCCACAATTTCGGCGGGAGAATGGTTTATGTCGATGCTGATGGCGCCGGAAGGCTCCTCAAGCGTTGCGAACTGGCTTGCCAGCAGGTGCTCGTCGGCAAAATGATGGAGTCGCATTTGCAGCCGCTTGACAATAACGGCGTAATCTCCTTTGAGGTAGACAAGCTTCACTTCATCGGAAAGAAGCAGCTCTGCTCGATAGTTTTGTTTTAGTGCGGAGCAAGCCAACACTACGTTTTTTTTCTGGGAGAGCCACTGTGCGATCTGACTGCGAATTGCAGCCAGCCAAGGACGGCGGTCGGCGTCCGAAAGAGCGATTCCCTGCTTCATTTTGGCGATGTTGGCAGGCGAATGAAAATCGTCAGCATCGGCAAACTTCCAATTCAGTTTTGCGGCTAGAAGCTGCCCGATGGTGGTCTTTCCAGAGCCAGTGGTTCCCATAATCACTACGATCATGCGGATATGATACAAATCCAAATTCCTTTTCGCATTATGGTATCAACGTAAGGCCAAAAGAGAGACACTTGCCGAATTGCAGGGCTATGTAAGTTGCGGATTGCAAAAATGAAATGGATGCCGCTTGATTGTAATAATTGCCAGAGTTGATAAGTTTGCCGGACTGTATTGGGTCGCTTTTAAATCCACGACTCGGAGGTCAGGAAATTGGACACGCCAGGACCATTCCTGCTCGGAGTAGATATCGGCGGCACAAAAGTAGCGGCTGGCCTGGTGGATGCGGAAGGTTCCATCCTTTTTCAAACTCGTGTTCCAATGATAGCGAATGGAGATGCGGCGGAAGGTTTCGGAGCATTCGTGCGAGCCATTCACGCCGTTTTTGATGCAAAGCCCGAGATGCGATCATTGATTGCTGGAATCGGGGTGTGTGCGCCTGGACCGCTGGATCCACACACAGGAGTGGTAATCAATCCTCCAAACGTGACATGCTGGCGAAATTTCCCGCTGGCCGCAGAGACAAGGCTATATTTCAATTTGCCCACCTATGTGGACAATGACGCCAACGCTGCAGCGCTTGCGGAAGCTATCTGGGGCGCGGGAATCGGCTATCGCAACGTATTTTATGCCACCTTGGGTACGGGGATTGGTTCCGGAATCATTTTTGATCGCCAAATCTATCACGGGCGCACCGGGAGCGCTGCGGAAGGCGGGCACATCACCATCGACTATCACGGCCCGCGGTGCGGTTGCGGCAAGCGAGGGTGTATTGAAGCGTTGTGCTCTGGCCCCGCGATAGCAAAACGCGCGCAGGAGAGACTCGCCGAAAGCAAACAAACATCCTCGAAAATGTTGGCGCTGGCCGGCGGAAATATTGATCTGGTCAAAGCAGAAATAGTAGGCGAAGCTTTTCGGCAGGGTGACGCACTCGCCGCGGGGGTACTGCAGAACACCGCCGAACTTCTTACCGTCTGGATCGGAAATGTGATTGATTTACTGGAACCGGAAGTAATTATCTTCGGCGGCGGAATCGCGAACCTCATGAGTCCCTTTTTCGGCCAGATCCGCGAGCAACTGCCGAAGTGGTCTATCAACCAACGTTGCACCGAAATTCCTCTTCTCATGGCCAAGTACGGTTCCGATGCTGGTATCGTGGGCGGTGCGGCGCTCTGCCGCGCGGGGTAAGGAGAGATGCATCAGATGCGTGCTACTAAGCTGTGCGCGATGGGGATCAAACCTTAGTCTTATGAGTGAAGTCGCAGGACTCAACTTTCTGGGGAAATTTCATGGTCGCTTTGTACACCAACGCAGAATTGTCATTTTAGCGGAGCGGCTCGCGACACATCTCTCGCCCGGATGCCGCCTCCTCGATGTGGGGTGTGGCGACGGCCAATTGGGCGCGCTCCTACGCAAGAAGGTGCCCGGACTTGCGATTCAAGGTGTTGAAGTACAGCCCCGCGGCGACTGTGCGATTCCGTGCAAGCCGTTCGACGGCGTGCACTTGCCTTTTCCCGACGGTTACTTCGACGGATGTCTCTTCGTGGATGTCCTCCATCACACGTTAGAGCCATCGGCTATCCTGGGAGACGCGTATCGCGTCAGTCGAAACTTTATCCTGATTAAAGATCACCTTGCCGAGACTTCGTTTGATCATTGGACACTGCGTTTAATGGACTGGGTGGGAAATCGTCCGCACGGCGTGGTGCTTCCATACGCTTACTTATCGTCTCCGCAATGGGACAAACTCATTCATTCTGTCGGCTTGGAAGCAGTGCAGACCGATCGTAACCTTCCTCTTTATCCCGCGCCTTTTTCTTTGCTGTTTGGAAGGAAGCTGCATTTTATTTCTGAGTTTCGCAAGCGGAATTAAACACAAGGCGCCGCATGTCCTGCCGGCTTACAGCAAAGGCATGGAGTTAGGAACGGATAGAGGCGGCCAGAGCAAGATTGGCTTGCAGAGATCGGTCCACTTGCACTGCCGCATAACGCGTGCAGAGGGTCATTTCGCGCGCGCTCCAGCCTGCGAGAGAAGGAAGATGGCGACCTGCCAGGGAGCCAATACTTTCGGTAATGCGGTAGTAGAGCGACACAAAGCCTAAGCCTGGGCGGTTTCGATCAAGCCCCAAAGTCAGATCATGTAGCGAGGTAATGGCCTTGAAGTCGTGTCCGCTTAGGGTCGATTGTTGTAGAGAAGCGAGAGCCAGTAGTTGGTCAGAGAGGGGCTGTTCGGCAGTCACCACCAGGATCGCTCGCAAATAGTACAGAGCGAACTGTGAGAGGGCGACAATCGAGATCGCGAACAGAAGTGCTGAGAACACGCTGCGCCCCTTTCTCCGCATATTCTGCTGGTCGGAATGTCTGGCACCTATAGTGCGGAAGTACCAACCGCATAGGACGGTCGTATGAATTCCGTGCCCACGGGATGTCCCGACCGAGAGTCAATTTGAAGGTAACTCTTACGTATACTGCAACCTACGTACCATTTCATCTTAGACCTGCCTGAGCAACATTAGAACCAACCATAGCAACGATACTGCCCCAGGCAGGCCAAGAATCGGGGCACCCTGCCTGTTGATCTTTCGAGGCAGATTTCGAGGCTCAGCTTTATCGTCCGACGCTAGATTAAAGGAGCCTAATGACCGCTCCATGGTGTACCACGTGGCCATTTAGGCTGCGGCCCGAGGTAGAAACTCGGGTTGCCGAAAACAAAGCATTCGTACGGCAGCAGCACTAGCCGAATATGTTTTTCATCGGCTACAAGGAGAAATCACCATGCAAGCTCTCGTGAGGATACTACTAGCAGCGATGCTGGCTTTTTCCGCACTACCTTCGGATGCGCAAGCGCCTGAAGAAACCTACGAGCAGACTCGTGATTGGATTGTCAAAAAACTGAATGGATTTGCCGGCTACACGCGCGATGATGCGGTGGTTACCTACAAAGATGTGTCCATGGATGATTGCCAGCTTCGGTTTACAACCTTGACCGCGGTGGGCCGCAACTATGCAGACACTGATACGTTTACCATTCCTCTGAATTCGCTAAAAAGCGCGCAGTGGGGTACTTTGAATAAGCCGGATCGAGGCTACGTTGTATTCCTTACCACCACACCAATTAGTTTGCGGCACGAAAGGACGTGGTTCTCCGTCCACCGCAAGCCGGAGAAGTTTGACACCAGTACAACGATTGGATCCGTGGAATTAGGACAGCCGGGAGTGGACTTCAGCGAAATTGCGAACCAAATGAAGAAGGAAATTGTTCATGCCGCCGAGATGTGCAAAGTGCAGAAACCCGATCCTCCGCTACAAACACGTGTTGCCTCGAATCGATACGTGGATTAATCTCTTCGGCAAACGAAGAGGTTTGCCAGTGTCTCCCGCCGCGGAAAGCAAGACAAGATTGTTCTGTGCATCGATGGGGCGATAGAGGAGGCAATTTACATGGAGCAGGAGCGTCGCCGGTCACCACGTTATCCCTTCTACGCCGAGGCGCAAATTACAGAGATTGAAACCGACGTGCGAGTGACGGCTCGCACCAGCGAACTTAGCCGCTACGGTTGCTACATGGATATGATGAATCCATTTCCTGATGGCACGACAGTGAAGATCGAGCTTCATTACAATGAGCAGGTAGTCAGCGCAAACGGAAAAGTGATTTACTCACAGCCTAACGTGGGAATGGGCGTAGCGTTCGTGGAAACTATCGCAGGCGCCGACGTGATTTTAAATGGATGGCTCCGTGATCTGGGGGATGCCAGTGCTCTATCGTCATGATTCTGTAGCCGCCGATATTCACCCGCCCATCACTATCCAAAGTTAAGTTGCTGTTTCGATATCAAATCAAGAGGTATCCGATATTACAGGTATCCCACTCGGTGTCACGCATGCCGGGATGTGCCTTCTCCGAACATGGCACATGGCGTGCTTATTTCAAAAATTCTAGAAGGTTGCTGTAATCATCCGTCCAGGTCGGGGTCTCTCCGCTAGCAGGAAGGCTTCTTCCTGTGGCCAGGATTTCAGGAATACGCAGAGAGGCAGGATTCTGTGAAAGAAAAATCCAGTCGGTCTTTGACGAGAAGCTGTCGAGCCAAGGCCGATAAACACGAATCGATGAGAAGTGAAGATCTCGCGCGATGCCGGAAAGAACCGGGCTGAGATCTAGATCACGATTGGTGATGTGCACAGCAATGATCGCGTCCGGAGAACGAAGGTGCTGGCGGTACAAGGAAAAGGCTTCGCGGGTAAGTAGATGGACGGGTATAGCATCGCCGGAAAATGCGTCGAGCACGAGCACATCGAACTGCTGGAGCCGACCGCGAGCGGCTTCCTGCTCAAGCGACAATCGAGCGTCGCCAAGCACGACTTCGACCTTTCCCTGAGAATCGCGAAGATACGTGAAATAGGCAGTTTTCCCCTGGGCGAAGCGGATGACCGAGGGATTGATTTCGTAAAAACGAAAAACATCGCCGGAACGTGAAAACGCCGCTAGAGTGCCAATTCCGAGACCCACAACACCAACCCGGACTGGCCGTGACGGGTGATTGCGGAGCACCATATTTATCCCACTATTGATGCCGTAGTAGCCGGTA
This sequence comes from Candidatus Dormiibacterota bacterium, assembly GCA_035602135.1. GTDB lineage: Bacteria > Acidobacteriota > Terriglobia > Acidiferrales > UBA7541 > Acidiferrum. Next base: position 96,791 of record DATNMX010000114.1, read on the forward strand.
GGCTCATGGGCGAGGGCGGGATTGGTATATTGCAAACCGTGGTTGGTCATGCGGTCGCGAAGAAAGAGGTAATTTCCGGCGGGCCCAGAATCACGCAAGACAGCCAACACACCATAAAAATTGCGAGAACGTGCCACGGAATCTGCGAGTTTTTCGCGCGCTTCCAAGAGAAACCCAAGTGCGATGACACATAGGGTTGCAAGGGAAATTGCACGCGTGAGTATGTGTTTTGGAGATTGGTCGGCGCGGCGGCGGGTGATGCAATAGACGATTACCGCCGCGACGGTCAACAGCACGGCGAAAACGCGATACCACATGAGTGGAGGAAGCAGGATTTTCACCCCAAGCACCGGCACAGCGGCCGGAACGAGGAGCGAAACGCCGGCCAAAAATGCCAACGGCATCCAGGAAAGCGACCGGTACCACCAGGAGTGTGGATCACGCTGGACCGCCAAAAGCAGCAGCGCTCCGGTCGCCAAAATACTCAGGGGAAACTCCCATAGGCTGGGGAAGATGAGCGGGGCCAGAACGCTCACAAAGAGTCCGCCGATGGCGCCGCCTAAGGAAATGCACAGATAGAAACGCGTGAGGTGATGCGGGTCGGGTTTGGTGGAGACGATTTCGCCATGAGCCACCATACAGCAAGCAAACATCACGGCAAGAAACACGGCAAGTTCCGAGGCTAGCGTGGAAATCGCAGAGTTGAGAAGAAATACACAGGTAACACCGGCCATTACGGCGAAAAAGAAATGAAAAAGGCCACGCCGATATATTCGTGGGTATTCGAAACACAGGATAAAAGAAACCAAGTAAAGACAGAGTGGCAAAACCCAAAGAAAGGGCGAAACCGCGACCTCTTGGCAAATAATATTTGTGACGGCAAGGAGTATCGCCGAACCGCAAGCAGCCAGAGCCACCCACAACAGTTGTTGAGACCCTGTTGGCCGAAAAGAATGATCATGTAGCAGCTGCAGGGGGGTGATCTGTGAGGAGTGGGCCACAAAAGAGCGCCAAGGGGCGATGGCCGTGCAAAGGACAGCGAAGAGCATATAGGCGAGAGACCAGAACCAAGCCTGCGTATGCAGGCTCAGGTTAGGTTCCACAAGGAATGGATAGGAAAGCAATCCAAGTAAAGAGCCAAGATTCGAAAGCGAGTAGAGCCGGTAAGGGGAAGCACCAGGATTATTCTGCGAAAACCAATGTTGGAGGAGAGGACCCGTCGTAGAAAGCAGAAAAAAAGGAAGGCCAATGCCAACAAAGAGAAATCGGAAAATTAGCAAAGTGGGATTCGAATCGGCCTGCGGCTTCCAGGCAGAACCTGGCGTAATTGGAGAAGTCCAATAGAACGACAACAAAATGAGGAGGAGGACCGAAAGAATCAAGAATCCACTGTGCAAGAAGCTTTGCTTGCGCGGCGGTAGGCGCATGGCGACAAAATGGGAATAGGCATAACCGCCCAGAAGAAGAACCTGAAAAAACAACAGACAAGCGGTCCATACCGAGGGCGTGCCACCGAACCATGGGAGTATATATTTGCCGATCAGCAATTGAACCTGAAAAAGGAGAAAAGCGCCGGCAAAGATGGTTACACCGATTCGCTTATTGTAAGGAAGGGCCGCGCGTAGCTGGCTTGCTGCCGGAGGGCGACTGGGATCCTCCTGCCTTGGAACGTCGAGCAAAACAGCCTGCGATTGATCCGCCAAGTCAAATACTCCGAACGAACAGTAAAGGAACCGACAGGAGCCGGTAAGGAATCATATGCGTTGCCCGCCGCGTTTGAGATAAACCACCTTGTCGTATGTCCATAGTCGTGTAATTACGGTTAAGACACCAGTTGATTCTATACGTAACACCACTATGTGGCCTCTGGTGAACTGGCGCCGTGGCTCGATGACTACACGATTCTTGGTTCCGCCTTGTAAGAAAAAACCGATTGATAGACGATTGACGAAGACTTATGCAAAACGGAGACAGGGTATGCGCTTATGGATCCTGGTTTCGATTCTGATTATTTCCGTGGGAATAGCCTATTGGACGGTGGTGCAGCGCCATCGGCAGGCGCAGCGGTTGAGGACCTTTTACGAAGCTTATGATTCCTTCGAGCATATGCACTATACAGACGCTGAAGCGCAGCTGCGAACGATATTGCCGGACGACGAGCGAGCCGGCGGACCACGAGCAGCGCAAACAATGAACCTTCTGGCACTCGTTTACGACGCGGAGGGCCGTAAGAAGGAGGCCGAGCCCTTATTTGAGACGGCGATTCAAATCTACTCTCGAGGAGGTCCATCCTCGCGCATGGATTTCGCCAAAGCCTGTACCAATGCAGGCAAAATGTATGGGGAAGAACGCCGACTGCAAGAAGCGGAACAGAAATTGCAGCAGGCCCTAGCAGTTTACCAAAAACAGCCTGCCGAAGCAGGCGCAGAACTTGGCAGTGCTTTGCACCTTCTCGCCTTGGTGCGGGAGGGGCAAAAGCGCGATGCCGAGGCACAAACACTGCTCGAACAGGCAGTTCACATCTATGAATCGAGCCTCTCTCCGAGTGATTTGAATCTGGCCCAAGGATACCTTGACTTGGCCGCAGAATATCGGGCCGAAGGCCTGTCGAAAAATGCGCAAGAAATGGATCAAAAGGCGCTGGTCATCCAGGAACAGGTTTTCGGGAGCGGAAGCCCGGCTGCACGAAAGACGCGCGCACGCTTAGAGCAGAAATCGAACGCTGTGCCATCGGAGTTACGCTCGAATCCATAAGATGGATCCTGATGACGTGGCGGTCGCTACGCTATCTCTAGCTACGCCGAGGCACAAATTACTGAGTTGAAACCGACGTGCGAGTGACGGCTCGCACCAGCGAACGTAGCCGCTACGGGTGCTATATGGATATGCTGAATCCATTTCCTAATGGCAACTGGTAGCCGCTGTACACGATACAGTATTGTAACTGAGGAACTGTATTTGCAAGAACGAGCGACTCGGCTTAGGAGTACTGTTCCGCCCGGGATCCTTCGGCTCTTAGAAGCTTGATTTGTCACTGCTTGCCACGTGGAAACGCTGCTGTTCCGGGATTCAAGAACAAACCTTTGTGTTTCCCGACTGCTCCCACTTCCGCGTGACAATGGCGCAACATGATCTGCGTATTTTGCGTGGATAGTTCCTGGCCGAAGAAACTTCCGCCGTCTGCTGGAAGTAAGCCGACGACGTGCGATAACTCGTGCAGAAGCGCAACCACCTGTACGCCAAGCGTGCCTCCTACGTGACGATCAATCTGCAGCAGCTGGGAAGTGCTGAGCCCTGCCGGTCCTCCATCTTTCGGGACAATGCGCACAGCTGATCTGAGTTGAAAGAAAGCTCCTCTGCCGTTGATTGTGATCGTGGAGCCGACACTTGCATTCTCGATGGAACTGGCTACATAGGGCTGCTGATAGAGCCATCCCCCGGCAGCGTTCTGTATTTTCAAAGTGTATTGGGGACCGGTTTCGTCGATCGTGTAGCGCAGCGATCGGAATTTCCTCACAGCATCTGAATCGGCTTGCTCGAACCAAGTCGCGCATCGGTTGCGGCCCTCCAGAATTTCGAGCACCTCTTCGCGCGCCCGCATGATGATCAGTCCCTGCTCGCCCATCGCTTGCAATTCCTCTAGAACAGGATCTTCGTTTTCCTTTTCCCGGACGTCCGCATGCCGCGGTGAGGTGGTCGCGCTGCGATCGAACGCCAGCTCAGGGCACAGTTTGTCCAAATGGTATGCCTCGCGCGCCAACCCTGTCTCTCGTTGAGCGTTGGGAAACAATCGACGATCCCCGCACAGCCGCGGAATGACCATTGGGCGGGCCACTGATGTAGGGGAGATGATTGATAGGTCTTGAGAATACGCAGCCTTGCCGGAAATAAGCAACAACCCAAAAACAAGAAACACTACGGCACATCTCCAACGTGCGCACAGCATCGGAGCCTCCCCGAACGGACTTGTTTTTCACCATAGTCCGTCCACTGGGAGAGCTCTTCACCCAGCCGCCTTCACTGCGGCCTCGTAAACGGTCTTCTGTATAGACGAAGGAAAGCCACCAAAAGTTTGGTCCAACCTTGTGCCTCGGGGGGATACCACTACTACTTAAGAAGTGAAAGAAGGGGTGGGGAGAATTGATACATGGTCTCTCCGTAACTTACAAGGAGAACTTCTTTCACATTTGGTAGTGAAGGAAGGTAAAAGAAGTTAAAGGAAGGGTGAACGTCAACTGGTTTTAGCAAGCGCAAGAACGTGAAGCATGGACCGAATAAGGTCGAGCGGCTCGTCGTCTTTCATCTGGCCTATCGCCAGATCCGCCTTTCACCCCTATCAGCCGTCGCCCAGCCGCACTCACCCCGCCGTAACACTCAGTACTATCGACCTTTACATGTCCATACCCGATTCTGGCTGCATGAAGAAACGTGCCTCGACTGCGTATCTGAAGAAGTAGCTGACGTCGCCTGGCGGTGGAAGGAACGCATGATGGTTTATCGCAAATCTTTGGAGCTTCTGTCTCTCGTTTTGATTGTTACTGGCGTCGCTGGCGCGCAATCAGCAGGAAAGGGCATACCAGCGATAGCTAAAGCTGCGAACCGTGCCATCGTATCTATTGATGCGAAACGTCTATTGAGTCAGTCACAACATGGATTATCCGAACTGCCCGACGAGCGCGACGTGGAGAAAGCTTATCTAGTTGTGGCGTGTGCGAAGTTTGCTACCCAGATAGAAAGAGATAACCCCGCAGTTGCGCCAGAACAAGTCACCTGGCATGCCCACTACAGCGTAAAATTTAAGGGCTGCTATGTGCAGGCAAGCTCACACAACAGCATCTTAGGTCGACACACAGATATTTTATATGATGGAAAAACAAAAGAGATGTTGGCTTCTGCAATAGATATCATCCAGGTCAGGGGCGAGCACATCTATCTAGAAAGTAGTGGGATGATCTCTCATGTTGATCTCCCGCCGAACTGTCCCTCGAATAGTGAGTGCGCGTATGGGCCAGCAATAAACTTCATGGCCGAACGTACGCACGATTGGCTAGATTAAGTGAAGCGTGCAGTGACAGTAACCGCCCTACTCGTGGTCAATCTTCTCGCCGGCTCCTTTTATCATGACATGCTGAGACCGATCCGGTTCGGAGTAGCTCCGAGTATTTATATGGGGCCGTACAATCGTTTCCAGCAGTGGTACGAGCGTTGGAATTACGAGTGGGACGTGTAGGAGTCACATGCTTAAAGACATAACACATTAACGAACGTATATCCTGCTCGACCTGTAAGCGCCCTGCGTCCTTTCATTCATTCAAACAACGAATCGGCGTGAGCAACTGCCCACGCCGATCTTCTGGAAAAGAAATGAGCTTTAGAATTACGCAGCTTTGTAAGACAACCACCGACGTAATCGCCGACAAACTGCTTACCGACCCAGGGTAGCTCGTGATTCCCATCTACTCTGACCGGGTCTGTTATGTGCGCTTTCAAGGCAAGTCGGCTTGTGGGAATATCATCCGCCGAGATGGTGCCTTCTTATATAAATCATATACATCGGTGTTAAGTAATAGATTAATTACCACTGATGGGTACCGTAATGTCGCGCCGACGGAGACGCGTGGAACTGACCCGCCGAAAAAGTGAAATGATTTATTGTGAAAATGCTGACCAGCGAGCTATCTATTGGTTCCGATCATTTCAGGATGACCGGGCGATTTATTTTATAGTGGGACACAAACAACCTACTAGACGAGTCCCATGACGAGTCGGTGAGGATCACCGATTGAATTTCTGGTGCATCGAGTTATATCAGAGAAACCACATCCTTAAGACACGGGGAACTTGCCCAGGGTGCCGAGCGTAGCGGTGAGATGCTCAAAGAAAACACGCGCCGCTGCTTCACTCAAACCAAATCTCGACCTCGTAGCCGTCCAGGTCGGTGACGTAGGCGTAGGGGCAGCCAGGACAGAATTCGCCCCGCCGGAGCAGCTTGCCACCTGCACGCTCGACTTCGTCGACAGCCGCGTCGATGTCTCCGGGTGAAACAAGCCGGAAGCCGAAGTGTGGGATACCTCGTGACTCGCCGGCGCCCGACGAATGCTCGTCAAACGTGATGACATCCTGGCAGCCCGGCGTCCTGGTGTGGACCAGCCCTTCGGTCCGCCCGTATTCCTCCACACCGAAAACTTGCCCGTAAAACCGCAATGAGCGCTCAACATCTCGCACCACAAGGTTAATATGCGTTAGTCCATAGGTCCGCACCATTCTGTTTGCTCCTGTCGTTCGCCGAAACCCTCGGGCCGATTGTGAAATCATTAACATAGGTGCCGCCGTCTCGCCAGCGTTCCGTCAAATGTCTGACCACGTTTCGATTCGTCGGTTTATGTCTCGGCGATTTTGCCTGGATCACGGCGCATGCGGAAGTAGATTGGAAACGCGTCGCGCACCCAGCAATGCGGGATGCCACTATGCTCGAACTGTTGTGGCTTTACGTGAGACAAGTAAGGTGAGACAAGCTCACTAAGTGTCAAAAACATTGATAAAATGGCGGACGGGCCTGTAAGCCGGATTCCCGCAGCCCGGATTGAAATCAAACAAGTTGTATCGAATCAACAGCGGTGAACTGTCAATGATGTCAATTGTGTCACAGTTGGCAGGAATCTTGGCACGATTTGGACACGTTTCTCAGGTAATTGAGGTAGAAACGGCCTGAAACCGATTGGAAACTGACTGCAGACTGTGCGTATTAATCCTCTATCGAATTCGGCTGATCACGCGTTGATAACGTGGGAGATATTCCAGCGATAGCAGGGCGACGACGAGCCAATATCTCAGAGATTGATCTGTCCCGAATTCCGGCCATCCTCAGGCCCTGTCGCATGATGTCCGTTATCCTTAACTCTCAGATCATCCTGTTCTTACGGGCGAGCGCCCGGAATTCCGACCAGCATCAAGAAAAGTGGCAACGGCGACACGCCTGCCCAAGTATCAATGCTCTAACGCTGTGAATTACTCGATGTTTGAAACGGTTTTCAACCTCCGCGCTGCGCATAAACACCGAGTGGCGCCATTGCTTCGGGAGCGCGAACAGTTCTTGGCGCACCTCCAACATCGAGGAACGGGTCGAGTTTGCCTCAGGACTTATGCATCTCAACTGAATCAAATCATCCGGTTTCTGAAGCTGACGAGACTACGGCGTGTGAGTCCACGCGAGATTAAGAAAGCGGCGCGACATTGGGCAACCTATAGGGGCAAGTACAGACATCTCCCCGCTGGTCCGTGGTCGGAGCCCATATTCGTCTGGCTTGCCAAACGATGGTTGCGATTCCACGGAAAACTATTACTCCCCTCCCGCCCTAGATCGGCATTTGGCGACGAACTGAAACAATACGAAGAGTTCATGAGATCTGAGCGTGGATTCTCTCCCGTCACCATACATGGCCGCCTTGCAAGGACTGCTGCTTTTCTTACTTGGTATTTCAAACGAGGGCCGCGAAAGCTATCGACAATCTCCCTGAAAGATGTGGACAAATACTTTGCGATGAAGGCTAGCGGCTGGACGAATGTAACGCTAGCCGATTGTGCCGCAGTCCTGCGAGCTTTCTTCCGCTATGCGGAGTCTCGAGGATGGTGTACGGCGGGAATCGCAGGTGGCATAAAAGGGCCTCCGATTCGCACGGCATGTTTGGGTTCACGTAGTCCAAGATGGAGTGATGTTCTGCGACTGCTGCGCGCAACGAAGAGAATGAATCCCGTTGAAATACGCGCTCGAGCGATTCTGTTACTGTTTTCGTTTTACGGACTGCGCAGGAGTGAAGTCCGGCAACTCCTGTTAAGTGATTTTGACTGGCAAACGCGTACATTCACTGTGCATCGCTCCAAGCGAGGAGGACTTCAGCAGTTTCCGATCCACCGGGAACTTGCGGATGCAATCCTGAGGTACATCAAAAAGGCGCGACCACAATCCTCTTGTCGGCATCTCTTCGTGGGCTTTCACCCTCCTTACGGACCAATGCACCCAGAATCTTTATCCAAAATTGTAAATTTTAGGATGAAACGATTAGGAATCCGTTCCGACCAAATGGGCCCGCATTCCCTACGCCGAGCCTGTGCAACCAAACTGCTCAAACAAGGCGCGTCGCTGAGGGAAATCGCCGATTTTCTTGGACATCGTAACTGCCAATCGGTCGACCTTTACGCAACATTCGATAGGCAAGCTTTATACAAAATTGCTGCTCTCAATCTTTGTGGAGCTTTATGAAGTTTGCCCGCGCTGTCACAACGTATGTCGAACGGAAACGGTTATTTGGCATCTCTTTCAATGGAGGTGCGGGAATGCTGCGCGCCTTTTCTCGACACGTTGGTGATGTCTCCGTTCGTTCCATAGCCAAGGGCCAGGTACTGCACTTTCTTAGCGGCGCAAAAACGTCAAACAGAACTTGGTTGTTGAAATACAGAAGGCTAAAGGCGTTCTTTGAATACTGGATGGCGCGGAACGAGGTGTCCGAGTTGCCGATGCCGCGTTCGCGTGCTGCTCCTCCGAGAGCTTTCGCACCATACATTTACTCAGTTTCTGATCTGCGGAAATTACTGCGCTGCACAGCTTTAAGGCGGTCAGCCGCGTATCGCGAAATTGACCCCTATACTCTCCGCACGGTGCTCTTGTTTCTCTATGGATCCGGTGCGCGCATCAGCGAAGCACTAGCGATGACACAGGGCGATGTAGAGTTTAGAAATGGAACGGTCACGTTGCGCAGTCCAAATACGGGCAAAATGAGAGCGATACCTATAGGACTTAGTCTTCTTCACTCGCTGAGGGCATATTCCAACACAACTCTCCAGAGCGAGGGCGGAACTCAGAATTTCTTCGCCAGGAAAGATGGCCACGCCATAAACATACAAGCGCTCATCAGGGCCTTCCGGAGTGTTTGTTGCAAAGCTCACATTTCACGACGGGACGGTATCTGCTGCCAGCCGCGGATGAGAGATCTCCGACATACGTTTGCCGTCCATTGCTTAAATGCATGGCTTAAGGAAGGGAGGGATCTGCGCAGCATGCTTCCTGTTCTGTCGGCATATCTCGGGCATGTCCATTTGAGTTCATCAGAAACATATCTGTCTGTGACTCCGGACCGCTTTTGGAAGCAGTTGTCGCGTCTAAGTCATCGAACATTCCATCCACCAGTCATCCACCCTGGCAGCTACCCTGACCCGTTAGAAGTCGATTCAAAATCCATTTCCTTGGTTCTGGAGCCCTCCAAAGTGACACGATAAATAGTTCCGACTCCGCCGCGATCGGCTTCCAGCCAACTCTTTTCACTCGAAGCGCCCACAAACAGTGGCGAATTGTGGGCAAGCAGAAATAAGGAGTTGCGGCGTGATTATAATGATGACTTTTGGGCAAGGGCCCAATCCAAGGTTCTGGGCAACGTAACGAACCACTACTTACTATGACTTTACCAGGTTGGACTGAGAGTAGTCACCTTTACACTGAGAGAATTGGCCCATATACTTGGAGCTCACCACTTACTCGGAAGGGAAGGAGGGTCAATGGCTACCCAGCTACTTTCGGTCGAACAAGCGCGGGAGCTGGAAGTTCGCGCCGCTAAGGTCTTCCAACCGCGGACTCCGATTGCCGCCCGTGAGTTCTTCGCCGGGCGATGGAATCAAATTACCACCTTGGCTGACGCTGTCGGCCAACCGGGCCTCCACGTGGTTATTTATGGTGAGCGCGGTGTAGGAAAGACGTCGCTGGCCAATGTGGTGAAGACTCTGATTCGCGTCTTCGACGAGGACCAGGAGGAACAAAAAAGAAGACCAGAGCGATGCGTCATAAAGACGAATGCGAGCAGCGGCGATACGTTTTCATCAATCTGGCTTAAATTATTTGGTGAGATATTGTGGACCGATGACCGACCCAGTATTGGTCTTGTGGCGAACGGCAAGAAATCGGTTCAGCTCACGGAAGCGCTCGATCTGCCGAATACACTCAGCGTTGATCTCGTACGCAGGGTTATATCTCGGATTCCGGGTTCCGTTTTCATCATCGACGAGTTCGACAGAGCGGCCAAAGCGGCGTCTCGGGAATTTACCGATCTAATAAAAGCACTCTCTGATTTTGCTTTGGATTGCACTGTGGTACTGGTGGGCGTCTCATCTACCGTCGATGAGCTGGTTTCCGATCACGCGTCCATAACTCGCACTCTTGTTCAAATACTGCTGCCCCGAATGGAAGCTGGCGAACTTAAGCAAATTTTGTCCAAGGCCGAGGAGACATTATCCGTCGTTTTCGACGATGACGCGGCCAATTTGATAGTTCGGATCTCGCAAGGACTGCCCCACTACACACATCTCCTAGGGCTGCATACAGTCCGGATTGCCGCTAAGGGGCTTTCTTCTCGGATACAACGTAGCGCAGTTTTCGGAGCCCTTAAGGAGTCAGTGACACAGGCCCAGCAATCTGTAACTGAGAAGCATTTGAAAGCTACCCACAGCGCCCACAAGGATGCCTTATACCGTCAGGTCCTGCTAGCTTGCGCCTTAACCGCGGCCCGGAACCACGATGCGTTGGGTTACTTTACCCCAGGGGCAGTTGTGGATCCACTAAGCAACGTTTTGGGACGGAGTGCAGAAATTTCAACGTTCAGCAATCATTTAAGTGAATTTTGCAAAGCGGATCGTGGAGGAGTATTGGAGCGCACGGGCCAAGCTCGAGCTTATCGCTTCAGATTTAGCGATCCTTTACTCGTTCCGTTCATCTTCATGGACGCAGTTAATACTGGACTTATCGACGATCAAAAACTCGCTGGGCTGCTTGACGGCGAATTGTCATAACTCATAATGTTTAGTACCTTAGTACTTTGCATATTCAATAAAAAGACTGATAATCGGTAGCCTATGCCCAAGGATTGGGAGTGCTATTTAGCTAAATCGAAGGAATGTCTGCGTTCAGCTCACTCTGCTTCGGGTCGTGGATTGAATAATTGCGCGGCAAATCGCTCGTATTATGCAGCTTATTTGGCCGAGCTCGCCGCACTGCAAAAGCTGGCAAGTGTGCCGCTACCAGAAACGGGCTGGCGTCATCCAATGGTGGTGAAGGCTTTCAACTACCGGCTTGTGAATCAAAAAAAACTCTTCAATTCTGAAATCGTCCAGCAGGTTTCCTTATTGGAGTCGCTTAGGATCAAGGCTGATTATAAGACCGAAAATGTGACCGCCCCAGAAGGTTCAGAATGTTTTACAGTCGCTCGGAAAATCGTGCGAATTATCGAAAAAAAGTTAACTGAATGAGGAATACCAATGCGAATTGCTGAGTACAGGGGCTCGTTGAGCCAAAAGAAGCGTGATGCAGCTCACTCATTCATGGCGAAGGTGAATGAACAAGTCTCGATTCCGGGACGACCGCATGTCGTGGCCGGTCCCGAAGGTCAAGTCGTAGTCTTCTGTACTTTCGCGCGCACAGGTGCTACGGCGCGATCAGTTCGTCACATAATGTCTACGGCGAGCCAGGAAATCCTCGATTCACATGGTGTCTGGGTCGTCGGGGTTCCAGACAAAAAGCACAAGTAACATTGCTTTCTTAAACAGCCGCAGAAATATGCCTGCAAGTGTTTTTGGGCAAGCTATAAACGCGCCGTTATCGTGGCAAAACCTGGTGGATTCGCCCCGCTTCGAGAGCTGCGAATGCAGCGTTGATTATCAAGCACTTGCGGTCATCGAAACGGATAGGGTTTTGCCACGCCCTGCGAGAGCACGCCTCGCCGTTCTCGCACTCACACCGACCTTCCGTTCTATCTCACGCCAGGAGACGTTAGAGGCGCGCAGCTGAGTAATCAGTGAAGCATCCACGTCAGAGCTGGGTCGTCCGATCCGCTTCCCTCTCGCCCGTGCTGCAGCCAGTCCAGACCTCACCCTTCCCCGTATTAACTCCCGCTCGAATTCCGCAATCGAGGCGAAGATGCCGAAGACGAGGCGGCCATTCGGCGTCGAGGTGTCAACTCCCTCATGGAGGCTGACGAAATGGATGCCGAGGGCGTCGAACTCGGCGAGGGCGTTTACGAGCTGCCTGAGGGACCGGGCAAATCTGTCGTACCTGTAGACCAGCACCGTGTCGAACTTCCGCCTCTTCGCATCCACGAGGAGACGATTCAACGCAGGCCGGGACTCCTTACTCCCCGACACGCCACTGTCGATGAACTCCCCGGCGATTTCCCACTGCCGACGCGCGCAGTACGCCCGCAGTTCATCAATCTGCATCGAAGCATTCTGCTCCAACGTGGAGACGCGTCCGTAGATGGCGACTAGCATAAAGTCCTCCCGAAGATCGAAGGGCCGGAACCGTTGTGGTAGTCCCGGCCCACCCGCGAATGCCCTCAACCCCGCCTAGTTGCGCTTCGACAGGAGCCGCGCACGAACCAGGGCAGCCTGCATCTTGTTGGCAGTTCTCCAGATGGCTTCGAACACTGCAACGTCGCGGGCCTCCTGACGCGGAGTCAGCTTCTGAACCTCGGGATCAGGCAGTCCTAAACGGGAGACGCAGTCGTTGATGACTTGCCCCGACTTGTCACCCCACTTGTCGGTAACCTTGGGGTATTCGAGGTTCAGCGCGAGCAGAGCGACGGCGGCACCTTGGATTTGAGGATTCTTCTTTATTTGCATGACAACTCTCCTTCTTCTATTCGTAGTCTTAGAAGCCCCCGTAGGAAGCTTCGCCCCGAACATCGCGACGGATGCGCGGGACGCTGCTTCCTCAGGCCGCTCCGTCCCGGACGAGATGGATGTGCTTGCATTGCCGCCGTTTCGGCACGCATCGAAAAAAGAATTGCGGGCAAGAACATTGCCATCGTTTCATCCCACGCTTCCGGATATATTGAACGGTGTATTCAACCCCAGGCTTCGAGTCACTAGGGACGTAGTACGTGCGAATCCCGGAGGTGTGATGTTGTGCGGGACGTACATCAGATTGAGATGGGAGAGGTACAACAGTTGCGCGGATGTTGTGAGTGTGTCTTAGAATTGATGTAGCCATCGTTTCCTCCTAATTAGGTAACTTTGGTCAGGGGCGTGTCGGTGCTAGATACACCGTCGCGTCCCGTTCTAACTTATCCCTTACGCTTACTCATCTCCTTGCGGGCAGTTTCAACGTCCGCTTTCGACCACAGCCGTATTCTCAGCCTGCCAACTTTGACAATCGGCGGAGCAGATAGTCGCTTCTGCCGGATGGAACGTTGCAGGTTGGATTGGTGAATGCCGAGCATCTTCGCCACTTCGGTCGTTGAGTACTTCCGCATTTGATATAGACTTATATCACTATCCGAAAACATGTCAATAGGAATCAGCATTAGATCTGCAAATAAACTTTCGTGTCTGGCAATGTGATTGCGAGCGAGAGACCTATTCAAACGAACACGCCCGCGACGCTCCGGTCAGCCTTGGCCCACCGCTCACCGACCAGGTGGGAAGGTAGGGGTACCCAAGAGACCACCCCCGGCCTTCGAGAAACGAGTATGGATGTAATTAATTTTGGTGAATTTGGATTTCTTCCTTGAAGGTAGCCCAGGCGATCAGCTAGTAAGTGACCGCGTATTCATTTCGGTATCCAGGTAAACGACTGCCATTCCAGTTGGCCGGTATTGCATTTCTTGGCGTCGAACGATTTCGCTCGCATTCCGCGTCCTTCGATTCTTATCTCCGTCAGCTTATCGATCTCGAATTGCACTTCCACAGTGCACCACTTTACACTCTCTACTCCCCACGTCTTGTACTCGTACGGTAGCAGCGACCTGACCTTCCCCACCCACCTATCTCCGTCCTTCTTCAGTTCGGAGCGCATGAAAGCGGATGTCGTTTGAAGTTGGGGCGGGAGATTGATCCATTCGGTATAGATGTAATCTTCTTCAATGCGTACCTTGAAGTCGCGACCGGTGGTGAGGGAAGTCCAGACCTTTTCTCTCGGCGTTGTAGATGACGGAGACGAAGTCTTAGCAGCGCTTCCCAACGGCCTGACAGCGGAACTTACCAACAGCGGCGCAATCAACTTGCTCGGCACGGCGAAGTTTAGGTTCTCACCTGCTCCCGCCTTCCAGGTCAGGACACCGATGACCTTTCCATCCATGACCAACAGCGGCCCTCCGCTGTTTCCATGCGATGCCGGAGCGGTTGTCTGAATCCAGCTCTTCCCCTGTTCATCTGTCCTAAACCCACTCACGATGCCGTCAGAGACTGAGTTTTCTAGCCCCAGAGGGCTGCCAATCGCTAAGACACGCTGTCCGACTGAGAGACTCTCAGAATCTTCGAGACTGAGGTAAGGGAGGTTCTTCCCCTGAACCTTTATCAACGCCAGATCGTGCTCCGGATCATCTGAAATGATCCCTTCGACCGGGAAGAAGGATCCGTTGTTCAGCTTCACGACGGCGGACGATGCGTCGCGGATGACGTGGTGATTCGTTACGATTCTTCCATCGGAGGACACCAGGAACCCACTGCCTTCGAGAACCGGTTTCCCCTCGGCGTCATTCACGACGATCAAGACAACGGAGTCGATACTGGACTTAACCAGCCCGCTCATGTCTCCTGCGGATGATTGTTGTGAAGGTCGGCTGTGCGCTGACAACGCTGTCAGACAGAAAAGGGATAATGCTGCGGGACGGATAGTGTGATTCACATTCCCCCCTTCCTGCTGGCTTCGATGCCGGGGATGCTAGCACGAGGGCGGGTGTCGACAGTATATAAATCCAGTACCTAAACTATCTGAGTAAGGTCCAACAATCCCGCACAAGTTAGCTAAAAGTCGACCTACGATTCGCGAGGCGAGCGCATATCCTGTAAAATAGAAGTGGAAGTAGTTCTCCGCGGTAAGCCTCGCTGTTTCCGCTGACGAAATAAGTGCGCGACACGCAATCAGTCTCTCCTTGCAGATGATTCGCAAGAAATCATCGGTGAACTGTACCGAGTCCCGCGTTTCCTGCCGATGAAATGAAGCACCCTTTAGGCGCGCGGGCTGTTGTTGAACGGAGCCTGAGATTCCACACAGAAAGTTGGCAGATATGAAGCGCCGTGACAGGGCAGCAGCGTTAGTTGTCGTCTATGTCGTTGTAGTCTGTACATTTTTTGGCGCTGTAGTTGCCGGGCTTTCCGCCAAAGAACTGGCAATGCTTGGTCCAGTGTTTAACTCTGAAGAAATCGGAGTAAGTAAGTTTGCTGTACAAGACGAAAAATACCCTCCCGTCCTTAAAGTCTTGAAACTCGGACTGAGTGAACGTGTAGGATACGGGGCTGTCTGCGGGGGTATTAGGGAACAGAACCCCACTGGAAATACTAGAAATCTGTCCAGTTCCATCAAGTTTAGGTTGTTCGCCATTCTTTACTACTTCTATGAAAAAGTCGGCATTGAAAGACTTAGCGGGAGTCTTCCCGGAATTGAAGGCATGAGTAAGAAGGGTGAAAGAGGGAGAGGAGAATTGGACTGGCTCAACGAAAAGCCTTACCCATGGTCGCTCGTCAGTTTTGAGAGCTCTGTATTGCAGGGAAGCGATCCAACACAATCCAAGAGTGAGTATGCTGTAGATCGCGACGAAAATGACATTTACAAAAGTCATCTTCTCTATAGGAAGGTAATCTCGCCAAAATTTCTTCTTGGCTTGCTGTGTATCTGCTTGGTTCCCATGTGTGTCCATAGGAGTCTCCGATCTCGCGGGAGTTTTGGATGGGTTGTGCTTGCGTTTCTTTCGGCTCACGTGGGTGCGTATCTTTTAGGTTTCTATGCCCTGTTAGGACTCTAAGCGCGTGGCCGCGAGGCTATAATACAATTACGTGCCTAGCAAGTTACTGGATGGGAAGGAATGCTGCAATTCTTCTGTGTTGGGTACTGTCATGATCTCCTCCGACAGACCACCCCAAAATCAAGAGTTTGACCAGGCGACCACCTAGTTCTCTTCTGTAGCTCGCGTGCTTTTTCATCCAATTGAATCGAAAACAAAAAATCGTGTGTGCTGCCCTTGCCGTTACAGGGCTGTTAGTTGTTATCTACGTCGTTGTAGTCAGCACAAGCTTTGGGAGCCATCGTAACGTTTTTTGGGGACAGCAGGGCCAGCGAGCAGAACTTAAACCAGTGCTTGACTCCGAATACATCCTTGTATTCGATTCGACCGTAAGTAGCCATGTAGGACTTGCCCGCCAGAAGTTCTTGGTATTCCAAATCCGAAAGTGGCTTAGTTCTAAACTCCTTAGTTTCGGGCACAAATTCGAGTGGCTGCACCGCAATTTGATGAGCAGCGTTCGGCAGAATAGCTCCTCCAACATCGGTGGTGCGGGCAACAACGTAGCTAAAGCTGGGAGCTTTACTCATACTTACGTTTTCTACGACAATCTCTGTAACTACTCGCTTGGCGGGAGTTTTCCCCGTGTTGGTGATGGTAATAGGAATCGTAACCAATACTTCTTTCGACTCCACAGTTTTTTTAGCGAAATCAGTATTGCCAGAAGAGATAGTCATCCAAGCCCGTTGATCTTGCCGCATTTGCCGTTGAATGGCTTTAACGCTTTCCTGCGCGGCATTCGCTTGCGTCTGAGCGATTTTAAGTTGCGCACGAGTATTCCGTTCGGTTTCGATAGCTCCGACAACGGCAGACTCAGATTGGCTGGCCAGTATTTGGTTATTCCAAGTCGCTTGCCAGATTTGTCCGTATACGAACGCGGCGGCTATAGCGGCAACTCCGATAGCCCAGATAGTAAAACTAGCCTGTCTTTTTCCCAATTTAAGAGTCTCTCTAGCCAAACGAAGAGTTTCTTGTT
The DNA here is from genome assembly GCA_035602135.1 of Candidatus Dormiibacterota bacterium. Classification (GTDB taxonomy): domain Bacteria; phylum Acidobacteriota; class Terriglobia; order Acidiferrales; family UBA7541; genus Acidiferrum. Next base: position 113,582 of record DATNMX010000114.1, read on the forward strand.
CGAAGGGTTTAAGCTCATCGTCTCCGATGATTTCTACAAGAAACTTTCGGGGCTGCTTTGGCTTGGAGCCGGGATCGTCATTAGTTGGTTTGCCACCAGTATTGTCAATGGAAGATGGCCGACTAGGGGACGTGACACCACCAGAGGGCTGCTCGGGGTTTTGCTTACTTTGGTTGCTGGAATTTTCTTCTATCATGGGCTGCTCACTTTAGGTGTTCTGAGTTAGGACTGTCCCTTTCTCACAACTTTGGTTGTCATATGAAAATTCACCCTAGCGCTGTAAGGTTAAAACTCCAAGAACGCGTGTCAGACTTGATCGTGTCGTTAGCTTCGTTGGCGAGTGCTCTTCTTGACAGGCTTTGGCGACCCCGAAATGACACGCTCGCTGAAGTATTTCATTCCTGGTTAGACCGCTATCCGTTAGTGCGTGAACTATTATTGGAAGTCCGCAGCTTTTTTCATCGCATTCAAATGCTATGCAAAGAACGCGTGTGGAATGAGGGAGTGTACGTCGGACCGGCCTTTGAATTTGAACCCGATGCGAGCGGATTTCTTCCATCGTGCGCGGAAACAGAGCGCCGCAATCTAGGCATAGAAAAGTTAGAATCCAAGTATCCTTGGGCTTGCTCGACAGACATGGTGCTTTTTTTATCCGGGTTTGAGACCGCAGGTGAAATACCTTCTTGCATTTTGGACAGCGAATTTGAAGAAAGCTTTGTCTCAATTGATTAGCGTCGCGACCGCGAAGTTTAGCGCACCTGCCGCCTTCAGGTTAACGAGTTTCGAACGTCCAGATTGGGTGACCGTCCCTGACGCGGGACCTGCTCTCATCAGCGCGGAACGACTCCAGTCCTTGCTCGGATCGAACTGCCCCGACAACCCCGCTCAATTCGCCTTTAGAAATTCCGCTTCATCGTACACATTCCTAGAGAGTTAGGTGCGCTTTCTGACCCTCAAAAGACGATTTCGTACGAGATCCCGCGATTTGACTCTAAAGTACTACACGGATTAGACTTATGCTGCCTGCAGGGGCGCGTTTTCCTTGAAGGAAGTCGAGATGGAGGAAAAGGGGTACTATTTTACGGCGTCCGGAGGCTAGTACCCTCCCCCTTTATCGCAATCAGCAGCATCACGAAGTGCTCTCACGTGGAAAACGCGGATTTCCGTCGAGTCTCCTACCCCCGTTAATACGATATGAAATTTGGCCTCCGGCGAATGGCGGGACGGCCAAAACGAAGTAATAGTACTAAGTCAATCTAAAGGAATTACAGGAGGGGGTCTGGACCCTTTGGACAGGCGATAAGCGCCTCCCACTTCAATAGGATACAGCCAGCTTCCCTCAAAAAGCCATGAGACTCAGAGTGGGCCTTTCAGCATATGATTTTTGGACCCCTTCCTTGCTCCGAACTCGGACCCTTCCTTCGAGAACTATTCCGTTATTCAAAGGTCCTCTTGGCAGGAACCTATCGCGCTAGCTGTAAGTCGGTGCTTGGACAGGATCCTCGTCGCGAAACAGGCGATGACACACCTCGGCCAACTCGACCCTGGGACCGACTTCTTCAATCGGGAATTAACGCGCCGCGAGGACTCCTGTCCAGCAAAAATGCTCCCCAGACGTGGCTCGCCTCTATCTAAGCAAGGAGATATCTCTATGCCGACACGCTGGGAAGCACTCGAAGACTATGCAGCCTAAGATTTCACTCAATATCGTGGGATTGGTCTAATAGGATTACAACGGGAATAATCTAGCCTACCGCACTTCTATTTCCTTGACAGTTATCATTTCTTAAGATTGTGCCTTTCTAGTTAACCCCCTCTCTCGAAAAGGCCCATTTTTAGCGGGTTTTTGACGCATGAGCCCCAGAGGCGACTGCCGTCGAGGCGATTTTTAGGCCTGGCGTATTTGCATCACCCCCTGGGGGCTGAGATATTCTGGAAGTGTCAGGGCGTGATGTGGTGTTTAGTTAAGTAGCTTGGGAGGAAGAGGAATGATGACACAAGAGATGATTAGAGCGGATCGACCAATCGCAGTTTCCGTCGGACGTGCAGCGACGCTCGTTGGCGTCTCCCGATCGACAATCCGATCATTCGCAAAAACGGGCCGACTTCGCGTTGCGCGGTTAGGGCGGCGAGTTATCGTGCCCCTGAACGCACTCGAACAGCTCGTCCGGGAGTCAATCACGCAATAAAAATAAAACGGACCGAAAGGACTCCCATCCCTTCGGTCCGGTACAACAGGAGAATAATCTTGAGAACCTCATCTTTACATACCTACACTTCCGCTGTCAACTGCAAACCCACCGGCGCGAGAACGCTGGCCTACTTCAAAAATCGCAAGCGCGACGCGAATCGCTTTGGAAATTGGCATAGAGACCCCGCCAGCGACAGCCTGATCTTCAACGGCGGATGGTACGTCGATCTCGGCGATCTGAAGAACGGCGCCGATGCGTTCAACGCGATGGCGGATTTCGCAAAGTTCTCGACGACCGCCGAGGACATCGCTGATTTGGGTCGAGCCCTTCGGAAGGCCATACCGGGCGTGCTCTCGTGAGCGTCCCGATCTCGCGGGTGGAGAGGAAAGTCGCCTGCACGTACTGCGGAACGAAGCGATTAACCTTCCTTACGGCCATTCCGCAAGATGCATGTGACACCTGCTTTCACCACAAGGCTCGCCCTAGCGACTACACCCCATCCTGCCCTCTCTGCATCGTTGCGAAGTGGAGAGCCCGCTTCGAAGCAGTTCAAATCCTCTGTTTTCAACTTCTCCATTCAGGAGCCCCCGAATGACCCCCTCCCCTCACGCTGTCAAATGTGGAAACAATCGCTCCGTTGAAAAAAATGCAGTTCCGAATTCTTCCCGCGAGTGCCCTGGTTGTCATTACGCGCGCTTTCCAAACACCGCCCGATGTTCGAATTTTGAATGCCCCCACTACCACCGCCAAGGCGCGATGACTAGCGATCAACTCTTAAGGGAGTACGAACCCCCGGCGCTGTTCCACGGCAGGCGTTGGGGCTCGTGGACGTTCGACCTTGAACGCCTGTGTCTCGTTCACGACGCGGAGCCCGTCACTCGCAGAGAAGGCTACCTCGATGAGTATGTGGCATTTCTCGGCGACTACGAAGTCGATGTCGAACTGATTCGCCAAAGCAGTCAGGTGCTCGACTGGATTTTCCAGATTCGCGGGAAGGGCTGGGCCACGTCGCGGGTAATGAGGGATCTAATCGAAGCATTCGATGACATCCTCAAGCCCCAGGCGAATTTATGCGGCAATGGCTTCAACAAGGTTATCCAAAACCCGAAGGCTTTCCTCAAGCACCGGATCGCAACCGTGGGCAAAGACGGCCCGCTGAAGGATGCGGCAGGCGGGGCGCTGCGATGACTTCTGCCGAAATCGTCGCTCCCAACGTTCGGTACTTCTCTGGAAAATCGGATTCCTTCATTCAATTCGGCTCCAAGTGGCAACGTATGACTCCCGAAGATGAGGCGCGTTTTCACACGGGTTACGACAGGCAGACCCACGAGCCGAACGTTGGGATCTACATTGTCCGCCGCCAGAACGGTCTCCTCCGAATCGGCTTCGACCTCGGGAAGATCAACGCGAATCTGCGGCCCTCGACCATCGAACGTCTCGAAGCCCGCTGGAGGCAGGAGGCATCTACGACGCTCTCCAAGTCACTCCTCCGGAGCGCTCTCCGTCGCGTTCATGTCGCGAAATCGTTCGTACGATTCGAGATCGCTGCCGAGAGGATTGAGGATTGGAAAACGGAACTCGAAGCCGTGTTGTCCAACGCGGACTCCTACGAACACATCGACCGAAGGATCGAAGCCAATGTCTGAGACATTCCACACCTCCGACTACGGACAAGCTGCCTTCCTCCTCGCGCGGGGTTTCGCCGTCGACCACATAGAACCGAACGGGAATGAGGTCATTTTCCACTTCCCCTCGTCCCCCTCACTCCTCACAGCAATATCCGACTACAGCAGCAACGCGCCTATCGCCTGCCGGGATTTCTTCCACTCCCTACGCAAGACGAAGGCGCTCATACGGGAGAATACGAATGATCGCACCAAACGCCAGCCCCGCACTTAGCCTCGCACCACCCGCTTTACCCGTCGATTCCGCCACGGTCGCGGAACAAGTCTCCGAACTGCGCGTGAGTTTCCAGTTAGAGAACGGAAAACTTGTCGAGACAGTTGTCAGTCCAGCTGGATTCTTCAGTTTTTGGAGACAAGGGCATGATCAGCCCGAGAATTCCATCAAGTGGGGAGACAAAACGTTCGAGCCACACATCGGGCTAAAAACGTTTTGGAGAGAGAAGGTTGTCCGATTTCCTTGCTCTCCCACGAATTATGGAACCACCATTCAGCTCCTGGGTGAAATGAATCAGTTTGTTCGTCGGTACGCGGATCTGCCCGAAGATTGGCTGGATATCACTTGCCTCTACATACTCATGACCTGGGTGTACAACCGCTTCACTGCGGTCCCCTACCTCCGGTTCCTAGGTGAACCCGGAACCGGCAAAACCCGCCTTCTTCAGGTCTGCTCCTCCATCAGTTACAAAGGCACCATCGTAAGCGGCAACATTACGGGCCCGGCGCTCTTTCGCACCATCGACCTCGTCCGAGGCACGATGGCCGTCGATGAAGCGGATTTCAAAAATTCCGCCGAATGGTCAGAAATCATAAAAGTGCTGAACAACGGCTACACTGACGGCACACCGGTCATTCGCTGCAACAAGAACACTTTCGATCCTGAATGTTTCCATGTGTTCGGCCCGAAAATTATCAGCACGCGCAATCGATTCGAAGACGAGGCGACCGAAACACGGTGCCTAACTTTGGAGACAAAAGAGCAGAAGGTCTCGCCTCACATTCCACTCCAACTGCCTCTTACCTTCGATCAAGAAGCTCTTGCTCTCAGAAACAAATTGCTGAAATGGCGATTCGACAATTTTGACCGCGTCATTGTGAAGGAAGAGGGATTGCGAGATTTGTTCGCTCGCTCTGGCCAAATCGGGGCCAGCCTTGCAGCAGTAGCTCCTGATGAGTTCTGGCTGAAAAAGCTAATTGATTTTCTGCAGCGTCTCGACGAAGGCAGGAATGAGGAGAGTCCGAAGGGGATGGTTCAACGTGCTCTAAAGGCGATGTCCTCCGGTGCCAAGACCTCCGCTAAGGTCGGGGAAGTCGCGGAGATGGTGAACTCTGAACGAAAAGGGTTGGGACTAGATCTTCTGAGTGACAGGAAAGTGGGTGGGATCTTGAGATCGCTGTCATTCGCCCCGAAGCGGACAAACCAGGGCTACGTTATCGCCCTGACGCCCCCGTGAACGTCGTGAGTGAACATGTGAACGTTGGGCCGGGATGACGGTGCACTTGTGAACGTGCGGGAGACAATACTAGTAAGGCATAGAAAAGAAAGAACATACCGGTCTTAGGCGTATCGCTCGGGAGACCTCAGTCCACCTAGCAACGTTCACAATGTTCACTACGTTCACCCGGCGCGGAATGCCCAGATCATCCACCGCCCCCGGGCAGCACGACCGGATTCACGTACGACCTCTCAGCGTTCGCGCCAGACGAACTGAGAGCTTGCAGTTAGGAACCATCTGTCCCCCACCGCAGCGTCGCGTTCCCTGTTTGGGCGGGATAAGTAAAGGAACAATGTTCAACTCACACGAGGGCGTAGTCCGGCCCTCCGAAGAAGCGACGGGACAAATCTGTGCGGGCCCGGCAGTCGAGCCGAAGTATTTCAGCATCTCGGACCTTGCTGATCGCTGGAGATGCTCCAGAGGAACTGTGTACAACGTAATCCGAGGTGAACGCGTGTTAGACTTCGCCGCATCAGGTTGCAAGGGCAGGAAGCTCGTCCCTGCGGCAGTCGTCCATCGGATCGAACAGCGTAGGATGAAGGTGTTCCGATGAAGCTAGAGGTCATCCATCGGGGGAAGAGATTCCGCATCGCTGGCTACGTGATGGGGAGACGTCTGCGGCTCTCCCTCGGGACTGCCAGCCACATCACAGCCGACACATGGAAGAACAAAATAGAACGTGCTCTGCAGGCTGGGGCGGACTCCCCACTCTGGCCTGAGCTGAAGAGATTCCTCCCGCCGCAGACGTTCCGCGCTCTTGCGGAGATTGTTGGCTACGAAGAACTGGCGGTGCCTGCGCTGCCGACCTGGGAGCATCTTCAGACCGCCTTCTCCGCAGAGATGCAGCAACGGGTCGTGTTGGGCAAACTCGCCCCATCCACACGCGAAAGGTACCAACAAACACTTCGTGCATTCTCAGCCTTCCTCGCGGAGACCGGAATCGTAGAACTCCAATCCATGAACCGCGCCTTCATCGAGCGATTCAAAGTCTGGCGTCTCGGGAAGATCCGCGAGAAGAAATTCTCCCGTGGCGGACGCGGCCTGGCCCTCGATGTGGCGATCCTCCATCGTGTCTTCTCCTTCGCGATCGAGACGGAGATGGTCGTGAAGAATCCTGTCCGGCTGGATGGACGCCCAGGTGACAACCCCGAGGGTGGTGCGCAGCCGTTCACCGGGGAGGAGCTTCGTAAGCTACGTGAGGCTGCAGGAGAAGACCTCCTGACATTCCAACTCTTCCGATGGACCGGTCTGAGACGATCCGACGCAATTGCCCTGACGTGGGGAGAGATCGACTGGCAAGCGGCGGAGATCAACCGACTGACGCAGAAACGGAAGAAGCGCGTGCTGCTGCCCATCCCCCAGGAGTTGCTCTTCGCGCTGGAGGCTGAGCGGGACAGGAGGAAGCCTGGTCTAGAGGAGCCGGTGCTTCTGCATCCAGCGACACACGACCCGTTGACCGTGAAACGCGTCTACGAGCGCATGAAGGCCCTAGGGCGACGGGCTGGGGTAGCCAACGTCCATCCCCACAGATTCAGGGATACGTTCGCAGTGGACATGCTGGCGAAGGGTGCGTCCCCTTATGACGTGGCGAAGCTCCTGGGAGACACCGTCAGCACAATTGAGAAACACTACGCCCCGTTCGTAAAGGAACTCCGCGACCGCGCCCGAAGGTTCATGGAAAATGGCGAAGGTCTGGAGAAGACTTCTGGCACGTTTTGGGCACAGTCGACGTCGACTCCGAAGCGAACGCAATGAAAACAAAATACATTATGGCGGACGGGCCTGTAAGCCGGATTCTGTGCATCGCGCGATTCTAAAATGAATCGTGCGATACGGAGATCATTCCTCTAGGTCACGGCTCGCGCCGTGACTCCAGCAGCCTACCCGAGGGTTCTCATCGACGATGGCTTGCGCCGTCGAGGATGGAGGGCGTTCATTTTCATGAACACTGACTCAGTGAGCCGGGCCAGCTCTCCCCTCCTATTTGGCCTTGCACCACGCGGGGTTTTCCGTGCCCCCGATGTTGCCACCGGGGCGGTGGGCTCTTACCCCACCTTTTCACCCTTACCAAACGATGCGAGCAGTTCGAAGACGTCTCGCAGGTTTCCCTGCGCGATGCCACCGTGCTACGCACAGCCGGCGGTTTATTTTCTGTGGCACTATCCGTGACGGCATTCGCAAGCGCAGCCTTGCGGCCGAGCTTTGCAAGATCGTCCCCTGGCGTTACCAGGCGCGTTGCCCTATCCGTAGTTCTGATAAAACGCAAGCGTTTTACCATGCCTCAGGACGGTGTCCGGACTTTCCTCCCGCTGCTGCGCCTTGCGGCTCAGCAGCCAGCGATCACCCGGCCCGCCCGCCACTTCTAATTATATCCCGACAATGAAAGAAACGCGTCAGAAACCACGCCGTGACAATCACTTAAGTCGAGAGAGCTTTTCGAATTCGGCTTCGGTGAGGACGGTAATACCGAGAGACTTAGCTTTCTCAAGTTTGGATCCGGGGTCGGCGCCGGCGACGACGTAATCCGTTTTCTTGCTCACTGAGCTCGAGATTTTGCCGCCGTGCTGGCGGACGAGTTCGCCAGCATCTTCGCGGCTGCGGTTTGAAAGACTTCCGGTGAAGACAAACGACTTGCCTGCGAATTTCTGACTTTTTAGCTCGCGTTTCTCGCCGGCGGGATGGACGCCGAATTTGGATAACTTTTTGACGAGCTGGCGATTCGCTGGCTCGGAAAAGAATTCCTCGATGGCAGTTGCTACTTTAGGGCCGACTTCGGCGACTTCAAGGAGTTGTTCTCGTTTGGCAGAGGCCACTTCTTCCAGCGAAGAAAAATGTCCAGCAAGGAGTTGGCCGGTTCGTTCGCCCACGAAGCGGATTCCCAGCGCGAAGATGAGACGCGCAAGACTGTTTTTCTTGCTGGCTGCAATCTCATCAAGCAGATTCCGCGCCGACTTTTCCGCCATGCGCTCGAGGCCTGCCATTTGATCGAGCTTCAGGGTATAAAGATCAGCGACATCGTGGACTAGGTTCTTTTCGACCAACTGCTCGACGATTTTGTCACCCAGGCCATCGATATTCATGGCGTGACGCCCTGCAAAATGAAGGAGAGATTCCTTACGCTTCGCCGGGCAGGCGGCATTCACGCAACGGTAAGCGACTTCGTCGTCAGCTTTGTGAATGGCGCTGCCACACTCTGGACAATTCCTAGGCATACGAAAAGGCTTGCGTCCCTCGGCTTGCTTCACAACTTTGAGAATATGCGGAATCACTTCGCCGGCGCGCTCGATAAGCACGGTGTCACCAATTTGCACGTCAAGGCGCTCGACTTCGTCCAGGTTATGGAGTGTGGAACGGCTGACCGTGACGCCGCCAACCTGCACTGGCTCAAGGATAGCTACAGGAGTGAGCGCTCCCGTGCGACCCACTTGCACCCGAATATCATTAACGACTGTAGTTTCCTGCCGCGCCGGATATTTGTAAGCGATGGCCCATCGCGGAGCTTTGGAGGTGTAACCCAATTCATGCTGCACGGAGAGAGAGTTCACTTTGACGACCACACCGTCGATTTCGTATGGCAGCTTTTCGCGCTTCCCTTCCCAGGCGTCGCAGTAAGCAAGCACTTCCTCTATTCCATCGCAAAGGCGCCAATCCTCCGAGGTGCGGAAGTGCAATTGCTTCAGTAATTGCAAAGATTGAGAATGCGTAGTGATGGGCACCTTGGCGTCTGCCCGAAGGTAATAAGCAAAAAACTCCAGACGCCGTGCCGCAGTAATGGAAGGATCGAGCGCACGGACAGCGCCCGCGGCTGCGTTCCGGGGATTAGCGAAAATTTTGTCGCCAGTTTCCTCTTGTTGACGGTTGAGGGCTTCGAAGGACTTGCGGGGCATCATGATTTCACCACGCACTTCAAAATCCTCGGGCAGCTTCGACTTTTTGAGGACTGCCGGATCGACCCGCAATGGAACAGAGCGAATTGTCTTCACATTCGGCGTAACGTCTTCGCCAGTTGTGCCGTCACCACGAGTGACGGCGCGGGCAAGAACACAATTTCTGTATTGAAGAGAAATACTAAGGCCATCGAATTTGTGCTCCGCGATGTATTCAATTTTGGGGTGGCCGCTGCTCTCGCGTACCCGTCGGTCGAAATCGCGAAGCGCATCGTAAGAAAAAGCATTATCGAGACTGAGCACGGGGCGGGAGTGCTGCACAGTTTGAAACCCGTCACGCGCGGTACCTCCGACACGAACCGTTGGAGAATCAGGCGTGACAAGTTCCGGATGCGCCGCTTCCAAGCTTGTAAGACGATTCATCAGCCGATCATAGGAGGCGTCAGAAATCTCCGGATCGTCAATAACGTAGTAGCGGTATTCGTGATAACGAAGTTGCTCGCGAAGATCTTCGATTTCATTTTTAACAGCAGCGCCAGCCTTGGCCATGAAATCCTCGGAATATGAGTAGCGGCAATTCGTCTAACATTATATAGAATGAAATGGTTACGCTACTCATAAGGCCTTCATGACAGGTGAGATGCAGAATGCGTTGCTAATTCACAACCCCCACGCCGGAGCTGGGGGTAAGGCTCGGCGTCGCAAACTCGATGAAGTACGTAAGATTTTTGCCGCCAGCGGGATTGACGCGGAACTTGCGGAAACGACTGGCCCGGGCCACGCAACTGAAATCGCAAAGCGTGCCATCATGCAACGCCGCCAGTTGGTAATCGCTTGCGGGGGCGACGGCACACTCAACGAAGTGGTCAACGGACTGGCGGGGCAGGAGAACGGACATCACGTCCCGATGGCGCTTCTTCCGGGGGGAACTGCGAACATTCTTGCAAAGGAACTGGGAATCCCCTGGGATCTTCTGAGTGCGGCGCGAATGCTCGCGCATGGTGAAGTAAAGTACGTCGCGTTGGGTTTGGCTACGCCCCTCGAGCAACCGGAGAAAAAGAAGTATTTTCTGAGCGTCGCGGGCGCAGGGCCCGACGGCATGATTGTTTATTCACTTGACCTGGACCTTAAGGCCCGGTTGGGGATTCTGGCGTACTGGTGGCAGGGTCTAAGCCAGGTGTTTCGCTACCAGTTTCAGCATTTTCGCGTGGAAACCGCCGAGTATAAGGTCGATGCTTCGCTTGTTATTGTTGGCCGGACCAAACACTTTGGTGGGCCTTTCAAAATCACTACGAACGCAGACCTGTACGAAGACCAGTTCGAAGTGATGACACTAACGAGCCAGAGCGGATTTCGTTATCTAAGTTATCTACCGACCCTGTGGATGGGAAAATTGCGCGGAAAAGAAGGTATTCATTTTTGCAAGACCAACACAATCGTTTGTGAACCACTGGATCAGAATCCTATATATGCGCACGTGGATGGCGAGACACTGGCGCGTTTGCCTGTGGAATTCAAAATCGTCCCGCGAGCGCTGAAATTGGTAGTGCCTGCGAAGCCCCAAGGTCATTTAGAGCGGAACGGTCGTTAAAGCGGAGCAGTCATTAGAGCCGAACCTCCGCCTAACATTTTCGATGGACATCACTACTCACGCGCTGGCGTCGCTTGCTTTAGCGCGGACTGTATTGCATCGCGCACCGCGTTTGTCGTGGTTGGTGGTGGTCGCGGCGGGCGTTGTTGCCGACGCGGATGTATGCAGTGTTTTTTTTGGGCCATCGGCGTATCTCCTGTGGCACCGGACGTACACTCATTCGATTCTGGCGAGCATTCTGTGGGCTGCTTTTTTTGGCCTGTGTTACCGAGCCTTGGCACCGCAAAACCAGAACAATAAATTTGGTTACCTAACCGTTGGCGTGACGGCTCTGTTCGCACAGTGGCTGCATCTGGCGATGGATACATGCCAATGGGAAGGTGTCCAGTTGTTGTGGCCTTTCCGTACCACAAGAATGGCCGACGATTGGCTGGCCAGCGTCGACCTATGGATTATCGTGATTCTTGCTGTAGCGCTCGTGCTTCCTGAACTATTGCATCTTGTGAGCGGCGAAATCGGTGCGGTGGACAAAGGACCACGTGGACGGACGGCAGCTATCGCAGGGCTTACACTGCTCTGCGCTTATGTTGGCGTACGCGCGATTTTGCATTCAAGCGCGGTGGCGCTGCTGCAGTCTCGTGCCTATAGCGGCGAACCGACAAGGCGCGTCGCGGCGTTTCCGGAGTCCGCATCGCTCACAACCTGGCACGGTATCGTGGAGACTGAGAGCACGCTGCACGTGCTGACGGTGAAGGTTGGATCCGGCGGAGTCTCTGATTCGCAGACTGCTCTGAAGTTTTTCAAGCCGGAGCCCACGCCGATATTGGAGACGGCCCAAAATACACAAATAGCGAAAGACTTTCTGCGGATCGCGCGCTTCCCTAAAGCAACCGTGGTGAAGATAGGTGCGGGCTACGAAGTGGAGTTATTAGACCTGCGTTATAAGGCACTCGGTGAAACTCGCCATGAAATCGTGGCGACTATTGATCTCGACGCAACAGGCAAGGTTGCGTCGCAGAACTTGATTTGGGCGGAGGACCAGAAGAGGTGAGACGTTTGTTTACGTCTGCGATGGCTCGGTTGGCCGATTGCGTACAATCAGACGGGAAAGTCCATAGCTGACGGCGACGAGCAAGGCTGCCGCAACACCAACTTGAACCTTGTGCTGTGCCAAGTAAGGTAAAGCATTGGGGCCAAAACGGACCGCGAGATACCCTACGCCAAAGTACCGAAACAGTCGGGCCAACACAATCGCCGCAGAAAAGCTGAAAAGCGGTAGTTCGAAGACACCGGCGGCGAATACAAATATTTTAAAGGGCGTGGGCGGCGGTAACAACGCTGCCAGGAGCATGCCGCCAAACCCATTACGCTGCACCCAATGACGTATGACTGCTCCGCGAGTCCCCGCCCTGCGGTGAAAAAATGCTTCACCACCTCGGCGAGCAATCCAAAACAGCACAACGCATCCCAGGCTGGAACCCAATGTGGCCATGCTTGCATAAAGCGGCATCCTCGAGGGTTGCAGAATCGACAGTTGGATCAGCAAGAGATCGTTGATGACGGGAAACGTCAGAACTGACGAATCAAGAAAAGAAATCAGAAAAAGTCCAGGAGCGCCAAGTCCGCCGGCAAACGCGACGATCTTCTCTTTCCAGCCGCTAAGACGCAAGCGAATCTCCTTACGGTTGATAGCCTCGATAAGACACGACGCCTATTCCAAAAATCGGCGACCAGTGTAGCAGACGGCCAGGCAAACTTTAGAGCAAGGTCTGGATGGCTTCCAAAATGACATCGTAGACGTGATGCAATTCATGAGGCGCGATAGCGTAAGGCGGGAGCACGTAGACAACGTTACCCAGAGGGCGGAGCAGTACTTCACGATCGAGGAAAAAGCGATGAAGCTTCGGCCGAAGGTCCGATAAATAACCTGCATCCTCTGTGCGAAGCTCAATGGCTCCTATCGTTCCGATCTGACGGGTGTCGCCGACTTGATGGAGTGCACGGAATTGCGCGAGGCGCTCCGCGTTAATCTTCGCGATAGTAGAGATGTGATGGAAAACGGGTTCATCGTCGAAAATTTGCAGGCTGGCATTCGCCGCGGCGCAGGCCAGAGCGTTCCCGGTATAGGAGTGGCCGTGATAAAAAGTGTGCATCCTGTCTTCGCTGCGAAATGCGGCTTCGATTCTATCGGTGCATAGTGTCGCACCCATGGGAAGGAAACCGCCAGTAATGCCTTTCGAAAGACACATTAGATCCGGCACTATTCCGGCGAGATCACAGGCAAACATTTTTCCAGTGCGGCCAAATCCTGTAAGTACTTCGTCGGCGATTAAGAGGACATCGTGGCGGGTGCAGAGCTCGCGAATCTTCTGCAGGAATTCGACCGGATGGATGATCATGCCGCCCGCGCCTTGGAGCAATGGCTCGGCGATGATGGCCGCTATGTGTTCATGACGTTCCATGAGGAGCGATTCCAATTGCTGGAGGCACTCGATGTGGCAGGACTCGCGCTTTAATCCCACGGGACAGCGATAGCAGTACGCAGAATTCACCCGATGGACCGGATAGCGCATCGATCGAAAGGGTGCGGTGAAAGGTGAGTCATCGCTGACGGACATCGCGCCAGCAGTGTCACCGTGATATCCGTGGGCCAGCGCCACGACTTCGCGTTTTTCGGAGCGGCCCAAGTTACTGAAATATTGCACAGCTAGCTTCAGAGCCACTTCGACAGCAGTGGAACCGTCATCAGAGAAAAACAAATGAGTAAGATCCGGGCTCAACCATTTCCGTAGCCGCGTCACGAATTCTTCAGCCGCATCATGCGTGAACCCGGCGAGAATAACGTGCTCCAACTTGCGGGCTTGGTCTGCGATACTGGCAGCAATGCGCGGGTTGGCGTGCCCATGCAGGTTCACCCACCACGAGGACACTGCATCGAGAATGCGACGCCCGTCAGCGGTGTATATATAAACTCCCTCGGCACGCACCACCCGCAGAGGCGATGGATCGAGCGTGGCATTTGTGAAGGGATGCCAGATACGAAGCAAGGGTGTCATCGCACGCAACTACTGCGCAAAAGCGGCGCGGTCGAAGTGATTCATGAAAACCTGGATAAGCGAAGTGCGGTGCACATTTGGCAGGCGTGGAATTTCGCCAATGACTCTTACGTGTCCGTAGCGCTCAATGGCTTCGCGGTTTTCGCGATTCTGATCGCCAATGAGCACGACTCCGTGGACTGGGAGTTCTGCCGCATGCACTGCGGCAAGCGTCAGTAGCGTGTGATTGATAGTGCCCAAACTGCTACGCGCGGCCAGAATTACAGGCAGCTTAAACTTCGCCATCATGTCCAGCATAAATTGCTTTTGATTAATGGGCACCAGCACACCACCGGCACCCTCCACAATTAGCCAGTCGTTGACCAAGGTAGTAGGCAAGCTAATGCGGGCGAGATCGATTTCGACGCCGGCCCAACGCGCAGCCAGGTCGGGAGAAACTGGCGGAACAAATTTATATACTTCATCGATGGTGCGATCAGTGCCGATTCCGGCGAGGCGCATGACGGTTGCACGGTCGGAGCCTTCGAGAGTGCCTGTCTGAATGGGCTTCCAATATACGGCATCGAGCGCCGCACACAGCAACGCCGAGAGTGTGGTTTTACCTACACCTGTATCCGTGCCGGTGACAAAAAAGTGATGCCTCATGCACGCTCCGCGACAGCCAAATGGTGATGTTGGGCACGCCAAGCATTCAAAGACTCTTCGAGACGAGCAAGTTCGCGCGGAGCGATAGTGCAGGTGAGCGAAAAACGCAGTCGTGCCGCGCCCTTCGGTACCGTGGGAGGTCGAATGGCACGCACAGCGAAACCTTCGTGCCGGAGATATTCGGCCACGGACTGCGCCGCATCATTTTCGCCCAGCACAACGGGAATGATGTGAGTGGAACTGCCAGTTGTATCCCAACCTACATTTCGGAGGTCGGATACTAGTTGCTGCGAGTGCGAACGTAGCGCTTCTCGTTGTTTGTCCATAGTAAGAGATAACCGCAGTGCCGCTCGAACTTGTGCGGCCATATACGGCGGCATCGCCGTGCTAAAAATGAAGGTGCGGGCGTGATTGATCAGGTGCTCTTTTAAAGTGGTACTGCCGCAGACAAATGCCCCCGCGCTGCCCAGGCCTTTTCCGCAAGTATGAACAACAGCGGTGAGACCAGGGACCACGGAGGCTTGCATCGCGATTCCCTTACCAGAAGGCCCGCATACCGCGGTGGCGTGGGCTTCGTCGACAACAAGGCCAGCACCATAACGATCGGCCAGCGATAGCAATTCACCTAGGGGCGCAACATCACCGTCCATACTGAAAATGCTCTCTGTAACGATCAACTTTCGGCCGGGGTGCGTGTTGTGCTCGCGCAACTCAGACTCCAGCATGTCCAAATCAAGGTGTGGATAGATGACCTTGCATGCACTGGAAAGTCGAATGCCATCGATGAGGCTTGCGTGATTGAGTTCATCAGAAAAAATTAGATCGTCCCTATCAATTAGCGAGCTTATTAATCCGAGATTGGCGACGTACCCACTGCCAAAATAAAGCGCCGCCTCTGTTCCGGCAAAACTTGCAAACTCTTCTTCGACTTCACTCCAGATAGCAGCGTGGCCGGAAAGCAGCCGTGAGCCAGTCCCGCCGACGCGAACACTGTCCTTAACCGCTTGGAGCACGGATTCTTTAAGTGCGGGGTGTTCTGCGAGGCCCAGATAGTCATTCGAACAAAAATTTACACCACAAACCTCAGCGAGGTCGCGCCGTTGGGTGCGCGTTTCAAGATCGCGCAGCCCCATCTCCAACTCTTGAAGAAACGAGCTATTAAATTCAGACGGCATGCGATTCGAGTGGCTTGAGGCCTAAGGTTTGGAATAGCTGCTCATCTTCATCCGGATCCGGGTTAGGCGTAGTTAAAAGTTTTTCTCCGACGAAGATAGAATTGGCGCCGGCAAGAAAACACAAGGTGACGGCTTCGGGGGACAACTGCTTACGCCCTGCAGCCAGCCGAACGCGCGAGGCTGGCATAGTAATACGAGCAGTGGCGATGGCACGTACCATTTCCAACGGATCGAGCGTCGGCGCATCGGCCAGTGGCGTACCCTGAACGCGCACGAGCATGTTGATCGGCACGCTTTCCGGATGCGGTTCGAGCGTGGCTAGCTGGTGCAAGAGGCCGATGCGATCCGTTTCCCGCTCGCCCATACCTAGAATTCCTCCGCAACAAACCGTAATTCCCGCTTTCCGCACGGCTGCCAGTGTACGCAAGCGGTCATCATATACCCGAGTGGTTATTATCGAACCGTAAAATTCAGGGGATGTATCTAAATTGTGATTATACGCAGTTAGCCCAGCGCTCTTCAGTTTTATGGCTTGCGCTTCCGTCAACATGCCCAGCGTGCAGCAAACTTCCATTCCCAATTCGGACACGCCCCGCACCATCTCCAAGACATTGTCAAATTCCCTTCCCTCAGGCGCCTGACGCCACGCGGCACCCATACAGAAGCGCGTTATCCCTCGCGACGAGGCGTCCCGTGCAACTTGGATGACGTGCTGAGGATCTAGAAGCGCATGACGAGTTACATCCGAGTCATAGTGCGCGCTCTGCGGACAATAAGCGCAATCTTCCGGACAGCCGCCTGTCTTGATAGAAATTAGCTGGCAAGTCTGCACACGATCCGGGGCATGAAACTGCCGATGGATGGTTTGAGCGCGGAAGAGAAGTTCCGGCAATGGCGTGCGATAAATCGCCGCAATCTCGGTCCGACTCCACGAGTGATGTACAAATTGCCGCTCGGCAACCTGCGGCTGCGGCGCTGGAATAGGTTCGATGCTCATGGACCTCGGTCTGGTCAGAATGATTCCTGAACGCAGAAGGCATGTTACCATCGGTTGGCAACAACGTCTCGCCAGGTATTTCCAGACGGTACAATGTTGTCAAATTTGGCCAAGGACAGGGTAAGATGCGCGGGGTGGCCGAATTTTCAATAATGGCAATGCGTTGTGGCGATATTCCGCGAGGTTTGACCAACCATTAAGTAAATGTTATAAATCAACGTTTTTGTTGCAACCCAGGCGCGGTCGTCTTAGCGTGCTGCACAAGGCTTCGGTTGTTATTTAAGAACCTAAAACCAACGCGATTCATGGCTCGACGTGGGTTGAATTGTCGGTTGGTCGCCCCAATGAACAAGCGTAATTGAGCGATGTTCAGAACGACTCTCAGGGCGTGTCTACCCTGTAATAGGCTTATCGACGGAGGATTATTGATGGGCAGCTGGGTAACTAAGGCAAAAAGTTTTGGCTGTTGGGCCGCAAAAGCAGGGACAACAACAACTGCTCTTTTATCACTCGGGGCCGCTGCAGCTCATGGCCAGGAAGCGGGCGGGGAGGCTAACCTAAAGCTGCCAGACCTTTCTCAGGTCTCGTTCCTCGGCATTGACGGCCATAAACTCCTCCTCTACGGCCTAATCTTTTGTGTCTTCGGGTTGATCTTTGGCCTCACGATCTACAGCCGATTAAAGAACCTCCCGGTACACCGCTCGATGCGGGACATTTCCGAACTGATCTATGAAACCTGCAAAACCTACCTCATAACTCAGGGCAAGTTCCTGCTGCTGCTTGAAATATTCATCGCGGTGGTCATTGTTCTGTATTTCGGGGTACTTCTCAAATTTGAAGCGACTCGCGTAGGTATTATTTTGTTGTTCAGTCTGATAGGCATCGGCGGGAGTTACGGCGTGGCTTGGTTCGGCATCCGGGTAAACACTTTTGCGAACTCACGCACGGCGTTCGCGAGTCTCCGCGGCAAACCGTATCCCATCTATCACACACCGCTGGAAGCGGGGATGAGCATCGGCATGATGCTGATCAGCGTCGAGCTACTGATGATGCTCTTCATTCTTCTATTTATACCTGGGGATTACGCTGGTCCGTGCTTCATCGGCTTTGCTATCGGAGAATCGTTGGGAGCGGCAGCACTACGCATCGCGGGAGGCATCTTCACGAAGATCGCCGACATCGGCTCCGACCTGATGAAGATCGTTTTTAAGATTAAGGAGGACGACGCACGCAATCCCGGTGTGATCGCAGATTGTACGGGCGACAATGCGGGAGACTCGGTCGGCCCGAGCGCGGACGGCTTCGAAACTTACGGCGTAACCGGCGTTGCGCTTATAACCTTCATACTCCTCGGTGTGAAGAGTCCTACAGTTCAAGTCCAGTTATTGGTCTGGATCTTCATTATGCGCATCGTCATGCTCATCGCCAGCGCTGCTGCGTACTTTATTAATGGCTTCATCGCAAAAGCGCGATACGGTAATGCTGACCACATGAACTACGAAGTTCCGCTGACTTCTCTCGTGTGGATTACTTCCCTTGTTTCCATCGGTCTGACTTACGCGGTCTCTCACTTGATTATTCCAACCCTGGGCAGCGACTCCACGCAGTGGTGGAAACTGGCGACGATCATCTCCTGCGGCACCCTAGCAGGTGCGATCATTCCCGAATTAGTGAAGGTTTTTACGTCGACAGAATCGCGTCACGTCAAAGAAGTGGTGAGCTCTGCAGAAGAAGGCGGTGCTTCGCTAGGCATTCTTTCGGGCTTCGTGGCGGGTAACTTTTCCGCTTATTATATTGGCCTCGCCATGGTTCTTCTCATGTCCGTGGGCTATTTGATCAGCAATCTGGGCCTCGCTCATCAGATGATTGCCGCACCGGTGTTTGCCTTCGGGCTGGTGGCGTTCGGCTTCTTGGGCATGGGCCCGGTCACGATTGCCGTCGATTCCTACGGACCAGTCACCGACAACGCCCAATCTGTTTATGAATTGTCCCTCATCGAGCAAGTGCCAGGGATCCATCAGGAGCTGAAGCGGGATTACAACATAGAAGTCAACTTCGAACGCGCCAAGGAAATGCTGGAAGCCAACGATGGTGCGGGCAACACCTTCAAGGCAACAGCGAAGCCGGTGCTTATTGGGACGGCCGTAGTAGGGGCCACCACAATGATTTTCTCCATCATTATGGCGCTGACCCATGGTCTCACAGAAAATGTTAACAAACTGTCGCTCCTCCACGCGCCGTTCGTCTTAGGGTTGATAACAGGAGGCGCCATGATTTACTGGTTCACGGGCGCCTCCACACAGGCGGTAACCACCGGTGCTTATCGCGCCGTGGAATTCATTAAGGCACACATCAAACTGGAGAGTGCGGCGGCGGCAAGCGTTGCCGACAGTAAGAGAGTCGTTGAAATTTGCACGCAATACGCGCAAAAGGGCATGTTGAATATCTTTATCGCGGTTTTCTTCGCCACGCTGTCTTTCGCGTTCGTTGAGCCATTCTTCTTTATCGGTTACCTTTTCTCCATCGCCATCTTCGGTTTGTACCAGGCTATTTTTATGGCAAACGCCGGAGGTGCTTGGGATAACGCCAAGAAAATCGTGGAGGTCGAACTGAAGCAAAAAGGAACGCCGCTTCATGATGCCACTGTCGTCGGTGACACAGTCGGCGATCCGTTTAAGGACACATCTTCTGTGGCCCTCAACCCGGTGATCAAGTTCACGACGCTCTTTGGCCTTCTGGCAGTAGAGTTAGCGGTGCAACTGACTGCCACGCAAGGCGCCCAGTTGACGCACATTTTAGCGGCCGCGTTCTTCGCTGTGTCTTTCTTCTTCGTGTATCGCTCTTTTTATGGCATGCGTATTCGCCAGACGGCTAACTGAGGGAAAAGGAAAATGCAAACAAGTCTTCGCATAGCACTAAGCGCGATCTGTATTTTGGCCGCGTCAGCAGCATCCCATGGTCAAGCCAAGATCCCATGGAAGATCCACGATCTTAACCGTCCCGTGCCGCGAGTCATCGATCCCGGAACATCGAGTACACAGGATTCTGCCGGACACCGGCCCTCGGATGCAGTAGTGCTCTTTGACGGAAAAGACCTTTCGAAATGGGTGCATAAAGACGGCAGTGCCGCGAAATGGAAAGTGGAGAATGGCTTTGCCGAAGTTGGGGCCGGTACGGGCGATATTTTCACTAAGGACGCATTTGGAGATTGCCAGCTACATGTGGAGTTCGCGGAACCTACACCAGCGTCGGGCGAGAGCCAAGAACGTGGGAACAGCGGCGTATTCCTGATGAGCACCTATGAAATTCAGGTATTGGATTCCTTCGACAATAAGACCTATGCCGACGGGCAAGCCGCTGCCGTCTACGGCCAGTATCCCCCGCTCGTGAATGCTTCGCGTCCTCCCGGCCAATGGCAAACATATGAAATTGTCTTTCACGCGCCACGTTTTGATGAGTCAAAGAAATTGCTTCGGCCAGCTCGCGTGACGCTCCTTCATAACGGGGTGCTCGTGCAGGACAACGTCGAACTCACAGGACCTACATCTCACGGCGAACGGCCTCCTTATAAGGCCCACGCTGATGCTCTCCCGCTGGGACTACAAGACCATCACAATGCGGTACGTTACCGTAACATCTGGATCCGCAAGTTAACGCCGCTAGACGTTACTGGTAATTCGAAGTAGAAAATTGCGTGGAGCAGGAACGCTAAGGCAAGTTAGTAAGTTAGTCCTTCGACAAGACATGGCAATCCGCTAAAAGTCGCGTGTTTGAACGGCTTTCCGGCATCAATTATACTTCGTTATGCGCTGCGTTTACGTAGCAACGTCAGTAATTGCCTTCACGGTGTGTCTTGCGATAAGCGGACTTTCCATGGCCCAGGGTAATGCCGGGTGGGAGCAAGGCTTATCCACCTGGCGCGCGAGGCATGCCGCCGACCTACGGAAGGATGATGGCTGGCTTTCTTTGAGCGGCCTGGAATGGCTGCAACCTGGCAATAATTCTTTCGGCTCGGCTGAAGACAACAAAATACATCTTGCACCGGCAAATAGTGCCCACGTCGGCACGCTCCGTCTGGAAAGAACCACCGTTCAACTTCTCGCACCTGTTGGAGGTTTCCCGTCCAACTTCCAAGTTGCGGGTGCTCCGGCAAAGCCTCAAACCCTGCTGATCGGCGCCGACAGCGATAAACACAATACGCACTTCACCATCGGCACGCTCAACATGTACGTAGTGCGTCGCGCAGATCGCTTCGCCCTGCGCGTCAAAGATTCGAAATCCGCGGAGCTATTGAATTTTCACGGCCTCAAATGGTATGAGCCAAACGCTGAGTATCGCGTCAAGGCCAGGTGGGTACCTTACACGCCCGCAAAAACTGTGTCGCTGGTGACTTTGATTGGAACGACTTACTCGCAGCCCGTTCCGGGGGTCGCTGAATTCGTGCTCGCTGGCAAAACGTATCGGCTCGAGCCGGTACTAGAAGATCCAGATGAAGCAAAACTCTTTTTTATCATTCGCGATACAACCAGCACCTCTACCACTTATGGAGCATGCCGCTTTCTCTATACCGGATTCCCCAGCCACGGACTCGCCAAATCCGGGGAGCTCATTCTGGACTTCAATCGCCTGGAGAATCCTCCATGCGCCTATACGCCCTATTCGACTTATCCGCTTCCTCCTCGAGGGAATCGATTGCCCATAGCGCTGCCCGTTGGCGAGAAGCGCTATCACGATTGATTTTAAGAAATAACGGTATGACGTCAACTCCCGAAAACAACAACGAAGCCGCACGCCAGAAAATCATGTCTCTTCGTCACGCGCTCCTGCGACTCCACAAAACCCTTCTTAACATGGAACGTCGCGACTATGAACGCCAACACGGCCACGTGTCGACGGGTGAGTTGTTTCGACTAGTGCTCGACCACCATCAATTCTCGTGGCTCCACAATATTTCCGAGTTTGTGGTGAGGCTAGACGAGACTTTGGCGGGCGAAGCCCCGATCGCCGTGGAAGATGCCCGGAGTGCCATCGGGATGGCACGCAAAATGTTTGTCCCTACGGAATCCGGCGATGCCTTTCAAAAGCAATACTTCGACGCGATTCAGCGCGACCCTGCGGTGGTTATGGAACACGCCGAACTGGCGCGTCTTTTCAACAACGAACCACCGGACGTGGGCGCTGGGTAGTCATGGGTCGAAAGCACTCAGGATCTAACGAGACGAGAGCGAAGCTTGCGTCCGGGTTGTCAGAATGGCATGGATATTCACTTCGGCGCCTTAGCCGAACCGAACTGCCGCACGACACGGTCGAGCTTGCTCGCTTTTTGATTGGTAAGGCAGTTGTCCATGACCTACCGTGCGGACGTGTGAGTGGGCGCATTGTGGAAACTGAAGCCTACCCTCCCGGCGACCCAGCAGGCCATCACTATCGCGGTCCCACTCCACGCATACGCTCCATGTATCTGCATCACGGTCACGCCTACGTTTTCTTTAACTATGGCGCCCATTTCATGCTGAACGTCAGCAGCGAACCTCACGGCATCGCCGGCGGTATCCTGATCCGCGCCCTTGAACCACTGGAGGGAATTGACCTGATGCAACATCATCGCCGAACCACGCGGCTTCTGGATCTCGCCCGGGGTCCGGGGCGTCTGGCGGCGGCACTGCAAATTAACCACCAGCACGACGGTCTGGACCTCTGCGCGCGGGGGCCCTTGTGGCTCGGCGAGATGATTCGTTCAGAAGGCGCGGCGAGGCAACTAGAGATCGGAACTACTGTCCGAATCGGCATCTCGCGTGCCGCAAACCGAAGGCTGCGTTTCTACGAGCGGCGCAATCCCTTTGTCAGCGGTCCCAAACATTTGCTGCTCTCGCCACCAACACGCTTGAGCGATAGCGACCCGTCGCCAGCTAGATCATCAGGCAAACGAAATACCCAACACTGACATTACAATGCAGCGAAGATCCATTTTCGAGACAGGAGACAGCGAATAAGTAGAATCCACCAATGCCAGGTGGAGGACTCCGATGGAATGACGCAAGGCCGCGACTCCGAGAAAAGAATGCACGATCATCCACCTTGCCAACAGCTCATTGAACATCTACTCTTCTTCCTCCATGCATGACCTCTCGCCGCAGATGCTCGCGTTGGGTTTTATCTGGTATGTCGCTTTTCTCTTTTCCACCACGTGTCACGAGGCCGCACATTCGTTGGTCGCTAAGTTGGGGGGAGATGACACGGCCGCTCTGGGAGGCCAAGTGACGCTCAATCCGATCCCGCACATTCGGCGTGAGCCCTTTGGAATGGTGGTCATTCCTCTCCTCTCTTATGTGATTAACCAATCGATGATCGGCTGGGCGAGCGCACCGTATGATCCGTTGTGGGAGCGCCGATATCCGCGGAGGGCTGCGTGGATGGCTCTGGCAGGGCCGGCAGCTAATTATTCCCTGATGCTATTGGCGGCCATCGCGCTTCGCATCGGTTCTCAGCTAGGCTGGCTGCGGCACGACCCGGTCACCGGCCAGCCCGATATCGCCACCGTTACCTTGTTGATTTTCTTTTCTCTTAATCTGCTTCTCGGCACATTCAATCTTTTGCCTGTGCCGCCCCTAGACGGCAGTACGGCCATTTTGTTATTCATGAGCGAATCGCGGGCACAGAAATATTTGGATTGGCTGCGCGGAAATAGCTACGCGATGGTCGGGTTGCTGGTGGCGTTACTGTTCTTTCGAAGCTTCTATCGCTATGTTGAATTCTTTGCCATAAACCTGCTGCTTCGCGGCCATTTTTGATCCTGTGCCCTTGCCTCAAAATCGAGACCATTGAGAGTTAACTCGGGACTTGTACGGTCAATCGATGGAAGTGCGTTAGCGCCGAAACGGCACGACGTCCCCAAATGAAGATAGGGCGCACAGCGGGACTGTATGCAATGTGGGTGAACTCGAGAATGCCATATCCAGCGCGTTGATTACCACTACCGGCAATTTTATCGATGTCGCCGATTTGCCCATGCACCTTCAAAGCTCCAGCGCGCGTGGAATGGCGATGGAAGACTGGAAGGCACTGTCGTTGCAAGATGTGGGGAATGTTCATATCCAGCGAGTGCTTCATATGTGCTAGGGAAACCGTTTACGTTCTGCGGAAGTTCTCGGCGTCGGTCGAAAGCCGCGTAGGAGCACGTGGCGGAGGATTTTCGCGACTCAATTCCAGCCAACCGTTGTGCCTCAGCCAAACCCCGATTATCCAGCCAGAATCTGCCGCAGCGCCGCGTTACTGCTTGCTAGCAGCGCGGCGTACTCTCCTGCTTCCCGCGGTGGACGTAACCGCCAATCGCTGGTAAATTGCCTCACGCAGTCAAATCGGAGGAGAATACATGAAGAAACTTTTTCAAGGCGCGCTGATCTTATTGCTCGCGCTGGGAAACGTGGTGGTTGGACGAGCCCAGGAGTTATCTACTGCAGATAAGGATCGCGGGCTTCAATATTTGGAAACTACCAAGAAAAATATTCTGGATGCAACGAAAGGCCTGTCGGTGGCCCAATGGAATTTCAAGCCGGGGCCCGACCGCTGGTCCGTGGCGGAAGTGATGGAGCACATCGCCGCTGCTGAGGACTTCATACGCGGTATGGTTCAGGAACAAACGATGAAAGCACCCGCGCTGCCGGGCCGCGACCTTAAGAAGACCGATGACGCGGTCCTGATGATGATCCCGGATCGTTCAAAGAAGGCGCAGGCACCTGAACCGTTAAAGCCAACCAACCGTTTCGGCTCCCCGGAAGGGTCGGTAAAGCATTTTATAGAAAGTCGAGCGCAGACGGAGGATTTTTTGAAGAACACGCCCGACCTACGCGAGCATGTGTCGGATAGCCCACTGGGAATGAAGCTGGACGCCTATGAATGGATTCTTTTTATTGGAGCACACAGCGAGCGCCATCTAAAACAGCTCCAGGAAGTGAAAGCGGATCCAAACTTCCCGAAGACGTAAAAGAAAACAAAATCCAACTCCCTAATAAAAGGATCGCTCCAACGAGTAAAGGTTCAGACTACGACTAGAGTGCTGGTTAACGACAGGCGATGCGCCGTACCACCGGTGGCTGGTTCCACCAGGGGCCCAGCGCATCGTTCTTATGTAGCAAGTTAGCGACTGCCGGTAGAGTTGTTGTCAGCAGTGCCATTTCCGGGCACCGTGATCGTGTTGTCCATTCGAACCAGCAGTCCGGTTTGCGCCGGGAGTTCGACTTCCTTACCTTTGCGCGCGACGATATAGGCCGCGCCGCCGACAAGACCCAGCCCAAAACCTCGGGCAACATGACTGAAAATTAATCCGACGAGGCTGCCTCCACCGGTCCCAATAGTTGCTCCAATGATATCGCCCTTGTAATCGTGTTTCTCTTCAATCACCTGTCCCTCATCAATTTTGACATCCTTGCGGCGCTTGGAGTCAGGCTGGCCGGGTTGTTCGATAGCGATGATGCTCATCTGAATGGGAATGAGACGGCTCTCCACTTCAATAGAGCGGAAGGTAAGGTCCATGTATGCCTGGCCGCGAAAAACCGAGAAATGCCGTGCCGGCGCAACGGTACTAATGATGCCGTTCACGCGGGCTCCAGCGGGTATAAGCAATGTATTGCCGAGGAAAACGGGCTCCGAGGTTATGGCAACGAATGGATCGCCGTTTTTAGATACGGTGGTGCCGACGCCACTCAAAAGGGTGAGGCGCACTTGCGTGCCTTGAATTACTTGGTGTGGTTCTGCATAGGAAAATGGTGCCATCGAGGACAACAGGGCAACGACGAGAAGCCAAGACAAGACTTTTTTCATGATTCCTCCTGCACGCACGGAGAGTGCGAGCTAGCCCCGTGTCGTGGGGCGGTATTCCGGCGTTGCCGGAATACGTTCCGCTGGCGCCGCGGACCCGGCGTTCTGTTCGGAGGAGAGCGCAGGGCGGATGGGGAGGAACTCCATCCGAGGAAATTGTACCTCCATTCTGTGCAGATACAGCATGAAATTCTTGGGATGTGTCGCGCAGCCACGGTCTATGACGGCTAGCGCCGGCCCGCAGAAGCGCTAGTAACAGATGCTTTCTCGGTGATATTGTCCCGCTGATTTCAATGTCAACAATATAAACTTCCGTCGGGACCAAGCGTGCGGAAGCTTACATCATGGCCTTTCCGAATTCTGGTCGCATCCTTATCGCTGTGCTAGAATTTTCTTTGCAGTCCCGCAAATGCGCGACTGCCGAAGCGTGGAACTTCGGGCTCTGTGCAACGAGGTCCCGCGAACCCCGCCAGGCCCGGAAGGGAGCAACGGTACCGGGAACGCCTCGGGTGCCGCAGGTTACCCGAAGTTCCTCTCTTCGAATGTAGTCTTGCTTCCGGAGAATCCTCCTCGAATGAGCTATCAAGTCATAGCGCGCAAATGGCGGCCGCAAACCTTTAACGATCTGGTCGGACAAAAGCACGTAACAGAGACGCTCGTAAACGCCATCAAAAATAATCGCGTGGCGCACGCATACATTTTCTCGGGTGCACGCGGCGTGGGAAAAACGACGGCAGCGAGGATTCTGGCAAAGGCGCTGAATTGTGTGAAGGGACCGACCGCCGATCCTTGCGGAGAATGCAATTCGTGCAAAGAGATTTCTCTGGGAACTTCGCTCGATGTGGTCGAAATCGATGCGGCTTCGAACCGCGGCATTGATCAGATTCGTGAGCTGCGAGAGATGGTGCGATATGCGCCCGCGACCTCACGGAGCAAGGTTGTAATTCTCGACGAAGCGCACATGCTGACTGGCGAGGCTTCAAACGCATTGTTAAAGACATTGGAGGAACCGCCGGACCGCGTGATCTTCGTAATGGCCACCACGCAGCCAGAGGACCTTGTGGATACCATCCGGTCGAGGTCTCAGCATTTTCATTTTCGGGCGCTAACCTTCGCGGAAATTACCGCGCGGCTGCAGGAAATCGCGCAAAAAGAGAATTTGAAGATTGAAGCAGGCGCACTAGCGGTGATTGGACGTATGGCCGAGGGTAGTTTGCGCGACGCATTGTCTCTGCTGGAGCAGGCTCGCGCGTATTGCGGAGACGCTATCTCCGACAAACAGGTGCGCGGATTGCTTGGAGTTGTGACTGACGAGGCCCTCAATGAATTGGTGGAAGCTATTGCCAAGGGCTCCGCCGATCGAGCACTCGGCCTGGTTCACAGCTTTCAGAAAGAGGGAAGAAATCTGCAACATTTTTGCCGCGAGGCAATCCGGCACATACGTAATTTATTGATTTCCCGAGTTTGCGGCTCGGATTCGGACTTGATCGCCGCAACGGCGGATCAGCGCCCAGAGCTGGCAAAAGCAGCTGCACAGTTTAGCGAAGAAGATCTGACGAGATTTTTTCAGATTCTGTTGCAGACAGATGACGATCTCCGGCGGAAACCCGATCCACGGGTACACTTAGAGATGGGACTGCTCAGATTGATCAGCGCCGCCCGACTCGCGCCGCTGGAAGAACTATTATCTGAATTAAAGAAGGAAGTTTCGGAGGTGAACACTGCGCGGGGATCAGGTCGCGGCGGTGAGAGTTCTTCCCTGCCCCCTCTAACCGCCTCAGTACATCCGCCGCAGGATGAGGCGAAGCGTCAGGGCGATAGAATCACCGAAGAGCAGGTGGCAAAAATCAAGGCCACAGTCCAAGAACAGCAGAAATTTCTCGGCGAACTGGTTGAACAAGTCAGCCGATGGGAGTTGAACGGCTCGGAATTGAGAACTTATTTCTCGCCTCAGAAGCGATCATTCGCGGAAATGTTGGAGGGACGCGAGTCCCTAGAGAAGCTCCGTGCCATTTCGAGCAAGGTGCTGGGCCGCAGCGTGCGCGTGTGTGTTAAACTCGAAGCAGTTGCACTTGCAGCTAGCGCGACGACGGCCGAGGACCAGGGGCTTCGCATGCAGTTCGAGCGCGATCCTATGGTACGCTCGATGCTGCAACGCTTCGGCGGGAAAATTTCCGAAGTTAGGTCGCGCCAAGAGGAATCGTAATGGAAGTCAATGCTCTCCAACAGATGCTCTCTCGGTTTCGCCAACTGCAGGAGGATCTTCAACGCCAAGTTAATTCCGTCAACGTTGAAACGTCGGCGGGCGGCGGAATGGTTAATGTGAAGATGAACGGGCAGAAACAGATTGTGGAGATTCGGATCGAGCCAGACGTTTTCGCCAGCAAGGACCACGAGATGTTGCAGGACCTGGTGCGAGCAGCAGTGAATGAAGCATCACGCCGAGTAGACGAAGAACTCGCCAATCAGATGAAGAATCTTGCTGGATCTGTTCCAGGGATGTCCGGTCTGAAAATTCCAGGGCTGTTTTAGTCTTTAGATTTCTCGTTTGGGTTTATCCGTCCGGTCTCCGCTACTGATTTACTCCCCGCGGTTTTATCATTCTCAAATTAGGATGTTTTATGTTGTTACGGTGGAGTGCCGATTTGATGCCTGTAAACTCCGACTGCATTTCGTAGGTGCGAGTTTGCGCGGCGGGCGCGGCTATGCTACACATCATGAATGCCTGATTTTGCTGAACCTGTGGAACGCCTAATCGATGAACTGAAGCATCTTCCGGGTATCGGCCAGAAGACAGCGCAGCGGCTGGCATTTTATTTGCTGCGCGCGGCACAGAAAGATGCGTTAGCCCTTGCGGATGCCATCCGCGACGCGAAAGAAAAAATTCGGGAGTGCACAGTCTGCCACAACATAACGGACAGGGATCCCTGTTTGTATTGCGTGGGACCAACGCGCAACCGTGGGACGATATGCGTGGTGGAAGAAGCTCACAATATCATGGCAATTGAAAAGACGAGGACCTACAACGGGATGTATCACGTGCTTGGTGGATCTCTTTCGCCCCTTTCAGGGCGGGGACCTGAGCAATTGAAGATCAAATCTTTAATCGAACGATTGAAAGGCGGCGGGGTCGAAGAGATTATCATTGCCACGAACCCGACCGCCGAAGGTGAAGCAACTGCTGTTTATCTGTCGAAATTGCTGAAACCACTGGGCGCGCGGGTAACGCGCATCGGCGTGGGAATCCCGGTGGGTGCCGATTTGGAGTATGCCGACGAAGTAACGATGGTCAAAGCTATGGAAGGGCGACGGGATTTGTAGTCAGGATTGCCGTTTCGGGACTCTCCGTCATGGCAAGAAGTCTAAACTGTTGAGAAGATACGCCCAGTACGTCTAGCTCTGAGGTACGCCTCGGGCCCTCTAGTCAACTGTCGAGATACGGTATACAACTAATACGGCCGGGAGGGCGAGTCTGCTTGGAACCGCCCGTGCATTCTTCAATACCCTCTGGGCCGCGCGCGTTTTATTAGAGACGGTGGTTGTCATGAATGACCCTGGCGGCAATTTCGCCGATGAGCCAAAAGACGCAGTAGGTCGAAATGTGGCAAATGCCAATACCGAACTGCGGAAGCGTCGAAGCACGCGGATAGTGCAAGCGGTGCCACTCACGGTTACAGGTGTGGATGCGCTGGGGAGGCCATTCACCGAGCGGACTTCATCTCTTATCATCAATTGCCACGGCTGTCGCTACCAGTCTAAACATTACGTGCTCAAAAACATGTGGGTGACCTTGGAGATTCCGCATCCGGAGTCCGAGCATCCGCCGCGGACCGTGCGCGGACGTGTCGCCTGGATTCAGCGTCCGCGTACCGTAAGACAGCTCTTTCAGGTTGCTCTTGAACTGGAACAGCCGGGAAATGCGTGGGGTATCGCATTCCCGCCGGAAGATTGGTTTCCATTGCCAGAAACAGGGTACGAAGGCACTGCAAGTGCTCCGACAGAAGCAACTCACGCACCGTCAACAAGCGCGGAACCCGAGTTGGGAACGCCGCATGACGAGCAAGAACTTGTTTCGGAGGCGGGTTCAGACAATCTGAGAGTATTTCCTTCCCCCACGAGCGTTACGGATGCATCGCTGCAACTCGCGCGACAGTTGGCCCGTCTGGTTGCCGATGCCAAGCAACAGATTCAAGCAGCAGTTCGAGAAGCCGCCGGAATCGCCGTAGCGGCTGAGCGCCAGGTGTCTTTCGAGCAGTGGGAAAAAAAGTTTGCTACTGCGCGGGCCGAGCTGGCCAATGAGTTGTCGAAAGCAATCGAACAAATCCAACACGGAGCCGATGAGCATGCGCGCTCTGCACACGCGGCAGCAGGGGAAGCCCTCCGGAACGAGTTGCCTGTCAAGTTGTTACCTCAACTGGAGCAACTCACGCGTGACCTTGCGGCACAACTTTCTCAGGAAGGGGCTGCGCAACGTAGCGAAAATATCAAGCAACTCACAGCTGCAGCCGAAACCTTGCGCAGAGTGTGTCAGCAGGCAGAAGCAGCAGGAGCCAAAATCGAGTTGCAAGCCGAACAGGCGAATGCCCAGATTGCGGCACGTGGGTTAGCCGTAGCGCGGGCAGCAGCAGAAGCAACCCGCCTACGGGAAGAAGCCGGAGCCAAACTTAAAGCGCAGGCAGAAGAGGCGGATGCCCAGATTGTGGCGCGCGCGCTTGCGGTATCCCGGGCGGCGGATGAAGCAGCTCGTCTACAGGAAGTAGCCGGAGCGAACGTCGAGAAGCAAGCGGAACAGGCAGAGGCACGAATGGCGGCACGTGCGGAAGCCGCGATGCGCTCGGTGGATGACGCAGCCCGCCAGCGAGAAGAGGAGGCAGCACGGCAGCGCGACTCTATGCTTGCCGCCGCCGATGAGGCTCAACAGCAGGTCACAACGGCACTCGCTTCAGCGCAATCTTCGTGGAACGACCAGTTGGCGAGAGAACTGGTAGCGGCTCAAGCGCGCTGGCAAGCCGCGATGGAGAGCACGCTTCGGCCAGTACAAGAACGGTTGGCAACGGACCTGACCGAGCACGCCCGCGCTCTTTCCAACCAGTTGGCAGAGGAAGCTGGGCGACAAGCGACATCCCTGCGCAACGGCGCGGTTGATGTGGCCGCGGAAATGGAATTGCGATTAAACAATTTGCGTGATGCTTTGCAAGGTCACATTCAACGGCTTGAATCCGCGGTAACGCAAGCAGCGGAATCTACAACGCGGATGGAGGATTTTTCGAAGCGGTTGGCAAATGCGCAAGAACATGCACTGGCCGGGTTTCGTTTGCAGGTTGATGACGCACTGAGTCTCCATAGTGGCGAGCTTTACCGACGATCTGAATTTCTGTTCGATGAGATCGACGCACGAATACGCGCAGCATTTGAACGGGAAAGTAAGCAAGCGGCGACACAGTTCGACCAGCGTCTCGGGTCTTTAGTGCAGTCCCACGCGTTGCGCGCGGAAGAGGCCGTTCAACGCATGGAAACAGCGCGTTCATTGTTGGATACAGAGCTGCGTTCACATCAAGACCATATTCGAGCGACAGCGGACGAGGCCTTCGCCGATTCGCTATTGCGATTCCGTGAAAATCTTGGAAGTGTTGAGCAGTTGCTGAGCGAATTATCGCAAGCGGTCACAGAAAAAAGTCTTACCGATCTGGAAGGAAAAGTGAACGAGCTGCGCCATCAGACCATCGAAGACGTTTACAAATCAGCGGAATGGTACGAAAAGAAAGCACAGACACAAATTCAAAATGCCGCCGAGAAGGTTGTCGAACAGACTTCAATGCATCTACGCGAGAAAGCGGGGGAGTTCTCTAGCGTATTTGCCAGTGAATTGGATCATTCCAGCCGGAATTTTGTGGTCCACAGTCAGACACAAATGGAAGAGGTAGTCCGCGATGCATTCGAACGAGCACGAGCGCTTATCAGCGAAGCAGCGGAGACGACTTCGGCTGCTTTCACGGATGATATACAGCGCACGGGGCGCCAGGAATTGGACGGGTTCGGAGAGGAATTGCACAAGTCTCTGCGGGAAGTGCGCGCTCAGCTCGACGACGTCCGCACCGAGCTTACCCACCAAGTCACGGCGGAGCAGGAAAATTTTCTACGACGCTTTCGAAGCGAAATGAGCGGGGCCGTTGAAGCGGGTGTGGCGGAAGCGCATGGACGCCTCGAGGGCAGTTTCGCTCCGTTATTCGACTCCTGGAGAGCGATAACGGACAACTACCAAGCCGAGCTGCGCAACGTTTATGCCCGAATCGGCGAGCAATCCACGGAGCAATATCGCACTCGCCTGGAAAATGTCTCCAATCAGTGGATGTTAGCAACTGTCGCATCGCTGGACCATCAGTCGCGCGATGTGGTTGCGAGTATTTCTGCAACGGCTGAGGAGAGGTTGCGAGAAACGTGCACTCAGGTGTTCGCCGAGATTGGTGAGATTCTGCGCAGCAAATTACAGGAGATTGCACACGACTGGACACCTCGCACGCCGGACTCTCCCTCGCGTTCAAAGGGCGCCGCCACAGGGAGTTAGGTCCTTTCGAAGGCCTGGATTTTCCACCGACGATCGTCGCCAACTGTAACTGGGATCCGCATCGGATCTGGCCGACTACGGCGTATAAGCAACATCTGGTTTAGATCTTCCCCGACAGGATCTGCTCAGTGAGTACCTTATCGGATCTGATTAGCCTCTCACCTGTCGGCCTCGTATAATGAGAGTGTTCCTCGATTATGGCTAACCGTGCCTATTTACGCGTATGGATGCGCGATTTCTCGGAAGCGACAATGATCGCGGAGTTCGCAAAATTCCTTACTACCGCACCTCTGTCGCCGCAGAACACCTTTACCGAGCTTACCGTGCATCCTGTAGATGCAACTGAAACTCCAGTGGCATCCTGGGACCTACGCTCGCAGCGTTGTGGAGCTGCGGAGGTGGGTGCATTAGCAATTCAGCATCTCCATCCCGACAGCGCGTACATCGTCACGGGAAAATGGGATCTTTGGAGTGTCGACATTGAGACCTTGAAATATAGGCACCAACCAGAGCCGCTAATTCTGACCTGCAACGGCTTGGACTACGATGGGGGAATTGCGAGTATTGAGGGCCATTTGGTCGCGGATCTGGGGTTTGAACACTTTTTTACTGGGCATGCCGGGCTTCTGGCGCCGGGCGCGGCGACCAATCCGTTTAATTCGTCAGACCATCCTGTCGAACATACGTTTCGGCAGTGGATGAGAGCCGGTGGAAACTTCAAAGAGTACCAAAGAAGAACTCGACAGAACATTCAGCAGTTATTTAGTTGGGTCGAAACGATTGAGCGAACCATGCCCGTTGAGCGTAGCGAACTGTGGTCTGAGGGAGAGGAAAATCTTGAAGCGCGTCTGGATACCATTCTGGCACACAGATAACTTTTGGCATGCAAGTTCTGGCATTTAACGAACGGGATGGACCAAGAGTTTGGTCAGAAGAATACAGCCGACAAAGTTAATTTTTGAAAAGTTTGTTCGAGGAGTTCTTCCGCTCTGGACGTCCAACAGCTAGAATTGATCTCTTAAAATCGTTCGGCTGAGCGGTAAGAGCTAGCGTAGGATCCTAAGTTTTGCCAGGCTTAAATGTTAGGAATACCGTGGCAAGAGAGGTTTTTGAGGTGCACGACGCCACAACCTGGAGCATGCGCATGTCAGGCGAGAATCGGACAATGACGGTCGGAGTCTTTGCCGTGCTACTAACGTTTATTGCGGGCTGCGGCCAACCGAACCCGCAGTCAACGCCTACGACACCAGTCGAGACCAAATCTGCGGAGCCCGCTATTCCGGAAGATATTCAGTCGGCGGCAAAAGCGCTGTTGGGGAGCGAGTCTCAAGTTCTTCTATTCGGTGACCTAGCCAAGACCGGGAAGCAACAATTTTTAGCGGCGAATGTAGTGCCGAAAACACCGAAGAATAGTGTCCCTGGCACAGTGGTGACACGCGCCGTAATTGCTGAGAATGAGAATGGGAAATGGACCGAGCTATTTCGGTGTGATGAGCATCTGAAAAACCTCAAAGGTTTTCTCGCTCTGACGCCCTTGAGTCCAACAACCGGCTGGCGGCTGCAGTATGAGCAGAACACGGATAAGGGATTGCAACTTTACTTCACACCGCTAAAAGTAAATGGTGATTCGCACGTGCCGACAATCGGCGTGCGCTGGAATCCAGCGACGAAACACTATCAATCGCTCGATCGGACTTATGAGCATTTCTTGAAAGAATCCACAACTCTTCAGGACGTGAGGTCAACGCTCCGATGAGTGCTGCGGCCACGACCAAAGCAACTACTCGCACGCTTCCTTCAAGCGAGAAGAAATCCGTTAATATCTCGGCGTGGAAAAATCTGCGGGGTCTTGGGCCGTACCTGCAACGCTACAAGGGCGGCCTCGCTCTCGGTCTATTGACGCTGGCTTTAATGGGCATCGTCGGGAACGCTATTCCGCTTGCCACGGGCATCATCATCGATGACCTCGCCGGTAGCAGCCAGCCTTTTGCAAATGGAGAACATGGTCTGAACGGGATGACCGGCACGTGGTTGAGCCGGGTAATTCCATTTTATGCACCTCGTAGCCGGCACACACTGGGCATCTACTGCTTGCTACTGATTGGGTTTGTTGCGCTGAAAGGCGCTCTCTCGTTTTCCACGAGGTGGATTTTGATTGGCGTGTCGCGGGACATCGAATTCGATATACGAAATGATCTCCTGGACCGCCTGCTGCTGCTGGAGCCCGAGTTCTATGTTCGTAATCGGACCGGCGAGCTTATGTCGCGAGCGACGAACGATTTAAATGCTGTCCGGATGGTGCTGGGACCGGGAATTATGTATAGCGCTACGACGCTGGTAACGATGCTTCTGGCGATTATTTTAATGTTCAAGCTTTCGCCATCGCTTACGTTATGGGTGCTTCTGCCCGTGCCGATCGTGGCGATCGTAGTGCGGCACTTCGGTAAGGTGATCCACGAACTATACGAAAAGATTCAGGCGTCACTGGCTGCACTCTCCGCCAAGGTGCAGGAAAATCTTTCTGGAGTACGCGTGATTCGAGCTTACGCGCAGGAACAGGCTGAGATTCGCGGTTTCGACGCTCCTAACCGCGAATATGTCGCTCGCAACGTAAAACTGATTCGGACCTGGAGCATGTTTATGCCGTCGCTGCAGGCCTTGATTGGAACGACATTTCTGATCGTGTTATGGAAAGGCGGCTTTCAGTTCCTGCGGGGCGAACTTTCTCTAGGAGGATTGGTTTCATTTTCTAATTTTCTGACACTTTTAGTTTGGCCCATGATAGCGCTGGGTTGGGTCACCAACATTTTTCAGCGCGGCGCAGCATCTATGGGACGCTTAACCTACATCCTGAAGGCACAGCCCCGGATAGACGATCGCGACGCGAAAATTTCCCAAAAGGAACTTCAGGGCGAAATTGAGTTTCGCAATCTTACCTTTACGTACCCCACAACGCTTTCCGGAAATGGAGCCGGCAACGACACTCCTGGGAAGGGTAACCACGGGCGTCCAATACTAGCCGATATCAATCTGCGGATCCCGGCTGGAACGACGCTCGCAATTGTAGGACCCACGGGCAGCGGAAAGACTACGCTCGCTGCGCTTATCGCGCGGCTCTGGGAAGCACCAAAGGACACCGTGCTAATCGACGGGCATCCGATCCATGAGTGGCCGCTAGAGACTCTGCGTCGTGCGATAGGGTACGTGCCACAAGATACGTATCTTTTCGGCGATGCACTCAGTGAAAACATCGCATTTGGTTTGCCGCAATTTGACGAAGTACGCGTGCGTGAAGCGGCGCAAGTAGCGAGTCTGGATGACGATGTCGAAGATTTTCCTGCGAAGTACGAAACGATCGTGGGCGAGCGCGGCATTACGCTATCGGGAGGACAGAAGCAACGTACGGCTATCGCGCGCGCCATTGTACGAGATCCACGCATCTTGATTCTCGACGACTCTTTGTCCAGTGTGGATACCCAGACGGAAGAACGTATATTGGAGCGCTTGCGAGGTATCATGCGAGGGCGCACCACGATCCTTATATCGCATCGGACGTCGACGGTGCGGGATGCCGACCAAATTGTGGTTCTGCGTGACGGACGGATTATCGAGCGCGGGACACATGACGAACTGCTGGCTCGTCGCGGATATTACGCAGATCTTTACCATAAACAATTGCTGGAAGAAGAGCTCGAACGAGCATGAGCAATCAGCACGAAGAAGAAGCACTCGGAAAAGCTTACGACGCGCGGTTGATGCGGCGTCTGCTGCTGTACATGCGTCCTTACAAGTGGCGTGTCGTCTTAGCTCTGACCCTGACGCTAGCGGTGACCCCGCTGGAACTGGCTCCACCTAAGCTCTTCCAGGTTGCGGTAGACCGCTTTCTGGTACCCGCGTCTCATCAGCTGGTGGGGATTAACGAGGCCCAGCGCGGCCTAATCTGGGTGAGCGTAATTTATATGTTGGTGCTGTTGTTTGATTTCCTCGCACAATATTTGCAGATACGTATCATGCAACGCGTAGGGCAGCAGACCATGTACGACATGAGGCGGGAAATTTTCGCGCACATACAACGATTGTCGATGAGTTATTTCGACCGAAATCCCGTAGGTCGGCTGGTAACTCGAGTGACCACGGATGTCGACGCGTTGAATGATTTGTTTGCCGCGGGCGTAGTCACCATGATCAATGACTTTTTTTTGCTTGCGGTCATGGTGGGCGTATTGCTCTATCTCAACTGGCGATTGGCATTGGCCGCGCTGGCCGTGCTTCCGTTGATTCTGATTGTTACGTTCGTATTTCGCAAATTTGTTCGCGAGGCCAACCGCCGTATTCGCACGGCGATTGCTCGCATCAATGCTTTCCTTCAGGAATACATTTCTGGAATGAGTATTGTGCAGATCTTCAATCGCGAACGCAAAGCCAGAGTAGAATTTGCGAAGCGTAACCGGGACCACATGTTGGCTTATAAAGACGCCATTCTGGCTTTCGCATTTTTCTATCCCACGGTTGAGTTTCTCGGCGTTGCGGCCATTGCGTTGATCCTGTGGGTAGGCGGACTGAGTGTTCTTTCCAATGCGCTTACGCTGGGCGTGCTCGTTGCATTCATGCAATATGCACAGAGATTTTTTCGCCCCATTCAGGATCTAAGCGAAAAATTCAATATTCTTCAATCGGCCATGGCGGCTTCCGAGAGGATTTTCAAACTACTGGATGAACCGGTAGCCATTTCGTCGGATCCGAATGCAATTCCACTTAATAATCCGCGCGGCGAGATCGAGTTCCGGAGTGTGTGGTTCCGCTACCGGGATTCTCCCGAGCCCAGCGACGAAGATTGGGTTTTGCGTGACGTGTCTTTCCGCGTCGCTCCAGGACAAACTATCGCCATTGTAGGTCATACTGGTGCCGGCAAGACCACCCTCATTTCCCTGCTATTGCGCTTCTACGACATTCAGCAAGGCCAAATTCTGTTGGATGGTGTTGATATCCGCACCATCGAATTGCAGGATTTGCGCCGCCAATTTGGAATCGTGCTGCAAGATCCTTTCCTTTTTACGGGCACGATCGAATCGAACATAAGGCTGGGTACGCCGGGAATCGATCGCGCCACGGTAGAGCATGCGGTAGCTGAAATTGGGCTGGGTGATTTCGTCCGCGCTTTGCCGGAAGGTGTAAACACCGCGGTCAACGAACGTGGGTCCACGCTGTCGGTAGGTCAACGCCAGCTGATCAGTTTCGCTCGCGCTCTGGCGCACAATCCTCGCTTCCTCATTCTCGACGAAGCTACTTCGAGCGTGGATACGAAAACCGAATTGCAGATACGAGAAGCTCTCGACCGTCTGCTTTCAGGACGTACTGCCCTTGTCATTGCTCACCGCCTTAGCACGATTCAGCACGCAGACCGCATCCTGGTGTTTCACAAAGGCCGCTTGCGAGAGCAGGGCGCGCATCAGGAACTGCTTGCCCTGCGCGGGATTTATTACCGTCTGTATCAGCTCCAGTACAAAGAGCAGGAGCTACCTTTCCCGGCTGGCACAACTTCTGCCGCTAGCCTTTCGCCGTTGTCGGACCCGCTGCCAGCAAGCGACTAAACACTTCGCCCATCGAACATGCCACCCGTACCGCTTCTACTATCCGCCGGCGAAGCTTCTGGAGATATGTATGCGGCACGTCTCGCGATTGCACTGAAGCATCGCATAGATGTTACTTTGTTCGGAATGGGCGGTCCGCAGATGCGCGCGGCTGGAGTCGAAATCATTACGGACTATTCTGAAGTATCCGTGGTCGGTATCACGGAGGTACTCAAACGTTTGCCGTCACTGCGACGCGCGATGGGTCGCCTGGTGTCCGAAGCTAAACGTCGCCGTCCTCCATTGGCGATCCTTACGGACTTTCCAGGCTTTCATTTGCGGTTAGCCAGAAAGCTGCTTCCCGTCGGAATTCAAAATGTCTATTACATTTGCCCGCAGTTCTGGGCATGGAGACCTTGGCGTGTAAATTTGGTGCGGCGCCGGTTCGCTCAAGCACTCTGCATTTTTCCGTTCGAAGAGAAATTCTATAGGGACGCCGGGGTTGCAGTGAAATTTATCGGGCATCCGCTAGTTGGCAATGTGCGGGCGACGATGACGCGGGAGTCTTTCTGCGATAAATACAGCCTGGACTCAAAGTACCCGATTCTCACTATTTTACCAGGGAGCCGACGGGGTGAGATCGCGCACCATGTGCCCATAATTGTAGAGGCGCTCGCTCTCCTGAGCAATAGAATCGGCAGGTTCACCGCGGTGGTTGCGGTAGCCCCGGCAATTGATTTAGAACAATTGCGAGCTATCTTCCCCGGCAGGGCAAACATACGCTTTCTCCGGGACGACACGTACAATGCAATAGCGGCTGCTGACCTGGCGATTGTTTCCAGTGGCACCGCAACAGTTGAGACTGCGCTGCTCGGAATACCCATGGTTGTGGTGTACCGCCTTTCGCCACTTACAGCGAAGCTTGCAAAGCCACTGGTTCGTACGAAATTTTTTAGCATGGTTAATTTGATTGCCGGACGCCTAGTTGTTCCCGAATTAATCCAAGACAATTTCACTCCTCAGCGCATAGCGGCAGAAGTGGAACGATTCCTATCGGCATCAAAAGAAGGTGTTGATTGTAGAAACGAGGTTAGGCAGGGTTTGGCGGACACTTGTCAGCTGTTGGGGCAACCCGGCGCGGTGGACCGAGCCGCCGACGCCATTATGGCACTGCTTCAAGGTGGCGGAAGCAACGCGAAGTGAGGGGTTTGGTATCCTATTTATAGTTTTATAGTGTAATCAGTCGAGAGTTCTTGAAAGGGGTCCGATGGCCCTCCGCAGAATAATTGGGAATCTAATTTTTGTCTTCGTTTTGGCTTTTTGCAGTGGTGCGCCTTTGCACGCACAGGCGCCACGCCCGGTGAGCTTCATCGCCGAACACTACGACGTGTCTGCGACGCTCGATACGATCCAACAATCAATTTCCGCTAACGCGAAAATCGACTTCCGAGCTGCTGATGTTTCCAGCAACATGACGGTTGAATTGCACCCGAATCTCGAGATTCGTGAGATTAAGACTGCAGATGGCAAGTCTCTTAATTTCCAACGAGATAGCCAGAATCCTCTGTTTGTGATCGTACAACTGCGGTCGCCAGTGGCAGCGGGCGGGCACGTGACTCTCACATTTACCTATGCAGGGTTGCTCGCCAATGAGGAAAACAGTCCGGTGCCGGGAGTGCGGGCTGCAGTGATCAATCGAGATGCGGCTTATTTATTGCTGCCTGCTCGATGGTTTCCCTTGACAAATTATCCGTCGAATCGCTACACAGCAACTTTCCGGCTCAATGTTCCAGATACTTTCGCGGTGGCCGGCACTGGTAAGGCAGCGGCTCCAGCGCCTACGGCGAGCAAAAACCCGATCGATGGCGGGCGTTTGCAATACACCTTCGAGTGTAAGACTGCGGCGCCAAACGGCACATTTGTGGCAGGCAATCTGCAACTCAATCCTATGCAAGCGGAGGGCATCACCGTATCGGTGTACGCTCCCCGGGCAGCTTCGGCAAACGCGCGTGACTTCGCGACGTCGGCTGCGCGGTCCATGACGATGTTTTCGGATATGTTTGGCGCTCTTCCGAACCCGGATCTCTCCATTATTCAACTGCCAGATGGATCGTTGCGGGAGTTTGCCGCGCCCGGAGTGTTGCTATTGAGCCAGCACATCTGGAATCCAAAGACCGGCGACCACACCATTGCGCGATTGGTAGCTTCGCAATGGTGGGGAGACCAAGTGCTGCCTACAACTCCGAGCGACGTGTGGATTAGCGATGGATTGGCGCGGTATTCCGAGGCACTTTATGCGGAGCAGAATGCCGGCAGAGAAGCCGGTTTAAAGGTGGTGGACGAATTCGCCGTCGGAGCGCTGATGTTTGACGATGCCGCGCCGATTGCGCAAGCTGGGAGGCTGGCCCCCTATTCGGCGGAGTACCGGTCGGTAGTGATGAATAAGGGCGCGATGATATTCCACATGGTACGCGCACAAATGGGCGATGTAGCCTTTAGGTCTTTGTTGCGCGATTTTTATTCCACCTTCGCTGGGAAAAGCGCGCGTATTGATGATTTCGAACGGTTGGCGGAACAACATGCGCAAAGTGCCGTCAAGCCACCGCAAACTCCGCCGGATTTGCGTGGGTTTTTTACTCAATGGCTTAATTCGACTGGCGTGCCGGAGTTCGCCATAGAGTATGTCGTTTACCGAACTCCGAAAGGGTTTCGAATCGCGGGAAAAATCAAACAACCTCTCGATACATTTCGCATGCCAGTTGAACTGCGCGTCGAAACGGAAGGAAACCCGGAGTTGAAGACTATCAACGTTATCGGATCGGAGTCGGAATTCACTTTGGAAACCTTTGGTCGGCCAAGACCAGGCGGTATCAAGATCGATCCCAATAACGTAATTCTCAAAGGTAGTACGTCGTTGCGTTCCCGTGCGGCCGTCGCACGAGGCGAGGAGCTCGCCGAACAAGGACGCTACTATGATGCAGTCGCTCAATATCAGAAAGCGTTAGCGATCCAGCCGAATAGGCCGCTGGCGGACTTTCGAATGGGTGAGGCCTTTTTCTACCAGAAAAACTATCAGGCATCGGCGAATGCCTTCCGCGAAGCTCTACAAACAGTCCCCGAACCTTCCGAAAAATGGACGGAAGTCTGGAGTCATATTTATCTCGGCAAGATTTTTGATTTGCTGGGACAGCGAGAACGAGCGGTAAATGAATACAGTAAAGCTCGGCAGGCCAATGATGATACTGGCGGTGCACAACAAATCGCAGAAAGCTTCCTGAAGAAACCTTATGTGGAAGGTTCGGCCTCCGCATCAGTTCCGGCTACCGGAAGCCCCACGACGCCAGCGGCATTACCCCCGCCACCTTCGAACGATCGACCGATATTAAAGAAAAGGCCAGACCCGTCCGAAATGCTGTAAGGAGGCCTGCAGCGGCATTCGGCTACCATTGCTGAATCCAATCTCGGCTTAAGGTTTCGCCCTGACACGCCTTTTTGCTGAATTGGAATCTATAGACTCTTTCCCCTGAACGCCCGGCGACTCACTGACCTGAACTATTTCTCTGCCCATGCGACGCGCGACTTCGCAACAACTGGCGATCGTCTCTAAGGACGTCATCGGCGTCGTGACGAGCTTGATGTGTTTCATCTTGGGGCCGGGATTGAAGAAATGCATTCCGATACATCGATCGCCGGAGACGGTAGCATCCGCCATGTCGCTGATCGAAAGCGAAGATGTGTTGCTGGCAAAAATCGCACCTGGCTTAGCAAACTTGTCGAAGATTGTGAACAGCTCAATCTTCATCTCCATTTCTTCCGGAACAGTTTCGACGATGAGATCAGCATCGCGGATGGCGTCCTCGATAGTGCTTGCAGTGGCGATTAGAGATAATGCGGTAATGCGGCGGGTGGCGTCGACTGTTCCGCGCGAAACGTCCTGATCAAGAGACCTCCTAATCCACGCCATACTCTCCTTCAATATTTTAAGGGAGATGTCTTCAAGGACGGTGTTGTAGCCGCCATATAGCGAAGCATAGGCGACTCCCCGGCCCATAGCGCCTGCACCAATCACTGCGATGGTCTTTATATCCACTTGTTGGCCCGGCGTTGCGCGCACAGACTCACATAGCCAACTTTTAGGCTTCTTCGTCAAAACCGAGGCCGATATGACGGCCACAGACCGGACGCGTAATGAACTGAAGCTTTCAAATCAATGGCGGAGGAGCCCACGACGAAACTAACCTATCGATTAGCTTATTGAATCAAACCTTTCGGAGAGATCCATTGCTTTTCGATGGCTTGAATTTCATTCACGAGCGCCACGTCTTCTTCTCGCGGCAGCATTTCGTCAAGGTGCTGCACGTGTTGGCTTGGGGTTAGCAGGTCACCCGTAACACTGTAAGGCTGTTTGGCAAATTCGCCGATGAAGCGATTGAATTTTACGTCTGGAACATAAAGGAGAGTTTGGCCCGCGTGAATGTTCTTATTGATCATCTCCACCAGCTTCTTGCATTCCGCCAGGTACAGCTCCCGGCTATGCTCATTCATCCTTTCCAGTTTGGCTTCGTGTTTCGCCGTGGGTTCGTCGTAACGCCCCTTAAGCCCCCAAACGTAGAACCAGTGCGCAGAGCTCGATTTGTCGACTCCAAAAAGGTCGAGGCTTACAGGAATCCATTTGTTGATGTATTTCTGGATGACATTTGTAGGGACAACTCCAGCTTTGACGATACGCTTGATTCCGTCCTGGCCTGTTCCCAGGTGGAAAGACTCTTCCTTTAGCATGGGAATCATCGATTGAGCTAGCGGCGCGAATCCTGAATAGCTCAGCATGGTGAGTTGGTATTTACCATCGCGATCAACAAAATCCGTGTACGTAAAAAAATCGAGCCAGTTATTGACCTCTTGGTTGAAGGCCCCTAGGAGACGCTTCTGATCGAAAGCGCGACGTTCAAGCATCTTCTGAGCTTCAACACGACCGCCATAGCCAAAATGATTCATCAACAGGTAGCACATTTGCCACCCATGACGCATCTCCTCGGTGACCACGCGGCAAAGCGATTGGCGGTCGTGTTCGCTAGGCGAAGTTTCGAACAGGCGGCGCTGTTGTTCAACAGAAGCAAATTCGGTGTCACCTTGATAAACGATGAGATTCATCAATGCGTCGCGCATGCGCTGGTCGGGAACCTGCACGACTTTTTCCCATTTTGGCCGTCCTTTATAGGCACCGAACTCAACTTCAGTCGAACGCGTGGGGCCGAACTTCGCTTCGAACTGGTAATTCGTGATTTCCGGGTATGCAACACCGATGTCGCGTTGCCATACGCGAAACAAATCCACCCAGTCATCAAATGTTGTTAATCGTGTCGCCGGCATGTCCCTATCCTCCTAAGACGATGTTGTCACTCGCGCCGGGCACGCACGAGCCAAGTTACAAATCTTTTGCGACTGTCGCCCCCCAAGGTTTACTTTCCGCTAAAATTTGGAGGTCTCTTCTCGGAAAACGCACGAATCCCTTCGCTGCAATCTTCAGAACGAAAACAGCGGAGCTGTTCCGTAACCTCTGTCTCGAGTGCCTGGGCTAATTCCTCCCGCTCGCTGCCAAATAAAACTTTCTTTACTGCCTGGATAGCGAGCGGCGGTCCCTGCGCGATCTTTAGCGCCAAGGATCGCACTTCGGCCTCCAGCCCGTTGGCGGGGGTAACTCGGTTGACGATACCAAGCTGGAGTGCAGTCTGCGCGTCAATCATATCCCCAGTGTAGAAAAATTCCGCCGCTCTAGCAGGTCCAACAAGCCGTGGGAGAAAATACGTCCCGCCAAAATCAGGAAATAATCCAACCTTTACAAAGTTTTGACCGAAGGTCGCTTCCTGTGCAGCGAAACGCATGTCAGCAGCGAGTGCGATATTCATACCTGCGCCTGCTGCTGCACCGTTGACCGCGGCAATCACTGGTTGAGGCATAGTGCGCATTGTGAGGATAGTTTGCATGCCCGAGCGCAGAAGCGGCTCGAGCTCAGTTGCGTGGCCGGATCGACGGGCCCTGCCGATTACGCCCAGGTCGCCGCCAGCACAGAACGCCCGGCCTGCACCCGTCAGAATGAGTACACGGACGGACTCATCCTTTGACAAACGTTCAAATGCATCCTTGAGCGCCGTGGACAAATCATTGTCAAGGGCATTCAGGCGATCCGGACGATTCATCACCAGCGTGGCGATGCCATCTTTTCTGGATTCCAGAATCATCACGCTTGTCAGCGCCATTCTTGCAGCTTCCGTCATAAATGTCAGATCTAATGCTTCTTCTCAGTCCGTTCGGCTTCGGTGCGGGTGACCAATTGCGCGAGCTTTCGAAAATGTCGTACTCGCTCACCATTGTTCTTATCATTCTGATCGTATGTAGCGGGCAACACGTACACACGCGCACCGTATAACAGCTCCGGCTGGAGACCAAATCTGCATTTTCGTTGGGCAAACTGCTCGTAGGCCAGTTTGCCGTTGAATGCGATCACGTGAGGTGTGAACTCTTCAAGGCGTTGAGACAGCACAATGCGCCCTTCGGCGAAGTCTTCTCGTCTCAGGTCATCTGGGACCTTTGTTGGCCGCTTCACAAGATCCGTCAAGCCGATACTAAACTCAATAACGCGCTTATCGTCGTGGTAGTCAAAGGGTTCCGGAATCACCCCGCCTCTGTACAGAACAGGCCAAAATTGATTGCCTCGGCCCGCGTAATAATGGCCCACGCGAACCGAGGACTCGGTCGGATTGCAGCCA
Organism: Candidatus Dormiibacterota bacterium; assembly: GCA_035602135.1. Lineage (GTDB taxonomy): Bacteria > Acidobacteriota > Terriglobia > Acidiferrales > UBA7541 > Acidiferrum. Next base: position 158,022 of record DATNMX010000114.1, read on the forward strand.
ACGATGACGAGCTTCATGCCTTTTCGAAGATAGTCTGGCAGTGTTCGCATTAGACTAGTTCGTTATGCATTCGAACGTTCTTACTTCCCCTTGAAATTGGCAGCTCGCTTTTCCACGTACGCCGCAAGCCCTTCCTTAGCGTCTTCACTGGTGAAAAGCAACTGCTGTAGCTCACGCTCAAGCGCCAATGCTTCCCCGAACCCTACCTCGGCGCCAGTGACGACGGCTCGTTTAATGCGTCCGACAGCGCGTGAAGCCTTGTTGGGCGGGCAGAATTGTTTGGCATAGGCCATCACGTCTTCCCAATAAGCCTCGCGATCATAGATGTAATTGATCAACCCCATCTCAAGAGCTTCTTCGAAGCTGAAGGTTTGCCCCGTAACCATGAGTTCCAGAGCTTTCGCGCGCCCAATAACGCGCAGAAAGCGTTGGGTGCCGCCGGTCCCTGGAAGCACGCCGAGATTCACTTCGGGCAAACCGATCTTACCGCCTTCTTTCTTGGCAATTCGAATGTCGCATGCCAGAGCAATTTCTAAACCCCCGCCCACGGTGTGACCATTCAGCGCACCGATAACCAGTTTGGGAGTCTGCTCAAGACGACAAAGTGTCTCATTGGCATGTAGGCAAAAGTAGTACTTAAATGTCGGATCTGCCTTGGTGAGCATCGGAATACTTGCGCCCGCCGAGAAGAACTTTTCTCCGGCACCACGGATCAAAATCACGTGGACGTTGTCATCCATCCGCGCCTTGACAATAGCAGCATCCAGCTGTTGCATCATTTCGAAGGTGTAGGTATTAGCGGGAGCATCGTCCATTTCGAGAATAGCGATGCCGTCGTCGACGCAATAATGGATAAGTTCCTTGTTGCCGATCGCCTGTGTTGTGGCCATCATATCTCTCCTTCAAACCATTTCGGCTTTACTCTGGCGTGCCAATCTTCTCGAGCGAAAGTCGATTCCTTCCCGGACCATCCGCAGTCGCACCGTTACGTCCGTTCAAGGCACCGTGGAGAAAAATGCTGCATATAGTTTCAGAGAGCTCTTCAGCGCTGGGGTCGACCGCAGCGTTATGCCACTTATAGATCCAGTTCATCATGCCGTAAAGAATCAGAATCGCAATGCGAGGATTCGCCAGCCCTGCCGTTTTTTCACGCGTTACATCCTCGAAGATTTCGCACGCCAAGTTATAGTAGCGACGCTTGATCGCCCCAATTTCCTTCTTGTACGGCTCCTCCAAGGCATCGTCTTCGTGAGAAAGTACTTTCATCTCTGCCGGGTGGGCTAAGAAATAGTCTAAGTGGTTGCTAATAAATAGTTTGAGTCTAGCTTGAGGATTGCTGACGGCAGGTAGTTCGGATTGTAGTCGGTGGACTACGCTGGTGAAGGCCTTTTTCTGAATAAGATACAACAATTCTTGTTTGCTCTTGAAATAGTAATACAGCCCGGAAAGCGAAATGCCCGTGGAGCGGCTGACGTCGCGCATGGAAGCGCCTGCAAATCCACGATTTGCAAAAATTTGCGCCGAGTGCTGTAGGATGTGCTGGAGCTTGGCCTCAGAATCACGGAGCAGTGCTGTACGCGGCATAGCAATTTGTCGAACGTTCGTTCAACAAAATATACCCTCGCCGCATAAGAATGTCAACGCTGGCTCGCGTCTCCGGCTCGCCCACTCTCATCCAATTAAGTGATTAGCGAGGAAGCGCCGCTGTGCTCTGTGTTAATTTTATGACTAGCCAAACCTTGGCCCTGGCTGCCGGCGGCTACTTGACTGATTTGAGCACACCGAATCCACATCGTTTGTCGTCACGCGTCGTCAAGGATGACGAACATCTGCTCGTTGCGCGGGCAAAATCCGGCGACGCAGTTGCGTTCGAAGAGCTGGTCAACCGTTACGAACGTAAGATATTTCGTCTCACGATGAATATCACGCGCAATCGCGAAGACGCCGAAGATGCGATGCAAGACGCTTTCATGAAGTCGTACTCGCATTTGAAAGATTTTCAGGAGGATTCGCGTTTCTATACCTGGCTTGTACGCATCGCCGCGAATGAAGCACTGATGCGGCTCCGCAAGCGCCGTCCTAACCAAGTCTCCCTAGATGAACCCCTCGAAAACGAAGATGACATTATGCCTCGTGAAATCGAAGACTGGGGTCCAAGCCCGGAACAGCGTTACGCACAGACAGAGATGCACGAGATTCTGTCCCACGTCATCGATACTCTTGAACCGAATCTCCGAGTTGTGTTCGTTTTGCGAGACCTGGAGGGACTGTCGACAGAGGAAACGGCTTCTGCGGTTGGAATATCCAACTCAGCCGTGAAAGCAAGACTACTGCGAGCGCGGCTTAAACTTCGAGAGAAATTGAATCCTTATTTTCGACACGGGGAACCAAGTTGAATTGCAAAACTATGATTCTCGAGCTTTCAAGCTATATCGACGGTGATCTCGATATCGAAACAATGGAACAATTGGAATTTCATCTAAGAGGTTGCGAAGATTGCAGAATGGTGGTCGACCAGACGAAACGAACTCTGCAAATATTCTGCGGCGAGGAAGCCGTTGAACTTCCAACCGGAGTGCGGTCCCGCTTGCACGACGCGTTGCGCCGCAAGATCAGTGTAAAGCAGAGTTAGCAATCACGCTTCGGGAGTGTCGGTCCACAGGGGCAATTCCCTTCCGAGTTTATTCTCTCGCACCAGCGTATATACTCTCATGGCCACGGCTAGGTCCCAAGATGCAATTCCATTCGATTTGAAAAGTGTTAATTCTGTGTCGCTGCTTCTTCCCGCAGTCTTCCCTGCTACAACATCAGAGAGCTTCTTCACACCCATCCAACAGGATTCATCGCCATGAAACGCAATGATGAGATCTCCTGCTTCCTGCTGCGCCTGCTCGACTGAATCCACGACAATCACATCGGCGCTGGCAACGGCTTCGTCGTCTAGTTCCCGCTTGTGGGCGTGGTTGGCTCCAATGGCATTGATGTGTGCGCCCTGCGACAAATCAGAGCCCCTTACAACTGGCTGCGATGCGGTCGTAGCCGTACATACGATGTCGGCTCCACGAACAGCTTCACTCGCTGAAGTCGCGGGCCGAACTTGAATGTCGAGTTGCTGGCTCATCTCTCTTGAAAACTTTTCGCAGTGGGCAGCATTGCGACTGTAGGCCCGTACCAGATCTAGTTGGCGAACGGCCGCCATCGCTTCTAGTTGTGTCTTGGCCTGCCCCCCAGTTCCGACGATTGCGGCGATGTGCGCGTCCTGGCGCGCAAGATAGCTCGTCGCTACGCCGGATGCCGCCCCCGTACGCAGTTGGCCCATATAATCAGCTTCGATGAGCGCTAACAATTCGCCTGTGGCCATTTCATACAAAGGCACCAGAAATCGCAGTCTTCCAGCAACATAGGTGTACTGCTTCACCGCAACGTAACCGGCGGTGTAATCTGCGGCGGCCATGTAATGAAAGAAAGCGCTGCCAGGTAGTTCAAAGCGACGCCGTGGGTGAACGATGACTTCGCCACTTGCTTGTTTGCGGGAGATGACCTCAACAGCTTCTATAGCCAACGGCATTGTCAGAACGGCCCGCACTTCGGCTTCGCTGACATGTAGTGTCATTCTTGTGCTCCGATGAGATTCTTCCGGTCTGCAGCTGTGCATTCTCTCACAGGGGGCGCTAAAACGGTTTTCATGCTAATTCGAATGGCGGAAACCCGAGCTCAGCGGCGCCACAGAAAGTTTCGATGGGGAGTAGAAGAAAGGCCGTTTGGTCATAAACCTAGAAGTTATCGCGACTTTTTCGGGGCTTTCGATGTTTTGGGACTCTTGCCGGCATCGCCCGTCTCGCGGACGCGGCGGACGACCGTCTGAACTAAGTGATACACATGCTCTTCTCTATTCTGATCTTTTACTCGGAAGCGAAACTCGGGCTCCGACTTTGGTCCTTTGTTAATACGAATGGGCATCTGACCGCATAGGTTATTTTCGATGAAGGCAGTTTCGTAACGATTCTTTCTCCTATCCCAGGTATATACACGCAATGAAGTGAAGTCGCACACCTGTCCTTCCGGCCCGCGACTGCCTGCCACGAGATACTGCGCTTTGTCCCCGGCAGGATCGGCCACTCGGTTTAATTCGAACCAGGCAGCGGGCCGCACGTTGGCGGAAGCTGTTCCTTCACGGACGGGATTGGGAAGATCAAGCTCCACGAACCGACCGATGATCCAGCCGGCAATGGAAATGGTTTGATCGTTCGGTTGTGTGGCGGTCGTGGTGTCTGAGTTGCGGGAAGCATTTTCGCCGGGCGGAAAACTGGCTAGTCCACGGACCAATAACCAATCTTCCTTTTTAGCTTGTTGGGACTCATTCGAAGAATCTTTTTCATCGACTTGGGACGTCCAATCGGCCACCGCACGGCTGACGACTTCCACCGCAGTTCCGCGTGGAAATTGGTAGAGCCTTGGCTGTGTGCGGCCCGGTTCCACACGCAGATTGGTCGATACTTTTGTCCGGCCGCGGGCCTGCACGGGCATTGTGCGCGCCTGTGTCAGCAATCTTGCGCTGCGCTGCCAGAGTGCGGTTTCCATCAGAAGCCGTGCGTCCACCCAGCCGACCGCACCCGAGGCGGTGCGGATCTTCACGTTTTCATTGCGCCGCGCGACGATATCCACGCGATCGCCATAGTGCAAAGAGTCAAGGGGCTCACGAACCTGCGCTACACTGCTCCAAAGTGTGACGCTGCGATCGCTAATGTACGCTTCCCCGAGTGTTTCGTGTTTCGGTCGAAAGATCCAGGCCAGTAACGCCACTACAATTAGCAGAGGCACAGCTACAAGAAGCTTACGCTTCATGCCTCGGCCCCGGAGATAAGCACGAGACCCAAGCACATTATCACGGTGAACGTATTTCCGTCCGCCCCGCGGTCCAGGTCAACTGTCTGAAAACACTTCATGAGACACCAGTTATATTCGTAAAGATTGTACCTGATTCATTGATTAGGCCGAGGTAACGAAGACTGCAGTGTTTTTTCTGTTAAAATACCGTAACGTATAACCATTCTCTCTCACAGTTCTCGGAGGGTTTGATGAAGTTCTTGAATGCCCTACAACCGGTTGGGTTGTTGCTTCTCCGCGCAGCCCTCGCGGTCATTTTTATTTCGCACGGCTATCCCAAATTGGCGCATGCGAACAGCGGGATGCAGGCTTTCTTTGTGCAACACGGGCTTCCGGGATACTTCACGTATGTAGCAGGTGTCGTGGAGACCTTTGGAGGCGTGCTCCTCCTGCTTGGATTGTTCACAAGGGCCGCAGCCTTACTTCTAGCCATTGAGATGTGTGTGGCTATCTGGAAAGTGCACAGTGGCGGCGGGTACCTGGCGATACGCAACTACGAGTTCCCCATGGCGGTGGGAGCGGCATGTTTCGCGCTCGCGACCGTCGGAGCCGGACTCATTTCCTTGGACCATCCACTTTATGCAGCCCGGGGCGGCGGGAAGCCCAGGAGATGAGCGGAATGTTCTAGCCCACCTGCGTACGTCTCGTTAGAGCATTGTTATGAGACGACCGTAGCGGACGTTGAAGAAGTTGGGACGATGCTCGCAGGCGCCAGCGGCAAGACGATCCACAGAATGATGTAAACAAGCACGCCAGTACCGGCAAAGAGGACTAGCAATAACCACACCAGCCGGATCACTGTGGGATCGAGATCAAAATATTCAGCCAGGCCGCTGCAGACTCCCGCAATTTTCTTGTCCGTGCTGGAGCGCATTAGCCTTTTCGTAGTGCAAGTTGCAGGCGAATATCCCGGAGCACTAGCCTCTGGCTGCCGCGCGCCGCAGTTGTAACAGAAATTTGAACCACTAGCGATATCCTTCTGACAGTTGGGGCAAGTCATCGGAGCACCTCCACAAAACAGTATTCCGCCACGTCCTTAGAGATAATACGCTGAAAGTTCGCAAAAAGTTTCATCTGACCTGAGGCCGGCCATCCGCTCAGTATTCGAGGATCTGTTTGACGGCTGCGGTGATATGGTTCGTCTGCGGCAGTATCACGTCTTCGAGTCTTGGGTGGTAGGCACAGAATGTGTCCATAGCCGCTACGCGTTTTACTGGCGCATCTAACTCGTCGAAAAGCTCGTCCGCAATACGGGCCGCAATTTCGGCTCCGTATCCCCAACTAGCCATGTCTTCGTAGGCCACCACCACCCGGTGGGTCTTGCGGACTGTGTCCTCTATAGCCTCCCAGTCATACGGGGAAAGAGACCGAAGATCGATAATCTCAACGGAGATACCTTCGCGTTCGAGTTGAACTGCCGCGACTTCCGCGCGGTGCACCAAAGCTCCATACGTGATGATGCTGACCTGCGAACCCTCTTTCACCAAGCGCGCTTTGCCAAACGGCACCATGTAGTCCGGCCCGGGATACTCAGAGCGGTTATACGGCTGGCGATAAAGATGTTTGTGCTCCAGGAACATAACTGGGTCATCGCTTCGGACGGCCGTGCGCAGCAAACCTGCAAGGTCAAGGGCCGTGGAAGGCATCACCACCCGTAGCCCTGGGCAATGAGTGAAAATCGATTCGCCGCTCTGGCTGTGGTACACCGCGCCGCCGGTGAGGTAACCGCCAATAGCGACGCGCAATACTACCGGCGCTTTGAATGCGCCGTTCGAACGCCAACGCATGACACAGAGTTCATCGCGAATCTGCATCATCGCTGGCCAGATGTAGTCGAAAAATTGAATCTCCGCAACCGGCTTGAGGCCGCGCGCTGCCATCCCAATTGCTCGACCGACGATGCTCGCTTCCGCCAGGGGTGCGTTAAACACGCGGTCGGCGCCGAATTTTCGCTGCAAGCCGGCGGTTGCTTTGAAAACACCCCCTTTCCCTTTTACGTTTCTAAGATTTCCTTCCCGACTAACATCGGCCACGTCTTGTCCAAAAACAATGATGCGCTCGTCACGCAACATTTCATCCGAGAGCGTAGCCGACACCGTCTCAACCATAGTTCTCGGTGCTCCGTGGTATTGCGGTTGGGTTCCAAAAGCCGCGGATGTAGGGTCTATGTCCGGTGAATAAACGTGCGTTCGAATCGAATCAACGGAGGGTTCCTCGGCTGCGAGTGCCTGGTCCGCGGCCTCCCGGACCTCAAGGTCAATTCCCGCTTCGAGGTCCTCGATTTGTTTCTGGTTGAGCAGCCCTTCGCGCACCAGAAAAAGTGAGAATTTCGAGATGGGATCGCGATGGGCTTCTGCTTCGCGTTCTTCCGGGGGTTTGTACAGCTTTTCGTCGTCCGATAGAGAGTGAGAATAAGGTCGCGTCACATGAGCGTGGACCAACGTCGGCCCTCGGCGCTCACGGCAATATCGAATCGCTTCCGAACAAACAGCGTAGCTTTCGAGCGGATCCGTACCGTCACATTCCCCGACATGTAAGCCTGTAAAACTGCGCGCCACTTTGGAGATGCTTCCGCCTGCTGTCTGAACTTCGACAGGTACTGAGATGGCGTAGCCATTGTCTTCAACCAAATAAAGTATGGGAAGCTTCTTCACGCAGGCCGTATTAAGAGACTCCCAGAACTCGCCCTCGCTGGTCGCACCTTCGCCTGACGACACATACACAATTTCATCTCGCTCATAGTGCACGAAATCACCGAGAGGAGCTTTCTTAGCCTGCGCCACGGCTTTGGGACGACCCTCGTAATAAAGCGTCGCTTCCGCTGCGCCCACGGCCTGCACGAATTGCGTGCCAGTACAGGAAGATTTACTGACGATGTTCCACTTCGGATGACCCCAGTGGGATGGCATCTGTCTTCCGCCCGAGCTGGGATCATCCTTGGCGCCTACGGCTTGCAGAAGCATTTCCAGCGGGGTGACTCCGAGCATCAGACAAAGAGCGCGGTCGCGATAATAGGAATAAATCCAGTCGACCCCCGGCCGAAGAAGCAACCCGATGGCGGCCGTCACACCTTCATGTCCCGCGCTTGAGATCTGGAAGAATATCTTGTTCTGGCGTTTGAGCTGAATTTCTCGATCATCCAGTTTGCGGGAAAGATACATCGTGCGGTAAATCCGGATCAGCGTATCGCGGTCGAGTCCGTGCATTTTCGGAGCATCAAGCCTGGCAACTTTGACGCGCGTCTGCAATGCCATTCAATCCGTCCTCGAAACTGAAATCTGGAATTTCATCTCTGCGGGACTCTATTATAGCGAAAACCTGGGCACCCTTGGATGATTGTGCGACCTCAGAGAGGGACATCGCCGACCCTACCCGGCCAATTTGGATTCGTGACTAGACTCTGCGGCAAACGCGATTTACCTAGGAAAGCGACTCAAATTGTTTATCTGTCATTTCGAATTCAGCTTGCCCCTGATGAATGATCTGCGGCGAGGCGCTCTTGAAAGGCTCTTCCGAGGGAATGCGATCGACCCAGCGTTGCTCGGAAAGTTTCTCGTGCGTTGAAAAATAGAGACGTATCAGCAAGCCGATATTGCTCTTCGCACTAGATGATGATTTCTCCGCTGCTGGTGTGGCAGATCTGGGTTTGCCCTTTGTTTTCGCTCTATCGGCGGACACCGATTTTTCTGCGTTCTCCGCTACCTCGGCTGTTTCGGCCACCGCGCCATCGTCGCGTTCAATCTTGTAAAGGAGCTTTTTGTCCAAGCGGAATGCCTGTTTCCAGACATTTAGCTTTTGACACGCCTGCTGAACCGTTTCTTCATCCGCACCAAAATTGAATTTTAGATATGTATGGGCCATAAATTGAGTCTGGGCCGCGCCTAACACCAAGTCAAGATGGGCTACCGCTGATTATTCACCATCTGCTAACAGATTTACACGAATACGCTGCTCCGATACGATGAGTGTTTTTGACGTATAATCGCCGGTGGGTAATCTTTTTGTTAAGCCGGCCAAATCTCGATAGTTTTCGCGTTTTCGGCGCAGTTGTATGCTTACTAGCAGTTGGCTTCCTTTATGCTCCGCTTACCGCAGCTGCATGGAGGGCTCGCGCAAATATGTGCTGCGTGTCGGATCTCTGCTCCATACCGCGACATCATCATCAGAAGTCCCCCGCGGCGCCTTCGCATAGCATGGAATGCGGTCATGAAATCAGCGACTTGAGCGCTTGCACGATGTCCGGTTGTGAGCAACCTAATCACCCACTAATGACGCCCGTAACTTTCGTCCTGCCCGCCGCGCTATCTGTTTCTGTGCCGATTCTAGTCGACCACACTTTTGAAACGGTGGACGCATTCGGTTCTAGTGCCTCGGTTGACATTCCATCTCCTCCTCCTCGCGCCCTGCTAGAGACCGTCTAACAACCGAGTCTTGCCCCCATCTGCTGATTAACCTGAGCCGAGCTTTTATGCTCGCGCTTTTTATATTTTTATTGGAGGGCAGAATTCTCATGCGGCGCGTCTTATTGTTATTGGCAATCTCTTGCATGCTTAGCAGTGTGGTCTTTTCTACTGTCTTCGGCATTATTCGTGGCATAGTCCACGACCCGCAACATCGACCCGTTTCTGACGTCACGATTACGCTAAAGGGGAAGAATTCTACGTTCACTTTGACGTCACAAACGGACGCCAGCGGCGAATTCCACTTCGATGCCGTACCGCTTGGCGAGTATACGATTATGGCTTTGGACGATTCTTTTGCGAGGCAGACACAGGAGGTTACCGTTTTTTCCGGCAGCGCTCCCATCCTGCATTTCGAATTGCGGCTGGCGTCGCAGAATCAGTCGATCACTGTTTCGGCGGATTCTGCTTCCGCCCAGACCGAATTAACTACACCGTCGAGCATGGTTGACCGCGAGGAAATTCGTCGCACGCCCGGTGCCTCGCAAACAAATAGCCTGGCAATGATTACGGACTACGTCCCGGGCGCATATGTGACGCATGATCAACTGCACGTGCGTGGCGGACATCAGGTGAGCTGGCTTATCGACGGCGTGCCGATTCCCAATACGAATATTGCCAGCAACCTCGGTCCGCAAATCGACCCTAAAGACATCGACGCAGTGGAGATGCAGCGCGGAAGTTACTCAGCGGATCTTGGGGACCGAACCTACGGTGTTTTTAACGTCGCCCCTCGCACCGGATTCGAACGCAATAACGAAGCTGAACTTGTCACCAGTCTTGGGAATTTCTACCAGACTGACAATCAGTTCAACGCCGGAGGCCATAGTCAACGGCTAGCGTATTACCTCAGCGCAACCGGAAATCGAACAGACTTGGGCCTGCAGACGCCTACCTCACGTGTCATTCATGCTCGAGCCAACGGGTATGGAGGATTTGGCTCGTTGATTTGCAACTTGAATCCCGCAAATCAATTTCGGCTGGTGGCGTCAGCAAGGCGCGATTTCTATCAGATTCCCAACACACCAGAGCAGCAATCGGCCGGCATTGACAATGCGAATCGAGAAAGTGACGCCTACGTGGCGTTTTCATGGGCCCGCACGTTTAAGGCAGGACTGGTCCTAACTGTATCCCACTTCTACCATTTCAACCGAGCCGCGTTCGAAAGTAATCCTCGGGATTTTCCATCCGCCACTACAGACGATCGCTCGTCGAAATACCAAGGGGGGCAGGCCACAGTCGCGTACGTAAGCGGCAGGAATAATGCTCGTGCCGGTATTTACGGCTTCCACCAACGCGACCATGAACTCTTTGGATTGAGGTTCAACGACCGCGACGATCCGAATTTTGGCCGTGATTTTCAAGAAAAACAGAACCTCCCCGGCAGCTTGATGGCGTCGTTCCTCGAAAACCAGTTCCGCGCGACGTCCTGGTTGACTCTAAGTGCAGGCATCCGGCAAACACACTTCTCTGGAAGCGTAGTCGAAAATGCTACCAGTCCGCGATTTGGAACCGCGTTACGCATTCCGAAATTGCGGTGGGTATTTCGCGGCTTTTATGGTCACTTCTACCAGCCCCCGCCGTTGGTAACCGCTTCTGGGCCGGTGCTCCAATTCGTAAATAGTCAGAACCTCGCGTTCATCCCGCTTCACGGCGAACACAACGAAGAATCCCAATTCGGCGTTACCATTCCTTTGAAAGATTGGACCATCGACGCGGACACTTTTCGTACCCGCGCGAAAAGCTTTTTCGACCACAGCAGCGTGGGCAACTCCGACATTTTTTTCCCGCTTTCCATTGAGAGTGCGCTGGTGCGCGGCTGGGAGTTAACGTTGCGCTCGCCACGTCTGTTCCAGCGCGGCCAGTTATACCTAACTTACTCAAACCAAATCGCGCAAGGGCGCGGCGCAATCACCGGTGGACTGATCAATTTTTCGCCCCCCGGCGATTATTTTTCGCTGGATCATGATCAGCGCAATACATTGCATGTAGGAGGAATTTTCAACCTCCCGCGGCGGAGTTATGCCTCCGCGGATGTTTATTACGGATCAGGCTTCTCGAACGGACAGCCCCCGCCCGATCATTTATCAGGACACACGACGTTCGACATTGCGTTAGGAAAAGACTTTGGAGAGAAATTCTCGGTTTCGCTCAATATACTAAATGGGGCCAACCGGCGCGTCCTGCTGGATAACAGCCAGACGTTCGGGGGCACGCATTATCTTCATCCACGGGGAATTTTCGTTCAGGTACGATACCGCTTTCACTATTTGAAATAATATGGATTTGGCTGCCTTATCAAACGCAAAGTATTCGCGCACTCATGTCTAGTAAGACAGAAAGCAATTCCTGGGCGAACCGCACTGTTCTAGGAGTCGGACTCACCAGTCTCTTTAGCGACTGGAGTCATGAAACGGCGACTGCGGTGTTGCCGGCGTTTCTAGCCACGATCGGGGCAGGCGCAGCGTGGCTGGGAGCAATCGAAGGAGTCGCCGACGGACTATCCAGTTTCACTAAACTAGCCTCCGGGCATTTCGCCGATCGCTTGAAGCATCGCAAGCCACTGGCGGTTTTTGGATATGCGTTTACGGCGCTCGCCACAGCTTCGTTCGCGGTTGCCACGAACGCCTATCATGTGCTCTTCGGCAGAGTAACTGCGTGGCTGGGTCGCGGCGTGCGTTCTCCAGCTAAGAAAGCGTTACTCGCTGCTGACGTGCCTCCGAATGCTTATGGGCGCGCCTTCGGGTTGGAACGCTTAATGGACACGGTCGGCGCGATTGCCGGACCTCTTACGGCTTTATGGCTGCTCGAGGTGACCGGCCACTCCTACCGAAAAGTTTTTCTTTGGACCTTGCTTCCAGGGCTGACTGCGGTTGCGCTGTTCTGGCTGCTGGTACGCGAGCGGCCCATTTCTCCGAAAGCCGGCCAGTCATTCTTGATCGGCCTGCGGACTCTGCCGCTTCCCTTTCGACGATTCCTTCTTGGCGTAGGCATATTCGGCGCGGGCGATTTTTCGCACACCATGCTCATTCTGTATGCTTCGCGAATGCTTGCGCCGGCACACGGCATGGCTCGAGCCGCTAGCATCGCAGTCGGCCTTTACACCCTGCATAATTTTTTTTCTGCGGGTTCAGCTTATTTAAGCGGCTGGCTCAGTGATCATGTGCCGCACCGCAAAGCCGTCCTCGCAGCCGGGTACGGACTCGCCGGTGTAACAGCCATTCTCTTATGCACCGCCACACACTCCGTGTGGTTACTCGCCTTCATATTCGCCTTAGCCGGTTTATACATTGGCACTGAAGAAGCCTTGGAAGACTCACTTGCGGCAGAACTCGTCCCCAAAGAACAGCATGGCATGGCCTTTGGCACTCTGGCTGCCGTGAATGCTGTCGGCGACTTTGTGTCCAGCATACTCGTGGGATTTCTCTGGAGCGCCTATAACGTGAAGACCGCTTTCACAACTTCAGCCATTCTCTTCTCTATCGGTGCATTCCTCATTTTGCGCCTGTGCACAAAACATTGATTTTGCCTTGCACGAGATTTCCATGCATGCTAGCCTTGGCGAATAAAAGGCGAAGTGTTGGAGGACCGGCAATGATCCAATCTATAGCAGTCCGTGCTGCGGCAAACGCACAAGCCCTCACCCCCGTGCATCAAGTGCTTGATGCGTTTGCTTCACGGGATCGTAACGGCGAGATTCTAACTGCCGTGCGCCATTTTCCTGCGCGTCCAGCGCAATGGGTAGATTTCCCGACCTGGGTACATCCCGATTTAGCATTGGCTTACGTCGCCAAGGGCATTAAGCAACTTTACAGTCACCAGGCTGTCGCGGCTGAAGCCGTTCACTCCGGCAAGAACGTCGTAATCGTTACTCCGACGGCATCCGGCAAGACTCTGTGCTACAACCTGCCGGTGTTGAGCGCGGTTCTGGAAAACCCTGACAGCCGAGCGCTTTATCTTTTCCCTACCAAAGCACTGGCTCAGGATCAGCTGGCCGAGCTCTACGACCTGAATCAGCATCTCGACAGCCGCTTCGGCGTCTTCACCTACGATGGCGACACGCCCAGCGACGCACGCAAATCCATCCGCGAGAAAAGTCACCTTGTTCTGACAAATCCAGACATGCTGCACACCGGAATCTTGCCGCACCACACGCGCTGGACCCGGCTATTCGAGAATCTGCGCTATGTCGTCATCGACGAGTTGCATACCTATCGAGGCGTCTTCGGGAGCCATTTGTGCAACGTCTTGCGTCGTCTGAAGCGCATCGCGCGTTTCTACGGACGAGATCTTCACATCATTTGCTGCTCGGCAACGATCGCCAATCCTGGGGAGCTCGCGACGAAACTCCTGGAAGCAGATGTCGAGGTCCTCGCGCTGAACGGGGCGCCCACCGCTGAAAAAACTTTCGTATTTTACAATCCGCCAGTTGTAAATCGGGCCCTTGGAATCCGGCGGAGTTACATCAACGAAGCCTCGCGTGTGGCGCAGGAGTTTCTGAAGCATGATCTGCAAACTCTAGTCTTCGCAAATTCTCGATTGCACACCGAAATCCTGCTTACGTATCTCCAACAGGCGAATCCGCAACTATCTGGCAAGCCAGAGACGATTCGCGGCTATCGCGGGGGTTATCTTCCGAATGAACGCCGCGAAATTGAGCGCGGACTGCGCGAGGGACGCATTCGCGGCGTGGTATCGACCAGCGCAATGGAGTTGGGGATTGACGTCGGCTCGCTAGATAGCGTGGTCATGGCCGGATATCCCGGAACCATTGCCGCAACGTGGCAGCGCGCGGGGCGTGCCGGCCGTCGTAGCGGCAGCTCTTGTGCCGTACTCGTCGCCTCTTCGGCGCCACTCGATCAGTTCATCGTGCGCCATCCGGATTATTTCTTTGGCAACACGCCGGAGCATGCCTTCATTCAGCCCGACAATCTGGAAATACTCATCAATCATCTGAAGTGCGCAGCATTCGAACTGCCGATAGCCCCCACGGAGCTTTTCGGAGATGTCGATGTGCCGGATCTTTGCGCTCGCCTGGCGGAAGCGGGCTTTCTCCATCGGACTGGCGAGAACTACCACTGGACTCAAGAAGCGTATCCCGCGGACACCATTAGCTTGCGTTCGGTGACTAGCGATAATTTTGTGATCATCGATATCACCGGCGAGCCCAAAGTCATCGGCGAGGTCGATTTCCCCAGTGCTCTGACGAGCGTGCACGAGAAAGCTATTTATCTCCACGGAGGTCAGCAGTATCACGTCGAACATCTGAACTTTAAAGAGCGTAAGGCGTACGTCAAACGGGTCAGTGTCGACTACTACACGGACGCTATTCGATATACGCAAGTGCGCATTTTGGAATTTGCGGAGAGCGCAAATGCCCTCGATTCACGGCCGGAACTTCCGGCAAAGCGCGCACACGGAGACGTGCTGGTGCGCTCGCAAGTAATTGGCTTCAAAAAGATCAAGTTTTTCACCAACGAAAACGTCGGGTCCGGCAAGCTCGAGCTGCCAGAAAACGAAATGCACACCACCTCGTATTGGATCACCCTCGAACGCCCCTTCATTCAATCTTTGCCCTATACGATTAGTGAAAGGCAAAGCGGGATGTTTGGGCTCCTGCATGCGCTTGAATCTGTGGCTACGCTGCTTCTAATGTGCGACAAACGGGACGTGGGCACTGCGATCGGTGAGCGGCCGCCGAGCCCAGATACTATTACCAACGAATCCGCGCCAATACGATTGCCAGAAATGGTGTCACCGGATGCCAAAGAATTCTTTGAACCAAACCTGTATTTATTCGACGCTTATCCCGGGGGCATCGGCTTTTCCGAGCCACTATTTCGCGCACACGAGTTGTTGGTTCGTAAAACCCGCGAACTCATCCGCGCCTGCGCGTGCGAGCAGGGCTGCCCCTCCTGCGTCGGCCCAGCGGGTGAACTCGCGCCGCGCGCAAAAGAAGCCGCCCTCGCTATTCTCGATAGGCTGTGTGGCTATGATTCCAGAACAACTTAGATTTGAAGATTGCGGTGAATTTCTTCGGTTCACCCCGGAATGTAACGCAGCTCAGGAGTGCTTTGTAACAAAATGGCAAGCTCCGCAAACAGATTCTCGCGTTTAGCAGCGCTCCGGCCCTCCCATTCCACACCTACGCGCCCGCTGACCTTACGCGAGCCCAGCGAAGAAGACACGCTGGCGAGATTACTCGGCGCCGGCGTGTCACGGAACCGTTTCGGCGAGCATCTCACTGTACGAAACTGGTTTTATACCCCGGAATTCGCCGCTCCCGATCCTACCGCTCTCGAGCTGCTATCCCGCACCGGCGATCCAACGCTTTCGCGACGCACGCGCCAAGCACTTGAAAACCCAGAACGCTGGCTTTTCCTGGATACGGAAACAACCGGGCTGGCCGGTGGCACCGGTACCTACGCATTTCTCATCGGGCTCGCGTGGTGGGATGCCGGCGGGCTGCAAGTCGAACAATTATTCATGCGCGACTTCTCTGAGGAGCACTCTGTCCTCTGCGAGCTTGCCGCGCGCTTAGCCGACCGCCCTGTTCTAATTACGTTTAATGGGAAGACATTTGATTGGCCCCTATTGGAAAGCCGTTTCACAATGACTCGTTCCATCGGCGTTCCACAGCTGGCGGCACATCTCGATCTCCTACATCCCGCACGCGCGCTCTGGAAGCTGCGGCTGGGTTCCGTCCGTTTGGTGGAACTGGAACGTCAGGTCCTCGATCCAGTGAGCCTTGGCTGGCATCGCGAAGACGACATAACATCGGCATTTATTCCGCAGTACTACTTCGATTATCTTCGTGGTGGCCCGCCGGAACCTCTCACGGGCATCACACGCCATAACCAGATGGATTTGCGAGGACTTGCTGCTCTATCCAGTAAGATCAACGCACTTCTTTCTATCGACTCGTCTGGCCAAGAAAATATTCATGCTCTGGACCTCTTCGGCCTCTCCAGATTTCTTCAACACCGCGGAGAGGCCGACAGAGCGCATTCCGCTTGTGCCCAAGCACTCGATCTTGGCCTTCCATCTGAGTTTCGCCCGCGAGCCCGGCGTGAACTGGCAATGATGGCAAAACGCAAAGGCCACCATTTCCGAGCCGCTGAACTGTGGCACGAGATTGTCGCCGACTCCCAACATGGAATTTATGCTTGCGAACAATTAGCCATTTATTACGAGCGCCGCGTAAAAAATTATGTTCGTGCAGTCGAATTCGCGCGGCTTGCGCTATTCAATTTGCGACGTTCCCGCTCCAATAATCGAGATCCTTACATCACTGCTCGATACGCGCGCCTTGAGGGAGAATTCTTGAAGCGCATTGCCCGTCTGGAAAGTCGTATGACGCCACACGCTGCTGAATCTACTGGCAAGGTACTGCCGCTGATTTGATGCTCTTTACATTTCGCGGGCAAGACTTTAAAAAGTTATCGACCCTTATGTGCCGCGTAAAACTGCACTTCTATCGTGCGCTTTTGCGGGATCAAGTGGCGCTTCGGGGAGCTTTCGGCCAACCCATGGCTTTGTTCAAGCTGTCCAAGAGTGCTCGTCCTCCGCCCTCCACCGTGACGCATTCGGCGACCACGCAATGAAGAAAGACACCTCCTTCCGGAGACTCGAAAGAAAAGAAGTTCGACCTGCGGAAAAGATCACTGCGCTCCTCATGTTTTTTCTCAAGCACTTCGGCATATTGCCCGAAAAACTTCGCGGCCTGCTCTTCGCTGGCAAGCTGCAAACGCGCGACCAATACTAACCGTTTTGTCCGTTTTTGTTCGTATACTACATAACGATCGCCATCCCACGCAGCCGCAAGCGTTTTTGCCCGCTCCTCACCGAGGAATTGTTTTAGTACTTCTTTCCAGCCAAATTCTCCCATAACGTTGTCTTCGAGTTTGGTCCAATCTGGCCCTAGAATCTTATCGATCTCGGGAATCGTTACTGGCCTGGGCGATTTGTCAGACCGATATAGTTCTGGGTGCAGGATCTGCTGGGTAGAAATTGGGGGCTTGGCAAATATGCCCGGAAGGCTGTTCCAACCCTCGCGTCTCAGAAACGTGTCAGAGAAAGTCAAGCCACCAAAATACGGAAAGACCAAAGCGTCCTTCAGGAAGGGCGGCGCGGTCTTGAAAGCCGGAGTACTGCCGATGTCGCCCACAAGCATCGCGGGATCGATATCCGGAAGATCCTTGAGCGACTGGCCTGTTCCCTGCAGCAAGTATTCGATCATCGCGGCCATGGCGCTGCCTTCGAGGACAGACTCACGCGCCAGTTCAGCATCATCGTTGGGGCGCGCGGCTTTGACCCACGCTTCTATCTGAAAATGCTGATCCTCCAGCGCGTGCGTCAATTCATGCGCCATCACCATGCGTTGATCGGGCACAGGAATCCAATCTGCGATATAAAACTCGTGGGCTTTGGGGTCGTAAAGTCCGGCAATTTGCTCCGTAAGCAGATCTATCATGAACGAATCCAGATCAAATCCTTTGGGAACAAGTCCAAACGCTTCAGCGCTACGCCCCGCCGCATATCGTTCTTCCGGCTTCTTTTCCTCATTCATTTGCTGAATTACGTAGGTGCGAATTTCTTCACGGGATCGCAACGATTTCTTTAGCGGCGTGCGAAGCTTTAGCTCTGTAATTTCGCTCATCTGTTCTAATACTTCATCGGCAGCAGCCGTAAACTCAGCATTCGCACTGGACTTGGGTGTTGCCGGCGAAATCCTGGACGGCAGTTGGGCTGCTGCGTCAATTACTCCATAGACGCATATCGTCCCGAGAACAACTGTAAATACAAATCCACAAAGACGCTTCGTCAAAGGAATCATAATCTTGGCAGAATATCAGATTGCGATTTAGGACTGTCGAGGAACTCCGGTGGAACACTCTCCCTGCAGAATCGTCAGTAACGCGTGTACATTCGAATAGAAAAGTTCTTTGAGGTATTCCGGAGCGTGCTCCGGCACAAGTGAGCGGTAGGCTTCCAGATCTTGCCAGGAGGAAACCGCTACGCCCAATCCCCTTCTCATCGCTTCCAGACAATTCCGCAAATCCTGTTCTTGACCAGAAAGGGGAGACTCCAAAATCCGCTCGAAGATCTGCTCGTGGCACAGTTGGAGTGCCTGCTGGATTGCTTCGTCGGGATAAAGAGCAGCCATATCCGTATGCCCGTATCGTCCGCTGGACACGTCCCGCAAAGAAGCCAAGTAAGTTAGCCGCGCAAACAGCCCAGGAATTTTCGCCAGAGTACTCTGCGTAAAATCCTGAATGATGCGCTGGTTCTGTTGAAGCTGGGGCATTGTTCGCATCTGAGTCCTGTTCCGAACACGGAAGTTCTTGACTGCAAATTCCCAGCTCAGTTGTAGCCGTGCGTTGGTTCTGTCTCAAACTCAACGAGTTTGATCGTACTTCCTGTCATTTACAACCGTCAACCCATCATCGACATGACGGAATGCCGACTAAATTATTTACTAACGTGGTTAAGTACGTGTTAGCATTCGTCGGTTATGGCGGGTCTCGACAAAGCAGTGGAGTTCATTTGGGCGATGAGTATCATTGCGGAGCTTGCTCTGTTGACTTTCCTCGCTATCCGAAAAAATTTTCGTATCTTCCCCACGTTCAGCGTCTATGTTTGTCTCGACCTGTCCGAAAGTCTGGTACTTTTTATCGCCTACTTAAAGGGCTATAGCTCTCTCGCCTCTTGGCGCACGGCTTCGCTGACTCAAGGTGTTTTGCTGATTGCCAGAAGTCTAGCCATTGTCGAAGTATGTAAACATGTGCTCAGTCGTTTTCGCGGCATCTGGGCCCTTATATGGCGAGTTCTCCTCGCCAGCGCGGGTGTCGCCATCCTTAGTTCCATCCTTGCGCCGAAGCATCGCTGGCAGTTCGTCTTGCCCAACGCCGAGCGTGGCCTGGACGTGGCCATGGCGACCACCATTGTGTTGTTGTTTTTGTTCGCAAAATATTATCAAGTTGTTCCGGACGCCCAGGTTCGCTCGCTCGCCGTAGGATTCTGGTTATATTCCTGTTTTTCCATCCTTGATAACACCCTCCTGCAGCATTTGATGTATCACTACGTTGCGCTCTGGAGCCACCTCAACATGCTCGCGTTTCTAGTAAGCTTACTGATCTGGTTGGATGCTGTTTACAATCTGCAGACGGTACCCAACAAAACGACGGTTCTACTTTCCTCGGAGGTATATTCGGCGATTTCGCCGGCGGTTAATCTTGACCTTCATTTGCTCAACCAGAATCTCACCCAGGTATGGAATGCAACGGCTGATAAGACATGACATTTGACTTCATATCTTTCTTCATTCTCGGAGCGTTGCTGATTTTCGTATTTGTCTGGGTGCTTCATCAACCCGCGCCGCGGAAAAGCGTTAGCAAGGATGACGTGTCCCTGGAAGAGTCTGGCAGTACGCATATCACCTATTTGCCGCAGATTCGGCAAGCTCTCGCTCCGACCGATTTGGCGTATCTTTACGAGCGCATGCCTGGTCCGCTAGCTCAAAAGGTCCAGAAGCAACGGCGAAAGATAGCACTTTCCTACATCTCTGCTCTCCGGAACGATTTTCGAAGTCTGCTACATCTTTCTCGCGTGATCGCCACTCTTTCTCCGGAAATTGCCGCCGCCCACGAATTTGAGCGGTTTCGTCTTAGTCTGGAATTTTCCTGGCGTTACCTTATGATTCGAATTCGGCTCCGCTGCGGGGCCACGCCATTTGCGGCTGTCGGCAGCCTCAGCGATATGATGAGTGGGCTGCATGTTCGAATGGAAACGGCGATTAGAGAGCTGGCCAAGCGCTCCGTGCTGGCAAGCGAACTCCGTTCATCGCTCGACGGGGGAGGGTTGGATATTACTTAATAGCATCGCATCGACTGCCGTGAGAAGTTCCCCAGCTTTAAAAGGTTTTTGCAGGGTAATACGTTGCCTTTCAGTCCCGTTTTCGACCCACACCGCAGAAGGAGCTACGGCACACATTTCGATCAGTCGCTGTGTCAGCAAAGGCTTATGGGCTGCAACCCATTCTCGTAATGATGTGCCCTTTGTGCCCTCCCAGGCCTGCAAATCCGCCACCACCAAGTCAAACTCATGGTTCTCGATAAGTGTGATGGCTTCGTCTGAGCTTTTTGCTGTGTGCACCCGATGGCTATGCCCCCTCAGGATGTCCCCTACCGCTTCCAATACCGACTCATCTTGGTCCAGGAGCAGGATTAATGCCGCTCGATCCGAGATAGGGGCTTGTCCAGCTTCGATTGGGCTGGCTTGACTCGCACGCTGGAAAGGCAATTCGACGGTGAACGAGGCACCCCCTTCGGGTCGGTTATGAACTTGAATGTTTCCACCATGCTCGGTAATGATGCCGTAACAGATGCTTAGACCAAGTCCCGTTCCCTTACCCACTGGTTTTGTTGTGTAAAAGGGATCAAAAACTCGCGATGCTTCCTGTACCCCGGGGCCATTGTCGCTGAATTCGATGTAGAGTTTCTCGTTGTCTGCCCTGGTTTGTACCCACAGGTCTCCGTCGGTCGCGGCTTCCAGCATCGCATCGACCGCGTTGTTTACCATATTTAAAAATACTTGCTGGAGTTGATGAGGATCGGCCGCCGTAATTGGAAGATCTGCGGCCAAATCAAGGTGCACACGTATATTACTCATGCGCAGGTCATAATCGCGCAGCGCCAAAGTCTCCTCAAGAATCTGATTTATGCGGGCTGGAACACGTTCCGGTTTATGTTGGCGCGCGAAGCTTAACAGGTTCTGCACAATCCGATGCGTGCGCTGTGCCTGCTTGTACAGTTTGTCTGAATACTCCATCCCCTGCGGCCCAATTTGTCCGCTCGAAATCAGTAGTTGGCTGTATCCGAGAATCGCTGTCAGTGGATTGTTCAGTTCGTGAGCCACCCCGGAAATTAATTGGCCAATGGCCGCCATTTTTTCGCTGTTAAGAAGTTGTTCTTGCGTGCGCCGTAAATTGTCGTAGGCCTGACGCGTCTCTTCGTAGAGAACCGATCGCTCGATGGCGCTGGAAATCTGACTGCCCACGGCAATAAGTAAATTGATGTCGGCCGGCGAAAATTCCCGCACACACCGACTTCCCACGACCAGGCCGCCCAGTACGTTCCCTTTGGACCACAAAATAACCACATAGGCGGACACTACTCCTTCTTTTTTTTGGGCTTCGCGAAGAGCGGACGGAAGCGCCAAAGCTTGCGTCGACAGAAATGTGGCATGCACCCCCTTAATGTGCTGCAGTAGCTCGGGTTGAATAGACACCGGCTGGAAAGGCCGGCCAAACTCCGTCCGCTGGCCCACTGCGGCAACTCGGCGTAACTGGAAACTGTCCTGGTCAAAAAGGTAAAGCGACGAGACGTCTAAACTGAATAGCTCAGCCATTTGGCGAAGCGTGCGATGTAGAGAATCACCGAGGTCCATCGATTCGGTAAGCGTTCGTGCAATGGAATTCAACACCATTAACTCGCGGTTACGCCGCCGAATCTCTTGCTCCGCCCGCTTCCGCTCGGTGATGTCCAGCAGAAAACCTTGATAAGCGGTTACGTTGCCCGCGGCGTCGCGCACTGCGATTGATGATTCCTGCATGGTGCGAATTTCCCCATCCTTGCGTCTCATGCCGAATTCGAAATCGGCAACCGCGCCATGTTCGTGCAATAGTTTCTTCAGCCGCTCACGTTCTGTGCTGTCGGCAAAAAGCAAGGCAGCAATATCGAGATTAAGCAGTTCCTCTCGACTGTCATAGCCAGTCATCCGAAGAAGTGCGTCATTAAAATCCAAGAAACGCCCCTGCGGGGTGGAGATAAAAACGCCCTCTTGAACGTTTGAAACCAGTGTGCGGTATTTTTCCTCGACGCGTTTACGATCGCTTATGTCTTTTAGAACGTGCACAGTACCCAGTTCATGCCCGGCAGGATCTGTGAAAGTCGAGTTCGAGGCGAGAAAATAACCTTGTAACCAGGGGTCAGGCTCATCGCCTTGCCCCGCCATACCTTCACAATAGGGACAACTCTTGTAGTTTTCGTTCTTGCGGGGCAATAATTGCGAAACCGTACGACCTACTAGCGTACGCGGATCGCGGCCCAGCAGTTCGCCGAGCCGATGGTTCCCTCGCAGGATGGATCCCTGTCGATCATGAACTAGGATCGGATCGCCTATCGAATCAAAGGTATATGCCCATTGTTGCTGAACCGTAGCAACTTGTTCGAACAAACGAACGTTTTGCAGCGTTAATCCCAGTAGATTGGCGATGTTGACAAGGTAAGACATCTCATCGGGCTGGAACTGCGCACTGCGAGTCGAGCCCACCCCAATGAGCCCGAGCGGCCCACTCTTACCCGGCAGCGCCAGCGTAACTATCTCCTGGACCCCAGTCTCCGCCATTTTTTTCCGCGCCGTGGCGTCCTTAACTTCCTCAAGACGCAGGAACTGACAATCCTTCTCTAATACCTGTCGGACCCAAGGCTCGGTGACGGAAAGCTCGTGGTGCTGGGAAAGAAATGCCTCACTGAAACCAACCGCCGCTCGCGCCACAAGTTTTGCTGCTATCCCTTCTCCCTCCATAAGCCGGACGATGCCATGAGTTAAATTCAGACTCTCTAGGAGGTGTCTGAGGACTCGGTCCAGCACCTCTTGTACGGAGAGGGTTTGCGTGCTCGCAGCTGTTAAAAGTGTCAAACGATGTAATTTATCGTTTAATTCCTCCGTGCGGGATCGGGCCCTTTCCAAGATCATGACGACCATGGCCACACCTAGAGCTACCCAGAGCAAGTGGTCGAACGCCACACGAAGGAGAAAGACCGGATGTTCAGGCCATAAGGGTCGATCCAATCCATGTAACCCGCAGGCCAGCAGCATTCCCGCAAGCAGCTGTGCCCCATACCCTCGCCGCCCCAATTTCGCTCGCCACAGGAGCCAGCCGGCCGTCAGAAGCGCCACACTCTCGAAGATCGCAGTCGGCCAATGAAGGGCACCGAAACTCTGTGGACCTTTGGATTCAATATAATAGATGCCCGCGACAATCGCTCCCATGCACGGAAACACAGGCCAATCTCGTCGTGTGGTGTCCCAAACCATATGAATTACTGACAAAACGAAGAGCAGCACGGCTACCGCGTGTCCCAAAACCTCTGCTACCCGCAAACCAGGAACTTGCCAGATGATCTGGGCAACTTCAAACCATGCCGCCAGCGTGAGGGAGAACCAACCAAGAAGCCACAGGCGGAAATAACTGACGGGATGGTCACGCCGGAAGGTGAAGAACAGAACCAATAAAATACTGAGCCCAGTCGCTTCGAAAAACGCGATGCCGAGCAGGCCCTGGTTCTGTAACACGGCACGCCTCCTAAAACCTGAAAAAAGCCGTGGTTGCGGTGCTTCGGACCCTATGAAACAAGGTTATGACGGTGAGGGGCTCTCCACGAAGAGCCATTCGTGACGCTAACACGCTATTTTCTGACTAGGCAAGGGCACCGCATTCCTAGTGTGCTGTCCCATATAATGAACTATAGGGAGCCAAGCCAAGTGGAAATGGAAAACATACTGGTGGTGGATGACGAGGAAGCGATTCGAGAAGTCGTATCGACAATGCTTGAATCCAAAGGGTATCGCTGCAAGACAGCACCCAATGGTCGGGTCGCACAAGATCAGGTGAAGCGGGCCACTCCGGATCTGGTCTTAAGCGACATGATCATGCCCGAGATGGACGGCATCAAGCTATTGGAGTGGATGCGCCAATATGACCCCGAGGTGCCGGTTATCATGGTTACCGCCATCCACGATATTTCCACGGCGCTGGAGGCCATCCGGCGAGGCGCTTATGATTACATTCTAAAACCCTTCGAGAAGGATCAGCTTTTCCTCGGCGTCGGACGAGCCCTTCAACACCGCAGACTGGTAACGGAGAACCGAAGTTACCAGCGGAATCTCGAACAATTGGTCGAGGAGCGTACCGCCCAGCTAACGGGAGCACTAGCACAACTTGAACAATCTTATGACGATACTTTAGAGGCGCTGGGCAGCGCCTTGGATTTAAAAGACGCGGAAACGGAGGGCCATTGCCAGCGGGTTACAGCCTTTTGTATCTCCATCGCGAAAGCCATGCCGGTCCCAGATGCCTATCTTCCGATCTTAGCTCGTGCCGCCTTCCTACATGACATCGGCAAAATGGCAATCCCCGATGGCATTCTTCGAAAACCCGGTCCACTGGATGACCAGGAAAAGCAAATCATGCGCACACACTGCCAGATTGGCTACAACATGTTGATTCGTATCCCTTTTTTGCGTGACGCCGCGGAGATCGTGCTGGCCCACCAAGAATTCTTTGACGGCACTGGGTATCCGAGAGGTTTGAAAGGCGAGCAAATACCTATCGGCGCTCGCATATTTACCATCGCGGACTCGATGGACGCCATGATCAGCGACCGTCCTTACCGCAAAGCTCTGCCCTTGTCGCACGCGCGTGAGGAGATTCGCCGCTGCTCGGGCACACAATTTGATCCCGACGTGGTCAAGGTGTTTCTGTCGATACCGGAAGAGCACTGGCTCGACCTTCGCGAGAGCTTAGGTTCACCATTCCGGCTCGCGCATCTAAAGAATTTTTAGGGCGATACATCAAACCGGCGTTTGAAACCAGGTGTTGCGGGCCGAACCTAAACCCTTGCTGGACTAAAACATAGAAAGTAATTTGTTAACACCCTCTGCAAAATCCCGCTCGGGCGTAATCAGGCTCAACACCACATAACCATCGGTGGGAAAATCATAGAAGTACCCAGGGTGAACATAAACATCCTTGGTGCTTAGAAGCTCTATGGCCATGTCCTCATCTGGCTGCGTCGCCGGTACACACAGTACGACGTACCACCCACCCTCCACGCGTAGCCGGGTACACGATTTCTGGCCCACCAAATGCCGATCGAGTAGTCCCAGGTTTGTTCGAACGCGTACCATCAATTGCTTTTCAAAATTGTGCCGCTGCTCTAACAACACAGGAGTTGCCAATTGGACCGGAGTGTTCATGGAAAGATAGGTGTCTGCGATTACCTCCAGTCGCGTAAGTGCTTCTTGTTTCAATGTATCCGGACCGTTGGCGACCAACCAGGCCACTTTCATCTGTGGCAAGCCGCTGATTTTTGATACGCCGGACATAGTGAAGGTTAGCGCTACATCGTTCGAAACGCAGCTAGCCCGCGCCGGCCCCTCCAACACAAAATCCAAAAACACTTCGTCGGCGATGATAGCCATCTCTCGAGACACACAGATCTCATTAAGCCTGTCGATCTCATGGGGTGTGCAAAACTGGCCCGTCGGATTGTTCGGGTGCACGGCAATCACTCCGCGCGTCCGCGAGGTAATCGCTAGCTCCAATGCATGAACGTCAATCTGCCACCCGTGGTCGTAAAGCAACGGATATCGCCGCAGCTTCACATCCTGAATGTCCGCGAGAAAGCTAAAAAGCGGGTAACTGGGCTCGGGTATGAGCAGCTCATCGCCGGGGTTGCAGAGCGTTCGAATCATAAACGAATAAGCTTCGCTGGTGCTGGTAGTTAGAAAAATATTCTCTATGGGCACCAGCGCACCGCGGCCGGCATAATAGGACGCCACCGCCCGGCGAGCAATCTCCAGCCCCCTGGCATTGGGCTCATAAATCAAACTGCTGGTAGCGCTAAGAGCTCGCAGGATAACTTGGCCATCGTATTGAAATCCGCATTGGGTTGGATTTGAGGAGGTCAGGTCTAGCAAAGGCTTGCCCGATACCCGATGTGACGCGAGCGCTTTGCTTAAACGATTGACTGCTAAATTCCATCTCGTGCGATCAGCAAACATTTCCCGGGAAGGTTAGCACGGGACCGCGAGCAGAACTATGACGCTACCGACTCTAGAGGGCACCACTTAGGTAAGCTTCCTCTGACGTATACTCTGGTGTCGAAAATTTGACCGAGCTATGAGTAACAATCCTTCACCTGATTCCCTTCCGACCCCCGTGCCGCAACTGGACCTCGCGTCTCAATTTGCGGTGATCGGCGGAGAAATCCGCCAAGCCATAGAAAAAGTTTTGGCGTCCCAACACTTTGTTCTGGGAGAAGAGGGCCTCGCCTTGGAGCGGGAGATTGCGCAATTCTGCGGTGTCTTGCACGGCATTGGCGTCGCGTCCGGCACGGACGCGTTAATTTTGGCTCTTCGCGCTTGCGGCGTGAAAGCTGGGGATGAAGTGCTACTGCCTCCATTTACATTTGTAGCTACGGGAAGCGCTGTAAGTGCTCTCGGTGCAAAGCCGGTCTTCGCGGATATTCGCCCAGAGACCTACAACATCGATCCCGGTGAGCTGGACAAGCGCTTAACTCCGCGAACGCGTGCCATTGTGGTCGTCCATCTATACGGGCTCGCCGCTGACATGGACCCCATTCTCGCGTTTGCGCGCAAGAAAAGTTTGCCAGTGATTGAAGATAATGCACAAGCCATTGGCGCTGCGTATAAGGGCCGGCGCACGGGTTCACTCGGCGATGCTGCTTGCGTCAGTTTCTATCCGACGAAGAATCTTGGCGCTTGCGGAGACGCTGGAATGGTGCTAACCAATTCCCCCGATATTGCCGCACGGCTGCGGGCTCTTCGCAACCACGGCCAGACCGCCAAATATGTGAGCGGCGAGCCCGGCTGGAATAGCCGTTTAGATGAGCTTCAAGCGGCCATCCTCAGAGTAAAGCTCCGGCATCTCCCCGATTGGCAACGTTCAAGGCAGTCTCATGCGGCGGAGTACACGCGCTTATTCTCACAGATTCCTGGCGTCATGCCGCCGATCACGCCGCAAGGCTACGAACACGTCTACCACCAATACACGATTCGCGTGGAACGCAGGGATGATTTACAAAAATTCCTTACGGAGAAAAAGATCGGGAGCGCTATTTATTATCCCATGCCACTGCACTTGCAGCCGTTATATGGCTCGCAGGGTCACCAAACGGGCGATTTTCCTCATTCCGAGCGTGCTGCGCAAGAAGTGCTTTCCTTGCCCATGTATCCGGAGTTGCGAAGCGATCAAATTGAGCAGGTGACGAATACCGTAGCTGACTTCCTACTATCCAACCTTCACTGAATATATCCCAAGAGGCTAGGATCGGCGGAATCGCAGATAGCTATCGCTCTGCCGTTACTTACCCAAGTAAAGCAGTGCCAAAAGGAAAATCCAGAGTACATCCATGAAATGCCAGTAATAAGACGTTACTTCCGCGGCCGTAAAGCGCGAGACGCGCGCATTTTCGAATTTGCGCGCGGCAACGTAAACAAGTGCGCCCGTGCCACCACATAGGTGCAACGCATGTGCGCCCGTGAAAATATAAAAAAAACTGCTTGCTGGATTGCTGGCCACGAATACTCCTTGGCTGATCAGCCGGCGCCATGCTATGACCTGGCCTACCAGAAAAAAAATGCCCAAAGCGGTGGTTACATACCAGAACGTTCGAAATCCGGAAAGGTCGGACTTCGCAATGCGACGCCGCGCAATTTCCATCGTAAAGCTGCTCGCCAGCAGCATGCCCGTGTTCGCCCACAGAATGGCGGGCAGTTGGACGGGTACCCAATCCGTGCTGGAAAGCTTTCGAATGATGTACACGCTCGCTAGCGCCATGAAAAACATGACGATGGAAGCCATCCCGACAGCGATACCCGTGTAATAGCGGCGTGGCGATGGCCGCCGTTCAGAACCACGATGCTCTCCATCGTCTCCCCCGCTATCTTTGCGCGCTGGCGGCTTTCCTCCTCCGCCGCCTACATCTTCAATAATTAGCTCAATTTCTTGAACGACGGTTGTGTCCGGCATCGCGACCTTCCCGGCTTCTTTTCTTGACCTAGGCAGCATAAACCTTTTTACCTTTGCTGACACGTTCAAGTTGTACTCATACAAATAGCGGCCGTCGCATTCGATTTTTTCAGAATCGGTTTTGGGAGTAATTGTGCCGGCCTTTGCTTTTCGATTATAATCAGGAGCATCAATGCGGTCGTGGCGGAACTGGCAGACGCACTAGCTTGAGGTGCTAGCGCCGCAAGGCGTGGAGGTTCGAGTCCTCTCGACCGCACCATCTTTAATCGAAGTTTAACTATTGAGGACTATCGAAGGAAATATTTCCACAGCGTACCACGAGATTCTGCCCGTAAAACCTACGCCGCCGAGAGCAAAATCCATTCGAACCTAAACGCCCACCGTTTACGGTTTCTTGGGCTGCATCGGAGCTGGCTGTGTAGGAGCAGGAGCTTGCGAAGAAGGCCTTTCGTTCGGTTTTTGTGAATTGGGTTGCGGGGCAACAGGAGTCGGGACCACCGGCGCGGTCTTGGGTGCCGGCTTCGACACCTTCTGCAACACCGAGCCACCCTGTTCGACTGCCTGATCCGTACGCAGCACCAGTGCCATCGCGCACAGCATAAACATTATGGCGCACCACGTGGTGGCTTTCGACAACACGTTCGCCGCACCACGCGGGCCGAAAGCTGTCTGGCTGCCTGCGCCTCCGAAGGCGCCGGCGAGATCCGCGGCTTTGCCGCTTTGCAGCAACACCACAATGATCAAGACCATGCAATTGATAACATAAAAGGTGGTCAGTAACCATCCCGCCCACTTGAAGCCCACGGCAATGATTCCCAGGCCTACAAGCAAAGCTATTGTCCACTTCATCCAACCTGGCATCCCCATTTTCCTCACCCGCGAGCCCGGGTCCGTCGCCTTGTCATGAGCGACGCCTGAGCTGTTCGTTCTTCATGTGTGTGACCAACACGCGGTCAACCGGAGTTTCTTACGATCGTCGCGAAAGATTTAGCGTCCAGGCTCGCTCCGCCAACCAGCGCGCCGTCCAATTCCTGCTGTGCCATCAATCCCTGGATGTTGTCTGACTTGACGCTGCCGCCATAAAGAATCCGCAATGCGGAGGCGTGAGCGCCGGAGAACTGTTCCGACGCGCATTGGCGAAGAAACCGGTGAACTGCAGCCGCCATTTCCGGAGTTGCCGTGCGGCCAGTACCAATCGCCCAGACCGGTTCGTATGCCAACAGAATACGAGAGAATTCCTCGGCGGTCAACGCTCGCAGACCGTCACGAAACTGCGCAAGGCAGACTTGCTCTGTCTGTCCGGCTTCCCGCTGCGCGAGCGTTTCCCCAACGCATACGATAGGAGTAAGACCGCAGCCTAAGGCTGCTTTGGTCTTCTGAGCGACGTTTTCATCGGTTTCCTTAAAAAACTGCCGGCGCTCGGAGTGTCCGATGATGACGTGTCGGCAGCCCGCTTCGGCCAGCATATTCGGAGAAATTTCTCCGGTGAAGGCGCCTTCCTTTTCGAAATAGACGTTTTGTCCAGCGATTGCAACGCTCGTAGCCTTGGCGGCTTCGACCGCGGTGGAAATAGCCGTGAACGGCGGCGCGATAACAATGTCACAGTGGGTTGCGTCTGCCACCAGCGGAATAAATGCGGAGAAAAAGGCGCGCGTTTCAGCGAGTGTCTTGTGCATCTTCCAGTTGCCGGCAATAACCCGGCGTCGTGTGGGCTGTTTCATTTATTTGTCGGAGAGCGCTTCGACACCAGGTAGTTTGCGGCCAGCCAGAAACTCCAGCGAGGCCCCGCCTCCGGTGGAGATGTGTGAAATTTTGTCGGCCACACCTGATTGATGCACGGCTGCAACGGAATCGCCACCTCCGACAATGGATATAGCGCCCGCGCTGGTAGCTGCCGCGACGGCCTTGGCGATTTCCAGCGTGCCTTTTGCGAATGCCGGCATTTCGAAAACGCCCATCGGTCCATTCCAAACAATGGTTTTTGCTTTGGCGATTTCGTTGGCGTACGCGGCAATGGACTTCGGCCCGATGTCGAGACCCATCTGATCCGCGGGAGTCGCACTAACGTCCACGGTTCTTGTGGGCGCTTCCGCTTTGAATTCCGAGGTTATGACGTGATCCACCGGGAGCAGCAACTTGAACCTTTTCTCCTTGGCTTCTTTGAGAATCTTGGTGGCGAGCCCAAGTTTGTCGTTTTCTACCAGCGATTTGCCAATGGGATGACCTTGCGCTTTCAAAAAGGTGTACACCATGCCGCCGCCGATAAGCATCGCGTCGACAATCTTTATGAGATTCTCGACCACTTCGATTTTGTCGCTGACCTTAGCTCCCCCGAGGATGGCTACGAACGGTCGCGCTGGATTGGTGACCGCTTTTCCCAGGTATGTCAGCTCTTTCCCCATTAGCAGCCCGGCAGCCGATTGCTTTACGAAGCGCGTGATTCCCACCACCGAGGCGTGCGCACGGTGCGCGGAGCCGAAAGCGTCGCAAACAAACAACCCGTCGCAAAGTGCGGCAAGCTGCTTCGAAAAGGCTTCGTCGTTCTTTTCCTCTTCTGCGTGGAATCGCACGTTCTCAAGGAGCAAAATATCGCCATCTTTTAAAGATTTGCTCTTCGCCTCAGGCCCGGAACCCACGCAGTCTTCGGCGAAAGACACGGGTTTGCCGAGCAACTCTTCTAACTTCTTGGCCGCTGGTTTCAGGGAGTACTTAGGATCAGGTCCGCCCTTGGGCCTTCCCAGATGCGACGCCAGCACAAGCCGTCCGCCTTTGTTAATAGCGAGGCGGAGCGTGGGAAGGGTTTCGCGGATGCGTGTATCGTCCGTGACCACGCCATCTTTCAATGGCACGTTGAAGTCCACGCGCAAGAACACGCGTTTGCTGCCGAGATCGAGATCATGGATGGTCAGTTTGGTCATGGACGAGTGAACCGTCAGGGTCAGGCCGTCTTGCTAAAACTTTGCAGCCATGAACTTGATGAGATCGCGGCAACGGCAGGAATATCCCCATTCGTTGTCGTACCAGGCTAGAACCTTTACGCAACGATCGCCCACGACCTTCGTGTAGCCGGAATCGACGATGGAAGAGTTCGAATTGCCCTTGAAGTCAGCAGACACAAGTTCTTCTTCCGTGTACGCCAGAATGCCCTTCATAGCGCCTTGTGCGGCTGTTTTTAGCGCGCCATTGACGCTTTCCACGGTGGCCGGCTTTTCCACAAACACGGTTACGTCCACCACGCTTACGTTTGGTGTTGGCACGCGCATTGCGTAGCCATCCAGTTTGCCCTTTAACGCCGGAATCACTAGATGCAGCGCTTTCGCTGCGCCTGTCGAACTGGGAATCATGTTCAGTGCCGCAGCACGCGCGCGGCGCAGATCCTTGTGCGGTAGGTCGAGAAGCCTCTGATCGTTCGTATAAGAATGGATGGTCGTCATGGTGCCGCTTTGGATGCCGAACGTATCGTTCAGCACCTTAGCCACCGGCGCCAGGCAGTTAGTGGTACATGACGCGTTCGAAACTACGTTGTGCTTCGCTGCGTCGTAAGTCTTTTCGTTCACGCCCAGAACGAATGTGGCGTCTGGCCCATCCGCGGGCGCGGAAATAATCACTTTCTTAACCGGCCCACGAAGGTGCTTCTTAGCGTCTACGCCCTTGGTAAATAGGCCCGTGGATTCAACTACTACCTCGGCGCCCACGGAGGCCCAGTCAATCTCGCCCGGGTCCTTCGTCTTGAAAACCTTAAAGCTCTTTCCCTCCACGCTGATCGTGTCTGCCGTGTGCGTGACGCTATGGTGCAAGTTGCCCAGCACGGAATCGTATTTTAAAAGGTGCGCCAGCGTGGCGGCGTCGGTCACGTCGTTTACGGCCACGAACTGAATATCATTATCATCGAGCGCGGTGCGCATGATGTTGCGGCCGATCCGGCCGAAGCCGTTGATGCCTACTTTAATGGGCATTCTTCCTCCGTTGCAATTTTTGACAATTGCGGCACGCTCTCTGTGAGAATCGTCCACGATGCAGAACAAGAAATGCTATGGGCAGCCTGCAGAAAAGTCAAACGTGACGCGAACAATAGAATTTCATGATGAGAACAATCCGTCTATTGCGGGAACTGTTTGATGCTGGTTACCCGCTCACCCGTGAATCGCACGAAGACCGTTTGGGATGGCGGCTGGCCGTAGATCCAATCTTCAATGTCATTGCCTTCGTTGTCCCTTTCGCGAACCTTATGCTGCGGCTTTCCTATCGCCGCGACCACTTCTTCCCGGTCCATGCCCACTACGGGTTTGCGTTCCTGGATCGCCTTTCTCATTTCCGGCGGGAGCGTTTCGAACCAATGCACGGACGCGGAACGTTGCTTCGAAAAATCGAGGAACGGCTGGAGCAGTTTCTTCAGATCGTCGGGAGATAGGTCCGGGACCGGCTGTTGGAATTCCAGGAACAACGTGCTACCCGTACCTATCTGTAGCCCCGGCGGACCTGGATCTTGGTTCGCAGGAGCGCTGCGTACCGTCGGGATGCCGCCCATTTCGATGTGGAAACGGTCGCGAAGGCGTTTTTTTCCCCGGCCGCCGCCGTTAAGGTCAACGATAATTTGACGCTCGTGAAATTCAAGCTTCGTGATTTGAACTTGATCGCCAGTGTTAACTGCCGCGCCATGCGTGGCTACCTGCCGGTCCAACATATTGGGGTCAAAGGGCTTGCCAATATGCAGAATAAAGCCCTCCTTCCCTGCGGGAAGTGCCTTGATGGCTTTGGCGAATTCGCCCGAGACGAACCGAATTAGCGATAGTTTCGAGCTCTCCTGCAATGCCCCACCCTTCGAACCGTTCTGCGCGTGTGCGTCAGACGGCGATTGTGCATCGCGTTCGGAGCTTACAGAATTAGCAAAAAGTGGGATTTCGTCCCCGGAATCAAACGTCGCAAACGTGCTCGCAGGGCGACGACTATTGATTACCTGCGGAACATCCGCATCAGCAAACAACGTCAACACGATCGATAAGACAAGCCAATGGGACATACGTGAGCCAGCCACGCTAGGGCCAGTCCTTTCTATTCTACGACGCAGAAAGCCCCCTGAACAGGCCCTTGCATCTCGTGGCCCTCAGCTTCAAGACGATTAGGCCCGCACGGGGCCAGCGCACACTTCGGCGAAACAGGTCTTATCGAGACACGACTTGCACGCCCTGCCGATCGATTTTCACGGGCAACACTTGGGCCCCTGCGGCTGCTATGGCTGATTCAACCCGCACGCGCGCCTCCGGCTCGATTAGCAGAACGACGCACCCCCCGCCGCCCGCCCCACAAACTTTTCCGGCCAGCGCACCGTTACGCCGCGCGCCGTCGATTACTCGATCAATGGTCTTCGTCGAAATCGTGGGGAGGTTTCGCTTGCGGAAGGACCACTCCTCACGCATCCAGCGGCCCGCTTCCAACCAGTTCGCTGTTTCCAGAGCGCCGCGCAAATTCTGCGCTACATCGGAGATGCGCTCCATACTATTTTGCACGGCGCGCTTGCCTCCAATATGCGCTTTGTACACTTCCCAATTGTTAATGCCGTGCTGTAGTGGCTTACCGGTGTAACAGACCACGATGCGGCGCTCCAGCTCGTCAAGATTCACGCGTAGCTCCACGCGGTGTTCGCCCCCAGGCGGCAGCTCGATGGCCGCCGCGCCGCCAAAAGCAGGCGGGTAATGATCCTGCGTACCTGTGGGTACGCGAATCACAATCGCTTCCGCGTCCCGGCTGATGTGGATCCAATCGACTTTGCTCTTTCCGGCGCCCGTGAAACGATCCAGTGCGGCACAGATTGCCACTGCCATCGCACTGGACCCGCCGATCCCGGCCCCTGCGGGAGCCTCGGAGTCTGTAGTCAAAGTGAAGCCGCCTGCGGGCTGAAAGAATTTTACTATTTCTGCCAGCAGCGGAAGACGATAACGCTTGCCCTTCACCAGAGCGGAAAACGAAGCGAAGCTCTCTTCGCATTTGATGTCGCGTGACACCAGGTTGATCCGACCGTTATTGCCATCGTGCGTTTCGATAACGCACGATGCATAGCGAGAAATCGCGGTGTTCACCGTCACTGCGCCAGGGTGAAACAGATACAGCGGCCAAATATCCAGCGTGCCGCCGGCAAGATCGACACGCGTCGGTGCTTTGGATTCAATGAGCATGCTTGTGCGGTGAAGTTAGCCGAAAAATACAACGCAAGCAAGAATACCTTCAGCCATCTGTGCCGAAGGTTTCCAGAACCTCCGTATTTATATTATTTGCCGCCTGCGGAAGTATTGCGGCTGCGGATTAGCAGCTGAGGACCAGCATCCTTTTTCTCTTGGGCGAGCACCGGGTTGGGCTCGAAACATCGTCGGCACCGAGCTTCGTAGATGCCCGAAGCGCCAACCACGACCAGTTCTTCACTTTCCACCAGCCGCTGCGTGTGCACCGCAGGATTTCCGCAGCGCACGCAGATGGCCAGCAGCTTGGTGATCTCTTCCGCGACCGCCAGCAGGCGCGGCATCGGTTCGAACGGTCGTCCGCGGTAGTCCGTATCGAGCCCCGCCACGATTACACGCTTGCCGAGGTTGGCCAGCTTGGTGCAAACATCCACTACCTCCTCGCCCAGAAACTGCGCCTCATCAATGCCCACGACTTCTGTTCGCGCTTGCACCTTCTCCATGATTTCGGCGGCCGTGGCAACATTTTCGGACGAAATACCCAGCCCGGAGTGCGACACGATTCCGTCGACCGCGTAGCGCTGGTCGATGGCCGGCTTAAAAATCTGAACGCGCTGCCGTGCAAACTCCGCACGCCGCAAACGCCGGATCAGTTCCTCACTCTTCCCGGAAAACATGGGTCCCACAACGACTTCGATCCAGCCCATATTGCCTTTGACAATGTCCACGCTGTTTCTCCTGCGAAGCGTCCCTGTGCCACTATGCGTCTTGCGCTCCAGAACGGGCTAACCGAATGATCTTCTAACCCTGCTCCCTTGCCTGCCAAAAACCCAGTTACGACGCGGCGCTCTCTGCGCAATACAGCTTCGCGTTGTAGAATGGCGCAAACGCCGCAATCACCGCCACGCGAAACGCTTCCTGCCGCGTAATCAAATTACTCGACAACACGCCCCACGCCCCTTGCGCGTCGCGTATGCCGCTAGCATCCGCAAACTTGTCGATCGCCACCGCCAGCTCCACGCCTTTCTCCAGCACCTCGTGGGCCAACGCTTCTGGACACTCTACCCCGCCCGACCGGCCAAAATATCCGCGCTCGCCATCCGTCACGTAAGCCCAACTCTCCAGAAATACTCTCCGCTCGCCTCTCCCCTTTAAGCCCGCGTGTCTCGATAGCCCATCCGGCGCCACGACTTCGTACAACTTCCAAGCCACCTTCTAATCCTACAAAATACCGCCATGGACGGTTTTCGTTGCGGCCCATCCGCAACACCGCTTCCGATCTTTGGCGTGCGCCCAACATCAACTCCTCGCAGGACGTCGGTGTGTGGCTCACGCCGCTGTCCACGTCCGCGCCCACAACCACAAACTCCGCGTCAGCAGCCAGAAAGCGGCCGCAAGCTATCAACGCCTCGCTTACGGCCCTCAATTTAGGCCCTCTTTTGCTACCTACGACGATAAATATCTTTTCCATGGAGTCACGCCCTGGACCCAGCGAATCCAACGCTGCCTCGAACGGTAACCCTCAAAATTTGTTTGGAATGCCAGGATAAAAAATCGCGAAAAGCACAACGTGGCGAGCCAGACTTGCACCCATTAGCATACAAAAAATCGTTGGCCCATTAAGACCCGCTGGCGGCATTCGCCTTGAGGCTCGGCATGGGTGACACCAGCGGTAATTCACACTCCACAATTTGGTTCATTCCGTACATCGCCTCTCGGACGCATGCTCGGCACCGTAGAACGAACACTCGGGAACTCAGTTCCAAAATGGAGTTCAATTCGCTTTCCCGCAATATCTTTTCTTTTCCCAGAATAATCTCGGGCAATCGTACCGGTTTCCCGCAATGGCTGCATAGCACCCCACGGAAACGGGCATTTAGCATTTCTAAAGTCATCCTCAACTCCTGTCGGCTGGAACAAACCCCTGAAGAGGCCCGCAGATAATACATCTCTGACCCGCCTTTGTCCATTGACCGGCGGCGCGCCACCATGTCAGCGCCACCGTTGCCGGGTAGAACCAAATGCATCACGGCCCTAAATTGGGGTAAAATAAGCCCTTATGAGCTCGAACCTCAGGCGACGCCTCTCCAACCAGACTGGCATGACCCTTCTGGAATTGATCCTCGCCACGTCCATTCTTCTCATTTTGGCTTCCGCCGCTCTGCCCGTCGTCCGCTACACTATTGTGCGCCAGAAGGAGTCCCAACTTCGACGTAACCTCCGCGAATTACGCGACTCCATTGATCGTTACAAAGATTACGCCGACCGCAACCTCATCCGCGTCGAAGTAGGAACAGAAGGCTATCCTCCCGATCTAGAAACACTCGTCAAAGGCGTGCAGTTGGGCGCCAGTAACGACCGAAAAGTTCGATTCCTGCGACGCATTCCTTTCGACCCCATGACCGGCAGAAACGAATGGAGCCTGCGCGCCATTCAAGACGCTCCAGACTCCACTTCCTGGGGCGGCAAAGATGTTTTCGACGTTCGTTCGAACTCCCAGAGAAACGCTCTCGATGGCTCGCGCTACGCCGATTGGTAAGGCGTAAAGCTGGTCGCCATTCCCTGGTTCGCAAACCAACCAAAACAGCATGAATGTGAGTTAATGAGCCGCGAAGGCTTTCAGCTTAGCAACTGCTATGGCGATGGAATTTATGGAGCGGCCTATCGGAATCGAACCGACACCTGAACCTTGGCAAGGTTCCGTACTACCACTATACTAAGGCCGCTAAGCGCTCTCAGTTATATAACATGTCAAGCTAAGCAGGGACAAGTCTTCCCTTCCCCTGCTGCTTCCTAATCGCCCAGAAGTTTAGAACTTGCTTAAGAAACCTGTGTGACCCGTGCTGACTTCACCACCGGTGAACGCTTCTGGCGATTCGCAAAACGCGTGGCTTTGTCCTTGTCCGTATAAACCCGTCCAAAACGCTCGCCATCACCATAGAAAACTGTGACCAGCCAATGATGGTGCTTCCGCCTACGATCTCTGCTGAACATACTTTTCTCTAGTTTCTCGCTTTTCTTCTTCAATGTTTTCACGGTTGCTATCCTAACCCGAAAGGACGTGCACGCACTATCTCAAGGAAGCGCAGGAAGCGCAAGTACCACTCTAGTTATAACGTGATTTTACCCGGCAAACGCGTACCTGACTCGCCAGCCGCCGCAACTCGAAATCACGCTATTGGCTGTGTTTTAAAGTTTCATTAAAAAATGTGCTCAAACAGATGAAAAAATCTTCTCCGGCGTCCGGTCAAAACTCTCCGAAAATGTTGCCGCCCATGAAACATTTTGGCAATTTCAGCGTCTTAACTAGTGAGGGAAACGCTAAGCTAGATACGGCGGGAGAAGCCAATGACTATAACAGCCCACAAACAACCGCCCCTGCTGGAAGATCTCCGTAACCACTCACCGCGGCAGCTAGCGGAACTTCGTCAACTTTTGGATTGCGGGGCGCCTGCGCGGCCAGACCCGCGTCGCCCAGGCTTTTTTGAGCTCCAGGGCATTGCCGATGTGTATTACGTATTTGTATACCCGTCAGGTACGAAAGTGCTTCTCTTGGGAGTTTGGGAACGCGACGTTGTCGCCGAGTTGGTTTCGTGCGGCTCTCCCGCTGTTTAATTTACGTTGCTTACTTCTTCTCCAATTTCAACGCCGCCGAATTAATGCAATACCGCAAGCCGCTTGGCTTCGGCCCATCTTCGAAGACATGCCCCAGGTGCGCCTCGCACCGGCTGCACCTCACCTCCGTGCGCGACATCCCGTGGCTTCGGTCCGTTTCCGTCTCCACGGATTTTTCGTCCGCGGGAGCGTAAAAACTGGGCCAGCCGGAACCCGAATGGTACTTCGTTTCGGATCCAAATAACGGCTGCCCGCAACAAACACATTTGTACATGCCGGGCGTTCCCGTGTCTTCGTACTCCCCGCTGAAAGGCGGCTCCGTTCCCTTTTCCCGCGTCACGTGATATTGATTGGGCGTCAGTTGTTTTTTCCACGCCGCCTCATCTTTGTGGATTTTATCTTCCATATTCCTCCCGCCTCACCGCCCGGCCCACTAACGCATGTAAGCGTCGGTTATATACTGCTGGACCATGCGCTGCGTATTGAAAAACGATCCGTTAATGGCAATGGCGTGTTGCATGACGCCCAGATAGCGGCTCCGCTCGTTGTAGAACATCGGCAGAATCACTTCTTCCAGTTTCTCGTAGAGCGATTCCGCGTCTGCGTGGTTGTCTGTTGACACTACTGGCGCCGAGCGCCTCAACTCGCCGATGGCCCATCCCGTCACGCCTTCGATGTGCCCCTCCACCCACCAGCCATCCAGAATGCTCAGACTCGGCACGCCGTTCAAAGCTGCTTTCATGCCGCTAGTGCCCGAAGCTTCCAGAGGAAACTGCGGAGTGTTTAGCCACAAGTCCACCCCGGCCGTAATTTTTCCGCCCAGTTCAAGATTGTAATCATCCAGAAATACGATCGGGACGCTTTTCTTCAACGCTTTCTTTGCCTGAAAGATTCGTCTGATGATCTCCTTACCACCCACGTCGTGCGGGTGTGATTTGCCCGCATAAATAATCTGGAAGCGCCCGGCGTTCCTGGCGATCTGGCGCAGACGGTCCAGCTCCTCAAGAATCAAATCTGCGCGCTTGTAACCGGTCACCCGCCGCGCAAAACCGATAGTGAAAAGTTCCGGGTCGAATTTCAGGCCTGTTCTTTTTCGTACCGTTTCCAGCAGTTCATGTTTTGCGATTAAGTGTGCCGCCCATACTTCTTCAGGTGGCAACCCCAGCGCGCTGCGCAGGCTGTAATTGTCTTCCCGCCACGATGGAATGTATCGGTCAAAAAGTTGCTGAAACGCCGGCGAAGCCCACGTCCCAGCGTGTACTCCATTCGTAATCGCCTCAATCGCCACTTCCGGAAACATCTGCCGCGAAGTTTCTCCATGTTGTTTCGCGACGCCGTTCACGTATGTGCTCAGACTCAGCGCCAGATAGGTCATGTTCAGGGACGCACCCGCCCGCGCAGCTTCTTGGAAGTCCGGAAATCTCTGTTCCGCTTGCAGCACGCGCTTCACAAGATCGGCCGCGCTGGTATCTTTCAAATCGAAGAGGTTCTGGTCCGGAAAGGCACGCGTCAGGTATTCCATGGGAAAACGGTCATGACCCGCGGGAACCGGCGTGTGTGTTGTAAAAACGCACTTGCTGCGCACCCTCATAATGTCGTCGCCGGTGATCGCCGTTCGACCCTGTGTTTCCGCCTCTTCTCCAAGAAGCTCCAGCGACAGCAGCGCCGCATGCCCTTCGTTCATGTGGTAGCGCGTGATTTCGGTATATCCCAGGGCGCGCAACATGCGTACTCCGCCGATGCCCAGCAACACTTCCTGGCAAAGTCGGTAGTACGCATCCCCGCCATACAAGCTTCCGGTAAGATTGCGGTCCGCTTCTGTATTGCAAGGCAGATCGGCGTCCAGAAAATAAATCGGCACCACGAAACCTCGAATGCCTTTTACGTCATAGCACCAGCAGCGTAGCGTGACCCGTCGATTCTCGAGCGGGACGCTCATGCGCGCTTCTTCTTCCTTTAGAAAATCTTCCACCCGCCATTCTGCGGGCTCCTCGGTTTGCGAACCGTCCTCCGCTAGACGTTGCGAAAAATATCCTTTTCGATAAAGCAGTGACACGGCGACCATCGGCAACCTTAAATCTGCCGCCGCGCGGATCGTATCGCCGGCAAGTACCCCTAGGCCCCCGCTGTACGTGGGCATCCTGTTTTCAAGCGCAATTTCCATCGAGAAATAAGCTACGGATCGTTTCGTCGTCGAACTCACCTGCACCGCCATTTCAAGAGGTCGCCCATATCTTGCCACTCGCTGGGCGCCGGTAGACGTTAACCCTCAGACAATAATCTTTCTATTCTCAAGGAACCCCGACTCACAGGCAAGCGAGGAAGAACGTTACCGATGCTTCGCTGGTCCATATCCAACTTTGTAATCATCAGCTCCCCTCCGATTCGAAATTCGTCTGGAGCAACCCGCTGTGATGCAGTGAAACTCCAACTTTGGCGGCGTTTCATGCTGATTCCAATGGTTTTCCCGTTGGGCAAGTCACGGCGAGTCCATCTTCTCCCCCAGCCGCGACTGCGTGTCGATTTCGCGATGCCTCGTTCGTCGTTAGAATGAAGTTCAGCAGGTCGGGCCAGCCCTGCACCGCAGCTAACCCAAAATACAAGGAGAAATGACCATGCGATTCATGATGCTGATAATTCCGAAAGGGTACAAGAAGGCCGCGCCGGGCGCCATGCCAGACGCCAAGCGCGTTGAACTGATGATGAAGTACAACGAATCCTTGCAGAAAGCCGGGGTGCTATTGGCGCTCGATGGCCTGCACCCGCCATCGATGGGCGCGCGCGTCTCTTTCTCCGGCGGCAAGCACAAGGTGACCGACGGACCATTCGCTGAGGCCAAGGAAGTCCTCGGCGGCTACTGGATGATTCAAGTTAAGTCGAAGGAAGAGGCGATCGAATGGGCGTCGCGCTGCCCCGCTTCCGACAACGAAGT
Organism: Candidatus Dormiibacterota bacterium; assembly: GCA_035602135.1. Taxonomy (GTDB): domain Bacteria; phylum Acidobacteriota; class Terriglobia; order Acidiferrales; family UBA7541; genus Acidiferrum. The sequence goes on from DATNMX010000114.1 coordinate 198,927, forward strand.
GATCGAGATTCGCCAAGTGCAGGAGATGTCGGACTTCCCTGCCGATGTGCAGGCCGCCGCTGCCAAGTTACCCAATATGCAAGCGAAGTCCGGCCAGCGCAAGTGAATGTGACACCTCGGCCGCGGCGCCTCGGCGTTGCTGCGGCATTCACACACGGACGGAGGTAATGAAAAAAGTACTGATTCCCGCGCTACTTGTTGTTTCCGCCGCATTCGCACCTTGCCTGTGGAACGCCATCGCTATCCCAGATCGAGCTTTCGGAGGTCGCGCGCGCAATCGCCAGTCCGTTGTTCGGGCATCTCTGGGATGAGCTGCTCACTTACGAACTTGTGCGTTTGACCAACTCACATCAAGGAGAAAAGTGGGAATGGCGGCCAGAATTGCGCGGCGACGTGCTCGTCTGTCTTTTCCTCCAGTTTTTTTCGATCACGCATTCGACGGTTCCCTATCCGCTGCGGGAAAAAAGATGAACTGGTCGTGTCGATTCCGCGGACCGTCATTCGTCGTTACAGTAGAGCCAGGGTTGCACTCCCGGTCCAAACGGTCCAGGAATCCGGCTCAGAACCTGAAAACCCAAAACATACAGGAGAGGTGTCGCCATGCGATTCATGATGATAGTTAAGTCGCCTGAGAGGTCGGGCTTTCCACCCAAGCAGTTAATGGAAGCCATTGACAAGCTCAGCGAAGAGGCGGCCAAAGCCGGCACGATGATCGGGGGCGGCGGACTCGGCCCAACGGCGTTGGGAGCTCGAGTCCGGCTTTCCGGTGGGCAGCTCACTGTGATCGACGGGGCTTTCACTGAGGCCAAGGAGGTTGTCGGTGGGTACGCGCAGTTTGAGCTGAAATCGAAGCAAGAGGCGGTTGAGGGAGCGTTGCGCTTCATGGAACTTCACAAGAAACACTGGCCGGGCTGGGAGGGTGAGACCGAGATTCGCCAGATGTTCGGGCCCGAAGACTTTGCTCCCAAGGGATAGGAGCGGTCTTGCTTGGAGACCGCCAAGCATAGGTCGTACATTTCCGCGCAAGGCGCGCGCGGCTTGCGCGAGCGAATCGAAGATGGTGTGATGGGTAGCCGTGACAGCTACCGATACACATCGCGCCATCGATGCGGTATGGCGGATCGAGTCTGCCAGGATTATCGCTGGTCTCGCGCGGATGGTGCGCGACGTCGGTCTCGCCGAGGAACTCGCACAGGACGCGCTCGTCGTTGCGCTCGAGCGCTGGCCACTATCAGGCGTCCCGGACAATCCAGGCGCTTGGCTCATGGCCACCGCGAAGCATCGTGCGCTCGACCGGCTGCGTCGAAACAAACTTCTCGAGCGCAAGCACCAGGAACTGGGTCGCGAGCTCGAATCTCAGCAGGCTATGGCCGTGGCAGACTTCGACACCGCACCAGACGATGATTTCGACGACGATGTTCTCCGCCTCATCTTCACCGCCTGTCATCCGGTGCTCTCTTGCGAGGCGCGCGTTGCGCTCACGCTCCGTCTGCTCGGTGGTCTGAAGACCGAGGAGATCGCGCGTGCCTTCCTCATTTCGGAGCCGACCGTCGCCCAGAGAATCGTGCGCGCCAAGCGCACGCTCGCCGAGGCGCGCGTCCCCTTTGAAGTTCCGCGCGGAGACGAGCTCGCTACTCGCCTGTCGTCGGTGCTCCAGGTCCTCTACCTCATTTTCAATGAAGGTTACTCCGCGACCGCCGGTGGCGACTGGATGCGGCCTGCGCTGTGCGAGGAGGCGCTTCGTCTCGGCCGTGTCCTTGCTGGGCTCACTCCAAACGAGCCGGAGGTCCACGGCCTCGTTGCGCTCATGGAGATCCAGGCTTCACGCTCGCGTGCGCGAACCGGCCCATCCGGGGAGCCTATCTTGCTCCTAGATCAAAACCGCGCGCGCTGGGATCAACTCCTCATCCATCGCGGTCTTGCGGCGCTCGAGCGTGCTGAGAATCTCGGCGGCGCCCACGGTCTCTACGCTCTGCAGGCAGCGATTGCCGCCTGTCACGCACGAGCGCGCACCGCGTCGGAGACAGACTGGCCACGCATCGCGGCGCTCTACGCTGCGCTCGCTCAGCTCGCGCCATCCCCCGTTGTGGACCTGAATCGCGCGGTTGCCCTCTCGATGGCATTCGGCCCGGCAGCGGGCCTTGAGCTCGTGGATTCGCTGACCTCCGAGCCTTCGCTCGAGAACTACCACCTCTTGCCGAGCGTCCGTGGTGATCTCCTCAGCAAGCTCGGCCGCTTCGACGAGGCTCGCGCCGAGTTTCAGCGCGCGGCATCGCTCACGCAAAATACACGCGAGCGCGAGCTGATGCTTGACCGCGCCGCCGCCTGCACTCCCGGAAAATGTTAGCGGCGCCTAGCTGTCCGATTCATGTCACCTTGAACTAGAATGTTGACCCTAACTATTCCGCGGCGAATACTCAGTGGCCACCAACGCCTCTCAGTACATGAATGGCGGGGCTCCTCATGCCTTCTCCGACCTCGACTGAGAACACAGTTTCGCGATATGTTGTCGACCCAGATGTTCATATTGGGCACATCCACCTCAAGGTAGCAATCCTTGATCGCGCACTGAAATTTTATTCCGGCGTTCTCGGTTTTGAGATCATCCAGCGCTGGGTGACACCGCGGTTTTTCTATCCGCTGGTGACTATCATCATCATATTGCCCTGAACACCTGGGAAAGCCTCGGCGGCTCCCCGCCGCCGCCGGGCACAATTGGGCTCTACCATACCGCCATCGTGTATCCCACTCGCGCTGCGCTTGCTGCCGCTTTGCAACGAGTGTTGTCTGCGCGAATCCCGCTAGAAGGCGCTTCCGACCATGGTGTGAGTGAATCTATTTACCTGCGTGACCCGGATGAAAACGGAGTGGAGTTGTATTGCAATGGACCAAAAGAACTGTGGCCCCGCACGTCCGACGGAAAATTGGCGATGTACGCGCGCCCGCTCGATTTGAGGGTCTTCTCAGCGAAGCAGCGCCAAACCTGACCGGCCGTCCGGATCTCTGAGCCGGTCATGGCGAAAAGCAAATACGGCGCAGTAGGTTCGCGAAGCGCGTTTCGGACCGCAAGGGGTCCTAGAGAGGTGAAAGCGACTTCGGTATGGATCGCAACACCATCGAACATGTTAGTGGTCGCGAAACGATTTGTTTTATTCGGACTGACGCTGCTTATGATCATCGCCCGCGGTGGTGTCAAGAGAAACGCGACGGGTTACAATCTTCCTTGAATGTTTCTGACCAAGAGAATCTATTTAATCTTTCTGATCAAGAAACTTTCTTGAATGACCGAGAGAATTTATAGAATGACCAAGAGAATTTTGATTCTTGCGGGAATGCTCGCGATTTGCCTGCTGTTTTCTCTCGCGTTTCCTCGCGCATCAGCGCGCGCGAAACTGGTTTTCCATGTGCAACAAGACGCGTCATCAGTATCACCCGCGTCGTCAACATCTCCAGCCGAAATCGAGAAAACAGTTGAGAAATACCAGAAAGCGCTCGCGGCAAGGCCAGACAATTTCCGGCTGAATTTGGAGTTTGCGCACTTTTTGTTGAAAGCCGAGCGCTACCCCGATGCCATCGACTTTTTTCAGCGCACTTTGGCGCTGCAACCACAAAATGAAATCGCCACGCTGGGGCTCGCGGAAACTTACGCGCATGTGCGCAACCTGGACGAAGCGCTCGCGGTGCTAAGGTCCGCGCGCACTCACCACCCGAAGAGAGTGGCTGTACTGAAAGCGCTTGGCCATCTCGAAACGGAAACGCAATCATATCGCGCCGCGATAGACACGCTGCAAGCCGCCGTGCATTTGGCGCCCCGCGATGCCGCTGCCGGAAATCTTCTTGCCACCGCGTATTTAAGCAACGGCGATACGGCAGAAGCTCTTTTACAATTCGATAAAGTTCTCGCCTTGGATCCTGAAAATCAGACCGCGCATTTTGTGCGCGCGCAAATCTACGCAGATACAGATCAAAACGAAAAAGCGTTCGCCGATATTGAAAAAGTCGTGGCGGCGCAACCAAATAATATGGCGGCTCGCGCGGTGCTCGGCAAAATTCTGCTGCGACTAAAACAATGCGCTCGCGCCGCCGAAGTGCTGCACGCCGCTGAAAATATTTCTCGGCTGGATACGCCGTCGCTTTTTGTCCTGGCAAATGCGTACGAATGTTCCGGGCAAAGAGAACTGGCGAGCAAAGCGCGCGCAGAATTTGCGGCGGCTTCGCAAAGAGACCAGGAGCAGTCCGAAAACAATGTGCAATCACTGCATCTCGTGGAACAAGCCTACGCTTTGGCGCTGCAAAATAAATTCACGGAAGCTCTCGCTCTGCTGCAACAGGCGCTCGAACAAAATCCGCGAAACGGTTTCGCGCTCTCGCAACAGGCAAAAATTTATTTCTCCCTGCACCAAACCAAAAAGGCGCGCACCGCAATTCAGCAAGCTCTAGCGATTCAGCCCTTGCAGCCCGATTTTCTCTACGTCAACGGCATCATCGCGGAACGCGAAGGACGCCTGGAAGAAGCGCTGTCCGCCTTCGGGCACGTGACGCGCATTCATCCCAAGGAAGCGGATGCCTACTTCGAGATCGGGAAAATCCGGATGCAGCGAAACGAGCGTGAAAAAGCGGTGGAAGCATTTCGCAAAGCCGCAGCACTTTCTCCAGAAGATGCCGAGTATAAAAATGCGCTCGCTGCAGCGTTAGCAACTGGACATCGCATTCCATAGTACGTTTTCCGATAATTTGGTTTCCTTTCATCCCCTTAATGCGCAGCTTCCCAACAGGTTGTTACCGGCCGACGCGCTACCGGACAAACGAAATTGCCTTCAGTGAACTGGCTGTTGCCAGTGCATCGGGGCAGAGAGAGATGGGCCAGCGAACGGATTTGTACACGACCGCATGTACTTTCGTCCTTATACGCGCTAAACCGATGCTATGCTGGCTCGTTAGGCAAGAGACGTGGGGAAGCTAATGTCCAGTGCCCAAAGAGAAAGCACTGTTAAGACTATTACGTCCCAAATTACCGAAAAGGGGTATGCCAGCCCCATCCGAGTGCTGTCGGCACAGGAGTGCCAGCGATTTCTGCGGGCGGCTAGTAACACACGCAACGGGCCCCCGCTGGATTGGGACAAGGGCCATGCGGCCAGCTCGCGGGTATTTTACGAGATTAGTACGCACCCTGCGATCATCGAGGTCGTGGCCACTCTGCTTGGCGGAGACGTCATGCTTTGGGGTGCCAGCATTCAGAGCCGCGCTCCTTGCGTCATCCATCCATGGCATTCCGATATCGAATCGTTAGCCCCTTCGGGCAAAACAGTTTCGGTATGGATGGGCATCGAGCACACAAACCCTGATTCATCTATGTCGATCATTTCCTACTCCCATCGCTTCCGTGTCAGTGTGCAAGAGTTAAGATACCAGTTCGGCAGAGGCCGGGATGAGACGACCGATGAAGACATCCTGCGGTGGGCTCGAGAGCGGGACAAACGAAGTGACTTGGTGAGGCTGGAGATGACCGATGGTCAAGCTCTCTTTCTCGATGGCCAACTTTGGCACAGTTCCAACAACCTTTCCAGCAAGACTCGTCGCGCGCTGCTGCTCCAATATGCCACACCAGACACCATGATACGCATCCCGGACTACAACTATCTGGATTGGCCTTTTCACAAGTTCAATTTGCCAAAACCTGCATGCCTTATGGTAAGAGGAAGTGCCAAAACTGGCGTCAACCGCATTGTTTCCGCGCCTGTGGCAGGCAGTTGGGGGTCGAGCCCCCAACTAACCAACCGAGTTTACCCGCTTCACACCCCACTCCCACCAGACAAAGATAAGGGCTGGAAACCCTATCCCATCTTTAGCGGCTGCACTGGGGACATGCGCAGTCTGTCCTGTCACACGTCAGTGTTAACCCATGGCCACTGCCCGCATCCGCCGCATACACACAAAGAGGAAGAACTCCTCCTGCTCCTAGCTGGCGAGGTCGATCTCATACTCCCAGATGTGCAAACCCCCAAGGGGGATCACCGAAAGCGGCTGAGAGTCGGTCAATTTGTTTATTATCCAGCCCACTTTCTCCACACCCTCAAGACGGTTAGTGTAAATCCGGCGAACTATCTTATGTTCAAGTGGTACACCGACGAGACGGAGTCCGATTCACCGCTTGCTTTCGGTCACTTTAACGTCTTTGATCATCTGGAGAACTCAGAAGTCCAGGACGGCTTTCGCCCGCGTCTGGTTTTTGAGGGGCCAACAGCCTACCTGCGGAAACTTCACTGCCATGCCTCCACTCTCGCACCTGGAGCCGGCTACGAACCGCACTTCGACGCTTATGACGTAGCCATCATTGTTCTGGAAGGTGAGATCGAAACGCTAGGCGAACGCTTGGGGCCCTATAGTGTGATCTTCTACCCGGCGGGCGAGCCTCATGGCATGCGCAACCCAGGTGAGGCGATGGCCAAGTACGTTGTCTTTGAGTTTCACGGTAGTCAGAAGGCTCTGGCGGATGCACTCCCCAATCTCCCCTCTCCGCCCTCCCTGCTCACCAAACTCACAGATCCGCAGGGGTGGAAGAGAAAACTGAAATACCTCTTTAAGCGTTTCATCGGCTAGGTGACCTGACTGGGGATTCTTGTACCAGCGGGAGTGAGAGGGAATTCGCCCGGAGAATCGCCAGGTTATGCCGATCATGTTGCAGAACAGGAAATCGCCGCCTGCTGCGCGAAGCGCCTCAGGGAGCCCCGCAAGCAGTGCGGCGATTCTGTAGTGCGTTTACGGAAAGAGCGGCTCTAGTTAGCGAACGGAAGAGCTTCCGTCAATGTCGGAAGCCCATATTTCCCCGGCCTAGTCTTACTTACTCTTCGCGGTTGCTAGCGAACATGTCGGACATTACGTGGACGCTTGCGTCGCACGCATGGTTCAGGCACGGCAGTCCGAAAGACGCTTCCAGCGATTTAAGCAAGGAGAAATGGGTGTAGAAGTTGGCGCTCTTCACGCCATGGACTCCGTAGTTGGTATCCACGATGAGTACGACCTGATTGGTGATCGGCGCATTGGCGTAGTCATTTTCGTCCCACAGCAGCACGATGGCGTTGCGGCCGTCTTTCCACGCTGGGGAGCTCTTAATGGCTTTGATGAGATTCCGCACGGCGAGGTCCCCCTGGTAAATCAATGCGGGATTCAGCCCAGTCTGAGTGCCAGTCGGTGATGGATCATAATCGCAGGCCGGACCGGCATTGCCGCGGCCGTGCTGGTCGTTGCACTGGTTGGGAGCAATGAATGAGAAGGCCGGGACGTCGCCGGAACTGAGGTCCTCAAACAGACCGTGCGCGCCAGCAAAACCGACAACACGGTTCAGACTGCCTTCCTGAACACTGCGGAAGTAGACGAAGGGATTGTGCTTGGCGGCGTACTGCTTGATAACACCCTGCTTTTCCTTTGGGAGCACCGTGGTGGGATTGACGAGGTTGCTGAAGAACCCGTCGCTGTAGTTCACTTTGTCTGCGCCTGCTGGAGGCAGGTTCTCCTGGTAGCTTTTCCAGGCGAGGCCAGCAGCCGACATCCATGATAAGTCCGTGTCAAGAGGGCAAAAGCTCTCCCGACGCGCTTCGGAGAAGCGCGTGTATAAAATTCTTAGGTGCTTCAGCTCGCGTTCGTGCCTCTCGGCGGTGGTTCCTCTTCGATTGAGAACCAGACAT